>NZ_FWXY01000027.1 GCF_900176365.1 Desulfocicer vacuolatum DSM 3385 | reverse complement strand
TTCATCATGCCCATCTGCTGACGGATAATGGCGTGCTGCTTCCAGGAAATGGGAAATTTTCTTACGCCCAAAAGGGCATGGATAATAAAAAGGGTGAATATAACCAGTACGGCAAGAAATACCGCTGAAGGAAATCCCTCTCCTGTGCCGGAAAGAAAAGAGAGTTCCATGAATTTTGCCACAAAATTAAACGAGCCCTTTCCCAGCAGGATGCTGCCCACAAGCATCATGTGTACCCACATGAAAAGCCCCAGCACCAGACCGGTGCCGCTTTGGGCAAGATCCAGCCGGGCCGGTATCCGGCTTTTTTTAACATTATCATTCTTTATCAAGCGTTCCATTTTGCCTCCTTGATGACCAATTACAAAAAAAAATGATTGAGCAAAGGATTGAAATGAACCCTTCCGGCCCATTTCAATCCCAAGAATTATGAATCAGCATTCACGTAACTGCCATGGGCAGACCTTATTTTGATCCGGCTCTGCCCACAACGAAGCATGAAAGAGTGTTCGGTTTATCTACTCTTAAAATGCCTTTTTGCATACATCTCCGATTTCTCCAAGATTCTCACACACATGGATGCCGTTCTTTTTAAAGGCCTCCACCTTGGCCTGGCCTGTGCCGCTGCTGCCGCTGATGATGGCACCGGCATGGCCCATGCGCCTGCCTGGAGGGGCTGTTAATCCGGCTATGAATCCCACCACCGGCTTGGTCACATGATTTTTAATGTATTCTGCGGCTTCTTCTTCGGCATTACCGCCGATCTCGCCCACCATGACAATGGACTTTGTGTCAGGGTCGTTTTCAAAGGCTTCCAGTACATCAATGAAGTTGGTACCATTCACAGGATCACCGCCAATACCGATGCAGGTGGTCTGTCCCATGCCAAGTTTGGTGAGCTGATCCACCACCTCGTAGGTGAGGGTACCGGACCGGGACACAACCCCCACAGGGCCGCCTGCCATGTGGATTTTACCCGGCATAATACCTATTTTGCATTCACCCGGTGTGATAATTCCGGGGCAGTTGGGGCCGATGAGACGGCATTTTTTGGTGGCCATGAAATTTTTCACCCGTACCATGTCCATCACAGGAATACCTTCGGTGATGGCCACAATGAGATCCACACCGGCATCGGCTGCTTCCATTATGGCATCGGCTCCAAACGGCGGTGGTACAAATATAAGACTGGCATTGGCCCCGGTGGCCTCCACAGCGCCTCTCACCGTATCAAAAACCGGGATGCCGTCCATGTCCTGGCCACCTTTACCCGGTGTAACCCCGGCAACCACATTGGTACCATATTCAACACATTGCCTTGCGTGGAATTTACCTTCTTTGCCGGTGATTCCCTGCACAAGAAGTTTTGTATCTTTATTTACAAATATACTCACAGCATTCTCCCAATGGTTCTTTTATCAATGACACCGTTGTTTTGTCTGTCCGTTTTATATGAAATACTCCGCAAATCAGAGGCGTATTTCTACCTTTGTTGTGGGCAGCACCGGATCAAAATACGGTCCGCCCATGGCGGTCATTCAAAAGAGACAGTTAATTGGCATGATGTTCTTGCATTAAAAAAGGGTTGAGATTTCCATGAAAAACCATGGAAACAATATTTTTGCAATCACCACCATGAGCATGTGCCTTAATAAACAAACCTTCGTTATTTGTTTTGCGTTTTTTATATGAAATACTCCGCAGATCAGAGGCGTATTTCAAGTTTTGTTGTGGGCAGGTCAAATCCCAATATGATCTGCCCATGGCAGTTATATTGCCGCTGCTATTTTTGCTGCTGCATCCTTAAGATCCACAGCGCTTGTGAGATCAAGACCGGAATCGGCAAGGATTTTTTTGCCTTCATCCACATTGGTACCTTCCATGCGAACCACAACGGGAATATTAATACCTGTTTTTTTGGCAGCCTGGACAACGCCTTCGGCAAAGATATCACAGCGCAAAATACCGCCAAATATATTGATCAATACGGCTTTTACTTTTTCGTCCATGAGGATGATACGAAGGGCGTTCTCCACTTGATCGGCAGAAGCGCCGCCCCCGACATCCATGAAATTGGCAGGTTCGGCTCCGGCAAGCTTAATGATGTCCATGGTGGCCATGGCAAGGCCGGCCCCATTGACGATATTGCCCACATTACCGTCCAGGTTCACATAGTTGAGGTTGAATTTTGAGGCTTCCACTTCCTGGGGATCTTCCTCATCAAGATCCCTGTACTCCAGAAGATCCTTGTGGCGGAACATGGCATTGGAATCAATGTCCACCTTGGCGTCCAGGGCCAGAACCTGATCATCTGCCGTGAGAATCAAAGGATTGATCTCCACAAGGGAACAGTCATTGGCAACAAAAAGGGTGTACAGCTGCCTGACCAGACCGGCGAACTGCTTTCTGGCAGGTTTGGGAATGGCAAGACCGAATCCCAGCTCTCCCAGCTGATAATTCTGGATACCCATGAGGGGGTCCACATAGATTTTAATGATTTTTTCCGGGGTGTTGGCAGCCACTTCTTCAATGTCCATGCCGCCTTCCCGGCTTGCCATGATAACCACCTTGGCTGTTTCCCGGTCCACCAGCATACTCAGATAGAGCTCTTTGGCAATGTCCTGACCTGCTTCCACCAGAAGTTTTTGCACCAGTCTGCCCTCGGGACCTGTCTGGTGGGTTACAAGTGTCATGCCAAGGATTTCATCGGCAATATTTCCTGCCTCTTGCCGGGATGGGGCAAGTTTTACTCCACCGCCTTTACCACGTCCGCCGGCATGTATCTGGGCCTTGACAACCACGGGGTATCCGCCCAGAAGATCTGCAACATTCAGGGCCTCTTCCCGGGAAAAAGCAACCTGACCCTGGGGAACAGGCACATCATACTTTCTAAAAAGCTCCTTTGCCTGGTATTCATGTATCTTCATGATGATGATCCTTAAAACTATTGTTAGATGGTTTTATCATGCCCTGCAGGCAGGCCTTGGCTCACCTGTGGGCATTATTAAATATAAAAAAGCAGTTTTAGCGGTTTTGCCTTTGCTGCTGTTAAAGACATCTGTTTGTTTTCAACCTGTATCTGGAATTTTGATCCGGTAAAAGCCGGAACAGTTCATCAGGCTCCCAGGGCATTGAGGGTTTTATTGGCACAGTCCGTGACAACACTGCCGGGACCAAAAACTTCAACGGCTCCGGCAGCCTTTAACATGTCATAGTCTTTGGGGGGGATAATGCCGCCCACCACCACTTTGATGTCCTCGGCCCCTTCTTTTTTCAAGGCTTCAACCAGTGCCGGTACCAGGGTTTTATGTCCGGCGGCAAGGCTTGAAACCCCCACCACATGGACATCGTTTTCCACGGCCATACGGGCCGCCTCTTCAGGGGTCTGGAACATGGGACTGATGTCCACGTCAAACCCAAAATCAGCATAGGCTGTGGCAATGACCTTCACTCCTCTGTCATGACCGTCCTGTCCCATTTTTGTCACCAGAATACGGGGTCTGCGGCCGGTGGTTTCTTTAAAATTGTCCGTGCGTTTTCTAATGCCTGCAATCACTTCAGAATCCTGGAATTCAGAGGCATATACCCCGGAAATACACTGGGTGGTGGCAACAAATCGTCCAAATACCGTTTCCATGGCGTCTGATATTTCTCCCACTGTGGCCCTGGCCCGCACCGCTTCAATGGCGGCTGCCAGAAGATTGCCCTCTGTCTGGGCTGCCTGTTTTACATTTTCCAATGCCTTTTCAACGGCATTGGCATCCCTTTCTTTTTTTATCTGTTCCAGGCGGGCCACCTGTTCGGTTCTTACCTCATCACTGATTTCAAGTACTTCAATGGGTTTTTCATCGGCAATGATGTATTTGTTTACACCCACAATGACATCTGCGCCTCCGTCAATCCTGGCCTGACGCCGGGCTGCCACCTCTTCAATGCGGCGTTTGGGCATGCCGGTCTCAATGGCCTTTGCCATGCCGCCGAGTTCTTCAATCTCTTTTAGAATTTTTCTGACTTCATCCACAATGTTCTGGGTCAGGGATTCCACATAATAAGAACCTCCCAACGGATCAACCACGGAAGTGACCTTGGACTCTTCCTGGACAATGATCTGGGTATTCCTGGCAATCCTGGCAGAGGTTTCTGTGGGAAGGCCCACAGCTTCATCAAAGGAGTTGGTGTGCAAAGACTGGGTGCCTCCAAGCACTGCAGACATGCATTCCAATGTGGTGCGGATGATGTTGTTATATGGGTCCTGCTGGGTCAGGCTCCAGCCCGAGGTCTGGCAATGGGTTCGAAGCATCCTGGATTTGGGATTTTGGGGGTTGAACTGTCCCATGAGTTCAGCCCAGAGAAACCGGGCCGCCCTGAGCATGGCAATGTCCATGAAAAAGTTCATGCCAATGCCAAAGAAAAAGGAGAGTCTCGGGGCAAAGGCATCAATGTCAAGACCTGCGGCCATGGCTGCCTTGGCATACTCCAGGCCGTCGGCCAGGGTAAAGGCGGTCTGGAGCACGGAATCGGCTCCGGCCTCCATCATGTGGTACCCGCTGATACTTACGGTGTTGAATTTGGGCATATTTTCGGAACAATACCCGATGATGTCGGCAATGATACGCATGGAGGGCCCCGGAGGATAGATATAGGTGTTCCGGGTGAGGTACTCCTTTAAAATATCATTCTGGATGGTGCCCGAAAGTTGCTCTTGCTTCACCCCCTGCTCCTCGGCTGCCACAATGTACCCGGCAAGTATGGGCAGAACAGCTCCGTTCATGGTCATGGACACAGACATTTTGTCCAGGGGAATCTGGTCAAAAAGAATCTTCATGTCCTCAACGGAATCCACGGCCACGCCTGCCTTTCCCACATCGCCAAATACCCGGGGATGATCGGAATCATAACCCCGGTGGGTGGCAAGGTCAAAGGCAACGGAAAGGCCTTTCTGGCCTGCGGCAAGGTTTTTACGATAAAAGGCGTTGGACTCTTTGGCTGTGGAAAATCCGGCATATTGACGGATGGTCCAGGGACGACCCGCATACATGGTGGCCTTGGGACCCCTCACAAAGGGTTCAAAGCCCGGTAGGTTGTCAATGAATTCAACATTTTCCAGGTCTTTGGCCGTGTAAAGGGGATTAACGGTGATCCCTTCGGGGGTGGCTTTGTTCAGGGACTCCAGGGGTTTTCCCCTCAGTTCTTTTGTTGCAAGTTCTTTCCAGGCGTTTAAATCAGGAGTTTGTGACATGTAAAATTCCTCAGGCTATTGCCGGAAAAGAATATACCGGGATTCCTGAATTTTTATTCATATTCAAGGCGGGCTTTTCCGTGGAGGTTTTCTTTGCGGAAGAGTCCAAACCGAAAGACGAACAAAGGGCAAGCAGGCCGGTATATGCTTTGGCAGAAATAGCCTTATGCATTGGGGATGATTTCTCATCCCCATGATTAATGGAAAATTTCTAATACGACAAAGGCTTTAAATAAAACAAACTATTCTGGGTCAGGCGATTTCCAGAAGGGAATATACCGGGATAAACAGAACGGTATATTCTTTGGGAGAAATGCCCTTAATCTCTCTGGCAGAGTTCCACCAACACACCGGCTGTTGCCTTGGGATGAAGAAATGCGATTTTTGCTCCTCCGGCTCCTTTTCGCGGCGTCTGGTCAATGAGCTGAATGCCTTTGGCCTTGAGCTCATCAAGGGCTTCTTCAATGTTTGCCACCCTGAATGCAACATGCTGGATTCCTTCCCCTTTTTTTTCAATGTATTTTGCAACAGGGCCGTCATCAGAAGTGGATTCAAGCAGTTCCACCTCGCTTTCTCCAACGGGTAGAAAGGCCGTTGTCACCTTTTGGGCCTCCACGGTTTCTGTCCCGGCAAATTCCATTCCCAAAACTTCTGACCAGAAGGTCTTACCGTTTTCAATGCTTTTTACAGCAATTCCCAGATGATCAATTTTTAATATTTCCATTTCTCCTCCTGTTGCATTTTTATGCAAAACGGTTAGTGAGTTGTTTAGCCCATAAGTCAAAGGTGGTCCGGTGCCTCTTCTCATCCCTTATTTGATAAAAATTTGGAGTAACCGTTATGAAAACCCGGGACTTATGGGTGTTTTATGGTGCCCGAGCGGTGCCGCCCAGGCATGTTTTTTTTATTTAATCCAGGGTTTTCCCACAGGAAGAACATCCCTGCCAAAAACCTGGGCATAAATCACATGGGCCATCATGTACCAGGCACTTAACGCGCAGAAGATCAGCTCAACACCTGCCACCTTGGTCAGCCATGGAAAGCCGAAATGCGCCAGATCCAGGAGAATAAAACCGATGAGCAGAAGGGTAAAGGTCACTGCCATCATCCCGTGAATTTTCATGGCAGGTATCCACATAATGGCGGTGTAAAGGGTCCAGACCACAAGAAACCATCCCACGTCGGTGCCACTGAGTCTATAAATGCCAAAATGATTAAGAAGCCAGATAATGCCCAATGCAATCCAAAAGGCACCATAGGAGCAAAAGGCACTATAGCCGAAATTATTGCCTACTTTAAACTCCTGGTAACCTGCTATTAATTGGGCAGCACCGCCAAACACAAAGGCAAGAGCAAGAACCGGCCCAATGCCGCAAAAACCAAGATTGTGGATTTGAAGAATCATTGTTGTTAAACCAAACCCTGCCAAACCAACGACTGCTGGATTACCTAATGTTTGCTGTTCAGACATTATTTTCTCCTATGATTTAATTGTTAACTAACCGATTAACCGCTTTAAACTCTTTTTTTATTAGAAAATAAAACTTCCGGGCAACCTCAGCAGAGCTGCCCCCCTGATGGGCAATAAGAACCGGACAAATGGGCCGTATACGGTTCCGGGCCGGACCCATTGCCCATCGAAGGGGCGGCATGCTACCATTGTGGGGCTGAATCTTACCCTATGACGGCAAGTATTTCTCCCTTGGATACGGAATCGCCCGGACCGAAATTAACGGCTGTAACCTCCCCGTCTGCCGGAGCAGGCAGGGCGTTTTCCATTTTCATGGCCTCGAGCACCACAACGGTGTCACCCTTTTTTACGAAATCGCCAACATTTTTTTCATATTTGATGATCATCCCGGGCATGGGAGCTGTTACCTGGGCCCCTCCGCCGGTGGCAGCTGCCGGTTGTGCAGCAGGGGGCGCGGCAGGTTTAGGCGCTTTGGGAGCCGGGGCCGGTTTGACTTCGGGGGCAGCAGGTGCCGGTGCCGGTGCCGCAGCCGGCGGTGGTGTCGGAACCTGGGTGCCCTGGGCCGGCTGGGCATAGGCCATGACCGGTGTCCCCCCCACTTCGTCCACTCCCACCTCAAAACATTCTTCATCCACAAAGACGTTAAAGGTTCTCAGGCAGTCTGTCTTTTCCGGTAATTCGCCGTTAACTTTTCTTTCCACAAGTTCTCCGGCTTTTGCTTTTTTGATCATTTCCGCCTGGCGCTGTACATCTTCCAGACTGATGGCCTTCATACTTTCCGGAACAGCCTCTTTTCCATATTTTTGCTGGAGGAATTTTTTCCCGGTGACAGGAAACAGGGTGTAGAGGATGAGGTCATCTTCATCCACGGCAAGATCCTTTATCTGGGCCTTGGAATCCTCAAGTTCCGGTTTAAGTACTTCGGCAGGCCTGCAGGTGATGGGGTTTTCTCCCCTGTCATAGCCCTTGAGCGCTTTTTTCTGGACTTCAGGATCAATGGGGGCCGCTGTTTTGCCATATAGACCATAGCAAAGATCTTTAACCTGGGCTGTGATCATTTTATAGCGCTCTTCTTTTGTATCGAATAATACGTTATTCACGGTCTGGGTTCCCACGATTTGGCTTGTGGGGGTCACCAGGGGAATCTGGCCCAGCTCTTTTCTTACCCTGGGAAGCTCTTCATACACTTCGCCGATTCTGTCAAGGGCATCCATGTCCCTGAGCTGATTTACCAGGTTTGAAAGCATGCCTCCGGGTGTCTGATGGAGCAGCACATTAATGTCGATCACCGACACCTTGGTGTCATCCAGCAGATGGCGATATTTGGGAAGAATGTCTTTTTCCAGGGTTTCGTTGATGGAGGCCAGGGTTTCGATGTCAAATCCCGTATCCCGGTCTGTGCCTATTAAAGACATCACCAGGGGTTCCAGGGCCGGATGGCTGGTTCGGTAGGCATAGGGGGTCAGGCAGGTATCAAGGATATCCACGCCGGCTTCTGCCGCCTTTAGATGGGTCATGGCTGCCATGCCCGAGGTAAAATGGGAGTGAAGATTGATGGGAATATCCACGTTGGCTTTAAGGGCCTTGACAAGATCAAAGGCATCGTAGGGAGCCATGAGGCCGGCCATGTCCTTGATACAGATACTGTCTGCCCCCATGCTCTCAAGATCTTTGGCTTTTTTCACATAATAGTCCAGGGTATAAACGGTGCCGCCCATTCTCGGTTCTGTCAGGGAGTAGCAGATACAGCCCTGGAAGTGTTTGCCGCAGCTCTTTATAACCGGAGCCACTGCTTCAAAATTCCGGTAGTCGTTCAGAGCGTCAAAGGTGCGGAAAACATCCATGCCGTTTTCAGCAGCCCGGTTCACAAAGGCCTTGGCAACATCGTCGGCATAATTTCTGTATCCCACAAGGTTCTGGCCCCGGAGCAGCATGGAGAATGGGGTCTTTTTGATGTAGCGTTTAAGGGTTCTGATTCGCTCCCAGGGATCTTCGTTGAGAAAACGGTGCATGGTGTCAAAGGTGGCACCGCCCCACACTTCCATGGCCCAGAAGCCAACTTCATCCATTCTTTCGGCCACGGGGATCATGTCCTCGGTTCTTCCCCTTGTGGCAAACAGGGATTGATGCCCGTCCCTTAATGAAAGATCTTCGATCATCAGGGGGTTTTGGGCTTTGGGCCTTTCTTTTTCACAATTAATTTCACACATGTTTATTCTTCCGTGTTCACTCATTTCACTCTCCTCATCAATATATGCTAAGCCATTGGCGTTTATTAATCATATTGCGGCATGGAAAATTCCGGGCCCATTGCCCGTCGGGGGGCGGCGGTATAATACCATTTGGCTCCGCGTCTACGACCCTATATTTGTTGTGTCCGACAGGAAATGCCCGTTATAAGTTATTTGAAAATACCCATTTGCATCAGGCTTCTGCTCTGCATTTGATCATTTCTGCCTGCCATGCCCCAGGTGTTGATACATGCAGCCGGAAGCGGGGTTAACAATTCCGATGCCGAACCTGAAGTCTGATCCAGGGATGAAGCAAAACAGGCTGCCTCCTCCTGGGTCTTTATGTAGGTCATAACCGCAGCGCTTGCAGCGGCCATTTTTTTTCTGTCCATTTTTCCTCGCCTTTTTTTGATATGAAAAAGCAGGTGCCGGATGTTCACAGCAACTACTTTTTCATTGTTCGTTGTGGCTGGAGGTTACAGCCATGTGGGTTATATGCGGTCTGCCCATGGCAGTTTATATACGATGCAGCCTCCAAGTTTACCTCAGCAGAGCCCCCCCGAGGGGTAATAGGAACCGGCCAATCGAGCTGTCTACAGTTCCGGGCCGGAACCATTACCCCTCGGGGGGGCGGCATAATAGCATTGTAATATTTGTTGTGTCCGCCGGGAGATGCCCGTTTATATGAAATACTCCGCAAACCAAGGGCGTATTTTAAGTTTCGTTGTGGGCAGAACCGGGTCAAAATAGGGTCCGCCCGTGGCCATTAGACCGGTATGTTTCCATGTTTTTTGGCAGGTCTCATCTCGCGCTTGGTGCCCAGGGCTTCCAGGGCATCTGCCAGGCGCGCCCTGGTCTCGGCAGGGCGGATCACCGCATCCACATACCCCCGGTTTGCTGCGCAATAAGGATTTGAAAACAGCTCTTCATACTCTTCGATTTTTTCTGCCCGCTTGGAAACAGGATCATCAGAACCCTTTATTTCCCTTGCATGGATGATATTGGCAGCCCCGGCTGCCCCCATTACTGCGATCTGGGCGCTTGGCCATGCAAAGGCCATGTCCGCACCAAGGTGCTTGGAGCACATGGCAAGGTATGATCCACCGTAATCCTTGCGGGTGATGAGCAGGAGTTTTGGCACTGTGGCCTCGGAGTAACACCAGAGCAGCTTGGCTCCGTGGCGGATGATACCACTCCACTCCTGGTCGCTTCCGGGAAGATAACCGGGTACGTCGGCAATGGTGAGCATGGGAATGTTAAAGGCGTCGCAGAACCGGATGAACCTTGTTGCTTTATCAGAGGCGTTGATATCAAGACACCCTGCAAGAAAATTGGGCTGGTTGGCTATGATACCGATGACCCGTCCGTTGATCCTTGCAAAACAAATGATGATATTTTTGGCAAAATATTCGTGGGGTTCAAAGAACTCTCCGTTGTCCACGATGGCGGTGATGACATCCTTGATATCGTAGCCCTGGTTGGGATTGTCTGGAATCAGGGTGTCAAGCGCCTCAGCCATGCGGTGGGGATCGTCCCCTGTCTCCTTGAAAGGAGGTTCCTCCATGTTGTTGGAGGGAAGATAGGAGAGCAGTTGGCGGATTCTTTCCAGGGCATCCTGGTCTGAGTCACAGGCAAACTGGGCCACTCCGCTCTTTTCGTTGTGGGTCATGGCGCCGCCCAGGTCTTCCTGGGTGATCTCTTCCCCTGTTACAGACATGATAACCTGGGGACCTGTGATGAACATGTAGCTGGTATCCTTGACCATGAAGATCCAGTCGGTCATGGCAGGAGAATAAACAGCCCCGCCTGCCGTGGGTCCCATGATGGCGGAAATTTGGGGAATCACACCGGAGGCTGAGGCATTTCTAAAGAAAATTTCGCCGTATCCGGACAGGGCATCCACACCTTCCTGTATCCTGGCACCGCCGGAATCGTTGATACCCACCACAGGAGCACCGGCCTTCATGGCCATGTCCATGACTTTACAAATCTTCTTTGCCTGCATTTCCCCCATGCTTCCGGCCCTTGAGGTAAAATCCTGGGAATAGGCAAATACGATTCTGCCGTCCACTTTGCCGTGGCCGGTGACAACGCCGTCGGCAGGAATTTCTTTTTCTTCCATTCCAAAATTGGTACATCTGTGGGTGACAAACATGTCCACTTCCCGGAATGTGCCCGGGTCAAACAAAAGGTTCAGTCTCTCCCTGGCATTGAGTTTTCCCTTTTCACGTCGTTTTTCAAGGGCTTTTTCGCCCCCCATGCCAAGAATCTTTTTTTCCCGCTTGGCAAGATCCTTGATTTTGTCTGCTATTATTCCCATAATAACAACCTGTCCTTTTTTTGTTGATTTTATTTGTATGGCGCTGGATTTCAATGATTCCAACGTCCGGGCATCTATTTTTTATTTTTGCGGTCCCTTAGCACCCGGTTATCATCGTTTGCAAAAAATCTGGGTGGGATCAATGACCTCCCGGATCAGTTTGATCTCTGTTTGGGTGGGTGGGGCAAATTCATACACATCCTTATCCACCATGAGTTCAAATCCCGTGGCATCCTGAACACTTTGCACGGTTTCTCCGGGCATGGTTGCCAGGATTTTCATTCGTTTGGTTTCGTCGTCAAATCCCATCAGGGCCTTGGTTGTGATTACTCGTTTTGGACCTTTTCCCTGTAATCCGGCCTTTTTTCTGGCATCCTTTGATCCGTCCATATGACCCATGCTGGTGCAATACTGAAGTTTTTCCACAAATCGTCTGGGCTCGTGCTGAACAATGAGGATTGTATAGGTACAAGAGCAGGACATATCCCCGGCCCCGCCGCTGCCGGGCAGCCTTACAACCGGTTTCATATAGTTTTGTGGAAAATCTCCAATCATGGTTGAATTTAAATTGCCGTAGGGATCAACCTCGGCCCCTCCGATGAACCCGATATCAATGAAGCCCCTCTGGGTCAGTTCAAAGGCGGAATTTAGTCCCTGGATATAATTTGCCCGGCTTGTGGTTCGAGAATCTCCCACAGACAGAGGCAGACCCCGATCCAATGTGGGGCCCACGGCCCCTGCTTCAAATACCGGAATGATTCCCGGTCCGCTTGTTAACTGGGCCAGGGTTATCCCCACCATGGGCAGTCCGGTTCCCGCAAAAATAACTTTGTTGTTTTCAAGTTGTCTGGCACCGGCCGTTACGATCATTTCGCCGGGGGAAAAATCTGTTGCGTAATCCGTCATGATATCTCCTGAAAAGCTATGAATTTAATGTTAAATCTCGTTTGGTCATAAATTTTTTGTATTATGGAAAATCCTTGAGAATCGCAGTCTCTTTCATGCTTTGTTGTGGGCAGAACAAGATCAGAATACAGTCCACCCATGGCGGTTATGATAATTTATGACTCTTGAGTTAAATGAACGGCATTTTTCATCTGTGCCCGAAAACACCTTGCAATCTTTAAGAAAAATTTCCCTGGAAAAGGGATTTGTTTCATAAAATATCAGGCAGCAGGCGGTGTTAACCGGGTCTGCAGTTCCAGACTCCGCGATTCGGTTTGCCGGGCATATTTCAGTTGTTTATACGGGATCTTACCAATGAATTCATCGGTGTCTGCAACGTCAAAGATATAGGTGTCGTAATAGGCGGCCAGGCTTTCTCTGTCTCCTTTGCGAAATGCATCTGTCAGGCCTTTGAAATGCTCCAGATGGATTTTGTCATAATAATGGACATCATGACACACTGTGGGATAGCATCCAAAGGGTATCTCAACAACCGCATCCACGGCAAAGAACGGAATGGATGTACGGGTGGGATCCATGGCGATGATTTGATGATCCACCAGTTTTTCACAGGTTACAATCACATTTTTTGAAGCCATGGCGATTTCAGGGCAGGTAAAGGTCTGTCCTTTAATCCGGCAGTTTCCATAAATATCAGCCTCTTGAACATGGAGAATACCCACATCCGGGTGGCAGGCCGGTATCAACAGGATATCCCGTTTGGAAAAAGGGCATTCAATGACCTGGGAACGGTTACACTTTTCAATATCGCCGCCCTGGCCGCTGCGGATGGGCATAAAGGGAAGACCCATGGAAGCTGTTTTAAATCGAGCGGACATGCTGAAATTGGTCCAGTCTTCAATGAATATTTTTTCATTTTCCGTCATGTACCTCAGCATGGATGAGGTACCGGCATATTCATGCCCGTTGTAGGCGAACTCCATGCGTTGCACCGATAAATGATCCGGTTTAAGGGCCATTGCGCCGAGCAGATAATCCGGCACAAGACCTGCTGATTGAAAGGAAAGGATAAGATCTTTTCTCCCCTGCCGGATAATTTCATGGGCAATGGCCACCGGCTGGCGGCTGTTTACAAAACCACCCACACCGATGTTGTCGCCGTCCTTGACAAAGCGCTTCACAGCCTCTGTCATTGTCATTCTTTTGTCGCGTTTGGATTTGTCTTTTTCTTCCAGATATGTCCTTGCTTCATCCGGTGATAATCCCGTCCATAACATAAGCTGTATCCCCAATTATGATATGTTGATTGAAATTCCTCTAACCGATAACGAACGTGTGACAATCTACAATTATAGAGGTTGAATTCAATTTCAGACTATATCAAGTTCAATGTTGCCAAACCTTTGGATGTTTGGAACTAAATTGGAGGTATTTTGAGAATTTATTGTGCTTAACAGCCTGTTATTAAAGGATAAAAAAATTTGCATAGATGGGGCCGGGGGGACGGAATTTGGAACGAAATTCCGGATTGCCCGGAAGTAAATTAATCCGGGAGCGGAACCCGGCCGGGAAAGGCATCCAGAATCGTTGATTTGTAGCTTCCCCCCACAGGCACCCGGCCCCGGAGAAGACAGATTTCCATCCCCTTTTTTTTGGAAAGTTTTATGGAAACAACATGGGTGGGGTTGACAAGATATGATCTATGAACCTGGAGTAATTGCTCATCGTTGAATCTCAAGGTAATCTCTTTAAGAGAAAGCCTCAGCTCAACTTTTTTGTTTTCAGTGTGTACGATGCAGTATTGTCTGGCAGCCTGAATATATAAAATTTTTTGCAGCATGGAACCGATGGTATAGATCTCCTTTGAGAGGTTGGGATCAAATGCGAACCGGGTGATTCCATTACGGATGATGCGCACCTGGGTGATCAAGTTGCGAATATATTCCATGTTTTCCCGGGTGGGAGGGGTATCCGGCTGCACAATAATCCGGTAGCGTTCCATGCCCCTGGCCTGGATGGAAATCCATTGGGTGTCATTATCATTGATAACCGAAATTTTGCTGTCTCGTTTTTTCATTTCCGACTCACCCATGGACGGAACAGGGGCAGGAAAACTCCGGTCAAAGGAGTCTCCGTTACCTGCTGTGGCCATGATTTTTTCGTTGGATAACAGTACGGCATGTTGAAACGGCGATTCCCCGGTGATGGTATTAAAGACCTCCTTGAATAGATGATCCGTATCCACATAGCTTGCGATGCGGTTCATGAATCTGCGAAGGTTAACCAGGCGGTCCTTGGCTGCCAGCAGACGTAGCTGGGTTTCAACCCTGGCAATGAGTTCTTTTTTTGAAAAGGGTTTGGTTAGATAATCATTGGCACCTTTGGCAAAACCCTGGAGCAGATCTGTGACCTGATTTCTGGCCGTGAGCAGAATAATGGGCAGTTCGTCCATGCCATGGCGTTCCCGGAGAATTTCGCACACCCGGAAGCCGTCCATTCCCGGCATCATCAAATCCAACAGAACCATACAGGGATTGTTGTTAAGTATATAATCCACGGCTGTACTGCCTGTGGTAAAGGTCATGGCCCGGTATCCGGACATGGTTAACTGGCGGGATACAATATGAAGGTTCACCGGATCATCATCCACCACAACGATTTCATGGACACTTTTTGCTTTATTTTCCAAAGCCGGTAGATCCACAGGCATTGGGCCCACTTCCACTATTTTTGCCACCGGTTGTCTTTCCCGGACAGGGGGCTCCGGTGACGGGGTGAGGGTAAAGGTAAAAACAGATCCCCTGTCCGGTTCACTTTTCACATGTAATTCTCCGCCGTGGAGCACCACCAGCTGCCGGGCAATGGATAGCCCAAGGCCCGTTCCCGGGTATTGGCGGGTTGCTGAATAATCTCCCTGTTCAAAGGGCAGGAAAATCGTTTCAATCTTTTCTTTTTCAATGCCGATGCCGGTGTCTGAAACATGGATTTCCACCCGGCTTCCGATTTTGGTTGACACAACAATTTTCCCTCCATCGGAAAATTTAACGGCATTGCCAATGAGGTTGTGGAGGATTTGTTGTAGGCGCTCTTCGTCGGCCATCACAAATGTGTTGTCCGGGATGAGGTTTTCAAGGGTTAAGTGGGCGTTTTGGAGCAGTGGGCGATGAATGCCCATGACAAGATTCACTGTTTTACCAAGATCAAGGGGGCGAAGATGAAGTTTAATCTCCTTTTGTTTAAGTTTGGAAGCCACCAACAGATCGTTCACCAGGTTGGACAGGCGCATGCCGCTGGACACAATGATTTCAAGGTCTGATTTAATTCCGGGTGACAAGGGGTTTTTTGAATCATTAATCAAGGAATCTGCAATGCCGATCATTCCATGGAGCGGGGTTCGCAGTTCATGGGTGGTCATGGCCAGAAAATCATCTTTAATGGCACTCAATCGTCTTAATTCCGCGGTTTGTCCTTCCAGGATGATATTTTTTTCTTCAATTTCCGTTTGCCGTTTTATCAGCTCTTTTCTGAATCGCTTCTGATCTGAAATGTCATTCACAAAGCCCTCAACAAAGGTCAGGACTCCTTGTTCCCAGATGCCCCGGATGGACAGGGAAACCCAGATGATGCTGCGGTCTTTTTTATACAGCCTGGCTTCATAAAAGGTGAGGTGTCCCTTGTTCTTCAGGACAGACATAAGGTGGACGGCGCTCTTTTTTTCCACAAACAGCGGGTCCACCCGGTTGTTCGTGGCTGCCATGAGCGCTTCCGGCGTTTCATAACCCAGCATAAGTGCCAAAGAAGAGTTCAGAGTGACAATGTCCCCGTCGGCAGTGGATTTGAATATGCCTTCCACAGCCCCTTCAAAAATTCCCCTGAAATTTTCTTCTGAAATCTGTAGTTTCCGGTGATAACCTTCCAGCCGTTCCATAAAATTATTGTAGCAGCCGGCAAGCTCCCCGATTTCCCCTCCGCTGTCAATGGTCATTCGCCGGGAAAAGTCCCCTTGGGAATCAACCTTGAAATGGCTGATAAGTTGATAAAGGGGGGTTATTATGGATTTTCCAAGATAAAAGGTGATTAAAAAAGCCAGAATCAAAATTACAAAAGCAACCGAAAAAATAGTATAGTTGATTGTCGCCAGGGGCGAATAGAATTCGTCAAGATAGCTGGAAGATGCCACAATCCAGTCCAGTTCGGGAATATGATTGTAGATTACCAGTTTTTCCCTGGGGTGTTTTTCCCCGGGATTTTGCCACCTGTAGATAATACGTCCGTTTTTTTTACGGATCATCTCCTGTACAAATTCTTTTCCGTCAATATTTTCAGGGGCCTTGATATTGGTACCCTGGAGGGTGGGGTGGACCAGAAAGTTTCCCTTGCCGTCTACAATATAGGCATATCCGGTTATTCCGAAACGCAGATCATTTACACTTTGTTCAAAGTCCCTGGTTTTTATGAGCTGGATAAACTCTTCCCGATAGGAAGAGACCGAGATGATCCAGTCCCAGGGAGTAAAATGAACCATATACAGAGCCTTATTTTTGGGAATCTCTTCACCGGGGCTTGTCCATTCATATGTGATATAACCCTCTTTTTGCTGCATCTGATCTTTAACAAAGGTATATTGAGAAATATTTTCCCCGATTAATGCCTTGTTGGGATGCACTTTTATGGTTCCCCGGCTGTCAAGGCAATAGATATACCCGGTGCTGCCGATGGTCTGGCTGAGTAACACCTGGCGGGCCTGTTTTTTTGCGGCTTTTTCGCTGAGTTCTCCTTTTTTATACCGGCGATGAAAATCCCGGACAATGTCCAGGTTTTTTTCGGCAACCGCACGCAGGAGATTTTTTATGGAGGCGTTGGTGGTGCTTTCCACAAGGTTCAAAATGGTGGTGGTGGAATTGGACAATTCGCTTTCAATGCTGGTTTCGATGGCATTGCGAATAACAGAGGACATGATCCACCCGGCCAGGGAAATGGTCAGGAGCATGGTGAGAAAATAGCTCCAGAAAAGCTTTGATCTAATGGACAGTCGGTGCAAGCCTCCGAAATTTTTCTTGGTCTTCATTGTTTTGTCCCAGGTTTGTATTGATGTATCTTTGATATTGGATCAGGGACAGATGTAAGCCAAGATGATACCCTTTGTCAAGAAAGGATATATTTTAAAAGGGAAGAATTAAAAGAAAATTTACAGGAGAAATTATCTTTAAATATGCAGTGGATGGTGGGGTTCGGGTTCAAACAATGATAGGTATGTAAAAAATTCAACTTTCGGGCTTCATTTCAAAGCCGGCATTTTTAAATGTACCGATGGGGTCAGTGTGCCGACGGGGTCAGGCTTTTGTTATTGATGTTATCGACCAACGCCTTTGCCAACGAAAAAAGCCTCGATAATGTCAATAACGAAAGCCTGACCCCACCACGAAATGTGAACACCGAAAGTTGAGTAAAAAAAGAGCAGCCAGGGCCGAAAAGACCTTGTCTGCTCTTTTAATTTTATGCCTGGAATGTATTTTTTCAATCAACCATGGGAACGGTGAGACCGCCGTCCATGAGAAATAAAATTTTTGCTGAATCACCTTTTATTTCAATTGCCTTATCCAGGGCATCCTGGAGTGAGGAAAAGGGGCGGATAAGAAGTTTTTCAATGGTTTCAGGAGCCACATTGGTCACGGCCCACATCTGTGCCCAGATGCCGATTTCCGCCATTTTGGCAGCCTTGTGATATCCCAGCTTATAGCCCTTTTCAATGGTGTCCAGCACCTCCTGGGGGGTGTCGCAGCTGCCCAGAAGATCTGCAAAGGTCTTGCCGCCGATGCCGCAGCGGCACTTGGCCACAAGGATCAGGATGCCGCTTTTTTTAAGGGCAAGCTTTGCATTGTCTATGCCTTTCTGGGCCTGGTACAGGTCAATATCCCCGGGGAATTTCACCACTGATACCACAATGTCCGCCTTCTCCTCTATGGGGGCGGCAAACACCTCATTGGCTTTGTGTGTTGCCTCCATAAAGGAATCATGAATATCACCTGCGGTGACGGCATAGATGCTGTGGTTTTTATCAAGCACTGTCATGATGGCAAATATCTCCTTTTTCACAACCTTAAGTGCATCCACCATGTCTTCGTGCACCGGGTTGCCCTCAAGGGCCAGGGCCCGGGCTTCGGGTACCAGGGCCAGCTTGTGGTTCTGCTCAATGGTGTTGAATCCGGCAATTCCCGGTAAAAAGGATTTTCTTCCGCCGGTGTACCCGGCAAAGTAATGGGGTTCCACAGACCCGATAATGATGATTTTATGGGCTTCAACCCCGGCCTTGTTCACATACATTTCTGTACCGTTGCTGCTTTTTCCCAGAAACACCATATCTTCGGATTTTTTGGCATCATGGACAAGAATGTCCTCTTTTATTTTTTCATAGTGATCCCCGAAAATCTGGAGATATTCTTCATGGCTGGGCCCCCGGTGGGCCCCGGTGGCAATGATGTACTTCACCGGAAGATGGGAGATCTTATCGTAAATGACGTCCATCACCTGTCTGGTGGGGGTGGGCCGGGTGGCGTCATTGACAATCACCAGAATATCCCGGGCATCTGCCAGAAAATCGGTGAGATTCGGGCTGTTAATGGGGATATCCAGTGAATGATTCAGGAGCATTTCAGGCTCCAGGATCTCGACTTCGTTGGCTTCGAGAAAGCGTGTATCAAGATGCTCACCCATGGTTGCCGTTTCTTCTCCATTTTTTCCGTAGGGCACCTTTATCTGCATGATGTTTCTCCTTATTGCCGGTTTAAGGGTCCAAGTGTGTTCAAATTTTCCATGAATTTGTCAATGGCGCTCTGAAATCCTGCCTTGTCGCCATGGGCGATCTGAACAAGCTGGATTCTATTTTCATCCATATCCATCTCTTTGAGAAATTCCCGAAGGGCTGCCACATGGGTTTTTGCCTTTACATTACCGTCATGTTCACAATCTCCGTCCGGGCAGCAGGCCACAAGCACTCCCCAGGCGTTTTGGAGAAACGGTTCCAGCAGCAGTGGCTTTTCCAGCCGACCGCCACACATGTTAATCAGGATTTTGTACTCAGGGGGTGTTTCAGGGTCCATGACAGAAGATTGAAAATCGGGGTAATAGGACCAGTTGCACCCAAAGATAATGGCCTTACCATTATCTTTTTCAAGAAAGGTTCTGATTTCCCGGTTCAGGGAAGAGCGGTCAGTACCGTAGCTCAGGTTGGTGGCAACGGCCTTGTTGGGGCAAACATCCACACAGATGCCGCAACTTTGGCATTTTACCGTGTCTGTGACGATTTTGCCGTTGATAAATTCCCTTGCTTCATGGGGACATATTCTGACACAGGCAAGGCAGGCGGCGCAATCCGTGTTGGTCACAGAGGTGCTGCCGGGGGTTTCAAACTCGGTGCCTTGGAAATCTCGTTTTGCATCGGTGATGATATCGGTGAGGGTCACACCGCTTGAGCAGGCAGCATTGCATCGTCCGCAGTAAAAGCAGGAGGAGATTTTGTCCGCAATATAGGTTGACGGGTCAAGCTTGCCCGAGAGCAAACCATAGATCATGATCATTTTTCCCCGGGGGCTGTTGGATTCCCATCGGGTATCTTTAAAAACAGGACAGTGCTCGTAGCAGTAACCGCAGCGGATACAGCTGTCCAAGGTGGATTTCCATTTATCAAGGTGTTTGGTTTCAAACGGTCTTATTTCCATGGGTGAGGCTCCATTCAGTGGCAGGGCATTGTTTTTTTCCTTAATACATCAAATAATTTAATTTGATGACAGGTGGTATTTAACTGTAGAACAGGAATAAATTTTTGTCCGTGCACTTTATTACGTTCAAGGTCAATGTCAAGCAACCGTATATCTCAGATCCGTTGCTGTTACCCAGTCTTCATGGGCATCCATCAGCTTGCCGGGGTTGAGGATATTGTTGGGGTCAAAGGCTTTTTTCATGTTTATCATCAATTTCAGGCTGTCATTTTTTTCCGCTTTAAAGGCCGATGCCTTGGAGATACCGATGCCGTGTTCCGCCGACGTGGTTCCCTTGACCGAGCGGACATATTCGTAGATTTCAGCCACCGCTCTTTTTGCCGATTCCCACTGGTCTTGCCGGTTGGGGGCCATGAGGATCTTGGTGTGCATGCAACCGGAACCGCAATGGCCGTAGGCGGTCATGATGATGTTGTTCCTGGCGGCAATCTCATGGATCATTTTTGCCGTTTCAGCCATCTTAGAGTAGGGAACAGCCATGTCATCGGCAAGGGAGGTGCTTGAAAGTGCATCGCTGAATTTTGACAGGGCCGGGAATAATTTTTTTCTGCCAAGAAATATTTTGGCCCGTTCCTTGGCGTCATAACTGCTGGTGAGCCCTGTGCCGCCGTTGTTTTTACACACCTCTTGCATGGTATTGATCTCATAGTCCACAGCTTCCTTTACCATACCGTCGGCCTCATAGAGTAACACGGCCTCAACCTCGGGCAGTCCCAGATCCATGGTTTTGTTCACAGCCTTGATGGCAACGCTGTCCACCAGTTCCAGCATGGAAGGGACCACCCCGCTTGCCATGATGTCGGCAATGGCAGTGCCTGCATCTTCAAGCCTGTCAAAGTTGGCCATGCCAAGACACCTGAATTTCGGGATGGGCACAAAGCTTAAGGTGGCTTCCACCACCACCCCAAGAGTGCCTTCTGATCCCACCATCAGTTTATGGACCTGGTAGCCTGTGGCCTCCACCCTTGTTCTTGCACCAAGAGTGACAAGGCTTCCGTCTGCCAATACCACCTTCAGTCCAAGGACACTGTCCCGGGTGGCTCCGTATTTAACCGAGCGTACCCCGCTTGCGTTGTTTCCGATCTCACCGCCGATGGTGGCAATGCGGCTGGAGGCGGGGGTGGGGGGATAAAAGACACCAAAAGGGCTCAAGGCCTTGTTGAGATCGTCATCCACCACACCCGGTTGAACCCTGCAAAATACATCCGGGGCATTGATTTCAAGAATTTTGTTCATGCGTTTCATGTCCAGGGTGATACCGCCCTGGACCGGAACGGTCTGCCCACACATTCCCGAGCCGCCTCCCCGGGTGACCACGGGAATTTTTTCTTGGTTTGCATATGCCATGATTTGTTGGACTTGTTGTGTGTCTCCGGGTCTTACCACCACCCAGGGTCTGGCAGAATGAACCGAAGAGTCTGAACCGTAAATAAAGAGGTCTGCCGGATCAGTGGATATGTTTTCTTCTCCAACAATGTTTTTAAGTATGGGTACATCAATTTTTTTCATTACCCTTCTCCTTGAATTATCTTTTTGGCTCATGGTTTGCCCATGGGGTCAGGCTTGTGTTATTGGCGCTATCCAGTGTTATTGTGGGAACACAATGGCTTTTGGAGATAACGCCGCTAACGCACGGCTGACTCCTTTCCGATATGCTAAGTTCGTCATGAGCCATTTTTTTAAACTTCAGGTCTTGGCAATACACCTGCACGTTCTGCAATCTCTGGAACCTTGTGTTCCCACTCAATGGCCATGAGATGAACCCCTGCAACACCTTTCATCTCTTTAAATTCCTGGATCTGTTCACATGCGATTTTGATGCCCTCATCGGCAACCATTTTGGGGTCAACCCCCTGGAGTCGTTTGATAATGTTTTCAGGAACGTCCATTCCGGGAACTTTATTTTTCATATATTTTGCCATACCAATGCTCTTCATGGGAGTGATACCGGGCAGAATGGCCACCTTTTCAGTCAATCCCATATCATTGGCCCGGCGCATCCATTCCCTTATTTTTTCCATGTTAAATACGCACTGGGTCTGGATAAAATCAGCACCGGCTGCCACCTTTTTGGCCAGGCGATGGACCCGCCACTCAAATGGCTCGGCAAAGGGGTTTGCAGCAGCGCCAATGAACATTCTCGGTGGAATGTCAATATCTGCACCGCCCAGAAACTTGCCCTCATCCCTCATTTTTTTCACCATGCCGATGAGCTGCATGGAGTCGATATCAAACACTCCCTTGGACTGGGGATGATCCCCAAACTGCTGGTGGTCCCCTGAAAGACAGAGTATATTCCGGATACCGTGGGCAAAGGCCCCCAGAATATCGGCCTGCATGGCAAGTCGGTTTCGATCCCGGCACACCATTTGAAAATTGGGTTCCACCCCTTCCTGCATGCAGATCATGGCGGCGGCCCAGCTTGACATTCGAACCATGGCGGTCTGGTTGTCTGTGATATTGGCCATGTCCACTTTTCCCTTGAGATGGGCAACCTTTTCCCGAAGCGCTTGAACATTTGCGCCCCGTGGCGGACCCACTTCCCCTGTAAAGGCAAAGTGTCCGGCTTTAAGAATTTTCTCTAAGTTACTTCCTGATTTCATATGGATCTCTCCTTCACGTAGTAAATCGTTTTTTTAAAATCAGAGGATCATTATTTCTGGACTTTGACACGTTCCTCATAACCGGGCTGGATCACTTTTCCGGGTTTCTGGTTGCGCCAGTCATTGGGTGGAGAGATTTCAATTATCTGTTCCAGCCTGCCCTGGAGAGCCAGACGATCATAGATCTGATACCAGGCACAGGGCTGATCCTTGTCTATTTCGCAACTTCCCTGGTTGGTGCCGCCGCAGGGACCGTTAAAAAGGCTTTTGGCGCACATGGTAACAGGGCAGATTCCCCCGGTGATCCCAAGCACGCAAGAACCGCAGGCCCGACATTTCTCCTCATACCACCCCACATCCAGATTTACGCCGATGAAAGAGGTGTTGACCGCCGGAAAAACAGGTTTGTCAGGAAATCGTTGCGCAAGGAACTGAATACCGGCCCCGCAGGCCATGGATATAACAGCGTCATACTCACCGATTTCTGTGTCAAGCTCTTCAAGGAATTCCATGTCGCACTGCCGTTCTATGGTATTTGTGCCAAATTTAATTTTATCTTTACCCAGTGCAAGGCTCAGTTCTGTGTTCAAGGTTTCAACCTCTTTTGATCCTCCTGCCAGACAGACGGCAACACAGGTGCCGCATCCGAGAATCAGAACCCTTTTATAGCCTGAGACCATATTTTTAATTTCGTCAAAGGGTTTTCGCTCTGCAACGATCATGAATCCTCCTTCATTGTTTTGTAAGAAAAACTCGTGTGAACCATTGGTTTTTCATGCTTTGTTGTGGGCAGCTCAAATCCCAATATGATTTGCCCATGGCAGGCAGCCTCCAAGGCAACCTAAGGCAGAGCCGCCCCCCCGATGGGCAATAGGAACCGGACAATTGAGCTGTCTACAGTTCCGGTCCGGGCCCATTGCCCATCGGGGGGGCGGCGGTATGATACCATTGTAATATTCGTTGTATCCGCCAAGACATGGCAGTTATAAAAAATGGGGTCAGGCCTGGCCTTATGGGCATTATTCCCCGTCTATACAAGTCGAGAATTTCAAAGATAATGCCCATAAGCCAAGCCTGACCCCTCCCCTGAACCCGCTCCAATATATCAACATGAAACACTGGAGTTTTGCACATAAAGGTAACCGGGTATCCTTCGTATGTCCTCACATCATTTACACCTTGGCGGGAATGAAAACTCTGAAGCATGAGGTTAGTGATTTAAAAGGTGTAAACATCGGACAATGAAGGATACCGGTAATTGTATTAAAGTTTTTTTAATGCTGCATAACGGGCATTAACTTCTGTTTCAATTTTTGCTCTCAAACGTTTTGACTCTTCCGGAAAGCTCTTTTCCAGGGCTGCAAAACGATTTTCTCCGGCCAGGAACTCCTGAATGGTTCCGTCGGGTTCTTTGGAATCCAAAATAAATGGATTTTTACCTTCCTGTTCAAGCAGTGGGTTGAACCTGTATAGTGGCCAGAAACCTGACTCCACAGCCAACTTGGACTCAAGCTGGGTTTTCCCCATCCCTTTTCTGATACCCTGGTTAATGCAAGGTGCGTAGCAGATGACAAGGGAGGGTCCGGGATAACTTTCTGCCTCCACAAGCGCCTTCATGGTCTGCTGTTTGCTGGCTCCCATGGAAATGGATGCCACATACACATAACCATAGCTCATGATCATTCTGCCCAGATCTTTTTTGCCGATTTTCTTTCCCGATGCCGCATATTTTGCAATGGCTCCGGTGGGTGTTGCCTTGGAAGATTGTCCACCGGTATTGGAGTAAACTTCTGTATCCATCACAAGAATATTGATATCATCACCGGAAGCCAGTACATGGTCAAGGCCACCGTAACCGATATCATAGGCCCAGCCGTCTCCGCCAAAAATCCAGTGGGATTTTTTAACAAGAAGATTTTTGTCCCGGTAAATAGTGTCAAGGAGTTGATTACCGGTGTTGCCGGTCAGCTGATCCATGAGCTTGTCGCTGTATAATTGGGATGCTTCGGCATTGTTCATGCCGTTCAGCCAGCCTTCAAGGTTCTCCTTGATCTCTTCGCTGATGTCGGAATCAAGGGCCTTTTCCACCATGGAGGCAAGGGTTTTTCTTCGGTTGTCAAAGGCCAGCATCATGCCGTAACCGTATTCGGCGGCATCCTCAAACAAAGAGCTTGCCCATGCAGGACCCCGTCCATCACTGTTGGTGCAATAGGGTGCTGTGGGGGCAGAACCGCCCCAGATGGAGCTGCAACCCGTTGCATTGGCAATGGTCATCCGTTCCCCAAAGAGCTGGGTTAACACCTTAACGTAGGGGGTTTCTCCGCACCCTGAACAGGCTCCAGAGAACTCAAGCAGGGGCTGGAAGAACTGACTTCCCTTCACCGTCTGGCGCTTGCCAAGGGATTCCTTGAACGGAATGGTAAGGGAAAAGGTATGATTGGGAATTTCGGTTGCTGTCTGGGTGGCCAGCGGTTTCATCACCAGGGCAGGAACCTTGGCAGGGCAGATGTCTGCACAATTGCCGCATCCCTGGCAGTCCAGGGGGTTGACCTGCATTCTGAAACTATATTCTTTCAGATCTTTACCTTTGCCGGGAACAGTGCCAAAGGTTGCAGGCGCATTTTTGAGTTCCTCTTCTGTGGCAACTATGGGAATGATGGCTGCATGGGGACAAACAAAGGCGCACTGGTTGCACTGGATACAGCTTTCGGCAATCCACTCGGGAATGTTGATGGCAACCCCGCGTTTTTCGTACTTGCTGGTGGCGTTGGGAAAGAGGCCGTCCGGGGTAAAGGCACTCACCGGAAGTGTATCACCTTTCTGGGAAAGGATGGGACGCATTACATTGTTAACATAGCTGCTTGCCGTCTGTTCCGGGTCCATGCTTCCCGATGCAGCGCCCCAGGATTCAGGTACCTCTATCTTAATAAGATTATCAAGGGTTCTGTCAACGGCATCAATGTTCATCTGGACGATTTTATCGCCTTTTTTGCCGTAAGTCTTTTTAATATCGGCCTTGAGAAGCTCAATGGCCTTTTCAAAGGGGATCACATTGGCAAGCTTGAAAAAACAGGTCTGCATGATCATATTGATTCTGTTGCCAAGCCCCACCTCGCCCGCGATTTTCACGGCATCCACATTGAAGAAATTTAATTTTTTGTCATAAATTGTCCGCCTGACATCACCGGGAATGTTGATCTCCATGTCTGCCATGGACCAGGCAGAATTCAACAAAAAGGTTCCCCCTTCCCTGAGTCCCTCAAGAACGTCATAGATCTGAACATAATTGGCTTTATGGCAGGCCACAAAATCGGCCCGGTTGATAAGGTAGGTGGACTGGATGGGAACATCGCCAAACCGCAGATGGGAAATGGTGATACCGCCGGATTTTTTGGAGTCATAGGCAAAATAACCCTGGGCATATTTTTCAGTGTTATCACCGATGATCTTGATGGCACTCTGGTTGGCACCAACTGTTCCGTCGGACCCAAGGCCCCAGAATTTTGCACCAACGGTTCCCTCGGGTGCAGGGTTAAACCCTGGAATAACTTCCAGGGAAGAATCGGTGACATCATCCTTGATACCCACAGTGAAATGGTTCTTTGGACCAACACTCTTCATGTTGTCAAATATCGCCTTGATCATGGGGGCATTGAACTCCTTGGAGCCCAATCCGTAACGGCCGCCAATGATTCTGGGACCTTCTCCTTTTTCCATGAAGGCAGTACATACGTCCATGTAAAGGGGATCGCCTATGCTGCCGGGTTCCTTGGTCCTGTCAAGGACAGTGATGGTCTCTGCCGTGGCTGGAATTGCCTCCATCATTGCCTGGGTGTCAAAGGGTCTGTACAGACGTACCTTGACAAGCCCCACCCGCTCACCATCCTCGTTCAGACGGTTCACAGTTTCCTCAATGGCTTCACAGCTTGAGCCCATGCTCACGATGATCCTGTCTGCTTCGGGATCTCCCACATAATCAAACAATTTGTAGGCCCTGCCCGTTAGTTTTTCCACCTTTTCCATATACTGCTTTACGATGGCGGGTATCTGGTTATAAAAAAGGTTGGCAGCTTCCCGGCCCTGGAAATAAATATCCGGATTTTGGGCCGTTCCCCGGGTGGTGGGATTGTCAGGACTCATGGCCCGTTCCTTGAACTCCCGGTAGGCGTCCCAGTTCATCAGTGAGGCCATGTCGTCATAATCTATAACCTCTATTTTCTGAATTTCGTGGGAGGTTCTGAACCCGTCGTAGAAATGGATGAAAGGAACCCGTCCCTCAAGGGTGGCAAGATGTGCAACCAGTGCAAGATCCATGGATTCCTGCACTGAAGAGGATGCCAGCATGGCAAATCCTGTCTGGCGGGCCGCCATGACATCCTGGTGGTCTCCAAAGATGGACAGGGCGTGGGCTGAAACGGCCCTGGCCGTGACATGAAATACAGAGGGAAGCAGCTCTCCTGCTATCTTGTACATATTTGGAATTTTAAGCAAAAGACCCTGGGATGCAGTAAAGGTCGTTGTGAGCGCACCTGCGGCAAGAGATCCGTGTACGGTGCCTGCTGCACCGGCTTCGGACTGCATCTGTTTGATGTTGAGCACCTGACCAAAAATATTTTTTCTTCCCTTTGCAGCCCAGGAGTCTGCAATTTCGCCAAGGGGACTTGAAGGGGTGATGGGATAAATTCCGGCAATCTCACTCATGGCATAGGCCACATGGGTTGCCGCAGTATTCCCGTCAATTGTCTGCATTGTCTTTTTCATAAAATCACCTTTATCACTCGGAAGTAAATTAATTCGGAAACCGCCTGTGGGCACGGTTGCCTCAACAGCCAAACAGGCCGTATTGTTAAAATCCTGTTTCAAACATCAGTTAAGCTCGGACCGGCACCAGAATTTTTCCATTCTGGCTCTCAAGGATGAGGCATAGGCATCCCAATCCTTAATGGGGTTGGTGGCAAGTCCCTCTTCAATGGCTGCTTTGGCCACTGCAACAGATTCCCATTCGATCACCCTTGGATCAAAAGGTTTGGGTACAATGTAATTTTTGCCAAAGGAAAATTCCCGGCCGTTATAGGCATCTTTTACCACCTGGGGCACCGGTTCTTTTGCAAGGGCGGCCAGGGCCTTGGCTGCGGCAAGTTTCATGCCTTCGGAAATTTTGGTGGCCCCCACATCCAGGGCTCCTCTAAAGATGTAGGGAAAACCCAGGACATTGTTAATCTGGTTGGGAAAATCAGACCGGCCCGTGGCCATGATGACATCGTCCCTGGTGGCTGTGGCAAGGGCATAACTGATTTCAGGATCTGGGTTGGCCATGGCAAACACAATGGGGTCCTTGGCCATGGAGAGCAACATTTCCCGGGTTACAACATCCTTTTGTGAAACTCCGATGAATACATCCGAACCTTTCATGGCATCCTCAAGGGTTCTAAGATCTGTATCCAGGGCAAAAATTTCCTTGTACTTGTTCATGCCCTTTGCACGCCCTTTGTAGATGACGCCCCTGGAATCGCACATGGCAAGATTTTCATATTTGACACCCAGGGAGATGAAAAGTTTTGCGCAGGAGATACCTGCGGCACCGGCACCGTTGAACACCACTTTGATCTCTTCTGCTTTTTTGCCGGTGATTTCCAGGGCATTGACAAGACCTGCAGCGCATATGATGGCTGTGCCGTGCTGATCATCATGGAAAACAGGGATATTGCAAATATCAATCAAAGTTTCTTCGATTTCAAAGCATTCAGGGGCCTTGATATCTTCAAGATTAACGCCGCCAAAGGTGGGCTCCATGATTTTAACGATGTCTATTAGTTTTTTGGGGTCTTCGGTATTAAGTTCGATATCAAACACATCCACGTCGGCAAATCGTTTAAACAACACGCCTTTGCCTTCCATAACCGGTTTACTGGCCAGGGCACCAAGATTTCCCAGTCCCAGGATGGCCGTACCGTTGGATATCACAGCCACCAGGTTCTGGCGGCTGGTATGCAGCCTTGCTGTACTGGGATCTGCCGCGATTTCCTGAACAGGCAGGGCCACCCCGGGGGTATATGCCATGGAGAGATCATCTGCGGTCTGGCACGGTTTGGTGGGCATGACCTGGATTTTGCCGGCTACAGGGGTGCAATGATAGTTTAATACGTCCTTTTTAAAGCGTTCCATCTTTTAATAATCCTTAATATGAGTCTTAGATTTTTATCTTTATCTTTAATCTTCTACGTTTTTGGGGCAAAAGAGTAAGAGAAATTTTGGGGTTTCAGATCAGTACTGATAATTTCAAATAAAGGTCCGGCTCAGGACATAAAGCTCCAGAGAACACCGGCAGCGATGGCCGATCCAATGACACCTGATATATTAGGTGCCATGGCGTGCATGAGAAGAAAATTGGTGGGATCTTCCCGTTGCCCCACCACCTGAACCACCCTTGCGGAGTCCGGCACGGCAGATACACCTGCAGCACCTAAAAGGGGATTTATTTTCTCCTTGAGAAACAGGTTCATGAATTTTGCAAACATAAGCCCGCAGGCCGTTGCGATGCAAAAGGAGAGGGCACCAAGAAAGAAAATACCCACTGATTTGGTGGTGAGGAACACATCCCCCTGGGTGCTGGCCCCCACGGTAACCCCAAGGAGTATGGTCACCGAGTCAATGATGGATGTTCTGGCAGCCACGGCAAGTCTTTCTGTGACAACAGCTTCCTTTAAAAGGTTGCCAAAGCAGAGCATACCAAGAAGGGGCAGGGCCGCCGGAGCCAGAAAGCAGCAGAGCAGGAATGCCACAATGGGAAATAGCATTTTTTCACGTTTGGTTACTTCCCGGGGCTCTTCCATGCGGATGAGGCGTTCTTTTCTTGAGGTTAAAAGCCGCATGATGGGGGGCTGAATAACCGGTACAAGGGCCATGTACGAGTACGCTGCAACGGCAATGGGGCCTATGAGTGTGGGTGCAAGTTTTGCCGTAAGAAATATGGCCGTGGGGCCGTCAGCACCGCCGATGATACCGATGGAGGCTGCCTCATGGGGGGTAAATCCCAGGGCCAGGGCACCCAGAAAGGTGATGAATATACCTGCCTGGGCCGCAGCACCCAACAACATGAGAACCGGCCGGGCAAGCAGGGTGGAAAAATCGGTCATGGCACCGATGCCAAGAAAAATCAAAGGGGGATAAATTCCCTGGGTAACGCCCAGATATAGATAGTGCAAGACACTGTTATTTTCGTAGATACCAAGCCCAAGCCCTTTAAAAACAGGGATGTTTCCCATGAGCATTCCAAAACCGATGGGAACCAGTAGCAATGGCTCGTAATCCTTTGCAATGCCCAAATAAATAAAGAGCATTCCCACAAGAATCATGATGATGTTGCGGTAGTCACACAAAAAGAAACCTGTGTTGTGAAAAAAATCTAAAAAAAGAGTTTCCATATATCTGCCTCTATTTGCTCCTTTTTTGGGTTGTTTTGTTTTTTAGGAAGCCAGTTTGTTAAATGCTTCTCTGTTAAAAAAATACTTCCCCTTATGGTCAGATTTGATGATCCCGGCTTTGATTAAACGGCACAGGTTTGAATGGGGACGATCAAGGCCGCTGATTTTGGCCAGGTAAAGGAGCCGTTGAAGGGAGAAGGGATCATCCATGGTTTTGATCAGCAGGCGAAAATGATATGCTGAGATTTTATTTTTTTCGGTAAAGGGCAGGAGATTGTTTTGGGGTTCCTCCTGCGTTTTTTTCCGGAAAATTTTAAGGTCGTTCCGGTTGTCCCAGATGTTTAAAATTTTGTGGAGCCGGGAGATGGACAGAGACAGGAGCATAAGCCCTGTGAAAACAATGGATACCCCCACCACTGATATTGCCCAGCCGTTGTTAATTGAAATTGCTTCTACACCGTACAAAATATTACCTCCGTTTAGTAGTGATACGCCATATCAGGTGTCTCCTTTTGCTCCACAAAGGGGAACTTTTCTTCCAGAAAGGAGTTCCAGTGTTGCATGATGGTTTCTGCCGGCAATGAATCTTCCTGGATAAGATCAAGAAAATCGTCTCTTTTTATGGCAAATACGTCGCCGTTTTCCAGGGCAGTTACTGTGTTAATGTATTTTCCCTTTGATGAAAGAAGTTCCATGCCGATGAAATCGCCGGGACGATCCACAACAACAGCGTTACCTTCATCCATGGCGATGAGAAGGGTTCCTGATGACAGGATAAAAAACCGGGTTGCCCTCTCTTTTGCTGTTGCAAGGGTCTCTCCTTCCTGGATAGTGTGTTTCTCCATGAGCGATTCCAGAACTTTGAAATCAGCCGGTGCAAGGGAGCTGAAAACAGTGCTTTTTTTCAGAATCTCTAATTTTTCAGACATTGTTTCCCCATTTTTGTTTAAAAAGGTTTTAATGTTGAAGGTTAATTGGGTTCATTTCATTTGTTTGGTTTATCGCATCTTCTTTAATGCGGACTTTTATCTAAATTCCCATGGGATTGCTTTAAAGAGTCTGCATTTTTTCCCTCTTTAATTTGTTAAAAAATTTCTTTTCAGCTCTATTAAAATACGCGTTGAAAATTTTTTGGGGCCGGTGGGGCCGGTAAAATAAAGACAGAGTCAGGCAGTTTTGGAAAGTGGTTGCAATTTTTAAAATTCATTATGAAATTGAATGTACCTGGAGGTTGAATTTAATATCAGATAATATCAAGCCCAATGTTTCAAAAACTTTTGCTGTCTGGAACTAAAATTTCATTTTTACAGGAATTTGAATGTGTAAGTAATTGGCCTTATTCGTTAAATTTTATTTGTTTTGGGGGCGGATCAAGAAAAAAATGGAACGAAATTTTGGATTGCCGGGATGTAAATGCCTTGATTAATGCAAAGTTCTTTCTCCTTATTTTGGATATGAATTTGTTTTAAGATTGAAATTTCCATTTGTCCGGATGGGCAAGTGTGCATGACGGCACTGAAATTAAAGCCCTTTGGCAATTGTTTGTTTCATTGATTTTTGCTTGCCTGTGAGAATCATACTTGATATGGTTTCCAGCGAGTATGACCCCCTTGGCAGAGGCAGACCAAGACATTGCCTGAGAATCATCGGCATGGTGACGGTGCTTGCTTTTGCCTTTTGCAGTGGGCACATAAACGTTTGTCTGATGGGAGGGTGATCAATGCAGGAACCGTCAATTCTATTTCAATCCATTTCCGGGGAAAAGGAGGCTGAATCACCGGTGCGCAAGGCCTTTCGAGTACCTGTGCCTGATAATGCCTCTGTACATTTATCTCTGGGAAAAAAAGAATATTCCCTTGTAAATATCAGTCATGGGGGCATCAGTGTACTTTGTGATGAGTCCCTTGATGTTGAATGCGACGAAAGACTGCCCGGCTGGAATGTGCATATTGGAAAAATACAATTGAATAATCTCACCGGCAGGGTGATTCACTGTTCATCCATGCCATCGGGGCAATTGCTTTATGGAATACAATGGGTTGATGTGACTGAAGAGCAGACTGTGAACATACATGAGGCCGTTGCCCGGCTCAAAGCAATGGCCTTTGAAGATAATGAACGCCACATTGACTTGGCCCAAGACGATGAAAAATGACAAATAAAAAAGATATCATGGACCGTAAAATTAAGACGTCTCCGGGGGCAGACGCTGGAATTTCCATGGAGAGGATTGCGACCATTGCCGTTGATGCGATTCTTGAAACATTGAAAAAGGAAACATTGTGATGATTATTGTTTGTCCAAAATGTTCCAGGAAACATCGAGTTAATCCAGACACCTTGAAAAAATATATTGATTCCGGTCGGAATGTTTCCGCCACCTGCAAGGTATGCAAATATAAATTTCCGGTTCATTTGAATAAACTTGTGCAACCTGGCCCGGTAACGGAAGATGATACCGAGGGCACAACGACCCGGAAAATATGTGTCACCCTGAGCAAGGGGGGGGTGGGGAAAACCACAACTTCGGTGAACCTTAGTGCAGGGCTTGCCCTGGCTGGATATAAGGTGCTGCTGGTGGACACAGATACCCAGGGACAATCGGCATATATGCTGGGAAAAAAACCGGTGGCAGGCCTCACCGAACTTCTCACCAAAGAATTACCCCCAAAGGAGTGTATTCTCTCTGCCAGAAAAAATCTCTGGCTTTTGAGTGGGGGAAAATCCCTTGCAGGCATTAAACGCATGATTGACCGTAAAAGCTTTGGTGCAGAATGGGCCTTGTCCGAGGCCCTGAAACCCTTGGAATCTGAGTATGATTTTATTATCATTGATACAGCTCCCGGGTGGGATCAGCTTATTGTTAATGTGTTATTTTATGCCACAGAGGTGCTGATCCCGGTGGCCTTGGAAGTCATGTCCCTGCACGGGTTATCCGAGTTCATGAGAAGTCTGGGTTCCATCCAGAAGTATCGCAATGATGTTCGTTTAAAATATATTGTCCCCACGTTTATGGATGCCCGCATAAAGGGGCCGGAAAAACTTTACTCTGAGCTTAAAAAATTATATCCAGAAGCCATGTGTCAGCCCATTCGTTACTGCGACAGTCTTTCCGAAGCCCCCTCCTTTGGTAAAACGATCTTTGAGTTTGCACCGGGATCCACAGCCTCTTCCGAGTACAGAGAGCTTGTCAAACGCATTGCAGAAAATAATGATAAGTCCATTGTTTGAAAAATGAGATATTTCCCCCTATTATGAGTATGATATATGAAAGAATGTCATCATCTACCTATGAGAATGGCATAAAAATAAAACTAATTGTCGTTTCCATTCTTTTGCTTATGTTGGCCTTGGGCTTTAATACCCTGTTGAATTTAAATTCCCTTGAAGATATTTATGTGGGTTCTACTTTTTCCAAATATTCTGCCATTGGAAATGATTTAAAAAGAAACATTGAAAAATCACTGAGGTTTGGCAAAACAATTGATAGATATTTTGGTTTAAACTCCCTTCTTCTGGAGACCAGAGAGCATTTGACAAAAAAGAATTGTTTTAGTTTTTTTAAAAAAATAGAGCTTATAAGAGCCTATTCCAATCTCTCTGTTTCATTGGCCTTACCCGATAATCAGATTTATTACAGTACAGAACCTTCTTTGATCCACCAACAACTTCCTTCGGAGGTGTCCACCTATTTTAAAACTGTTTTCACCCTTGATGGGGCGGATGAAAACATGGTCAAAAATTATTATAAATTTAACAGTAAATTTTATATTGGCTTGCCCATTGAAAAAAATAAATCCCAGATGGGAACACTTATTATTATATTACCCGAGGCCCAGGTCAATACCTTTATCCATAACGTTTTAATTGAAAAATTGCAATTGGCAGGGCTGATTTTACTGGGGGGGCTGACGGTGCTGCTTATTTTTTTTTTCAAGCCCATTTCCCGGGGTTCCCGCCGGAAAGGATTTTCCAGAAAAGAGGCTTCAGGGGCCATTCTCATGGTCCTTGTGCTGGCACAGATTTTATTTGCATTGCTTAATACCAACTCCTTTAAAAATTGTTACCTTGAGATCACCCGGGAAAAAACCGGCGTGGTGGGCAGCCTTTTAGGGGAAGACATTAACTTTATTCTCAGCAAAGGAATTGCACTGAATCGAATCTTCATGATGGAAAAAACATTGGGAGAAATCATAATGGCCTCACCGGAATTAAGTGATATCATCCTGTTGGATTCAGACCTGTTTCCACTGTACAAAGCAGATAAAAAGGGTTCTTTTGTTGTGAAAAAAGATGGGGAAGATGCATTTAAATCTGTTCGTACTACCCCTTGGCCCAAGGAATCACAATATCACCAGAGTATTACCCTTGGTCATAGCTCCTCGGGGGCTGGGGACTCCGCCGATATTGCAGGGTATATTTCCATCACTATTTCAAAGAAAGTTCTTTTGTCCGAATTAAAGAAAATCATCATGGATGCAATAATAGTGTTGGCGGTTTCACTCCTTTTTTCATGGTATCTTTGCTCATTATGCTTCAATACTTGGCAAAAAAGATGACAACTGCGGGCAAAACCTTTCGAGTTCATTGATGGTAATGCCACGCTGGTGGTGAAGGACGTCTGACATTTAAACTCATATTTTTGTAATAATTTAAGGAGAGCCGTTGGAAATTACATCCAGAAAAATGGAAACAAATACAATTGTCAGCATCAATGGTAGATTGGATGCCGTGTCTGCACCTGAATTTCAAAATGCCTTACTGGGATTGATAGATGACGGGGCAACAATGCTTTTGCTTGATTTTGACGGTGTGGATTACATTAGCAGCGCCGGTTTAAGAAGTATTCTGGTGGTGGCCAAGAAATTACGCAGTGGCCAGGGAGAACTCTCTGTGGCCATGCTCCATGATACCGTAAAAGAAGTATTCGAAATTTCAGGGTTCAGCTCCATTCTTCCTATATTTGATACCGTGGAAGCTGCCTTGTCTTGATGAAAAATGGGACGATTGATCCAACAAGCGTGAATTGGAAAATGAAAGATGCCGAAATTTGACTTCTAAGCAGGTGAATTATTTTTCAGGTAATGTGATATCATCAAATATTTCATCGCTTGCTGCAATGATATCAAATGGCGGATCAAACCCGATTTTTTCAGCCACATAGATGTTCAATGTGATTTTGGGCATCCCTGGGTCAAGCATTGGAAGGGCTCTTGGTGATTCTCCCTGGCATATTTTTACAATTTTATTTGCAACATATTTTCCCCTTGCACTCCAGTCTATGCTGGAAAATCCCATGAGCGCACCGGATTTAACATATTTAGTTCCTTCCCTTGCAAAGGTTGGAATTTCGTTTTCAATCAGAAAGTTAATCAGTAACTTTACGTCATTCTGGGACCAGTCAAAGCAGTTTGTTGCAGGAATAAAAAATGCATCCATACCGTTTTCAACGAGCCATTTCAACCCGGTGAGGCAGTCCTCTGCTTGTGATTGGTCTTTTATTTTGGAATAGGAGATGATCTCAAATCCTTTTCTCTCTGCAACGATGTGTGCATCTGTAAAATTGGTGTATTTACGGCCGTTATCGGTATCCGTATAAATCAAACCCAGTTTTTTGAATCCAACCACATCATGGAAGATTTCAAACATCCGTTCGAACCTGCCGGGAACAATTCTTGCCGTGAAATTATCAATACCGGAGTCATCTTTGCTTGAGACAAATTTTGACTTCAGCGGATCTGAGACACCAATGGCGACAATGGGTGTTTTGTTGTTGTTTACCTTCAGCACAGCTTCGGTGGCCGGCGTGCCAGCTGTGATGAGCATGTCAATGTCGGTGCGGCTCATTAATTTTTTTGCACAGGCATTGAGTTTTGCCCGGTTTTGTGAATTCCATCCCGGACTGAAATGATCTTTTTCCAGAAAGCTGATTTTATCCTCCCACCCCATGGATTCAAGCGCATTTTTGGTGGCCTTCATTATTTCAGGAAAGGCCCAGAATGGTCCACCTTCGATGTATGCTATCCGGTATACCTTATTTTTTGGACCGGTCTTATTTATGCTGGAGGCCCATGCCATCGGTGTCATGATGGTGAAAACAAGAATGGCGGTCAGCAAATATAGCTTGTAAGGTCGTTTCATTTCAATTCTCCGCATATTTTATGTTTTTTTAAAAAAAGGCACCTTTGATTTACACTTTCACTGGGACCTGCCCATTTTCCGGTACTGGTTGTTTAAAAATTGTAAAGTACTTTTGGGGTAATTTAAAGGACCTTAAAAACAATTATAAAATTTTATATTTATCTTCAACCTTTAAATGGGGGATATAGGTTTTTAGATGATTCAATACTTTTTTTTGAAGGTAAATGAAACCGGAATTTTCCGGTTCATCCATCCGGTATTCTTGGGGAAGATCGACAGTTTTCTTTGCCGGAAAGCCGATATATATTCCCGGCTCAAGGAGATCTTTTACTACGATGGTTCCGGCACCCAGAATTACCTGGGGAACTATTTTTATTCCGGCCACAATGGATGCCTGGGAACCCAGGACAGACCCATAGCCGATATAGGTAAGTAATTGAATATCTTCTATGTTATCATGCCGGCCATGGCTCACATGTTTGGTATGGTTGGTGATCACACCCGGTCCCACAAATGAATAATCTTCAATAATGGTGGATTTTGATATGATGGCCCCGGTTCTGATATTGACATGGCTGCCGATGATGCAGGCGCCTGTTGTAATGCAGTGATCATCAATGATGCTGTTGTCTTTAATGATGGTGCCGGATTTGAGGGTCACCCGGTGACCTATTTTTACATTGTTTCCGACAACCACTTCCGGTTCAATAATGGTTTGTTCCCCGATCTGCAAGCCACTGCCGTGTTTAAAATCCTGGGAGATATATGTCAATTTTTGTTATCCTTAATTGTTTAATATTATTGAATAATCATCATGGTATCAGTCGTTTTTTTCACACGCATCCGCCAAGCAAACAAATATGGATTCTTTTTCTTCAATATTCAATACCCTTAGCACCGATCTGTCTAACCACGCATTTTTTCCCCGGAGTATAACCGGAAAATGCCCCCCTGTAAACCGGTCGTGTTTGAATGTGCCGACAAATGCCATTTGGGTTGAGGCAGGGAAATTGTCATCCCCAATGGCCTGAAAGTAACTGCCATTTTTGATAAGACGGATTTCGTCCAGATTGACCCCCAAAATAGGGCCACCGTGAAAGTGTATCCGGTTTAGGTACCTGAATCCCACTTTCTCTATGATACGTTTGGCTAATTTTCCCACAGTTTCACGGAGCCGCTCTTCCGAAGGCCGAACAGATTCATCCATCAGGCATAAATAGATGTCCTCCCGGGGAAACAACTGGCCTGTAAAATTCATATTACCTTGGCGGTTCAATTCCATAAAACGGTTAAAATCAATCCCGGTAAAGGGTTGACCAACAGCATCCCAGAAAGGATTACGGCCGTTTTTTGATAACGGGGCCACAACTTCAGACAGTACTTTGGGGTTGAATTTTTCCTTGAACATTCCCATATAGAGAAAGCGGGTCAAAGCAATAACCGAGCCCAGCTTTTCGGGGTGAGAGTGAAATTTTCTGTCCAGAATCAGGCCGCCGCACATGCTGACGCCTCCGATTTCAGAGGAAAGTCTCAATACCTGATGGTTGATTTTGATTTTCAGATCCGAAGATTTTTGGACCTTTTCCCGGAGTTTAAAGTAGTAGTAGGGGTGTGCTTCAGACGCACAGCTTGAGTGGACCAGGGATTCTCCAATGACTTTTTTACGGGACAAATCCTCAAGTACAAAAACAAAAACAGCGTCTTCAAATGGCATTTGATCTTTAAAGGAAAGGATGCTGGATTGGATCAGCTGATTCAGCACGGGTTTGTCCGGAGGCAGGCTGACAAGAGATGCCTGTTGTGCCAGTTCGTATAGGTCTTGAAGGTCTTTTTCCTCTGCACTTCGAACAATGAAACGATTTTTTTTTGTCATGGTCGTGTCATTTCACCTTATTTACATTAATTTTTTATTGTTTCGCTGTTGTTCTGAGACTGGATGTTTTTATGATGGAGGAGAAGATAGACAAGACTGCATATGGCTGAAATAATCCCCATAATGACAAGGGACAGCTCATAGCCGGTATTCATGATTAAAACGCCCATTAAAAGGGGACCCATAATATTACCCACCCGTTCCCAGAATCTGAAAAGCCCCATGCCGCTGCCAACGCCCATTTTCTTTATTATGGCCAGTTCTGTTACCAGGGATGTTTGGGAGGATACGGAAAACGCATGGGACAGACCTATCATCAAAACGATGATCACCAACGGGGTAAATCCGGTATAAAAATAAAAAAATATCATGGATAATCCGGTTAACATCCCGCCGATAAAAATATTGTATTTCCTATATTGAATTTTTTTCCTGTATTTTGAGATCACAGGCCCCATTAATATGAGAACCATGCCGTACCCCATGATGACCCGGCCGATGGTTCCCTGGGCAACATCGATACTGCGCAGGTACAGGGGAACATAATAAAAAAGGACACCAATTAAAATGATCTTGGCCGGGATTGCCTGGAAAAATGTCAGGGTTACAAACTCCTTGTCCTTCAGAACAGCAAAAAAATACTCAAAACTGAACGGCTCTTTTTTTTGACAATTGGTGACCATCATGGTGTCTTTATTGAAAATGGCCAGAAGGTAAATCAATGCAAAGATTGAAAATACAGCGCTGACAAAAAAAACATTGGCATAGCCAATTCGGTTTGCCAGCATGCCACCGATCACTGTTCCGCAAATATCACCGCTGAAATATGCGGCAACAAATGCTGCCATGCCGACGGTCCGGTTGTGTGTTGTGGTATTTTCATAAACGAACTGCTGGCTTGCAACCAGTACGATGCCGAATCCAATACCTGACACAGACCGGAAGATGATCAGTTGAAGGATATCCCGGGACAGGGCGGTTAGAATCAGACCGGCCGTATTCAGTATTATCCCGGTGATCAGTGGTTTAAACCAGCCCTTGGAGTCACAAAAGCTACCTGCCAGAGGCATGCTCATCGCGAAAAAAAACATGAAAATTGAAATGGGGAGCCCCAGGACCAGTTCCCTTGACAATCCAAACAAGGGTTCATATAAACTATCCACCAACATGGGTAAAAAAGAGATGGAAAAGCTCTGGGCCATGATGAAATAAAAAATCAAAGGGCGCACATAGGGATACAAAGAGACTTGCCTTGCTGATGACATTTCAGATGCATCCCCCGGCCCGGCATGGGGCAATGACAGGGTTTTTGTGAAATTGCTCATCTGATTATTCATCCCGGCCAGGTTTTGTTTCAGTTGCTCAATGGAACCTTTGAAATTGGAAGGCATTTTCCGGGTACAGGAATGGTCCGAAGCAAGGATGCGATCTATATGATCGCATTGATCGGTAATGGCCTTTGAAAAATCTTGATTCATCCGGGGGGACCATTTCTGCATGAGCTGGAATGTGGATATTTGTTTCAAATACCTTATCATGAAGTCGTTAAACCGGCTGATCAGCTGATTCAGTTCATTCATTAAAAGGTAGGTTCTACCGGGTAGAAGAGAAAAACTGTTCGTGGCCCGTTTCATTTGTTTTTCAACGGTTTCTATGGGACTGGTGATGCTGAAAGTAACAAAAAGGGACAAAAATTCAAATGTCATGAGGATGGATACGATAATTACAGTGGTAATGTCAAACAAGACCTCCCGCAGTTTGGTCCTGATGGGGTCCAACGACAGCCTCAGGTTAATGTATCCGACCTTGGTCCTTTTTTTTACGTCATACAAAGGTAGACTGATATCTGTCTGTATTTCTGGTATATAGCCGTCTTTTTTTTTCTGGAAAATGTCAGATGGTTTTTCTCCGGGGTTATTTTTTATCATGGTCATATGGTCGGCATAATACAAGACAAAGCCCTGATCATCAGTTATTTCGATATATTCCATCTCAGTGGCTGCGTCCAATACTTTTTTCAGGGTTTTTTCCAGTTTTATCAGCTTGGTTAACGGGATGTTCAGACCCAGTACCGCTTCAATATCATTTTTGAGAAAATGACCCAGTTTCATGGATTTGATCTGCATGGACTCAAGATAGCTTTTCTGGAAAGATGCCATATTTTTCTGGGAATAGAAAATCTGGCAAACAATAATAACACAGATGGATATAAGAGCAACTTTGATACGAAGGTTCATTTTATTTTCAGAGTTCCACAATATTAAAAAAGTGTCAGTTAATTTTCCGGAGCAGTGCCCAGCATTTCATTAAAAAAATTTTCATTCAGATCCAGCATTGAGCGAATGTTTTTTTGTTTTTCCAGCATGAGAAGGATCAGATGTTTTTGATCTTTATCCAGATCCTTGCCCAGATTTTTTACCATTTTATTTATTTTTACTTCCAGAGCATTCAACTGCTGTGCATTTTCGAGTATTTTTGTGTGTTTTCTTTTTATTTTCTCAAATTCCTTCATTTTTTCGGTGGTATCTGTAACAAAATGGTGGATATGGGTTTCCAACAGGAGCAGGTCCTTGTTGGATTTTGAAGTGTTCCGGTTATTTGGGAAATCATTGCCGTTTCCGTTTGTCCCTGTCCAGGTCAGTCCCCGGCTGATTTTTATCAAATCTTTTTTTATGGGGCGGGCAATAAAAATGGAAACCAGCATAAACAGTCCCACAAAGGTCAGGGGGATAAAAAACCAAAGGGTATTGATGGTGGTAAATGCCATGGCTTTTAATTTGGAATACACAATTTCCCTTGGAAAGGTAAGTTTGATATAACCCACAAGCGTTTTGGAGCGACCATAAAGAGGGACAAAGGTATTGTAAATTCCCTTGATCAGCTGGGTGTTCACGTCTTTGTGTTCATTGGATATGATAGGGGGTAACACAATGGTTTTTCCGATTAAATGTTTGTTCGAATGGTAAAGAATTTTTCCATCAGCCAGGATAATGCCCGCCGATAAAAGTTCATTGTCATCTTCCAAAAGCTTTTCAATCAGATTATCCATGTTTGTGAAGCGGTCCAGGGGTTTTCCGAATCGTAAGGACTGCTCGATTTTTACCTTCAGGTTGCTGCCGGCTATTTCCGTTGTTGAAATCAATGATTTAACATAAATTTTTTCAAAAGAAGCAATGCTTAAAAAAGAATTTAGTAACAGGCTGAAAAAGAGAATCGTCAGGGTTACAAAAATAATTTTCAGATTAAAGTTCATGGGTTATTCTCTATTAAATGTCAAAAATTAAATTCTTATCTTTTGTTTTCGTGTTATTTTGCCGGGAGAATCAGAAAAAATTTGGGGTTCTGCCTTGTCCAGACTTAGGATTTTAGAAAAATTAATTTTGCAGTTGAGGGGGATCACCGGGTTTTGTTCCTTTGAAAATTAAACTTAGCATGGTGATGTCGTCGGATTGGGGCGCCTCTTTTGAAAAATTTTTCAGATCGTGGTTCACCCTTTCAATAATTGCCTTTGCATCCAAGTCGTTGGTGTTGTCGATAAGTTCAAGGAGTTTTGCATCGGAATACAGTGCCTTATTTGAGTTCATGGCTTCTGTTACTCCGTCTGTGTAGAAAAAAAGAGTATCTCCCGGTTTTAATGTGACTGCAAGTTCTTTAAAGGCCATACCTTCCATGGCACCGGCCATGGGCCCACTTAATCCTTTTTGAAAAAAAGTATTGTTTCCAGATTTGATGATCGGTGGATTATGCCCGGCATTGCTATACCTCAATAGGCCGGTTTTAATATTTAGAATGCCCACAAGAAGGGTGACAAACATACAATTTGGGTTGTCTTTACTCAGGAGTTCATTGATTTTTGTGATGATTATTGATGTTGAATCAGTGGTTTCTGCATAGGTTTTAATTAATGTTTTGGTGATGACCATGAACAGGGCAGCCGGTACTCCTTTGTCTGAGACATCGCCGATGGAAATGCACAAATGTTCATCATCCATCATAAAAAAATCAAAAAGATCACCACCGACCTCCCGGGCAGGTTCCAGGTAGGCATGAAGATCAAATTCTTTTTTTTCCGGATAGGGAGGGAATACCTTGGGTAGAATCCCCAATTGAATATCCCTTGCAACATTTAATTCGCTTTCAATGCGTTCTTTTGCTGTGGTGGTGTCGATTAACTGGGTGATACTCGTCTGTAATTCCTGAAACATATATAAAAAAGAGCTTGCAAGGGCACCTACTTCGTCTTTTCTGCCAGTGTAAAAATCTTTTTTCAGGTTCAAGGTGAATTCCGGGGCCGTTAAGTTTTCATGGGGAATGTGCTTGATTTTTTGTGTCAATAATTTTAAGGGGTTGGAAAAACGTTTCACTGCCAGGCTTAATACAAAAAAACCCACAAGAAAGATGATGGCAATGACAGTGGACAATCTTGCAGCCAACTGGCCGGCCGGTTGCCTGATCTCTTCCACCGGCACAAGGGCTGTGATATACCAGTCCAGGGCCTTGATGTGGGAAGTGTATGCGTTTATATTCTTTTTACCCATAAAAAAAGTGGTGGGTGCGTCCTGGTCGGCGTGCGCCATAAAGGATTGGGTTATATTTGTTGTTACTGTGGAAAGATATGTGTCAGCTGGAGGAATCAAGAGGTCTCCAGCATGGTTGAAAAGAAAAATAGTACCTGTCTGTGCAATTCTTATCTGCTTGAAGTTTTCTTCCAACACCTCAATAATATCGTTGATCTTTTCCCGGGTTTCTGCTTCAATTTCAGAAATGTCATTGGTGATGCCAAGGGTCCATTCCCAATGGGGAATACGGATCAGGTAGGCTATTTTTTTATTTTTTTCGTTCTGACATGAAAAAACGGCAAATTTATGGAACAGGGAGTCTGGGGTATTGATGCTCTGGGAAACGGGTTTGGATTTGATGTCCTTCACAGATGTCAGGTTTTTGCCATCCAGGATGCCGGCACTGTGGAAAAAAATATCATGGGAGGCATCGGCCAGAAAAATTTCCGAGGATATTTCCAGTGTGCTGAGCCAATCCAGTACGTTCTTTTTTGCAAGGGCCTCATGGGCATTTGGGCTGACCTGATATAATAGATCCATGGACTTCATTAAGAGTGCACTTTCACCCTGTAATTGTTTTTTCCTTCTTTTGATAAACGCCACCTTGTCAAGAAGAAGGTTTTTATATTTTCCTTCAACGCTTAATAAGATGATTTGCTTAATATTTTCAATATTCTTATGTTCCGAGTTTAAAATGGCATTTTTCACATCTGTTTGCGTAAGGAAGATAATGCTGGCAGTGGTGGCGATGAAAATAATACTGATCAAAAGCAGAATTTTGGTTTGCAGGGAGTGCATCATTGCTTCTCCTTAGGGGATGATGTTCATGATCTCCCCAAAGTGGCCGGTGTTATGATTACGTCCGTCAGGATTGTTATGGATCTCAACTTTCGGTGTTCGCATTTCGTGGTGGGGTCAGGCTTTCGTTATTGACATTATCGAGGCTTTTTTCGTTGGCAAAGGCCTTGGTCGATAACATCAATAACAAAAGCCTGACCCCGTCGGCACACTGAGCCCATCGGTATATTTAAAAATGCCGGCTTTGAAATGAAGCCCGAAAGTTGAGTTATGGATGACGCTGGCCTTTGTCTCCGGTGGGAAGGGCTGGGACATGGTCAGTTCTCCTTTGCCATATTGATGGTAACGGTTATGATATTTTTGTGATTACTGCGCTTGTATTCAATGTCATCTGCCATCTGGGTTACCATGAACAGGCCAAGTCCGCCGATGTCTCGTTCATCAATCTCTTTTGTGATATCCGGAGGATCTGCTGTCAACGGATCAAAGGGGGGACCGGTGTCTGCAAAAGAAATGATTACTTTATCATTAAGCTGTTGAAATTCGATGGAGATATTTCCTGAATCTGTATCTTTGTAGGCATGATTGATGATGTTTGTGATAATTTCTTCAACTATGACATGGATGACCGGTAATTTACCGGTTTGAAGGCTTGCCGGTGTGATATGGTTCTGGACAAACTCTTGAATGGATGTCAGCGAATTTAGCGTTGCAGGCCATGTGTTGCCTATCATTTTTTAGTTCTGACCCTCCTGGATATTTGTCAATATATGGATATACATTATCAAAATACAGCTTAGGGGTAAATATTCGGGCAGCACCCCATCTTCACTCATTTGGGCCTGCTCACATAGCAATAGTATGCTACGCAGTCCCAACTAAGCGAAGATGGGGCACTGGCCAAACATTTACAAAACCAACCCGAATATTTACGCTTAGGGAGCCAGATCTTATTGTTTTTCCATTTGCAAAACTCAGACCACCATATTTTGTGGCCAGCACATTGGATAAACGGTAAACGGTAAATTGAAAACTGCTAATTTCCTTACAGCCGGCATTTAACCCCGCATACATAGGACAGAATAGAGCAAATAAAGTTTCAAGACAAGACCAAAATAAACATGCAATGCCTGGAATTTATCTCTTTGGGTGTGAATCATCCATAATTAGACGTATTTTTTCTTTTTTTTAAATATTATTTGAAAAGTTTAAAATAATATTATATAATTTTTGGCTTATTAAAATTTTATTGACTGAGCATTCCGGCCTTTTTTTCTACTTACTTAATGAATCAACAACCAGGCCCTGTCGGGCGCAATGAATATTACAATATTATCGTGCCGCCGACCCCCGAGGGAAAATGGTCCCGGCCCGGAACTGTATTCTGGCCCGGCTCTGCCCACAACTAAGGATAAAAACACTCCACAAATTTGCAGAGTGTTTCATATAAAAAAGGAATACCATGTCCCAAAATGATCCACCCTTGATCGGGTTTGACGAAATGAACCTGAGCCCCTCGCTATGTAACGCACTGCAGGATGTGGGGTATAAAACCCCCACCCCTATTCAATCTTTAACCATTCCCCATTTGCTCCAGGGCCGGGATGTGCTGGGCCAGGCAAGAACCGGTACCGGAAAAACCGCGGCCTTTGCCCTGCCGCTTCTCTCCCGCATTGATCTTGCCAATAGAAAACCCCAGATTCTGGTGTTAGCCCCCACCCGGGAGCTGGCCATACAGGTGACTGAATCCTTTAAGACCTATGGGGCCAGAATGAAGGGGTTGAGCGTACTCTCTGTCTATGGCGGCCAGAGTTATGGCATTCAGTTGACAGCGCTTAAACGCGGTGTTCATGTGGTGGTGGGAACCCCCGGTCGTCTTATGGATCACCTCCAGAGAAAAACCCTTAATTTCTCAGATCTTTTTTGTGTGGTTTTGGATGAAGCAGATGAAATGCTTCACATGGGGTTTATTGAAGATGTGCAGTGGATATTGGACCGAACCCCCAAAAATGCCCAGACCGCCCTTTTTTCTGCCACCATGCCAGGGCCCATTCGCAAAATTGCCCAGAAATATTTAACAGACCCCAAAGAGGTGCTGGTGCGTTCGGATGTGGATGTTATCAGTACCATTAATCAACAATTCTGGTTGGTAAAGGGAGAAAAAAAATCCAATGCTTTGATCCGGATACTGGAGGCCACCACCTTTGACGGGGTCATTGTCTTTGCCAGAACCAGGGTGGCCACGGTGGAGGTGGCAAAAAGCCTGGAAGAGAGAGGCTTTAAAGCCGAGGCCCTGAATGGGGATATGGCCCAGACAGCCAGGGAGCGTACCATTGCCCGGTTGAAAAATGGACACATCGATATTCTGGTGGCAACGGATGTGGCGGCCCGGGGACTGGATGTGGAGCGCATTTCCCATGTGATTAATTATGACATGCCATCCAAGGTGGACCCCTATGTCCATCGCATCGGCAGAACCGGCAGGGCTGGACGCACCGGAGAGGCTATCTTGTTTTTAAATCGCAATGAGCGCTGGATGATCCGAAACATTGAACGGGCCACCAAACAGAAAATAAAACAGATGCTTCTGCCCTCCAACCGGGATATCAATGAAAAACGGATCAAGGATTTTAAAGACGGCATTACCCAGACCCTGGCATCGGAAGATTTGAGCGTTTTCCAGGAGTTGGTGGAAGCCTATGCCCTGGAGCATGATGTTTCTGTGGCGCAGGTTGCGGCAGCCCTTGGTAAACGTGCCCATGGCAGCGCTGCCTTTTTGCTGCCGGCCCGGGAGTCCCATGGGAAAAAAGGACCGGGCCATGGGGCACGGAAAAGTGCCTCGGTGCGGAAACCACGCACCGACCGGGAAGCGTTCCGGGACAATGACACCACCGGCCGGGGCAGGGGACACCGGGAAAGGGGTAAAGCTCTCCGGGATCAAGAGTTGAGCCCGGGTAAGGGGGGCTCCCGCCAAAAAGAAGAGGTTTTTGAAAGAAATGCACAAAAAGGAAAAATAAATTCCAGGACTGTCCGGGAAGAACCCTTGTTAAAAACGGAAAAGGGCCGTGATCATGCAGGGGAAAGAAAATCCCGGGAAAAAAGACGTATGCCACCCCTGGAAAGAGGAATGGAACGATTTCGCATTGAGGTGGGACGGCAGCATGGGGTCCAGCCCAAGGATATTGTGGGGGCCATTGCCAATGAGGCCGGCCTTGAAAGTAAATACATCGGTTCCATTGATATTCATCCGGAATTTTCCCTGGTGGATTTGCCCACGGGTATGCCAAAGGTGGTTTTCCGGGGATTGAAAAAAACCTGGGTCAGGTCTCGTCAGATGGCAATTTCCAAATATATGTAAATCCATGGATCATGTCTGCTCCATGAGGGGGATATATGAAAGGTTTGGTGTTCACAGAGTTCATAGAAATGGTGGAAACTGATTTTGGATTTGAGGTGGCAGATCGTATCATTGAAAATGCTGACACCTCAAGCAAGGGGGTTTTTACAGGGGTGGGCACCTATCCTTCCCGGGATATGGCGGCTTTGTTGACACAGCTTCAAATGGAGATAAATCAATCGATTCCAGAGCTGCTGCGTTATTTTGGAAAACATTTATTTCATCGTTTTTCCAAGCTTTATGAGCATTTGCTCACGGATGTAAAGGATACATTTGACCTTTTACAGCGCATTGAAAATTTTATCCACGTGGAAGTTAAAAAACTGTATCCCGATGCCCGGTTACCTGCCATTGATGCGCATATGATTTCCCATGACACCATGGAATTGATGTATCGTTCCCGCAGAAAATTGGCCCATCTGGCCCATGGATTAATACAGGGATGTGCCGCCTATTTTGGTGAAGTCATGGAAATTGAGATGGAAAACATGCTGGAGGATGCAAGCCACGTCCGGTTTATCATCAGGAAAGTGTGACATGGACCCTGACATTTTAAAAAGAGCCCTGGATCGGGAGCGCAAAGCCAGAAAAGAGGCGGAACGCATCATTGAGCAGAAATCCCTGGAAATTTACCGGGCCAACCGGGAATTGAAGCAATTGAACCAGAGCCTTGAACAGCGTATCCGGGAAAGGACCCGGGAGATCGAAGCCTCCAGAAAAGATCTGATGCTGGCCAAGGAAGAGGCCGAGGCAGCCACCAAAGCCAAATCCCTTTTTCTCTCCACCATGAGCCATGAGATCCGGACGCCCCTGAACGGCATCATCGGCATCACTGAATTGATGATGAAAATCAACGGTGATAAACGTCTGGAAGAGATGCTGGCCAACATGAAATATTCAGCAGATAATCTGCTTGTCATTATCAATGATATCCTGGATTTTTCTAAAATTGAAGCAGGTAAAATCACCTTTGAAAAAATAGATTTTTCCCTTGATACACTGCTTGAAGGGCTGCGCCAGACCTTTCGATTCCGCAGGGAGGAGAAAAATCTTTCTTTTACTGTGGAAAAGTCACCGGACGTACCGGCGTGGATTGTGGGGGATCGGGTGAAGTTAAATCAGATTTTAATTAATCTGGTGGGCAACGCCTTTAAGTTCACCTCCCATGGGCATATCCGGGTGCAGGTTACGCAATCAGACCAAGACACTGAAGGGCTTTGGCTGCAATTTTCCGTAAAAGACTCCGGTGTCGGTATCCCCCGCTCCCGCCATGACCGCATTTTTCAAAGTTTTACCCAGTCGGAGAAAGATACTGTGAGAAAATATGGCGGCACCGGTTTAGGTCTTGCCATCACCCGCCGGCTCATTGAGTTGCAGGGGGGGTGTATTTTCCTTGAAAGTGAGCGCAATAAGGGGGCGCATTTCTATTTTCAACTTCCCTTTGGCCGGGGGCGTGCTCCGGTTACTACCCATGATAATAAAGCGATCATGCCGGATGCCCAACTCCGGGGGCGGCGCATATTGCTGGCCGAAGACAATAAAATCAATCAGTTTGTTGCCACAAAGTTTTTAAAAAACTGGGGACTTGACGTGGACATTGCCAACACCGGTCAGGAGGCTGTGGACATGGTGGCTGACAATGTCTATGATCTGGTGCTCATGGATATTCAAATGCCGGTGATGGGAGGGGTTGAAGCTGCCGGAATTATCCGGCAATGGGAACAAAAAAAAGAGTATCGTGGCCATTTGCCCATCATCGCCCTTACTGCCAGTGCCTTTGATGAGATTCAGCAGGAAGCCATCCAGGCCGGTATGGATGATTTTACCACCAAACCCATTCAACAAAAGGCATTGTATGCCAGGATTTTAAAATGGATATTGAGCAAATAACAGACACAGATGATTTTATTCTCCTCCGGGAGATTGTGAACCGCTTGCCATGGGGGATCGTTGTCATTGATCATGCCCTTAATGTCCAATACATGAATCCGCGATTCCAGGAAATATTTGATCCGCCGTTGACCAAACAGCTGCCCATGGACCGGGGAACATCGCCCGGGTGCCTGGGGCATATCCTTGGGTGTAAATATAATGGTTCTACAGATCATCTTGAGGGTAAGGGACCTTGTCGACATTGTGAGTTGCGTCTTCCAAGTGATACCCTTGCAGCGCTTACCTCAAGTAAAGGGAACGCTTTGGAAGGTAAATATACGGTGGTAAAGGAATTTCGCATCCATGGGAAGAATATATTAAAATATCTCGAGATTCGGCATGTTCCCTTAATGGATCAACGTGTGATGATCCTGGTGAAAGACTGTACCCAAAAGGCCCTGGCCCGGTTGAATGAGATGGAAGATTCATCCCACCGGGGTTGAAATTCAGGGCAGGATCAATGCTGTTTTAATATCCACACCGGATTTTATCAGCCCTTGCTCCAGCATGATCTGTTCCGTCTGCTGCCACGCCTTTACATTAATGTGTCCGATTTTTTTGCTGCGGTCCGGCCACACCAGTTTCCGGGTGGATATGAGCTGTTTTTCCTGGAGAACTCCGGGGGTGTCTTTGTCATACTTTTGAAGGATGCCCAGGGCCAGATCCTGGTTGGCAGGGTCCATGGCCGTTTGCCATCCCTTTAACAAGGCTTTTTTAAAGCGGGCCACAATGTCCGGGTGATGTTTCACCATTTTTTCCGAGGTTACCACGGAGTTGGCCACAAATTGTACCCCGTGATCCCCGGGGTTGAAAAAACGGATATCCTCTCCTGCTTTTTTCAGTTTTTCACCGATGATGATGCCCTGGGCATTTTTGTACACCGGCCACACCTCAATTTTATCCATGTAAAAAGGGGTGTAGTCGTATCTGACACTGGCCAGGGTGAGCTCATTTTCCTTGATGCCTCCCCGGGCAAGCAAGGTTTTCATGATGGTTTCATCATTGCCGCCATAGGTGATACCCACAATGCGGCCCCGGAGATCCTCCACTTTGTTAATGACGGGTTTGTTTGTTTTACTGATCCATTGCAGGGGATTTATCTGGAAGAGCTGGGCTATGACCACCACCGGGGCTCCCTTGGCCCGGGCCCGGATCACCTGGTCCGCCGATGCCACTCCAAAAGCGGCATAACCCATCTCAAGTTCCCTGATGGCATCCCGTTCCGGCCCGCCGGCCTTGACACTGACAGTGAGTCCTTCTTTGGCAAAAAGTCCCTGATCTTCGGCCAGGATATCCCCTGTGACGCTGGCATTGAAAAGCCATTTCAGGCGATAGTTGAGATTTTCTGTGGCCCGGCAGGGTGAAACCGTGGAAATCGCAAAAACAGTGCATGAAATAAAAAGAATAAAAAATAAATGTATGATATTTTTTTTCATGAAAGTTCCTCCTGGTCAACAATGACCCATTTTTTGACAGTGATGTCCGGTTAGGTTTTTGCAGACTTCTTTTTCTTTTTTTTGGTCCTTTTTTTGACAGCCCTATCGCCTGATAAAGGGTATCTGAGCTCATTTTGTATATCATTTCTCAGTTGGCGGATTCTTTTGATGGAAACTTTTTCATTGAATTTATCATGACAATATATGGCCATGAGTAGATATGAAATAAGCCCACCAAGGATTTGTACCATGACTCCATACTCACTGCGAGCAATTAAGTGATACACTTTGAGATGTTTTTTCCACCATTTGAAAAAAGACTCAATGTCCCACCTGAGCTTGTAGATTTTTGCCACTTGCTCGGCAGTCAGATCATGTCGATCAGTTGCCACGTAAAATGTTGAGCCTGCAATTTTATATCCAACGACTCGGACTGGTGTCTCTGATTGATTTACCCCTGGAGTTCCAAGTAGGACTTCTGCATCATAAAAAATATGAGTGTCCTCCGGCACAAAGTTCTGTTTGATGATAGTTCGCGTAGTTTTGATTTTGATTCGGCATACAAAATGTTTTCCCTCAGCCTGTAGCAAATCAAAATCTTTATGGGATT
>NZ_FWXY01000071.1 GCF_900176365.1 Desulfocicer vacuolatum DSM 3385 | reverse complement strand
ATTCTTATCTCTTATTTTCGTGTTGTTTTGGCAAAAGAATTATGTAGACTACTCATAACTATTTGCCAATTCAGGGATTATCACCATTGATTTTAATTTGATTCCCATGGTAATCACCTGGCTTCCCAATCGAGTCAAATAGTATTTATAAGTTTTAGCAACTTTTTTGATCAAACCGTGAGTATGCAATCTTTTTAAGACTCTTGAAATTTGACTGCTTGAGTATCCTTTAAGCTTATTTCGAAGAGTTTTGTTTTGAAAGCCATTGATTGTAAATTCTCCGGATATTACGGCTTGCAAAATCTTGATATCATCTTGACTGAAAAAATTGAAACCTTTGAATGGCCGATTATTTTGAATAACCGTTTCTGAAATTTTTTCAAGTTTTTTTATGCCAACACTCGGGTTAACAATATCAGCAAGAAAATTTAGAAAACGTTTGTTTGCACTAAATAATATTTTTGTTAAAGGTCCCATACTGTATAGACCTTTTTTAATTTTTGCCAATTTCATTGAGGTGGTTCCATCACGATGTTCTACCTTTCGGTAGTGTTTGAAAAAAGAAATATCATTTGTAGTTGTTTCGATCCTGAGGATAATGCCGTGTTTATCATACATTTTTATTGAAGTGGGTCCCATTCTGAATTTAACACATGTTCCTTCTATTCTTGTGGAAAAGTTATTACCCATTTCACCTTGATATTGTGGAGCGAGTTTTCTGCCAAGAAAAGTGGCTATATTTTCAGGTTTCACTGAGTGAATGGCAGTGCGGGTTAAATTTTCATAAATGAGTTTCAGATCTTCCTGACGTTTGAAAATAATGTCCGTGGCATATTCAATCTGCATGATGCTCCAATGATAACCAAAGTCAAAGTGCTTGATAACGGGGCAATAAAAATTTGCAAATTCATCCAGTTTTTCATGAATATGCTCAATATTGAAAGCATTGCTGAAATTTTGAGCTGATTCAAATGAATCTGTTTTTAGAATGGCATTATCCAGCATCACATTTTGAAGACCTTCTTTTTTCATGGTTGAATTAAGGACATTATGGCCATTAAAATATATTTGTAGTCGAAACGGACACCACGTGGGAACCCTGACATAACAAAGCCCCAAGTCCTCATCAATGAAATAGAAATAATAGTGCAAGCATTTTCCCTGGACTGATTTCAGGTAGGTTTTGTGGGTATTTTTGTTATGCCAGGGTTTGTATGAAGGACAAGACTCCATAGCTGAAAGGATATGAACAAGGCCAGGATGATCACCTCGCTCTTTAATCACTGTTTCTATTATCTTTTCTTTCCGGATGTTTCTTTTTGCTATAAATTGAATATCGATACCATTGTCTGAAGCAATTTTTTTAGCATTATTCCGAATTTCTTCTTTAAAAGGAGCAGCAAATTGTGGATAATCAAAAATTCTTATTCCTTTGAAATAAAGATAGCTTGTCATTCCAGCTGCATAGCATATTCCGGGAATAGTTCCTTGAATAACGATACGGTCATAACAATGCAAAACGCCTGATATTTGATTGGAGTATTTTTCAATAAACAGCATGATTGACCTCCTTTCGCATTTGTATGTTATGGGAATCATTATACCGCGAATGGTGATTCAACAAAACCTTTTTGGTTCTGGCTTGTCCAGGTTAG
>NZ_FWXY01000026.1 GCF_900176365.1 Desulfocicer vacuolatum DSM 3385 | reverse complement strand
ATTGACCTCCTTTCGCATTTGTATGTTATGGGAATCATTATACCGCGAATGGTGATTCAACAAAACCTTTTTGGTTCTGGCTTGTCCAGGTTAGGACTACAACGAACAATACGGGTTTTAAGAGCATTTAGCTCAAGCTCAAGCTTTTTAAGCCCTTTTTCCACACAAGCCATGGCAAAATCAGCGGCTTTTCTGGATGGAGTGAAAACCATGAAATCATCAGCAAAACGTACAAAAGGCAGGTTGTTGGATGTGAGGTAATTATCAAAAGCCGTAAGATAAATGTTGCATAATAATGGAGAAATCACACCCCCTTGGGGAATTCCTCTCCGTTTTGATAAAATACCGGTTCGGGGTGTTCCCACATCCAGCCATTTAGAAATAAGCTGTAGCAGCTCCTTATCCGGTATTACTTTTTTAAGACTTGTTTGTAATTTTTTATGGGGAATATTGTCAAAAAAAGATTTTATATCAGCATCCACAATCCAATAATAATCACATCGGATATGCTCTCTGACTCTGGACATGACCATGTCAATGGACCGGTTTGGCCGATAACCAAAACTGTCATGGTGGAACAGCGTTTCGGCAATGGGTGTAAGTACGGACAAAACCGCTCTTTGGGCAAGTTTGTCTCGAAGTGTCAGGGCGGAGATGATTCTTTTTTTGCCATTACCCTTTAATACTGGAAACATTCGTATGGGATCTGGGGTATAGATACCTTGGGACAGTTCCCGTGAGAGTTGCAAAATATGCTGGACAAGATTTTTTTCCATTTCCCGCCTGGATATCCCGTTGGCCCACACGGAATTGTCACTTCTTAATTTTTTCCATGCAAGATTTAATATTTCCGGGGATGCGGCAAGTTGTAATAAATCACCCATTTTAAGGTGTCCCTGTTTGCGGCCGGTTTAAGTTAAGAATCAATGATATTCAAATCATCAAGAGCCGGTTTTCCATGAAAAGAAGAAGTATTGCCCATAATTCTCATACAGGAATTGAATTTTTCTGTAAAGTAATCAATTTCATTTTTTATGTTTCATAAAGATATTTGTTTCTTTTAGTTTGAACCAAAAGCTTTGCTTGACATGGTAATTATGATATTGTATTTGACATTTATATGTAAAATATCATTGACTGAAAATACCAAATGGATAATAGATGGCAAGATCTCATCCCATCGTCGTTGCTTATGATATTTCTAAGAATAAAATCCGTGCCAGGGTTAGGAAAATATTGCGTGAATGGAATTTGGATAACCAGAAGTCCGTTTACGAGTGTCGTTTGACCCTTGAACAGGCTGAAGAACTGTTTTTACAATTGAGCGCTGAAATTGATACAGACACTGATAATCTGATTATGGCCTGGGTTGAAATGAGACGAAAAGTTTTAACAAAGGGCATGGGCAATAATACATCTGTGAATAAAAAAATGTTTTATTACGGTTGATTTCCTGGAGGAAAGATGGCAAGGCCTGGGTGGTATATGTTTTGTTATGATATTGCAGACCCAAAGAGATTGGTAAAAGTTCATCGCCTGATGAAGAAAAGCGGTCTTGCTGTCCAGAAATCTATATTTTTTATCCAGGGGACAGAATTACAAATGAAGGCATTGCTGGGTGATCTGGGGAAACTCATTAAACCCAAATACGATGATATCCGGGCTTATCCTGTGGAAAGTCCGGATAAGGTTTGGACAACCGGAGGTGTCCTGGAATCCTATCCCTTGATTGTTCTTGAGGATAAAAAGGAACATAACTCCCATGGAAAACCTTCCTCCTCCACAGCTTCGTCTGCCAAAGTATCGTTTTGGAGGCGTTTATGGAAAAAATGACGTTAATTGAGGATCGACGTGATACAACTGTGGTGCTGGATGGAAAAGCTTTGAAAATCAAGCATGCAGATGCCACCATGCAACGCATTCCTCTGGGAATGGTGGGGCAGGTTATTGTTTACGGAAGTCCCCAGGTTTCCTGTGATGTATGGAGGGTATTATCGGAACTTGGTGTGGCAGCCGTGCTCTTACCTTCCAGGGGGACAGGTGCTTCTGCCTGGCTTGGAGCGGGTATCTCAACATCCATTATGGTCCGCATAAAACAGTACCGGGCATGGAATGATTCTGATGTTAAACTCAGGGTGGTGTCCTGGCTGTTGCAGGGAAAGATCACAGGAGTGCGTACTTTATTGAACTCTTTGACCCATAACGGTTCAAATGGTTTTTTACGGCAGGCTATCCAAAGTGTCAAAATAACAAATAGAGTGACAAAAGCAGGGAAAAAATCCAATGGCGTATTAAAAGAGTGTCTGCACCAGTTAGGCGTTTCTAAAAGCATTGATTCGTCCCGGGGGGTAGAGGGGGCGGCAGCAAAGGAATGGTTTGGATTTCTGGCAGTTTTTCTCAGTAAAAAATGGAAGTTTAAAGGGAGAAACAGGCGCCCTCCAAAAGACCCGGTAAATGCCCTGTTGTCTCTTTCTTATACATTATTGATGTCAGAAATAAGAAAAGAGGTGAATATTCGTGGTCTTGACCCGGCCCTGGGGTTTCTTCATTCTCCTTATCCCGGTCGGGAATCTTTAATTCTTGACATTGCAGAACCATTGAGACCCGGTGTGGATGCTTTTGTTTTGAATATAATTGGAGAACTTAGCCCTGGCCATTTTACAACATCCGGAACAGATGGCTGCCGCATTTCAAAGGAAGGGCGGAAAATTTATTTTTTTGCATGGGAGGAATGGAAAAAAAAATGGCCAATATTGGATTTGACTTCTGAAGATGGGCTTGAAGTACAATCCTTAAAGTTTTATTGCACTAAGATGATTGAAGGTATGGTCGGATTGTGGTAATTCATTAGACATGATGATAATGAATTTGTTTTTATATAAAAGATACATAAAAAAACTAACTTTTTGCGAGTTTGAATGTCGTGAAAAATGTATTTTAACTTCTCAAAATAATACAATATATTTTGAGAGTGCACTCTGAATGGGGCACCGCTTATGAAGGTGATTAAGACGGAAATTACATTTAGTCTCAACTGCTGGTTGGTCTCTGAATGGGGCACCGCTTATGAAGGTGATTAAGACGGGATCAACTGCAACGCCGTACTTCTTGGCGTATCTCTGAATGGGGCACCGCTTATGAAGGTGATTAAGACTTGAAGCGGCTCGGCGATAATATACTTCACCGATCTCTGAATGGGGCACCGCTTATGAAGGTGATTAAGGAATGTTTAGAAGAAGCTAAATAATTGAAAATTTTATCTATGCTATAATAATGCGCCGGTCATTTATTCCACTTTGTTTTTGGGAGTTAAAAATGACAGATCAATTCAAGAAATTAGAAACGGTTTTGGATAATCCGGATTCGCTTACATCCATATCAATCAAGGAATTGAAACAATTAAGGCGGCTCTGCGCCAGTGCGGGTTTAATGGCTACGAATTCAGACCCGGGAATTTCCTCCACTTCCAAAAAAATATTTCCCTTTAACGGTATTGCCGTAGACCCTCAAAAAATTGAAATTCTTAAAGAGAGACTTAATCAACTGATCACAGATAAAATAAGTTTCTTACAATCAATGTGCTTCTCAGTTGCTCTTTTGCTGCATTTGTTTTTGCTTTTTTGGATTTTGACAGGTCATAAAATGGAAATATTGCCGTGGTATTTGATTGTTGGATCTTTGGGGATAATTCTGGCATTGAAAGTGCTGATCCCATCCAGCAAGGAGATACACGGAGTTCCTCTATATTATCGGTTGAGATCCAGGCATTTCATTTTTTTCTGTATTCCAATGTCGTCATTGGTTGTTGTGGGGCTATTGTTTGTTTCTCCAATGCATCTCAATTTGTTCAGTCATGAATTGGCAATTGTTACCCATGATCTGCCTTTATCAATTGGGTGTGGGAAAAATGTGTTTTTGAAAAAGACTTTGAAAAAAGGACAAACTGTTGTTGTGGAGGCAATCCATGGTGGCTGTGCCCGTGTTTTTTCAAATGAAGCAGGTATGGTTGGGTATCTTCCCTTGGAAAAAATAAAATTTACCCACAATAATACAATGGATCAGGCGAAGGGACAGGTAAAATATCTTTCCATGGCGGTATTATTAATCTGGCTCACAATTTTATTTTTTTTCAAGCTATATCACACAAAAATTGTTCCAGCACTGTTACGAAATTTGGCGCAAAAAAATAGACGATTGCTTAAAAATCAATTGGAGGCAACAAAACTGTTAAGTGATATTCATCAGGACAGTTTGGTATCAACGGCCCTTGATTTACAGGAAGCCAAAACTGATTTGATACTTAAAATTACCAAAAAATATCAAACCCATGCAGATGCTGTTCTTGATATGAAAAATATGTCGGAAGCCGATAAGAAAAAAGTTTTGGATAAGTTGTTTCGCTGGTATTCAAATTCGTTTGAATCTTAATCAGTTAAATTTGAAACTATAATAAAAGGAGTTGATATGGGGGATGAGCGTGGAAAACTTCCTGTTCGCGGTGGGCAGGAAAATAATAATGAAAAAGAGAGTGTTAATTGGGATGAATTTGATTTCAGTTTTTTAGACTCAGATGGGCAATCAGATAACACAAGTGGATATGGATCATCTAAGACCGATGGGAATTCGGAGGATGTCATGGGTATGTCATTTCCCCATTCCCCCGGAGATTTAAAAACGGTTATGCCGGAAAAACCCAGCATTATGGAAGCTCTCACCAATTTTCAGTCAGGAAAGATCAATAAATCACTTTATCTGGATCAATTGAAAATTTATGCTGATGGGCAGATTCAGATATTTGCGGACAGGGTGGAAAAAACAGTAGAGGCCCATCAAAACCTTTCCCAAGCTGCCTTGGACAATATTCGGGAGAAAATAAAATTGTGGGGAAAGGAGATTATGGCAGCCACGGATTTGAGCTTACAGAAGACGGTAAGCCAGGGGGTTCTTCGTGCCTCTGAAATTGCCAATAAAGCTCTGACGGAGTTGGCCGGAATGAATGCACCGGACATCATTGTAAAACCGGCAATGAAAGGAGTGATCGATCAGATGCAGAAAACCATTGCCAATGTTCAACATAGAGAAGTGGGCATTTCAGAAAACGGTAAAATGGAATGGGACAGACAATGAGCACCATGATGCGATTGAGGATAATTATTGCCGGGGCAGTCTGTATTGCAGCTCTGTTTTTTGGCGGGTGCGCCTCTCCTCATTTTAAAAAAGGGATGAGTGCATATCATCACAATCGCTGTGAAGTTGCTTACAACCATTTTAAGAGGGTTCCGGGAATAATAGAAACAGGATCAAAACTGGCGGACGCTTTGTCAAAAGTTGCGGTATGTATCGCCGATGGCAAGGTAAAGCAGGCTGTTGCATTAAAGACTGCCGCTGATCATTTGCAAATGCCCATGGCGGAAAAAGAATATTCACGATCATTGGAAGCCATCACAAATGCCATTTTCAAATATAAAGAAGCTGTGGAATATGCCAAGATATTTGCTCCATCATCCGGTGGGGCTTTACAAAACAAACTGGAATCCCTGGATCAGTTAAAGAAAGCCTATCTACAGCAACTGCAGAAACGAAAAATATTTTATCTTGTGTCCGTTGCAGCGAACCATGCGGAAGCCGGTGATTATGAGACAGCCGTATCTGATTTCCAAAAAGCCTTGTTAAAAGAAGGCGGAGTCCTTTCCGGCATGGAAAAAAACAAAATAAAAGAGCGATTGGTGGTTGCCGAATGTCAACATATTCGAAATCAGATAGCAATAAATGCGTGGGACAGGGTGCAGTATTCCCTGGCTTATCTGGATACCGGTGAATTTGAAGGTATTAAGCCGGATCTTGTGCAATGTGTTAAAACGGAATATGTTTCTGCATATTGTAGGGACATTTTGGAAAAGAGTGAAGGGTATTTTCGTTCAGGTAATTTGAAAAAGGCCCTTGGTGTATTGGAATCAATGGAGAATATAAATAATTTTTTGGTGCGAAAGAGGCGTTATCAGCTGCGATTTTACCAAAAAACCATTGAAAATGCCCTGGACAAAGCTGAGAAAATATATAAAAGAAAAAAACAGGAATATTTTCAATATTTAAGTCCGGAACAGGCCTGTGACATTGATGTTGTAGCCATTGAAAAAATTGATTTGATAATAAATGATGAGGTGTTGAAGAAATGTTTGGACCCAGAGGATATTGAAGACGCTTCTCTTTATTTTATTCTTAAAGATGGTTTAAAAAAAAGTTTTGTTGTCGGTGATAACTCAAAGGATACGGTTCGGACAAGATACCGCATCGCCTGCCCTGATGGAGAGCGTTGGCATGTTCAACTGGAAATATGGCTTGAAAAAGATGGTGTGACCATTTTAAAGAAAAACAATGAAGTAACCACAGACAGTTTTGAAATTTATCAAGGGTGGGGGCCATTTAAAAAGATCAGTCCCGGGCAGATAGCTGTGTTGAACTCAGTTTTGGAAACGCTTGTTCAACAAAATATTGTTTTTTTTATCCCTTTTGCCCATTGTAAAAAACAGGTTATTACTGCCGAGGCTAACGCATCCATTGAAAAGATAACATCCCCTGAAATCACAGCCGTGGATTTAGATGTTTTGAAAAAAATTATTGAAAAGAGTTCTATTTAGATGTTTGTTGGATCGTCGACATATGACAGAGTTGACAAGTGTGGAGGAATCTTTTAGGTTGCAGGACAGGAAGAATAGGATTTAACAATAAACCTCATCACTTGTGAAAGAAAGTAACATCCATGGACATCCCCCAGATCATAAGCCCGGACGGGCACATATTCAGTATTGAACCCCGGAAAGAGAAAGAAGAAAGCCGCAATGCCGTGTTTCATTTTCCCTCGGTGTCCGATTACATCCGAAGTGCCGTCAATGAAAAAAAGCCCTTTTGCTTCACCGGCAGGAGCGGTAATGCCCAGATTGGCCTTGACGCGGTACCCAAAAGCCCGGAAACCCTTCCCGTGGTGGACGGGCAAGATGTTTTTCTGGACGGCTGCATTCACAATCTCAACCCCCTGCTTGGCAATGTGCTGGATCAATTTCACAAGGGCGATGAAATCGGTCGGCTGGTGATCATGGACCCCGATTTGAGAATTCAGGATGTGCGCCACTATCTTCATAAGCGGCTTTTTGTGGGCCGGAAAATCCGTAAAGGGTATTATGACGGATTTGAAATTCATCAGGAGACAGATCCCCTCACCGGCAAGGCGTGTGATTATATCTCGGTGGCCCTGGAACCCTATCAATACCGATTTGAGCCCCATGCCATGAATCCCTCCAGCATCAATGCCGTCATTAAAAAAGGACGCATTGCCCTGAATCGCATTCGATCCAGAATTCCCTTGAACCTTAAGACAGCTCTGCTGCATCCGGGGGAGCTGTTTGTGGGGGCCATAAAAATTTCATTGGGGGATATCTATGCGGTGATTGATCCGGTGGTGGAGCTGGAAAAAGGGCAGATACGGCATTTATCAGCCATGGTGCTGGACCCTTTCAGAACCTTTCGGGATCGCCAGGTGGAGCTTTACAATTATGGTGACACCGACATGCATTTGAGCAGTGCCAGAATAAAAATCCGTTTTTTTCGCACCCGAAATCCCCTCACTGTTCCCCTGGAAAAAAACAAGGTAAAGGATGGATATCGCCTGTGCGATCTGCTCACCAATGCCGAGGTGAGTAATCTTTTACAGACCATCCAGCCTGATTCTCTGGGTATGATTTTAAACAAGGGAAATTTTGTACCCATTCCCATGGCCTTGAACCCCCATGGAGAGGCCCAGCTGGAGATGATCAAAAACTGTGTGGTACAAAGTACCCACCGCAAACCCCAACCGTTGTTTCCCGTTGATCAAAACGGAGAGTTCAAAAACACCCTGCAAAAATTGTCTGTGCTGGGGGGCATAAACAGCCGGGTGTTCATCGGCAGAAATTTTCCTGCCCCGGAGGTTCTGGATGCCCTGAAAAGAAGTGGTTTGAGAACATTTCTTATCAGTGCCGGCACCCCCGCCTTTGAGGATGATTATGTTAAAAAAATGATCAAGCTCACCCACACGGATCATTCGGATTGTGAATTTTTGCGTTATGACCCTGACATTGACAAGCTCTATACCTTTTACCATGGGTGCTTTATGGAGCCCGATGACAGGGAACGGTTTGATAGGGTTCGTTACTGGTTTGCCTTTTACGGCTCCCACAGCGAAGCCGCAGACAATCAGTTGACCATTGATCTGTTGAACCGCCTGGCAGCCCGGCTGGGGGACGAGATGGGCATTGTCCACGGCGGAGGCCCGGGATTGATGAAGGAGGCCAATGATCTGGCCCGGCAACACAATATTGTGAGTGTGGGGGTGGCCATTGATCTGGAAGGGGAAAACCAGGCATCCCTTACCACCTGTGATGGGTTAATGAAGTATAAAGAAGGATTGCGTCTGCCCCGGCAGGATCATATCCAGAAATTAAGTAATTTACCCATCATCAATACCGGTGGCTATGGCACTGCCGAGGAGTTGGCAATTTCCATTACTTCCATGAAACTCCATGAAAATCCCCTGGCCCCCATTGTTTTACTGGACCCGGATAATCTTTGGGAAAATGCCCGGAAACAGACCATTCAGATTGCAGAAAAAAAATACGGTCCTGCATTTGCCCCCCATTTAATTCATTCCTGCGCCACTGCTGTTGATGCCGTGCAGGTGCTGGTTCCATTTCTGGAAGATCCCGATACATGGTATAAGCAGAAAAAAATTCCCATGGAAGATGTTAACATGGCCCGTAAAAAATCCAGGAACATCAGAAAGCAGGACCTGGGGCTTGAGCCGGTTGAAGTGTTTGAAAAACCCAATTATCGGCTTAAATCGTAAATTTTATTTGTGGAAAATGGTATGATGCCGCCCCCGACGGGCAATGGGCCCGGGCCGGGACCGTAGACGGTCCAATTGTCCGGTTCCTATTGGCCCCCGGGGGGGCTTTGCTATGTCATCCTATGAGATTAAATCTTCCTTGACACCTTTATTGTGTCACGTTATTCTTAATACAGGTGTTTTTCTGAAAAAATCGCCGGACTTCTTTCTAATTTTCCTCTGATTTCGTTGTTGTAAACCTATCTTGGGCCACCATCACAAAAAGCACGTATCTTCTTTGTTGTTAAAATACCGGGCATCGAAAAATCTGCCTCCCTCCTGTGCGTTACGATTTCTGATTCTGTTTTGACGTTGAGACCTGGGATTCCAAGATGCCGGGTTTTGAGCCTTAAACGCTTAAATATATTTCAATATAACCGCCACGGGCGGACCGCATTCTGACCTCGCTCCGCCCACAACAAAGCTTGAAATACGCCTCTGATCTGCGAAGTATTTCCTATAAAAAAACGATCATCGGGTATTCACTTAAAAAAAGGAGGAATATTATGGTATCGCTTGAAATGATTGAGGATCTGAAAATTTTTGAAAATTTTGAAAAATCAGAGCTGGCAAAAATTCTTGAAATCTGTGTGGTGGAAAATTATCAACAGGGTGACAGGCTCTTTTGTGAAGGCGATGAAGCAAAAAACCTGTGGATAGTCAGAGACGGAGAGGTTCAACTGCGTTTTGAAATGCCTAATTCAAAACCCAGCACCGATGATACTGCCATCTCATCCCATGACAATGAAAACGCTGAATCCCAGGTCTTTGGATGGTCCTGTTTTATTCCTCCCTATCAAATGAGGTTGTCTGCTTATTGCGCCACACGAAGGTGTGAGGTTATTAAAATCAACGGTGTAAAAATTAAAACCCTGATGAGTTCAGATCCGGTGATTGGATATAAAGTCATGACTTATCTTGTTCAGGTGGTGGGGTTTAGATTTAAACAGATGCAGGAGGAAGTCGCTAAATTCATTGGCATTAATATGATGAACTCCTGGTGATCCCCAATGGCAGGTGTTGTTCATAATATGGAGCGTATATAGATGCTCAGGTGCTATAATTGATGCGTTTTTAACTCTGTTTCCCCAAAATTTACCTTAACAATAACCATCAAGAGAAAGGAGGGGAATATGAATATTCGTAAAATATTAAATCCGGTGGATGGATCAGCCCATGCCATTAATGCCACACGCTACGCAGCTGAACTTTCACATTTTTTTCATTCGGAAATGCTTCTCCTCCATTGCCATCGCAGTTTTCCCAAAATAACGGCTGAACCCTATTTTCAGAAAAGCATAGATCGAATCATCCAGGCTTCTGAAGAGTTGATCGCACCCTTTGTGGAAATTCTTGAAGAGAGTGGCGTTTTGTTTGAGACTCGGATTCTGGAGGGAGCAGCAGGGATGGTTATTCCCAATGTGGCAAAAATTAACAAGGTAGACATGATTGTCATGGGGTCCCGGGGATGTACGGATCTGGAAGGACTCATTGTGGGCAGCGTGGCTCATAAAGTGCTTCACTCTGCTGCATGCCCGGTGTTAATTGTAAAATGATCGTTTGGTGGTTTTCCATTGAAGAAAGGAGGACAAAATGACCATGAAAAAAATTCTCATCCCTTTGGGCTTGACCCTTAACGATAGAAAATCCATTAATTTTATCATTAATCGTTTTGCCCTGGATAGGACCGTGGATCTCACTCTTTTTTATATTTTTACTCCGGTACCGGAAATTGATGTGCGTAATAACCCCATCATGGAAAAAATGAACCAGAACCTGAGCTATCAAAGGAGTTTGTTAAATACCCGGGAGATGGCCCTTCACCAGGTAAAGCAGCGGCTTTTGAATAGAGGGTTCCGTGATGAACAGGTGCATTGTGTTTTTGCTCCGGTTAAAATTGATGTGCCCCGGGATATTATAAAGTTTGCCAGGTCAGAAGCGTTTGAAATGGTTATTTTCAGCAGAACCCCTGACCGGGTAATCCGTTTTTTTACCCGAAGTGTTTCAAAGAAAGTAGCAGCCGGTATTGGCAAGGGCATTGAAGTTATTATTTTGACCTGATTCAAAAGGAGGAACCCATGTCATCACATGATAAAATTGATTTGGATATCTATCGGTTTATTCTGGAAACCGTGACATCATCCAGCAGCCTGGATGTCATGAGTAACCAGGTCATACAGCTGCTAATCGGCAGTATGAAGATCAAAGGTGCCACATTTTTTGTGTTAAATGCTCTGGAAGGAGAATTGGAGATTGTGGCCACCCAAGGGCTCAGCGTTGATTATGTCAATAAAGGTCCCATACTGGTGGACAAGAGTATACAGCGGCCATCCAACCGGGAGACGGTGATCATCAGTGACACCCATGTTTCAGATCAGCTTCAGTACCCTGAAAAGGCAAAGCACGAAGGAATTCGGTCCATTGTTTCTTTGCCCATTAATGTAAAGGGTAAAACCATTGGGGCGTTGAGGTTATATCATTCCGAGGTATGGCAGATTACTCCGCTGGAAAAAAATCTATTGGAATCCCTGGCCTTAAACCTGGGTATGGCGTTGAAATATTTTCGTTTGCTCACCACCGTGGAAAGCATGAAAGATACCCTGGCAGAGGTACATCCGGTGTGGCTGTAATTTTTTATAACCGCCACGGGCAGACCTTATTTTGATCTGGATCTGCCCACAACGAAGCTTGAAATACGCCCCTGGTTTGCGGAGTATTTCATATAAACGGGCATTTTCTGTGGGACACAACAAATATAGGGTCATAGACGCGGAGCCACATGGTATTATACCGCCGCCCCCCCGACGGGCAATGGGCCGACCGGAACTGTAGACAGCTCAATTGTCCGGTTCCTATTGCCCGTCGGGGGGGGCTCTGCTGAGATTTCATGTTTCTTCCATGATTTTCATGATTCTTTTATCTTGACATGATCTCAGGAATTCATTCATCTGTTGTTGTTTGCCGTTGTCGTAAAATGCCAGCATTAACTGATTAAATTCCAGCTGTCTTTTTGCCGGAAGATTAATGGCCGGGTATCCATGGCTTAACAGATAGCCGTTCATGACAAAGCGTCCCATGCGTTTGTTGACATCATAAAAAAATTGACACCGGGCCATGGTCAGAAAAAAATGAATGGCTTTGTCCTGGATATCAGACAGTGCCTGGGCATCTTCAACCATTTTTTCAAACCGCATGGGTAACAGGGCCGGTGGGGGGGGCATATAGTCTGTCCCTGCAATGGTCACGTTGCCGCTTCTGAATTGCCCCCAATCCAGGGCCTCTTCCTTTGCCGCTATTTTGTGCAGGGCACATACTTTTTTCATGTTTACTTCAAATTGATTTTCTTCAACCCATTTGAAGAGCGTTTTCCAGGCATATGCCTGGTTTAATGTTATTTGCTGGTCTGTTATTCTGTGTCCACCAACGGTAACGCCGTCCAAAAGGGTTTGCACTTCCGGAAGGGTGTAGTTGATTCCCTCAAGATTGACGGCATCGCACACCAGTTCGGCCAGCTGACGCCTGGCAAGCATGATGGCTTTTTGCTTGTTGGGTTTGATTTGTTCCATTTTTGTCTGTTTTCCTTAAATAGATCATTGCCTCATTTGGGAAGACACTTCCGTGGATGCTCCGACAATTTCCATAAGCTTACCGTATTTGAAGCTGATGCTCTCATGGGCTACCCGTTGAAACAATTCAGCACAGCTTTAACCGCCTGTGTCTGCTACTCCTGTTTTTTAAACTTGAGCTTCACCGACGGTCTCCTTTTTTAACCGAGGTTTCTATCTGTTTCACCACCTTGTCAAAATCACTCAGCTTGTTTTTACTGTCCAAAAGACGTCCAGCATGAAATTTTTCATACTCTTTTTCTGCCAACTGTTTTGCCATTTCATGGGAAATTTTTCCGGCATGATTGAGGACATCCCTGTCATTTATGGACAAAAATGCATCCAGCTTTTTAATCCAGTCCTTCATATACATGGGCAGACGACGCATGGCCTGGCCCTGGGCAAAAACAAGATATTGTTCCACAAGGTTGTTCAGGGCCGCCAGTTCCTCTTCATAGAGATAATTCTTGGCAATGGCCACATCCTGCTTACGGACTTTGGCCCCCCGGTAACTGGTCAGCCCCATATTGGGTTTTGCCGCATCCACCCTGGAATGAATAATTTCTGCGGCGGTTTGTCCGGTAATGGCCCAGTGCATCTTGTTTTGAACGGTTTTGAAAAAATTGATGCTGATCTCCATGGTGGGATCATAATCAATGCTGGTGGCGTAAATGTCGGTGATTTTCTGATAAAAACGCCGTTCCGACGTTCGGATATCCTGTATACGGCGGGTCAGCTCTTCAAAGTAGTCAAAGGGCAGATCCGGGTTTTTAAGTCGATCATCATCCAGGGTAAACCCCTTGATAATATACTCTTTCAGTCGTTCTGTGGCCCAGATTCGGAACCGGGTGGCCACATGGCTTTTTACCCGGTAGCCCACGGAAATGATCATATCCAGATTATAATAATCAAGAAGGCGTTTTACCTGTCTTTTACCCTCTTTTCGAACTGACAAGTATTTCTTGTGAGTTGACTCGGGGGCTAACTCTTCTTCTTCATAAATGTTTAAAATATGCTGGCTGATATTTTGCTGGGATGTTTGAAACAGATTCGCCATCAAAGGCTGGGTCAGCCAAACGGTTTCATCCTCCAGCCGCACATCCAGTTTCAGGGTTCCGTCTTCTGCCCGATAAACCAGGAACTGGCCCTTTGCCTGCTCTATTTCGTATGTTTGATTTTTTTCTCGGTTGCTCATATCGTCTTCACCTCAGTGCCTGGACTCATGAGCTTGAATATCTGCTCCACGCGTCGGTTAAACTGTGTTTCTTTGTTTATTCGGATTTCCAGTCTACCTGCCTCCCGCTCTTTGGCTCGTACCTGATCCAGTCGTTGTACCAGATCATCCAGATGTTCATCTTTTCTTTTCGGGATGGGTATGAACGATTTGATCAAAAAATGATAAAGCGCCTCCATATCCAAAACAACCGGTAATTCCAATTTTTCCCCGGACTCATTCATCCACCGGGTTCCAAAATAACTGCTGACCATCCAACTGCTTTTATCAGCGTCATTTGGACGTTTATAAACGGCCACATAACGACATTTTCGGTTGTAAGTCAACATAAACAAGAGGGGGGACGGGATGGCCTTGTCCATGGTTTGCAAAACCTCAGGAGAAAGCTCGCCTGTTTTTAGGCCCACCGTAAAAACCTGAATTTCCTCTATTCCCCCATGGGCAGGTAAATTGACGGTTGCAGGCGAAAGCTTGTAAGCCCAGGTGATCTTCTGAACCTGGGAGACAAAAAGCTTTTTTACCTTTGCTGTTGGTGTGGCACGTTTATAAATTTTCTTTTTGGCAATCACATGACCAAACCTGGAAGCATCGGGAAATTTATAATTCACAATGGACTGTGAAGGCAATTTTGCCTGTAGCTGCATTATTGTTCCTCCTCCAGAATAACAAGAAAGGATATCAGTTCGAAATCATCCAGGCCTTTAATGGTGTCAACCAGTGCGGTGGTGTGGACCCCTGAAAACAGGCTGTCAATGTCCTTCTCTTCTTTTATCTCCACCATGGAGCGAATGGCCTGACCCAATAAATCGGAGTAAGGCTTCATATCCCGGCCATCATCTGTTTTGGCGTTGAACAACTGACAAACTGAGGGAATTGGACGGTTCACCCCTTTGCAGTTACCCCTGACCAGGTCCAGCAATGATTTTATCCGTGTATGATCAATGAGCACCTTTCCGTTGTTGCCCATATAAATCAGATAGTAGGGATGCAGCCGGTTATGCTGGTTGACATTAACATTTGAATTGCGGTTACGCAGGGAGAATATAACCCCGGGATGTAACCCAAGATTTACATTGGGCGGCACAACGGCATGAAGTCCATTGGGTAAATGGCCCAAGTCACCATGGGCTTTGATGTGGTTTAGAAGATCCATACGGAAATCATTTAAGCCAAGGTCCGTTATATTCACCCCGGTTTTTGGTAGCCCAGATCCACGGCTGTAAATCCGTGTAACGGCATATAAGCGGATTTTTCTTCAGCGGTATTCAGGCAGGCAAATTGCTGCATGGGGGCCTTTGTTGCGTTGGAACGGAAGACAGCTTTTCTGCGTATCCAGTCTGCGCATTCTTTGGCAATGGCTTTCTGGGTCAGCTTGTTTTTCAGCTCAATTTCAAATTCAGTGCCGTACAGATTTCGTTCCCGCTGCTGTTTGGGGATATAAAATTCCCTTCTTTTTTTGGGAACTTTGTCGGTAACCTCATTGGGTATAAAGGCCGGGGCAGTAAAAATAAATTCCAGGGAGTCTATTTTTTCCAGTTCTTTTTTTAGAGATTCATATGCATAAATGGAAAAACAGGAGGCCGCAATTTTCAACTTTGCACCGGGCTTGAGCGTTTTTTTAAGGTCATCCCCCCAGAGGGTGTTTATATTGTCCAGTATTTGCATATTTTTTTAGGCCTTTTTGTCTGTCACTTCAAGATGCTGATGGATTCCTTTTTGTTAAGTTTTACAGCGGGATATTCATCACACTTGCATTTTCACGCCATAACCTGTTAAAGTTTTTCTAAACGACCCATTAAACCGTTTAAGTACTCAACTTTCGGGCTTCATTTCAAAGCTGGCATTTTTAAATGTACCGATGGGCTCAGTGTGCCGACGGGGTCAGGCTTTTGTTATTGATGTTATCGACCAAGGCCTTTGCCAACGAAAAAAGCCTCGATAATGTTAATAACGAAAGCCTGACCCCACCACGAAATGCGAACACCGAAAGTTGAGTTAAGTATATGTTATTCAGATGAAAATAGCTGTGTTACATTCGGTTAATCAGGATTAAAGGTATATAGATGGACCGAAAAAATCAAGTGTTCTTTGCACGGGGACGGACCACTTGTGGATCAAGGGGACAAAATTGAAATGAGAAAAATATCTGCATGCACACTGGACTGCCAGGACACCTGCTCCACCCTTGTCACAGTTCACCCGGAGGACAACAGTGTCTCCATCACCGGTAACCCGGATCATCCCTTTACCAAAGGATTCATCTGTCCCAAGGGAAGAAGGGCCCACCGGCGCCTGTCAAGCCCCCGCCGCATCACCGCTCCCCTGATTCGCCGGGGGGAAAAATTCTTACCCATTGGCTGGGATGAAGCACTTAATTTGATTGCCGAAAAAATTACGGCCCTGCGGGACTGTCCTGCCACCATGCTCCATGTCCGTCATTACGGCTACAGGGGGGTACTGGCCGACGGTAGCAAATATCTTTTTAACTCATTGGGGGCATCCACCACCCGGGGGGCCCTGTGTGATGAGGCCGGGTGCGAGGCATATGCGGCGGATTTCGGTGCCCTTGAAATGAATGACCCCATGGATCTTATCAATGCCCGTCACATCATCAACTGGGGAAAAGACCTTTCAAGGTCATCCATCCATCTGACACACATGGTTCGCCAGGCAAGAAAAAAGGGTTGCCTTGTCACCACCATTTCGCCGGGTGGAGATTTAAATGACACCTTGAGCGATTTTTTTATCCGCATCCGACCGGGCCGAGACCGTTTTCTTGCCGCTGCTGTTATCAAGGGAATTTTGGATGGCAATCTTGTCCATGACTCGGTTCTGTCCCGGGTTGCCAATTTTGATGATTTCATAAAAGTGCTGGATGGCCACTCTATTTCATCCCTTCTCAATGCCTGTGACTGTTCCACAAAAGATCTGGCCCATCTGATGTCTGTGTTCACCGGCAGTTTGCACCATTTTGAAAAAAGGGTCTCTCCGGGAGAGTCGTCCACTGACAGAGTTTCCCTTGATTCCCGGGAAAAAGATTTTTACTTCAGCCGGAGACCGCCGGTGGCCCTTATCATGGGCTGGGGTATCCAGCGGTATAAGTTCGGGGGTGAAACCGTGCGGTTCTTAAATGCCCTTTCCTTTCTTTCCGGTCATGTGGGACGTTCCGGCGGGGGTACCTATTACAACATCTCCTCCGGCAGAAACATCAATACCCAATGGGTGGAACAGGCGGGAAAACCGGCCAGAACGCTTCTTTTGCCCCGTATTGGCAGGGAAATTATTGCCTCAGATCCTCCCATCCGATTCCTGCTGGCCGACGGCAGTAATTTTGTCAACCAGGCACCGGACGCAGACACCACCATGAATGCCATGGAAAAAATTGATTTTAAGGTGGTCATTGACGCTTTTATGACAGACACGGCAAGGCTTGCGGATGTGATCCTGCCCTGTGCCCTGGATTATGAAAGAGAAGAAATGGTGGGCTCGTGTCTGCACAACTGGGTGAACCACGCCCGGCCTGTGTTTCCGCCCCGGGGAAAGGCCCGGTGCGATTTTGACATCATGTCCGATCTTGCCGGTCGCCTTGGCATTGCCTTTCCCCACCGAAGTGTGATTTTTGAAAAAGCGCTTGATACCCCACCCATGGGGGACTTTGAAGACCCCCTGGCTGAAATAAGGGAAAAGGGATTTATAAGGGCTTCATATCCGGCCATTGCCTGGAAAAATCTTGTGTTTGCCCACAGAGACGGCAAATACCGCCTGCCCACCGATTTAAACCGGGAAACGGAACCGCCCCCGGGTTTTCCCATGCACCTGCTCACCCTGGTGAACAAAGATGCCATGCATTCCCAGCTTTCTGAAAAAGAACACACGGCCCTGGAAGAAACCCCACACCCCCTTGAGGTGTGGATCAATGGCAAATCCCCCCATTTGACCGGGATAGATGGTGCCGTCTCTGTACACTTGGTCACTCCCCTGGGCCGCATGCCCGTGACGGTGAAAACCATGGACTCCCTTCATCCCATGGCCCTTGTCATCCGCCGGGGCGGGTGGCTTAAACATGGTCGATGTGTCAACAGGATTATTGAACCAGCCATAACAGATATGGGGGAAACCGCAGCCTATTACAGCCAGTATGCAAGGCTGGAAAAGGTCTGAACTTTTTTGTTAATAGCCGGACCATTGGTAAGTATTCGGTTTGGTATTGTAACTGTTTGGCCAGTGGCCCATATTTACGACTGTTCATCGAAAATTTGGGGAAATGGCGGTCATTCTCGTGAGATTGCCGTTGATTTATCTGTTTCTAAACAGGTTCTAAGATAAAATCCGGTGTGACTTTTGGGAGAACGTGACACCTTTTCCGGTGTGCCCTGGGCCACAATCTTTCCCCCCTGGCTGCCCCCTTCCGGCCCCAGGTCAATGAGCCAATCCATGGTTTTGATCACATCCAGATTGTGCTCAATGACCAGCACTGTGTTGCCTGCATCCCGCAGTCGTTTCAACACGTTAAGCAACATGCGGATATCCCTGAAATGAAGTCCGGTGGTGGGCTCATCCAGTATGTAAAGGGTTTTGCCCGTGGCCCGTTTGGCAAGCTCCCGGGCAAGCTTGATGCGTTGGGCCTCCCCCCCGGACAGGGTGGTGGCTGCCTGGCCAAGTTTGATATAGGAAAGCCCCACATCCATGAGGGTCTGCAATATCCGGGTGATTTTTGGATGACTTTCAAATAATTCCATGGCCTCCACCACGGATAATTCCAGGATATCGGCAATGGAGTGGTCCCGGTATTTAATCTCCAGTGTGGCCTGGTTAAATCGTTTGCCCTTGCACACTTCACACGGAACAAACACATCTGCCAGAAAATGCATCTCCACCTTGATATACCCGTCTCCCTTGCACGATTCACATCGCCCGCCCTTGACATTAAAAGAGTATCGTCCCTTTTGGTAGCCCCGGGCCCGGGATTCGGGCAGCAGGGCAAACAGATCCCGGATGGGATCAAACACTTTGGTATAGGTGGCAGGATTACTCCGGGGGGTGCGACCAATGGGTTTCTGGTCAATGTTGATGATTTTATCCATCAAAGAGAGCCCGGTTATTTTTTGATGTTTTCCCATCTCCAGGGTGGCGTTGTGCAGCTTCCTTGCCAGGGCAGGGTAGAGGATCTGGTTGATGAGGGTGGATTTACCGGCACCTGAGACCCCGGTGATGCCCACCATGAGACCCAAAGGAATTTTTACATTAATGTTTTGAAGATTGTTGGCACCGGCCCTGTGTATGGTGATCCAGTTATTCCCCACCGCTTCAGGAGATTTTCGCGTCAAAGGAATCTCAATGTTTTCCCTGCCGTTTAAAAAGGCCCCGGTCACCGATGACGGGTTGTGCCGGATTTCTTCCGGGGTTCCCTGGGCAATGATTTGTCCCCCCAGACGGCCGGCTCCCGGGCCGATATCCAGAATCCAGTCTGCCTGCTGCATGGTCTCTTCATCGTGCTCCACCACAATGAGGGTGTTGCCGATGTCCCTTAAATGGCGAAGCGTTTTTAAAAGTTTTGCATTGTCCCTCTGGTGGAGTCCGATGGAAGGTTCATCCAGGATGTAAAGCACCCCGGTGAGTTCAGATCCCACCTGGGAGGCCAGGCGGATGCGCTGGGATTCCCCACCGGACAGGGTGGGGCCTTTGCGGTCCAGGGAGAGATAATCCAGACCCACGTTGACCAGAAACCCTAACCGGTTGGTGATCTCTTTTAGCAGTTCCCCGGCAATGAGCTTTTTATTGCCGGAAAGTTCCAGGGTGCGGATGAAATCATGGGCCTTTTGGATGGTCATCTCCGTGATGTCAATGATGGATTTTTCGGCAATGCGTACATGGAGGACCTCGGGTTTCAGTCGTTTTCCCTTACATGCCGTGCAGGTGCTTTCGCCCATGAATTTTGCATAATATTTTTTAGCGCCCTCGGACTGGGTCATGCGGTACCGTCTCATCAGGGTATGCATCACCCCTTCGTGGGTTCTTTCCACCTCTCCCTTGATTTTGGCTGAGTTCCAGGTGACAATTAATTTGCGGGACCCGGCCCCCCTGAGGATCAAGTCCTTGTGTTTTTTGGGCAGCTCTTTCCAGGGGATATCAAAATCAATGCCCCATTGTTCTTCCATGGCCAGCAGTTGCCCCAGTCCCCAGGCATTGTTATTATTCTTAAATTTACTTTTTTTTAAAAAATAATTTTTCCAGGGTTCCACAGCCCCTTCACGGATGGAAAGGGTGGGGTCGGGCACGATTTTATCCGGGTCCATGGAAAGTAAGGTGCCAATGCCGTTGCACGAGGGGCACATGCCAAGGGGAGAGTTAAAGGAGAAGAGGCTGGGCTCGGGCTCAGGATAGGCAATGCCGCAGCAGGAGCGGGCCTCGCTCATTTTTATATCTTCCCGGCCGGGGATGTGGACAATGAGTTCACTGTTGCCAAGTTTCAGGGCGGCTTCCACGGAATCTGTCAGGCGTTTTTTAAAAATTTCATCGTCCTTGATCACCAGGCGGTCCACCACCACTTCAATGTTATGTTTCTTGTGCCGGGCCAGGGCCTGAACATCTTCAATGTTCTGGACCACCCCATCAATGCGGATGCGGGCATACCCTTCTTTTTTCAGGGTTTCCAGCATCTCTTTATGTTCACCTTTACGGTTTTCCACAATGGGGGCAAGGAGGATGATTTTGGAAGAGCGGGGAAGGTCAAGAATCTGGTTCACCATGCTCTGGGCATTGCCCCGTCCCACCTTTTGTCCACATTTGATGCAATATTGTTCTCCTATGCGGGCAAAGAGCACCCTGAGATAATCGTATATTTCCGTGATGGTACCCACGGTGGAGCGGGGATTTTTACTGGCGGCTTTCTGTTCAATGGCAATGGTGGGGGAAAGTCCCCTGATGGTTTCGTAACGGGGTTTCACCATCTGTCCGATGAACTGCCGGGCATAGGCAGACAGGGATTCCACATACCGTCGCTGGCCTTCAGCAAATATGGTGTCAAAGGCCAGGCTCGATTTTCCTGATCCAGACACCCCTGTGAACACAATGAGCTTTTTTTTGGGAAGTTCCACATCTATGTTTTTCAGATTGTGTTCCCGGGCGCCTTTAACAATGATGGCATTGAGCTCCTTGGTGTCAGGCTTTTCATTGAAGGGGTCGGCTACAGGATCTGGATGCACAGTGGCAAGGTTTCCTTTCATTAATCTGGCTCCTGTTCTATGGGATACTGGCTGGTTTCAACATCGGTTTACTTTTTCTTATAACGGGCATGTCCTGTGGGACACAACAAATATAGAAAATGGTATTATACCACCGCCCCCCCGACGGGCAATGGTCCCGGACCGGAACTGTAGACAGCTCAATTGTCCGGTTCCTATTGCCCGTCGGGGGGGCGGCTCTGCTGAGGTTGCCTTGAAGGCTGCCTTTTCATATAAACTGCCACGGGCAGACCGTATTCGGATCTCGGTCGGCCCACAACAAGTCAATTTGGTGAAAAGACAGGTATGTTCTCATGCCTGAAAAACATGATAAGCACATCCCGGGAATTGTAAAGATGAGGTCAGACGGGCAAGGGGGAATGCAACATATGATTATCCGATTGTGAGATCTATCTTCTCTTGACAAATTTATGTGTGCCTGTACAATAAACTGTACAGGAGGTGTCAAAATGGAAGCAATTACCTATACATCCGCAAGACAAAACCTTGCAAAAACAATGGAAAAAGTTTGTAATGACCGTTCTCCAATTATTGTGACACGTAAGTCTTCGAATTCTGTAGTCATTATGTCACTTGAAGACTATGAGTCCCTTGAAGAAACAGCCTATTTATTGCGATCACCGAAAAATGCAAAACGTTTGTTAGAGTCAATAAACCAGCTTGAAAATGGCAAGGGGCATGAAAAGGAGCTTATAGAGTGAAGCTCATTTTTTCAGACAATGCCTGGGACGATTATCTTTTCTGGCAAAAAAATGACAAAAAAATAATACGTCGCATAAATACACTCATCAAAGATACCAGACGAAATCCATGTGAGGGTATTGGCAAACCTGAACCTTTAAAGCATGCTCTTGCTGGTTACTGGTCGAGACGAATAACCGATGAACATAGATTGATATACAAAGTTTCTGAAGATGCCATCGAAATTGCGCAACTCAGATATCATTATTGACACATCTTTTTCCGCATTGGATCAAAGTTTCAGCTAATCATTGCCAAAGCCTGGTCAAGATCGGCAATGATATCATCGGGGTGTTCAAGTCCCACGGACAGGCGAATGAGTCCCGGAGAAATACCTGCTTTTTTTAATTCTTCCGGAGCGTAGGTGGCATGGGTCATGGAAGCCGGGTGCTGGATCAGGGTTTCACAATCCCCGAGACTCACGGCAAGGGTGCACAGCTTCACGGCATTAAGAACCTTTTTTCCGTCTTCAATGCCTCCTTTGATATCAAAGGCCATGATACCGCTGAAATCTTTCATCTGTTTGGCGGCAATGGCATGGTTGGCATGGGAGGAAAGCCCGGGGTAATAGACCCGGCTGATCTTGGGATGGGTTTCAAGCCATTGGGCAATGGTCATGGCCGACCGGCAATGGCGTTCCATTCTTACCACAAGGGTTTTAAGCCCCCTGAGCACCAGCCATGCATTGAACGGGCTCATGCATGGGCCGAAGTGGTTGACGTAGGATTCTTTGATGGTGGTGATCATGCTGTTGTCCCCGGCAATGATTCCGCCGATGATATCCCCGTGTCCCCCCAGATATTTGGTGGCTGAATGGATCACAATTTCTGCCCCCAGTGCCACGGGTTTCTGGAGCCAGGGGGAGGCAAAGGTGTTGTCCACCACCAGGGGAATACCATGGGTGTCGGCAAGGGCTGCCCACAAAGCAATGTCGACGATATCAAGGGTGGGGTTGGCCGGGGTTTCCAGGTACAACAGACGGGTTTTCTTGTTAATTAAAGGGGAAATAGCATCCGCATTGTTATAATCCCGGGGATAAACAAAACGGGTTTCAATGTTAAATTGTGCCAGGTGATCATGATACAGGGCAAAGGTGCCGCCGTAAACCGTATTGCAGGATACGATGTTATCCCCCGGACGGGCCAGGGACATGACCACGGATGCCACGGCAGACATGCCCGAAGCTGTGGCAATGGCATCCTGTGTACCCTCAAGCAGAGCCATCTTTGTCTGGAGCTGATCAACGGTGGGATTGGAGATGCGAGAGTAGAGATAACCCGGTTGGCTGCCCTCAAAAACAGCTTGAGCATGGGGTTGATCAGTGAATTTAAAGGTGGATGTCATGTGAATGGGGGGCACCAGATCCATGCTGGTGGTGTGGCAGCTGCTGACACCGTGGACAATATGGGTTTCTTCTTTTGCGGTGGTATGATGTTTTGACATACATCCTCCTTGGTGCATCCGTTTTTATTGATTTACTGTTTTTGTTCATAATAACAATTTATCCGGTGGATGCGAAATAAAAAAGAATTTAATATCTTTTTCATCTCAGCACAATACCCTTGTTTATCGAGGATTTTTTCTTTGAAATATTTGCATGCTGCATGAAGAATACAGTGTTTTTCACATCATCATAAAATAAAAGTTGATTATATGCACAAGTGTTCATATAATGATTTAAAGCTTGTCCCGCATTGATCATTGGGGCTGAAGATTGATTCAAAGGAATAAAAATGACTGAGACTAAGAAAATACCAAGAGACATTTGCCAGATCCAATGTGTTCATCCAGAAGCCGTGGATCGGGTAAAAGATAAAATGCCTTCCCAGGATATTTTGATGAATCTTGCAGATTTTTTTAAGGTGTTTGGGGATCACACCCGCATTCGTATTTTAACTGCCCTGTACCGGGAAGAGTTGTGTGTATGTGATCTGGTGGAGGTGCTGGGCATGAATCAGTCTGCGGTATCCCACCAGCTTCGGGTGCTGCGGGGGGCAAAGGTGGTCAAGTTTCGCAAGCAAGGAAAGATGGTTTACTACAGCCTGGATGATGACCATGTACGTGAACTTTTACGTGATGGAATGGATCATATTCAAGAGGAACGTGGCTGACAGGCCGGTTGAAGTCTGTGGGTCTCGGTTGAATCAGGTTATTGTGGTTTTATGGGGTTTTTTTATATGAACTCAACTTTCGGGCTTCATCTCAAAGCCGGCATTTTTAAATGTACCGATGGGGTCAGGCTTTTGTTATTGATGTTATCGACCAAGGCCTTTGCCAACGAAAAAAGCCTCGATAATGTCAATAACGAAAGCCTGACCCCACCACGAAATGCGAACACCGAAAGTTGAGTTATATGAAATACTCCACAAATCAGGGGCGTATTTCAAGCTTTGTTGTGGGCAAAATTAAGATCTGCCGGGCAGTTCTATTTTAAAATATATGAATATATTATCATGTATTAATTAATTGGAGGCATCATGGTTAACACAATTTTAAATATTATAACAGCGTGCTGGGACATTCTTTTGGAATCTTCCCTGTTTATTTTGTTTGGTTTTTCCATTGCAGGGCTGCTAAAGGCATTTATCCCCAATGATTTTATACAGAAACATCTGGGAAAAGGGAAAATGTCAAGCGTGTTTAAAGCATCGTTGTTTGGTGTACCCATTCCCCTTTGCAGTTGCGGGGTGATTCCTGCAGCTGCAGGATTGCGGGAGCAGGGGGCCAGCAAGGGAGCCACTGCCTCTTTTTTGATCTCCACACCGGAGACAGGGGTGGATTCCATTGCTGTGACCTATGCTTTACTGGACCCTGTTATGACAGTCATTCGACCGGTGGCAGGTTTTTTTACGGCGTTTATCACCGGCATTGGAGTCAATTGGCTGGATAAAGCCCCTCCTGTTCCTGAATCGCCAAAACCGATGCCTTTTACCATGGCAGCTTCGCCTTCTTCCTGCGGCTGCGGGTGTGGTGCTGAGAAAAAGGAAAAGAAAAGCATTGGTATGAAGTTAAAAGAGGGCATGGGATTTGCTTTTGGAAATCTTTTGGAAGATATTGGCCCCTGGCTTCTGGTGGGAATTGGGCTTGCCGGAGTGATTACAGTGTATATTTCCCCCCATTTCATTGAATCATATCTGGGGGATGGCCTTTTTTCCATGCTTATAATGATTGCGCTGTCCACCCCCCTTTATGTGTGTGCCACTGCATCCACTCCCATTGCCGCAGCCCTTGCTTTAAAAGGGCTTTCCCCCGGGGCGGCCCTGGTCTTTCTCCTGGCAGGACCGGCCACCAACATGGCCACCATCACCGTGGTATCAAAATTGTTGGGAAAAAAAACCATGGTAATTTACCTGTCAGCCATTGTAATATGCTCCCTTATGATGGGGTTACTGGTTAATCAAATCTATGGATTTCTGGGATTTGATATCACGGCCTGGGTTCAGTCCCAGACCCATGAACACCATGGACCCGTGGCCATACTTGCAGCCGTGACACTGCTGTTGCTTATATTAAAACCTTTGGTGAAACGCCTTGTGGTGAAATCCACCCATAAGGGCTGCAGCCATTGTTAAGGACGTCAGCAATTTTTAATCTGCCGTTTATTCGGGGTCTCTTTCACGGAAAATAACAACCATCGAGTATTCAATGGTAAATCAATAAGGTCTGAGTCCCTGAGAACAGTTTTTTTACGTCAACTTTTCCCTTTGGGTGCAAATATCGAAAAGGGAATTTAAGGGGCAAAACATGCAAACAAATGGTTTGAGCGGAGTTTTTGCAAAATCAATGCAGGAGAGAATCATGAACATAGAATGGGCATATATTCGTAAAGGGTGAGTCTCGTGTAAAAAAGCCCAGGAGGCTCTTGGGAAAAAAGAAATTACTATGAAAACGGTGGTGGATGCAAGAAAGGAACGATTTGATGCTGATGCTGCCTGGGAAATGATTAAAAGCGTTGATACTGTTACAACGGCAAAGGGTAAGAAAGTTCAAACCTGGCATCCGGCCACGGATGATAAAGATAAAATGTTAAAACAGGTGATGGGACCCAGTGGAAACTTGAGGGCCCCAACCCTGCGTATGGGAAATCGTTTTATCATTGGATTTAATGATGATTTGTATGAGAATATTTTTTAACATATTGTAAATATTCGGGCAGCACCCCATCTTCACTCATTGGGGCCTGCCCAAATAGCGATAGTATGCTACGCAGTCCCAACTAAGCGAAGATGGGGCACCGGCCAAACATTTACAAAACCAACCCGAATATTTACTAACATTTATCATGGCTGTGGGGCGTACTTTTGCTGTAAATCGGCTGGATTTTATCCCAGCCGACTTTTTCAATGATTTTGGATATCATGAATGGTAACGCAATGTTGAGGTGTATTTCATGGTTTTCATTATGGTCCCATGAATCAAACATATTGTCCTGCACACCATCCCGACGACCAGGCCCATTGAAGATTATATCCCCCCAGCCAGCCGGTGACATCCAGTACTTCACCGGTGAAGAATAGTCCTTTGACCTGTCGTGCCTCCATGGTTTTGGAAGACACGGCATTGCAGTCCACCCCGCCCAGGGTGACCTCGGCCGTGCGATATCCTTCGGTGCCGCCGGGCTTTAAGTGCCATTGATGAATATTTTGGGCAATACTCCTGAATTTATTATGGGAAAGGGCGTGCAGGGCCTGGTCTGCCGGGAATTCACCCACCATGGCGGCCACCAGCCGTTTGGGCAGAAAATCTGACAGCAGGGATTTTACCTTCCGTTTAGGGGAAGTTGACTGGGCTTTTTTAAAGGTTTCTTCAAGGTTGATGTCCGGCAGCAGGTTTATGCACACTGCTTCTCCCGGGGGCCACATGGAGGAGATCTGAAGAATGGCAGGCCCGCTTAAGCCCCTGTGGGTAAAAAGAATGTTTTCCCGGAAACTGTGATGTCCCACTGTCACCGTGGCATCCACGCTGATGCCGGGCAGGCCGGATAATTTTTCTTTGTCCGGCGGATGCAGGGTAAAGGGCACCAGGCCCGGCCGGGTGGGCCACACCTTTATATTAAATTGTTCTGCAATGCGGTATCCCAGTGGCGAGGCCCCGGCCCCGGGAATGGAAAGCCCCCCGGTGGCCACCACCAGGGATTGTGACTTTAATATGCCCCGGCTTGTTGACACTGAAAATCCTCCATCTTCCATCTGGCTGATTTTATCAATGGTGGTTCCCACCCGGATGTCCACTTTGACCTTTTTGCATTCATTTAACAGCATTTCCAGAATGTCTGAACTGCTGTTGTTGCAGAAAAGCTGTCCATGGTCCCGTTCATGGTAGGGGATGTGGTGGGTACTTATCATTTCCAGAAAATCCCACTGGGAAAACCGGCTCAGGGCAGATTTGACAAAATGGGGGTTGTGGGAGATGAAATTTTCTGCTTCCACCCCGGTGTTGGTGAAGTTGCACCGTCCTCCCCCGGACATGATAATTTTTTGTCCCGGTTTTTTTGCATGGTCCAGTACCACCACCCTGCGGCGGTGCCGGCCTGCCGCCATGGCACACATCAGGCCCGATGCCCCGGCTCCGATGATAATTACGTCTTTGTTTGTCATAAATCTCTTTCCTGAATTTTGTTCAAAAATAGGGTGTTTGCTCAAATAATTTATTCCCTGATCCGACATATATAACATAGAACTTTATGTTGCAGAACTGGAATTATTCACTGGGAAACGTTATGATGACTGGATCAGGATCATGATTAACCCACAATAATTACCAAGGGAGAACTCAAATGGCTGAATTAAAACTCTACATGACCCCCACCTGTCCCTATTGCAGAAAAGTGCTTGATTTCATGAAGCAAAATGATATTACCATTCCCCTGGCTGATCGGGATTTTTCCCCTGAGAATCGACAGGCCTTGATTGATATCGGCGGTAAACCCCAGGTACCGTGTTTAATCATAGATGGAACAGCCCTGTATGAGTCAGATGATATCATTGGTTGGTTGAATGAGAATAAATAACCGGGATTGACACCTTGTTGTCCCCGTGATATTTCACAAAAACCAGTGCAAAAAGCAATGGCAGACTGGGGGAGCCGGTGAAAGTCGGCTGAGAGGAGGCTTAGTTTGTGCCTCGACTCCTGGAACCTGATCCAGTTAATTCTGGCGAAGGAAAGTCCTTTTTTTATTTTCCTCCCTTGTTCCCCCCCTTTTTTTAATAATTTGATTTTAATATAACGGGCATGTCCTGGCGGACATAACAAATATAGGGTCGTAGACGCGGAGCCAAATGGTATTATACCGCCGCCCCCCCGACGGGCAATGGTCCCGGACCGGAACTGTAGACAGCTCGATTGTCCGGTTCCTATTGCCCGTCGGGGGGGCGGCTCTGCTGAGGGTGGTTGGCGTTTTCCTTTTCATATAAAAATGCCATGGGCAGAGCACCTTTTAATCAGGTCCAATGGATGTATGCTTAAAATTTCAGGCGCAGCAAAAATATATGGGGGCCAGACAATTTTTTCCCGGTTTGACCTGACAGTGGCCCAGGGGCAGTTCAATGTTCTTGTGGGACCTTCAGGCTGTGGAAAAAGCACCTTGTTTGACGGGCTTACCAATGTGATTTCTTTGGATAAGATGGCCCTTTCCTGGAAAGGGGAAGCGTTGCCCCATTTGGGCTGCCATGCCGCTTACATGCAGCAGAAAGATTTGCTTTTGCCATGGTTTTCTCTTCTGGATAACGCTCTTTTGCCTGTCAAAATCGGGAATCAGTCCCTTGCTGCCATGACGACCATGGCAGAAAATCTTTTCTCTCGCATGGGACTTAAAGGATATGAATCCCACAGGCCTAACGAAGTATCCGGAGGTATGCGTCAGCGATGTGCACTGGTCAGAACCCTGATGTTCAACCGGGATTTGATTCTGTTGGATGAGCCCCTGTCAGCCCTGGATGCCATTACCCGGCGGCGGTTGCAGTCCCTTCTTCTTTTGCTCCAGACAGAATTTAACAAAACCATTCTCATGATCACCCATGACATTGAAGAGGCCCTGCTTTTGGCCGATGAAGTGTATATTCTGAGCCCTTTACCCATGGTCATCACAGACCGTTTTGTCCTGGATCAGGAAAAACCCCGGAAATTCACCGATCCTCGACTTCTTGAAATTAAAGAAAAGGTGTTGGCTCAACTTCAAGAAGGAGCACACCGGTGAGACCATCTAACTATCTTTCCCCGGCCCTGGTGGCGGTGATTCTGGTTTTGTGGGAGGGTGCCGTCCGGCTCATGGAGATACCGGTGTTTATATTGCCGCCCCCCTCCACCATAGTTGTCACAGCTGTGGGTCGGGCATCTTTGATCCTGCCCCATGCGGCAATTACCTTTGCTGAGATTATTCTGGGGATATTACTGGCCCTGGGTACAGCCATTCCCCTTGCCACTGTCATGTTTGCAAAACCGCCACTGGAAAAGGCGTTGTCTCCCTTTCTGGTGGCTTCCCAGGCGATTCCTGTTTTTGCCTTGGCGCCTCTTCTGGTGGTGTGGCTGGGATATGGCATTGCCTCCAAGGTGTTCATGGCCTGGATTATTATTTTTTTCCCCATCACAGTGAGCCTCTTGTCCGGGCTGAAAAACTGTGATCCGGAATACCGGGTGTTGTTCCGGCTCATGGGGGCCTCTTTTTATGACACCTTCATGTTGCTTTACTGGCCCTGGGCCCTGCCCCAGTTTTTTGCAGGCCTGCGGGTGGGAGTATCTGTGGCCACCATTGGCGCCGTTATTGGAGAATGGGTGGGGGCCCAGCAAGGTTTGGGATTTCTCATGATTCAATCCAATGCCCGTCTCCAGGTGGATCTGGTGTTTGCCGTTATTTTATGGCTCTCGGCCATGGGACTTGTCATGTGGAGTCTGGTGGGAATACTTGAGAAAAAAATGATAAAATGGAAGCCGATATAACTGCCACCGGCAGACTATATTGGTGGCAGTTATATACAATGCAGCCTCCAAGGCAAGCTAAGGCAGAGCCGCCCCCCCGATGGGCAATAGGAACCGGACAATTGAGCTGTCTACAGTTCCGGTCCGGGCCCATTGCCCATCGGGGGGGGCGGCGGTATAATACCATTTTTTATATTTGTTGTGTTCCACAGGACATGCCCGTTTATATGAAAAAGTGGGTACTGGGTATTAGGTTCTGGGTGCTCACAGCAACTACTTTTTCATTATTCGTTGTGGCTGGTACCTACAGGCATGTGGGTTTTATTTGAAATGAATGAATGATAACAAATCATAGGGACTAACATTATGAAAAAATTATTTTGCGCATTTATGCTTATGGCATCACTATTGTTTACCTCCTCCCCGGGGGCCACGGAAAAATTGACCCTCATGCTGGACTGGTTTCCCAATGTGGATCACCTGCCCATTTATGTGGCACAGGAAATGGGCTATTTCAGCGACAACGGCATTGAGGTTGAGATCATCACCCCGTCAGACACTGCCGATGCCCTGAAACTGGCAGCCTCGGGTAATGTGGATCTGGCCGTTTCCTACCAGCCCCAGACCATCATTGCCGCAAGCCAGGGACTTTCCATCAAGGCTGTGGCGCCCCTGGTGGTGCATCCTTTAACCACTCTTTTATTTCTGGAAAACAAGGGTATTAAAAATCCTTCCGACCTTTCCGGTAAAAAAATCGGTTACACTGTGCCCGGACTCATGGATGTATTGTTAAAGGCCTTTGCCGACATTAACCACATAAAAGACTACACCCCGGTGAATGTGGGATTCACCATTTTACCGGCTTTGGTTGCCAATAAAGTGGATGCCGTCATGGGACCCTTTAAAACCTATGAAACCGTGGGCATGGCCCAACAGGGATATACAGCCAGATTTTTTGAGCTGGAAAAGTGGGGCATTCCGGATTACGAAGAGTTGATTTTTGTATGTGGTCCCAAGGCCCTGGCAGACAAATCCCAGGCAATTCATGGATTTGTAAAGGCCCTTGATAAGGCCCAGGTCTACACAAGGGATCATTCAGAAAAAGCCCTGGCTCTGTATCTGTCAGCCGTGCCCCAGGCAGATAAAACCATGGAAACCCAGGCCTTTGAATTAACCCGACCCTACTTTGCTGCTGTTTCTTCCCATGATGTGGCAAAATGGAAAGCCTTTGCAGATTTTGCCCTGGCCCATGGACTCATCACCACCAGGGTGGATGTGAACAATCTGATTCATCTCTGGAAATAGAAGATATTGAAACAGGCCTGGGATGTTGTCGTGTTTTTTAATTTTTATTTTACAGCCAGGCCCGATTTTATTAAAGGAAAATAAAATGCAGATAAATCCATCCGGTATCTGGAATGATGTTGATATTATAAGAAAAAAAAGTCCTCTGGTTCATAACATCACCAACTATGTGGTGATGAACAACACTGCCAATGCTCTGCTGGCCCTGGGGGCCTCCCCGGTCATGGCCCATGCTGAGCCTGAAGTGGCAGACATGGTTGGTATTGCCGGTGCCCTGGTCATTAATATCGGCACATTAAGTGATGCCTGGATCAAGGCGATGTTCATAGCTGCTGCCCGGGCAAAGGAGTTGAATATCCCCATTGTGCTGGATCCGGTGGGGGTGGGAGCCACCTCCTACCGCACCCGGACGGCCCGGGAGTTGATCCACACCGCTCCTCCCACAATCATCCGGGGAAACGGTTCAGAGATCATGGCTCTGTGTGATCGGGATGTGGCCACCAAAGGTGTGGACAGCACCAGTACATCAGATCTTGCCATTGATTCTGCCATGATTTTGAGCCGGGAGCTTGGTGCCGTGGTGTGCGTCACTGGAGAAACAGATTACATCGTGTCCGGAGAATCCCAGGTTTCCGTTAAAAACGGACATCCCATGATGCCCAGGGTTACAGGTCTTGGCTGTACTGCCACGGCCCTTTGCGGGGCATTTGCTTCTGTAAATTCTGATCCTTTTCCGGCCACAGCCCATGCCATGGCCGTGATGGGGATTGCCGGAGAAATGGCTGCGGAAACTGCCAAGGGACCGGCCAGCCTTCAGGTTAATTTCATTGATGCCCTTTATCAATTGTGTGAAACCGATATCCAGGCTTTTTTCAAGGCATAGGAGGGCGTAAATTATGGAGGGAATGTATCTGGTGACAGATCAGGCCGCCTGTATTCATCATCCCCTGGAAACCGTGGTGGCAAAGGCCGTGGATGCCGGGGTTTCCTGTGTTCAGCTTCGGGAGAAAACAATAGATACCCGCAGCTTTCTGGATAGAGCGTTGGCTTTGAAGAATATTCTTGCGCCGGCCCGGGTGCCGTTGATCATTAATGATCGGCTGGACATTGCCCTGGCAGCCGGAGCCCATGGGGTGCACATCGGACAGAGCGACATGCCCTATGCCCATGCCAGAAAACTTCTGGGACCAAAGGCCATCATCGGGCTTTCCGTTGAAACCTGGGAAGATGTTGTTGAGGCCCAGGATCTGGATGTGGATTACATCGGGGTCAGTCCGGTATTTTCCACCCCCACCAAAACCGATACCAAAGAACCCTGGGAGCTGGAGGGCCTTGAACGTATCAAGGGATATTCCCGTCATCCGCTGGTGGCCATTGGGGGCTTGAATCAGGGTAATATCGCCCCGGTGATCCAGGCCGGTGCCCGCTCCATTGCCGTGGTGTCGGCCATCTGTTCTGCTCCGGATCCTTTTGCCGCAACCCGGGCTCTTTGTGCCTGTTTTCAATAACGGGCCTGTCCGGAATGAAAACGTTGGGCAAACATTAAAAAAAAACATAATATTGCAGGGAACAATATATTTATGAAATCTTATCACAGAGTATTAACCATTGCAGGTTCAGACAGCGGTGGCGGTGCTGGCATCCAGGCAGATCTTAAAACTTTTTCAGCCCTTGGCTGCTTTGGCATGTCCGTTATCACCGCCCTCACGGCCCAGAACACCCGGGTGGTCACCGATATTTTACCGGTATCCCCGGCATTTATTGCATCCCAGATGGATGCCGTACTGGAAGACATTGGCGTGGATGCCGTTAAGATCGGCATGCTCCACTCTCCGGAGGTCATTGAAACCGTGGCAGAAAAACTTGCCCAGTGGAAATGCCCCAATGTGGTGGTGGACCCGGTGATGGTTTCCAAAAGCGGGGATAAATTGCTTCGGGAGGATGCGGTAAAGGCCCTGAAACAGACCCTGGTGCCCCTGGCCACTCTGATCACCCCCAATCTGCCCGAAGCCTCGGTGATGCTGGACCGGCCCGTTGAAATAGCCGGAGAGATGAAGCAGGCAGCACTGGACCTTGCGGAACTGGGATGTGCCAATGTGCTGGTTAAGGGCGGACATTTAACCGGAAACAACAGTGGCGATCTTTTGTATGATAAAGAGAATCAGGCCATGGTTGATTTGCCCGGGGAGCGCATTGATACCAAAAATTCCCACGGCACCGGATGTACCCTGTCTTCTGCCATTGCTGCCAATCTTGCCCGGGGCATGGCCCTGGAACCGGCAGTGAAAATGGCCAAGGTTTACATCACCCATGCCCTCAGGGCCGGGGCTGATTATCAGACCGGCAAAGGCCATGGCCCGGTGCACCATTTTTATAAATTCTGGTCTTGATTTTTTGGAACAGATAAGTGGCGGGATATAAATTATTTTCCCTTGATGCATCAATCCTTGCCTTGATGGGGGGGGGATATGAAATACTCCACAGATCAGAGGCGTATTTCAAGCTTTGTTGTGGGCGGAACCGGATCAGAATACGGTCCGCCCGTGGCGGTTTATATGAAATAGTCCCCTGATGTGCGGAGTATTTCATATAACGGGCATGCCCTGATGGACACAACGAATATAGAAAATGGTATTATACCGCCCCCCCCGAGGGGTAATGGGCCCGGCCCGGAACTGTAGACAGCTCGATTGGCCGGTTCCTATTACCCCTCGGGGGGGCTCTGCTGAGGGTGCTTGAACATCACCTTTTCATATAAAAACCGCCACGGGCAGTTATTCAAAGGTAAGTTTGTTGGTGGGGTCGCCCTCATTCACCATTTGTTCCAGAATTGATTTTTCTTTTTCCAAAGGCAAGCGCCCTGTCATGCTTGCTTTTCCCACCATGGTTCCATGCTGATTGGTGAAAACGGCCTCGGCTTCTGCACGGCCGTTTTCCTGGATATCGGTGATGGTGACCCGGCACTCTACGGTGTCGTTAAAATACACCGGACCTATAAATTTAAAATTCATCCCCGTGGCCAGCCATCCCACCTGTCCACCGAATTCGCAGATCATGCCGCCAATGAGAAGTCCATGGCAGATGAGACCTTTAAACCTTTTGGTGTCGGTCCATCGGGTATCGTAGTGTACAGGATTATAGTCCCGGGTGAGGTCGCCAAAGGACATAGTTTCAGCTTCTGTGAATGTCCTTGTATAGGTGAATTCATCGTTTGGTTTAAGCCCGTTTATGGCCTTTTTTCGCATTGGATGTATCATTGTATGAAAATAACTTGTGTGAATTAAGAAATCAAGAGTGAAAAATTGCAAATGAGTAAATTGGGGCATGCATTCCGAAAAAGTTTTGACTATTTTTAAATTGATGTCAAAATATTTTGTATGAAAATATGGCTGACAATATTTGAATATATGTACACCTTAGGAGGGTTTTACAATGTGAATTAAGGCATAATAGTTGCTTAATTTAGGTATGACCTGCTGGATAACATCAATATGGGGGAAAATTATGCAAAAAATGTTTCTTGTTTTTTCAGTCCTGATGGTAATGGCGATTGGTCTTCTAAACCAAGTATCACATGGATATTGTTCTGACGATAATGTCCTTTTCATTTTGGATTGTTCAGGGTCCATGTGGGGGCGAGTGGAAGGAAAACCTAAAATTGTTATCGCAAAAACGCTTTTGAAAGAACTTGTATCAACCTTACCATCCCACATGAATATGGGTTTGATGGCTTATGGTCATAGTCGTAAAGGAGACTGTAGTGATATTGCCATGGTGTCTGATATGGATGGATCTTGTGAAAAATTAGATGCTGCACTTTCTCATCTTATTCCCAAGGGGAAAACCCCCATTGCCGAAGCCCTTGAAAAGGGTGTGGCGGTTTTATCCAGACTTGAAAATCCGGGAACGGTGGTACTGATCAGTGACGGAATGGAGACGTGTGGGGGGACCCCCTGTGAATTGGTCAATAGTTTCAGGGAAAAGGGTATTGCTCTTACCGTTCATGTCATTGGTTTCCAGGTGGGGGGAGAAACTGAAAATCAACTGCAATGCATAGCAAATGCAGGAAATGGAGGGTATTTTTCAGCGAAAAACACCACAGAATTAAGAGCGTCGCTTGAGCAGATAAAGGGCTCTGTGTTGGAACATTCACCACTTCCCAAACCGCCGGAACCGGCACAGATAACAATAAAAGAAGCTAAATCTAAACGTCTGAAACTACCAGGACCCGGAACGGTCATTTTAAAGCCAGCGGATTGGGTATCCATGCCTCCGAAATACTGGGCCTTGATTGATGCAGAAACAGGGCAAAACATTGCCAGGTCAAACAAAGAGAGCCTTCGGGTTAAACCTGGAGAATACCAGGTGATGTGGCGTCAGAGTGAACACGGACATAGTGATACGAATTTAACTTCCACTGTTACGGTCAATAGTCGACAAAAAGTATTTTTACCTTTGGATACCGGTATTCGACTTAATCTTCCAGAAGGCATTAAAACCCCGAAATGGTGGGCACTTTCCCAGGTAAACGGTGGGGCAGTGGTGGCCAGATTCTCTCAAACCCTTTCTCCCCAAGTGGTACCTGCCGGAGAATATGATTTGCTGTGGCGTCAGAGTGAGCATGGATCACAAACGGTGAACATGGGTGCAGTAAATCTGGAAGCTGGCAGGCTGAATGATGTTCTTCTGGATATGGGGGTTCATGTTGTCCGGGCAGAGTGGCTTGAATCGTCCTTCAAAAAAATGTCCGTGTTCAATGAAGCGAATCAACTGGTAGGACAGTGGCGTCATGAGGATGCTTCGCTTCTTCCCCAGGGAGATTATCGTCTGATCATCAGGCCCACGGAGCATCATCACAGTGACGTGATATGGGGAAAATTTAAAGTACTGGAACACGGTTTTACAACGGTTTCCATTGATTCGGGAATCAAATTTATTTATACACCGGATACACCTGCACCCTATGCTATTATATTTGTGAATTTAAAATCAAATGATGAAATCACAATGAAAGAGACATGGGCTCCTCAGCCCTTGCCCCCTGGGAAATATCGATTGGATTGGTGGGAAGATCAGCACAATGCCACAAGGCAGACTTTGATTGATTCTTTTGAAATCCCTCCCCATACGATGATAGAGATGGAAATTTAGTTTCGCAATGTAAAAAAAATATATGGAATACTCCGCAAACCAGGGGCATAATATCATTTTCAATATTCGTTGTGTCCGTCAGGACATGCCCGTTATATGAAATACTCCGCAAATCCGGGGAGTATTTCAAGTTTTGTTGTGGGCGGAACGGGATCAGAATACGGTCCGCCCGTGGCGGTTATATGAAGATAAATTATTTAACCAGGAATTGAACTCGATCTGTTATAATTTTATTTTTTCCAGGTAATTTTTCGTGTCCTGTGGAGCGGCGCATGGCAATTTCAAGGACATGTCTGCCCGGTTGAATCTGCCAGTTAAATTGAGATCCGGTTATGGTAAGTGGCCGGCCGTCCAGACACCAGGCAAGGGCATCATTTGGTCCTGTTCCTGCCACCTGGCATGCCAGCACCTCACGGTCATCCGGGATTCTGGGGTCCATGGCCAGGCACATGCCGTTTAACGGTTGAATAAACCTGAAGGGTTCTGATCCTGATGAACGGTCCTGTTCGGGCTTTTCACGTTTTATGGGGGGGGCCATGGCCAGTGGCATCTCCTTTACAGGCGCACTGCCCGGGATGAACCATTCTGTTCTTACAGACCTGTTCTCACTGGATTTTGATAAAACATTTTTTCCAGGACCAGGGGGCATGGGATCAATGGAAATCTCCTGTTGCACAAGCCGTGGACTCATGTAAAGGGGCCGGGTATCTTTCATCTGATTTAGCCTTGCAAAGATGCTTCTGAGTACAAAGGCAGGCCCCCGGGAGCCGGTCATCCCCCTGGTGGCACTGCCATTAAGGTTGCCCATCCACACCCCCACCGTGAAATTGCAGTTATATCCCATGGCCCAGGCATCTTTGTAATCGCTGGAAGTGCCTGTTTTCACCGCCGTCTGAACGGGAAAATTTAACAGACCTCCCCGGCCGAATTCCAATGTTCTGGCCCCGGCATCGGACAATATGTGTCCCATGAGGGAGGTTACTTCCTTTGAAAAAATTTGTTCATTGTGCTGCACGGGTCTGCCTGAAACTGTACGAAGGGCGATGAATCTGCCTTGGTTGGCCAGCACCGTGTATGCCTGGATCAGTTCATACAGTGAGACCTCGCCATTGCCCAGGGCCAGGCCGTCTCCGTAAAAATCCGGATGCTGATTCAAGGTGGTGAATCCCAGGGAGCGGAGCCGGATGAGATATTTTTTTACCCCCACAAACTGAATGGCACGCACCGCAGGGATGTTTAATGAGTTACCAAGGGCATTGCGCAATGTCACCGGTCCGTAGTGGTGCCCACTGTAATTATGGTAGGCATGAACCCCCATGCCCACCCTGGCGGCCAGGGGACTGTCCCGGATCAGGGTGGCAGCAGTCCATCCCTTTTCCAGGGCCATGGCATAGACAAAGGGCTTCATGGCAGAGCCGGGCTGTCGCAGGGCCGTGGCTGCATTGATGGCCTGTCCATGGGTTTTTATTTTTTGTGGCTTGGGATATTCAGCTGTTGCAGGCTGCTGCTGATTTTTATTTGAACGGGGCCGGGAGAAGTGGTCCGTCCGGTGATGCTTTCCTTTGTCCGCTCCCACGGCCCAGGCCAGGATTTCGCCGGTGGCGTGATCCACCACCAGGGCGGCCCCATTGTGAACCTTTTTGTCCCGGTGGGATGCCAGGTTTGTATCCAGAAGGGTCTGTACCTGTTTTTGGAGGCCGCCGTCCAGGGTGGTGTGTATTTTTTCAGGGTATATTCCGTTATTGGAATGGTGATGATTTAAAACAAACCGGACAAAATGCGGTGCGTTAATGGCCAATGCCGGGCGTTTCAGTTCAAAGGCTTGTGTTGCAATGGTCCGGCATTGGCTGGGGGTTAAAATTTTTTGCTTTTCCATTGCCGTGGCAAGGGTTTTTAACGGGGCCTTTATTCGTCCGGGATGGCGGTAAAGATCATAATAATCCGGGGCTCTCACCAAAACAGCCAGGGCCATGCTTTCTTTAAGGTTCAGGGAGTCCACATCCCGGTCAAAATAAAACCGGGCTGCCTGGGCAACCCCTCGCCGATGGGAAGCATAGGGTACCTGGTTGAGATAGAAGCACAAGATCTCCAGCTTGGTGTTGGTTTTTTCCAGTTGCCGGGCCTCAAATCCTTCAATCCAGCGGGACCAGACAGTTCTGGGCCTGGGATGAATCAAACGCACCACCTGTTCGGTGATGGTGCTGGCCCCCCGCACGGCCCTGCCGGCTGTTATGTTCTGGAACAGGGCATGGCAACGGGCCAGCCAGTCCACCCCACCATGATCATAAAACCGCCTGTCTTCGGAAAAGATAAACGCCTTTTGAAGAAAAGAGGGCATATCGTGCAATGGTTTTTGGTCATGGAAATTCCAGGTTCCGGTATAGGTGGTGGTCAAGGCAATGCCGTGGCGATCCACAAGCCGGGGCTTTTTTATTACCCCGGTCACATGGGACAAAGAGCGGGGCAGGGGTTTTATGTCCATGCAGGTCTTTACCCCCAACCCAATCATGGCAATCCCCGCGATTAACAGGAAGGCAAAGATAAATATATTTTTTCTGGATATGGAATTTATCATTTTTCCACAATAAGGGTTTTTTCCACACTCTTTCCAAATACATCCGGATCATACATCTCCAGAATATGGGCGGGCAGGGCCGCAAAATTGCCCCGGGCAATGGCCTGGGCTGTATAGGAGAGCACATAATTGCCCGGAGGCAGGCGATCTGCATAATATCGTACCCCGTCATGGTTCATTTCCCGGTGGTAAAAATACCACTGGGACACAGAATAACGATCCCGGAAGGCTTTGTCATGCCATCTGGAACCTTTGGGAGGCCATGGGGTATCTTCCGGGGAAGTGGCATTATCTCTGTGGATTACTCCTGTTTTTCCGGCATCCACCTTGGAAGCCGTGGCAAGATCCCGGTTCACCGCCTCCAACCCCCCGGGCAGGGGATCATCCACCACAACAAAATTTCCAGCCCCCGGCAGGGATATGAACAGATCCACACGCACCAGTTCGCCCTGGAGAATTTCAAGGGGATCTGTTAACAGCTGCCATTTCCCTTCCCGTTCCACACTGATTTCCTTGTGGATTTCCATACCTGCATTAATGGCATGGGGTGATTTTTCCCGGGATACATAGTTCACGGCAGCTTTGTAATAAAGGGTGCCGGGGCCGATTTTCCGGATGACAAGGTCATCACTTTGTCCAGGGTTCTGGTCGTTAACCGGGCGCTCAAGGGTGATGGCCGGGGCATTGATATCCTTGAAACGATTTTTTCCCATCAGGGTTTCATTCAGATGGGCCAGAATTTCCATGTCCGGGGTTTTATTTTCAAAGGCCCGGGCATAGTCAATGAGGCCGTTGGTGCAGAAAATATTATCCTGGGTGTTGTACCAGGTGCCTGAAGCTTGCCGGGTCTGGGTGATGGTGCGCACCAGCTTCAGGGGCAGATCTTTTATCTCCTTTTGCCGATGATATGTGTTGGCATAGGCAATCATGGCCGACAGCACCGCGCCCTGGGTCCGGGCCGATGATTCCAATAGCAGCGCATTGACCTTGTCCAGGGTTTCATTGAATCGGATTTTTCCGGCACTCTGCACAGACTGGGATAACATCATCTCCCAGGTGCGTTTGGCAATGGATTCTGTACCGTTTATCCGGGTGGCTGCCATGAGAAACTGGGCCTTGCCAAACAGGCTCATGCGTTTTACATGGGATTCATACCGCCGGATGTCCGCCGGGATGAGTTTTCCCTCCCGGGCCAGGGCAGACAGGGCAACGGCCCGCACCGTGGCGGCCATGCCCTTGGTGTAAAAATCAGGCAGCATACTTTGCCTTAAAAAGGTTAACAAATAGTCATGGAGCCGGGTTTCCACGGATTGGGGCGGTTGATATCCTTGGGCTTTAAGCCAGCCAAATGCCAGGGCTGTGTAAGCGGACAGATAGGGGCTGACCCGACTATCCTCGGGTTTAAAATAGGCCATGCCACCGTTGGGTGCCTGGAAGGAGGGGGCCTGGGCCAGCATTTTTTCCGGTACATTTGCGGCATCCTTCCATGTGATCCGTTGTTTCAGACGATTTTCCATGGCCTTATAATGACCGGCCATCACGGCCCGGGTGAGTTTTTGTTCCCAGCAGGTGTAAACATAATCCCGCATATAGGTAAATGCGCCATCCACATTGTCAAGCAGGGTGGGGGAGAGAACCAGCTGAGTGTTTCCGGTGCGGGGGGCCATGTTTTTTGGATATTGTATGGGGATGGTCACCGGGCTGTTGTCCATGACCATGCCGTGGGTGGCACTGGTGGTACTATTTTGTTTGGGGTTCACCTTGAGTTTGTGGATGATACCGTCTGCATCCACATCATCCCGGGCCGTTACCCTGAATTCCAGGGAACCCGGGGTAACCGTCTTCACCGGAAGGTAGACCATTTTACGCTTATAAGGGGGCAGGTGAATGGTCTTTTTTGTGGCGGTTTTGTATGTATTTGCCTTTTCATTACCATCATCCCCGGTGTTATTGTGGTTGATGTGCTCATTTCCGGAAAGATCTTTTTTAAAGCTGTTCTCACTGCTTACAGAAATGGACACCACAAGATTCCGATCCTCTGGGGTGCGGTTCATGACGCTGAACCCTGCCTGGAAGGTATCGCCGGAGGTGACCTGATTGGGCATCACAGGACGCACCTCTGTGGGACGGTTCACCTTGAACTGACCTTCTCCCAGGCCCATGATGTCATTCGGGGTGACAGCCATGGCAAAAATGCGCCAGCCGGTAAGATTGTCCGGTATGGTAAAGGTTGCCCGGGCATGGCCTTTGTCATCGGCGGTGAGGCTTGGGTTCCAATAGCTCACAAATTTAAAAAAGGATCTCATGCCAATACCGCTGCCACCGCCGTCCCCTCCGACATTGGCTCCCTTTGCCTCAAACATGCGGCGGCCCACAATGTTGGTTAAAAGACTGTAGTTATTCACATCCAGCCCATTCAGTGTGTAAAAACCTTTGCGGACATCAAAATGGGCGCTGCCGCCGGCAATAAGGTCAAATACAGCCTCATCCAGAACGGCAACGGCAAATTCCACCGGTGTATTTTCCCGGGTGTCCGGCAGTTGGGCATTGATATCAATGGTCACCGTATTGCCGGGCTTATAAACCTTTTGGTGGGTGGCCACGGTTACTTTCATGCCTTTGCCAGGATCAATGACCCGTGTTTCCACATACCCTGTGCGAAAGGCGGGTTTTCCAAGATCCACCTGGTTTTTTCCCAATGGTTTGGCCACCCGGGGGGAGAGAATGGTGGCAGAGAGAAAAAAGCCGGGCTGAAGTGCTTTTGACACCGGAACTTCAATCAGCTCTGTGGCGGTGTCCATGGTTTGCACCCATTGTTTCAGGATGCCGTATCGTTCCAGGGTGATCAGGGCCTGGGCCCCGGGAAATGGATTTTTAATGAAATATTGGGCCGTTTCTCCCAGTTTTACGGTCTCTTTTTCCGGGATAATCTGCAATCGATAATCGGTGGGTTCCTGCCATACCACATGGCCCCGGCCCGTTACCCAGGTGGTGATGCCGGAACTGTGCTGCCTTCCCTGGGTATCGGCCACCATGGCCGTTATGCGATAATCCCCCGGGGTCTGGGGGGTAAATGAGAAGGGTTGTGGTTTGCCGGTGGCTGTTAATTCCATGTTATGGGTGGTGATCCACCGGTGAAGATATTGGGTAAGATAGGCATTGCCTGCCCCTTTTACCCGGGTGGCTTTGGTTTCCAGGCGCTGGACCCGGATGTTTATTTTGGTTCCGCTCACAGGATGACCCCGGTCATTCACCACAAGGGTTTCCATGGTGGCCGGTTCATTGGCATCATACACCCATTTGGAGCTTTTAAGACCCACAAACCGGTCCCTGCCAAGATAAGGGGCCGTGGTGGCGGCTGCCACAAATTTTCCCCGGTCATCCTGCACCGCACTTTCCACGGTGAGGGTTCCGTATGCCACATTGGGCTGATCCAGTTGAATGGTATTTTCCAGGGTGCCCCGGTTGTTGAGAATATCGGTTTTTTCCAGAAGAGGCACCATGCCAAGGGAAGGAAATCCACCGCCGTTTTTTTCATCATCATCCTTAAACGGCTTGTAAAATGAAAATTTTTGGGCCACAGGGTGGGAAGAGCGAAATATTTTTTCCTTAAGTTGAATGACAACCCGGGCATTGGCATCAATGTAGGGACCACCGGCATGGAGGGTTGCCCGGGAGGTCACGGTGAGGCCATCCCTCATTTTAAAGGCATTGCCGTTGAGTTCTGTGGTGACCTTGAACGGGGATGGGGTAAAATCACTGACCAGCACCCGCAGGGGCGTCCAGCGTTGTTGGGTAAATTTTGCAGACAGTTCAAACCGGTACCATCCCACGCTGCCGTTTTGGGGCACGGTATATTCGCCATGGATGGCACCAAACCGGGACAGGGTGACATGTTCCCGGGTGAGCACGGTTTTACCGGAAGGATCAATAAGGGTCAGGGTATAGTCGCTTTTGGGCGGTGTAATCAACCGGGTATTGTCCTGGTCCCGGACATAAATTTTGTACTGCATGGTATCCCCGGCCCGGTAGATTCCCTGGGCTGTGGTGCCCCAGGTATTGATGTGACCGTGACGGATTGCCATGCGCGAATCAAAGGCCTCTCCTGACACCTGCCAGGTGTCAATGTTGAAACGATTGTTCAGGGGCAGCAGGGCCATGTCGTTGTTTTGTTCCACCCTTACAAAAAGCCGGTGATCATTTCCTTGTTCCCACCATCGGTTAAAGGTGGTTCGATCCGGGTCCAGGGTGACTATGCCGGGCAGCAGGGCAATGCCGCTGTCATTGGTTATTTCCCGGGCCAGGGGGCCGGTGTTGCGGGTGAGGTTTTTTATGTCATCTTTATGGATACTCACCCTTGCCCCGGGCACGGGCAAACCTGTGGCAAGGTTGGTGACCCACACCAATGAGTTAAAATGACCGATTTTGGCATGGACCTGCCAGGGGGTCACCTGGGCAAAAAAATGTTGTTCAGACTTATGTTTTTTTACGGCAGGGATTGTATCTTTTATCCTTCCATACACAGCTCCGGTGCGGCCATCCAGCATTTCCCGGACCCCCATGGGGGTGTGATAGGTGATATCCCGGGCCATGAGATGATTTTTGGTAAGGGTACCGGATGGGTTATCAGTGGATGATGCTTTGGGGTGGGTGCCTTTTTCAACATTTGTCTGATGGGAAGGTGAATCTTCATGGTCTGTTTGGGCTGTGATGGTCTGGAAAGAAAATTTAATGCTTTCCATGTTGGTCACTGCCATGGGCAACCGGGAATCGAGATCTTTTTCCAGAACGCCGGTGGGGTGCAGCAGCTGATAATTGGGTTTGCGGTGGTCGGTGAAAAAGGTAAAGTTGATGGATTTTGATAAGGATCTGCCAAAGGCATCTCTTATGCCGTTTTTTGTCTCTTTTAAGTGATAGCGATGCCATGGGGTGAGATCATCGGGTAGTGAAATTGAATATTGGGCATTTTTATGGTGCCGGGTTCTCAGAAGTGATCCTGTGTAGTTGTTGGCCCAGGGATCATAATCTTCACGATTTCCGGCCAGGTCCGGGGTGATAATTACTTGATCCCTGATCTCCTGAAAAGCCACAGGAGCGGTAAAGACAAGCTCTGTGTAAGTGTCGGGATTTGCAAGGGGATGTATGCCAGGTGGAGGGGTATCCCCCGGCGGGGTTGAATTTGAAATGTCTTTAAACTGATCCGGGGTGATAAGAATGGGTTTTTCCCCCCGTAGCGTGTAGCAGCGCAATCCCAGAAATTGAAATTCCGGAAAGGTATGAAATTTCACCACCACTCTTTTTTCTGTGCCCGGTTCCGATCCCCGGGTGGAGACAATACCGGGAGATACCCACACCACCATGGGCGTATCCATGGGCAGCTCCGTTGCCGGGCTGATCCACCAGATACGACCGGATCTGTTTTTGGGGTGGGGTTCTACCCGCACAGGTGACATCTCTTTACCATCGGTTTTCCGGATCAATTTTATGCATGCTTTTACAGAGTCCGGGGTGACAGGCAGATTAAAATGCAGGCCCATCACCGGGGTTCCAGGGGAGCGCCAGGTCTGGAAGTTCACCCAGGAGATCCGGGGGCGTTGGGTGGTAAAGGTATGGGTGACAGAATCTGTCAATGTTGAACCGTCCAGGGCCGTGATGCCGGGATTTATGACAAGGGTGTACCGGGTGGCAGGCTCCAGGGTCTGGGATTCATCCAGCTGCAGGGCCAGGGCCGACGTGTCCAGCCATCGCCATTGACCTTTCACATCAGGGGTGATGGTGACGGGTATCTCATCTTTGGAGCGTTCCATGGCTCCCAGGGGCACCATATCCCGGTCAAACTGGATTACAATCTGGCGCTGGGACGGGACATTGTCTCCCCCCGGGGTGATATTGGATATTTGTAAAGGGCCGGCCTTGCCCGTGGCAGGCATGAGGAGTGTTATCAACATAATAATTGACAGCATGGTTAAGGCATATTTTTTTTGCATGGAACCTCCAGCAGATATTGAAAAAATTTTGACCTTGACATGTATGAATTGCTTGACTAAAAAGTATCAATAGAAATGAGAATTAGCCCATAAATAACAATCATAAACGCATGGTAACGGGTTGGAAATTATTTGGTTCAAGGAAAATTAATTCTCTTATTTTGGCATTTCCTGCATGTTTAAATACCAGAGATTTGTGGCCGGTTACAATCAAAAAGGAATTAGATGATGCAAAATTTTTTGTTTGTTCTCAGTAAAGATGACAACGAAGCTGCCACAAGATGTTTTCAGTTTGCCAAAATTGCCCATTCAAAGGGACACCATGTGGATATGTTTTTCATTGATGAGGGGGTTATGTGGGCCAATAACGATAGAGACTTGAGCATCAAAACGGTTACAGGGGACTGTCCGGCAGATTATCTTCCCTATCTGGTGGAAAACGAAGTAACCACGGGTATCTGTACCCCTTGTGCCAAAAATCGTAAACTTGATGAAGCTTCTTTTTTCAGTAATATGCAGCTGGATGGCGGCCCCCATCTCATTGATATGGCAGCCGAGGCAAAGGTGTTTAACTTTTAATTAATACCTGAGTTTTTCGGGGCTTGGTCATAAGCTGGGCCACGTTATGACCAAGCCCTTTTTTTTATTTCAGCGGTCCATGTTCAGCAGGGGAAAAATGACTTTCAGAGAGAATTATCCCAAACCCTGTGACCCGTCTTTTAAAAAATGACCTTGAACTTCTTTCTTCCCTGGATTCGGTAAATTGAGAAATTTCGATCTATGGTGAAGAGGAACAGGTTATTCTTGTTTTGTCCTTCCCCCTCGGATAAACCCATATCCAGCTCCGATAAACCCGCCAGCCAGATGGCTGAATTGGGAAATCTGGTCCACTTTTAGTATGGAAAGCACTTCGCTGCCAATGTAAAGTATGGAAATAAGGATGAATGTCAAAGGGATTTCCCCTGATCGGATATTGGAAAATGAACTCAAGAGGATCAGCATAAAGGCAATGCCGCTGCCGCCAATAAGGGAGGTGGAAAATAAAACTGCATTTAATAGAGCTGTGGCAATGGCAGTGATGAAAATCATTTCCAATAGTGTGATAGAACCGTATTTTTCTTCAAGCAAAGGACCCACAAGAAGGATAATCATGAAATTTCCCATGAGATGGGACCAACTGCCATGGGCTGCGATATAAGAGAGTAATCTGAAATAAAAATAGGGGTTGAAAAGGGATAAGTGTGCAGGGGATGAAAAATATCCAGCCAGCAGTCCGTTACCGGAAAAGGCCAGAATAGATATGGACAAAATAGAATAAGTCAAAATAACCGGGGCATTGTATTTTATTTTCATTGGGGATCTCTTGATCTCTTGATCTCTTGATGGTGAGAGTTTGCCCATTCATCACGGACAGGGCCATTGTATTCAATGTCTACAAAAAGAGCTATCAATTTTTTTATAGAAAACCGGCAAGAAAACCCCTGAGTCTTTAGCTCAGGGGATGAATTGCCGGACTCGCTAACCCTGAGATTCAATATATTTCCTTACGGCATCAATGGAAGCATTTCCGATTGAGCAACAAAAATAATGTGATAAATAATCAAAAACTTTGAATGATTTTTTCGTTGATAATCCATAAGTCTTTTGTTGTATTTTAAAATTCCATTCTTACATTTAGCCATAACAACTTGAAATTACTAATAAAAATTCTCATTTTTGCGAAACATAAAACTTGTCGTATTTTGAATAAATTCAACGAGATACATACATTAATGTTTTTTGATGAAAAATGGTTTTAACGTGCTTAATATTTTTCACAACCGTCTTAACACCATTTGTGATTTTCAAATAAGTACCTTTGTTTTGGACACCCACTGCCTTATAAATAGAACCATCAAACTCAACGATGTCATGGGGCCGGATACTGTATCTCTGCCTTCGGACTTGACGTCTTCCCTTGGACTTTTTCAAGCCACGGTACTTCCGTAAATTTTCACCATTCAAGTTCTTGTTTCGAGTTCTTCGCCCATTATTAAGATCATTGCCGGAAACTATTTTGTTTGTTCGGATATCAAGGACCTTTGCATCATAGAATTTTTCAAGGCATCTATTGTTCTTACGTTTTTGTTGAAAGAACACAGGGATTGCCCTTGTTTGATGTTGGCCATTTGCTATACAAAAAGCATCATTAAAATGGGTCTTGGGAAGATCCAGTCTTATCCGATTATGTTTTGTAATATGTCCATATGTATGATCGCATTGTAAAGCATTAACAAGTTTCCAGCGTATCATGGACATAAAGGTTGCAGGTTTGAATGTTTTAACTTTGGGTTCCCATCCATACAAAGAGCCATTCTTTTTGTGCCTTGGAGCTGTATGGCATTTAGTGCATAGCGTTATGAGATTCCCGGGCCTGTTTGTTCGATCCTTTTTCCAGAATCCGATATGATGAACTTCCAGGATCGGACTTTTTGCTTTGTTTTTACAGTCCAGATGCTGACATTTATGATTATCCCGATGCAAAATATATTCACGCAAATTCCAAAATCCGAGTTGTTCACCTTCTTGATACTCTTTACCTTCAATCTCGCCATTGGCTTTAATTTTTTGAATATCAAAAGCTGCTACTTCAATTATGGTTTCAGTTATTGGCATTATTGACTGTAATCGGTGAATAAATTTGATATGGGTATCAAGCTTATGCTGAATACTGGGAGCCAACCACCCTTCCGGCTTGTTTTGTTTCTCAAACCTGGCTTTACGGTATCTAAGTCTGGATCTTCTTTGTCTGCGGTAAATGCGCCTTTTGTTATTTCTTTCAACCTGACCTTTCAGCAACTCGATTTCACAGGCGAACAACTCCTTTGTGCTATCAATCACTGAAAAGCCAATGGTGGCATACCCTGCATCCACCCCCAATGTTAAATCTTGTCTGGATTCTCCGGTGGCAATACATAATTGAATAGTGAAAGGTCGATAGCTGTCAATTTTAGCTTTCCCATGAGCTATCAATACCCTTGCTTTCCGTGGGGAAGTTGGCATTAAAGCCTCCCCTCTCATGTTTTTAACAAATACGTGCAAATTAAATCCTTGTGTTAGAATTTGGCAGAGACTCTCAAGTCCTGCCCTCACATACGTGAGTGATCCACTTCGCCAATGTTACAACGGGTTTACAATATCAGCATCACTTCTCCTACCCTCAGAGATGTTTAAACACTGATCTCAGAGCCTTCGGCGTGTGGAGTGCCTTGGGATGACTATATATTCCAATGTAACGTAGCCACCAAGTTTTCTGGGGCTTAGGCTAATCAACCGGGCTTACAAGTTGCCTTGCAAGCCCCTGAGTCTTTAGCTCAGGGGTTGTTGACGTCGTTTTTGTCATTGATTTTACATGATCAAGCTAACGGCAATACTGCACATGATAAGACCAATGATGGTATCCAGAATTCTCCAGGCCGTGGGGTTCTTAAAAACAGGTGCCAGCATCTGCCCGCAAAAACTCAAAGAAAAAAACCACAGAAAAGATGCCGATGCCGCACCCACCCCGAAAAAAAGACGACCCTGACCATTGAACTGTCCACCGATACTGCCGATCAAAAGCAAGGTGTCAATATAACAATGGGGATTGAGCCAGGTCACTGCCATGGTGGTGGCAATGGCAGTGCGAAGGCTGCACTTTTTTTGTTCTGCACTTAGCACATTGCCTTGTTTGGCTGACTGAAAAGACTTGAAACCATACCAGAACAGAAATGCCGCGCCCCCCCAGGCCCCTGCTGCTGCCAGCTTGGGAGAGGATGCAATCACGGTGCCCACACCGGAAATCCCAATGGTGATGAGCAGGGCATCGCAGATGCTGCACATGAGTGCAATGAGCAGATGATGATTTTTTCTGACCCCTTGAGAAAGCACAAAGGCATTTTGTGCCCCAATGGCCACAATCAATCCACCACTGACACCCATTCCCTGGAAAAACGGACCCCACATAATTTATCTCCTTATTGTTTTATTAATGTTGGAAATTGTCAATATTTCTGAGTTACACGTATGAACATGCAGACAAACACATAACGCGATATAGCACACGGTTTTAAATAAATAAAATTAATTGATTTAATTATGGATTAATTGTGCTAATAATTAGGGATGTTTGATTATAAACTTTTACAAGCATTTGAAGCTGTCATCAGGGAGGGCGGGTTTGACAAAGCCGCCAAAAGTATCCATTTAACCCAATCTGCTGTATCCCAGCGGGTAAAACTTCTTGAGGCGCACATGGGCCAGGTACTGCTCATGCGGACAACACCCCCCATGCCCACCCCGGCGGGGCAGCGCATATTAAAACATTTTCTCCAGGTAAAACAGCTGGAAAGTGATGTCACCCGGGAAATGAGCCCCGGTTCCAAGGAAAATCTTGTCTCCCTTGCCATTGCATTGAACGAAGATTCCCTTGCCACCTGGTTTTTGCCGTGTATTGCCCCGTTTTTGTCCCAACATTCTGTGGTCCTGGATTTACGGGTGGATGATCAGGACCAGACCCATCAATTTTTAGGCGACGGCCAGGTGCTCGGCTGCATCAGTTCCCGGTCGGAAGCGGTACAGGGTTGTAAAATTTCTTTCCTTGGAATCATGGACTACCGCCTGGTGGCCACTCCGGCATTTGCCAAAAAATGGTTTCCCCATGGTCTGGATCGGGAGCGCATGGACAAGGTCCCGGCGGTGATTTTCAACAGCAGGGATAAATTGCATACCACCATGTTATCTAAAATTTTTAAGGAAGATCATTTTCATATTTCAAGTCATTTTGTACCGTCCTCGGAACAATTTGCCTGGGCCATTGCATCGGGGTTTGGGTATGGGATGTTACCGGATCAACAAAGTTCTGAAATGCTGGATAAAGGGACCCTTGTGAACCTGTGCCCCCATGAACATGTTCGGGTGAGGCTTTACTGGCATCGCTGGAATATCTCTTCTCCCATGATTGAAGCCTTGACCCGGTGCCTGGAAAAAGGGCTTTCCACCAATAACTTTATTTTGGATAAATTATAATGAACAATACCATACAGACAATTTCTCTGACCCATCTCATGATCGCTTTTATTCCCGTTGCCGTGATTCTTGTCATTCTTTTCAAATGGTCTTTAAATACAAAGTCTGCATTTTATGCAGTGTCCCGGATGTTGGGCCAATTGTTGCTGGTGGGCTATTTTTTGACCTATATTTTTGACTCTGACAATGCCATGATTATTCTGATTATTTTAATGGTGATGCTGGTTTCATCCAGTTGGATAGCTCTAAGAATGGTCAAGACCCGGCGCCGGACCTTGTTTTATAATGCCTTTTTTGCCATTGCCCTGGGGGGTGGAACTGTTTTGTTTATTATTTCTCAATGGGTGTTAAACCTTGACCCCTGGTATTTTCCCCGCTATATGGTGCCCCTGGCAGGCATGATCTTTTCCAATTCCATGAACAGTGTCAGCCTTGCCGCAGAACGATTGTATGCAGAACTTAATCGTTCCGTCCCCCTTGCGGAGGCACGCAAAATAGCGCTTCAGGCAGCCTTGATCCCCATTGTGAATTCTTTGTTTGCCGTGGGTCTTGTGTCCATTCCCGGTATGATGACAGGGCAGATTTTGTCCGGGGTATCCCCCCTGATTGCAGCCCGGTATCAGATCATGGTGATGTGCATGATTTTTGGGGCTGCGGGTATTTCTGCGGCCTGTTTTCTTGGATTGGCAGGGGCGGGAGTTGTGGCGTCAAAGAAATGATTTTCCCTGAAGGCAACCGAGCCTCCTGAAACAGAGAGGCAGAAGGGCGGTACGAGAATTGAAATTGTGTGGAGAATTTGATGAATAAGCAAATAATATATGTTGGAGATCCGGTTTGTTCCTGGTGTTATGCCTTTACTGAAACCTTTGAGATGATCAAAAAAGAGTTCTGGGGGAAGGTTGGCTTTTCCTATTATATGGGCGGCCTTGTTATCAACAGGGATGTAAAAATAAATGCAGCCATGAAACGCCTGTTAAAGAAAAACTGGAAAGAGGTGGAATCAAAAACAGGTAAATATATAAAAGCCTTTGAAAAGATAGATGATGCCCGTGAAATGCCCTATATCTCAGATCCTGCATGCCGTGCCTTTATGTGTGTAAAGTCCATTGATGAAGAGCTGGCTTACTCCTTTTATAAGCGTGTGCATAAAGCTTTTTATGAAGAGTTAAAAGATATTGCCCATGAAACAACGCTTTGTGATATTGCTTGTGAAGTTGGCATTGAAGCATCCTTTTTCATTGAAAAATTCAGGCACAAAGACACCGAAGACCAGGTTTATAAAGGAATGGACAAGGTTGCAGATCTCGGGGTAAGGGCATTTCCTGCGCTTGTGGCCATGGATGAATCCGGTGCAAAGGTGTTGAACCAGGGAACAAGAGCCTGTGCGCCTTTAATGGCGCAGATACAGTCCTGGGTAAGAGGCGATATGTCCGCAGGGGAAATGCTGCCTGTACTGTGAAAAGAAAACCATGCCCGGAGTTTGAAAAAAACGGGGATGTTTGATTTACCGCTTAAGGAATGCAGAGCAGAGAGAATATGGATGTCTGGATTTCAAAAGCGGTAAATCAATAAGATCTTATTTCCTTATTGTTCTTGCTATTAATATGTAAATATTCGGGTTGGTTCTGTAAATGTTTTATTGGTTCAAAAATCGTGGGCCAAATTTTTACAGGTTAGCTCAGGTAAGGCTGCTGTAGAAATCATTGCCCTTGTCATCCACGATGATAAAGGCGGGAAAATCCTCCACAGTCATCATGAAAACCGCTTCCATGCCCAATTCTTCGTATTCCACCAATTCAACTTTTTTGATGAAATCCTTACCAAGACGGGCCGCAGGACCACCTGGAGAGCCCAGATAAAATCCACCATATTCCTTACACGCATCGGTGACCTGCCGGGACCGGTTGCCCTTGGCCAGCATGATCATGGACCCACCCTCTTTCTGAAAAATGGGCACATAGGGATCCATGCGACCGGCGGTGGTGGGACCAAAGGAGCCGGAGGCTTGGCCTTCCGGTGTTTTGGCTGGCCCGGCATAGTAGATGATATGATTTTTGATGTAATCGGGTAATCCCTTGCCGCTGTCCAGTCTCTCTTTGAACTTGGAATGGGCAATGTCCCGCCCCACAATGATCTTGCCGGTGAGTAACAGGCGTGTGGACACAGGATACTGACTCAGCTGGGCCCGGATCTCATCCATGGGCCGGTTAAGATCCACCCGCACAGCCTCGGCCATCTCAGGCTCTCCCTTGGGAAGATATTTTGCCGGATTTTCTTCCATCTGCTCCAGAAAAATCCCATCCCGGGTGATCTTGCCCTTGATTTGACGATCGGCACTGCAACTGACACCAATGCCCACAGG
>NZ_FWXY01000046.1 GCF_900176365.1 Desulfocicer vacuolatum DSM 3385 | reverse complement strand
TTGACCTCCTTTCGCATTTGTATGTTATGGGAATCATTATACCGCGAATGGTGATTCAACAAAACCTTTTTGGTTCTGGCTTGTCCAGGTTAGGGTATATAGCAATGTTCACTTCTTATCGGGCAGTTCTTAAATTGTTATAAATGATTTGATAAAAACGTGTCGACATGCTCGCTTTTTTGTTTGTCTTTTTGCCTTGTTCTTAGAGCCATTATAAACAAAAAGGTTTTTCGTGAATACGAATAAAATTGTACTGATTATAATGGATTTGAGGATTGGTGTCGAGGGCAGTAAAATAGGCTGGAAAGATTTATCTTTTGTGATAAAGTTGAATCGCCAAACACAATTTTTAGCAAAAGGATTTATGATGGCTCCAGCTTCAGATACCACCCCCCCCCCGCATGAATCGAACTATTTGTATGCACTTTTGTCAAGCACAATGTTGCATCCTTATCCAACATGCCATGCAATCCCGGATGGAAGTAGACTTGGCAATCAAGAAAAACCCCGAGCTTTTCCCGGCTAAAATGATTTCCGAGTACAAAATGAAAGAGATTAAATTCTCAAAAAAAATGAAAATTAAAACCAGAAGAATATTGGTAGACTGTGGCAGCTATACCATCAGGCTGTCTTTTGTCATGCCAGATACGGTTGGGTTTGTAGAATATGTTGAAAGTCCTCTGTTTTTACGCAAGTTTGCAGTTTTTTTTGGGGGGCTCTGATCCACTACTTTGGAAGGAATCCCATGTTTTGGTATAGGCTTGAAGCATCCCTTGGTAGAAACAGTCTTTTGGGAACAACCATCAAATCAGCAGCACTTTTACCCCGACACCTTTCTGCTGATGGAAAGCACACCCGGCTTTTACACATTTTCATAGGCATCCGTGACCGCTCACGCAAAAAATACAAGGAAAATTTTCTGGATGTGGCTATCAGATTATGGGATTGCTTCAAGGCAGAGTCCAAAGGGGCATGGCTCCACACACTGAGGCGTAGAAGTCAAAAAGGGCGAAGTTTTACATGGGAACGCTTTGAAAAACTAATCAGATGGTTGATACCAAGAGTCAGACTGATACATCCTTTTCCAAATCTGAGGTTTCAGCGTTATTACCCGAGGTAGGAGCTGTATGAGGTAATACCTCACGTACGGATCTGTACGAGGGCCGGATAACCGGCATTCCTACCGTGACCATAGATGGCCTAATTGGTGAATTTCAATTGCCCCTCAAAGGCTTTGCTTGAGGGTAACTGGTTCATATAGCTGCCAAGGCCGTATTCTGATTCGGATCTGATCACAACGAATCTTGGAAAACACTCCTGATTTGTGGAGTATTTTATATACGATAAGATTCATCCCCTTTGATAGGCTGACTTTGGACAGCTTTCAATTGTTAGAATGGGAATCATTTTTTGGGCTTGGTTCTAACGTTGCCCAATGGATATACTCCAAACAGTCAATGATGAAAAAAATATGATAAATTCAAATGAGTTAATGATTATTGCCTGATGCGTGTTACTCAAAGTGGGCGAAATTAGAACCAAGCCCCATTTTTTTATTCCGAAATAAGCTTTCCAGTCTTGGGTGAGAGGGCATATTTCAGAACAGGAAGATCATTAAAGGACGGTTGTCGAATGCCTTGGGAATTAAGGGGGTATCGACAAAAGCATGCTATTTTCGGATGAGCCTAAAATAATATGTGTGCTTGTAAGCGATTAAAAAATCATATTTTGATGAAGTAAACTAAATTCAAATGATGTGTGTTGTAACGTTAAGGAAATAGATATGTCTATATTAATAACGGGTGTGGCAGGATTTATTGGATTTCACCTGGCGCAAGAGTTGCTAAATTTGGGAAAATCGGTTTTTGGAATTGATAATCTTAATAGTTATTATGATCCTCAATTGAAACATGATCGTCTGAAACAGCTTGAAAAAAAAGAGAGATTCGATTTTAAAGTTATGGATATTGCAAATCATAATGATATTAACGGTCTATTTGCAGAAAATGAATTTGATGTGGTGGTAAATCTTGCAGCGCAGGCCGGGGTGAGATATAGCATTGAAAATCCTATTGCATATGTAGATTCAAATCTTATTGGTTTTGCTAATATCCTGGAAGGGTGCCGCAATGCTCAGGTCGGTCATTTGGTGTATGCTTCCAGCAGTTCAGTATATGGTGCTAATCGTAAAATGCCTTTTTCTATAAAAGATAATGTGGATCATCCGGTCTCTTTATACGCTGCCACTAAAAAATCCAATGAGCTCATGGCCCACGCCTACAGTCATCTGTATCAATTACCTGTTACGGGTTTGCGATTTTTTACGGTGTATGGTCCTTGGGGGCGACCAGACATGGCATATTATAAATTCACTAGGGCCATTATGGCAGGAGAACCCATTGATGTGTATAATAACGGTCACATGAAGCGTGATTTTACTTATATTGATGATATTGTGCAGGGGGTGATAAAGCTAATGGCGCTGCCACCCGCACCCAATGAAAATATCTATGGGGCTGGCACATCTGCCCCCTGCAGCATTTATAATATAGGAAATAATCAGCCCGTGGAATTAATAAGATTTATTGAAATCCTCGAAACACTTCTCGGAAAAAAAGCCATAAAAAACATGCTGCCCATGCAGCCCGGGGATGTGCTTGCCACCTATGCAGATATCTCCGAATTGACAGCCCGCATTGGATTTGCACCCCAAACTGCCCTTGAAAAAGGGCTTGAGAGTTTTGTAAAGTGGTATAAAGCCTATTTTTAATGAAAAGAATTGGCATGATTTGTTCTCATTTTACTTATTTCAAATTTTGCCTCAAATTGGAGCATCACTTTTTAAAAAGTGTAAAATTTTTCCACAAACATCCCAAATTCTTGTCGTTGAAGGTACTCAAAGCAAAAAAACGAAATTTTTTGGCACCGTTAATGCGTTCCAAGGTTTTTTTGTAAAAAGCCCCACATATACCAATCAAGGGCTTTTTGAAAGGATTAGATTATGGGTTTATGCAACTTTAAGATTTGACTTGCTATTTCTTTAAACGTTTAGGGTAAAGGATGCTTAAATACGCTAAATTAATAAATTCAGGGCTTCTCAAGATTGATTGTAATTGTATAATGTATAAAAACTTGACTTTTGGATTTCTTTTGGTTAGTTAAGTGACAAGCGGTTCTTTTTTTATTCATGAAAGCAGCCGCCTGCAATGAAAAACAGGAAAGCACTTCCATTGTATGTTGTCGGCTTTTGTTTAATCCCCGGTATGTCTGAATTGTTTTTTTATCTCGATTTCTCTTTGTTCTCAGAATTATTCAGAAGCCTTGGGGTCAGAATAAAGATCCGTCCGTGGCGCTTGTCATCAATGCAGCAGCGGATGGAATACAGCTGACTCCCTTATTGATTGACAATTTTAACTATCTAAAATGGGGGAATTGAATATGACATTTGTGCAAAAAACAGTAATAATGACGATCTTGAGTCTCTTTCTGATGATCTCAGGTGTTACCATGGTTTCAGCCATGGAAAAAGTGAATATTAATACCGCAAGCGCTGAAGAACTCACTGTCTTAAAAAATGTGGGTCCCAAAACCGCCCAGGCCATCATTGTTTACCGTGAAGCCCATCAGGGATTTAAAACACCTGAGGAAATCATGGAAATTAAAGGCGTGGGAGAAAAAACCTTTCAGGCCAATAAGGATATGATTGTTATCAACGATGAATAGCCATTGATGGATGTCCAGTATCATAAAATGATTTGAACCCTTAATGGCTCACCCATTGAAAAGTGCTTTCCTGCCCTTTACATAAAACAAATTAAAGACACCGGGTTCAGATTCTAAATATTTCTGTTTCATGTCATGACTTTTTGTTACTCCTTTCATACTTGTGTTCTGCATGTTTCTCCATAAAAATGAAAAACCTGCCCGCATCCTTGAAATCCATCCTGCCGACCCCCTTGATAAACCCAAAATTTGTGTTATTATCTGGTTTCGGTTCTAATTCCGGCCACCCCAACACGTCATGGATCCGCATTATGACAGGTTGCCGACATTGAGATACGCCCAGAAAACCACAGGAGAACATAATAACTTGGATAAATCAGCAAAATTTTCCCGCCGGTCTTTTACAATGATTTTTTTATTCATGACCATGCTTGCCGCTGTGATCACCGGGGGCTGTTACTATGGTCTGCAATACCTGCTGGCCGCCTTGTCTTCGGATGGGGGAAATTCTTTAATATTACCCCTCATTAACATTGAAGTAACGGTGAGTTCCCTGCCACAATTATCAGAATTCCTGCAACTTTTGATCACCTCCTTTGTTTCCTGGGTGATCCCGGCCATGGCGGTGATATTTCTGTTTCTCACTTTGGTGATGTGGTTGTTACTCAAAATCGGTGTCTCCGGTCTTTTTAAAAAAATGGATGTGGCATCGGAACCGGAGCAGGAAACAGGAAAAAGACAAAAAGATCCTGCACAACAGCGCCTGGATCAGGAACGAAAAAGACGCATGTTTTTACACATGCTTTCTGTGCTCCAGAGGGAAGGGCGGTTGCTGGATTTTTTTGGAGAAGATTTAAGTTTGTATGATGATGAGCAGATCGGTGCTGCCGTCAGAAGCGTCCAGGAAGACTGCAAAGCTGCCATGGATAAATATATCGCACCGGCTCCGGTTCTGGATCAGGAAGAGGGGGATGAAATTGAAATTGAACCCGGGTTTGATCCCAACGCTGTAAAACTCACCGGTAATGTGGCAGGGGAGCCGCCTTTTAAAGGGGTGCTAAGACATAGAGGATGGAAAGCCGCCAGAAAAGAGGTTCCTCAACTGGCAGATGTTTTGGATTCCGGTATCATTGTGCCCGCAGAAGTTGAAATTGAATAAAGGGAGTATTTTGTGGAAAAAGCCCGATATATAGTCGGTATTGACCTTGGCACCACCAACACAGTGGTGGCCTGGACCGATGCTGAAAAAGATGACGCATCCCGGATCAATGTTTTTAAGATACCCCAGCTCACCGAGGCAGGTGTGCTGGATACACGGGATGCCTTGCCCTCCTTTCTTTATCTTAAAGAAAAAAGTGAAATAGAATCTCCGTCATTTGCCCTGCCGTGGTGTCAGGATGAAGCGGCCGCTGTGGGGGAGTTTGCCAGAAACAGAGGGGCCGAAGTCCCTGGAAAACTGATATCTTCTGCCAAATCCTGGTTGTGCAATGCCGCCGTGGACAGGGAAGGAGCCATACTTCCCTGGGAGGTCACCGGTTCCGGGGAAAAAATTTCTCCGGTGGAGGCTTCCAGCAGAATTTTATCCCACATCCGGGATGCCTGGAATCATGAAATGGCATTGGATGATCCGGAACTTGTTCTGGAAAAACAACACATTTATCTCACCGTGCCGGCCTCCTTTGATGCCGTTGCCCGGGAGCTCACCGTCACGGCTGCAAAGCAGGCCGGGTTCAATGACATCATTCTCATTGAAGAACCCCAGGCAGCTTTTTATTCCTGGCTGGATCAGTCCGGTGAGTCCTGGCGGGACAGCGTTGAAAAAGGAGATCTGGTACTGGTGTGTGATGTGGGCGGGGGTACCAGTGATTTCAGTCTCATTGAAGTTAAGGAAAATGATGAGGGTGCCCTTGATCTGGAACGGGTGGCAGTGGGGGATCACCTGCTTGTGGGGGGAGATAACATTGATCTTGCCCTTTCCTATTTCCTTGCCCACCAATTAAAGGAAAAGAAAAAAAAGCTGGATGCCTGGCAAATGAGGGGCCTGGTTCATTCCTGCCGCAATGCCAAGGAGAATCTGTTTTCTGACCAGGGTGTGGAAAAATATCCTGTTACAATTTTGGGCAGAGGGTCCGGTTTGATTAAAGGTACCATCAAGGCCAGTCTGGATTTGAAAGATGTGGAGCAGGTGGTGCTGGATGGTTTTTTCCCCCGGTGTGCCCTGACAGATGAGCCCATGGCTGCCACGGCCATGGGCATGAAGGAATTTGGTCTTTCCTATGAGGCAGACCCCGGTATCACCCGACATCTGGCCCGCTTTGTCTCCTCCCACAGGGATGACGCTGGCAATGTAAAGTTACCCACAGTGGTGGTGTTTAACGGCGGGGTTATGAAGTCCACCCTCATGCGTCGGCGGGTTTTGGATGTGCTGTCAGCCTGGAAGGAAGGTGTGGGCCAGGGGAGCATTCGGGAAGTGGATGCCATTGATTTTGATCTTTCCGTGGCCCGGGGAGCCGCCTATTACGGCCAGGCATCCCAGGGGGACGGGGTTCGTATCCGTGCCGGTCTTGGTCAATCCTATTACATGGCCATTGAAGCATCCATGCCTGCGGTGCCCGGTATTCCCATGCCCACAAGGGCCCTTTGTATTGCCCCCTTTGGCATGGAAGAAGGCACCCAGGCTGAATCCCGGGATCGATTGTTTAACCTGGTGGTGGGGGAGACGGTGACCTTTGACATATTGACTTCATCCACCCGCAAAGAGGATGGGGTCGGCGAAGTCATTGACAACTGGGAGGATATGGACATAAGAGAGATGTCCACCATTGAGACCCATCTGGAAGGGGAAGACCAGGCCTTAATCCCGGTAACCTTTGAAGTAAAGGTCACTGAGATCGGGACCCTTGAATTCTGGGCCTGCTCCCGGGATGATGATAAAAAATGGCGCCTTGAGCTCAATGTGCGCCCTAAGGATTAAAAACCTGTTTTTAAAATATCTCATTGTATTAAAAAATAGTTGAGAAGGGGGCGAGTCAGCGATGAGACCGGTATATCTCTGTCGGAATCAGTCAAATTTCCCCTTTGAAATAATTTTTAATCGGTCGCTAAGGGAATAAATTTGGATTTTCAGGATAAAAGATATGTTGTGGGCATAGATCTTGGCACCACAAATTCAGCGGTTTCTTTTGTGGACCTTGCCACCCTGTCCGCCGGGGATAAAAAACGCCCCATTAAGATGTTTAAAGTGCCCCAGCTCACCGGTGCCGGAGAATTTACACCTGTGCCTGTGCTGCCGTCATTTCTTTACATTCCCGGTGAGTATGACATTTCCCGGAAATCTTTAAAGCATCCCTGGAAGCGGGAAAAGGATCAATTTGTCGGTGTCTTTGCCCGGGATCATGGGGGAGCGGTGCCTTCCCGTTTGGTATCGTCGGCCAAAAGCTGGCTGTGCCACGCCCGGGCCGACCGTCAGGCAAAAATTTTGCCCTGGGGGGCACAGGGGGTGGAGAAAATTTCCCCGGTGGAAACCACTGCGGAATTTTTACGCCATATTAAGAAGTCCTGGAACCATTTTGTAAAGGATGAAGATCTTTTCCTTGAAAATCAGTTCACCGTGATCACCGTACCTGCATCATTTGATGAAGAGGCCCGGGAGTTTACCTTGGAGGCGGCCCGCATGGCAGGCCTGGGTAACCGTGTTACCTTGCTGGAAGAACCCCTTGCTGCTTTTTATGCATGGCTCATCCGCCATGAACATGACTGGCAACAGTTTGTCAAGCCCGATGATTTGATCCTGGTGTGCGATGTGGGCGGGGGCACCACAGATTTTACCCTCATCACCTTGAAAGCATCCCAGGGAAGTCCCCGTTTTGAGCGTCTTGCCGTGGGGGATCACCTTATTCTGGGGGGGGATAACATTGATCTTGCCCTGGCCCGGTATGTTGAATCACAATTTTCCCAGAAAAGTGCTTTGTCCGGGGACAAATGGAAAACCCTGTGTCATAAATGCCGTAGTGCCAAGGAACAAATTCTGGAAAAGGGTGAAGAGCGCGTAAGGATCACCCTGAAAGGGGAGGGTCGTTCTCTCATTGCCGGTACCCTGGCCGCAGACCTCACCCGGGATGCCGTGAAAAATATATTGTGCAACGGTTTTTTTCCCGATGTCACCCCGGAAACAGATGCCCGTAAAAAAAAGGGCAAGGCCATGGCGGAGTTTGGGCTTCCCTACGAGCAGGAGCCTGCCATCACCCGTCACATCGGCTGGTTCCTTGAAAAGCACAGGCAAGATGTCATTGACCTCTTGGGAAAGCCCCCCATACCAGATTTGATTCTTTTTAATGGCGGTTCCCTGAAGCCGTCCCTTCTCCAAGACAGGACCCGCTCCGCCATTCGATCGTGGTTTGCCATGGACGATGATACACTTCCCGGTGTGTTGGAGAACGGTGAACCTGATCTGTCCGTGGCTCTGGGAGCTTCCTACTATGGCTTGGTAAAACAGGGCACCGGCGTCCGTGTGGGAAGCGGCAGCCCCAGGAGCTATTATATTGGCATTGCCGCAGAAGAAAGACGACCAGATGCCGGTGTCGCTAACCCTCCCCTGGAATCCCAGGATGTCACTGTTGTTGATGGGGCAATCCTTAATGGAGAATTTGCAAATGGGGATGGCTCATTTGCCGCCGGTAATCATGGGGGGCATACCAATGGAGGGGGCACTGGAAATTCAGCCCGTGCCCTTTGTGTGGTGGAGAGGGGACTGGATGAAGGGTCCACCATTGTGTTGCCGCAGATGTCCTTTGAGGTTTTGACCAATCAGCCGGTGAGCTTTGATATGTTCAGTTCAAGTTTCAGATCCGGTGATAGAAGTGGGGATGTGGTTGTGGTGGATGACACCCTCACACCCATGACACCCCTTCAAACGGTGATTCGATTTGGAAAAAAGGATGAGAAACGTCGCATTCCTGTGACCATAGAGCCGGAATACACTGAACTTGGTACCCTTGCCATGTGGTGTAAATCTTGTATCAGCTCCCACCGGTGGAAACTGCAATTTCAATTGCGGGATGTCCAGGGGGTGCTGGAAACCCGGGAAACCGAAGTTTTTGATGAGGACCAGGTGGCCCGGGCACTGAAATCTGTGACATCGGCTTTTTCCAACAAACAAGACATAAAAAAAGTACAACAACTTACAAAGTCCATTGAATCCATTCTGGGGCAGAAAAAAGGGGCTTGGTCTCTCTCTTTTTTGCGACGCATGGCTGATGTTCTGATTGAGCGCTCTGAAACTCGGAAGCTTAGCCCGGCCCATGAGGTGAAATGGCTTAATTTGATGGGGTTTTGCATTCGACCGGGATTTGGGGACGCCTTTGATGAAGAACGGGTGAGAAAACTGTGGAAAATTTATTTGGGTGGCCTCATTTTTCCTAAATCCAGACAAAACGCTGTGGATTGGTGGATTTTTTGTCGGCGTATTGCCGGGGGGCTCACCGCAGGGCAGCAGCGTCAATTTTTCCAGGACATCTCATCCCTGGTGTCAGGGGGAAGTGCCGCCAAAAAAATGCCGCCCCAGGAGATGACAGAGATGTGGATGGCCGCGGCCAACATGGAGCGTCTTCTGGTAAAAGATAAGGTGGTATTGGGCAGAAAGTTGCTCAATGGTATGAAGCCTGCCAAGACCCCCCGTCAGCATTTGTGGGCTGTATCCCGCCTGGGTGCCAGGGAATTGCTCTATGGGTCAGTGGATCGGGTGATATCTGCCCGGGAGGTGGGGGCCTGGGTGCAGAAGTTAATGAAAATGTCCTGGACACAGAAAGAGCCGGTGGTTTTGGCTGTGGCCCAAATGGTTAGAAAAACCGATGACCGCACCCGGGATCTGTCCAGGGAGATGGTTGATGATATTTTTCCATGGTTTGAGAATATGGGGGCAGGAAAAGAAGCGGTTGCCATGGTAAAACAGGCAATCCCCATTGAATCCCGGGAAGAAAGCCAGATCTATGGAGAAAGTCTCCCCCAGGGATTGATATTGACCAATACAAAATAATTGCCACGGGCAAATTCTGTTTTGATTTCGTTTTACCCACAACGAAGGAGGAAAATCTTATGATTCCAAGGTTTTGGGGATGAATTTTGTATGAAAAGGATAGATAATATTATATTATTCAGGAGGGTAAAAAATGAGTGCCTGGCATTGCCGAAATTATTTTTTAAAAAATGTTTGACAACGCTGAAAAACTCATGTAGTTTTATTGAGTCTTCTTGAGACGGGAATCTTGTTCGGCAGGGCGACCTTTTCAAAAAGATTTTTTTAGTTTTTAAGAATTTGATCTTTGAAAATCGGTTAGTGAATGAATTGAGTAAAAAGATGTTTTAAGTGCAGGCAAGCACATAAAAAAACATTTTAAAAGAATTATAACTGGAGAGTTTGATTCTGGCTCAGAATGAACGCTGGCGGCGTGCTTAACACATGCAAGTC
>NZ_FWXY01000025.1 GCF_900176365.1 Desulfocicer vacuolatum DSM 3385 | reverse complement strand
AATCCCATAAAGATTTTGATTTGCTACAGGCTGAGGGAAAACATTTTGTATGCCGAATCAAAATCAAAACTACGCGAACTATCATCAAACAGAACCTTGTGCCGGAGGACACTCATATTTTTTATGATGCAGAAGTCCTTCTTGGAACTCCGGGGGTAAATCAATCAGAGACACCAGTCCGAGTCGTTGGATATAAGATTGCAGGCTCAACATTTTACGTGGCAACTGATCGACATGATCTGACTGCCGAGCAAGTGGCAAAAATCTACAAGCTCAGGTGGGACATTGAATCTTTTTTCAAATGGTGGAAAAAACATCTCAAAGTGTATCACTTAATTGCTCGCAGTGAGTATGGAGTCATGGTACAAATCCTTGGTGGGCTTATTTCATATCTACTCATGGCCATATATTGTCATGATAAATTCAATGAAAAAGTTTCCATCAAAAGAATCCGCCAACTGAGAAATGATATACAAAATGAGCTCAGATACCCTTTATCAGGCGATAGGGCTGTCAAAAAAAGGACCAAAAAAAAGAAAAAGAAGTCTGCAAAAACCTAACCGGACATCACTGAGTGATTTGATGATTTAAAATAATTTCAATAATCGTAAGCACTCAGTTACGCATGAAGGGTTTCCAACAAGCAATTGTGTAGATCTGGCTATCTCAACTTTTTAAAAATTAAAAATTCATAAAAAAAAATTTTAGATCAATTCCTAACCGTATATCCAACATAGCCTCATGTTATCCTGAAACCAGATAAGTACCACCCATTAAGCTTGAGTATTGCCCCCCTGACAAAACAAATTCCAAATACAGTCAAATCCTGATGCCATAAAGTACCTTCTGATTTTAAGAACCCAAAATAAGCAAAATCACAAGCCCTTTATTTTTATACCCATGATTATTTTATGTCAATAATGTTTCTTGATATGCGATTTTACAATAAAAAATTCCAAAAGGTCCTTTTATATGAAATACCCCATAAATCTGTGAAGAATTTCAAGCTTTGTTCTGGGCAAAGCCGGATCACAATACGGTCTACGGCAGTTTATATGAAAAGGAAAACGCCAACCACCCTCAGCAGAGCCGCCCCCCCGATGGGCAATAGAAACCGGACAATTGAGCTGTCTACAGTTCCGGTCCGGGCCCATTGCCCATCGGGGGGGGCGGCGGCATAATACCATTTTCAACATTCGTTGTGTCCCACAGAACATACCCGTTACTCAACTTTCGGTGTTCGCATTTCGTGGTGGGGTCAGGCTTTCGTTATTGACATTATCAAGGCTTTTTTCGTTGGCAAAGGCCTTGGTCGATAACATCAATAACAAAAGCCTGACCCCGTCGGCACACTGACCCCATCGGTACATTTAAAAATGCCGGCTTTGAAATGAAGCCCGAAAGTTGAGCCCGTTATATAAAAGCCCCATGCTTTAACAAGAATCCGGCCCTTAAAGAAAAACAGCTTTCACCCCCACTCAAAACAAAGACACCCCCTGCTTTTTCAGAACCCCATCCAGACAAACACATTCTCCTCCACTTAAAAAAACCTTTTCATTCCCAACAAGATGAGATATGCATTGACCGACAAATTATCAATCATGATATCCATAAGCCAACACAGGGAAGGGGTTATGAAATACTGGAGAGTCCCTCTTGATTCAGAAGAGGTCGAAGTAACACAGGGCGTTGTCCACATAATAAAGGACCGCTGCAAAGGGTGCGGATACTGCATTGAGTACTGCCCAAGGGCTGTTCTTGAATTTTCAAAGGAGTTTAACAAAAACGGCTACCACCCTCCCCGGGTCAGGGCAGAGGGGTGCCTTAACTGCCACTATTGTGAGCTTCTGTGTCCAGAGTTTGCCATTTTTTCCACAGAAGCAACGGCAGAGCAAGCCGCCGTTTAATCACAATTCCCAAGGAAAAAGCCAAGGCAACAGATGAAACCCGTCAAGAACATCCAAAGGGTTATTTTGTACGGTCAACCACAAAAACCAGGCAAATCCTGCCTGTCCAATGTCGAATAAAGGGGTATTGAGGAGAGGATGAAACCAGCAGTCGATACAGGTAAACATTTTATCAACGGAGACATCGCATGTGCCGAAGGGGCCATTGCGGCGGGGTGCCTTTTTTTCGGGGGGTATCCCATTACCCCGGCCACAGAGGTGGCAGAGCACATGTCCGAGAGACTTCCCCATGTGGGGGGCACCTATATACAGATGGAAGATGAGATAGCAGCCATGACCTCCATTCTTGGCGGCGCATGGACAGGCAAGAAAACCATGACGGCAACATCAGGCCCCGGTTTCAGCCTCATGATGGAGACAGTGGGGCTTGCCATTGTGACAGAGACCCCCTGTGTGGTGGTCAATGTCCAGCGGGGAGGCCCCTCCACAGGCTTGCCCACCCAGGGTGCCCAGGCAGATATGATGCAGGCCAAATGGGGCTCCCACGGCGATTATGAAATCATTGCCCTGGCCCCCTCATCCCCCCAGGAGATGTTTGACCTCACCATCACAGCCTTTAATTTAAGTGAAAAATATCGCACCCCGGTTTTCATCATGTCCGACGAAATTGTGGGACACATGAGTGAAAAAGTGGTGATCCCCAAAAAAGAAGCCATCAAAACCATTTCCAGAATTCAACCCCGGGGAAAAAAGAATAATTTTCACCCCTTTAAACCCGGGCCCAACGGGGTGGCCCCCATGCCGTCCATCGGCCAGGGGTACAAGGTCCATGTGACAGGGCTCACCCACGATGAAAAAGGCTACCCTGTGATGAGTGTGGATACCCAGGCAGAAATGATGGAACGTCTGCTGGGCAAAATCAGAAACAACCTGGACGACATTATCATGACGGATCAATACCTTCTGGACGATGCAGACATTGTCATTGTCTCCTATGGTGTTTCATCCAGAACAAGCTACACCGCCGTTGACATGGCAAGGGAACAAGGTATCAAGGCAGGACTTTTAAGACTCATCACCGTATGGCCCTTTCCCGACCGTTTAATAAAGGAACTTGCCTTAAGGGTTAAGGGCTTTATCACCGTTGAAATCAACATGGGCCAGATCAGCCGGGAGGTGGAGCGTTGTGCAGGCTACAAAGCCCCCTCTTACCTTGCGGGCCATCCCGGCGGTGCCGTGGTGCCCCCCGAACAGGTGATATCCATCATGAAGGAGGCATTTTAACCATGGGCAGTCCAGCAGTTAAAAAAGAAGTTCCCGTCCCCCATCCCCTGGAAGACCTGGTTCGCATGGAAAGGATTCCCCACATATGGTGTTCCGGTTGCGGTACCGGTTCTGTTTTTACGGCCTGTCTCACGGCCATGAAAAACACAGGGATCAATTACGATGATTTTGCCATGGTTTCAGGCATTGGCTGCTCCGGAAGGGGGGCCGGTTATATAAATATCGACAGTTTTCACACCACCCACGGCAGGGCCATCCCCTTTGCCACGGGCATCAAAATGGCAAGACCGGAAACCAATGTCATTGTCTTTTCCGGAGATGGCGATCTCTTTGCCATTGGCGGCAACCATTTTATCCATGCGGCCCGGCGAAACATGGACATCACCGTGATCTGCGTCAATAATTTTATTTACGGCATGACCGGGGGGCAAGCTGCGGCCACAACCCCCCACGAGGCAAAGTCCTCCACCTCCATGGGAGGAAACCCGGAATCTCCCTTTAATCTTCCATTGCTTGCCTATGCCGCAGGTGCCACCTATGTGGCAAGATGGACCATGCTCCACTCAAGGGATCTTGCAGACAGCATTGAAGAGGCCATCAACCACAAGGGCTTCTCCTTTGTGGAGGCCCTGTCCCCCTGCCCCATCAACTATGGTCGGCGCAATAAACAAAAACCCCTGGACACATTAAGGGAGTATCACGCCAACACCATCATAAAAAACAATGCCGACCCCGGCGAGCTGGGCATTGATTTTAAACAAAAGGTGATTTTGGGTAAATTTGTGGATATTGAAAAACCATCCCATGATGAGCAATACCATCGACTTTACCATGAAACATCCACAAAATCGTGATCAAGCCGAACCTGTCAGCAAAAACAATGGCAATCAACATTGAAAACAAACTTTTTACGGGTTAAACCATATGTCTGATAAAAAAGAGAAACAGGAGATCATTGTAACGGGGTTTGGCGGCCAGGGCATCATCCTTGCCGGGCGCATCATCGGCATGGCTGCTGCCCTAAGGGACGACAAAGAGAGCACCCTTGTCCAGTCCTATGGCCCGGAATCCAGGGGGGGGGCCTGCTGTGCCCAGGTGGTAATCTCCAATACCATCATTCAATATCCCTATATTACAACCCCTGATATCCTGGCATGCATGTCCCAATCCGCCTATGAAAAATATTACCGATCTCTGAAGCCCGGGGGCTTTCTCCTCACGGACAAAGATCTTGTGATTCCCCAGGATGACAGGCTGTGCTTTGCCATACCTGCCACCCGCATGGCAGAGGAACTGGGCAGAAAAATGATGGCAAATATCATCATGGTGGGGTTTACAACGGCAGTTACCAACCTTGTAACCAAGGAGGCAGCCCTTTTTGCCGTTACATCCTCGGTTCCCAAGGGCACAGAAAAAATGAACACCAAGGCCTTTAACCTGGGATTTGATTATGGCCTGTCCAAACTCAAGGGACTTGAAAAAAGGGCCGGTGGCCAGACAGGAGCAAAAAATGAAGCGTAAGAAAGATCGTCTCCGCAGGGTAATGGTCATTGGGGCCACGCCGTCGGGCATTTTGGCGGCAAACAAACTGGGGGAACTTGATATTCCCGTTACCCTGGTGGATTGTGACCCGGACATGGATAAAAAACTTGCAGACCCGGGCTTTACCCTCAAGTCCGGGGTCCCTTTTAACCACGCCCACAGGCCGGGACTCATCCGCCTCATGAGAAATCCGGACATATCCTGCATTCTTCCGGCAAGGGTGAACAGCATCAAGCACAACATGCAGGGATTTAAGATTTCCGTGGTAAAAGAGCAGACCTTTGTGGATACGGACACCTGCACCCTGTGCGGACGCTGTGTGGAAACCTGTCCCGTAACCCTGGAGGACGGCACCAAACCTGTAACCGTTATAAGCCGCAGAAGTCTTCCCGGCCGGGCCATCATTGACAAAAGAAAAACACCCCTGTGCAGCACCGGATGTCCCCTGGGCGTCAATGTCCAGGGCTATGTGGCCCTGGCAGGCCGGGGCCGGTTTCAAAAGGCCCTTGACCTCATCCGAAGAGAAAATATCCTGCCGGGTATCTGTGGACGTATCTGCACCCATCCCTGTGAAGATGAGTGCCGGCGCACCCAGGTGGATGAGCCCCTGTCCATCCGGGCCATCAAACGATTTGTGGCCGATGTTGAGGATGACCGTGAAACATCACACAAACCCGCCCCTGTTTTTGTGGAGGGCAGAAAAATCGCAGTGATCGGGTCTGGCCCGGCGGGACTTGCTGCGGCCCATGAACTTGTATCCCATGGATGCCGGGCTGTTATTTTTGAGGAGCAACCGGAAGCAGGCGGTCTGCTCCGCTACGGCATCGGCCCCCACCGCCTTCCCGGAAAAATCCTTAAAAGGGAACTTGCCCATATAAAAGCGTCCGGTGTGGAGATAAGAACCTCCCGCCCCATGGACCTTGAATCAGATCTCACCGGGCTTAAAAAAGAGTATGATGCCATTATCCTGGCCACGGGCTCCTGGTGTGACAGAAAACTTGGGGTACCGGGAGAGAACCTCAAAGGGGTCCGGGGTTGTATCTCCTTTCTCACGGACTTCCATGCCAAAAAAGAGCATGATCTGCCCCAAAATGTGATTGTCATCGGGGACGGCAATGCGGCCTTTGACCTTGCCCGGGTGGTGTCAAGGACCGGCTCCCGGGTGACCATGGTGTCCTGGTTTGAAAAAGACAATATTCCCGCAGATCATGATGAAATAAGAGAAGCCCTGGAAGAGGGAATCGCCATCCGGGACCAAAGCCAGGTGGTACAATTTCTTGGAGACAACGGCAGGGTAACCGGTGTGATGTGTAAAGCCACACGCCCGGGCAAACCCGTTGACAACGGCATTGCCTGGCCGGAAATCATTGAAGATTCAGAACCGTTTACCATGGCAGCAGACCTTGTGCTGGTGGCCATCGGGCAAACAGGTGCCTACAAAAAATTAAGTAAGGCCGGGGAGTTTAACGTAAATGCCAGCGCCTATCTGGAACCCCGGAACAACGGAGCGGAAAAGAGCCATATTTATGTGGCCGGTGATGCCACCGGGGGCACAGCCACAGTGGTCCATGCCATGGCCCAGGGAAAATCCACAGCCAGGCAGGCCCTGAACGACCTTTATCAGCTGGGGCTTGATGGGAACACCCAACGGGTCTCCCAACGGGATTTTCCTGACCTTTGCGATACCCTTTCTGTGATGCCAAGGGCTGTGATGCCGGAACAAGACCCGGCCCAACGGATAAAGGGATACGACGAGGTGGCCCTGGGGCTTTCCAGGGATCAGGTGGTGACCGAGGCGGCCCGCTGCCTGCAGTGCGGGGTCTGCTCCGAATGCATGGAGTGTGTTGATGTGTGCAATGCCATCAAAGCCATTGACCACAGGGAAGCGGAGGAAGAATTTGCCGTCCATGCCGGCGTGGTGATTCTGGCTGATCCTTCCATGGCACCTGCCGTAAAGGGAGACGACATCATCCGGGCCTATGGTCCCAAGTCCTCCCACCCCGATGTCCATGCCATGATGATGCGGGGATTTGCCGCCGCAGCCCAGGCCATGATTCTTCTTAAAAACGGCTCCTGGTCCAGAAAGGGCAGTGGGGTTGCCCATGCTGCCCCCACCGCCGCTTTTTCCCCGGGGATTGCAAGAACCGGGGTGTTTGTGTGTCGATGTAACGACTCCCTTGGCTGGGACGGCGCCATGGATCAATTTGTGGATTCATTGCTCAACCACGAATCTGTGGTTCACTCCACCACCATGATGTCCGCCTGTACCCCGGAGGGAATCTCTCAAATTTTAAAAACAGTGCGTACAAAATCCCTTAGCCGCATTGTCCTTGCCTCCTGTGTCTGCTGTCCCTTAAACTTTGTGTGCAGCGCATGTACAGACCAGAGAAGCCGCCTTAAACACGGACTTTTCACCGGCACCGGCATTGGCAGATCCATGGTGGAGACCTGCAATATCCGGGGGGAGGCCCTTTCTTTGTTAGAAAAGGACAGAGACCTTGCTGTTGAGCGATTAAAAGGTCTTATTACCCGCTCCATCGGCAGGGCAGAACAGCTCAGGCCCTTTGCCTCTCCCATGCGAAATTACAACTTTACCACAGCGGTTATCGGAGATTCCGAAGCATCTGTGACAAGTGCCATGATGCTTGCCGAAACCGGTACAGATGTGGTGATGTTCGGTGGCACGGACAAGCCCCTGGAAACGGTGGTATCCCATGAAAACATTTTCTGTTTTAAGGGATCGTCTGTGCGGGATATGACCGGCACCCTGGGCAATTTTCAGATCAATGTGGACATAGACGGAGAACGCCAGGAGTTCAATGCCGGCACCGTAATAATGGGAGAACGGTCACGGCGGCAGATAAAATATCTCCACCAGCAGAAACTTGCTTACAGAACCGTGTCTTCCGCCATGCAGGAAAAGGATAAAGTGGGCCGCCCCTATATTTTACCGGGCATGACCTCCATTCCGGGAATATTTCTTGCCGACCCTTCCAATATAAGTGTGTCCAACAGACAAAAGGGCGCTTCGGCCGCTGTACTGGCAGCAGCCATCATGCCAAGGGGACCCCGCAAGAGCAAGGGGTTCACAGTGGTGGTGGATGCGGACAAGTGCCGGGGGTGTGGTCGATGTGTGGCAGAGTGCGCCTACCAGGCAGTGACCCTGAGTCCCAATGGTGTGGGTGGATGGGCCGCGTCTGTGGACGAGGCGTTTTGCAAGGGGTGCGGCAATTGTATTTCTGTGTGTCCCACCAATGCAGCAGACAGCCCTTACCGGGACCAGGTGTTTCTGGAACGCTCATTGGAGGAGATGCTCTTATAATAGCCACGGGCAGACCGTATTCGCTACCTGGCCTGCCCACAACGAATATAGAAAACGGCATTATGCCGTCCCCCCGCCACATCAACGATGTGCAAGGGGACTTCTCGGTTAAAAATTAAAGGTTGCGGTACAAGACCCATGGAAAATTATAAAATAGTATTATTTTTATGCAACTGGGGCCCCCACGGGGCGTTCCAGGCCCTCCAGGAAGATGGGTATAAAATTCCCGGAGAGATCAAGATGATTCGTATTCCCTGCACAGGCAGGATCAGCAAGGCACTGTTGTTCAAGGCCTTTGAGATGGGAGCCGACGGGGTGGCCCTGGCAGGGTGTGCCCCGGGGGCCTGTCGCTATGGCAGTGGCACATACAATGCCATTAAAAACACCGAAGATACAAGGGAAATCATAGAGGTGCTGGGCCTTGGCAGGGAGAGATTGCGACTGGCCACTTTTCTGCCCGATGATGTTGATCCCTTAAAGGAGTTTCTGTCAGATTTTGTTGCAGATATAAAAGCCCTGGGAAAAAGCCCCATTGTCAGTGCCACGTCCAAAGGTGACTTTCCTGAAGAATCCTTTACCGAATCCGGGCAGGAGCTCCTTGCCATGGCCCCGGCCACCACCGCTGAGACCATCCGGAAAATCATTGAAAAACACGATGCCTATGCCTGCCAGGATTGCGGCAAGTGCACATCTTCATGCCCACTTGCCCTGTGCGGCAAGGATTTTTCCCCCCGGACCCTGGTGGGCAGTCTCATCGCAGGTGAGGTGGATTCTGAAAATGTTAAAAACAATATATGGTCCTGTCTCACCTGCGGCACCTGTTATGAACGATGCCCCTCCGAGGTGAATTTTCCCCTTTTGATTCAGGATCTGAGAAGTGTACTTTTTAAACGCAAAGAGAGCCACCAGACCCATGGCGGTTTTTTCCACTCCCTTATGCGCTCCATGGCAAGCCCCGGTCTCCGGCAGAAACGATGGAAAGATCTTCCCTCTGCCATTAAAACAGACCCAGAGAGCAAAACGCTTTTTTATGGAGGATGTGCTCCCTATTTTGACCTGTTTTTCAGAAATCACCAGCAGGTTAAAAATGCCAACGTTCTCAATGATGCCTTGCGCCTGTTAAACTTTTTTGATGTCACCCCCCGTATCCTTGAAAATGAGCGATGCTGCGGCCACGATCTTCTCTGGTCCGGAGATCGACAAAATTTCATTAATATTGCCAAGCTAAATTGTGATTATTTAAATTCCCTTGGCATTGAAGAGATGATAACGGCCTGTCCTGAATGCTACAAAACATTTGCCCAGACCTACAAAGAGAACGGCATTGAGCTCAACTTCAAGGTGACCCATCTTTACGAATTTCTGGATACAGAACTGGAGCGGGGGGCCGTCACCATTGAAAACCCGGATATCACATTTACCTACCAGGATTCATGCCGGTTAAACTCCCTGGAAGATGTACGGGATCTGCCGCGAAAATTGATCCGGCGTTTTTCCAACGGCAACTTTGTGGAGATGCAGAACAATGGGAGTACAGCATTATGCTGTGGCAACAGCGCCTGGATCGGGTGTGACGCATTCAGTAAGGCGCTTCAGGTAAAACGGCTGACCCAGGGCAGAAACACCCAAAGTGATGTGATGCTCACCTCCTGCGGCAAATGCAGAATTCATCTGGGATGTGCCATGGAAGATCCCTTTTCCGGGGATAAACTGAAAATGGAATTAGTGGACTTAACCAGCGTCATTGCCGACCACGTCCGCTGGGAATAATATAAAAAGGAAGCAGGATCAATGAAAACCAGCGTAGTAAACCGATCTTTTACAACAGCGGAAATTGTTCCGGCCATTGGGGTATATGTCTGCCAATGCGGTCTGAACATTGGAAAAACCGTGGATTGCAAAAAAGTGGCAGAAAAAGCTGCCACCCTGCCGGGGGTGGCCCTGGCAAGGGATATCACCTATGCGTGCTCAGAACCGGGCCAGATGGAAATCGTGGAAGATATCCATGCCCATGGCCTGGACCGTGTGGTGGTTGCCTCCTGTTCCCCGCGCCTCCACGAAGCAACCTTTCGCAACATGATGAAGCAGGCAGGCCTGAACCCCTATCTCATGGAAATGGCCAATATCCGGGAACAATGCTCCTGGGTGCACATGGAAACACCCGGGGCTGCCACAGAAAAGGCCCTGGATCTTGTCACCATGGCCATCAACAGGGCACGCCTTTTAATGCCCCTGACAGAAGAAATCGTTCCTGTGGAAAAGAAAACCCTGGTCATCGGCGGCGGCATTGCCGGCATCCAGGCGGCCCTTGATCTGGCTGACAACGATTACCAGGTAACCCTGGTGGAAAAGACAGGTTCCATCGGCGGCATGATGGCAAGGCTGGACAAAACCTTTCCCACCATGGACTGTTCCATCTGAATCCTCGGTCCTAAGATGACGGATGCCGGTCGGCATCCCAATATTACGCTTCACACCCTGGCAGAGATTTCAGGGGTCACAGGATACGTGGGTAACTTTGAGGTTGAGATTATAAAACGGGCCAAGTATGTGGATGAAACCGCCTGTACCTCCTGCGGGGAGTGTGCTGTGGCCTGTCCGGTTGTGTTCCCCGATGAATTCAACGAGGGACTTGCCTCAAGAAAGGCCATCCACATTCCCTTTCCCCAGGCAGTGCCATCATCCTATCTCATTAACATGGATGAATGCATGGGCCGGGGCTGTTCCAAATGCATGGACGTGTGCGATAAGAACTGCATAGATTTTAATATGTCCGATGGGGTGATAACAGAAAAGGTGGGCACCATTGTGGTGGCAACGGGTCTGGAACCCTATGATCCCAAAGCCATGGACGAGTATGGATACACCCGGTTTGAAAACGTTGTGACCAGTGTGGAGTTTGAGCGCCTTGTCAATGCCGGAGGTCCCACAAAGGGTGAACTTGTGCGCCCCCTGGACAGAAAAGTGCCAAAGAGTGTGGGCTTTGTCCAGTGCGTGGGATCCCGATCCCGCAGGCGGGGGGGGGAGCACTGCTCCAACATCTGCTGCATGAACACCATCAAAAGCACCCTGATCCTTAAAGAGCATTACCCTGACATGGAGATAACCGTCTTTTACATGGATATCAGGGCCTTTGGCAAAGGGTTTGAAGATCTTTACAATCGCAGCCGCAGGCTTGGGGTGAAGTACCTTCGGGGGCTTCCCGGTTCTGTGGAGGAGTTGCCCAATGGCTCTTTGCAGGTGGCCGTGGAAAACATGGCCACGGCCCGGGTGGATTTCCACGAGCTTGAGATGCTGGTGCTGGCCCTTGGTATCAATGCACCCAGGGGAACCCGGGAACTCCAGGAGATGTTAGGACTTCAGCTCACCCCGGACGGATTTTATCTTGAAGCCCATCCCAAGCTTTTACCTGTGGATGCGGCAACAAGGGGGGTCTTTTATGCAGGATGTGCCGAAGGTCCCAAGGATATCAAAGAGAGTGTTACCCAGGGAACAGCTGCGGCATCCCGGGCCGTGCGTCTCATGCACAAGGGTGAAATCGCCTCGGAACCCATCACAGCCTCGGTGGTCACCGATCTTTGCAATGCCTGCGGCATCTGCGCCAGGGTCTGCCCCTACAATGCCATTACCGTGGATGTAAAGAAAAAGATCCCGGCGGTTGTTAACACAGCTGCCTGTGCCGGGTGCGGCACCTGTGGAGCCGAGTGTCGCAATAACGCCATTGTCTTAAACCATTTCACCGACCGGCAGATAAACACCCAGACCGATGCCATGCTGGCAAATAGACCCGCAGAAAAAATCGTGGTGTTTGCCTGCAACTGGTGCTCCTATGCCGGGGCTGACTTTGCCGGGGTGTCAAGGCTCAGCTATCCTTCCAATGTAAGGCTCATCCGCACCATGTGCTCGGGCCGGGTGGATGAAAGCTTTATCTGGCGGGCCTTTGAAAGCGGCGCCCCTGTGGTGCTGGTGAGCGGTTGCCACATTGGAGACTGCCACTACATTGATGCCAATAAATGGACAGTGAAACGGGTGGAGCGCATCCATAAAAAAATGGCAAAAAAAGGTATTCGCCCTGAGCGTCTCCAGCTCTCCTGGATCAGTGCTGCCGAGGGGGTGAGGTTTGCCAGGGTCATGGCGGACATGGAAGATATTCGAAAAACCGTCACTGGTGAAGAAATCCGGGATACCATTGCAATACTGGCAGAACCCTGAAATTAATTCGCCAATAACCGCCACGGGCGGACCGTATTTTGATCCGGCCCTGCCCACAATAAAGAAGTCTTTAATATAACGGGCATCTCCTGGCGGACACAACGAATATAGGATCGTAGACGCGGAGCCAAATGGTATTATGCCGCCCCCCCGAGGGGCAATGGGCCAGACAGCTCGATTGGCCGGTTCCTATTGCCCCTCGGGGGGCTCTGCTGAGGTTGCTCAGAAGTTTTATTTTCTAATAAACTGCCATGGGCAGACCATATTGGGATTTGACCTGCCCACAACGAACAATGAAAAAGTAGTTGCAGTGAACACCCAGTACCCAGTACCCAGTACCCAGTACCCACCACCCAGTACCTGCTTTTTCATATAAAAAAACCCCTGGGCTAAGGACAAATACTCAGGGGTTTTTCTTATCAGTGCTTACTATCAGTGGTAGTCGTGGGTACCAATGACCACATCAATACCGAATTTGCCCTTGAGCATTTCGGCCTTCTCTTCCGGGGTGGAATAGGGGCAGTCGGGCTTGGCATTGGCCATGCAGGAAGACAGATAAATTTTATCCGGTTTAAGCTCAGAAAGTTTCATGGTCATGCCCGTGTTGGGCACCATGGTACGACCGGGGCATTCGCACTTGACAAAGCCCACCACCTGGGACTCTGATTCAAATTTGCCCTCACCAAGGGCAGCAGCCTTAAGACATCTCCACTCACCGGGACAGCCGTATCCGGCATCCATATAACTTCCGCATCCAACTACGACAACTTTTTCCATTTTTCCTCCTGATGTTTGATGGTTAATTATGAGTTTCTGCTCACAGGTCTTAGCTATCAATGTCCACCGGATTATTCAACAGGAAAATTTTTTATTTTTATAAGACTGTCACGGGTAGACCTTATTCTGATTTCGTTCTGCCCACAACGAAACATAAAAGAGTGTTAGATTTGCATACTCTTTCATAATTTTCATGCACGGCTCACCTTTTCGTTAATTTTAAATCAATACAAAGCGATGTGAGGCGCGCATCCGAACAAATGAACAACTATCTTCCCAGCATTTTAATCAAATCAGAAATTTTTCACCGGACAGCCCACCTGGCAGTATCAAAAAAACAAATAGGAAAAATCCAGTGGATTTAGATTAACAATTTGCTTGTCCGGTGTCCATGGCATAAAAATAACAGTTACCCTTTACAGGCAAAATCAGGCTGTAAAAAACTAATTAAAAGTTCATCAGCATGCGAAGCGTGTTTGTTGCAACTTTTGGTTGGAAGACAAGCGCAGCGAGTCATTCCAACAATTTTATCAAAATCCAAGAATTAAATTTTCACACAACAAGGAAGGGCATATGAAATTTTTTATGAACACACTTAAACATCTGTCATGGCTTCTGGCATGCTGTTTTATTCTGGTTTCTTCCAGCCCGGCAGAGAGTATTGACAGCTTTACAGGAGAAAAAGGAACCCTTAGAATATCAGGCGGAACAGCACATATCCCTGTAATGAAAATTGCGGCACAAAAAATCATGGACACCCATCCTGATATCCAGATCACCATTGCCGGAGGAGGCTCCGGGGCCGGCATTAAACAGGTGGGAGAAGGACTGGTTCAAATCGGAAATTCAGGGCGAAAGGCCAGCGATGCTGAAATCCAGAAATATGAACTATCCCTATATAAATGGGCCATCGACGGAGTTGGCACCGTGGTTCATCCCGACAACCCTGTGCAGGCACTCACATCACAACAACTACAGGATATCTTCGCAGGCAAAATCAACAACTGGAAACAACTTGGCGGATCGGACCGTGCCATTAATGTATATACCCGGGACGAATCCAGTGGCACCCGTTCGGTGTTCTGGAAAAAAGCCCTGGCAAAGGGCGACATTTCTCCCAAGGCACAATTTGCTTCTTCCAACGGTGCCATGAAAACCGCTGTGGCAAAAAACCCCTATGCCATCGGCTATATGTCTGTGGGATATATTGACCAAAGCGTTGCACCTGTTTCCCTTGATGGCGTGCGCCCGGACCTGGAAACAGTAAAATCCGGCAAGTATAAAGTTTCCCGAGGGCTTTACAGCAACACCAAAGGCCCTGCCACAGGATTGGCTGAAAAATTCATCAACTATCTTTTGAGCCCTGAAGGTCAAAACATCGTTGTCCAAAAAGGATTTGTGCCGGTTCGCTGATGCTGGGAAATGACCGTATTCCAAAAATCTGCCTTCAGACAGCTGCATGGGGGTGTGCATCACTGACCTTTGGTGTGCTGGTTTTTATGGCATGGCTGAGCATCCCCGTGCTCAGAGCCTCGGATACAGTTCACATACTGACCCTCCCCTGGCTCCCGGGCCAGGGGCAGTTTGGCATTGGTCCCATGATCCTTGGCAGCCTGTATATTTCCGTTTTAAGCCTTATCATGGCAGCACCTGTGAGTTTCGGGGCTGCCATCTTTATCCGGATCACCCGTCCGGGAACCCTGGGCAAGTTTTTTCAGCACCTGGTAGAAGCCATGACCGCCATCCCCACCGTGGTCTATGGGTTTATCGGTATTTTTCTCATAGTGCCTCTTATCCGGGAAACCTTTGTCCAGGGATCGGGCATGTGCATTTTATCTGCCGCCATCATGCTGTCGCTGGTGATCTCCCCCACCATGATACTGATTTTTTCACAAAGCATATCCAGCGTTCCCCGTCAATATACCATTGCTGTGGAAGCCATGGGTGCCACCCCTGCCCAAAAATTTTTAATGATCATTTTGCCCTGTGCCTGGAAGGGAATACTCACAGGCTTGATTCTCGGATTTGGCAGGGCTGTGGGGGATACCCTCATTGCACTTATGATCAGCGGGAACACCATTGATTTTCCCCGCCATATCCTGGATTCGGCAAGGACCCTCACCGCTCACATTGCACTGGTGACAGCAGCTGATTTTGACAGCATGGAATTTAAGACACTTTTTGTCTGCGCACTGACACTCTACCTGCTCACCTGTGTTGGCGTTTTTTTCGCCCGCGCTGCCGGAAAAAGGCAGTGATAATCATGAAAAACCATTCTGCAGTAGATATATTTTTAAGCTTCTATGCCTGGTGCTGCGCATTTATCCTCACATCCGCCGTTTTAACCATCCTGGGTTATCTTTTGTTCCATGGCTTGTCCAGCCTGAACCTGGATCTGATCTTTGCCCATACACCGGTAATGGACGCGCTTTTTTTAAAAAAGCAGGTATTCGGAGGGCTGCTCCCGGCCATTACCGGAACCCTGGCACTGATTTTTTTGTCCATGCTTTTTGCCCTTCCCGTGGGCATTGCCACCGGTATTTTTCTCTCGGAATTTGCCCGGTCCGGAACCCGGAAAATCCTGGGGCTGATGTTTGATATCATGGCATCTTTGCCATCCATTGTGGTGGGGCTTTTCGGATTTGCCGTCACCATTTTTTTGCACCAGCATTTTTTCAAACAACTCTATCCCTGTCTGCTCATTTCCGCGTTATGTCTGGCATTTCTGGTTATTCCATATATCATCCGTTCAACACAAATCGCCCTGGAAAGTCTTCCGCCCCAGGTTCGGCTGACAGGCCCGGCGCTTGGAGCCACCCGGACCCAGAACCTATGGTATGTTCTGATTCCCATGGCGGCAAAGGAAATTATCGGCGGTATCATCCTTGCCATTGGAAGAAGTGCCGAGGATACTGCGGTGATTATGCTCACCGGAGCCGTTGCCACAGCTGGAGTTCCAAATTCAATTTTTTCAGGCTATGAAGCGCTGCCGTTCTTCATTTATTATACGGCAGCAGAGTACGCAAATACCTCAGAATTAATGAAAGCCTATGGTGCGGCCCTGATCTTATTGTTTATCTGCGGCGGCTTGTACCTTTTTGCATACTGGATTAAAAGAAAAGTACGATGAAAAAAACGAAAATAAAAGTACAGGACCTTAATTTTTTTTATGGGCCGCATCACATTCTGAATAAAATCAATCTGGACATTCCAGCAGGTACCATCACCGCCGTCAGCGGTCCATCAGGACAGGGAAAATCCAGCTTGCTCACCGCTTTAAATCGTTTATGGGAAAACATTGACGGTGCCAGAGCCACAGGTCGTATATGGATCGATTTTGGTAAAGGCTTAGAAGAGATCTCAAAAAAAGAATACAATGTCCACCATTTGCGCCAAAAGGTGGGAATGGTTTTTCAGATGCCTAATCCCCTTCCCATGAGTATATTGAAAAACATGCAATTCCCGTTAAAACTGGCTGGCATTTCAAAAAATATGGTGCCGGAAAAGATCGAAACTGCATTACAACAGGCTCACCTTTGGGAGGAAGTAAAAGACAGGCTCTCCAGTGATGCACAAATGCTTTCCGGGGGGCAGCTCCAACGCCTGTGCATTGCCAGATCCCTGGTGATACAACCGGAAGTTCTCTTATTGGACGAACCTACAGCCTCATTGGACCCGGCTTCTGTTGAAAAAATTGAACAATTGCTCTTGGAGTTAAAAAGCCGGTGCACCATTGTCATGGTCTCCCATTACATGGACCAAATCCGGAGAATAGCGGACAGGAATCTGCTATTATCAAATGGCAATCTCTCTCTGGTGACCACAAAAGAACAATAAAAAGTCCATTATTTCCCATGGGATTGATCCTTGAAAAAATCAAATATTTTTATCACAATATGAAGAACATCCCTTATTATATTGCCGATTTCCGGAATTTGTTCATGGGAAAATTTAAAACAGCCTGAGAATAAAATCAAAGTGGGAAATAAAGCCGCAGCAAAAGCGATGTTCCAGTATTCCAGGCCGTAATATTCTTGTATCTGCCCTGCAAGCATTGCAGCCAGAGGCACCCCGAATAAAATTAATCTCCCCAATAGCTGTCTTGGCAAATAAAAGTAACGAAGCACATAGCACAATTTCAAGAGAATGCTTATGAACAGACAAAAAACAAAGGTAGAGACAACAATTTCCATGGAAAACATCATCACATCAAGGTCAAGAAAATCGGAAATTGCAAAGGAGGCAGCAGGATACATGCCAAAAAACTGTTGGCCCATGGGCGTAAATGCGTAAAGTTCCCAGAACATCTTAGTACAATAGAAAAATACCATGTTCAATGCCGCTGAAATGGATAACAGCATGGCAAGTTGCACCAGTCCATTCCAAATTTTCCATTTATGTATATTGATGAGGGGTGAATTTCTTAGGCAATTCATCCCAAAGTCGTTACATATTTTTAAAAATTTGATATTTTTCATAAATCATCCATCATCTGTCCATTAATCAACAATCTTAAATGACATATATAAACAGATGGAGATGAAACTTCAACCCCAAAGAAATAATTTTTACATTTAAATAAAATACTCCGTAAATCCGAAAAATATTTCAAGCTTGATTGTGGACAGAGCCGAATCAGAAGAAGGGCTGACCGCGGAGATTATATGCAGGGTTGCCTCCAAGTTTACCCAAGGCAAAGTCCCCGAGGAACAATAGGAACCGGCCCAATTGAGCCATCTGCGGTTTCCATCCCCCTCGGAGGGCGGTATCATAACATTGTCAATATTCGTTGTGTCCGGCAGGACATGGCAGTTATATCAATAAAGCTCCTCTCTTCTGTCTTTAAGGAAAAAACGTTTACTCTTTTTTCCACGTTTTTTTGCCAGGGCCGCAAGATTGAGATCATAAAAAAGAATCCCATCTTCACCATCAACAAAGGACGTAAGCAGCTGGGCTGTACCAGGGTCCCATATGCCCATGCCTGATCCATATGTCTTGGTACCGTTCCGGCCCAGATGATTGCATGCCGCAACATAAAGAGTGTTGTCATAGGCCCTTGCTCCCAGATAACGGTTCCACACGGCAATGCGCCGTTCTCCTCCCAAAGGAGAGGCATGGGGTGCAAAGAGAATCTGGGCACCTTTCAGGGAATACACCGCAGCAATTTCAGGAAAATGCATATCATAACAAATACCAATGGCAAAGGTCACCCCATTGCCCCGGGTATCTTCTGCATGAAAAACCGGAAGGGCGTTACCCTGGGAAAAAACGACCCTTTCGTTGCTGCCCGGATGGGTCTTTCTGTAGATTTCCACCCTGCCGTCGGTAAAAGCCACCATGTGTGTGATATAAAGTTCATCCCGGACTTTTTCTATGAGCCCGGCAAGAATGATGATGCCAAGCCTCTGGGACAATTTTGACACCGTGCCGGATGATTTACCGGGAACGGCTTCGGCCAGGGCAAGGGAATGGGTTCTTTCATACCCGGTGATGGACAACTCTGGAAAGCAGATGATTTGTGCCTTATTACGGGAAGCTCTTGTTGCAAAGTGTTCTATCTTTTTTAAGTTGTTTTCCTTTCCCCGGGTGGCATCCATCTGGACAAGGGCGATCCTGAATCGCTCCATCTCAAAGGCATGGACCTTGGGGGAATAGCACCCGAACAAGCTAAGAGTAAAAACAAAAACCAGACTGACAAAAATCCATGGTTTCATATTATTTTCCACAAAAAACTAACATTTAAATTTCCGGGGAAACGTCTTTCCCGGGAGCATTTTCTGTCAACGCTTCCCGGGTAAACGCCTTTGGGTCTTGATGCCGGTTGATCTCAAAAATTCTGGGATAATACTTTTTAAAGGCAGCATGAATTTTATCAAAGGGCAGATCTGCATGGATGCCTCGATCATTCACATATTCCATGTGACGCTGTCCTAAAGTGTCAAACTCATGAAATATGGAATCATGAATACCATCAAATTCAAGGGGTTTTACATTAAAATGACTGCATAAAGAACCATTAAACGCAGGGGTTGCCTTGACCCATTGCCCTGCCAGGTAAAGCTCGACATAGCCATGGTAAATAAACAAATCCGTGTCCATCATATCCCTGAGGCGTTTTGTGACCAGATGATTGCGAACATCTGCAAAGCCAAGGCGGGCAGGAATGGATTGGGCCCTGGCAACGGCAGCAAGAAGTACAGCTTTGGCCACACAATACCCGGCCTTTCTTTTTAAAACCGCACTTGCCCGAATAAAATTTTGATTGTCTTCAAAATGATAAGGGTCATACCGGATATCATCCCGGACCCTGTAATAAAGGGCAATGGCCTTGTCCTGCCGAGACTTCACACCACGGCAGATATCCCGAGAATATTCTTGAATTGTGGGCGAATCGCTGTCAATAAAAAAGGTGGGCTTCAAATAAACATCAAAGTTCGATTGCTGATTCATTGTATTGTTTTCCTTGCCGGCTAAAAGTTAGGTTAAAAATATCAAAGCACAGGCACATGAAAAACAAAAGGCTTTTTGATTTGGTTCAATCAAAAAGCCTTTTTCAATTTACCGGAAAAGATAGCGTTGGCTGTTTTAGCGATTTTCTGCCATCAGCAGTGCTGCCCCATAGGCCCCGTTCATCTGGGGATCCCGGGAAACCCTGATCTTCCGATCAAGTTTTTTTGACAACAATTCCACCATACACAAATTTTTGGCCACCCCGCCGGTGAAAACAATGTCCCCCTTGGCAGAAACCCGGTTGAGCATGCCCGCAGCCCGGCGGATGACACTGGTGTGAAGCCCCCGGGCAATCTCCCGGCGATCCTCTCCCCTGGCAATGAGGGAAGTGACTTCAGATTCTGCAAACACCGTACACATGCTGGAGATGTGGAGATCTTTTGCGGCAGAAAGGGCGGCTTTGCCAAAATCGTCAATGGTAAAGCCCAGTGCTTTGGCCATGATTTCAAGGAATTTACCGGTACCGGCGGCACAACGATCGTTCATTTCAAATTTTTTCACCCGTCCATTGTTGGCCAGGGCAATGGCTTTACTGTCCTGGCCACCAATGTCCAGAATGGTTTGGACATCAGGGAACAAAGCCTGTGCACCCCTGGCATGGGCTTTTATCTCCGTCACCGTGGGGGCGTCAAAGGCAATCTCAAAAAGATTTCGCCCATATCCAGTGGCCATGATGCCGTCATAACGGATACCGTCCATGAGTTTTTCTGCTTCAGCCATGGGGTCAAACCCGGTGTCCGCCTGGGCCAAGTGACAAATTTTTCCGGTTTCATCGACAACCACAAGTTCAATGCTCCGGGATCCGATATCTATTCCGGCAAAACGCATGATATTCTCCCTATCCCAATTGCTCCACAAAGGCTTCCACCCGGGTTTTAAGCTGCCCCATATCTTCCATGCCGTAGTCGGTTTCAATGCGCAAACAGGGGATTCCTTTTTCCTCCAGCGCCTTTTCCACGGGAATGGATTCCATGAGATAGGGCTGGCAGAACTGTAAGCCGTAATGAATCACTCCGTCGGCTTTATAAGCTGCTGCCATCTCCCGGATATGCAAAAGACGCTGCTCATTGGGGGTAAAAATGGCACAGTCCACCTGGAAATAGCGATCCACCAGGGCATCCATCATCTCATCCAGAGTGCTGCCTGTGTCATCGGTGAGGTGACGGGTACCCCGTTCACCCACGCAGGATTCCTCCCCCACAATGACGGCCCCCGATGTTTCCACAATCATGGGCAATTTCCAGTTGGGCACGGCCTGGGGACATCCAGCCACCAGAATACGCGGGGTTTTTTCCGGAAAGGCCCCTTTTCTATCCTGGATGCGGGCTTCCAGTTCATCACATATTTTATGAACCGATGCCGTAAACCGGGCCGGATTATCATAAAAAAACACCTGATTGGCCAAAAGGCCGTCCAGACCCGAAATAGGAGCAGGATCTGCCTTGCGCAATGAGGAAAGACGATGAATGGCAGCCCGTTTTGCATTGACCACGCCAATGGCGGACTTAAGGGATTCTTTGGTAATGCTGACACCTGTAAGGGCTTCAACTGCCTCCTTGAATCGCAGATACTCTTTTTTAAGAAGGGCTTTTCCATTATCGGTTTTCATCTGGGGCAAATCCATGACATAAAGATTGTTAACCAGATGTCCCAGGGATTCATAGGCTTTTTTCTTACCGTCACAGGTGTTTTCTCCCACAATCATATCTGCACTTTCAAGGTAAGGGCACACCTTGCCAAGCTTGAACCCAAAAGCGGACTTAATCAGGGCGCAGGTGTTTCTGGGCAATAGTTGCTCCACCTCTTCCATGGCAAAATCCGCTCCGGAGCACAGCCCCACCAGGGTGGCATTGGCAGCAAGAGCGATCTCCTCGGGGACAAACACACAATAGGAACCTATGATTTTTCCACCGGCGGCCTTTTCATCCATGAGTTCCTTGATCCGCAAGCCATGGACCTCACTCATCACAAAATCAAAATAACCCATTCCTTCCGGGCGGTTTTTCTGGGCCAGGTAGATATCTTTGTAAGCACTTCCCAGTACGCCCAGCAACGCGTCATGGGCATCAAGATCCAATCCGAGATCCGTCCACATGGATCTATAATCTTCAGTCATTTAAACTCCTTTTAATTGCTTTGATCATGACAATGCATTGACAATTCCCCGGAAAACGATTCTAAGATCCTTTTGTGAAATTGTCGGCAGAGCATCGGCTTCTGTTTCCGCCCATAAATCATCCATCCCTCCGGTTTCAGATATCCTGCGGGGGGAACTGACGGTACGGGCTGGAAAGGAATTCCCTCCAAAAGGGATCATTTGTTCCATAATGCTTTCAATATTGAGACTCCGATGCTTATCCAGCCAGGTATGACAATTGTCGTGATTACCGCTGAACAACACATAAATATCATTTTTATTTATTACACAGACCAGTCGATATCCTTTGCCAAGATTATATTTCAGGCAGTTCCGAATGCGGGCTTCTCCCTTTCTGGAAAGTCTTCCCGCATTGACCGGAGTGTCTCCCCCGGCAAGGGAACAAATAATCTGCCAGGCTTTTTCCGCAGCAAACCCCGGTGTATTTTCCCGGCCTTTCAAACGTTTCAACTCCTTATCAACCCGGGGGTGTATATATATATTGCGTTTCATTATATTTACATTCCCAATATCCGCCCGTGATCGTTATTCCAATCCGTATTCAGCCAGATCCGGCCCGAGATAAACTCTTTCATTTTCACCCAATATTCCAAGAGATAAACAGATTAACGTCCATAGGTGAACGGTCTGATATCCGCCGTTGAAATGGTGGGAGAGATCTTCAATCTGAGCGTGGCAATTATGGCAGGGGGTCACAACATAACCGGCACCGGTGGCCATTATTTGATCAAATTTGACCTTTCCGTAAATATGACGCTCGTCATTGAGCCCGGATTGGAGAGATCCGCCGCCTCCCCCGCAGCAAAAGTTGTTGGATAAATTGGGGGTCATGTCCACAAAGTTGTCTTCTCCTACAACCTGCTTCACCACAAATCTTAAGTCCCGGGCCATGTCATCTCCCCGGGATTTTCGAATAAGATTACATGGATCCTGAACAGTGAACTTAATGTTGGTTTTGTTCCAGTCGGAATTAACTTTAAGTTTTCCTTCCCTGATCCACTGGGCATAAAGTTCCACAATACTTTTCAACTCAAAATTGTGGGGAATGTTGAAGCGCTGCAAACCTTCCCACAGGGCAAAAAAGGAGTGACCGCACTCGGTGTTGATAAGCACTTTGCATCCCAGTCGATCAATGTGTTCTGCCTGTTCACGAATGATTTTTTCCCAGGCAGGATCATCGGCCAGAAACATGCAGTAATTTTCTCCGGCCCACATGGTGGAATAGTAAGTCCAGTCAGCTCCCACAGTGTGGAGAATTTTCCAAAGGGGCAGAAGTTCATCTGGCTCCGTCACCGGTTCTCTGGAGTTCTGGTTCAAGGCAAAAAAAGCCCCCTGGCGATCAATATCGGCTTTAAGGGTTTCAAAACCGGCTTGTTCTTCTCTACACTCCTGGGCCAGGTCCTCCACGGTGAAGGTAAAGTCATCCAGGGGAACTCCCATGGCACCGCCCCGGGATTTCAAATGGTGGTCACAGGAGCCGAGAATCCCCTTGGGCCGCTCTTCTCTGGGCCATTGAGAACGAAGGTAATAAACGAGCTGGGGGATGTTAAGATGCATGGGGCACAGATCATAACATCGTTTACACATGGTGCAGGCCCAGATCCAGGGATTTCTTTCCAACTCCGCATCCATACCCAATGTGGCCATACGCACAAATTTGCGAGGATCCATGTCCAGGATACCCGTGGCAGGGCAGGCGCTGGCGCAGGCACCGCAGGTCAGGCAAGTGTTAAAATTTCCATCGGGCAGCAGTTCCCGGACTTTGTCCTTGATCTCTGTTTTCTGGTGGGTGATATTCAACCGATCCAGCATAGTTAAGTTTCCTTTTGCAAAAACTGGGGATATGTTTTTCCCAGATAAATTAATGACGGTATGGCAGACACATCTGCCAACAAATTTGGAATCCCTGTGGTACTTTCTGTAAAAGGGATATTAATGACTCAACTTTTGGTGTTCGCATTTCGTGGTGGGGTCAGGCTTTCGTTATTGACATTATCAAGGCTTTTTTCGTTGGCAAAGGCCTTGGTCGATAACATCAATAACAAAAGCCTGACCCCGTCGGCACACTGACCCCATCGGTACATTTAAAAATGCCGGCTTTGAAATGAAGCCCGAAAGTTGAGTTAATGAATTATAAACTGCAAAAGGAATGAAAGGATGAAGAGTACTCAGTGTGGAGGATGGTTAAAGGAGACCCCTGCCTGCATTCCCCATGCAGCTGTGCAGCAGCCACCGGCACGGGCAGCAAAGCAGCACCTACGTCAACGGGTTATGGGGAAAATGTTCATGAGTGATCCTTGTAATTCGCTGATATGCTTTGGGTTAATGCACAATCAAACGGATATTTTTTTTATATGAAAAAGCAGGTGCTGGGTATTAGGTGCTGGGTGCTCACAGCAACTACTTTTTCATTGTTCGTTGTGGCTGGTGGTTACAGCCATGTGGGTTTATATGAAATACTTCGCAAATCAGGGGCGTATTTCAAGCTTTGTTGTGGGCAGAGCCGGATCAGAATACGGTCCGCCCGTGGCGGTTTATATACAATGCAGCCTCCAAGGCAAGCTAAGGCAGAGCCGCCCCCCCCGATGGGCAATAGGAACCGGACAATTGAGCTGCCTACAGTTCCGCTCCGGGACCATTGCCCATCAGGGGGGGGCGGCGGTATAATACCATTTGGCTCCGCGTCTACGACCCTATATTCGTTATGTCCGTCAAGCCATGCCCGTTTACAAAAAAATCCAGGTAAACCGGATAGATTCTCATAGTTTGTTATGGCAGACTGACTTAAAAACAAGGTCGGCCCGTGACAATCATATGAAGAATGCCAAAATAAAATACATTGGAAAATTCATTATTACAAATCGATATTTTAGATAATGCCGGGCAAGGATATTGAATGGGGCGATATTCATGGACCTGCGGCATTATCACCCCGGGAGCCGCTCACCGGCAACAATTTACCGTTTAGCCGGGATCTAATCCATAAAATACAATAATCTGGATTTAATAAATGGAAAATCAAAAAAATTATGACGTCCTTAATTATTCACTGGAAAAAAATCATTCAGAAAAAACACCTTCCCGGCCAAAACGGGGAAAGGTGCGGGAAAGATCCTCAAGCAGTGCCAGGGCACTGGCATACCGTTTTTCCAGAGAAACCTCAAGACAAGTCATAATGATGCGATTTAAATCAGGAGAGAGAGCTGGATTAATGTCCAGCGGTGGGGTGACATTCATCTCCATGGAGATATCCATGGGAAAATAACGGTTATCGTGGCAAAAAGGCAGGCGGTTGACAGACAGAAGATAAAGAATAATACCCAGCGCCCACACATCTGTTGCCAGGCTGCTTTTGCCCGCAAACTGTTCCGGGGGCATAAAATCAAGGGTTCCCTCGGTGGTACTTATTCCATCCTGCCACACCAGATCCTCGGCAATACCGAAATCAAGCAGTTTCAGGTTGCCTGTGGGGGTGATAATAATATTATCCGGCTTGATATCCCGATGCATCACACTGTGGTGGTGGGCATAGGCAGTGACAGAGAGCAGTTGAAGAAATATATCCTCTTTTTGAAGGGCATCCACACCTGCTCCAAGGAGGTGACTCAATGTCTCACCGGCCACATATTCCTGGATCAAAACAAATCGATCTTCATCTTTGACCACCTCAATGAGATGCACCACATTGGGATGGTGTATCAACCGTTTTAAAATGGCAGCAGCCCTTAAAGAGCTGATATTCATTTCCCGGTTGTGGGGAATTTTGGCCACAGCCACATTACCGGTTTCAATTTCACGCACCTTCCACACCACGCCATCCCCGCCGACACCCAGATTTTCCACCCGCTCCCATCGATTAAATATGGGCTGGGTATTTTTCCCGGACACCTGATACCCCGGAGTAAAAAAGGAAAGCCCTTCCCGGAGAAATCCCACAACACGATGCCACACCTCAGCATCCCCCGGGGGGCCAGAATCAATGTCTCCGTGCCCGGGAACAGCGGCATGCACCATGGCCTGGCCACACTCCAGAAGCACAAGAAATCGAACGGCAAATCGTCCTTGGTGGAGGGGCAGCAGACAATAATCATCTGCACCGGCCTTGACATAGGATGCGGTGTGCATGGATGCCTCTCCAGGCAACATCACCAGCACCGGTACCGGTTTTAATAAATGTCGTCGTATCCAGCGCAATTTTCGAAATTGCCGTCCATGGCTGTGGTCCACCTGAAGTATCACCAGACAGACAGGTTTATCCCGGAAAATATCACCACATTCCAAAATACGTTCCCATTCAAGGGAACGCACCTTTATTTCAAAGGAAGAGATCAAGCCTTTTATCAAACCGGCCTCCTCTTTTTTCACGTCAATGAGTAAAATGATTTCAGATGCCATGCGTCACCCCTGTCCGGGACATGAGAGTTATGGCCGGTGTCTGGATCGTCCATCCACATTGGGCAGGGTGATCCCCAGCCGGTTTATTTTTCTGAAAAGAGTACTCTTGTGCATTCCCAAGGATTGGGCTGCCGCTTTACGATTGTAATTGTTTTGCTCCAACGCTGTCATGATCACACTGAATTCAGCGGATTTTACAGGATCCCAGGAATGGTTCTGACCCTTCTGTCCAAGAGCGGGGAAAGCCAGATTTCCAGGAAGGTGTTCCACCTGTATGTCCCCGTCACTGCAAAGAACAAAAGCGTGTTCAATGATATTTTCAAGTTCCCTGACATTGCCGGGGAATGTGTGTGCCATGAGAAGGGCAAGGGCCTTTTGATCCACCCCCCGCACGGATTTTCCCCGCAGGGCGTTGAGGCGGAAAATAAAATGGTCCACCAGCAGCGGGATATCTTCCATGCGCTCCCGTAAAGGAGGAAGGTTCAGCTGCACCACATTAAGGCGATAGTAAAGGTCCTGGCGAAAGCGATTATCTGCCACCATCTCTTCCAGATTTTTGTTGGATGCCGAAATGATGCGGACATCAGCCGTTTCTTTTTTAATCCCCCCCAGCGGCTGGAACTCCCGGGCCTCCAGCACCCGGAGCAACCTCACCTGGAAAGCCGGACTGGTATCCCCTATTTCATCCAGAAAAACAGTGCCCCCCCGGGCCTGGGAAAATAGTCCCGGTTTATCTTTTATGGCATGGGTAAAGGCCCCGGCCTTATATCCAAAGAGTTCCGATTCCAGCAGAGAGTCGGGCAATGCACCGCAGTTAATGGCCACAAAGGGCTCATCCTTTCGATGGCTCAGGGCGTGGATGGCCTTTGCCATGAGTTCTTTCCCTGTACCGGTTTCTCCCCCAATCACCACAGTACTGTCACTTTCAGATATCTGGGGAAGGATATTAAAAATTTCCTTTATGGCTGGACACCGACTGATGATATCCCCCACCTGCCAGGAATCAGACAGCTTTTTTCTCAATTCCTCCACATGGGTGTGGTCCCGGAAGGTTTCCACCCCCCCCAGCACCATTCCGTCATGATCCTTTAACAGAGAGGTGGAGACAGTTATGGGAACCTGCCCTCCATCCTTACGGGTAATGTGGGTGGCAGAGCTCACAAAGTCTTTTCCTTCCTTCATTGTTTTTTTCAAGGCGCACTCTCCTTCACACATATTGGAGCGAAACACCTGCCAGCATTTTTTGCCAATGGCTTCCCGGGCGTTCACACCGGTGATCTCCTCTGCGGCCCTGTTAAAGGACATGATCTTCCACTCCTGATCCACGGTGAAAACACCGTCAGAAATACTTTCCAGAATCGTCTCAGTGGTACTCCGATCAAAAAGAGTCTCTGCATACTGCTTTGTCATTATTAACTGTCCATAAAATTTTAAATCAAAATATTAATGTGCCCACCGTCATCCATCTGAAACATTTCAACTCTTGGCCAAGGAGTCCCCTTCTGAATATCTGATTCAGGAAGGGACGTTGACAAGATGATTATCCCTTGTCCGGCAATTCACACCCGTGCCATGCTTTTCTTGCACATGAATGGTTATAAGCGTGATCATCCGGGTCTGTCCTTTTTTTATGGATAATGGATATACGAACCGACCCCGCCATTCAGTGGTAAAGGATTTCATGGAAAATGTCACCTGTTTTTTGCAAAAACAAGTGCATTTGCGAGACGGTATGACACAATGAGTCGCAAAAAAGCAACCTTTTAAAAGATAGCCCTCGTTTCTTATTTTACTTTAACCTCTTGATAAAAAAGTATTATTCAAAAAAGGATTCTCACATCAATCATGGCACATTTTATGCTTTTAGTATTCCGGATATTTAAAGGTACTGGAGATGGATTTTATCTGAGAAGAGATCCTGAGAAGTCTTTTCCATCACAAATCAGGAGGGAAAATATTGAGCGAACCTGCAATTAAATTGAGTAACAAAAAACGCACCACCTTTATGGACAAGGTAAAAGAGATATTGCCCGACGGCGGCAATTTAAATCTGTGCCTCACCTGCGGTGCCTGTTCTTCAGGCTGCCCGGCAACGGGTCTCACCGGCATGGACCCCAGAAAATTCCTGCGCATGGCAGCTTTGGGCATGGATGATGAAATTGCGGCATCAGACTGGCCCTGGATGTGCACCATGTGCATGCGCTGTGTCCATGTCTGTCCCATGGAAATTGATATTCCCCAGCTGGTCTTCAATGCCCGGGCCCTGCGGCCCAGGGAAGAACGCCCCAAAGGAATACTGGGTTCCTGCGACATGGCCCTTAGAAATGCCAGCACCAGCGCCATGGGAACAGCCCCGGATGATTTTGTCTTTGTTGTGGAGGATGTACTGGAGGAGTACCAGGAGGCACAGCCCGAATTTGCCGAAATGCAGGCCCCCATTGACAAAGAAGGCGCAGAATTTTTTCTGAACCAGAACTCCAGAGAACCGGTGACCGAGCCCGATGAGCTGATCCCCCTTTGGAAGATTCTCCACCTGGCAGGCGTTGACTGGACCTACGGCAGCGAAGGATGGGCCGGAGAGAACTACTGTATGTTCCTGGCAGATGATGATGCCTGGAAACACATCACCACAACAACAGCCAATCAGGCCACAAAGCTGGGGTGCAAAACGTTCCTCAACACCGAGTGAGGGCACGTAACATACTCAGTCCGGGCCGGACTGAAAAAATTCGACATCAAACACGACTTTGAAGTAAAAAACATCTATGAATATTATGCAAAATGGATCAGAGAGGGCCGTTTAAAGGTCAACTCAGACTGGAACAAAGACTTGAAAATCAAGTTCACGGTCCAGGATCCCTGCCAGATTGTCCGAAAAAGCTATGGTGATGCCATTGCCGATGATCTGCGTTTTGTGGTTAAATCCGTTGTCGGGGAAGAAAATTTTGTGGACATGACCCCCAACAAATCCAATAACTTCTGCTGCGGCGGCGGTGGCGGTTTTCTCCAGTCAGGATTCAAGGACGAACGTCTGATCTATGGAAAAACCAAAGACGATCAGATCAAGGCCACCGGTGCAGACTATTGCATCGCTGCCTGCCACAACTGCCATGCACAAATCCATGAACTCAGTGAACATTACGGCGGCAACTACCCCGTGGTTCATCTGTGGTCCTTAATTGCCCTTTCTCTCGGGATTTTGGGTCCCAATGAAAGGGAATATCTGGGTGATGATCTCAAAGAGGTCAATGTATTCCACCCGGAAACTGCCATGTAACACTGCTTCACCCATGCAGTAACTGGCGATCGGGAAGCCGTTGGGCGCGGCTTCCCGTTTTCCCTCCCCACAACAATAAGTCGCCGTATGCCCTTTCCCTTCCTTGTTCCAGCAATTCCAATAATATTGCAACGATGAAAATCCATCATATAACTGCCACGGGCAGACCTTATTCTGACCCGCTTCTGCCCACAACAAAACTTGAAATACACCCCCGGTTTGCGGAGTGTTTCAGATAAAAGTGCCACGGGTGGACCTTATTCTGGCTGCCCTGCCCACAACAACGATGCAGGCATGACAGCACACTCCCGCTCAATTGACAAAAAATTCTTTACCTGAAGTGCCCTCCATTGTATATAGCCACTTAATCCAAACAAATGAACCATGTTTTTTTTATATACAAGGCAAGCTAAGGCAGAGCCGCCCCGGAATACACTCTGCCCGTGGCAGTTATAGCAAGATGATGAACGCGCTTTGCCTATTTTTAACGGGAGTTTTTTTGTGAATCATACCCTGGAACGCTGGAATACAACCAAATCCACCGACACTTACGGTGTAGATGAGTGGAGTGGCGGTTATTTCCACATTGCCGACAACGGTGATCTCATGGTCATGCCCGCACCGGGCAAAAAAAAACGGGCCGTGAGCATAAAAGAGATTGTGGAGGGCATCCGGGAGCGCGGCCTGGACATGCCTGTTCTGTTACGCATTGAAAATATTTTGGATTCCCAGATTGCAGCATTGAACAATTGCTTCACCCATGCCATGGAAGTGCTGCACTACCAGGGAAAATTCATGGGAGCCTACCCCATCAAGGTGAACCAGCAGCAGCAGGTCATAGAAGCCATCACCCACTTTGGCTCCCGGTACCACCATGGACTGGAGGCGGGCAGTAAAGCAGAGCTGGTGGCGGCCATGGGCATGCTCACGGATAAAAACGCCCTGTTGATCTGTAACGGATATAAAGATCAGGAGTTCATTGATCTTGGGCTCTATGCCTCCAAAATCGGGTATAAATGTATTCTGGTGGTGGAAATGCCCAGTGAGCTGCCTTTGATCATCCAACGCTCCAGAGCCCTGGGGGCCACCCCCCTTTTGGGTATTCGCATCAAACTTGCGGCCCAGGCCGGGGGACATTGGGGGGAGTCCGGTGGAGAGAGAAGCATTTTTGGCCTTAACACCACCCAGATGATTGAAGCCGTGGATCTGCTTTCCCGGGAGGGCATGCTGGATTGTCTACAGATGGTGCACTACCACCTGGGGTCCCAGATATCCAATATTCGTGAAATCAGAACCGCCGTAAATGAGGCGTGCAGGGTCTATGCCGGTCTTGCCATGGAAGGCGCCAATGTCCAGTACCTGGATCTGGGGGGCGGTCTTGCCGTTGACTATGACGGTTCCCAATCCAATTTTTTAAGCAGCCGCAATTACACCTTGAACGAGTACTGCACAGATATTATTGAAGCGGTGATGACCTCCCTTGACGAGGTGAATATCCCCCATCCCACCATCATAACCGAATCGGGAAGGGCACTTGTGGCCTATTATTCCATGCTGATTTTCAATGTTCTGGACGTCACCCGGTTCCAGCCGGAGCCCCTGCCGGAAATACTGCCGGACACCTGCCCGGCCCAGATCCGGAATATGTATGACTCCCTGCAGGAGTTATCCATCCGCAATATGCAGGAGTGTTTCAATGATATCATCTACTACCGGGACGAAGTTCGCCAAATGTTCAACCACGGTAAAATATCCCTCAGGGAGCGCTCCCTGGCAGAAAAAATCTTCTGGACCACCATCAATGAAGTGGCACGACTGGCCGGGGAATTAAAGCATGTGGCACCGGAAATTGCCGATATTGAAAGGGTGCTGTCAGATATTTACTACTGCAATTTCAGCGTGTTTCAGTCCCTGCCCGATGCCTGGGCCATTGATCAGCTCTTTCCGGTGATGCCCATTCACAGACTCAATGAAAAACCCACCCGCAAGGGAATCATTGCCGACATAACCTGTGACTGCGACGGTAAAATAGACCGCTTCATTGATCGTAAAGAGGTGAAACGCTTCCTGCCCCTGCATGAACTCAAAAACGGCGAAGAGTATTATCTGGGAACCTTTCTGGTGGGGGCCTATCAGGAAACCCTGGGGGATCTTCACAACCTTCTGGGGGACACCAATGTGGTAACGGTAAGGGTCCTTGAAAACGGTGAGTATGAATTTGTGGGAGAGCTGGAGGGAGACAGTGTGGCAGACATTCTCTCCTATGTGGAGTATGACCCTAAGAACCTCATTGTCCGTTTCAGAAAAACCGCAGAAAAGGCCGTGCGAAACGGCAATATAACCCCCCAGGAGCGCCGGGAGATCATGCAGGCCTATGAAATGGGCCTCCGGGGTTACACCTATTTTGAAAGATAAAAAGGAGCAGACTCTGAACCTGTCATCATAATGATCAAACTTTTAAAATTCAGTATAACTGCCATGGGCAGACCGTATTCTGATCTCGTTCCGCCCACAATAAAGCTTGAAATACACCCCTGATTTGCGGAGTATTTCATATAAACAGGCATCTCCTGGCGAACACAACGAATATAGGATCGTAGACGCGGAGCCAAATGGTACTATACCGCCACCCCCCCGATGGGCAATGGTCCCGGACCGGAACTGTAGACAGCTCAATTGTCCGGTTCCTATTGCCCATCGGGGGGGCGGCTCTGCCTTAGCTTGCCTTGGAGGCTGCATTGTATATAACCGCTACGGGCGGACCGTCTTCTGATTCGGTTCCGCCCACAACAAAGTTAGAAATACTCCCCGGTTTGCGGAGTATTTCATATAAAAAAAAACACAAAAAAGGGTGGGGTAATATTTCCGCTTTGGGATCAAAACCACCCTGGGAGAATAAAAATGTCAAAGGTATTAATCATCGGGGCCGGTGGCGTGGGCAGTGTCACCACCCATAAATGCGCCGGGCTATCTGATATATTTACGGATATTGTACTGGCCAGCCGCACCCTGTCCAAATGTGATGCCATTGCCCATGAAGTGCTTAAACGCACTGGAAAAAAAATCACCACCGCCCGTCTGGATGTGGATAATGTACAAGACACCATCGCCTTTATTGAAAAGATGCGACCCGATGTGGTGGTGAATCTGGCCCTGCCCTACCAGGATCTTCCCCTAATGGATGCCTGCCTTGCCACCGGCGTGGACTATCTGGATACGGCCAACTACGAACCCCCCAATGAAGCAAAATTTGAATATAAGTGGCAGTGGGCCTACCGGCAGAAATTTGAAGACAAGGGAATCATGGCCCTGCTGGGTTCGGGATTTGATCCCGGGGTGACCAATGTTTTCTGTGCCTGGGCCCAGAAACACCATTTTGATGAGATTCACACCCTTGATATCATTGACTGCAATGCCGGGGACCACGGCCAGCATTTTGCCACCAACTTCAACCCGGAAATCAATATCCGGGAAATTACCCAGCGGGGCAGATACTGGGAACACGGCGAATGGGTGGAAACCGACCCCCTGGCATGGTCCATGGATTATGAGTTCCCCGAAGGTATTGGGAGTAAAAAGTGTTATCTCATGTACCATGAAGAACTGGAATCCCTGGTGATGCATCTTAAAGGCCTTAAACGGGCCCGGTTCTGGATGACCTTTTCCCAACAGTATTTAACCCACCTCAAGGTTCTTGAAAATGTGGGCATGACCGGCATTGAGCCTGTCAATTACAAGGGGCAAGAAATTGTTCCCCTGCAGTTTTTAAAGGAAGTGCTGCCGGAACCGGCCTCCCTTGGTCCCCTCACCCAGGGCCGTACCTGCATTGGGTGTCTTTTAAAGGGAATCAAAGACGGAAAATCCAAAACCCTGTATGTATACAATATCTGCAGCCATGAAGCAGCCTTTAAAGAAGTGGGCTCCCAGGCCATCTCCTACACCACCGGGGTACCTGCCATGATCGGTGCCATGCTCATGATCCAGAAAAAATGGCACAAAAAAGGGGTGTGGCACATGGAACAATTTGATCCTGATCCCTTTATGGATGCATTGAACATTCATGGACTTCCCTGGAAAGCGGTGGAACTTTAATGACTGAATGTCTCCACACCGGAATGGATGCAACGGCCCTTCCCAGCCCCTGCTTTGTGGTGGATGAATCGGCATTAAAGCACAACCTTGAAATACTGGCATCTGTCAGGGAGCAGAGCGGATGCCGTATTCTCCTGGCCCTTAAATGCTTTGCCATGTTCCGGGTTTTTCCCCTGCTTTCAAAAACCCTGGACGGCATCTGTGCAAGTTCTCCCCACGAGGCAAGGCTTGGAAGGGAAGAGTTCGGCAAAGAGGTGCACACCTTTGCAGCTGCCTATTCACACAATGACATCCAGGAGCTGTGCACCACCACAGATCATCTGGTGTTTAACTCCTTTGCCCAGGTAAATCGTTTCACCCCCCTGGTGGCGGATCTCACCCGTAAAAACGGCCGTTGCATAAAACTTGGCATCCGCATCAACCCGGAGCATTCCGAAGGGGCCGTGCCCATATATGATCCCTGTGCCCCGGGCTCCCGCCTGGGCATCCGTAAGAAGGGGTTTCCACCACACTTTCCCGGAGAGATCACAGGGCTTCACTGGCACAACCTGTGCGAACAGGATGCAGATTGCCTGGAGCGTACCATCAAAGCGGTTGAAGAGGGTTTTTCAGATATTATCCCCAGGGTGAACTACGTTAATTTTGGTGGAGGACACCACATCACCCGACCGGGGTATGACATTGATCTGCTGGTAAAATTAATTCAGGAATTCAAGAAAAAATGGGGCAAGGAGGTGTTGCTTGAGCCTGGAGAAGCCGTTGCGCTGAATGCCGGTTTTCTGGTGGCAACGGTGCTGGACATTGTATCTGCGGACATGGACATTGCCATCATGGATGCATCGGTGCCTGCCCACATGCCCGACGTACTGGAGATGCCATACCGTCCCCACATTGTGGGATCGGCCCCTCCCGGAAAAAAACCTTACACCTGCCGCATCGGAGGTCCTTCCTGTCTGGCCGGAGATGTGGCAGGGGAGTACGCCTTTGATGAGCCGCTTAAGGTGGGGGATAAACTTATTTTCACAGATATGGCCATCTACACCATGGTAAAAACCAACACCTTTAACGGAGTTCAGCTACCGGCCATCGCACTTTTGTCCGAGCATGGGACGTGCCCGGAAATTATAAAACAATTTGGCTATGAAGATTTCAAGTCCCGACTCTCTTGATGGCCGTTTAATAAAACCACAAAGACACTTTGGATTTAAAACACAATTTCAATGACTCTCATGGGCCCGAAATTCTCATTTTTTATATCACATGGAATATTTTCAATTTCAAATAACTGCCGCGGGCAGACCTTATTCTGGCCTCGGCCTGCCCACAACACAACTTGAAATACACCCCGGTGTGCGGAGTATTTCATATAACGGCCATGATGCGCTGCATCACAACAAATAATGAAAGTCTATTATAAAAATATCCGAATGGTTCTACCATTGTGTATATGTCTGAAATTATGATATTTAAAATTATTTTCTTATAAAGGGAGTCAGCAGTTTTTAATCTACCGTTTATTCGGGATCTCATTCACGGAAAATAACAACCATAGATTATTAAATGGTAAATCAATAAGTTCTGAGTCCCTAAAAACACATTATGTGGTGTCAAACCGGAGAACCTATGACTGGTGAAAATTGGTTTATCATGGATTCAACCGGGATGAATCAAAGACGAAACTCACCGTGTTTTTATACAAGCCGTGAAATGCCCCTGTTGTGGTAAAAACAGATGGACAAAAATGAATAATACCCCTGATTTTATTGATTCAGAATTAACCATCCGGGATGAAAAAAGATCCCGGTTCCATGTCATCCCCATACCCATGGAAACGTCTGTTTCCTACGGCGGTGGGACCGCCCGGGGACCCCGGGCCATTCTTGACGCCTCCCAACAGTTGGAAGCATGGGACGGCCGTTCTCTACCCGTTGAATGGGGCATTTACACCACCCCCCCGGTGGTGTGCAAAGGCAGTGTTGAACAGATCCTGGATCGCATAAAACAGTCCGTGACAAGGACCCTGTCCTTTAATGCCCTGCCCGTGATATTGGGCGGAGAACACACCGTGACATTGGGGGCCCTGCAAGCTTTAAAAAAATCCGGTTCCCCCTCCTTTGGCATTGTCCAGATAGATGCCCATGCAGATCTCCGGGAAAGCTATGAGGGAAGCCCTTTAAGCCATGCCTGTGTCATGCGACGGGCCACCCAAGACCTTGGCATTCCCCTGGTACAGATAGGGGTTCGTGCCCTTTGCCGGGAAGAGGAACAATTTCGCCAGGAGCAAAACATCTCCTTTTTTGATGCCCGGGATCTTCATCTTCTGGGCATGCCCGAGCAGTTATTTCCCCCTGATTTTCCAGATCACATTTATATCACCCTGGATGTGGACGGCCTTGACCCTTCGGTGATCCGGGCCACAGGAACTCCGGTACCCGGGGGAATCAGCTGGCATGACACCCTCACTCTGCTGGAAAAAAGCATCTCCGGAAAAAAGGTGCTGGGGTTTGATGTGGTGGAGCTGGCCCCCGTACCCGGGGACCACGCATCGGATTTTGCTGCAGCCCAGCTGGTGTACAGCACCATGGGCATTATTCAACGCAAGGGAATTTAACAATACCTTGGCCAAACTCAGAACCGATTTAAAATTTGGCAATCAGGACGAAACCGTTATGACACCCATAAAAGAACTGCCTCTTTTCATCTGCGGCCCTTTACTGCGAAGAGTGACCCCTGACCGTGTGGTGCTGTGGTGGATCTCTCCACACCCTGTTAAAGCTGAAATAATTTTTTTCCATGCAGGGAAACCCACCCCTTTTTTATCTGTAAAGCTTATTAAAGAGAATTACACATCCTTTCAGTTCGGCTCCCATGCCTGGGTGAATCTGGCAGATATCCATCTTGACACCCCTTTTCCCACGGACTGCAAGATTGAATATGAAATGGTTATCTTTAAAGAAAATAGAAAAGAGCATCTGACATCTCTGGTTTCCCACATCACCTACCCGGGGCAGTCCCGTCCCTCCTTTGTGGTTCGACAGAACATCAGGCAATTTTTCCACGGCTCCTGTCGTAAACCCCACCACGACAGTGACGATGCCTTTGTGGGGTTGGATGGACACATTGAAAAAACCATCGATGATATGGATGAAAGACCGGCGCTGCTGATGCTCACCGGGGATCAGATCTATGCCGATGATGTGGCAGGCCCCATGCTCCGGGCCATTCATCAGGTCATCGCACATCTGGGCATTTATGATGAAATTTTTGACGATGCCGTGGTGGAGGATGGCAAGGCCCTCTATGGCAGTTCCCACTGCTATTATTTAAGAAAAAAAATTTTACCCAGAACAAAGGTGGGAAAGCGCTGGTATCGCCGGGGCGGAGCCAAACATATATTTTCGTCGGGGTTTGCCCACAATCACATGATCACCTTTGGGGAATGGATGGCCATGTATATACTGGTCTGGTCCCCGGCAATGTGGAAATTTATTACGCTTGATTACCCGCAGATCCAGGAAAAATTCAAAGCAATCTACGAAAAAGAGCGCCAATGCATTGCGTCTTTTAAACAATGGCTGCCCCGGGTCCAGCGGCTGCTGGCCCACATTCCCAGCTATATGATATTTGATGATCATGATATCACCGATGACTGGAATCTCACGGCCAGGTGGGAGGCCCGGGCCTATGGCAACCCTTTTACCAAACGAATCATCGGCAATGGGCTCATGGGTTACTTTTTGTGCCAGGGCTGGGGAAACGCCCCGGACAGCTTCCCCCGGAAATTCATGGACACGGCGGCCCGATACTTCACACAGCCGGATAAAACAAGTCATGATCAATTCATAGAGACCCTTTTACAATTCAAACACTGGCACTATGAAGTACCTTTGTTTCCCCACCTGGTAGTGATGGACAGCCGCACCCGGCGATGGAAAAGGGATAGAAGCCCTTCCAGTCCTTCGGGGCTTCTGGACTGGGAAGCCCTGATGAAGCTCCAGCATAAGCTCATGAAAGAAAATGCCGTAATGCTGGTGGCACCGGGTCCCATATTCGGGGTGAAACTCATTGAACTGATCCAGAGGCTATTTACCACATTTGGCTACTCCCTCACCGTGGACGCCGAGAACTGGATGTCCCACAGAAAATCTGCCTACACCCTTCTGGAAATATTTAAAAATGCCAAAACAGCATCATACAATGTTATCATTTCAGGGGATGTCCACTACTCCTTTGCATACGATGTTGAGCTTCGGTATACAAAAAATTGCCCCGGCATATGGCAGATAACCTCCAGCGGCATTAAAAATCAATTCCCCGAATTTCTGCTGAAATGGCTGGATCGCATTAATCAGGTGATGTATTCTCCAAATTCCCTCCTGAACCGGTTCACCAAAAGAAGGGACATGGTCATCCATGAACGCATTCCCAGGGGGAAAGAAAAACGAAGACTCATCAGTGCCTGCGGCGTCGGACGGGTGACCTTGGATGAAAAAGGGGCACCCATTGAAATCGCAGAACTGTATGCCAATGGCACGTTACTGTTTTTTGATCCCCATGGATCCTCCAGGGAATCAAAATAAGGTCTGCTGGCTATATCTCCACCGGTTTTTTCCCAAGTGGGGCAAAACACACCGCCGCCAGTCTGAAATGGGCAAATCCAAAGGGAATACCGATGATGGTCAAGCAAAGACTTGCCCCCGCAACAATATGTGAAATGGCAAGCCAGATACCGGCAAAAATGATCCATAAAAAATTGGCAAGTCCGGTGCCCGCAATTCTTTCATCCCCCAGTTCCCTGGCGTCCACAAGCTCTTTTCCAAAGGGAAAGGCGGCAAAACCTGCGATTCTGAACGCAGCATAAGCAAAGGGAATGCCCACAATGGTGATAAACAGCAGGCAGCCTAATAATACCCATAAAAACCAGGAAATCACGCCGCCACCAAAAACAAACCAGAGAATGTTTAATAATAATCTCATTGCTGCTCCTTATTTCTGTTTTCTCAACTGAGTGACACATTCACCGCCTATGCCCCAGTTGTCCGTTTCCACCTCGTCAATGACCACCACCGTGGTGGCGGGATTTTTACCGAGCACATCCACCAGAAGCTGGGTGGCACCTTTTATCAATGCCAGTTTTTGCTCTTTGGTGACATCCTCATTGGTGATTTTAATGTTCACGTAGGGCATAAAAAACGCTCCTTTGTCTTAATTGTGGAAAAAACCAATTTACATTATGGGTGTAACTGCCGGGGCGAACCCTTTTTCTGACACCGGTCCGCCCACAACAAAGAAAAAACATCCCCATTTTGACATTAAAGGGGAATAACGTCCAGTGCTTCACTGATATGTCTGCAAAAAACCCGGGTGACCCCATCCAGGTGACCCACCCCGTGGGGAACCACAGACACCTCAAGGCCTTTTGCTTCAAATGTCTTTTGCCAGGAATCTTCCTCTTGGGTCAAGTCTTCGATGAAATGGACCCCAGCCACCAGCATCAAAGGAATAATGCGAACTTTTTTAAATCCCCTTTTCAAAATCCTGTCCAGGGTCTCTTCCATCTCGGGGAATCCCTCCACCACACCGCTGAACACCCGGGGACCATACTCTTTTCTCATGATGGCTTCCAGGGCAAAATAAGAGGTCCAGGAGGGATGATCCGTTCCGTGTCCCACCACCACAACAGCTTCATCTTCATTTTTCTGAACCACCGGTGCCAGGGCCTTTGCCACTTCTTGGTAATCTCTGGGAGAAGAGAGCAGGGGAAGTCCAAGGGAAAGACGCATGTCCACCTGGTTACGCTCGGCAGCCAGACGATGAAGCTCATGCCCTCCGATGAGGTGTAACGACTGAAGAACAGCCCATTGACAGCCCCGGTTCTGAAGTTCGGACAGGACCTCTCCGGGATCTTTTAAGTCAAGATTTTTATCCTTTTTTAACGCATATTTTACCATGCGGGAAGAGTATGTCCATATGATATTCAGGTTGGGAAATTCTTCTTTAAAAACAGCGTCCATTTTTTCATAGGTTGAAAAAGCTTTGGCAGTGGTGCCAAAGGCGGTGAGAATAATGGGAACTTCTTGTCGGTCTTTGTGGCGATCAACTTGGCTCATATATACTCCTGATAAATAATTTTAAATCTAAAATCGGCATCTTTCATACAACGTTAAAAGCAGTTTAAATTTTTTAATCAAATTTTCCCGGGAAATGGGTATATCTTTTTCAAAAATGTAAACTGAAAAATAAAGCATACCTTAAAATTCAATTCCTTTTTGGGCAAGGATTCCATTCTGATAAGGATGTTTCACCTCATGCATGTCTGTGACAAGGTCTGCGGAGTCAATGAGCTTCTGGGGGGCATATCGTCCGGTAACCACCACATGAAGATCCTCTCTTCGATGGGTAATGGTGTCTAAAATGGTTTCCGTTTCCAGAAACCCAAGGGTCATCAGGTAGGTGAGCTCATCCAAAAGGACCATGAAATACTCATTGGACACAAGTTTTTCCCTGGCCAGGTCCCATCCTTTAAGGGCAATGGTTCTGTCCTTTTCAAGATCATTGGATTTAAAAGTAAATCCATTACCCATGACATAAAAATCCACCAGATCAATGAATCTTTCCATGGAATAAAGTTCCCCGTACTTCCAGTCTCCTTTAATAAACTGAATGATGCAGATTTTTTTGCCATGACCCAGTGCCCGGAATGTCTGACCCAGGGCCGCGGTTGTTTTTCCTTTACCGTTTCCGGTATTTACCATGAGTAACCCTTTTTCCATTGCTCACTCTCCTTTATATGAAATACTCCGCCAATCAGAGGCGTATTTCATGCTTTGTTGTGGGCAGAGCCGGTTTGGAGTACGGTCCGCCCATGGCGGTTATATCATTTTTCTTTCCTTTTTTTGAATTTTCAGCCCGCCAAAAACAAAAATCCACGGACCGATAACCATCAATCCGTGGATTTCCCTTTTTTATCCATTAGACCATTGGACCATGCGCATTCCCATGCATCATCTTCCTTTTTTTCAGGCAGGTCTTCTGACTTTCGGATCATCCGCTTCACCGCGTCTTCCCGGAACATGGAGATAAGGAGTTATTCCTCACCGTTCCATGCCTTCCAGTGACATAATTGCAGTGTTAGTCCCCGATTACAGCGATGGGCTCGTTCCCGATTTTCACGGGATTCCCTGTTGGGCCAATGGCACCTGAAACAGAACAAAAGTACCCAACCCATCCATATCTGTCAATATTTTTTCCACAGGCTAAATCTGACCCGGGGACGAGAATCATATTAACTGATGAGATATCAGGCAGAAAAAAACGTTTGAAGCGGATGAAAATCGCCATCCGAGATGGTTGAAACATCCCCTGCAATGGGCAATCTGCCACCGATAACCGGGGAACCAGGTAAATTCATCCGATGGCTGTCCTGTGACCACGCATCCCATGGCTTTTTTATAACATGCAGTTTCAAAAACCAGACCATATGGATTGGCAAACACGTGCCGGTGGGCCCCATTTATGGAAATTTCTTCATTTCCATGGGTGATGAGATGCCCACATGCCGCACAAAGGATACCCCGGTCAAAAACCTCATCTTCTTGGGACTCTTCCCGGCTTTGTTGGGATGGCGGCGCTACGGGATCTGTTTTATCCGGAAGATGTTTAAAACAGATTGGAGTATTTTGATCACACATAAAATATCCCCCCCATGAAAAAAAGTAGTGCATAGTAAAGGCCGGGATTTAGAATGATAGATCTCCCAGAGCAGTGTATCCCTGACCTGTTCAGAATCAGCTATCCTAAAATTAAGACTTGACGTTGCAGTAGTGTACAGTCAAGGCAAGATTTAGAATTAAACATGCGACAGAGTATTACGCCGCAGCATATTTGAAAACGGGCAACCCTAAAATCAAGTGATGACAATGCAGCAGCATAGCTTAATTTACAAAATCTGGGATAGAAATAATTTGGTTCTATCGTGCTCAGGGGCACTGAAAAAATGCTCTGGCGTACCGGTCTCAATGATTTTTCCTTTATCCATAAAAATCACTTTATCGGCAACTTCCCTGGCAAATCCCATTTCATGGGTGACACAAACCATTGTCATCCCCTCCTTGGCAAGATTCACCATAACATCCAGTACCTCACCGATCATTTCAGGATCAAGGGCAGACGTGGGTTCATCAAAAAGCATTATTTTGGGATTCATTGCCAAAGCCCTGGCAATGGCCACCCGTTGCTGCTGACCACCGGATAACATTTTGGGATATACGTGGGCTTTATCACTGATTCCCACTTTATGCAGAAGTTCCATGGCAATTTTTTCAGCTTCATTTTTTGACAGCTTTTTCAATTTCATGGGGGCCATCATAAGATTTCCCAGCACGGTTTTATGGGGAAAAAGGTTAAAGCTTTGAAAAACCATGCCAAGTTCCTGGCGAATGGCATTGATATCGTTATCTCTATCATTTATATCTTTGCCGTCAATGATGATATGGCCCTTGTCTATCTCCTCCAGGCGGTTAATGGAGCGCAGCATGGTTGACTTTCCAGAACCGGAAGGGCCGATGACCACCACTTTTTCCCCGGGTGAAATATCAAGATTAATGTCATCCAAGGCGCATAAGTTACCAAAATATTTATAAACGTCTTTTATTTGAATAATGGCATCAGTAGCCTTCATAATAATTTAACCTTTCTTCCATTTTGCTTACGGCTTTGGATAAAATAAGGGTAATCACAAGATATACCAGGGCAACCATGGTGTATGCCTCAAAATAACTGAAAGTCACGCTGGCAAACTCACGTCCCCGCCTCAATATATCGGCAACGGCCAGAATGGAAACAAGGGAACTGTCCTTTAAAAGGGCAATAAATTCATTTCCCACAGGAGGAAGAATGGTTTTCCATGACTGGGGTAAAATAACCATGAACATGGTTTGCGTCTTGTTAAATCCAAGGGATCGGGCCGCTTCGCCCTGCCCTTTGTCAATGGATGCAATTCCGGCCCTGAACACCTCTCCCATATAAGCGCCATAACAGATTCCCATGGCAATGATGGCTGACGGTAATTCTGAGATCTGCAAAAATTCAAAACGCCCCAGGGCGTAATAAATATAAAAAAGCTGAACCAACAAAGGAATACCCCGCACAATCTCCACATAGGTTGATGCAACGGTATTGATTATTTTGTTGTCTGAAATACGTCCCAAACCGGTGAAAAGCCCTATAATTAAAGACAGAAAAATGGAGGCAATGGTGACCTGAAAGGTGACCAGGATTCCGTCCGGTAAGAATTTTAACACTTCCCAATACATATCCGGGTCTACGAGGCAGAGATAAATAATACAACCAATGGCGCCAAAAAAGGATATGGACCAGGCATTTACCAGTCCTTTGTCTTTTTTTACAGGGATGGCTGCACCGTCGCCGACTTCTATGTTAATGGGATGACTTTTGTCTGCCATTTTGGCACTCCAGATTATTATTTTTTTTATGTGAAAAAGCAGCTACCTTTTCATTCTCTCCGGTAACAAAAATATGTAAATATTCGGGCAGTACACTATCTTCACTCATTTGGACCTGCTCACATAGCAATAGTATGCTACGCAGTCCCAACTAAGCGAAGATGGGCACTGGCCAAACATTTACAAAACCAACCCGAATATTTACAAAATATATACCGGAAATTTAATTGATTAGAACCATTTATTAAAAATTCTATCGTATTCACCGGACTCTTTTACTTTTTTCAAAGCATCATTAACCAGTTTGAGTTTATCCTGGGATGCGCCTTTTTTAAAAGCAAAACCCAGATATTCCGGGGTATCAGATTTCAACAAAAAAGCAAGGGACAAATCCTTGGAATACTGTTCATTTGTAAGCGCATAATCGGCAGCAACAGCATCATCACACACCACAACATCAATGCGACCGTTATATAAATCTTCCACAGCAAGGCCGATTTCATCATAGGATTTCATGGTAACCCCTTTGATTTTTCGTGTCACCAGGAAGCCTGTGGTGCCGATCTGGGCACCGGCTTTTTTACCGGCCAAATCTGCCTTGGATTTAATATTTGCACCTTTTTTTGCGATGACACCCTGCTTTACTTCAAAATAAGGATCACTGAAAGTCATGACCTTCTTACGGACGTCTGTGATGGAAACAGAGGATGCAATCATGTCATACTTACCTGCGGCAAGGCCTGCAAAAATACCGTCCCAGGCTGTGTTTCGAATATCAAACTTAATATCACTGACCTTTTCCATGGCAGCCAGCAGTTCCGGGGCAAAACCTGTGATGGTTTTGTCTTTGTTCACATACTCCATGGGGGGCCATGTGGCATCAGAGGCAACGGTGATGTTTGTTTGTGAAAATGCACTGGGAACACACATGAAAAGAATTAACGCAATCATTATACTTTTTTTCAACATGGTAAAATACTCTCCTGATAATTAAAAAAATCAATTTTGCTTAATACTCAAGCTCTTGATATCTTATACACAAAAAGAAGGTATTATCACATCTTTAATAGAAATGACAAGAAGAGTATACCAAACACGAAAACGACATTCTTGTAAATTTTAAGCAACATTCCAAATGGTTTTATTGTATGGTTTGCTTTTCATCCTCTGATTTTTCATTTTTATAACCGCGGAATACCCCATTTCCCGTTCATTTGGAATGTTCCAGCACATCTCTGACTTTAACGGCCAGCTCCCTTTTGGAAGCCGGTTTTTGAAGAAAATGCACCCCTTTCTCCAAAACACCGTGGCGGGCTATAACGTTGGCTGTGTAGCCGGACATAAACAAACATTTGAGAGCCGGGAAAAGAACCTGTAGCTGTTCAGCAAGCTCCCTGCCGTTCATCCCGGGCATCACCACGTCTGTTATGAGTAAAAGAATTTTTTCAGAGTGTTCTCTGGCCATGCTCAGGGCGTCGCCAGGAGTAGCTGCGGTCAACACCCTATAGTTCAATCCTTCCAGTATTTTTCGCATAAGGGCCAAAATCGACACCTCGTCCTCTACCACCAGAACAGTCTCACCATTTCCATGGGGAATTTCTGCTATGCTCTGGGATTGACTTCTGTCTGCCTTTCCCAGGTACCGGGGAAAGTAGAGCTCAAAAGTGGTTCCTTCACCCAGTTCACTGCAGACGTTGATAAACCCATTATTTTGTTTAACAATACCATATACTATGGATAGTCCCAAGCCGGTTCCCCGGCCGAGCTGCTTTGTGGTAAAAAAAGGATCAAAAATCTGATCACGGGTCTCTTTGTTCATACCATCGCCGTCATCTCTGAGTGCCAGCATCACATATTCTCCCGGAAGAAAGCCTTTATGAACAGCACAATAGGCTTCGTCAAATACGACGTTCTGGGTTTTAATGGTAATTTTACCCACATCGGCAATGGCATCCCGGGCATTAACGCAAAGATTGGCCAAAATCTGGTCAAGCTGAGCCGGATCAATTTTTATCGTCCATAGAGCTGACCCGGCTTTCCACACCAAATCAATATCCTCTCCGATGAGCCGCCGGAGCATCTTAAGCATATTTTCCACGGTGGTGTTCAAATCGACGACTTCCGGAGCAATGGTTTGTTTGCGTGCAAAGGCCAGCAATTGCCGGGTAATGTCCGCAGAGCGATTGGCAGCAGATAAAATTTCCTGGAGATTTTCATGAATCAGATCATTCGGTTCCACCTCATCCATGGCAAGTTCAGTATAGCCTGTAATTACGCTGAGCATGTTGTTGTAATCGTGGGCCACTCCGCCAGCTAAGCGCCCCACCGATTCCATCTTCTGGGCCTGGAACAACTGTTCCTGAAGCTTTGTTTTTTCCATTTCCTGGGTCTTTGTTGCTGTAATGTCGCTGCCGATGCCCCCGATAAGCACCGGCTGTCCCTCTTTATCGTGCATCAGGGTCTTTCGGTCACGAATCCAGCGAATCTCACCATCCGGCCGGACAATGCGATACTCGGCCTGTGCCTGACCATTTTTGAACAACTTTTCAGTGCTGGCTTCTGCAATGGCTTTATCATCTGGATGAACCATTTCAAACCACAGGCCGGGGTTGGATCTAAAATCAGCCTCGGATATTCCGTATATCATCTCAAAGGCATGGTTGACATCCAGTATATGTGCCCCATCTGCAGTGGCCGTCCAGGTTACATCCATCAACTGGCCGGTGAGCAAATGAAAGCGATCCCTACTTTCTTTCAACTCAATTTCAGCCTGCTTACGTCGGGTGATATCCTGAATCTGGGCGATAAAAAATAACGGATCTCCCTCTCTGTCACAAACCAATGAGACATTAACCTGTATCCAGATAAGATGTCCTTGCTTATGCAGGTAACGCTTCTCCCTTTCGTAGGACCCAACCTCACCCGCCAATAACTGAGTCAAGTTTGCAAAATCAGGCTCAAGATCCTCTGAATGGGTAATTTCCTGAAAGGTTTTGGTCAACAATTCCGCTTCAGAATATCCAACGGCCCGGCAAAGTGCCGTATTTATTTTTAAAAATTGTCCCTCAATCGTTACCAGGGCCTTTCCAATGGGGGAACATTCAAATGCAATTCGCAACATCTCCTCTGCTTCGGCCAACTTTGCCGTGCGTTGCCGCATTTGCGCGTCCAGACCGGTATAGAATTCTTCCAGGGCCTTTTCCTCCTGTATGCGATCGGTAATTTCAGATAGCGTTGCCACTGCCCCGATAATACAGCCCTTTTCATCTTTCACAGGAGAACCTTTTGATAACCATGAACCTTGAGATGGCAGCCATTCCTGGTTCTGTGGGGTTAACTCGGCTTTGTGCGGTGCTCCGGTTTTAATTGCCTTGATCACCGGACAATCACGGCAGGGCCTTTCAAGACCCCAAATAGAGTAACACTTTTTCCCTTCACCCTCCTGAAGAGATACACCTGTCGCTTCCTGATAGGCTTTATTTACCCAGATAATATTGTAATCCGTGTCATAAACCGCAATAATAGCCGGTGTCACATCAAGGATATCCGTTTTAAGGGCATTGCGAATCGCTAATTTCAATATATACTCACCTCTATTCAGAGCATTTACTTAACGCAATTAAATGCCTGATTATAAAATTCATTGTACGTCTTAAGCCTTCCAAAACTAAGGACTTTTTACCAGCCAGATAAGATCAATACCCTCTATATCCACTGGACAAGCATTTTAAACAGGATCTTAATTCATACCCCATGGAATGATTTCAATTTCAAGGAAACACATTATGTGGCTGCAAATCGAAAAATTTATGACTGACGAGTTTACCTCAATGCTTCCCGGACACCGGTACCAAGCTGTTTTCTTGAAAACGGTTTCTGGATAAAATTAACATCATCCTCCAGAACGCCGTGGTGGGCAATGACATTGGCGGTATAGCCGGACATGAACAGACACCTCAGATCCGGACAAATGGACAAAATATTCTCAGCCAGATCCCGACCATTCATTTCAGGCATAATCACGTCGGTTAAAAGCAGATGGATTTCGCTCTTATGGGTCTGTGCCAGATGAAGGGCCTCTTCCGGTGCCTGTGCTTTCAAGGTTTTATACCCAAGGCTTTCAAGCATTTGAGCTGTCATTGCAAGAATGGAAAATTCGTCTTCCACAATCAGAATTGTCTCGTTACCGCGCTCAATGGGAAAAGATGTTTTTTTATTCATCAGATCCTCAGATACGATCTTATGGCGTGGAAAGTAGAGTTTAAATGAGGTTCCATGGTCAGGTTCGCTGTACACATCAACAAAACCGTTATTTTGTTTAACCACACCGTAAATCATGGATAGACCCAGCCCTGTCCCCTGATCAGATACTTTGGTGGTAAAAAAAGGTTCAAAAATATTGGGCAAAATCTCAGGGTCCATACCGCACCCATTATCACTGACGGCAAGCATGGCATATTCACCCGGAATTAAGCCGGGATGATCAGGGCAGCAGGTTTCATCAAAGACAACGGCGGCGGTTTCAATGGTGATTTTGCCAACATCTGCGATGGCATCCCTGGCATTGATACAGAGATTGGCGAGAATCTGATCCACTTGACCGGGATCCATCTTCACCGGCCACACCTTTTTACCCGGTTTCCATTCCAAATCAATATCTTCGCCAATGAGTCTCTGCAGCATCCGGGTCATCCCCTCCACGGTTTTATTCAGGTCAAGCACCCTGGGCGAAATGGTCTGTTTGCGGGCAAATGCCAGAAGCTGACGCGTCAGGTCAGCTGAGCGTTCCGCTGCTTTCCTGATTTCCTCAAACCGATCATAAAGAGGAGAACTTTGATCCACATCAAGCAAGGCCAGGCCTGCATGGCCGATGATGACGCTGAGCATGTTATTGAAATCGTGTGCCACCCCCCCTGCCAGTCGGCCCACTGCCTCCATCTTCTGGGCCTGGCGAAGACTTTGCTGGAGTTCCTCCCGTTCCTTTTCCGATCGTTTTTCCTCACTGATATCCCTGAACTCTACGACCCTGACACGTTTACCCCTGTAGGGGATATTCCGGGCATCCAGACGTATTGGATAGCGTTCACCATTTTTACGTACACCTGTTGCCTCATATGGCATTTCATGGCCGGTATCGATATTTCTTTTTACCCTGTGACGGGTATCATCAGAAATAAGTAGCAGTCCATCCATCCCGATCAATTCATGGTAATCATACCCGGTAATTGTTGACAAACCTTTGTTGCATTCCAGAATTCGTCCCTTGTCATGGATGGCAATCCCCCCAAAAGAAGCGTTATGCAATGCCCGAAAACGTTCCTCACTCTCTTTTAAGGCCACCTCGGACTTAATTTTCTCTGTGATGTCATAATTAATTCCTGTCATGTGAAGCGCATTGCCACGGTTATCCCGGGAAACGGCAGCATGGGCCTTCATGACCCGAACCTGTCCATCGGGGCGAACAATGCGAAATTGGGTATCAAATTCCTTTTCCCCCCTTAATGTCTGTTCCACCTCTTGGCTGCTGCGCTCAAGATCATCAGGATGCACCCCTGCCTGCCAGGCTTCATATACACCGGAGAAACTGTCCCGGTTCAAACCATAAAGGCGAAACATTCCGTCATCCCATTCAAGCCGATTGTTCTGAACATCCAGATCCCAAATGCCGAAATGAGCCGATTTTGCTGCTAACCTCATCTTTTCATTGGTTAGAACCACCGATTGCTGGGCTTGTTTCATCTCGGTAATATCTACAAAACTAATCACAACCTGCTCAACGACTGCATCCTCTTTCAGTACCGGGAATCCATTTACCAGCACCCAGACAACATCATTGGTTCCAGAACGTAAAGCGCCGACGATTTGATTATGCAATTCTTTTTTACTGGACAATACCCGATTGACCGGGTATTCCGCCGTGGGCATTTCACTGCCGTCATTGCGTAAAAACTGCCAGTGATCATTGACTGCCCCTATTCCCATGAGTTGTTCTTCTGATAACCCCAGAAGTCTGCATGCGGTTTGATTGGCCACCATGATGGACGTGTCCGGCCCATGAACGATCACTCCAGCATTCAAGTTGTTCAAAAGGCTTTTATGGGTTTTCTCGATTTTATTTTTTTTATTCTCCAGGCGCCGGTAGTCGCTGATATCCCGTAGAAAACAAACAAATCGTCCTCCCAGTTCAGTTTGCAACTGAATACTGACTTCAACATCAAAAACTGTTCCGTTTTTACGCCGATGCCGGGATTCAAATCGATCAGAGCCTTTTTTGAGCATTTCCTGGATGCGCTGCCCCACATGCTCTGCCGTTTCAAGGACCTCCAGATCAGAAACGTGCATTCCCACGAGTTCTTCTTCTCGGTAACCGCTCATGCGGCAATAGGCGTCATTGACATCAAGGATTCGTCCGTTAAGGTCAGTCAGCCAATACCCGTCCATGGCCGCTTTGAGGATAATTCTGTAATGCCCTTCTCTGTTATAAATGAATTTTGTTTTTTTGGGCCATCTGAGCCTGGTTAGTCCATTTTCAAAAATGGATATTATCAGGACTTGAATAAAGGACAAAAACTTTCCCGGAAGTTTTTTGAAATGTTCGATATTAACAAACTTTTTAAGCCCATATGTCATTTTTAACCCCCGGCATAATGTTTACCCTGCTGAGCATAAGAACAAGAGCAGCTCAGGGGACCAGACAATTCCCCTATTACCGATATTACGCATTGGATAGCCAAAACATGTTTTAATTGAGCAAGGTTGCCACCCAATGCGCCATAAGATACTTTTATATTTAAAGGAACCTGATAAACATTCCTAACAATGCCGTATGACAGTGTCAAGGGTTTTCAAAATACACTATCTTTTAAAAGAGGCCTGCTTCCGTCGTCGCAAAAGTTTTACCATGATTTCAATAATCACAATTCCAAGGGGAACAGCCACCCCTCCGCATATAAACCCTTGCCAGAATTCAGATAAACCACTCCACCATCCCATTTTTAATATATCCCTCCTGTTATCTATTCAACCAGTTCTTCAATATCGCCCTCGGCATCCAGAAAAGCCTCCTGCATTTTTGCCATCATCCCATCATCGGGCTGCCACATCCCCCGGGCCGCCGCCTCCAGTAATTTATCCAGAATGTTTTGAAGGGCATAGGGATTTACCTGCTTCATCCATTCCTGAATCTCCCTGTCCAGGGGAACTTTATCTGCAAAACGCCGGTACATGAAATCATCAATGACATTGGCGGTGGCATCCCAGCCAAATATGATATCCATGGTTTTGGAAAGATCTCCGGCCCCTTTGTATCCATGGGCCTTTAACCCTTCTATCCATTTGGGATTAAGCAGGCGGGATCTGAAAATATGCCGGGCCTCTTCAGCGGTGGTACGCACCTTTACATGCCCGGGATCGGCACTGTCCCCGGCCATGGAAAAGGGCCGCTCATTTTTCACCGACTGCACTGCGGAGATCAGCCCACCGTGATAGCTATAATAATCCGTGCACAGCATCATGTCCTTTTCCCGGGTGTCCTCATTTTTCACCGTGGCGGACATGCGGCCCAGGGCCCGTTTAAATCCCGTGGTATGGGGTTGTCCATAGGTACTCTGACCATAGGCATGGGAAGACCATTTAATGTACATATCACCAAGATCTTCCCGGGTCTGCCACTGTTTGGATTCCACCAGTGTGGAAACACCGGACCCATAACTGCCGGGCGCTGCACCAAATATGCGAAAGGTGGCATCCCTGAAGGCAGCTTCTGTATCCATACCCTTTTTTACCAGGGTTTCCATGTCCATGGTGACATGGCCACGGATGAAATTGGACTCATGGGGCTCTTTTAGCCGGGCCACCATCTGAACCCCCTTGTCAATGAGATCGATGAGCAGTGGAAAGGCATCCCTGAAAATTCCGGAAATGCGGGGCGTCACATCAATGCGGGGCCGCCCCAGCTCAGACAGGGGAATCACCTCCACCCCGCGCACATTTCCGGAGCCTGCCTGCCACACCGGTTTTACCCCCATGAGATAAAGGATTTCAGCAATATCATCCCCTTTGGAACGCATGGTGGGGCTGGCCCAGAGGATCACGCCCACATTGTCGGGCCAGGAACCGTGTTCTTCCATGTACTTTAAAATCAGCGCATCCCCCAACCGTTTACCCACCTCCCATGCGGCCGGAGTGGGAATCTTCTGGGGATCCACGGAAAAAAAGTTTCGGCCCGTGGGCAAAATATCTGCCTGCCCCCGGCTGGGAGCACCGGAGGGTCCGGGGGGCACAAATTTGCCGTCAAAACTGTCAAGACAACTGGTAATTTCCCGGCGGGTTTCCATGAGGCGGGGCAAAAGGGTGGTGTGAACATATTGCAGCACCGCTTCAATATCCCCATCCATCTGTCCCATATGCCGGGTAATGATTTCATTAATCCCACTGCCCGGCACCATTGCTTCTCCGGGCTCATCCTTTGTATCACCCATGTTGAGTTTTCCGGCCTGAATGCCGGCGTCACCATCATTGTCACGGCCATGGAATTTTTCAGCAATCAAATGGGAAGATAGTTCAACCACATCCCCAAGCAGATCCAATGCCAGGGCATGGGCATTTCCAATGATCTGCCCTCCGGTGAGATTTTGTTTTCTGTCCACCACACTGCCCCGGCGCCGGGTCACGGTTTCCATGTCATACCCCAGTGCAGAAACAATGGCGCTGCGCAATGAAGGAATATTGCCATTGGCAAGGCGGGTCATCTGGGCCAGGGTTTCCACCAGGTTCCGGCCCATGGGAGACTGTCCCAGAATATGGAGTCCCCGGGTGATGGCTGTATCACCGATTTCAGTTAAATATTCATGGAGCTTTTCCATGAATCCGGGGAAATCTTCCATGGCCCGGGTGTGGTCAATTCCAAGATCCTTATCCAGATCCGCCGCCGCCACCGCTTCCCAGACCATGGAACAAAGGATTTCAAGTTTGCCCTGATCCTGCACCCGGGCCTCCCGGTACTCTTTAACCAGGTTCTCCACATCAATAAGATCATCATAAATGTCTGCATGGGTTAAAGCCGGGGGCAGATGATCCACAATGCAGGCAGCGGAGCGTCGTTTGGCCTGGGTTCCCTCCCCGGGATCATTGATAATATAGACATAGGCATTGGGCAAATCCATGATGGCCCGGTCTGGATAACAATTTTCACTTAACCCCACGGCTTTGCCCGGCAGCCATTCCAATGAGCCGTGTTTCCCCACGTGGAGCACGGCATCGGCCTTGAATACTTCTTTAATCCAGCGGTAATGGGCCAGATAGTGATGGGGACACGACAGGTGGGGATCATGGTATAATTTATCAATGTCCTCAAAATATCCCCGGGGGGGCTGGATGGTGAGAAACACATTGCCATTAATAATACCGGGGAACATCAGTTTGTTTTCATGGACAAAAAGTTTTCCCGGCATGGCTCCCCAGTCCCGGACCATTTTCTCTTTCATCTCCCCGGGCAGGCTTTCATGCCAGGGGAGATATTGCACAGAAGAAGCCGTGGCAACGGCCCGTTGTGCCATCTGCTCGGGCAAGAGCCATCGTTGGTCACAGGTCATGCCATTGATGAGCTCCCGGGCAAGGTCATCCCCGGAGACATGTTTTTTTTCCAGTTTGTATCCCTGTTTTTCCATCTCCATCAACAATTGGCTGATACTTTCAAAGCTGTCCAGACCCGATGCACAACCGATGCGATCGTTGCGGGGAGGATGGTGATGAAAAATAATGGCGATTTTTTTTTCTGCATTGATTTTATGGCCAAGGCGTGCCCAGTTCAGGGTCAGGTTAACCAGTTTTTCAACCCGTTCCGGTATGGGAACATATCGATTAATGGCCGAGCCGGTGATGGGGTCCACACCGCTGAACTGTTTGGATGCCACGGGCACCCCAATGATCACCCCGTCCAACTCTGGCTGGGCCACGGAGATGGTGATGTCCACATTATTCAAGCCCTGGTCACTTTCTTCCCACTGGGCAATGGTGCGACCGGTGCACAATGCCTGGATCACCGGCACATTGAGATCTTCCAACAGATGTTTATACTCCGGTGCCACCATGCCAAGGCTGAACATCACAGGATTAATAAGGGCATCAATGACAGGTCTGCCATTGTCCATGAAATAGTGCTCCACCACATAATCTGCGCCATGACTTTTTATGAGCTTATCCCGGAACCGGGTATGAAACACACAAAGGACATTGGCACCCTGTTTTTCCACCTCCCGGATCAGGGCATCAATGTGGGCCTTGTTGTCAGTGACCCAGAAATTTTGGTAAAACCAGATACCAATGGTGGGTTTGCCTGAATCAAAACCATTGCTGTAATCGGTTAATTCGGGGATATGATCCAGGTCCGGGTGATAAATACCCTCATGGGGGGGACGCACCGGGGGTTTTACAACAAGTTGTTTCTGGAAGCTGACATTATAGAGGGAAATGAGCATCTGCAGAAGATTGTCCACACCGCCATAGCGATAATATCGACTCAAATTATGCCAATTTTGGGTATCAACCCCATTGGAGAAGGCTTCCACCATCTCCATGGACCGGGCATTGCTGCCCGTGGGTTGAACGTGAAAATAGGGTGTTTTTTCACCATTTTTTCGTTTCAACTCCAGCTTTTTAATAAAAGCATCCCAAGCCGGAAAGGAGCGTCGGCCCGACATGAGGGTGATGATGACAATATCAGCATCCAGGGCCTTTGTAATGAACTGCTGCTGCAAGGATTCATTGTCTTCAAGCTGGGTTCTGCTCCTGGCAAACACAGACATGGGCCCCACCTGTTCCCGGAATTTATGGATGGCAAGGCTTAAATTGGGAATTTCATTGGTGGTGACGCTGAAATAAACAAGTTGTATTGTATGCATCGTTTCCCCTCCAACAGGTTAATCCTTGGCCCGCTCCACACACCAGACAGCAAGGCCAAAAAATAAAGAACCAATGATAAAAAGCAGAACATAGGAAAACAGATTCACCGGTTCCCCCAGACATGCGGCCCTAATGGCTTTGGATGCATGGGTCAGGGGCAGCAGATTTAAAATGGCCCCGGCCCATTGGGGCAACCGATCCACAGGAAAGAAAGTCCCCCCCAGAAATGCCATGGGGGTGATGATAAAATTGGTGAGCATGGCCTGGTCTGCATGGGATTTCACCACCATGGCAAGCCCCACAGCCAAAGAGGCAAACACAAAACTGTTGAGCAAAAGCGCCATGAAAAAAGCAAAACCGTAATGGAGACGCACACCAAACAAAAACCCCAGCACCATGATAACACCAATGGCAAGCAACGCCCTTGTCATCCCGGCCAGTACCTCCCCTGCCACATAGGCAAACTTACTGATGGGGGCGGCCTGGAACTCCTCAAAAATATGCCAGTAAAACCTGGCAATGTTGATTTCGCTGGCAATGGCAAAGGCCTGGGTCATGGATCCCATGGCAATGAGTCCGGGAATGAGAAACTCCAGGTAAGAGTGTCCATCAATGGAGACCCCACGGCCCACGGCATAGCTGAAAGCGGTGAGATAAAGAAAAGGGGAGATGGACCAGGAGGGGATCTGTCGGCTCAGTCGCCGTTTCAGAATCAGCATCTCTCGAACATATATGGCAATAATTCCCTGTATCATTTTACTTTTTTCCCTGTCAAATCCAGAAAAGCGTCTTCCAGATTGACCCGTCTTAGGGTGAATTGTTCCGACCGGTTGGTGTTAAAGGTGTCGGCCTCTTCCCTGGTTTTAAAATAAAGGGTTTCCATGACATCTGCCACCAGGCGGTCAATGGCCCAGGCCCCCCGGGCCGCCATGAGGTTGGCCGGGGTATCCAGGGCCACCATGGAACCCTGGTCAATGAATGCCACCCGGTCTGCCAGGAATTCTGCTTCCTCAATGTAGTGGGTGGTCAAAAATATGGTGGTTCCCTGCTGCTGTATTTTTTTAATCAATGTCCAGATTTTACGACGGATGGCGGCATCCAGTCCCACCGTGGGTTCATCCAGGAACAATACCCCGGGACTGTGCAGCAATGCCCTTGCAATCATCAATCGTCGTTTCATCCCCCCGGACAAGGTTTTCACCAGACTCTTTTTCTTGGGAGACAATTCCACATAGTCAAGTAGCTCATTAACCCGCCCGGCAATATCCGATGATGCCATATGGTAAAGCCAGCCATGGATCAAGAGATTTTCCTGCACGGTCAGCTCCTGGTCCAGGTTGATGGCCTGGGGCACCAGACCATACTGTTTTTTTGCATCCCCTGTCTGGGTGGCAATATCAAAGCCGTTGATAAGACAGGTACCTGCCGTGGCCCGGGTCAGTCCGGTGAGAATGCGAATGGTGGTGGTTTTACCGGCCCCGTTGGGTCCGAGATAGGCAAATATTTCACCTTTTTTAACATGGACATTCACCCCTTTCAGGGCTTTGACATCCTTGTAGGTTTTAACCAGATTTCTAACCTGTATCATATGACATAGCTCGCTTTTTAGGTTCGCTAAAAATAAAAAACCACAGACCGATCAATGTCAATCTGTGGATTTCCCTTTTTATCCATTAAGACCATTGGCCTGCGTGCACTCCCATGCATCACAGCCATTATTGTCCAGGCAGGTCTTCTGACTTTCGGATCGTCCGCTTCACCGCGTCTTCCCGGATCATTGAAACCAAAGAAAATATTGATCCCTTGGGCTTTCAATCCCTCCAGTGACTTCATGGCGGTGTTTGTCCCCGATTACAGCGATGGGCTCGTTCCCGACTTTCACGGGATTCCCTCTTAGGCCAATGGCACCTGACACAGATGCAAAATTATCCAACTTACTCTTAGCTGTCAATCTCTTTCTATAACCGCCACGTGCGGACCGTATTCTGACCTCGTTCCGCCCACAACAAAGCTTGAAATACAACTCTGATTTGAGGAGTATTTCATACAACGGGCATGTCCTGGTGGACACAACGAAGATGCGTTAAATCTGGAGAAATGTGAAGAGATCATCGGTGTTATGAAAGGGATGTTCGATGTTGCAAACCCAAATAGAGAATAATTCAACTCAGACATAAATTTTAAACACATAAGCAGGGAGAAAAGACCAATGAAAGCAATGATAATTAAAGAATTTGGTAATTCCGATGTATTTGAGACAGCAAAGATCAATAAACCAGAGGTAAAACCGGGCCATGTATTGGTTAAAATTGCAGCAACCAGTATCAATACTGTCGATACAATGATTCGGCAGATGGGCAAGGGACTGCCGATTTCACCGGTGCTTCCCGCTGTTCTGGGGATGGATTTCGCCGGAATCGTTGAAGAAGTTGGCCAAGATGTCTTGGAATATACCGTGGGGGACGAAGTATACGGCTGTGCCGACGGGCTGGGTGATCTGTCCGGCACCCTGGCCGAATACATGGTTGCTGATGCCAACCTTATCGCCCATAAGCCCCAAAAGCTAACCATGCGGGAAGCGGCTGCGTTGCCGCTGGTTGGTATTACGGCTTATGAAGGACTGATGCGATCCGGCATTACCCAGGGCCAGAAGGGACTGGTCCACGGCGGTTCCGGCGGCGTTGGCCATGTGGCCCTGCAGCTGGCATGCCATTTCGGTGCCCAGGTTTATGCAACGGGTGGCGGTGACAAGCAGCTGGACTTGATTAAAAAATTGGGAGCAACCGCCATCAATTATAAGACGGAAACCGTTGCCGATTATGTTGAAAAACATACGGATGGAAATGGTTTTGATGTGGTTTTTGATTCAGTGGGCGGGCCCAATATGGCCAACTCCTTTGAAGCCGCAGCCCTCAACGGCCAGGTTGCTTCCACGGTTGCCATGGTTGAGATGGATCTGTCTCTGGCCCATTTCAAGGGACTCTCTTTGCACGTTGTTTTCATGCTGATTCCCATGATCCACAACTTCAAACGGGAAGCCCATGCTGAAATTTTGAAAAAACTGGCAGAGATTGTCGATGCCGGCAACTTGCAGCCGGTCCTGGATGATCAGAGGTTTTCCCTTGAAGACGCCGGTAAAGCCGATGATCGTCTTTCAAGCGGCCAGCCAATGGGTAAAGTCGTCGTTGAGATATAGCTACATATGAAATTCACAGGAACCACATACCGGCCACCCTATGAAGGCAACAGCCTGCTGCTAACCCTAAAACAAGCGTGTTCATTAAAGTTCGATCGCGGACAGCTTCGATATTCTTAAAAGGATACCTTTGTAGCATAATTGAAAAAAACAAGAAAAA
>NZ_FWXY01000044.1 GCF_900176365.1 Desulfocicer vacuolatum DSM 3385 | reverse complement strand
ATCCCAGGACCATTTAATCTGATATATTTTGAATTTGGTCAACTTATTCTGAAAATTTCTGCATTCAAGTAGTTATTTTATTGTGGCACTTAACAATTGGTCATCACAGCAAAACAAAGAGCAGATTTTCATCCCGGGAATTGTTTGAACTGAGGAACAATATACCCGTGGATATGTTGATCCGGGACCTTTTACAGATTCCATCCAAGATCAGGGATGGCTATTTTCGTTTTCTATGCCCCCTATGTAATGAGTTTCAGACCGCAGTAAATCCAGCCACAAACCTGGCCAGGTGCTTTAGATGCGGAAAAAACTTTAATACCATCGACCTTGTCATGAAACTCAAGGGATATGGATTTAGGGACAGCGTCCTGTTTTTGAAGCAGATAAATACAGCCCCTCAGGTTCCGGCATCAACACTGACTGCCCTTGCCGCTGTAATCGGCAGGCCCATAGCGAGGGGGCAATAAGTATGGAACGACTGCACAAACTTGAAATATTGATTGCCCGTAATCAGGAATGTTTTTACAAAATCGGCCAGGCCTTGAAAGAAATTCGTGACAATCGTTTGTACAAGCAGGCTCTGTTTGAGTCATTCGAAACATATACCAGGGAGCGGTGGGATATGGGTAAATCCCATGCCTATCGCCTGATCACCTCCTATGAAGTCCTCTACAATCTGTCCCCAATTGGGGACAAACTGCCAGCCAATGAATCTCAGGTCCGTCCCCTTACCCAACTGGATTCAATAGAACAGCGCCGTATCTGGAAGGCGATTATAAACAGCGGCATGGAGCTGACCGCACGGAATATCAAAAAGTTTATCGATGCCCGAAAGACGGCACCGAAAAGTAAACCAGACCTAACTGATCGGATTTCGAATGAATACATCGCTGTAGTAAAGGCAATGCTTGAACAGGTCCGTTTGGCACAGCATGATCATTGGCAGCATACCTCCCGTCAGGCAGCATTGTTGTGGCATCAGGTTATATACGAAAAAATTGTATCAAGGGAGGGCAAATAATTGGGTGAATTGACTCTTGATGACCGTTTTCACTTACTGCTGCATAAAAAGATCATGAACAAAACCGGGTCTGCCAAGAGAAGATCCAAAAAATATTACAAGGACCAGTACAAAAAAACTGGGATTATCCCGGTGCCCCTTTTGCTGGTTGAAAAAGGGATTATGGAGGGCCGCAAGTGCAGCGGACGGCCCCGGGCCATAGACGAAAAAACAAAAAGAAAGTTTGTTGAAATGGTCAAGGCTTCATGCGATCCCTCATCCCAGGGGTTTATTTTTATCACCAGGAGAGCCAGGACCATTAAAAATTATCACTACTGGCTGGAACAAGAGCTGGGCAAAACCATCAGCCTCCCGGCACTTCGGCGATGTGCCAAAAGAGAAAACCTTAAATTTTATCTGGAAAAAGAGGATGAACAGATTCAGTCTCCGGTCATTCATGCCTTCAAATCGGTGCCGGTATTTGATTTGATACAGGTTGACGGCTGCAAGTTCCAGTATTTGAAAATTAGAAATAAACACGGTAATTGGCAAAAGCCACAGGTGATTGAAGTTTTTGATACCAGTTCCAGAAACATGTTTATTCTGGAATTTTATTTTACCGAAAGCAGCCTGAACTCTGTGGATCTTTTTACCCGTTTTTTGTTGAGCACCCCATTCCCTTTGAAAAAAATAGGGATCAGGCCCGACCAGGCAAAAGGATTTTTAAATCTAAAGCGTCCCATCAATGCCATTAATCTTGCGCATTCTACTCCGCAAGGCTTCTATTTTGCACCGGATTTTTCAAGGGCATATTCACCCAAAGATAAGGCGCATCTGGAATCTTCACACCGGAGCCTGCACAATTTTGAAATACGGATTATCAAAGCCTTTGAGAACAGGATTGTGAAAACCATTCCAGAATATACCTTCAAGCGGGGAAAAAAGGAGAAAATTACTGTAACCCTTCTTGATATCACACTTCAGGAATTAAGGATCAGTAATATGCTCAGCGAATACCGCAACGAACATAATCATACACAACATTATTTTACTGAAGACGGAGTGGTCAGTGCTTGGGTACCGGCACAGAAATTTGATGATTTTTTATCAAACCAGGCAGATATACTGAATTTTAATCCGGATCAGGTTCAAGAATATATGAAGTACGGCTACAGGAAAATCAAAGCCACCGTATCCAAAAGCAGGACCATTCGCCATGATAACCGGGACTATTATGTGACAAGTGGCGCAGACCGGTTCAGCAAGCATAAAAGTACACCGGTAAAAATTTCCAGATACAAGGATAAACTTTTTATTTTTGAGCAGGGTGAAGAAGGCGTACTGTTGGGTGAAGCCATTGCAAAAAAGCCATTTGACAGATCGCCTTCACCAGCACCTTCACCCGTGCCGCCCGATGAACTCGACACCATTATCACTCTTTTGGGAAAGCACGATATGGCTGTTGATCGGCCTGCTTTAATCGAAGTTTATCATAAGGGCCTTACCCTTACCCGGGCAGAACAAGTGCTTCATCATAATCAATTAAGGTATGCCGATTACATGAAAAAGATGAACCAGCCTGATGACCGTAAAAATCAGGCCCTGTTCAATGCATTTATACTGGATTACCAAAAATTGATCAATACGAATCATGTGGCCACTTATGCATCCCACGGAGACATCACATGAAAGAGGATTTTATCAGTGATAAACGAAGAGTCTCATATTTGGCTGCCACTTATAACCGGATTTACAGGGGACAAAGTGTTCTCATTGAAGGGGACTTTGGTGCAGGCAAAACCCGTTTTTTAAAATTGCTGCGCCCCAAAAAGCTCCATGCCGTATGGGTTGAGTCCCTGTTCAACATCCATGAAACCTTGGCATCCATACTCAAAGAATTAAATTATGAAGCCACAGCCACCTACAGACGGACTCCCCAATACCTGAAAACGATCTGCAACCTCTCCAATTGTTTTATCATCATAGATGAGGCCAATGATCTGGATACAAGGGTCTGGCCATATCTTAAGCGAATTATTGATGCCGGAGTTCCCGTCGTATTTGCTGGACTCCCAAAGGTCCGAACCTATTTGAGCCGAAATCATCCTGATATACTCAGCCGGTTAAAAACCCTGATTTTGTATCCCATAGAGGTCGAGGATTTTATCGAAAAGTACAAAGATATCCAGCAGGAAGCGATTGAACAGATTTATATGGCCGTCAAAGGCGATATGAGAAAATTTAAAGAGATCTGTACAGACTGCCGGGATAGGGCAAATGAGCTAAACCACCAATTTGTTGATATTAACCTTGCGCTGGAATTTATAGCAGACCTCCCTCCCCAATAGTTCTTATCACAATTTATCTGTACCGACAGGCCATCTTTGGTATAAGCCGAGGGTGGCCTGTCTGTATCTTAACCTTATATATTGAAGCCGATTTTTGCTTGATCCATTTGTAAAAAATGCCAAACCACAGATCATTTTTGATTTTTTTTTACATCGTTACATTATTTTGTAACTACCAATCTGTCGAAACGTAATTATAAGGTGCTTAAATTGTAGGTTAAAATCGATTTTATATTAAAATCGATGTGGTCACAAAACCGTTACACTATTTGAATCTCATCAGCCGGTAATGGAAACGTACAGCAGGTTGGGAAAGGAGGATGAAAGGGATTCATAATCAAGCCCCAGTGTTTTCATGACGCCAGGACGAAATCCCTCCACAAGAATGTCATAACCTCCCAAAAGCGTTTTGAAAACCGACCGGCCACCATCCACTTTGAGATCCAGCGTCACGCTTTTTTTTCCCCGGTTAACCGCTTCAAAAAGCGGAAAATAAATTTCTTCTCCGGGGTCCATGAATGCCCGGGCCGGATCGCCTCCATCTGGGTTCTCCACCTTGACCACTTCAGCGTCCATTTCCGCCATGAGCCATGTCATATATGGACCCGGCAGGTTCATGGTTAAATCCAACACACGCAATCCATGGAGTGCGTTTTTCATTTCGGTTCTCCTTTACATTTTTTCCAGCAAGATTGCGCTGCAGGCAAATTCTTCCACAGAGATAACGCCACCACCATTTTTCGCCAACCCGATTCGGGCCTCTTTCACCTGATTTGACCTAAGTTTGGGGCCGGTGGGCAACAATGCTACCCACCGGGGCTTTTTAGACTTTTTTACTTCGCATTCCTGACGATGGTTGCCATCCCCATATCTTTTCGAACATCCCAAAACGCAGGGGCTTGCCAAATTAAGCAGAATGTTGTGTGGAGATCGATATGATCATGCATATTGTAATGTATATTGAAATAAGAGGACACTCCCATCTCCGGTAAAAAACTCCAGGCCACTTCAGTTGTTCTGTAGAGCCGTCCTTGCTGATCGTAATTTGCAGTAAACCAGAGGTCAAACGTCTCCATGTCGATGTAAAGAACTCGTTTGCCATAAACGTAGTTGGCATCCTGCTGTTCCATTTCAACACGATATATGGGACGACGTTCCATCGTCACGTTACGCCAGGCAAAATCCTTTGAATCCACATACGCCTTCCCGTCAAAGGTAATCGGGACAAGATACTCACGTGCTTCTACAGTAATTTTGTATGGGTATTTATTAGGTGACAGTTTTTGCCAGAATACTTCCGTATCGTCATAAATGGTATCCTGTCCCATGACCGGGTCCTGGGTGTCGGTTGCTGACATTTTGCGCACTCGGCGCATGGAGGGAATATACATCAAGTTTTGATCTGCGGTATTCGGGTTCAGGTAAGTCAAAGAGGTTCGTGCCGTACCGGCAACGTCACGTGGGCTTGGAAAAAACCAATGGAGTGCATAATGCTCTTTTCGTTTTTCTGCACGTTTGTCATACCAATCGTAAGGTGGCATGAGAACACGATTGGTCAGACGGGCGGCATTTTCCAAAAGGTATCCATTATAATCGACGGTTAAATTCTTGGTGATCCCAACGACCTTAAGTACGCCTCCAACGTTTACCCCCCATTGATTATAGCGATGCTTCCAGTTATACACGATCTGATTTCCCATAAATTTTCCTGAAGGCCGCGGAAAAGGAATACCCGGCGCCAGTGTGTCTGTGATCAGGTATCCATTTTCATCGAGTTTTGTTTTCCCCATATTGCTCTTACACGCCTCGGCAACCGGTAGCGACAGGTACAACTGCCGTGTCGGTATAATATTAAATTCCGGAATATTAAGTGCGTGCGGCGGCTCACCCGGTTTGATGCGGTCATAGCGCTCTGGAATGATCAACTCCTTGAACCCGGGGTATTTTTTTAAATCTTGATAAGTGTACTTTCCCGGTTTGATCTCCGGGGCCACCTTGCCCACCACTTCCGGGGCTTTGAATTGGACCACTTCCGGCCATGCGATTTTCATCTTTTCAACATCATAGGTGACCTTGTCAAGGATTTCAGGCGGCAAAATATTTTTCAGATCAAGCGGAGAGTCGAACATCGACCGAGGGTCATCAAGCCCTTTTTTATACTTCTCAATTGTTGACGTAGAGGGGATATAGCTCCCCGGATGAGGCAGTGAACCTGCGCTGGCGCATTGAACAGATATGATCAGGAACCCCGCTAACAAACCAATCATACGCCTTTTCAAAAAATTCATTGTATATTTCTCCTTTATTTCAGTTTTTTTAAATATATTAACATTCGCATGGTGTTCAGCAGGGATCTCATCTTAGAACCGGTGTGACACGGTCATGAAAAACTGATCCTTGTTGGCGAACGGCTCAAAGCCGGCACCATCTTTGTCGCCGCTAAAGAATACGGCGCCGATGGTGTATTCCCATTTATGGCTATACTCCCAGCCAAGCTCGAGCTTGAGCAAATCAGCATTATTGGTTTCATCATGCCAATAGGTCACCGCGGGCTCCAGCTTGTTGTGGAAATAGGTGGTGTTCATAACAAATATCCAGTCCTTTCGATTGGACTGAACCGAGAGCCCGTAATCTGGATAATCGAGGATTTTTCGATTGACAAACTGGGAGAAGAGCGAAAAATAAGCCTTGGGATTCAAGAAGTTGATCTTAAACTTCCAGTCAAGCCCGATCCCGATCTGCAGTTCATCCAATTCTTCAAAGGCGTTGAGGTTGTTGGTAAATGTAGAGTCCATTGCGTACACGATTTCGGCACGCAGCACCGGCGATACCCCGCCCAGCGCCTTGATGTAGATGCCGGGAAAATCCCTTGTGAAAGTGGCTCCCACGAACTCCAGATCGGGATAGTAGCCGGCCTCGGGCAGATGAAGAATCAGCCGGTTGTCCCAGGGAGAAACCTCTATCCGGGGGTCACCGGTCATTATCGTCACCGGCGTGTTGGCAACACCGTTGAAATAATTCAGGGTCATAATGGCGTCGGCCATCACAGTACGGATCCGAAATCCATACTCATACCCCTCATCATCCCACTCATCGGGTTCTTCAATCGCCTGGTCAAATGAGCCCACACTCATGCCCGGTCCCGCCATGACGTTGGCGCCCCAAATGCCCCATACGTCACCGCCCACAGACACCGACTCGTTGCTGCGGAACTTCACATTGGGATTGAAGATGAACTGAAAACCCAGCTCCGTCATCCATTCAGTATCAGGGGTTATGAAATATTCGGCCCGCAGCAACCACAGGGGGAGAATCGTGCTTTCAAACTCCACATCGGTAATACCGCGCCGCTGGTCCTCAGGGTTTATCTGGTCCATGATCCGAATACCGTCTGTTTCGCCCCACACGACGACTTGTTTTCCCACCCGGAACATGAAATCACCCGGTGTCCAGGTAAGATGAAATTCTTTGAGCACATCATCAAAATCGCCCAGTATGAAACGGTCATCATCGGCCTTATCAAACCCTTTGGCCTTCCAGTCGTCTTTGCCATCCAACAATCCGTAAGCCCAATCGGCATTGAGGCTTACTGAGCCAAAAAACCGAAGCCTCGGCGTTAGATGCACCTTCGTTTCCACAAGTGCCTGGAACACAGCCGAATTAAAATCCTGCTGGGTGTCAAAATGATCACCACCGGTGATGTTAAAGCCAACGCTCTGGTTTATATATCCCATAATACTGCCATGTGCTTGCCCAAAATCAAACTCGACTGCCGCCACTGGGAAAGCCAGCATCAGCATGACCAGCAGCGTTACCCCCCCCCTTAAAATGAGTTTTTTCTTCTTGAAATTAGCGCGATCTGTCATCTTACCTCCTCCTTTTGATTACACATTAAGACCAGAAAAACATCTCCCTGTCACCTTGTGAATCTCGTGTTCTCCACTTATCGGGTTCATCCGATTTGAAGCGCAGAAGCCACTTTCTCCTGATTCGCCAACTGGACTTTTTTCTTCATGAACCGTGGTTTGACCAGCAGTATGATCAACGGGTGCAACGTCAGGGCCAAAACCATATTGGCACACAAAAGCATGGCCAGGAAAAAACCCATCTGGGCCTGAAACTTCAACGCCGAAATGAAATACCAGGTCAGAATCGGCAAGATCAGCGTCATACCGGTAAACACGATTCCTTTTCCGGTTGTGCGCACTGCACACAGAATCATCGTCCGCCAATCATCATGCACCAGTGCCTCCTCTTTGCACCGGCTGTAAAGATAAATGGCAAAATCCACCCCCACCCCCACCCCCACCGCCGAACACGGCAGGGTGCTGGTGGTAAGCCCAATCCCCGCCCAGGCCATGTAGCTGAAGGCGATCAGGTTCGAGAAAACCAGGGGAATTGTCAGCATGAAACCGGCAACAACTGAGCGAAAAGAAATCGAACACATGATAAAAATGGACAGCAGCACCACCGAATCCATAAAGGCATGGGCCTGCTTCATCTCCTCATTCAGGGCGATCTCCATGCCCACCCGGCCGCCAGCCAGCTTGAATTCACCATTGGCGATCTTCATAGGATGTTTTTCAAAAAAATCCAGCGCGGCTTTCTTTATCCGAAGCATATTGTCTGAGGTGTGGTCTGCGAAAAACAGCGTGATCTGGGTACGCTCCAGCCCCCCGTCAATAAATCGCCGAAGTACCGCCGTGCCCGCCGTGTTGCGGACATAGCCGAGTATACCCGTGAGCTGTTTGGGATCTCTTGGTAACTGGTGCCACATCTGATCACCGTCATGGAAGGTGAGGCAGAGCATCTTGCTCATGCCGATAATGGAGCTTGAGGACTTGTAGATATCTGGAAGTTCTTCGGCCATGTGCTGTTCGAACAGCTCAAAGGTCTTCAACACATCCGGCTCATACACTGACTCTTTGGCCCCCTCGTAATAGAGCATTAGGTTGTCCGATGAAATATTGAACTTCTCGTTTACCAGGGCCTGGTCCTGGTTGTATGTGTGATCCGGCCAGAGAATGGAGCTACCCGGCGTGGGATCCCCCACCTTCAGCTGGGTGATCTGAAAGATACCTGTGCCGATGATCCCGATCATGCCAAGTCCTACCAGGAGCTTTCCCGGTCCCATGGAAAAATTGGCCATGCTCACAATGGCTTTACCCAGCCTCCCGAGTTTATCCTTTGCACCGAATGTTTGCGCCTTTATGGGCAGATAGCTGCAGATGATTGGCACCAACACGCCCTGGAGCGCGATGGTCACCATCCAGAAGCTCATCAGGATCGCCAGTTGCTGCATGAGAATAATCTTTGCCACCCCTAATACGAGAAAGCCCACCGCATCGGTGGCCACGGCCGCGGCATTGGGCATCATCATTGCCTTCATGGTTTCAAAGGCGGCAGCCACAGGGTTGTCACCCAACGCCCGGAACTCTTCAATATACCGATGTGTGATCTGCACGGAATTTGACAACATCCGCGCGCCCACAAGAAAAGCCAGCACATACAAAAGCGGGCTGAAATTGATTCCAGTCCAGCCAATAAACCCGAGGCCCAGGGCCGTGCAGATCGCCGACATGGCGATGGGGGCGACCATGCCCACAACATTTCGAAACACCAGGAACAAAATCAGCATCATCAACGCCACACTGATGGCAAACACTATGTACATCTGATACTTGTAGCTGTAAATCCACCCCATTAGCATGGGATAACCCACGATGTGAATTGAGGTGTTCTCATCCGAGTAGCGCTCCACCAAGTCCCGCAGCTTTACAAATATCTGCTCGTAGGAGATGTCCTCTTTCATCTGGGTGAGCACCAGCGCAGCGGTGCCGTCCTCTGACACCAGTGTGCCGTCATACTGGGGCAGCGAAAACACATGCTTCTTCAACAGTGCCAAGTCTTCTTCGGTCTTTGGAACCTCCGGGAACATGAGCGCCTCGATGACGATCTCTCCTTTGGCCTGGGTCTTGACCACCTTGGATGCGTTGCTCGCCATCGATACGGTGAGCAGTCGATATACCTCTGGCCATAGCTCGATCTTCCGGGTCATCTCTTTCACTTTGCCCAGGGTCTGGGGGTTGAAAATATCTCCCGACTTGGTGTTGATGGCGATCACCACGTTCGTGCCTCCGCCGCCGAACACTTGTGCAAATCGCGCATGAAGCTTCAAATACGGATGATCATGCGGAAACATGTGAGATAAGATTACATCGGTTTGCATCCGGGTAATGCCGTATGAAAACGCAGTTACCCCGATTACGACAAACAACATGACCCATAAACGGTAGCGAACCATATAAGAGACGATTCTGTCATGTTTTCCTTGATTATCTGGCATAGTATTCCCCTTTTTTATTCATCCAAACTTTGGTGCTGGGAAGGATAAACCAATTACGATTACCCCATGGATTTCGAGTATACAATTGATGTGAATCCGAGTTGTTTATTCGCCTGCGACCCGTTTCCACGAGGCCCCCGTCGCATCGGAAAGATAAATCCATCCTTTTTTGCCCACAGCGACAAATCCGGACGGTCCCCTTTGGGCAATTCCGTATACCCAGCCGTATACAATGGAGGGCGCCATATCGCCTGCATTGAAGGTGCTTCCGTAGTCGGTGCTGGTGATCAAATGCCCGACTCCACCTGCAATAATGCGCCCGAACCCATCGGCGTTGATTCCAAAAATATGGGTCCTTGGCACCCCGTTTCCGGTCACTTTTTCCCAGAAGTCCCCACCGTTGGTGGTACGGGAGATATATCCATCGATGCCGCTCGCCCAGGCGGTTGAAGGGTCAACAGCTTTGACAGCGTATAGGAAGGTGCCGCCGACAATCTCTCCGGTTTCTTCTGAAAATCCAAACTCGCCAGCCTGCTGATCCCAGTGCTTCCCGCCGTCTTTGGTGTGATAAATATATCCGAACTCACCCACTGCCCAGCCGTTTTTTTCATCGCAAAACGAAATGCTCTTGAGGATAAAATCCTGGTCGTTAAATTGAATCTGCCAGCTCTCCCCCCCGTTTTCCGTATATAAAATGTGGGTTCTTTCACTTACGATCCATCCGGTCCTGGCATTAATAAAAAATACACTCATATGAAAATAATCAATGGGGCATTCCTGCTTTTCCCAGTGCTCCCCTCCATCGGTGGTGTGCAGAATCGTTCCGCCGTCTCCCACAACCCAACCGTTCTGCGAATCCACGAAGTAGACCGATGATAAGGTGAAATCGATGCCACTTTGCTGATGGTGCCAGCTCTCACCCCCGTTGCTGGAGTGGACAATTGTTCCCCAGCGGCCGCATGCCCACCCATCCGATTCGCTCGGGAAGCTAACTGAGAAAAGATCCTGAGCAAATTTCTCCCGGGCTGAAAGCATCTGCGGTATAAAAACTACCATGAGCATCAGTAGGGCTGAAACTTTGAAAATTTTTTTTAGAAAATCAAATCCACCTTGCATCGTTTTGCTCTTCATTCTGGAATCCTTTTTTTTTTGAACTCTCTGCATTAAAAGACTCGTTGATCCGCCTGTGTTAGCGACTTCTGTCTCCATGGTAATATCGGCAACCTTTGTTTGAAAAGGGTTCCGGCATCGTTATTTTGTTTAGTACCTTAGAAATGATTTTTGTGTTTTGTCGCGTGAAAATGGCATTGTTAAGTTGCCAGATTTATAATCTAATAATTTTATTTGTGCCCTTTGCATATACTCAACGGTTCCTGTTTCAGGATCGTATTGAACTGCATCTTATGCGACTCATTCAAGAGTCTAATGGCGCCGTTTAGCAAACTGAATTGGTCTGAATGCAAGTACCGATTCAAATCCCGCTTATTCTGCCACTCCTCAACCAGTACGAAGCTGTTAATATCTTCCATGTCTTGATAGAAGTGGCATTTTATGCACTCATTCTCCTGACGCACTTTCTCAACTATGGATAACATCGTTTGTAATAGCTCTTTCCGTTTTTTAGGCGTAACTTGCATCTTAAAAGTGGCAATAATCATGCAATGCTTCTCTTTAACTCAACCTTTATAAATACGCACCACAGGTGGCCAAGTTGATAATTTAGTGGTTAGCCTGTCCAAAAACTCAAGGTAAATAAACGCATTGTCGTAACGGGGATCTTTTTCTCCTTTGCCTATACAGGTTAAGCAAACCTTGTGCCAAACAGTCTTACCGAAACATTGGTGCCTCAACACCTTGTAAATAGAGGACATTAATCAATGATGATAAATTAAAAGGAACGGGAAGGATATATGAATCCGTGAAATATGACAGAAAGTGCTATAAATAACGGTTTTGTTTGAATCCATGAAAAGAGTGTGCCTTCCCACCCGGTTATGGGTTGGAAATTTTCTAATTATAACTGATTTCGCTCCCAATAAAGCTGGTTTCAAACCCTTTTGATTCCAGTTTTATTGGGCGTTTTAAGACGGGTCCTTCAAATCCATCATAAACAGAATTTATTGACTTATGAACTTATTAGATTCTTATCTCTTATTTTCGTGTTGTTTTGGCAAAAGAATTATGTAGACTACTCATAACTATTTGCCAATTCAGGGATTATCACCATTGAT
>NZ_FWXY01000048.1 GCF_900176365.1 Desulfocicer vacuolatum DSM 3385 | reverse complement strand
TTATATTTTTTTGTAGTGGATCAAATATACACTGTAATTAAAGGCATTTCGAGCTTTTTTTTGATGTTTTTTGTTTAAAACACGCTTATTTTAGGGCTAACGACATGCAATTTGAAGATAAGCCAGCACAACGGAAATAGTCGATAATGTCAGCAACTGATCCCATTCATTATACAATGGCTTCCAGATTCTCCCGTACTTTCATTGTAATCATGGTGGTCACCAGCGCCGTTCGCCGATCAAGCAACATGAAATACTCCGCGATTCAGGGTATATTTCAAGCTTTGCAAGTTCTCAATACGTCGGGGTATTCAGGTATCCGCTTTGAATATCATCCAGCATTAAAAGGGGTGACAGACATTATCAACCCGCAGTTATTAAGAACTTACGTCAGGAAACAATTTTTCTGGCAAACTCAACAGCTTGCTGCTTAACAGAATCCTCCATTGCATCAGGCGTGGTGCAAGAACCAATAAATAAAGTTCCCGCGTTAATGGCCTTGTGGTATTTTTGCATCCGTCCGAAAGCATCCATCATTCCTTCGGCATTGTCGTCATATCCTCCGGCACCTGTTGCAATCAATGCCTGGCGCTGGCCGTCGACAAGTGAGGCATGATTGGGCTGATTGGCATTAGTATAAAGACAATATGTTCTGTCTATAACAGCCTTTATCTGAGAGGAGAATCCCCAGAAATAAAGGGGCGAAGAAAAAATAACCAATTGAGACTGGATCATCTTTTCCAGAATACCTGGTACATCGTCCTTTTGAATACATCCTGTGGGTTCCAGCTTTTCTTTGCACTTGCCACAGGCCATGCACCCTTTCAGGTTTTTAGAATGCAGGTAGATGTTATCAACATCATGCCCCATTCCTGTTAATTCTTCTTCAACCCAGGACAAAACCTTGGCAGTATTGCCTTTTTTCCGAGCACTTCCCTGTAATATGGTAATTTTCATGATTTCTCCTTTTTGAATGATTGTTTTTCATCGGTGATAAACTCAAGGATAAAAATTTTAATTATCAAATACCCAACATGTCCTGGCGGACACAACGAATATTGAAATATGGTAATGCTTTTAACTGCCTATTTGAACCGTAAACCCTTTATTTTGAAAAATTTCAGCAACAGATTCCATCTTTTCATCGTCCGGAATTTCAAAATCAGCGATAAAAAATTCCTTGTCCAAACGCTTATATTTTTCAACTGCCGATTTATGCAGTGGCAACAGTGAAACAGATCTGATTCCGCTGGTCTCCTTCAGGAACCTGCATAGTCTTTCCAGATATTCAGGGGCATCATTAATACCGGGGATAACAACCATCCTAATAATTAATTCCTTTCCCATGGCTGATAGCGTTTCAAGGTTCTCAAGAATATTTTCATTGCCCATTCCACAGTATTTTTTATGTTCAGCCGGATCAATGTGTTTCAGATCATACAAAAAAAGATCAACGTGGGGGGCAATGTGTTTGATAACATCGTTTTTCACCGCCCCCGATGTTTCCACCGCAATGTGTACCCCTCTTTCCTTTAAGCGAATTGCACACTCCCTGACAAACTCCCATTGAAAAAGGGGTTCCCCCCCTGAAAAGGTAACACCGCCGCCGGATTCATCATAAAAGGTGACATCTTTGAGTGCGATATCTGCCACCTGTCTTGGGGACATTGCACCGCCAACCATCTCAATGGCATTTGCACAGCAGATGTCCACGCATTTCCCGCAGGCAATGCATTTTTCAGAATCAAACACAATCCCATGGGGTGTGGATATCTCCAGAGCCCCCTGGGGACAGCATTTTATACATTCTATGCAGACGATGCATTTTTTGCCAGATCTAACAATGTGTCTTTTACCCGATAGTCCTTCCGGGTTGTGGCACCAGACACATGCCATGGGACACCCCTTTAAAAAAATGGTTGTCCTTATGCCCGGTCCGTCATGGATGGCAAAGTGTTCAATATTAAATATGTTGCCCTCAATCATTTTTCTCACCTATATTTGATGGTCACGTAAAATACCTGAAGTTCAATTTTTAACCACACATATTTTAGGAGAGCTGATATCAAACCCATCTACAATGTGATCAAAATTTCATTGATCGACTTTTTACAGAGCCATCATATTTCATGGGCATAACGCTGAATGATCTCATTTTGAAGATTTTCTCCAATGACATTGAAATAATCAGAATATCCTGCCACACGAACAATCAGATCATTGTAATCATCCGGTGTTTGCTGTGCCAGCAAAAGGGTATCTGCATCACACACATTAAACTGAATATGGTGTCCACCATATGTAAAATAGGTTCTGATAAGACTTGCAAGTTTGCTTATACCAGTGTCTCCCTTTAATACATCGGGTAAAAATTTCATATTAAGAAGTGTGCCACAGGTTCTTGAGTGATCCATCTTGGCTGCGGATTTCAAAGAGGCCGTGGGGCCGCTCAAGTCTGCCCCTTGAACAGGAGATATCCCCTCTGACAAGGGTTTGCCTGCCCTTCGCCCATCACAGGTGGCACCGGTGACTTCGCCAAAATACATGTGACATGTTGTGGGAAGCATGTTCATTCTGTAAGTACCGCCCCTGCTGTCCTTTATTCCGTCAACCGTATCGATGAAAAAATCAGACACCTCTTTCATTATGGAATCTGCATAATCATTATCATTTCCATATCGTGGCGTTTTATTGGCAAAGGTGAGTCTCATGTGTTCATTATTTTGCCAGTCCGCATTCAAGGCATCAATGACCTCTCCCATGGAATAGTTGTTTTCATCAAACACATGCTTTTTAATGGCTGACAAACTGTCTGTAACCGTACCGATTCCCACACCGGGAAGTATGGATACATTGTATTTGGGACCGCCATCGTTGTAGTCCTTGCCGCTTTCAACACAACCTTCAATGAGCACTGATAAAAATGGCTGGGGAACATATTTGGCAAACATCTGGATCAAATACTGGGATCCCCTTAATTTTGTATCAATAACGTATTGGGCCTGTTTTTTAAAGGCTTCCATGAGCGCTTCATAACTTTTGAAATCTTTTGCGTCACCTGACTTTGGCCCCACCTGTTTATCCACCCTTGTGTCATACCCATTTTGCAGAGCCAATTCCAGGATTTTTGCGATGTTGATATATCCGATAAGAGGAGCCGCTTCCTTTCCATAACAAGTTGTTTCAACACAGCCGCAGATCCCCCCGCCCCGTGCATCAGAAATCGTCTTTCCCACACGTAGCTGCTGCTCTATAAGGGCTTCGGCATTGAACATGGCAGGGAATCCTCGGCCCTTTCTAATCACCTTGCAAGCCTCTTTAAGAAAATGTTCTGGATTCATGCGACTTAACAGCACATGTACCTGGGGCTGAATAAATTCGATTTCGTCAAGGATCTCAAGGAAGATATAAGACAAATCATTGACTGCATCCTTGCCATCTTTTGTGATGCCGCCAAGACTGATATTTACAAAGTCATTGTATGTGCCACTTTCAAGGGCACTGACACCATATTTGGCAGGGGCGGGATGGTTATTGTACTTGATCCACCATGCGCTTAGCAGTTCTTTTGCAGATTCTTGATCAAGCAAACCCGCTTCAAGGGATTTTTGGTAATAGGGATAAAAATGGCGATCAATGTGGCCGGCATTACATGCATCCCAGCCATTTGATTCTGTGATAACTCCAACGTGCATGAACCAGCTCATCTGAAGAACTTCCCACAGATCACGGGGTTTGTTTTCAGGAACTCTGCGGCAAACATCCGCCATTTTCTCAAGTTCTTTTTTACGCGCAGGATCTGTTTCCCGGGCTGCTTTGTTTTCAAGCATGTCGGCATACCTTTTGGCATATATCATCATTCCATCGCAGGTAATTGCCATGGCTGTGAGCTGTTCCCGTTTATCAGTTGCCTGAAAATCTGTTAAAAAATCCAGATTTTCAATGGCTTCTTCAATCTCCTGTTTTGCTTTTTTAAGGCCCATGCCAAACATTCTTTCGTCAAGCGCCATGGAACCCGGTGCACGTTGTTCCATGGTTTCTGTGATAAGGCCACAGTTATAAATGGTTTGCCATTCATCGCTCAACTGGTTGAACATTTTGTCACGCAGGGCACTGCCTTCCCAATATGGAATCACCTCTTTTTCATATATATCCATGGTTTTTGGGGAAACATGGTATGGAATCGGATCCTGGGCGTCTAAAACCTTTAGATCCTCTACCGAATGGGACGCAATTTCTGGAAATGTAGGTATGAGTTTAGGGGCTCTTCCGCGTTCGCCAACGATGAGCTCATCATCCCCTAAGTACAACTCTTTTTTTTCCATGAGGTTTTTAAAAGAACGAGCCCTTAAAACAGGTATGCTGTATTTACCCGCATTTTTTGAATAAAATCTGGTTACGATCTGCGCTCTTTCAGGATCAATCCAAACTTCGGCGTTTTTACTTTGTTCTTTGAGTTTTAAAATTCTATCCGTCAACTTCGCCATACCATCCCCCAATTTACCTTAAAATTCAAAATTTTAACAATTATCATACATTCTTATGATTTCTCCGGTGGATGCTCCTTCAACACTTTTCACAAAGCCGTTTACGACTTTGTTCATGGGGATGGGATTATGTCCCGGGAAATATGCTTCATAATGCTCAACCGCATCTTCCACAAGGCCGGAAGAGACCACATTGATTCGGATATTATTTTTAAGTTCCAGGCAGGCAGCTTTAACGAAACTATGAATCGCACCACCGACCAGCGCACCGCTCGTAGTCATCAGAACAGGATGATCTGCAAGGATTCCTGTTGAAAGAGTAAAGGAGCCGCCAGGATTCATATAATCTTTTCCAATTCTAACCAGGTTAATCTGGCCCATGAGTTTGCTTTTGATGCCAATATAAAAATCATCTTCTGTCAATACATCAAAATCTCCCCATTTAGCCTCGCCGGCTGTGCAGATCACGGCATCTATTTTTCCAATTTTTTCGAACATCCCTTTTATAGAGTCGCTGTCTGCCATGTCAAGTTGAACGTCACCTGAGTTTCTTCCTGCAATAATGACCTCGTGTTTTTTGGAAAAATGTGCACTTACTTTAGAACCAATAGTACCTTTTCCGCCGACAATTAATATTTTCATATGCACTCCTTATGCTGAATTTGTTTTTATTAAATAAGAAATTAAGCTATATTTGATAATTAGTCCAATGAATTGCTTTGATAGCAACAATCAAAATTTGTTATGATTATTGCTATGATTGGCAATTCACAGCCCTTGAAATAAAGGCCCAGGAGTTTTAATTATGAATTTACAAATTGATTATTTACGAACATTCACAGCTTTGGCAGATGCAAAAAATTTCACAAAAACGGGAAAACAGGTGAACCTGTCCCAGTCTGCTGTCAGCATGCAGATAAAGCGTCTTGAAAATGAAGTGGGCAAAAAATTGTTTGACCGGGTTGGAAAAACGGTAAGGCTCACAGCCGAAGGCAGCATACTTATCAAATATGCCCAGCGTATCCTTAAAGAGCATGACGAGGCTGTGGCGGCCCTGTCCAAACCAAATCTTGAAGGGAGTATCCGATTTGGCTCCCCTGAACATTATACCTCCGGCATGCTGCCGAAACTTCTGGCAAATTTTTCAAATTCATATCCCGAGGTGACCATTGAAATGAGGTGTGAAAACAGCGATGTAATAAAAGCCGCTGTGGATGTAGGTGAACTCGATGTGGGAATCTGTACACAGATCAGCGAAGGTGGACAGGTGATTGCCCATGACCCTGTTGTCTGGGCAGCCAATCCAGAGTTTGTCCTTCAGAAGCATAAAACCCTTGCATTGGCTACTTTTGAGGAGGATTGTATTTTCAGAAGCTGGGCACTGGAAGGGCTTGAAAAGGCGGGGATAGAATACAAAATTGTTTATGTAAGCAGAAGCATATCGGGGCTATTGGATTCGGTAAAGGCCGGATTTGCCATTGCACCCATCATCGGCAGTAACGTTCCACCCGATTTAAAAATTCTGGGAATAGAAGACGGCCTGCCAATATTACCTGTTTCAAATGTCGTGTTACATAAGTCAAAAACAAACCCTTCGGAAATCATCGACTGTTTTTCAAAACATCTTATAAAAGCCTTCAGGGAAAAAACCGGATCATAAAGATCATCCCCGGACCAGCCTCTATGGAGTGCTGAAGTAATGGTGGAGTTAAAGAGCCAATGCACCATTGTCATGGTCTCCCATTACATAGACCAGATCTGGAGAATAGCGAACAGGAACCTACTGTTGTCAAATGGGGAACTTTCTTGAATAAAAAACATCGGCCGATCAGGTAATTTCAGTTTGGGAGGCGCTTTACTCATCCCCACCCTGATGCGCTAAGTCTGGAGCATTGGGGTATCCATGATCACCATGGGCGTATTTGGGGACAGTCAGGTGCCCTCCATCAGAGCATCGCGGTTCAGTTGGCATTTTCACCCACCTATTTAAAATAAAATAAATTTAAATCCCATATATTTTTTTATCTTCCTTCAAGTATTTATGTTATAAAGAAACTATCCTTATAGTTTGAATTTACAGCTACTGTTGGCTTATTAAAAAATTATTTTTAGAAAAATGGGCATGCTTCAGTTTACATTTTGCAAAAAGATATACCCATTTCCCGGGAAGACTTGATAGAAAAGTGTAAATTACTTTTGAAATTGTAAGTACCCGAGTATATGTTTTTTCACATATCTTTCAAAATAAAATATTGAAATATCAATAATATCTATCCAATGAATATTAAAGAATATATGTGTGGGTACTTATGAAAGATGCCGAAAAATCAAAAAAAATATGGAATGTATAAAATTGCAAATTTTAAATTTCATTTCAAAAGGCTCCTGTATCCTATTTGCTTTTGGTTTGCTAATTGTGGGTTCCTTCCTTCGCCCTTGCTGGGCAGAGACGAAAAAAACACTGATCATAACCAACGAGTCCGGTTGGATTCCTTATTCCCAACTTGATGAGAACGGTCAGCCGGCCGGGCTCCTCATCAATTATTGGAAGCAATGGGGGGAAATAAACGGCTACAACATCACATTTTCCTTAGTTAAATGGAAAAAAACATTTGAGCTGATTGAAAACAAAAAAGCTGATTTACACGGCGGTGTTATCCCGACCCCTAAAAGAGAGGAAACACTTGATTTCAGTGCACCCATTATAAGTTTGAAAAGCGGCATATTTATTGATCGAAAATTGGGGATCAAAAGTAGTGACGAATTAAAAAAACAGACCATCGGAGCAGTAAAAAGTGATTTTGTGGCTGGATATATTAGCGAAAAACACCCGTTGATAAAATTAAAACTTTTTGAAACTCTAACAGAATTAAAAAAAGCCGTATTGAACAAAGAAATTGCAGGTTTACCCCTTAACTACTCCGGAGAAGAATTATTTATAAAGGCCCCTTACCCAGAATTTCATGACTACATTCTGATACAACCTTTATACGAAAAAAAATTATGTGCCGCGGTGAAAAAAGGAAATTCAGAGCTTCTTGGAATTATCAACAAAGGGATCAAAAAATATCAAACCTCAAAAATCCACCGGGCTGAACCCGAATGGGAGAGAATCATAATATCCCTTTCCAACCGTGAGGTATTACTTATTGCCGTCATTGTATTGGGGGGAATTATTACCCTGCTTTTGTTTGCCGTTTTTATTTTAACAAAACGACTGAAATCCAACATTTTGGAAAGAAAAGCAGAAATGCTTGACAAACAAATGGAACTGGAAAAAAGTGAGGCCGTCTTTCGTGGGCTTTTCAACAATATGACCAGCGGATCAGCTATTTATGAAGTTAAAAATGATGGTCTGAAAGGATCGGACTACATCATAAAAGGTTTTAACAAAGTCAGTCTTGAACTCGAAGGAAAAACACTCGAGGATGTCTTAGGTAAGAGCCTTTTTGATCTAAGACCAACCATAGATGAATATGGATTAATTCCTGCGATGAAAAAAGTATGGGAAACCGGGGAACCATTTTATTTTCCAAGCAAAATCTATATTGATGATAATTTTTCTAACTATTATGAAAACATTATTTTCAAACTCCCCACCGGAGAAATCGTCACCATATATAATGACATTTCAGACCAAAAAAATACAGAAATTGCCTTGAGAAAAAGTGAAGAAAGGTTTGCATTTGCAATAGAATTTGCCAATGATGGCCTTTTTGATTGGGATTTGAAAACCGATGAAGTTTATTATTCTCCTGTATGGAAACAGATGCTGGGTTATGAAGATGATGAACTGCCTAACCTGGACAAGCCAGAACCAAAAAGGTTTTGTTGAATCACCATTCGCGGTATAATGATTCCCATAACATACAAATGCGAAAGGAGGTCAAT
>NZ_FWXY01000065.1 GCF_900176365.1 Desulfocicer vacuolatum DSM 3385 | reverse complement strand
CGCTTCAGCGGCAGTTAAGGTGAATTCTCCACCCCACTTCCCCGGGCCGTTGAACAAACCACTGCACGTGGACAAGCCAGTGAGTTAAACATTCACAAACATAATAAAAGTTTGAAATATTTATAGGGCAAATGTGACAGAATCTTCTAAAAATAGAAAACGAGTTGCTGGTGGGGCAGCAACCGGCGGTGGGATAAATTTTCAAGCGGCTGTATCTGCTATTGCCTGCGTATATATGATAAGGGGTATACAAGCTTCCTGGCTTGAAAAAATTGCGGACGATATTCCCGTTGCCATCGATGCTGAAACAGGTGGCGCTGGTGATGATATTCGACTCCTCATTAAATCCGGTAAAATCGTTGAAGCCCAAGTAAAGAAAGGTCTTAGGTCGGGAAGCAAATTATGGGATTCATTAATTAGTATGGCAACCGCGATTAAAGCACGTAAGATTGATTATGGTCTTTTAATCGTATCTCCGACTAGCAGTAATACAATCACAGAACAATTGGCCAACGATATTATACGACTTGGGGATGGTCGTTCTGATAATATCTCAAAAATTGGAACACAGTTGGTAGAAAAGCTAACTGAAAAAGGCCTGTCGGTCTTAGACAGCTGCAAGTGTATTCGTATTAAAACTATAAATGCCATAACTGGAAATCAAGCTGACATTCTTGCTGCGAGAAGTGAACTCAAGAATCTTTGTTCAGACCAAAACCAAGTCGTTGCAGCTTGGAATTCCATATATAAAGATTCCCTTTATTTAATAGAACATCGTGGACGTAGAGATGTTTCATCAGCATTGCGCGTATTGAATACTGACGGTGTAAGGCTTGAAAAAAATAATTCAACGGCACCAATGCTCTTGCTCAAAAAGCTTACCAATTGGACATTCATAACCCACTCCTATTTTTCAATCTTCGGTATTAATAAAAAACTTCGGGTCGATGAAGCGTCAATCCCCCTCCGAGCAGTGGTACAAGATGAGATTCAAATAAAAAATGAAAGTATAGCAGAAGCTCTTAAAAAATATCAAACTTGGGATAGCCGTTCAGTAGATAGAAATGCTGTAGTTGTCGACCCAGAAACTCTCGCACGATTTGTCACGCGCACAATTCTGATAGGTGGCCCTGGAATGGGAAAGACAACACTGTTGAAAAAAATTGCACGTCGCTATAGCGAGGATAATATTCCCATTCTTAATGTTCGGCTAATTTCTGTTGCGTCACGTATGCGAGCCGGAAATAGTTTCGAAGAGGCTATTTTTGACCTGGGCTTGGATGGGAGCAACTTATCACCAAAAGTGGTAAAGCAAGCGGCTTTTCCAAACTGGCTTTTGCTCTGTGATGGACTTGATGAATGCGGAAAATTGCAAGAAGATGTAGCTGCCGGTATTGCTCGTTTTTCGATGGGACACCCTAATTGTCGAGTAATAGTTACAACGAGACCTATTGGATACGATACAGCTCATTTTAGTGATTGGCGGCACTATTATTTAGAACCATTAGAATCCTCATCGGCTCCTGCTTATTTAATGACTCTCCTATCCGAGAGTATTACAGAAGGGGTAACATTACAGTACAATATTAATAAATTATGCTCAACTGAATTGAAAAGAGAAGAAACGAGTAAGGTTATTTCCAGAAGTCCCCTGCTATTAGGCCTTGCCGCGTCAATCATTGTTAGAGGTGGGCATTTGAGTACTACCAAGGAACGGTTATTTGAACAAATATTTGAACTAATTGATGAGGTCCCAAATTCTCGAATACCAGTGCCACCAGCTCCGGCTGTGTTTCTTAAATGCTTTCTTAATATTCTTGGCTGGCAAATAACAGCACAACCTTTAAGCCGTATAGAAGATACGCTCAACCGCTGTGCTGAAGACTTTGCATGCGAAACAGGAAGTCGGCTGTTAAAGGCCCGTGCAGATTCAGAAGCTTACCTTCAATATTGGATAGACGTTGGTATGATTGAAAGACTCGGTCACGGTTATGAAGAAACATTAGTATTCATTCATAAAAGTTTTGGCGAATTTGCAGCCGCACGTCACCTAAAATCTATGGATGTTAAGAAACAACAAGCTGCAATAGCCAGTATTGTTGATTCCCAAGACTGGTCAGAGGTTATCCGATTTGCAGCCATATTAGATTCTTATCTCTTATTTTCGTGTTGTTTTGGCAAAAGAATTATGTAGACTACTCATAACTATTTGCCAATTCAGGGATTATCACCATTGAT
>NZ_FWXY01000008.1 GCF_900176365.1 Desulfocicer vacuolatum DSM 3385 | reverse complement strand
GGGCATCCAAAAAAGTCCGTCGGAGGTCATGAGAAGGTGTTGCGGTAAGCACGATTTTTTTTATGTTGAGGCGACAACTTGCTTGACATCTACCGTTATGACATTCAAAGTAAAATTTTTTGCCACTGATTGATATCAGTCTGTTGTCTGGCCTGACCATACAAACCCTTGTTTTTAGAAATTTTCATTGGTTTTCCGTTTTAATATTGCCGCCCAATAGGGCGAAGAGGGTGGCCATTTTATATGGGGTTGCCAACTGTAGGTTGTCTGATTTTCACCAATGTCCACAAGACCTTCCAAATTATAATTTTCATTTCTGTATGTTTCAAACCATTTAAAAATCAAATCATGGGAGTCAGGCCTGATAAGCCATGAAAGTTGATGACGTAAATATACTATATATTCCGGTGGATTGGATTCAATTTCATGGATCATCTGTTTTTGCATGTGCAATGCAAATTCATGGTTTTCCATTAAGGGATACATATAAACAAAACCCGTTGATGCAGGGCGATTTGAATAGAAGTAAATCTGGGGCTCAGACCCAATGACAGCTATTTTGTCATTTTCCCGGGTATGATCTTTAATGTATTGTGCAATTTTTAAGGACTCGGGAAATGGATTGATGGAATACATGGATCTACAGGCCTGTACCGGAGTCATTTCCAGCAAAAATTCTTTTTGATTATATATGGATATACATGAGCAAAAAAAAGCAATTACCATGGATATTGTTATTTTTTGTGTAATGTTTTTTTTGCCCCAACATTTTTTAACCAGAACGTCCATTGCAATGCCGGTGCATATGGAAGCCGCAGGAAGTAATAAAATAAAATAGTGGGGTCTGAAATAAAATCCCGGACAAATTGAAGCAAATGACAACATGGTAAATGAAATTATCAGGATTGAATTTTTTTTAGTTTTTACACTCCATATGGAAAATACCAGACCAATTGCTGAAAGAATCCAGAAAGTTGGTGCTGTCTGAACTATGGGGATGCCTCGATTTAGAAATCCTGTCCATGCGTGCTGGAGCGGTATTTGGCCGGAGTAGGCCATGGCATATTTAACTGTCCAGAACCAAAATGGCTTGAAAAGTCCAGACCCTGTATATATCAGACAGATAAACATGTATGGAAGTATTAAGCCCACGAGTAAATAAAGTCCCCATTTAAAAAATGGAGGTTTAAAAATATTATTATTTTGTTTTTCTTTAATACAAAACCAGATGATCCCCAATATGGCAAACATGATTCCATGTTGCTTCATTAATATTCCTGTGCCAAGGAATAAACCACTGAGAAATAAATATAAAATTGATTTGTATTCCATGCTTTTTAACAGGGTGTAAAGCCCGGCCATGGAAAATAGAATGACAAAATGTTCTGCATTGGCAATAATTCCCTGGACAGAAGCACCAAGGGACAGGATTGAAAATGTGGTTGCGGTAAAGAGCCCTCCCACTGGTGAGGATAGATGATGACCTAATAAAAATAATAAAATAACAGTCAGGATATTTATGAAAATCAAGGCAATGTGAATACTTTGTCGGGTTTCATTCATCAAAGCCATGAGCAATGCGTATGATGCATATACTCCCGGCAGTTTCATGTTGTACATGTGGTCATAGGGGAGTTTGCCGTCAAGAATTAATTGTCCGGCGTAGGCATATTCCCCTTCGTCTCGTTCGAGGGGTATGTCAATGAATCTGTGCCGTATAATGGCGCTTATGGTAATAATTACCAATAAGGTCAAAATGACTAATATCTTAACATGGGAAGCAAAAAAAAAATTATTGGTTGTCATTTTTTTCAAAAAAGAAATAATTTTGGAGAGATTATGTGCATTTTGGAAAGTCTGAATTGAATGGCGGTAAATATACATCCAAAACCATAACTGACACTTTTTTTAAAATTTATGGATGAGGCTTCAGGAAAATATTTTGTGGGGCAACTCACTTCCGCTATGGTATAATCAGACCACAGCACTTGTGCCAACATCTGATTGTCAAAGATAAAATCATCCGAATTTTGATTAAAAGGAATTTTTTCCAATAATTTTTTTGAAAAAGCTCTATATCCAGTATGGTACTCAGATAGCTTTGCTCCAGTGAAAAGGTTTTCCACCAGAGTCAGGAATCTATTAGCAATATATTTATAAACTGGCATGCCCCCTTTAAGTGCATATCCCCCCAGTATCCTTGAGCCCAGGACACAGTCATAGAGGCCATTGCCGATCATCGAAGACATCGCAGGAATGAGTTTTGGGGTATATTGGTAATCAGGATGAACCATGATTATAATATCTCCTTTATTTTCAAGGGCCAGTCTATAACATGATTTTTGATTGCCACCATACCCTATATTTTCTGCGTGGGTGTGAATGATGGCTTTTTTGAATTCCTTCGCAATTTTTACTGTTTCATCACTACTTTTATCATCTACGATGATCACCAGATCAACAATTTCCTGGGCCATCACTTCTTCATAGGTTTTACGTAACGTTTTTGCTGCATTGTACGCTGGCATGACAACAACGATTTTTTTCCCTTTGAACATTAAAACTCTTAATCTCCGTTAATTTTGTTGTTTTTCAGTAAACCCAGCGCTTTGTTGAGATTCTTTTCAATATCAGGATCTCCAGGAGTTATTCCCAAAGCTTTTTTAAAATGTGATACAGCCTTATTCAAATTTCCTTTTCTGGCAAATGCAACGCCAATATTATTATGTGCGTCTTTATAATCCGGGGTTATTTTTAGAGCCAAAAGGTAATGATTAATGGCTGAATCTAAGTCTCCAGTCTTAGCCAGTAGATTACCTATTTGATTGTGGGCTATTTCTTTATGGTCAAGATTGATATTCAGGACTTTGACATAATGAGACTTAGCTTTATCTAAGTCACCTGATTTCATAAGCAGATTCCCCAAATTAATATGTGCTTTTACATAATCAGGATTATAAAAAATTGCTTTTTCATAATAATCGATGGCGTTCTCTTTGTTTTCTGAATTTGAAAATACATTGCCCATATTTGTTAATATCTCTTCATTCTCAGGATCAATGGCCAAGGCTTTCAAATAAGATTTTAATGCATCATCAGTTCTTCCAAGTTTTGCAAAAGCAATTCCGATGTTACCCAGAGCCAATGAATAATCAGGTTTTATCAGCAACGCCTCTGAATAATGAAAAATGGCCTTTTTTATTTGACCATTCTTCATCATTGCATTGGCCAGGTTGTTGTGGGCAATATAATTATTGTTAGTAATATCGATTGTATGTTGGAATAGAGTTGCACTATCTTTCCAGTATCGAGACTGATGAAAAGTCAGAATGGATAGGGCCACTACTAAAATTGGAACCAGGAGACCGGATAAGGAAGACATTGTTTTTTTTGACAGTTTTTTTGTGTAAAACAAATGCTCAATGGCCCACACCACTAAAATATAGATACCTATCATGGGAGTATAGGTGTATCTGTCCGCCATGCCCTGGGCACCCACTTGGGCAATTCCAATGACCGGAAAGAGAATGCCCAGATACCAGAACCATCCGGTGAACATCCAGGGGCAACGCCTAAAAGTTAGGATTGAAAGCCCTGTCATGAGTATTAAAAAAAGAGAAGCAATTATAAGAAAGTGCAACTGAGGCATGCCGGGATGGGGATATAATATGCCAAAATCAAAGGGGTATAGCATTTTAAAAATATATCGAGTGTAGCTGATAATTGCATTGGCCACCCTGGTTTTAAGGGAATATAGCTCAAAAGAGCCCAGAGCTCCCCCTTTGTTTTGGGCATAAAAAGTAATGGCACAACTGGTGACAGAAATTAAGAAAAGGGGAATTTTCTCTAAGATTAAAATATGTAGAGGATGTTGTAATATTTTGCAATTGTGGGTTTTGACAGATGTTTTCTTCCAGCGGCCCAAGGGCCAGTGATCAAGCAGGAGTAAAACAAAAGGAAAAGTCACAGCCATTGGTTTTGCAAGCAGGGATAGAATAAAGCAAGCACAGACAGGCAGATACAGTTTTATACTGGTTTTTTTGACATAATATGTGTAGCTCCAGATCGCAAGCATCCAGAAAAAGGTGCTTAATACATCTTTTCGTTCAGAGATCCATGCCACCGATTCCACGTGCATGGGGTGAAGTGCAAAAAGAGCCATCACAATAAGGCTTTTCCAGTAAAAATCACTCATTCTTTGAAGAATAAGGAACAATAAAAATGAATTGAATAAATGAAAAATAAGGTTTGTCAGGTGGTGCCCAAAGGGATTCATGCCGAATATTTGTATATCAATCATATGGGAAAGCCAGGTTAAGGGGTGCCAGTTTTTGGCATAAACAGCGGTGAACGCCCACTGGAAATTTTTCAGTGTAATACCCTCTTTGATATGAAAATTATCAGTCACATAGATGTCATCATCAAAATTAATAAAATTATTGTGAAAAACAGGACTATATGTAATGCATGTTAAAATTATTATCAATAAGACGAATGCGTTTTTATTTGATATAAGTTTATTCATAATAAAATCAGACACCTCTGCGAGCTGAGAAAATCAGATTCGCTGCTGTAAAAAAAACAGCTGTCCAGCAAATCAAAACAAGAGCACCTTCAAGAAGTAATTGATGGGGGACTACTCGGCTGTAAAGTGCATCTCCACGGAAATTTAATGCTTCAAGATTGGGAAGAATATAATAAATGATGTTGAGGGTATTTTTAAGCAATATATCCTGTGAGTTAGAAGCAAAAATATACAGATCTTTGCTCCAATGACTTGTGAAATAAATACCGACCATAAATAAAGCCTGTAGGATTGGCGATGTAAAAGCAGCAAAAAATAAACTCATGGCCGCCAGCAAAATCCATTCACCAAATATGAAAAGCAGTGCCATTATATGCATTGCTGTTATCTGAACAGGAGCAACTTTAAATATCAAGACTGTAAAAAGAAAAAGAGAGCAAAAAATGCACATCAATACCATGACAATACCCAGAAGTTTGCCTGTTAAAAAAACAGGCCGTGTAACGGGTCTATACAAAATCAGATACACTGTGCGGCGTTGGTATTCTCGTTGAATTATATTGGCACCCAGATAGATTGTGGCAAAAAGACCCCAGGAACCAAACATCCAAAATGCGGCATTCTGCACGATTCGCTCCCGGCCCCCCACAGCCATTTCCCCCAACACCAGGGAAAAGCATAAAAACACAAGGGCTGATCCTGTTAAAATTTGTAAAGATTTATTTCTGATGGATTCACGCCAGACATTTACAGCAATAGCCCGGATTTGGAAAATAGTTTGCATGATAACTCCGTTTAGGACGCTTTTTTAACATCTGTAATTGAATAGAGCAGCATTTCCTCAATATTTTCCTGAATAGGTTTAAGTGATATCAAAGAAATTATATTTTTAGATGCGAGTTCAATGATTTTATTTTTTTTGTCAACAGGAAACGAGATCATCCATGTACCATCATGGCGAAGTTCAATCTCAGAGTTAGAAATGTTTTGTATTAACTTTTGATCATTTATTTTCGACACCACAGCTTCATAGAATTTTATTTTTCGGGACAATGCTGATATTTCCCCTTTCCAGGAGATTTGACCATTTTTGATTAGAACCAAACTGTCGCAAAGGCGCTCCACATCGGATAATATATGTGAACTGAAAAGTATGGTTCCCCCATTTTTTTTAAAATCCAGGAGGATTTGCTGAACACGAAGTCGCCAATAGGGATCGAGCCCACTCATCGGTTCGTCTAGAAGAAGGATGGCAGGAGAATGAATAAGAGCCTGGGCAAGTCCTGCTCTCTGAAGTTGTCCTTTGGAAAGTGTCTGCATTAATTGATTTTTAAGCGATCTTAATTCAACCAATTCTAAAATTTCCAAGGTTCTATAGGCTGCTTTTTTTGATTTTATTCCCGATAACTCTGCCATCATTTGGAGCCACTCTTTGAGGCGAAGATGGGGATAGGCATATTGATTTTCAGTAAGAAAGCCGGTCAATGATCTTGCTTTTTTCTGGTGTGCGGGAATGTTTCGAATCAGGACTTCACCTGATTGAGGTTTTATCAGCCCGGCTCCGAGTTTCAGGGTGGTTGTTTTTCCAGCGCCATTGGGGCCTACAAGCCCTGTGATGCGGCCTTTGGGCACAGAAAAATTTATACAGCTTACGATGGGTTTTATTTTCATGAAAAAGCCATGCCGAATGGAGAACGCAGACTTGCGCCATATTAGTTCAGAATTATTCACCTTTTATTACCTTTTGTAATTTTAACAGTATCTGGTGACGTTGTTCGGGGTCATGTATGTTTTTTAGTGCTTCTTTTAAAAAATTCACAGCAAGTTCCTTTTCTCCGGCTTCCAGTGCAAATGTTGATGCAAGACTGATAATAAAAGGGGGGGCTCCAGGAAGTAAAGATGCCTTGTGTATTGCCTTAGAGGCAGCGGCTTTATCATTTTTAAACTGCCATTGATAAAAACCTTTGAAAAACCATAAGCGCCATTCAGCAGGGTGATGGGCAATTCCTTTGTCTATTAGATAAATGCCATCTTCGACAGACCCAGTTTCAACTGGAAGAATAACTGCACCAAACAAGTAAGGATCAAGCCAAGATGGTGAAAGGTCGCTGATCAGGTCAATGAGATAGGCAAGGTAGGGGAATTGCTGGTCTGTGAGTGCGTGTTCACCAAAATAATAAGCAGTCCGTAACCATAAAAGATCTGCTAAGAAATTACAATCTGCGGGGGCAAATAGGCGAGCGAAAGAGGTATTCACAGGAATATAAGTAAGGTCCGACCCGATATCTCCATTTTCACACCAAGGGCAGTTAGGATTTTTTTCAAAAATTGTGAAACGAAGGTCAGCATAATGATTTTGAAGCAGTAGGGTAATACAAAATAAAGAAACGAATAAGAGGTTTTTGCTGAGGATAGTCATTTACTCTCCATAAAAAGTAATAAGATAAACACTATCTACCTTCCATAAAAATACAGTAAATCACTATTTATTAAAAAGCACATACTTAGTAAAAAAAGTAAAATTGTGTCATCGAAATGAGACTGGATTAATTGCTGATTGAATAATGAAATAAAAGATTGCTTAAGCATTGTTAATTTAACTGCATGCATTCGTTGTGTTGGTGAGAATGCCATTTTGATCTATTGCCCAAATATCATCGTTGCCATCGATAACACCCTTTGTATGCGCTGTAAACTCTGAGGAATTTACAGAAGTAATAAACATATACGTATATTTTGATGCACCGCTAAAAGTAAACCCAATTTTGTTTAAATCACTTCCGTAGGTATCATGTATAGCTCTGTATGCCTCTTCACAAGATCTTAATATGGATAAATTCTTTTTTGCTTCGATTTGTCTGGTTTTACAAATAAAGTTCATGAAATTAGGAACGGCAATGGATGCAAGAATGCCTATTATTGCTACGACTATCATAATTTCAATTAATGTAAATCCTTTATTCTTTTTTATTTTTAATGACTTAGATTCTGTTGACATTAGCTTTTTCTCCATATTGTTATCATTTCAATATTTATAGCAAAATTGGTAGACTATGGAAAACGCTAATTTATCAAATGACAACTGGTATAAAATTTTGTTTTTTCTTTAAGCTCAAAACACAATCTACATCTGTACTGAAGAAGCCTGTTAAAAGTTTGTAGAAGCTGCGCTCTGGATATTTCACAGTGGTGCACAGTGGAGATTGCTACCGACGTACAGAGATAGATAGTGTATATAAACTCTTCATCCGATGGGGGAAAAGAGCATTTGGACAGCCATACATCTTCATTGACAGATTCCGTTAATGCTATACGGTACACTATTGTTCGTGTATATACTTGTGAGGCAGGAATCTCCCAAGGCCACCTTGCCGAGCCAGATGAGCAGGCGTTGGGCTGCTCGAAAGGAGGTTTTACAACCAAAATACATGTCATAGTTGATGCGTTCGGTTATCCACTGAACTTTATTCTTAGAGCTGATATAATGCCGAGTTGAGAAAAAAACTTGTGGGTTGTCTGCTCCAACTCGTTGTTCAGTGCGCTGCGGCGCGCGATAACCTTAACTCGGCATTCAGTGTATCCCACAGACGCACTGTACATAAGCATATCCTTTGGTTGAAGGTGTAAGCACCACATATATACTAATTGAACAATTGAAAAGCCAGGGAAACACTCTTGTTATTCCGTCCAAATCCAACAGAAAGGTAGCTCGTAAATATGATGAGCGTATATAAAAAACATAATATTGTTTGAGTGTTATGTTGGCAAACTCAAACAATTTTGTTGAATCTTTTTTCTATCTGAAAATGGGAAAAAATATACGTGCTTTGTACATTTTGCTGCCGCTTTGATATGGCTACACTGAAATGACAACAGAACTTAGAATCTTTTTAGTGTTTGAAGTTAAAGTTCTAAATAACTGATGAACCTACACCTTGAGTCTAATTGTCGTTTGTAATAATAATTTTAGTATATCGGAGAACTTATGACTTTAAATAAAAATAAAAAGGAGCAACAGAGATTGCGACTCCCTTTTTTTGTTGAATTTGTGATTTCGCCTATATCTGTTTTTTTAAAGAGAATATTCCTTTTTTTTAGATTTTCATTAGGAATTTAATTTCATCCATAAAAAGTCAAAAAATAGGCGATAATTTGTTTGTTAACTGCAAGCATTCTGTGTGTTCGTAAGAGTACCGTCTTCAACTATTGTCCATAAATCGGTGATGCTAGAGCCTAAATTAGCAGCGGCTTTTTCTGTAGCAGTGGCATCAAATTCAGTACCGCTATTATCAATTGTTGCTGCGTAGCTATACCTAGTACTACCAGTAGTGCTAAAACCAATTGCACTCATTACTGTTCCATATGTGTCAAACTCTGCCCGATAAGCTTCCTGGTTTGTTCTTATTGTACCAAGATTTGCCTTTGCTTCACTTTGCTTCGCCTTGCACTGGTAGTTCATAAAATTGGGTATAGCAATAGCTGCAAGAATACCTATAATTGCCACAACGATCATCAACTCAATCAGGGTAAAACCTTTTTTGTTAAAAAAATTCATTTTTTTTGTCATGATGACTCCTTAAATTTAAAGATTAATGTTTGTTTCTATCTTGCTAATTGTATTTATGCATAAAGAATGCCAAGTTTTTCAAAACTCCATTGTTTTTTTAAAAAAGTAATATATATCTGATTTATTAAAAAATAATATATACACCTCTCGCAAAACCAAAATAAGTTGCCAAATAATTTCTTCTGTTTTTCTGTAATGATTGACAAAAAATGTCAGACTGTGGGGTGTGTTTTATTTTTTACAAAGACTCGTTTCCAGGCTAATGCTTGAAAAAAATGTTGCCATCATGGCTTGGTATCGGAACCGGTCGTTCCAGTCCGCCTCAAAAAGCCTGCGGTCACATTCGTGCTGGCAATTTTGGATAACCTTAACCAGGTAGCTTTTCCGAGGTGCTGTCATCAAGGTTGATATTAGCCACTGCCTGCTCGAATTTTCCGAACTCGCCTTCAATGACGGCCTTGTTTTCTGGACGATTTGGTGTTGCCCGTATCATTGTCATTTCGGGCTCAATGGCTTTTCTGAGCTGCTGATCGTTGTGGATAGGCTTGTTGTCATGAAGCAGGGCCTCCGGTTCTACGTCCCATGAGTCGGGCACTTTTTTCGCAGGCACGACGGACACCTTCTGCCGCAGTTACCACGACGGCGGTATGGCAGCAAGTAGCCGGACCCACAATACCATGCCAATTGTGCGCATTTTTCCTGGCTGGAGGTTAAATCAACCTTAATCTCCTTGCCGTCTGTGACAAGCGCCGTACCCGGTTGAAGCTTTGTGGTACTGCCTTTTTACCGGGGTGACCTGCTTTTGCGTTTACTGATCATTCCTGTGATCTCCAGGACATTGCGTATCTGGTTAGGTGAAACATTGACACGCCGGGGTTCTTGGGTTAAGAAATTTCTCAAACTCCCCTGCCATCGGGCATAGCCCTCAATGATCATACGGGCGATATCACTGATATTGGAATCAATAGACGGAATCGACCGTTTGGAGTTGGATATGTACGGTTGGACGGCATCCTTTTTTTTCAACCCTCCAATGTCGGGTAGGGTACTTCGGACAACGTGCAAAAGCATTTCAGGGAACCGATCCACCGGTCCAGGTGATTGAGAATAGTGCGTATGTACCCGGGGCTGTAGACCGTACGTCCACTTCCATATCGAACAAAGGCACCGGGGTTGTCCAGGCGATAGTTCAAAAGGGCCACCTGGAGGTGTCATTCCGCAATAGCACCGTCCGATGCGGAAACCTCTTCATGTCCATGAACTCGGTCTGCTGTATGCACTCCTTTTGAGAACTTGCGTTCAGTGTTTCAATCTTGCCGTTGACAGAGGCGTTTTTCGCCAGATAGAGTTGACTTCATACTCCTCCAGCAGAGCCTCGAACCGGGACAAGCCTTTCCATGAATGAAATGCTGAACCCCGGTCAGACATGGCTCCCTCGGGTTTGTCATAGCGGAAGGACGGCATTGTTCCAGTACGCTGTTTCGGACGGACAGCTTGATTTTGCCTTTACTTCAGTCTTCATTTCGGCTATTTCCTTTATAGTTTCTTGCAGGAAATGCCGAGATATCTGCTGTTTTGTGTCAGGCTTTTTCCTGTCTTTTTCTATGTAAACTTATAGAAGCCCAAGACAGGTAAGGATGTTCACGAATTAATCCGTATGTGGACTTTTAAATCATAAATTTGTTTTTTCGATACTATATTGGGCGAATAAATATATTGTCGCCAAGAGGTCAAGATGGCTAAAATCCACTTAAATAGGAGGATGGTATTTATATTGATATTGTTTTCAATCGGCTCGATTTATAGCAATACGTTTAATACTTCCTGGCACTTTGATGATTTCGGAAATATTGTTCAAAACCCAAAACTACACATATCAAACCTTGATCCTACTTCCCTCCTAAATTCCATGAAAGCCTCAATAAATGCTGGCTATTACAATGGGGATTCTTTTTATCGTCCTGTTGCTATGCTTTCCTTTGCGCTCAATTGGTACATCGGAAAAAGTAATGTTTGGGGATATCATTTTATAAACACGGTTATTCATATTATCTCCGCTTTATTTTTATATCTTGCCACTTTACAATTATTTAAAACAAATATTTTAAAGGGAAAATATTGGAATGACCAATTTTCCATTGCTATTTTTTCTACCCTATTATGGGCAATTCACCCCATCCAGTCCCAAGGGGTTACCTATATTGTACAGAGAATGGCTTCCATGGCCGCCATGTTTTATATTATTGCCCTTTATTGCTACTTAAAAGCCCGGCTGACATATTCAACAAAGAATCGCCTTTTGTTTTATTCTTTTTTTTTGTTGGGTGGAATTCTGGCCGTTGGATGTAAAGAAAATGCTGCACTTTTCCCATTGAGTGTTATTCTTATGGAAATTATTTTCTTTCATAAGTTAAATAAAATATCTTTGCAAAAAAAAATGTTTTTTATTTTGGGGGGTAGTCTAAGTATACTGTTTATAATGGGTGCCGCATTTTTGTTTTATAAGAATCCTTTTGGTTTTTTAAGTGGTTATGCTCATAGACCCTTCACCCTTTGGGAAAGATTGTTGACTGAATGTAGAATTTTTATTTTATATTTTAAACAGATATTTTATCCAGTGGCATCAAATTATTCTATTGTACATGATATTAAAATATCCAAATCTTTATTTTCTCCATGGACCACTTTATCGTCTCTTATTGCTGTTGGCTCCATCTTGATTGTGGGTGTGCTAAATATCAAAAAGCGGCCATTGCTCAGTTTTGCCATATTGTTTTATTTTTTAAATCACCTGGTGGAGTCCACTATTCTTCCCTTGGAATTGATTTTTGAACATAGAAATTATCTTCCTTCAATGTTTCTTTTTCTTCCTGTATCAGCGGGTTTACATACTCTGATAGATTTCTATGAAAATAAAAATCGGATTTTACTCTCTTTAATTGTAATTATTGCCGCCTGTTTTTTGTTCTTAACTGGATTTGCTACCTATATCAGAAATTTTGACTGGCAGACAGAAGAGACCTTGTGGAAGGCTGCCATCCAGACAGCACCAGGTAATCCCAGGTGTTATCAAAATCTGGCAAGTCTCTATTATCAAAGGAACGGGATGTATGATATCTCCATTGCGTTAAATGAAAAAGCCCTGACTCTGGACGATAAAAAACCCGAATATTCCAAAATGGTTTCCTATGATAACCTTCAATTTAATTATATGCAGAAAAAAGAATTTGAGAAAGCAGTTTTTTATGGACAAAAGGCTGTGGAGGCTTATCCTGACTCTAATAAGACAAGATATAACTATATTGTCAGCCTTCTTTCTACGAATCAATTAAAGGCTGCTGAAGAGCAATTGAATATTTTAATTTATGACAAAAAACGTTTGGATATTGTGTACCTTTACATGAAAGCACATCTTTTGTTAAAAATGGGCAGGTATCTTGAAGCTAAATCTTATATTTTGAAATCATTTAAGTTGTCACCATTGAATGCCAGATCACGAATGTACCTTGGATTTCATCACTTTTATCTACATGATTTTGATAAAACAAATCATTATCTTCGACTGGCCATTGCTGATATACAACCTGATGATCAGTTGTTTTTACATTTTGTACTTATTGAAAATGCCTTTAATGCAGGACGATTTGATATGGCGCATTTGTATTTAAGACGAATTTTATCTCACTTTACCCTATCGGTAATTTTTAATAAAATTAAAGAATTGGAAAAAGAACAATTCCCAATAATTAATTTTTCCTTTGATAGATTGAAGAACTCTATAATCTTTATGATAGATGAGACTGCTACAAAAATAGCAGGATAGCGGGGTTATGATTTGTCCTTTTGGGATATAAAAAAAAGAATTTGCTTTAAATTCCGGCTTGAAAATCTTTATTTGACAGGCTTGTGTCTGTTAATTTTTTCTCTTTGCATTTGTATTATCATACTTAGTCTTGTCCCCCCCATAAGCAGAGACGCCCTTGTGCATCATTTGGCAATTCCCAAACTTTATCTGGAGCATGGCGGCATTGTTCCGTTTCCCTGCATGTCTTATTCCTATTACCCCATGAACCTGGATCTATTATATATGGTATCATTGTACCTGGGTTCCGATATTGCACCTAAATTCATTCATTTTGCATTTGCTTTGATGACGGCAGTATTAATTTTCAGGTATTTGAAAAAACGGATGGATAGTATTTGGGGGCTTGGGGGCGTTTTCCTTTTTTTGTCTATTCCCATTATTATAAAACTTTCCATAACTGTTTACGTGGACTTAGGTCTTATGTTTTTTTCTACAGCTGCTTTGTTAGCCTTAGTTAAATGGATTGAAAGCAAATTTAAGCTTCAATTTTTACTTTTGGCAGGTGCCTGCTGTGGACTGGCCATGGGAACCAAATATAACGGATTGATTGTTTTTTTTCTTTTGACAATGTTTGTGACGTTTATTTTTTCTCGGTTTAATAGGCAGGTCTCTAAGGCTGGAATAAAATCCATTGCTGCTGGTTTGATTTTTGGTTTGGTGGCTCTTACTGTTTTTTCACCTTGGATGATTCGAAATTATATCTGGACTAAGAATCCTGTTTACCCTCTTTATAATAAATTTTTTAATGTTGAAATGAACCCGGCGTGCCCCATTCGTTTGAAAAATGTCGAATTAAAGGATGCTGAGAAAAAGAATATAAATATTGGTCGCTTTGCTTATCGAAAATTTATGTACAACGAAGAATGGTGGGAGACGGCATTATTGCCCATTAGAATTTTTTTTCAGGGAAAAGATAATGACTTTAAATTTTTTGATGGACGTCTTTCTGCTTTGTTGTTGATTCTTCCAGTATTTGCGTTTGTTGCATCTCATGGAAAAAATGATTTATACAGAGTTGAAAAATTTATTTTTCTGGCATTTTGCGGTCTTTTTATTTTATTTACAATGGTCAGCAGTGGGGTTAGGATAAGATATCTCTCTCCTGCTATTCCCTCTCTTGTTATTTTATCTTTGTATGGTCTTAAAAATTTAATGGATAATAAATGTTATAGCCGTCAATTGAGTTTTATCAAAAGAATGGGACCGTTCGTATTGGTGTTTGCAATGGCTCTGTATATGGTCTGGAATAATGGTGGATATCTGGTGGAACAGTTCAAATATGTTAAACCGTGTTCCTATATTTCCGGCATGGTTTCGAGGGATTCCTATATTAAAGATTTCAGGCATGAGTATGCAGCATTTCAATATATTAATGAGCACCTTCCTTTGGATTCAAAAGTGATGTTTTTTTATATTGGTAAGAGGGGGTATTTTTGTAATCGAGAGTATTTTCCTGATGAAGGTGGGAATATTGAATTTCTATATACTTTATTACGTTTCTTCACATCTCCGTTAAAAATTAAACAGGAGTTTCAAAAAAGAGGAATTACTCATTTGATGATTAATAATTTTTTATTTAAACAACGATTGTATACGGATTTTAAACAAGATAAAAAAAAATTATTTTTAGAATTTATTAACAATTTGAATGAAAACTTGTTTGATGCTAATGGCTTTTCTGTGTATAAAATAAAATTATAGTAAAATTTTTTTAAATAAATTTAAGATACTACTGGTTTTGCACTATAGTGCAGGTTACATGGCTTTATACTTCTTTTTAGGAGTTGATCATAAGCTGGGCCACTATACGTAAGATAGAATTTTATTAGGCTCAAGGTGCTGTAATTAAAGTCATTAATAGTTGCAAATAAAGTTTTATCACAAAATGGCCCGCGTTATGACCAAGCCCTTCTTTTTATAGCCATTGTTAATTGTAGTGACAATGGCTTAGTGTGCATTTGAAATTTCAAGTCATGTGATACCTGCGCTATAATTCCTCCTTTGTGCAGGATATATACATGGCAACCTGTTTGCAAATTTTAATATAGAGGTCAGTATGAAATGATTGTATCCTTTTTACATGAATGAAATATTCGAGAACTCGATATAAACATTAGCAATGTCAAATATATCAAAAAATTACAATTTCATGGTAGCTGTAAGAATTGAGATTAGCCAATGTGGGTAAGACGACATGGATCTCGAAAATATATTCTAAGGGTAATTCGTTATGAGATGTAAATTTTTCAATAAATTTAGATTATATATTAGAAATACTTCTTGGATTTTGGGTGGTTATTTTTTTCGATTGTTAACCGGTTTTTTTGTGTTAATTTTTATCGCCAGGTATTTAGGGCCAAAAAAATTTGGAATTTTGTCTTATGCTGGTTCTCTTACTGCTATTTTTGCTACTACTGCCCACATGGGGCTGAATGGTTTGGTTGTAAGAGAGTTAGTAAAAAAAATTGATGTTAGAAATGAAATTTTAGGAAGTGCTGTAGCGCTTAAATGCTGTGGGGCATTTTTTGGTTTTTTTTTGATTTGCATTGTGGCCATAAATACAGAAGATATTAATAGTCCTTCGTTTTGGGTTATAGTTATAATTGCATCATCTCTCTTATTTAAACCATCAGAAATTTTCGCCTTCTGGTTCGAAGCGCATGTTCAAGCAAAATACACTTCTATTGCAAGTGTAATTTCCCATTTTTTTACTGGAAGTTTAAATATTTTTTTGGTTGTTTTTGGAGCGAATTTATATTTTTTTGCCTTTGCCAATTTGTTTCAGGCATTCGTATTTGCATTATTATTATGGCTTTTTTATTGTAGATATAGTGATTTGCCTATTCAACGTTGGTTAGCATCTTTCAGAAAATCAAAAGAGTTATTAGGGCAAAGTTGGATTGTTTTTTTAGGGTCAATTTTTGCGAATGTGTATCTAAAAATTGATCAAGTGATGCTGAAATGGATGATTGGTGCTAAGGAAGTTGGTATTTATTCTGTTGCATCAACGCTTTCTGAAATTTGGTACTTTATGCCAGTAGCGATTATGGCATCTTTTTACCCAAGATTGATTAAATTGCATGAAAGCAAACCAGATGTTTTCAAAAAGCGATTTCAACAGCTTTTAAATTTGCTTTCTTTTTTGGCTTTAATAGTAATTCTATTGGTTACCTTGATGGCAAAACCTTTTGTTGATTTGTTTTATGGTGTTGCTTACCAGGCATCCAGTGCTATTTTGATTGTACATATATGGGCATCCATATTTGTTTTTATGCGAGCTGCTTTCAGTAAATGGATACTAATCGAAAATGTACTTATGTTTTCATTGATTACTCAGGGGTTTGGTGCAATTATAAACATTTGTTCGAATTTCCTGCTTATACCTAAGTATGGAGGATCGGGAGCTGCACTTGCAACACTTGCTTCTTATGCAATGGCGTCATATTTTTCATTGCTTTTTTATCAAAAGAGTCGCCCTATATTTTGGATGATGACACGTTCTTTGATTGCACCCGTTATATATTTTTACGCAATGATAAGGAGAGTAAAGTGGCATTAAATCCTAAAAAAAACAATGTGTCCAAAATCGTTTCAGATTATCTTTGCAATAGCTGTGGTGCTTGTTATGCTGTTTGTAAGCAAGGTGCAATAAAATATCATGAAACAATTGGTGGTTATTTATTCCCTAAAGTTGATGGGAAAAAATGTATCTTTTGTGGTCTTTGTTATGAGGTGTGTCCAGGTATTCATTTTAATAAATGTATGGTTTCTCAAATGTCTGATAATCCTTTTGTTGGAAAAATTTTATCTTGTTACGTTGGTAGAGCAAGCAATAAAGAGATCTTCAACAACTCACAGAGTGGTGGTATTGTAACAGCGTTTTTAATTTATTTGTTGAAGACCCGACAAATATCTGCCGCGATTGTCGCTACAATGCAGACAAACATTTCTCCTAGAGGACAGGTGACAATAGCTACAAGTGTAGAGGAGCTAATAAAATCTCAAAAATCCAAATATATACCTATTCCAATGCTGTCTGTCATTAATCAGGTAAAAAAATTTGAAAAACCTGTCGCATTTGTGGGGCTTCCCTGTCATATGCACGGATTAAACAATTTATTTGATTTTGACCCTGAACTTAAATCAAAAATTTTAATTAAAATTGGATTGGTTTGTGACCGAGTATTGACTAATGCAGCAGTGGACTTTTTAGGACAAAGTGCAACTAACCTGCCCATAAAGAATCTCATTTTTAGGGATAAACAATGCCCAAATTATCCTGGAAATCCAGTTATAATTGCAGAAAATGGAGATAAAATTATTTTGAATGCCTCTTTACGTATGGCAATAAAAAATTTCTTTACTCCGGTAAGATGTAGATTGTGTTTTGATAAACTTAATATTTTCTCTGATGTAACGTTGGGTGACCCACACGGATTGGAGGGTATCAATAGAAAGTTGGGTGAGTCCATGATTATGATTAGAACAAAAACTGGACATAATATTTTTGACGCTATTTTGGATGATGAGGCTATTGCTGTGAGGCAGATTGATTATCAGAATGCAATAACGGGACAACACATTAATGATAAAAAAATACAGTGGATAAGTTACATTGAGGCGTGGAAACAATTAGAAAGACAAAACCCTAACTTTTTTAAGTTATTAAAGATAAACTTTTCTCCCATTTTGAATAATAAAAAATATTTGCGAGATCTTTCTTATTCTTTAGCCTTAGATAATTTTAATTCACGTGAGGAACTTCTAAATTATGTGAGAATGGCTTTGAAACGAAAAAAAAAACTGTCTTTATTTTGTTTTCCATTACATTTAATAAAACGATTTGTTAAATTTTTTTTGACTGTTTTATGGTATCCCCAAAAAAATAGTGGGAGGGATAATGCTAATTGAAATTCGGGGAGTAAGTTTTAAAAACAAAGGATCAGAGCTAATGTTACGTTCTATTGTTACGAAGCTTAGGGAAAAGATACCGAATATAAACTTGCTAATGGTCAATCCTCTAACTGATTCTATATGTAGTAAAAGAGTTGATTTGGGATTTCATCGAAAACTATGTTTTCAAATTTATGGTTCTCAATGGGGCTTTGGGGGAGCTTTAATTCCTAAGGCGTTACGTCAAAAATATCATATGGTATTAGACTCAGAAGTCGATGTGGTTTTAGATGCATCTGGATTTGCCTATAGTGATCAGTGGGGGACGCGTGCTACTATTGCTGCATCAAAGGTTATAAGAAAATGGAAAGAGCAGAAAACTAAAGTTATTTTAATGCCCCAAGCATTTGGCCCATTTACTGGCAAGAAAATTCAAAGTGCCTTTAAAATTATAGTTGAAAATTCTGATTTGATATTTGCAAGAGATCAACATTCATACAAACATGTAACTCAACTGGTGGGAAAACGTGAACATATTAGAATTGCTCCTGACTTTACTAATTTAATAAATGGAGATTTATCCCATGATTTTGATATGGATTCTAATCGTTTTTGCATTATTCCTAATTATCGAATGATTGATAAAACTATAAATGAAGAACGGGATTTGTATATTCCGTTTTTAATAAATTGTGTCAAATACCTTTATGAAAAAGGAGCTAATCCCTTTATTCTTATTCACGAAGGGGATAAAGATCTTTGGATTGGGAAGGAAATTGAAAAAAGGATCGGACAAAAAATAAATATTATACATGAAAGCAATGCATTAAAAATAAAAGGAATTATTGGTGTCAGTGAGGGCGTTATCGGTTCTCGTTTTCATGGACTTGTCAGCGCACTTTCTCAAGGAATACCTGCTTTGGCTGCTGGTTGGAGTCATAAGTACGAAATGCTTTTTGAGGACTATGGTTTTCCAGATGGAATTCTTATGGTTAAATCCTCTTATCATGAAATACAACAGAAAATAGATATGCTTTTGTCCAATATTGAAAAACAGAAAATAAAAAAAAAACTTATAGACCAAGGCATTATTCAAAAACAGCTTTCATCTATAATGTGGGATACTATTTTCAATCAATTATTGTAACCCTGTGTGCCAATATAATTGAGGCAGAACCCCCTTGAAAACTTACTGTAGGATGAATTTCTCTATCGTTAAGATAGTTATCGCATGAACTAAAAAAATTTTATTATAAGGCTACAGGACCTAAAATAATATTCAATTTTTTTTCTGTGTTAATAAAGAAATTAAATTTTCTTGGTATTGGTGTTTGCTGAACCGCTCCAAAATTATTTTACGGGCATTATCTCCCATTTTTTGGCATTGTTTGGGATCGTTAACAAGATCAATAATTTTTTGGGAGTAGGCGGCAGTATCCTGTTTTTTTACGAGATATCCCGTTACTTCGTTCTTCACCAATTCGGGTACACCTCCTACCGCAGAGGCTATTACTGTGCGACCATAACTCATGGCTTCCGCAAGAACTCGTCCAAATGATTCATAATCCGAGGTTAGTATTAATATATCTATTTCTGTATAGAATTGATTAAGATCTGTAAGGTAGCCAGTAAAAGTGACGTCTTGATCAATTCTTAAAGACTTTGCCAGAGTGCGAAGTTCTGGAAGCATAGATCCGTTACCTGCAATTATTCCTTTGATATTGTTCCCTTTTATTTTTTTTAATTGGTGAAAAATGTATAAAAACCGTTCAGGCCTTTTTAATGCGATTAATTGGCCTGCAAAACCGATTACAACAGGTACATCATTCATAATTTTTTTAAAAGAGCCTTTAGGCTCGACTCCATTATATATTACATGACAAGATGGGGGATGTTGCTTCATAAACGCACTCATGGTAGAATATGAGTTAAAAATCACCTCAGATGCCATTAATTTAATAATAAAGCCGATCGTTTTGGTTAGGAATTTATTTTTAGGTTTTTTGACCTCTCGTATATGCCAAACACTTCGAATTCCAGCTATTTTTGCAGCAAAAGCTCCGCAAAGAGAGTTAACTGTGTTTAAATATACGATATTTATTTTATTCCTTTTCATCCATCTACTTAGCCAGAGGACATCAAAAGGAAAAAAGATGATAAATAATAATATTTCTTTTATACTTCCTTTCCCAATACCATGAATCGGCATATAAAATGTTGGAATATTTAATTTGCTCAATGCTTTTGAAAAAGCCCCTTTCGCAGGGCATAAAGATAAAATCAAATGCTTGGATTGGGCAAGACGTTCTGCTAAATCCAATAGACTTCGTTCGGCACCATAAAGATTTGGGGAGTGGCTTATAAGTAGAATTTTCATACAATACCTGTATGTCTTTGATTTTCTAAAAATACTAAATTTGATTGTAAGTATCAATAAGTTATTTAAACTTTTAAATTATTAGTGGTGTTCTTTTTTGAGGAGATAAATCTTAATCATTGTGATGCTGCACGTGAGTTCCAATGAGATTTGGAAAACCAAAGTTCAAAAGTGCATATAATTTATACGGTAAGACTTTGAAGTTCCTAAAAATTCGAGAAACAGATACTGTTTCGTCTTTGTTTATTTTAACTCGCCTTTTTAGTAATTTCTTTTTGTTTTTAAATAAATTATGAATAGTAAAAAAATAGATTTTAGTAAAGATGGATTTGTCGTTTTTGATTGCAGAAACCATCAAACCCTCAGAAAAAAGGCAAATAACATGTAATGGAAAAATAATTTGAAATAGAGGAAATGGATATCCCATGACCATCACATAACTTCTGTTTCTTTCGCTATAAGCCCTCCGCCATATAGAAGTCTCTAAACGCTTATCCACAACTTTCCCACCACCAATATTAGAGCCCACCCAATGATAAAACCCAGTTTCCTTGAGCGCTTTGACAGGATAACCGCGTAAATTGGCCATAAAACACAAATACACATCTTCCCCCAAGGTATGAAACCACTCAGGAAATCCTCCAAGTTCATGCCACATTTTACGGGGAATCCATAGACACCCCCCACTAACCATTCCAACATGCCGTCTTGCAGTATCATTATTGGGAACAGTGTTGAGGAATGGGTCAAACAAATTGCCAATATCAATGCGTTGACCTGTTGCCGCATTGTATTGTGCTGGGCCCAGGATTGCTGGTTCTTTTTGGGCTTCTTTGTGCAGCATTTTTAAAGCATCGGGAAAAAGTTCAGTATCATTATTAAGAAGTAAGACAAACTCACCCTTTGCCCTTTCCACCATACGATTATTGCTGATACAGAATCCAACATTGTCTTTGCTTTGAATTAATTGAATATCAGGGTAATTTTCCTGAATAAAAGTCACAGAATTATCCGTTGAAGCATCGTCATGGATGATAATTTCAAATGGAAATAGACAGTTTTGAGATAAAATCGATTTTAAACAAGCATCCAAATAACCGATTCCGTTGTAATTGGCAATGCATATTGAACACACAGGACTAAAGCACGTATTAGATTCCATTTGATATCTCATGATTATTCAAAAAAGTATTATCAGCATCCAGGTCAACCGAATTTTTACGAAGAAATTCATGATAAGAATTCAAAATTGTTTTTTTAAGCGCTTCATGATCTCCCATTTTAACAAAGATTATATTATTGTTGGTTTCTGAAAAAAATTCACGATTTGCATCGTTGTCCCCTAAAATTGTTTTTTTATTCATTGCTAAATAGGTAAATGCCTTACCAGGAATAACTCTTTTCGCTTTTGGAACTTCAGAGCTAAAATGCCCAGCCAGACACAAATCAGACATTGTTATCAAGTCAGCGATAATATTTTGGGGTAACCATTTAGACAGCCAAATGACATTTGAGGGCATTCTTTTATTAATTGCATACTTCAATTTATCCATTGGTCCAACAAAAGCAAAAACAATTTTTTGTTCATGAATTAAAGTGGCTGCGCAATTTAGAATCACTTCTACGCCTTGTACTGGATTCATTGCACCAAAAAAAAATACCAAAAACTTACCTTGAAAACATTGTAATTTTTTAATTTTTTTAGGATGATAAATATCTGTGTCAGCCTTTAAATATAAAATAATGATTTTAGACGCAGGAGCTGAAAGCTTATTTTTAAAATATTCACCATGGGTTTTAGTATCAACAAGGATATGGTCAGCCAGTGAAATCGTTTGTTTATCAAGCCACATTAGAAGATATGATAAGAGGCTTTGTTTGTTGACAACAGTTCTATCTTCAATCATGGTGTCATACAGTGATATAAAAAAATCAATAATAATTATTTTGTTTTTTATGAATGGGTGAATACATGGCAGCAGTATTTGGGGAAGACCTCCGATAAAGATAATATCGTAACTTTTACATAGGTAAAAAAAGGTCTTAAAATACACCAATAAAATTTTTCCAATGTTAATAGGGGTGATTTTTTGGCCTTTGTTGGCAGTAATGATAGTTGTTTCTAAGGAATATTTTTTGATTATTTCAATTTCTTGTTTGTTTCGTAAATATTCATGGTCTGAAAATGAAATAAACAAAACTTTTTTTCGTGAAATAATCTCTTCAAGCTCCATTAATGCTTCCTTGGTTTATATTTTTAACTCGCAAAAAATAGTTCAGATGTAGTTGAAATCGTAATTCATTAGTGCGTTGATGTACGGCCTTTCTCATGGAACTGTTTATTCTTGATCCTATCCTCAACCCTGAAATCCCCAGTACGCTCAAACCGCATCTGACAAATCTGCTCAGAAACAAGCCCCATCATAAAAACCACCACACTGGTGACCAGAAGTAAAGCGCTCATATTGGTAAACCGACCGGAAGTCAAATAGGTGATCATATAATGAAATATACCCAGAAGAAAAAGAGACCCACTAACCGGTAAGAAAATCCTCAAAGGAGAAAACAGCGTACAAATTTTAATGATAATCATAAAAAAACGCACCCCGTCTTTAAATAAATGAATACCACTTTTTCCTTTACGCCGTTGATTACTGGATATGGGAATATACTTTACGCTTCGCCCACTCCTTAAAACCGACAGGGTAAGAGTGGTGGGGTAAGAGTAAGTGTTTGGAAAAAGATATAAAAACCTTTTTGCCATGGCAGCATTAACAGCTCTGAACCCGGAGGTCAGATCCCTTACCTTGAAATTGGCAACATAAGAAGCAAACCGGTTATAAAAAAGATTGCCCAGATATCTGCCAAAGGAGGCCTGGCCGGAAAAGGTCCGCTGCCCCACAACCATATCATAGGTGTCCATTTCTGCCAGGAGTTTTCCAATATCCTCGGGCCGGTGTTGTCCATCCCCGTCCATGGTCACAAAAAAATCACCGGTGGCCATTCTCATGCCTGTCTTGATGGAAGCCCCATTACCAATATTGTATGGATGGGAAAGCACCGTTGCCCCGGCTTTTTTGGCAACTCCGGCAGTATTGTCAGACGAGGCATCATTAACCACAATGATTTCAAAATCAGGATATGTTGCTTTAATGTCTTTAACCACATCTCCAATGGATTCAGCCTCATTAAAAGCAGGGATGATGATGGATACCTTCATAAAACTCCCTTAAAAGTTAATTTCCTGAAGCTTTACCAGAATACATGAGTAAGTTCAACACAAACCATTATATAGGATGTTTGTCGCTATCTGGTTTTCGAGATCTAACTCTATAACATTCCGTTATTAAAGTTTTTTTGATGTAAAAGACCTTGGCTTTGTTGCTTTTTAAGACTCCAATACCGAAGTTTAAGGTTTATGCTCAATCAATATATAATTCCGCTTCTCCCTGCAAAAGAAAATCCAACGCCGTCTGCCGCTGATTCACATCCTGATTTCTCACAGCCATGGACATGGCCTTGCGCGTCCCCACAAAAACAGCCAGTTTTTTTGCCCGGGTAAGTCCTGTGTACAAGAGATTTCTGAACAGCATTTTATAATGCTGGGTGAGCACCGGAATAATCACCACCTCAAATTCACTGCCTTGGGACTTATGAATGGTAATGGCCCAGGCAAGGTCCAGTTCCATGATGTCATCCCGCTGGTAAAACACCTGGCGCCGGTCCGGATAAAAGGCAACGGTGAGGGTGGGTTCTGAGTTGTCAATGGCAACGATGGTACCGATATCACCGTTAAACACCCCAAGATCATAATTGTTCCTGCGGTGGATCACCCGATCCCCCACCCGAAAAATACGTTCCCCCACCTTGAGCTGGGGTTTGCCTTCCATAAAGGGGTTGGCAGCGTTCTGGATCACCCCGTTAAGATTGGCAGTGCCAAGGGTGCCCCGGGTCATGGGGGAGAGGATCTGTATTTCCCGGTCGGGGCCAAAGTATTTGGGAATCCATTCAAGATACAGTTTTTTCACCACATCCAGGGCCGCAAACCCATAGTGGAGGGAAGACCAGGGGTGAACTTTTTTTAATACAGCCGTAAGTTCCGCCACCCGGGTGTCTGCCTGGGTCAGGGCCGTAAGGTTCACATGCTGAAATTTGGCAGGAATGGTGATTTCTGTTTCATAGGGTCTCACGGTTTCATTGACGCGAAATTCATACAGCAAAGCATCTTTTTTGTTTTCTTTCTTATTTACAATGCCATTAGCATAGGTATCCTTGTTCCCGTTCCCGTTCCCGTTCCCGTTCCCGTTCCCGTTCCCGTTCCCACCATCCCCATCCCTACTCCCATCATCACATCCATCATCACATCCATCATTTTCCCTGGAAATCTTTAAGTGAGATTTAATATTTTCACAAGTCCCGGCAGCAGATACAGATTGTGAGCCTTCCAAGGCTCCATGACAAAGGCGTTTAACCCGCTCAATGAATCGAATTTGTTCCCCTGTGGCCTCGTCAGAATCCATGAAAAGACAATCCGATCCATCCTGCCACACCGACGGTTTTTTAAAGGGAGAGATCACCCAGGGCATTTCTCCCCGGTTGATCTGGTGGGCATACTGGATGATTTTCGAGCTCCTGGCCTGGCGAAATATCTGGGTGAGCCGAAAGCAGGGCACAGTGTCAGCAGAAATAATATCCCTTAATACATTGCCTGCCCCCACCGATGGCAGCTGGTCTGCATCCCCGATGAACAGCACCCGGCTATCCTGGGGTACGGCCTTTAAAAGAGAGGCTGTCAGGCTGATATCCAGCATGGAGCATTCATCCACAATGAGAAAATCAGTGTCCAGGGGTTGGGATTCATTTTTTTTAAATTCTCCCCCTTTCCATTCCAGAAGCCGGTGGATGGTTTTGGCCTCCTGGCCGATGACTTCACCCATGCGCTGGGCTGCCCGGCCGGTGGGGGCCGCCAGAAGTACCCTTAAGCCCATGGCCTGGGCAAGCTTCACAATGACCTGGGTGGTTGTGGTTTTACCGCAGCCGGGCCCCCCTGTTAAAATGGAAAATTTTTCACCCACCACCTGTGCCACTGCCAGGGCCTGCTCATCACTGAGATTGATCTCCCGACTTTTGCTGAACAGTTTAATCCAGCGCTGGACCCGCTCCCGGTCCACCTGGGGCGGTGGACCCATGCCTGCCAGTCGCTTGGCCACATAACGTTCGTCAAAATAGAGACTTCTCACATAATAACAGCGGATTGTGGAATTCTTTTCAGTGGGAAGTTCCCGAACCATGAGCTGCCTTTCTTTTACCATATGATCCAGCAGCGAGGATAATTGATCCTTAAGATCAAGCTCCAGCAACGCTGTGACCTTTTCATCAATCTGGGAATGGGTAAGATAACAATGGCCTTCGTTTCTGCCGGCTGCCACCACATGGCGAATACCGGCCATGATTCTCTGGGGACTTTGTCTGTCAAGACCGATGCTCAAGGCCACTTTATCTGCAGAAAAAAATCCAATGCCGTAAAAATCATTGGCCAGACGGTAGGGATCTTGGGTGACATTGGTAATGGCCTTGTCCCCATAGGTTTTGTAAATCCGCACGGCAAAAAGGGTACTGATACCATGGGTCTGCAAAAACATCATCACCTCCCGGATGGATTTGTGCCGGGTCCAGGCGTGGCGGATCATTTCAAGTTTTTTAAGGGCAATTCCCGGGACTTCGGTGAGGCGCTCCATATCGGTTTCAAATATGGTAAGCGTTTCTTTTTGGAAATGTTTAACAATTTTACGGGCGGTTTTGGGTCCCACGCCTTTGATGAGACCGGAGCCAAGATATTTTTCCAGGGCCGCCTGGGTGGCCGGTTTTTTTTCCGTGGCCACCACGGCCTGGAATTGACGTCCAAACTTAGGGTGCACGGTCCAGGCACCTTGAAAGCGCATGGTGGCACCGGCAAACACCCGGGTTTGATGGACCACCACCGTCTCCTGGCCCATGGCATTAAAAGGGGTGACCCTTAAAATGGACCACCCATTGTCTGGATTATGAAAGGTGACCCGGTCCACAATGCCTTCAAGGTGTTCCCGGATCACACCATTGTGAGAAAGGGGTGTTACCATGCCTCGGCATAGGCAGTTTCGGTGTAGGCGGATTCCATTTTAAATTTGTGACCTTTTTCCATGGTGGCAAGATCCTCAAATACCTTGCGGGCTTCTGCTGAATCGCAGTCTGCTGCCAGTTTGAGATACATGTTCATGGCTTCTTCTTCGTTTTTCATGGCAAGGGCAAAGGCATCTGCCAGGGTCATGCCTCCGGATACATCTGGTTTTTCCACGGTTTTGGATATGCCGTAGTCACTGGTGGCCTTGAAATTGGCTCCAATGGTTTTGTTTTCCAGAATATTTTTCAGTATGGTTTCGTGTTTTTTCTCTTCTTCGGCAAAGGCGGTGAACATCTCTTTAATAAAGCTTTCCGTGGCCTTTGCTGCCACATCCTTATAAAAGTTCTGGGCTTCTATTTCTTTTCCAATGGCGTAATTAATAATTTCTTCATAGGTGTTCATGGGACAGATATCCTCCTGACAAAAAAACAAGGTAATACATGTCTGGGATTTGCTGCACGGTTGTCAGTGCTGCGATGAATTGCCGTTTTTTCTATATGAAATACTCTGCAAATCAGAGGCGTATTTCACTGTTGTGGGTGGAACCGGGTTAGAATATGGTCTGCCCGTGGCAGTTTATTAGAAAATAAAACTGCCGGGCAACCTCAGCAGAGCCGCCCCCCGATGGGTAATAGGAACCGGACAATTGAGCTGTCTACAGTTCCGGTCCGGGCCCATTGCCCATCGGGGGGACGGCGGTATAATACCATTTTCAATATTCGTTGTGTCCGACAGGACATGCCCGTTATAAGAAACTTTCGACAAACCTGACGGGTTTTCATGCTTTGGTGTGGGCAGATCCAGGTCAAAATAAGGTCTGCCCATGGCCGTTATAAAAATCGGCAAGAAAACTTCTGGGGCTTTAGTCCAGTGATTGTTGACTTACTCAGTATAGCGGATTCATGCGGGTGAAACAACTTTATTTTCATATAAAACCATCATTGGAGGAGCTTTTACTTCTCTATAATTTTTTTGCTGATGGTGTGTTCCGGGGTCAGTTTGTGCAGCTTGACCATCTCAAAATCCCTGAGTTTCATCAAGAAATTGCCAGTTTCATCCACCAGATCCATGGCATAGGTGTCTGTTTCGTCATTGGATGCCGTGCGGGTGGTAAAGCACAGATAATTTGTGTTTTTTACCCCCCGGGCCATGAACTCAAGTGTGCCGATTTTGTACGGCAGCACCACACAGGAGTCAGTGAAAAACTCAAAGGCCCCGCCGGTCTGGAACATGCCGTCCAGGAGCACCACATCTGTTAAAAATTCCGGTTCACCTCCGTAATTGAAAAAAGGTGCATCACTGGTGTAGGACAAAAGACTTACCAGGGTTTTTCCGTCAAAGCTTAAAATGTCATGGATGGATCTAAACAGATCATCCATGAAAAGACGCTGGGGATGATAAATCTGGTTGGCAAGCTCCTTTGAGTTACCAACAGGGGTGAACTGAGGAATGGATCGTTTCTCCCCGGGCAGGGGCATATCCATAACCATGAACCTGGCTTTATAATGGAGTTTTGGATCTCCCATGGCCACCCCGGCGGGATTGATGAACTGCGAAGTGATGGTGCAGTTCCAGGCATGGGGATCATTGTCCACAGCCTCTGCTGACACCAGAATGGATTTGGGTCGATTCTGGAGCAGTTTGATGCCATAGGGAATGGAAAAATCACTTACACGGGTGAGGTGCCCCGGTTTTTCTCGGCTTGCCATGGCAGCTTCTGCCATGGTTTCCACCCCGGTGGCCCCCAAAAAGATGGGGGTGCCTTCCATGGCGTGGTCCAGGAGAAATCGATCCCTTTCAATGGAAAGATGTCGGGAAAATACAGTTTTAACTTCCTCTGTTTTTGTCTTTTTATCCAAAAACGGTGCCACAGTAAGAAGGCCATCCCGGTCAAAAGCTTCATCAAGCCCTGTGATCACCACTTCGGTGGTGACGGTGTCGGAAAGTTCGTCCATGAAAAAATCAATACCCTCTTCAAGGGGCAAAAATTTTAAACCCCGTTCGGTGAGCACCTTTTTAACGGTGTCCCGGGTGGCCATACCAGCCCCGCTCCAGGCGGTCCAGTCCATGATTTTACAGGTGATATTTTCCTGTTCCGTTTGAGCCTTAAACAATATTTTGGCCAGCATGTCGTTGGCTGCGGTGTAGTCTGCCTGGCCCTCGTTACCGAATTTTGCCGTCACCGAAGAAAATCCAATGTAGTATTGAACCTGTTTTCCTTCCAGGGCCGCCATGACGTTCCGGCATCCTTTCACCTTGGTGTTAAATACCCGGACAAAGGAGTCATAGGCCTTTTTTTCAAAGGGCATGCTCTCTTCAAGGCCTGCGGCATGGATAAATCCGTCCACGCGGTCAATGCCGGACAAGGCTTTTTCTACCGCGTCTCTATTTGCCACATCGCAGGCAAGATAGGTCACAGACACCCCCTGGGATCTTAAAACATCAAGATTTTCCCGGGAGGCCCGGATGGCCATGATACGGTCTGTTTCATTTTTCAATGCCACAGGTTTGGCCCCGGGCATGCTATCCCGGAGGCCTGCCATGATGGTGGCAGGGGTGGCACCCGGATCAAGGAATTTTGAATCCAGGGTGTCAATGGGGCTCCTTGCCAGGATGACAAGGTTGGTTTTACGGGTGGCAACCACCTGCTTAAGGATCTCAAAGGTGATGCCCCGGGCTCCACCGGTGACCACCACAGTGTCCCCCTCTTTGATGAGGTTTTCTTCCATGTCATTGGGGGCCTGTTCGTCCAGTTTTATAATGTGTTTTTCACCATCCCGATATCCTGTCTCCACCCGGGTATCTCCGGAGGTGATCTCCTGGAAAAACTGCCCGATGATTTCATCATGGGCCGTTGAAAAATCAGGGCAGGAAAAATCCACCATTTTCACCCGGGTATGGGGCATCTCCTTAACAAGACTTTTCATCATGCCCGATATTCCGGCAAAACAGGGCTCAATTCTTGATTTAAAGGTTTTATCATGGGGAAAGACCACTGATTCCAGGGAAAGGGCTGCAACAAATCGATCTTTTTTATTCAGCTCATTGAAAAGCGCCTTCATAAGATGAAAAAAGGCGTGTACATGGTCCACTCCGGAAAGACCGGCTCCGGCGATTTCAGGAAAACAAAGATCCAGAGGCGCCAGATGGAGAAATCCATGGATTTCTCCCCGGTTCTGAATAATTTGCGCCACGCCTTCCTTTATGGCGTTTTCTGATGACAGATCCATGGAAATGAATTCATCACAAAACCCACCGGAATTTTTATCCGCTCCCACTCCAATGATCCGGGTCTTTTTGCCCAGAAACGCTGCTGTTTTCTGGGCAAATCCTGCATTATCCAAGGTCATGACCACGGTTTTTCCGGCCATATCCATAGCTTCGGTGCCGGGGACGGGCACGGCCTTGATCACCGGCACCAGTCGCTTGATATCTGAAGTCTTCACCCCTTTGGCACCAAAGGTTCCGGTTGCAGGGTCGGTCCGGTCTGGGCCTGACGCACCTTTTGTGTCCCCTGAAGGACCACCGGAACCACCCGGGGTGGCACCGGAAGGACCGTCATCCCCTGAAGGAGGGGTGTCCGGTTCCTGGGGAGCCGCCTTGGTGTTAATGTAATCGGCCAGTTTGGCAATGGTATTAAGATCCCTTAACTTTAAATCTTCCGGCACAGGGAATCCAAAATGGCCGGCAGCCTTGGCAAAAATTTCCACCTGCTTTACGGTGTCAATGCCAAGATCTGCCTCCAGATCCAGGGTGTCTTCCAGCATGTCCGTGGTGTATCCGGTCTGCTCGGCAATGATCTCTTTTACCTTTTCCAGGGCACCTGCTGCCACAGAAGCGGTTGCTCCGCCGGTGGGAGCCGCTGCCGGAGCGACCGCTGCAGGGGAAGTTCCCCCAGCTGCACCCGGAGCATCTGTTCCTCCGGAGGGAGGCGTATCCGGTCCCTGGGGTGCGGCCTTGGTGTTGATATAATCTGCCAGTTTGGCAATGGTGTTAAGATCCCTTAGCTTTAAATCTTCCGGCACAGGGAATCCAAAATGCCCGGCAGCTTTGGCAAAAATTTCCACCTGCTTTACGGTGTCAATGCCAAGATCCGCCTCCAGATCCAGGGTGTCTTCCAGCATGTCTGTGGTGTATCCGGTCTGTTCGGCAATGATCTCTTTTACCTTTTCCAGGGCACCTGCTGCCACAGAAGCGTCTCCTCCGCCGGTGGGAGCCGCTGCCGGAGCAACCGCTGCAGGGGAAGTTCCCCCAGCTGCACCCGGAGCATTTGTTCCTCCGGAGGGAGGCGTATCCGGTCCCTGGGGAGCAGCCTTGGTGTTGATATAATCTGCCAGCTTGGCAATGGTGTTAAGATCCCTTAGCTTTAAATCTTCCGGCACAGGGAATCCAAAATGACCGGCAGCCTTGGCAAAAATCTCCACCTGTTTTACGGTGTCAATGCCAAGATCCGCCTCCAGATCCAGGGTGTCTTCCAGCATGTCTGTGGTGTATCCGGTCTGTTCGGCAATGATCTCTTTGATTTTATCCAAAGCCCCAGGCCCTGCACTTGGGGCCGGGGCCGGTGCTGCTTCAGATGGTGCGGCAGCACTCTCAGATGCCATGGAGGCTGTGGCTTTTTCCGGGATGGCAGCTGCAGGTGCCTTATCTTCACCGGAGATGTCGGATGCCGATGATGCAGCTTCTGGCATGGACATGGCTTTGGGCAGCCGGGGCTGTTCTCCGGGAGCTGACTGGGGCAGTGCCCCTCCGGGTCCCGGCACCACACAAAGGGTGTTGTCAATGACTTTGAGTTCCGGATTCACTGCACCGGACACCCTTTGGAGCCACCGGGTGTACTCTGGATTATTGTCAAAGGTATTTTCCTCAATGCGTTTAATGAGCAAAAAGGCAAAATGAGATCCAAATCCTGCAGCAAGGTGCAGGCCATATTCCGATTGAATGGCCTTTTTACTGCTGAAATTAAGGGCCTTGAAATGATCCGGAATGGAGGTCAAGTTGGCAATGGGCGGCGCCTTTCTTTTTTGAAGCGCTTTAACCATGACCACATCCTCAATGGCTGCCCCCAGTGTGTGACCGGTGAAACCCTTGGTGTTGGAGATGCAGATGTGGTTAAGATACTCCTCAAAGGCGGTTTTCAAGGCTGTCACCTCGGCATCGGCACTGCCCCCCCGGGCCGGGGTGTAGGTTTCATGGGACATGAATAACAGTTTTTTGGCATACTCGCTTTTTGTTATCCGGTGCTGTTGTTCCATGCGGTTGATAAACCGGGTCATCTCCCTTGCCATGTGGGGCACATCAATATTAAAGGTGTGGTAGGCGCTGTTGGCCATGTGGGTCCCCAGAATCTCTGCCTGCCCATTCATGCCCCTGGCTTTTACCCGGTCACTTTTTTCTATGACAAGACCCACGGCACCGGCACCCACGATGGTGCCGTTGCGGTCAGAATCAAAGGGTTTGGCAGCTTCAGACACCCGTTTTTTCACTGTGGCAGCTCCCAGAGCCAGAAAGCCCGAGCCCACCCATTGATTCTGGGCCTCGGAGGTGGCATTTTCACCGCCGATGACAATGACCCGTTTACACCGGCCCACCCGAATCCAGTCCTCTGCAACGCCGATGGCCTGGGTGGTGGACGCACAGGCGGAACTCAATAATGTGTTGGGTCCCTTGGCCCGGATGATCTGGGCCAGATGGGCAGATCCCAATGGACAGGCATTCATGAGAAAATTTCTGTCAAATTTATAAGTACCGAAATTTTCCCGTTTGCTTCCTTTTATTTTAAAGAACCAGTCGGTTATTTTTTCCTTTACCCCCATCTCCTTTACATTTTCCATGAGATAGAAGTAGATGTTTTCAAACTCCTCATAGGGTTTTAAATAGAACCGATCATAGAGGTATCGTTCCATCTCATTGAGCAAGGTTTCATTGCTGGGCCACAAAGAGGTGATGATCACACCGGTGTCATCCTGCATTTCCTGTGGCAGGGCAAAACCGTTGGGAATCATTTTCCCCTCCCCGGAGGAAGCTTCTTTGTACTGCATCACCAGGGGGATTCCGGCATCTTTTAATGCTTCAATACCTGCGGCCACGGCCAGGGCCATGGAAACGTCATATTGTGCTTTAATGCCGTACTCGTCGGTGAGGCTGAAGTATCCCAGTTGTCCGGCCAGCTGGATCACATCTTCGGTTCTTGTGATCTCCACAAACCTTGCATTGCCGTCGGGTTGTTTAAAGAGCCGGGTGATATTTTTATCGGTGATGCGCTTTTTATCTTCCATGCTCAAGGGTTCAATGAAGTTGGTGCCCTCCAGAATTCTGTCAAAGTTATCCTGAGCAAATACCCGCCTTGCCTTGCCCGGAAGTCCCACGGATACACCGGAAATAACAATGCTGTCGGTGTCAAAGTCGAACCGTTCCAGGGCATCCATGGCAGCTTCCCTTTTTTGCCGCCGGAATTCTTCATAAAGCAATTTTTCCGCCAGGGCATTGTTCCGGGATTTAAATGCAGAAAAATCATCATCCAGAGAAACCGGTACCGGAGCCGTTGCCGGAGTAGCCGTGGCCGGGGCGGATGTGGCCCCTTTGGGTAAAATCAGTTGTCTCTCATCCCGCTGCCGGGTGAAGATACTGCTGTAGGAGGCAAGGTATTTTTTACACGTCTCAAAGGAGGTGGCCTCTCCCTGGCGGCGGTCCACGGTGACCATGCTCTGGAAGTGTACAATGTTGATATTTTTTAAAAGATTGGCCAGGAGCCTGCCCGGACCGATTTCAATGTAATGGGTTCTGCCCGATTCATATACATATTCAATGGAACGGATGAATTCCACCGGAGAGGTGATCTGTTTGGCCAGAAGATCCTTTACCTCCCTTCTGTTTTCCGGATAGGGCCGGGCCGTTACATTGGAAATCACCCGACCGAAATTGGTCTCGTTAAAGGTGATGGTGGCCAGATAATCCCTGAGTTTTTCAGCGGCTTCCTGTAGCAGCGGTGTGTGAAATGCCGCAGAAAGATTCAGTTTTTTATAGATGATATTCTGTGAAGTGAGATATTCGCAAAAAGCATCAATGGCAGGATTTTTACCGGAAACCGCGGTCTGATTTTCTGAATTTTTATTGGTGATGTAAATGTCCTGGATACCGCTCTGGCGGATGAAGGTGCCGGTTTCCTTTTCGTTGCGGAACACCACCATGATGCCGCCGGGGTGTTTTTCTGCCGCCTCTTTCATCAGATCGGCCCGCTTGAGCAACAAACGCATGGCATCGTCAAAATTGAGCATGCCGCTGCAGAAAAGGGCGGTGTATTCCCCCACACTGTGACCAATGAAAAAATCAGGTTCAAATCCCCTGGCATGGAGTCGGTCAAACAGGGCCGCCGAAGACAAAAACACCGCCGGCTGGGTGTTTTCCGTGAGGTTCAGGCGATTATCCTCCCCAAACATCATTTCAAGCAGGGAATACCCCCGCTGCTCCACAAAGATCTCTTCACCCCGATCCATGGTATTGCGGATGTCAGGGTCACTGTCATAGAGTTCCTTCATCATGCCGGGGGCCTGGGCTCCCTGGCCTGAAAGCAGTGCCACCATTTTCTGATGCTTTCCATCGGTGGGAAAGGGGGCCGGGCCGGCCGCAGGTTTCATCCGGGTAGCAACGGGCGGCGGGGTGGCAGGCCTTGAAGGTGTTGTTGCCCCCGGGCCGCCGGATGCCGCAGCCGCAGGTACCGGGACCGGTGAAGACGGTGTCTCGATTTTAGATGTCTCTGCCACGGCCCGGGCTTTTTGTTGAAGCATGGAAGGCAGGGGGCTGATAATCACATGGCAGTGGTTGCCGCCAATGCCGTTGACATTAAAGGCAAACCGCATGGGTTCCCTGGGGGATACCGGAGTGATTTCTTCCACGGGGTTGAGCATGGTGCCGTTCTTAAGGGTGGTGTGTTCTTTATCCAGGAACCTGAACGGCAGCAGGGTTCTGTTTTTATTCATGAGTATCAGTTTGGCCATGGCAACAGCCGGGTTGGCAGCCTTAAAATAACCAAACTGGGTTTTCACATTGCCGCAGGACAGATCGTGGGTGAAACATTTTTCTGCCACCTGTTTTTCCACCATATCCCCCAATATATTGGAAAAAGCAAACAGATCCAGGTGTTTGAGCTCTTTTTTAAGGATTCCGCTTTCTTTGTAACATTCATTGATGGTGGAAACAAAGGTGTGCTCCGACGGTGCCAGCAAATGATCCGGGACACTGGATTTCACAGTGCAGTGATTGATCTCACCCAGGATTTCCATACCGGCTTCTTTGGCTTTTTTCCGGGTGGTGAGCACATGCACGGCGGCCCCCTCCCCCATGGAGTAGCCATCGGCCCTGTCATCAAAGAACCGGGCCGTTGTTCCCGACAGAAGTCCCAGGCGTTTAAAGGCCGTGAGCACCACGGGATAGAGATTGGCATCCACACCGCCTGCCAGGACAAAATCAAGATCTTTAAACGCCAGACTCCGGGTGGCATTGTTAATGGCCATCACCGCAGAGGCGCAGGAAGCGTCAATGACATAGTTGGCGCCGTTGAGGCCAAAATGGTTGGCAATGCGGCCGGAGATGATGTTGGACAAGAGTCCCGGGGTGGTGTCTTCGTTGTTTTCCGGAATCCTTTCTCTGATGGCATCCACCAGGGCCCGGGCAATGTTTTTGCCCTTTTCCGAGCCGGAATTTTCAATGATTTCGCCCAGAAGTTCTTTTCTCACCCGCAGAATATTTTTATTTTGCCGTTCTCCGGCAATGGTGCCAAGTATAACGCCGGTCTTGTTCCCCGGGGAAAGAAGTTTATCAAGGCCACAGGAGGAAATGGCTTCATCTGCGGCATCCAGGCCGAGTAGCTGGCCCCGTTCCAGGGATCTCACCGTTGTGGGGGGCATGCGGTATTTAATATTGTTGAATTTAAAATCCTGGATCACCCCGGCCTGTATCATGGGCAGATAGTAGTTGGATTTTTGATCCAGCTCTGCATAGGCAGCATTGTCAAAGGTGGCTTCAGGTATGGAGGACAGTTGTTTTTTCCCCTCTTTCAGGGCATCCCAGAAATGATTTACATCCGGAGCCCCGGGCAGTCGCACCCCAAGCCCTGCAATGACAATGCGGTCATCGTTGAAATCATAGGAAGGGTCAGTGAAAATATCCCGCCCAAGGGGGGTGTAGGTGTTGTTAAACTCTTCAATGACAATGTGGTAATTGATGCCTCCGAAGCCATAGGAGCTGACCCCGGCCTTACGGGTTTTATTGTCCGGTTCCACCCAGGGTTCGGAGGATTCAATGATGTATATCTCAGAATTTTTAAGATCATGGTTGGGGGAGAGACGTTCAAAATTGGCATTGGGGGGTAAAACGCCCTTTTTCACCGCCTGTACCGCTTTGACAAGACCGGCAGCACCGGCCCCGCCCAACAGATGCCCAATCTGGGATTTCACGGAACTGACACCGGTTTTTGAGGTACTGTAAACCTGTTTCAGGGTTTCAAGCTCGGCCTGGTCCCCCATGATGGTGGATGTGCCGTGGGCCTCCACAAAGGAGACATCATCCGGGGTGACCCGGGGGGCCATATTTTCAAAACATCGCTTTAAGGCCAGGAGCTGGCCGTTTACGTTGGGGGCGGCAATGGATTTTCCCCGGCCGTCGGAGCTGCTGCCAATGCCTTTGATCACCGCATGAATTGTGTCACCGTCCCGCAGGGCATCCTTCATGCGTTTTAATACAAATACAGCGGCCCCTTCACCCAGTATGAATCCATTGGCCCGCTCATCAAAGGGAAAAGAGCCATCCGCAGATAAAGCCCCCATTTTACAAAAACCAATGAATGATTCCGGAGCAAGATGGGTGTTCACCCCACCCACAATCACCTGGTCCCGATCACCGGAGAGCAATTCTCCCACACCGGCATCCAGGGCGGTAAAAGAAGAAGCACAGGCCGCATCCACAATGTAATTGGGACCGCGGATGCCAAGGTGACGGGCCACCCGGGAGGCTTCAATGTTTAAAAGAATGCCGTGCACCGGATCATATCCCGGGTTGTTTCCCTCCATGCCCACTCGAAGGTGCTCCACAAGGTCGGTTTTTTCCGTTTCGGTGAGGGCCGCAAATTCCGGTAATTTCCTGAGCATGGAAACCACTTCGGGAAAATGGTATTTCAACTGGAGTTCATTGCCAAGTTCATTACCCAGACAGGTGGCAATGATAACGGCGGTGCGCTGGGGATCTTCACAGGCAAAGGAGAGATCATCATTGAGATATCCTGCATCCTCCACAGCCTGATAGGCAGCTTCCAGCAGTATTTTCTGGCTTTTGGAGAGTTTGGCTGCTTTGTCGTCATTGTAGCCGAAACGTTCCTGATCAAACCGGTAATCTTCCACCAGACCGGCCAGCATGGTATAGGATTTATCTTCTGCGGATTTATCGGCATCATAGTACAAATCTTTTCGGATTCTGTCATCGGGCATCTCCTTGATGGCATATCGCTTGCCCATGATATTGTCCCACAACGCTTCCGGGTCATTGGCTCCGGGTAAAATACACCCCATGCCCACAATGGCGATCTCATCGTTGAGTCTGTTTTTCGGGGAAGAAAAGACTTCAAGTTTACCCAGATTGCGGTACAGGGTGTCTTTGGCATTGAAATATCGACCATGGACCTGGGGGATGGTCAGGGTTTTATTAAAATAGGCAAGGCTGTCCCCCACCAGAAAATTTCCCTTTTCCTCCTGGGCCGCGTCGTCAAATCGGGTGTAGAACTCTTCCCCCGGGCGTTTAAAATCGGGAAGATAACCCTTGGCTCCGATGAGCAGGGAACCGATGTTATTTTTTTCAAAGGCTCTTTTGCGTTCTGTCAGGGGTTTGCCCTGTTTGATCATCTCTTTTTCAAGTTCCACCGTCATCCGGGCAAATTCCGTGGGGGCTGTGCGGGAGGCAAGCCCGACACTGGTGCCGATGACAACGGTTTTATCTTGTTTGCACAAAATTTCCTGGTACCGCTTTTTCATGGCCCCGGTGCCAATGATCTCCTCTGTGAAAAGATAGGCGCTGCCCACCTGGATGCCCACTTTGGCCCCCCGGGCTGCCAGGGCCGCACCCATGCCGGAGATGAACCATGAAGCAAAACAGGTGGAGATGCCCCCGGCAAAGATCAGACTGATGCCGGACAGATCCACTTTTGTATCTTCCAGAAGGCGGGTAATGGCTGCATCCCACAACACCAGGCTGGAGAGGGAACCCACATGGCCCCCGGCCTCTTTTCCTTCAAATATGAATCGGGTACAACCGTTTTCCATGGCATTTTTCAGCATGGACACCGACGGGGTGTGCAGATAGGTTTTTGTACCGGCTTTTTCAAGCTCAATGATCTGGGAAGGGATGCCCCCGGCAAACAGGGCAAAGGGAACTTTGTATTCCTTTACCATGTCCATGTGCTTTGCAATGGCCGGATTAAAGGCCTCGATGCCCACCAGACCGGCGCCAAAATTTTTAACCTCTTTTGCACCTTTTTTGAGCATGGGTTCTGCCAGAAAATCGGGCAGACTGCCCACGGCCATAAAGGGCAGTGCCCCGGCCTTGAGCACCATGGATGCAAATTCTGCATTGTCACTGATATTGGCCATGGGGCCCTGGATCAGGGGAAGGGATGTGCCGTGCTCTTTGGCCAGGGGAGAGTCCGGTACCACCGGGTCAAATTGATCCACGCACTGGAGCTGTTTTCCGATTTCTTTGAAAAAGGTGGGGATAATCTCTTTGACGGATTTGGAAATTTTCTTAAAGCTTTTGGCAAACAGGGCGTCCTGACCCAGAAAAAACAGGGACTGTATAGCGCTTGCATCTGCGTCATCAAGGGCAGTGAGTTCCTTTTCCAGCTCCCGGTACAAAAGTTCCCGGGCATTGTCCCGGTCAGACCAGAGAATGGCCTTTTCTTTGAGCTCCCGGGCTATTTTGGTTCCCAGTTTTGCAAATACCCGGATGATAAAATCAGGGCCGGTGGTAACTTCAATGGAATCGCTCTCATCCAGATTTCCCAGAAGGGCTTTAAAATTATCTGCCACCGGAGATTCATCGGCCAACCACAGCTGGCTGTCCAGGACCACACCGCTGACACCGGCGGCAAACATACCTGATGCTGTGTTCTGTCCCACACCGCCGTGGATGAAAACAGGTCGATTACTGTTTTTCAAATACCATTGCATCAGTATAAAAGAGGAATAACTGGACACCCGCCCCCCGGCTTCATTTCCCTTGAGAATAAGGGCATGGGGGTCCAGGGTTTCAATGGTGTCATTGATGTTGATATCCTTGACTTCAAGGACCAGCTTGGTGTCACCAAAACCGGAAAAGGTGATCCCGCCGTTTTCTTTTTCCACGGGAATGATCAATATATCCAGGTAATCAAGGTGCAGCTCTCTTAGCGTATCTATAAGGGTGTCGCCGGGGGCCACCACCCTCAAGCCGAACAGAATCCCTTCTTTTTCCAGCTGTTTTGCCCCATGAATGATCTCACTTTCCGGCATGAACTCTGCGTCAAACACAGGCAATGCACCGGATCGGAAAATCTCAGTGAAAAAGGTTAAGGAAAATATTTTTGTGGGGTTATATACCATCAGGGGTAATTTTGAATTAAGTATTCGAGTGAGCATTGACTTTGTTTCTCCCATTTTTTATGTGAAATACTCCGCAGATCAGAGATGTATTTCAAGCTTTGTTGTGGGCGGGACCGGCTCAGAATACGGTCTGCCCATGACAGTTTTATGAAAAAGCAGGTATTGGGTATTAGGTGCTGGATGTTCACAGCAATTATTTTTTCATTGTTCGTTGTATCCTTTTATTTGGCGCTTCTATAAGCAAAAGCTATGCCGTTTATTTTGTGTTGCATTGGGTTTTTTGTTTTTAAATTTAGAAAAGATTTCAAACAGCTGTGATATAAGTTTTTTTTATTGTCAGTAAACTCTGTTTACCTTTTGTTGAAATTCCGTTTTTTATATGCTATGGGAGAAAAACGTACACAAGGTGAGCAGTGGATGTGCATTAAATGCACAATTTCAGAAGTGCAGGAGAAAAAGGTGGGCCCAATCAGAAAACTCAACAAAGAAGAAAGACGTTTTTTTAAAACCGTATACCACGCTGCCTTTGCCAATCCCTTTGGGGAGCTGCGGGAAAAGCTGGATAGAACCATTGCAGGGCTCTTTCCTTCTGTTTCCCGCAGGGAAAGTGTGGATCAATGCATAAACGAAATTGATATCCGGGTAAAACAGCTGGAAAAAGAGGGATGCGGCACACTGGAGGCCTTTAAAGGACAAGACCAAAACCTCATCCGCGTGGTGTTCCTTTTTGACATCTTTCATAAATTTCGGGATCATTTTGACCAGTTGATCATGGATCAGATTGCAGCGGGTGATGTGCCGGTGAAGGTTTCCTTTGCCGGGGAGGCCATGGCCATGCTCCAACAACGGGGGTTTCCCCAAAACTGCCATGATCATTATTTTGCCTTTTCTTTCCAGTTACGCCGGGCATTTTTTTTTATTTCCAACTCCCTTGTGGGCAACAGTCCCTGCATGAAGGAATTAAAGCGAAAGTTATGGAACAATGTTTTCACCGGCAGTATTGAGTGGTATGATAAATATCTGTGGAACCGTATGGAGGATTTTTCCACATTGATACTGGGGGAAACCGGCACAGGCAAGGGAACCGCAGCCATGGCCGTTGGGCGCAGCGGGTTTATCCCCTTTGACAGCCAAAGGGGGTGTTTTGACGACAGCTTCACCGGCACCTTTATTTCTTTAAATCTTTCCCAATTTCCTGAAACTCTTTTGGAATCAGAGCTGTTTGGGCACAAAAAAGGGGCCTTTACCGGGGCTGTGGAAGATTATCCCGGGGTATTTGACCGATGCAGTCCCCATGGGGCCATTTTACTGGATGAAATCGGTGAGGTGGCCAACCATGTGCAGATCAAACTTTTGCAGGTCCTCCAGGACCGGGTATTCACCCCCGTGGGCAGCCATGAAAAATCCCGGTTCCAGGGCCGGGTCATTGCAGCCACCAACCGTTCCATGGATGATATTGCAGGCGGAGCGGTTTTAAGGGATGATTTTTATTATCGCCTGAGCTCAGATGTCATTGAAATGCCACCCTTAAGAAAACGAATTCTCCAAGATCCCAGAGAGCTCACCGCCCTTTTGACATTCACCGTGGAAAGGATCATGGGTACCCCGTGCCCTGAACTGGTGAAAAAAGTGACGCGCATGATTGACAGGGAACTTGGGAAAGACTACCACTGGCCCGGAAATGTTCGAGAACTTGAGCAATGTGTCAAGCAGGTCATGCTCCGTCGGAGTTATGAAAAATTGCAGAAAAAAGACACTGACGGGGTTAAACACCGCTTGATCAAAGGATTGGACAAAGGAGATATGACCGTGGCGGAATTAACCTCCGGTTATCTCAAACTGCTTTATGAAAAACATGGAGCCTATGAAAAGGTGGCCCGGCGGGCCGGTGTGGACCGCAGGACCGTTAAAAAATATATTGATCAACAGGACATTTCCTGAATAAATACCATGGGATCACCCGGAATGGAATACCGCCACGGGCGGACCTTGTTCTGATCCGGTTTTATCCACAACAAAGAAAGAAATGCTCCCTTATTTGCGGAGTATTTCACATAAAATGCTTACAGGAACGGATATTATGCTTAATTTTCTTCCCGGCCCGCTAAAGGGCATTTTGTCATTTCTATGCTATCTTATCAATACAATGGTAATGTGTACCATGCTTTTCACGGTGGCCTTGGTAAAATTCACCGTGCCTTTGGCGTCTTGCAGGATTTTGTGTGATAAATGGCTCATTGCCGTTGCAACGGCCTGGATCAGCGTGAATATTTTTCATTCCCGGATTTTTAATCGCATTGAGTGGGATGTCCGGGGGGTGGACACATTGGAAATGCAGGAGTGGTATCTGGTATTATCCAATCACCAGTCCTGGATGGATATATTGGTGCTCCACACAGTGTTTAACCGTAAAATTCCGTTTCTGAAATTTTTTTTAAAAAAGGAGTTGATCTGGGTACCCATCCTGGGGCTTGCCTGGTGGGCACTGGATTTTCCATTTATGCGACGCTACACCCGCAAATTTTTGGAAAAACATCCCCACCTCAAAGGAAAAGATCTGGAAAGTACCCGCAACGCATGTGAGAAATTTAAAGCACTGCCCATTTCCATCATGAATTTTGTGGAAGGTACCCGGTTTACGTCGGCAAAACATGAAACCCAGAACTCACCCTATCAGCATCTGCTCAAGCCCCGGGCCGGTGGGGTGGCCTTTGTACTGGGTGCCATGGGGGAACATCTCAATGCCGTTATCGATGTCACCATTGTTTATCCCCAGGGTGCGGACAATTTCTGGGGATTCATGTCCGGTCGGGTGAAAAAAATCATTGTGGATGTGGAGGTCATGCCGGTGTCTGAAACAATGATGGGGGATTTTTTCAATGATGCAGATTTCAGGGAACAGTTCTGCTGCTGGTTAAACGGCCTGTGGCAACGCAAGGATGCCAAAATTCAAGACATCCTTGGTGAGACAGGCAATATAGGTGACCCTGTGTCGCCACAGGTTTGTTTTAAAAGAAAATGCCCAGAAAACCGGCCAGGATAAAATGAGCATCCACAAGGAATTCAAGGTTACTTCCCGGCAGCAGATATCCGTTTTCACACCGGACAATGGTATTGATCAAAAGAATGGGAAGGGTGGCCAGTAAAAAACCAATGGGGCCTGTGACGCCCAGGGCTGCAGCAAAAAGAAGCATCAGGGTCAAGGCAATTAAAACGCCTTTGATCAATGCCAGACTCCGGGTTTCTCCCAGTATCAGGGGCAGGGTTTCCTTGCCGGTGATCCTGTCTCCCTGCATTTCCAGAACATTAAAAAAAGCAGTTCTGGCAAAAACCATGCCTGTGGCAAATCCAAAGGAGATTCCCACGGAAAGGGAATTAAAATCTTCCATGGCCGGAAGAATGGACGTCACCGTTCCCCAGGCAGCGGCAATGAGGATGGTTTTTGATCCGGGGATATCCTTTAATGCTTTAAATCGACCAATACCGGGCAGCACTGAAAAAATGTCAAGATTGTAGGTGAGTCCCAGAAAACTCATAAGAATGAGGAGCATAAATGCAGTGATACTGTGGGAAAAAGACAAAAGCAGTCCTGCCCCGCCGCTTACCAGGGCCACTGCCGTCATTGTCTTTTTGTGGGTTTCGTAAAACCCGGCCCGGTCCGGATGGTTGTATCGATCCGATGAAATGGTTAAAAGATTGTTTAAAATTTGCATGGAAAGAACATAAAGCGCGGCAACGGTGGCGTGGATCAAAGTGTGATCCAGCCCCTGGAGGGAGGCGCAGGCCCAGGTAAGGCATCCGGCTCCCATGGCCAGCAATGCATTGGTTTTTAACAGCAGGTTCCGGGCCTGGAAAAAGAAGCGATTCTTTTTTTGGCTGGCGCGGATATGTTCTTCAATGGCCCGGCAGGTTTTATTAATGATCCAGTTGGGGGTGGAAGCTCCGGCGGTGATGGCCACGGAATCTGCCCGGTCCAGTAATTGATAGTCCAGCTCGGATACATCTTCAATGTGCATGGACGGCTTGCCTGTTGCCTTGGCAATCTGGGCCAGGCGCTGGGTGTTGCCACTGTGTTTCCCCCCCACCACCACCACGGCATCACTTTGCTGGGCAATCTGTCTTGTTTCCGCCTGGCGTTTTTCCGTGGAATTGCAGATGGTATCATGGATCTTGTAATGGGAATGATTTTCAGTGATCCATTGCGTGATTTCTCGGTACAAAGAGGTGTCCTGGGTGGTCTGGGCCACCACAACGGCCTTGTCAAAGGCGGGCAATGCCTTTACATCCTCCAGGGAGGAAGCGGTAAACCCCCTGTCACCGGCATACCCCAGAAGCCCCCGGACCTCCGGGTGATCGGCATCCCCTATGATGATGGCGGTGTATCCCTTCCGGTGGTGTTTACCAATGATGGTCTGGACCCGGATCACCCGGGGGCAGGTGGCATCAATCACTTTAAATCCGGCGGTTTCAAGGGCGATCTTATCCTGGGGCGGCACCCCGTGGGCCCGGACAAGAACGGTGCCCTCTCCCTTTTCAGGAATTTCTTTGATGCTGGGAATTCCCTTTTCTCTGAGCATTTCCTGGACCTGGGGATTGTGGATTAAAGGTCCGTAGGTGCAGATGGGTCCCTGGGTGCGATTGGCGGCATCCAATACCATATCCACGGCCCGGCGGACTCCCATGCAGAAGCCTGCTGTTTTTGCAATGGTTATTTTCATGATATATTGTCCAGAAGCTGGATCAGTTTTTGAAACTCCTGCTCATTTTTAAAACTGATTTCCAATTTTCCTCTGTTCCCTTTTTTCTTTATTTTTACACTGGATTGAATTTTTTGGGTTAAATTGTTGCAGATGGATTCCAGGGCCTCTGTTTCCGGGGTGACAGGCTTTTTTTCCGGAGCATCCGGTTTTTCTTTGATTTTCTTAACCAGTTGTTCCGTGGCCCGCACAGACAGATCCTTTGAAATCACCGTTTCCCAGGCTTTGATCTGAAGGGGCTGGGCACCGGCCCCCAGAAGTGCCCGGGCATGACCCATGGAAATTTGATTTTTTGACAGGCTCTGACTGATCACTTCGGGAAGTTTTCTCAATCGCAGAAAGTTGGTGATGGTGGATCTGTTTTTACCGATTTTTTGCGCCACCATTTCCTGGGTGTATTTAAATTCTGTGATGAGCCGATGATACGCTTCTGCCTCTTCCAGGGGGTTTAAATTGGCCCGCTGGATATTTTCGATGATGGAAACTTCCAGCACCTGTTCATCGGAAAGCTCCCGGATAATGGCTGGAATGCGCGTAAGATTGGCGCGTTGGGCTGCCCGATACCGACGCTCACCGGCAATGAGTTCATATTTGTCATTTTGTTGTCTCACCAGAACCGGTTGTAAAATCCCCTGCTCAATGATGGAATTTTTAAGATTTTCCAGATCCTCTTCGGAAAATATGGTTCGGGGCTGGAAGCGATTGGGGACAATATTTTCAATGTCACACATGAAAAAACTGCCCGCTTTTTCATCCATGGGTTCAATGTCGGGAATGAGGGCTGAAATGCCCCTGCCAAGGCCGGTTTTTCTTACTTTCTTTCCTGTCATCTGTTCAAGAGTTCCTTTGCAAGGGCCAGGTAACTGCTGGCACCGGGGGAGCGAAGGTCATAGGAAATCACCGGCATGCCGTAACTTGGCGCTTCTGCCAGCTTGACGTTGCGGGGGATTTTTGTCTTAAAAATCATCTCTTTAAAATATTTTTCAGCATCCTCCACAACCTGGCGTGCCAGATTGGTGCGCTTGTCAAACATGGTTAAAAGAATTCCCTCAATGCGAAGTCCGGGGTTGAGAGAAACTTTAACCCGTTTAATGGTTTCAAGTAGCTGACCCAGCCCTTCCAGGGCAAAAAATTCACTTTGCAGAGGAATGAGCACCGAATGTGCGGCAGTGAGTGCATTCAGGGTCAAAAGACTCAGGGAAGGAGGGCAATCAATGATGATATATTGAAACTGATGTGATATTTTTGACAAAAGATTGTTCAACACCCGTTCCCGTTGGGGGGCGTCCATGAGCTCCACTTCAAACCCGATGAGATCGACATTGGAAGGCAAAATTTTTAATTTCTTGGTTTCCGTGTCACAGATAAGCGACTGGGGAGTTTCGTCTCCGATGAGGCCGTGGTACAGGGATGCCCCAAGGGTTGGTTTGTCAATACCCGTGGCTGTGGTGGCATTGGCCTGGGGGTCGCAGTCCACAAGCAGGGTCTCTTTACCGGAAACAGCAAGGGCTGCAGCCAGGTTCACTGCAGTGGTGGTTTTGCCCACACCACCTTTTTGATTGGATATGCTTATTATTTGCGTTGTTTGGTATGTTGTCATAATGACGCACTGATAGCATACTCTGGGTTTCAGGGCAAAAAAAATTTAAAATATTTGTTTTTTATGAAGAACGTGTTAAAGAGTAAGAATTTGATGTGATGGATAATACAATAAAGTCACGTAAGGCTTTCAGGGCAAGGGTTTTCGGCTTTGAGGTTTTCATGAATTTTGATAATAAAAAGTGATCCAAAATGAGGTGAGAGTTAATAAAAATGCTGAAGAAAAACGTGGGGCCAGATATTGCTGAAACTCTGGGCAAAATAGATTCTACTGACAAAATGGATGAACTCTTTAAACAAAGCATGGATGACACCCAGCTTACTCGTTTAAAAACCATAAAAAATCAAAAAGTGCAAAAACGCATTGCCGATGCCATTGCCGTATGTCGACCTGCAACGGTATTTGTTAATACCGGGTCCAGTGAAGACCGCCAATTCATTCGAAATCTTGCCCTTGAAAACAAAGAAGAAGCCCCTCTGGCCATGGAGAATCATACCATTCATTATGATCTGGCAAAGGAGCAGGGACGCATTGTTGACAGAACTTTTTATATTACAGACCCACATGAAGAGATCAGTACCCTTGCCAACCGCATGGAGCGGGATCAGGCCCTTGTGGACATAGAGACCCACATGGGGGGAATCATGGAAAATAAAACCATGATTGTGGGGTTTTACATGCGTGGTCCAGTGGGGGCGCCTGCCTCCAATCCGGCTTTGGAAATAACCAGTTCTGCCTATGTCTCCCACAGCGCAGAAATACTCTATAGAAATGCCTTTCACGGCTTTGATCGGGAAGTGGAAAAATTAGGTCATTTTTTCACCAATATCCACAGTGAAGGGCAGAATCGCACCGAAGATCTTCCCAATGCCCGGGTTTTCATGGATAGAAGCTACCGCACCACCTACAGCTTTAACTGCACCTATGCTGGCAACACCCTTTTATTGAAAAAGGGGAATCATCGCTTTGCCGTGGATAAGGCTGTATATGAAAATCGTGGAAAAGAGCTGTCTGAACATATGTTCATCACCGGCATCAAAGGACCGCAGGGTCGGGTCACCTGGTGTGCAGGGGCCGCCCCCAGCGGATGCGGTAAGACCACCACGGCCATGGCCGGGGATTGTTTTGTGGGGGATGATCTTGCCCAGATGTGGATTGCCGGGGACGGGTCTGTTCGCTCCATCAATCCAGAATGCGGCATCTTTGGCATTCTCCAGGATGTCAACTGGGAAGGTGATCCCCAGCTCATGGAAAATTTGCGCAAACCCGGCACCGAAGTGATATGGACCAATGTGCTGGTGGATGAAAACAAAAAACCCCATTGGGTGGGCAACGGTGAAGCCGCCCCGGAAAAGGGATTTAATTTCCAGGGAGAATGGCACCTGGGAATGACTGACAGCGATGGAAAGACTGTGCCCATATCCCACCCCAATGCCAGATGCACCCTTGCTGCCACAGCACTGGATAATTATTCTCCAGAGTCGGAAAATCCTGATGGTGTGGAAACCCGCATGATCACTTACAGTGGTCGGGACAGTGACACCATGCCTCCGGTGTGGGTGGCCAAAAATGACGAACATGGTGTGGCCCTGGGGGCCTGTATTGTTTCAGCTGCCACAGCAACGGAGCTGGGTGTCACAGGGGTCCGACGGGCACCCTGGGCCAATGCTGCCTTTATCCCCGGAGCATTGGGGGATTATATGGATGCCCAGTTTAAATTTTTCAGCAACCCTGCCATTGCACCGGATAAAAAGCCGGTCATGGCCGGACTTAACTATTTTTTGACCCATGAGGCAAGGGGCGGGGATTCCAAAAAGTTACTGGGAGAAAAAAGAGATGTAAAGGTATGGCTCTCCTGGCTGGAAAGATACGCCCATCGTGAAGTTAAAAGAATTGAAACCCCCATTGGACACATTCCTTTATATGAAGATCTGAAACTTCTCTTTATGGAGGTTATTGGAAAAGAATACCCCCGTGAACTATATGTTAAACAATTTTCCCTGCACATTGATAACATCATCAAGCGCCTGGATTTTCAGATTGATGCCTACTCCAATGAAACAAATATTCCAGATACCTTGTTTAAGGTTCTCCATGCCCAGAAGAAAGAACTTGTGTTATTAAAAGAAAAACAAGGTGCCGTTGTTTCCCCTGAAACAATGGCAGCCGATTGATGGGAGAGCCCAGAATCTGATTTGACATCTTATGCCCGGCGGTGATAGAAGTAGCTTTTTGATGTTAAATCTTGATGGACCTGTAAAAAGTCGGCCCATGATTTTTACCATACCATAATAAGGGGCTAAACCTTACTTGTCCGCAATGTGTTGCGGTTAATAGATAGACTTTGGACTTTTTACGAGATCATCAAATTTTGAGCTGATAAAATATAATGTGGGGATGAAACACCGATATATGGGGTTCATCCCCATCTCTTTTAACTTTATTATATGAAATAGGTGAACGCAAATGGTAAAATTCGAGACAAGCATGGGTGACATCGTTGTGGAACTGAACGCTGAAAAAGCACCCAAGAGTGTGGAAAATTTTTTATCCTATGTAAAATCAGGTCACTATGACGGTACGATTTTCCATCGGGTGATTGATGGATTTATGGTTCAAGGGGGGGGGATGACCGAAGATATGAAAGAAAAAACCACCGAATCCCCCATTGAAAATGAAGCTGATAACGGCCTTTCCAATGATGCTTACACCCTTGCCATGGCCCGAACCATGGACCCCCACAGCGCAACCGCACAATTTTTTATCAATGTGAAGAAAAATGACTTTTTAAACCATACAGCCAAAACTCCCCAGGGATGGGGATACGCGGTTTTTGGTAAAGTTGTCAAAGGGCATGGCGTCATAAACAAGATGAAAGGTGTGGCCACAGGTAACAGGGGCGGCCACCAGGATGTTCCCACAGAACCCATTACCATCATCAAAGCCGAGGTGGTGGACGCATAAAAATTTGTATTTATGTGCGGTTTACACCATTACCATGACCGCACATTTTTCCCCTTCTGCCATACATTTTCCTACATCGCCCACAATGTTTCCAGATAACTATCATGGATATATTTTATTTTACCCCTTCTGCCTTTTCAGCTCTTTTCAAAAAAACAAGACCATACATTTTCTGACATTTTTTCACCTATCCAGTAATTGAGCCCTTTTTAATGAATGACATTCAAATACAATATTTTTCTTTCTTGTTTTCTGTTAAAAAATTTGCTACATGCACCCCTTAGTGTTTTGTAAAATGTGATATTTCAACACCAATAACTCTAACCGGAAAGGCCGTTGCGTTAACACCATTTTTGATATTTTTCAAAAAAATTCACACTTTTTTGAACGGATACAACGAATATTAGAAATGCATGGCTCACACACCAGCCAGGGAATGGACCGGGACAGAGGATATGTGGCTTCGATGGATAATGGGCGCTGGCCGGGACCGTATTTGGAGCCAATCTGGCCAAACACTTAGGTGGGAAAGCTGAATAGGTGGCATCAATCATCATGGACCCGCAACTTTTTTTTGCATCATGAAGATACGCTGTTTTTTTGCCCTTTATCACATAATAGTGCGCTAAATGTTTTTAAATTTAGGTTATGATAAAAAAAAAGATCGATAATTGAGGATTTGTTGTTTTTTGCAAAAAAACGGATGATAATAAATTTTTACCTTGATTTTATCGCTCTTATCTGATTATGATCATCTACTAAAAATGTATTGAGTATATGATTAAAACGTGGGGCGCAACACTGTGCTTCGGTTAACATACTGAGAAAGTTTTGATTGCAGGAGGTGAAAATGTTTAAAATTGTCCAACGGGAAGAAATGGCCCAGGGCACCATTGTGTTAAATGAGATTGAAGCGCCCCGCATTGCCGCAAAGGCAAAACCCGGTCAATTTGTAATACTCCAGGCCAATGAAACCGGAGAACGGATACCATTGACCATGGCCGATGTGGATACTGAAAAAGGTACCATTACGATTATTTATATGATCGTTGGAAAATCCACATCCCTTTTTGGAAGCATGGCTGTGGGGCAGGAATATTACGCAGTCATTGGTCCCCTTGGAAAAGCCACCCATCTTGAGAAAAAAGGAAAGGTGGTGTGTGTGGGCGGAGGCACCGGCATTGCCGTACTGCATCCCATCACCCGGGGCCTTAAAGAGGTGGGTAATGAAGTAATCACCATCCTGGGCTCCCGGAACAAAGACCTGTTGATCATGGAAGAAAAAATGGCAAAGGTGTCTGACACCCTTCACATCTGCACGGATGACGGTTCCCAGGGACATCATGGGTTTGTCACTGATGTTTTAAAGGATGTGTTGGAAAAGGAAGATATCGGTCTGGTGGTGGCCATTGGTCCGGTTCCCATGATGAAATTTGTCTCCATGATTACCAAGGAAAAAAATGTTGAAACCCTTGTGAGCCTGAACCCCATCATGGTGGATGGCACCGGCATGTGTGGCGGTTGCCGTGTGTCTGTGGGGGGAGAGACCAAATTTGCATGTGTTGACGGCCCTGAATTTGATGGTCATAACGTTGATTATGATGAACTGTCCAAACGTCTCCAGGCATATCAGACCGAAGAAAAAATCAGCATGGACGCATGTCAGTGTAAATAGTTTTTTATTGTCATGGGATTTTTGTTTTTTATCATGACAAATGACTTTGGCATGATGCTGGATACCGGGTGTCACACCTTGGGGATGATGATATGCCCAGGCAATGTCAAGGATACCCGTTCGTTGTCAAATTTATGATTACGTGCCCACCGGGCATGGGTTTTTATCTGGAGGATATAATGGCAGAAAAAAAAGTCAAAAAAGAAAAAACACCACGGGTTAAAATGCCTGAACAGGCACCCGATGTACGAAATAGAAATTTTGAAGAAGTTCCCCTGGGACTGACGCCGGAAATGGCACAGATGGAAGCGGCCCGCTGCCTGCAATGCAAAAAACCGGCCTGTGTGGAAGGATGTCCGGTGTCTGTTAATATTCCCGGCTTTATCCGAAAAATTGTGGATGGCGATTTTGCCGGAGCCACAGCCACTCTGTGGGAAAAAAATGCCCTGCCGGCTGTGTGTGGCCGGGTGTGTCCCCAGGAAATTCAATGCGAGGGCCGATGCATTGTGGGCAAAAAAGGAGAGCCCGTTGCCATTGGTTATCTTGAGCGGTTTGCAGCGGATTATGCAAGAAAAAGCGGAAATGTTGCCCTTCCCGCCGTGGCAGAAAAAACCGGTAAAAAAGTTGCTGTGGTGGGCTCCGGTCCTTCCGGCCTCACTGTGGCAGGGGACCTTATTCTTAAAGGTCATGATGTTACCATATTTGAAGCATTTCATAAAACCGGCGGGGTGCTGGTATATGGTATTCCGGAATTTCGTCTTCCCAAAGATATTGTGGGGTCAGAAGTGGCCACCCTGGAACAGCTTGGTGTAAAAATTGAGACCAATAATGTTGTGGGCACCACTGTAACCGTTGACGAATTGTTAGAAGAAGGGTATGATGCTGTTTATGTCGGTGTGGGGGCAGGACTTCCCCGTTTCATGAACCTGCCCGGGGAAAACCTCATTGGTGTTTTTTCCGCCAACGAGTATCTTACCCGGACCAATCTCATGAAAGCCTATCTTTTTCCCAAGTATGACACCCCTGTTGCCAAGGGCAAGAATGTTGTGATTCTGGGGGCTGGAAATGTTGCCATGGATTCGGCAAGAACCGCAATGAGGTTGGGTGCAGAGTCTGTGAAAGTGGTTTATCGACGCTCCAGAGAAGAAATGCCTGCCAGGGCCGAAGAACTCCATCACGCAGAGGAAGAGGGAATTGAGTTTGTGCTGTTAACTAATCCTGTCCAGTTTTTTGGAGATGAAAGCGGGCGTCTCACCGGCATGGAATGTCTGAAAATGGAGCTGGGTGAACCCGATGCTTCAGGACGTCGGCGCCCGTTACCCATTGAAGGCTCAGAATATAAAATGGATTGCGACCTTGTGGTGGTCTCCGTGGGAGCTAAAGCCAACCCGCTTTTGACCAACGCCACACCGGAAATCGGGCTCAATCAGTGGGGCAATATCATTGCTGACCCTGCAACGGGTAAAACCACCAAAAAAGGAGTATGGGCCGGTGGTGACATCGTCACCGGTATGGCAACGGTTATTCTTGCCATGGGAGCGGGCCGGGAAGCTGCTGACTCCATCCATAATTACCTCACATTGGGCTGGTAATTTTTGTCGGAATTGTGCTATATAAAAATCTGAATTTTAGATTTTTTTGAAAGGGAATTAAGAGCCGCAAATAGACCCTATTTGTAAGACTTGCCGTCTGGCTCTTTTCCCTTTCTGTTTTTTAAAAGAGATAATTATAAACAATGTTATTGTTGACCGTCAATTGGGTAAGCCTCTGGGCTCAAAATATTTTTCATTATACGGATTCATGAGTTTGTTTCGACAAAAGGTTCTAAAGAAAAATAATTTGGGCCATATACTTGATGCCCTTAAAAAATAAAAAGAGTTAATATTATCCGTGTAACTTGATGAATACTTTATGGTTCACCAGTGACAATGAGTAAATATATCCTTTAATAAATTTTTGGTCTCCAAAAATACTCACCAGACGAATCCCTCCATCTTCCGGGATAACGGTATCTACTGCCTCCATGAGCAGCTCTTCACTTTTTTCTTTCATTAGATATGCTGTTGCTTCGCACATATTATTATAGACTCCTTCAGATTATACGATTTTTTCCAGAGAAACTATCGGCTGTTTTTTTCTTCGTTTTTTTAATGTGTAGCGCACCAGATCCATACATCTTAGGAAAACGCTCTTTAAAGAGCAATTAAGGTTTTTTTGATTTAGATATGTCCTAATTGAAAAATTGACTTAGTTTGGTTGAAACTCATTCTCGTATATGTCAATGAGTTCATCAACAAGCTGGGGTAAAGGGGTAGAGGCCAATCCCACAATAGCCAGGTTTTCCTGGGTCAGGGGCAGCAGTATTTTTTTTGCCGGAGATTGGGCGATGGCTTCGGCCATATCCAGTGTTAATTCTCCCATCATGGCATGTGGCATAATTATTCCCACCGTTCCAATTATAAAGTCTGCTCTTTTTACTGTTTGCACTATGGCATTGATGCCCGAGGCTCCCCTGTTGGCACGGGATTTGAGCATTTGCGCTGTGGCAATTGCATTGGTTCCCAGAGCCAGCACTTCAATCTGCTCTCCAAATCTATCCTTGAGCTTACGGATAATGGTGGAGCCGATTCCCCCACCTTGGCCGTCAATTACACATATTTTAACTATTTTGTCTGATTTCATAGTCTCTTTTATAGTCGTTGTTCATGCTTAATGTCAAGGGTATGCTGCTTGATCACCGCACTATTTGCGCAATGGCTTCATTTGCTTTTTTTCTGGGCCTACTATCTGTAATAATTATCGATATAACCCACATGTCCTGGCGGACAAACCAAATATAGAAAATGGTATTATACCGCTGCCCTCCCCGAGGGGCAATGGTCCCGGACCGGAACTGTAGACAGCTCAATTGTTCGGTTCCTATTGCCCATCGGGGGGGGGCGGCTTTGCCTTATGCCTTGGATGCTGCATTGTATATAACTGCCACGGGCAGACCGTATTCTGATCCGGTTTTGCCCACAATAAAGCTTGGAATACACCCCTCATTTGCGGAGTATTTCATATAGAACGATATAAACAAATCAAGCAGATGCATCTAATCTGGTGATTTGATTTTTTTAAAAAAACAGGTTAGTGTGGCCGTTAATATGTTAAGGCGTTTCTGGGCTATTATATTAATAAAAGTCGTTACCCCTAACAAGTCATACCCAAAACAATTTTTTGAGTCTTTTACTTTACATTTTCATGGGGTGATTGCCTATTTTTCGGTGTTCGTCTTTAAAAAGTGTAAAGTATTTTTGAAGACATCTTAAGGATGCCGAAATTTGTTATCAATAAAATTCATGGATCACACGACCTTTAAGAAATAAGAGGTGTGGATATATATGGTTGATAATGCAATTAATATAGATTCTTTTTATATTTATCTAAATGAAAATCGTTTGTTTGTGAGACGATTTTACCATGAAATAGATGAAAATGAAAAAAAATTAATATTGCGGCCCGTTGTGGTAATGCTTCATGAAGCCCTTGGCTGTGTTTCTATGTTACGGGATATCCCTGAAACAATTGCCAAATTAACAGGTTGTGATGTTCTGGCATATGATCGCCTTGGCCATGGTAAATCAGATTGTTTGCCCAACTCTCATGTCCATGAACAATATATGTTTGATGAGGCCTGGAAGTTTCTTCCTAATGTACTCGATATTTGTGGTATACAGAAAGCCTTGTTGTGGGGGCACAGTGACGGTGGTACCATGGCCCTTTTATTTGCGGGGCGTTTTACTGAACGTGTAACAGGAGTAATAACTGAAGCTGCCCATGTTTTTGTGGATTTGTTGACCATTAAAGGGATTGAAACGACAATTGATGCCTGGAAAGAAACCGATTTGAAAAAAAAATTGGAAAAATACCATGGCGCAAATATTAATAAAATTTTTAATCGTTGGACAAAAGTCTGGCTTTCAGAGTCATTTTTTTCATGGAATATTGAAATGTATCTTGCAGATATCAAAGTACCTGTTTTGGTGATTCAAGGTGCGGTTGATCAATACGGTCTTCCTGAGCAGATGTATTCCATAGCAGAAAAAGTAACGGGTGATTCAAAAATGGTGTTAATTCCCCATTGTGGTCATGCCCCTCACATTCAGGCACGTAAAGTTGTTTTACAAGAGATACTTGATTTTACAAATAAATATTACCCTTTCTATTTGTAATTTAAATATTCATAGTTCGTGATTGGATTAGTGATGCAAATTTGAATTGTCACTGGGTTGAGCATATGTTAATATGTTTTTTTGAGAAAAGTTTTAAATGCATCTAATGGTGTATCTATAAACAAAGATGTCAATAACAGATAAGATAAATAATACAGAGCAGGATGAGGAATGCCAAAGCTAACAAAACGTAAACTTCAAGCCATTGAAACTAAAAATAGAATTTATGAAACCGGTGTAGAATTAATGGAATTAAAAGGTTTTGAAAATATTACCATTGATGAGATAAGTAAGAAGGCGGGAGTGTCCGTGGGTGCTTTTTATCATCATTTTAAATCCAAGGAAGACATTCTGTATAAATTATTTGAAAGTGCTGACGAGTTTATGGAAACGAAATCCATTGATACACTTGAGGGAACCACGGCAAGCATCAAAATACTCTTTTTCTTTGAATATTTGGCCAAACTTTATATCTATTACGGTATAGATATTATTAAGGCTCTATACAAAACCCAAACAAAACTTTTTCTTTGCACAACTTCAGTTCGGTTTGTCATGTTACACAATATTGTCAGTCAGGGTATTGAACAGGGAGAGATAGATCCTTCCTTTTCCGCTGAGGAAACCACTAAATTTCTTTTTACTGGAGCCAGGGGCATTGCCTTTAACTGGTGCTTGGATAACGGTAAATTTGACCTGGTTAAAGCAATGAACGAATATATACAGCGTCTGCTGACGACAATTGTTACCTAAATCAACACCCCTTGAACTCAAGACTCAGGGGGATGTCGATTTTATGAAGTTGGAAGCAAGTTTAAAAACCATCTAAAATCATCATTCTTGTTTTACATACCGCAATAAGTTTTCCATCGGGATTATGCGCCTTTCCTTCCAGTATTAATTGCGTCTTTGTATTTGAAATCAAAAAGACCTCCACAATTAATTCTTTGTCATTTGTGTCCGTGGGTCTGATGAAGGATGTGTTCAGCTCCAGAGTTGTGCAGGCTTTTTTTAGCATTTCATAAGAAAATGTTCCAAAAGTATTGTCAAAGGCTGCAGCAATCATACCCCCGAACATTTTCCTTGCCGGATTATTATATTTTTCCATTATGGGAAAAGATATTTTCATGGATTTGTTTTCACAGTATTCGATTTTTTTTCCCTGCATCTCCTTAAAGATTTCAGGGGGAATTTCAAAATTACTTTTTTTAAAACGCATCTTTTCCATTCATTTTCTCCAGTTGTTTTTTTGTTCTGCCCACCCGCATTGGGGTGCAATGTATTCATCATTTATGATTTGAAAAGCTGTTTTAAAGCTCTATCCTTCCATTATGTGATGGAGTTCAAAGGCCATTTATTTTTGATGAGATAAATAATTTGTCATTAATTGCAACGTATTGATCAATGGATTATGGATAGATAAATTATCTTTAAAATATCCTCTGGGACAGGAATAATTATTACGCAGAGTAATTACTGCGCTTCTATCAATTAAACTTTTGGACGTGTCGCCCTCCCATGCAGTTAAATTCCTGGTTGAGATCACATTTAATGGTGGCATCTCAATTCTTTGTTCAACATGGGTTAGATCTATCTGGATTTTTTAATTCGCTGATCATCTTTGTAGAGTAAGATTTAACTTGTCCAGACGAATTTGCAGTTAAATTGATTTGTTTTGATTCAGCTATAGTCTGTTTGAAAATTAGGGGATCGAAGGTGAAAAATCATGGACGTGAGGCGCAATTTTCCAAATTTTTAATGTTAAAAGTCAGAGTATGGGCTAAAAATTGAGAAAATTGGAGCTGTTGGCATGAGATTGCAGCCGATCCATCTGTTTTTAAACAGGCTCTTAACATGAAACATGATAGAAAAGAAAGCAAAATCGTCAATATCAGTATCGATTCTTAACGAATACCCGCTATAGTTTTCTTGTATCGCCCCTGCCCTGTGGTTTAAAGTGATTTTAAATTAAAGGTTTAAAATTTATTGAATCGGCGTTGTTTTTTTTCTTGACATTTAAAAAACCATAAAGTATGAATACATTCACTGAATATGTTCAGTGAATCAATTATCTATTTTCTCCAGGGTTTCATTTAACACCTGAAAATTTTTTAAGAGCAACAAAACATCAGAAATAAAAGTTCATAGAATCGGTATAAAAGTTGTCACATCATCTGTTTCGCATCGCAAAGAATAGATTGTTTGAAATATCAATTTTTTATAAAGCTTAGGGTCGAAAATTACTACTTTTAACTTTAAAAAGGAGAAAATTATGTCAACAACACAACCATCTTTTGCAAATCCACTTCCCGCCGGGCTTGGTTCCTTGGCTGTCGCATGTTTCGCTTTTGGCGCTGTGTATTTAGGAAAAGTGACCTTGGCCGGATATCCGCTGCTGGCAGCGTGGTTGATCGGAGGAGGAATTGTCCAGGTCATTACGGCCGGCATTGAATTAAAGAATAAAAATATCACGGCAGGCAATGTTTTTTTGTTTTTTTCAGCATTTTTTATGTTTAGTGCTTCTTTGAGCGTTCTTGCAAAATTCGCAATGATTCTTTTCGTAAAAAATGGCACGGTGCCTGCTGAGCTTTTTGATTTTTCAACATATAAGATTATAGAAGGATATTGTTGGATTGGTGGTGCGTCTTTTATAACGATTATTATTCCATCCTATCTGAAATCAGCACCAAGACCCCTTACATTAATGGTTGTTCTGCTTACGATTTGTTTGTGGATAATTGCTGCTCTGGATTTGCAATTGATATCAGATGCCGATAAATTCTGGCACCATTGCGTGGGGTATCTCGCCATAATTTCGGGATTTCTCGCGATATATATTGTGGGGGCGGTGTGCAATAACACTGTGTTTGAAAGGGAAGTCATGCCCCTGTTTGTTCCAGTTGTGAAAAGTTGATTTGATATAACCGCCACTGGCAGATCATAATTGTGGCTGTAATTATCAGCCACAACTAAAAACGAAACTCCCAATAATTCCAGTTGTTTGTAGTTCTATGAAAAAGAGATGGCTGGCTTGAAAGCAGCGCCATATGGAATAAATTTCGGTACTTAACATAGCGTATTCGCCGAATAAAGTAGTGTGGGGGCTTTTGAAACAATTTTGCTGCTAAATTTTTTACCTCGAAAACCACAGGAGGTTAGAGCCGGTCATGAATCCAATGAATACTTCCCTGCGATTTATCTATTTCGTAATCCGGTATTCAGAGGATCCTTTGTCAATTACTTCGCACTCAACAAATATGGCTTAGTGTTTATTACGGTAGCCTGCGGGGCAGACCATAAATAACTCAGTGAAAGGAGAATGAAAATGAATCGGTGGGAAAAATTATCCCGAATACCTGCACCACATTTTGCGCCAAAGTTTGGTCCTCTTACAGGAATGAGAGTCCTTTTGAGCGGGACAGTGGTGGCAGCACCCTTTGCAGCTCAACTACTTGCTGATTTTGGTGCCGAATTGATCCAGATCGAATTCCCAAAAATCGGTGATGCCTATCGGTATCAATCTCCACAGCTTTTCAAGGAAGACGGCGAGGGCCAAACCAGTGCGGCCTGGGCCCAGGGCGCCAGAAACCGCATGAGTTTCACATTGAATACCAATATGAGTATCCCAGAAGCCAAAGAGATCTTTTTCTGCCTGATCAAGCAGGTGGATGTCTGGCTGGAAAATATGGTGTGGTTAAAAAAACTTGGAATTGAGTTGAAAGATCTATGGGAAGTCAATCCCAAGTTGATCATCGGTCATTCAAGCGGGTTCGGCAGACCGCAGTTCGGTGGAAATGAGGAAACCTGTGACCGTCCTTCCTATGACCCCATCGGGCAGGCCGAGAGCGGTTTCATGTCCATTAACGGAGATCCGGAACCGGAGCCGCCGCGATATGCCGCTTCCTTTGTTAACGACTATCTGACCGCAACATTTCTGTTTGGAGGTATTTGCGCGGCATATATCAATGTACTGAACGGCGGCATGGGACAGGAAGTGGATATGGCGCAGGTGGAAGCCTTTGCCCGGGTGCTGGACGATCAATGGATCAGCCACATTGAAGCCGGTGTTTTGAAAAAAAGGGCTGGAAACCGGGTGCCTATTTTCCAACCGGCGTCCTTGCATCAAGCTGGCGACGGCCGTTGGTGCTTTATCGGCGCTTTTGGTAAATCGGTTTACTATCGCGCCATAGAAGGCCTGGGGTTGGATCCTGAGTATTTTAAATGGGAAGAGGCAGGAAATTCCTTTGAAGCGGTCTGGTCCGATAAAGGTAAGGAATTATACGAGGAAACAAACAAATGGTTTGCAGCGCGTCCGGCCCAGGAGGCCCAGGAGCATATGAACAAATATAAAATTCCAGTGGGGATTGTCAGAAATATAAAGGAAATCTACGAAGACCCCCATTGGCATGACAGAAAGAATTTTGTGAAATACCACGATCAAACCCTGGATCGGGAAGTTGAAGCTTTTGGATTCGTCCCCAAATTTTCCCAGACCCCGGGAAATGCATGGCGCGGAGCACCCCGCCTGGGACAGGATACATCAACAATCATGAAAGAATTACTGGGTTATAGTGAGGAAGAAGTCAATTCTCTTAAAGGAAAAAACATCATTGACTGAGTAAATTTCAGTTTAATTTGAAAAAGGAGCACATCATGTTTAAAAATGTTTTTGTACCATACAAAGGATACTGGAGTTCACCGTTTTCAAAATGGCAGGGATCTTTTCAAAATGAAAATGCTGTGGATCTGGCCGCAGCCACAACAAAGAAGTTTTTTGAATTAAGAGGATATAAAGCTGAACATTTTGATGGCATTGTTTTTGGTTCCACCATTCCCCAGCGAGAGTGGTTTTACGATGCTCCTAATTTTGCAACCCAGATTGGAAATCCTGACATCAGTGGTCCAAGAATTGCCCAGGCCTGTGCAACGTCCACCGTTTCCATGAACTATGCCGCAGGCTGCATTGAACTTGGCAGCCATAAAAATCTTCTTGTGGCCACCACAGACCGCACATCCAATTGCGCCAATCTCATATGGCCAAATCCCCAGGGCCCCGGAGGACGGCCATACTTTGAGAGCTGGATGCTTGACAGTTTTGCATGGGATCCCTGTGCCGATACCAGTCCGGTTCAGACGGCGGAAAACGTGGCCAAAGAGCATGGATTTACCCGTGAACAATCAGATGCTCTGGCAGTGAATCGCTATAATAAATATCTTGACGCCCTTGCCGATGATCGGGCATTTCAGAAAAGATATATGATTCCTGTGGAAATAAAAATTTCAAAAAAGAAAAGTATACTGGTTGAAGGCGATGAAGGCATTATGCCAAGCACCCCGGAAGGGCTTGCCCGCCTTAAAACCCAACCGGATTGTATCCTTACCTTTGGTGCCCAGACCCATCCTGCTGACGGTAATGCGGGTATGGTTGTAACCTCCAGGGAAAGAGCAAGGGATTTTTCAGCTGATAATGCTGTTGAAATTCAGATCCTTTCCTATGGCTATGCACGTACCAAAAAAGCCCACATGCCTGCGGCCCCCACCCCTGCGGCCAAAATGGCAATGGAAAATGCAGGTATCAAGGTAAGCGATCTTGCTGCCGTAAAAACCCATAACCCCTTCAGCGTCAACGATTTGGCAATGTCCAAACTGCTTGGAGTTGACGACAAGATTTTTAATAATTACGGCAGTTCCATGATTTTCGGTCATCCCCAGGGCTCCACAACCATGCGTCTTCTGGTGGAACTTATTGAGGAACTGGTGATACTCGGTGGTGGATATGGCCTGCTTGCCGGATGTGCCGCCGGTGATACCGGTGCGGCTCTTATTGTTAAAGTGAACTGATCTTTTTTGCTGCCACTTGTTATTATTCAATGACAGATTCATCCTGGATTATCGGGGCAATGGTGAATATTGTTCGGTAATTCAGGATGAAATCGTAAATATTACCTCCTGTTTAGCTAAGAACTCCCTTGAAGTTTTTTGGAAAGAGATAACTTAGGGCGTCATATTTTCCAAGTATTGTCTTGGTTAAATGGTAATCAAAAACTGCCGAGTTCCTTAAATATTTCCTTGTTTCATAGGGACTCCATAGTGAGGGAAAAATTCATGTCGGAAACCAGAAAACTTTACGATTCATATCACAACCCTTTTCTAATTGAATCCAGCAGACCCATGCCCGAAGAAATGGCAGTTATTGGCGCTGGAAATATTGGACCGGATATTGCCTATTATCTTAGAACTGCTTTGCCCCATAAAAAACTCTTTCTGGTGGATGTTGCGGAAGAGCAGCTTAAAAAAGCTGAAAAAAGATTTCAAGGGTATGCTCAAAAAGGTGTTGATCGAAGGCTTATGACCAGGGAAAAAGCAGATGTGATCCTTGGTAATATTGTTTATACAAATGATTATGAAAAACTTTCCAATTGCCAATTGATCATAGAAGCTGCCACGGAAAACCTTGATCTTAAAAAAAAGATTTTTGATACCCTTGAGGGAATTGTCTCCCCAGAAACCATCCTGACCTCCAATACAAGCTCCATACCCGCAGACCAGATATTCAAAACTCTTAAACATCCGGAAAGAAGCACAGTCACCCATTTTTTTTCTCCGGCATGGCGAAGCATGGCTGTGGAAGTTATTAACTGGGAGGGGGCAGATCGCGATGTCCTTGATCATCTGCTCTGGTTTTTTGCCGGCACAGGTAAGGTTCCGGTTGTCACAGACAATGTTTTCTCCTTTATGCTGAATCGTATATTTGAAAATTGGAGCAGTGAAGCCACTTATCTTCTGGACCGTGCCACCAGTTTTCAGGTGGATTCGGTGACAGAGGAATTTGTGGGAGCCGGTCCTTTTTTTGTATTGAACATGACAGGGGGCAATCCCCTGACCTACGAATCCCAGGTGCGAAGAACCGCTGAACGCGCAGCCTATGTCCCATCGCCCCTCCTGCGTTCTGTGGGACAGTGGAATACGGCAAAACCCGGTACAAAAACAGATGTCCCGTCGGATCTTAAATCCTGGATTCGTGACCGGATGATGGGCATGGTTTTTTCCCAGTGCTTTGACATCGCCGATAGAAATATCGGAACAAAATCAGACCTCAATCTGGGCAGTCTCATGGCCCTTGGTTTTAAAAGAGGGGTTTTTGATATCATGGCAGATATGGGTGAAAAAGAGGTGGCACGCATTGCCGATGCCTTTGAAAAAGAACGTCCCGGGTTTCCCCGGCCAAAAACCGACATTGCCCAATATCTGGATTTTTACCGTGATATCCTGGTTGACGATAAAGATGGTGTGAGAATCATCACAATCAGAAGACCCCAGGCGGTCAATGCTCTGGGAATCGGCACATGTGACGAAATTTTAAAAGAACTTAAAAAAGGAACGGATGATCCTTCAGTAAAAGGATTCATCATCACCGGTTACGGTAACAAAGCCTTTTGTGCCGGTGCTGATATTGGCGGCTTCATCGCTACATTTGATAATAAAGATGCGGGCGTGGCCCTTGCCAGGGGCAATTCCAAGGTGCTTCATTTCATGGATAAAATGGAAAAACCGGTGGTGGCGGCCATAAACGGCCTTGCCATGGGTGGCGGTGTGGAACTTGCCATTCGCTGCCACAGCCTGGTGGCGGACAAGAAAGCCTTTTTTCAGTTACCGGAAATCACCCTGGGAATTCTGCCCGGTATGGGTGGCGCCGTGATTCCCTATAGAAAATGGCCCCATGCCGCAGAAAAATTTAATGCCATGATCGGTCAGGCCAGGAGATTGAGCGTTGATGAAGCAAAAGCAATAGGAATGGTGCAGCAGATCACCAGTGGCTACTCTGAAACCATAGCAGCTGCCATTGCCGAAGTAAATCGTCTCCAGGGGGCAATTCCCCGTATCAGCGATGCCCCTGTTTCCATTCCTGAATTTATTGTTTCGGAAAAACCCATGGCCGGAAAATTGCTTTTAAGCAAACAAGCGCTGGGCATTGTGGCCGGAGTTATTAATGAGGCATCGGCTTGTGACAGTTTGGAAGCTGCCCTGGAAATTAATTACCAGGGTTCCGGGGATATGTCATGCATTGACGCATCCAAAGAAGGGGTAAATGCTTTTTTGCAAAAAAGAAAGCCTGAATTTGTCAAATAAAAAATAAATATTTTTTTAAGGAGAATTTGAAATGACGGAAATTAAAACGATAGGTGTTGTGGGATTTGGTGTAATGGGCGCAGCCATTGGTCTTAATGCAGCATCTTCAGGTTATAAGGTTATTTATAAGGAACTCAACGATGAACTGGTAAAATCCATGTACGATCAATGGGTCCTTAAATCCTTAAATAAAAGGGTTGCAAAGGGTAAAATGACCCAGGAAGATATGGATGCCGTTACCCAGAATATTTCAGGCACAAGTAATTACAACGATCTTGCACCATGTGACCTTGTCATTGAAGCTGCAGTGGAAAGTATGGATCTTAAAAAGCAGATTTTCAAAGATCTGGATGCAGCCTGCCGAAAAGACACCATTTTGGTGAGCAACACCTCCACATTTTTAATTGAAAAATTAATGGAAGGCATTTCCAATCCCGGCAGAACCGCAGGCCTGCATTATTTTTTTCCTGCCAATATCAACAAGCTTGTGGAGGTTATCAGGCAAAAAGCAACCAGTGACGATACCTATAACGCCCTCATGGCATTTGCGGAAAAGAATCGAAAGGTGCCCATTACCGTGAAAGATTTTCCCGGTTTTGCCATCAATCCGGTATTCATATCAAGTTACATGATTCTTGATGCCTTCCAGGGAGATCAATACAATTGCGCAACCCTGGAAGATATTTCTCAAAAAGCCCTTGGATTACGATTTGGCATCATGTGGGTTCAAAATGGATCAGGACTTGGCACCTGTTACCATGCAGCAGGTTCCATGGTTGAGTATCTTGGTGATTCTGACACCGGTTATCCCGCCCTGCCTGCATCCCTGGCCACACAGTTCAACAGCAAGCAGCCCTGGAATCTGGAAGATGGTCCCGTTCTGGAAGATCCGGAAAAAAGACAAGCAGTACAGGATCGTCTGCTGGGCGGTATTTTTGCCATTTCCACTCATCTTGTTGAAAAAGATGTGGTTTCTGTAAAGGATTTTGAACTGGGAATTCGTACCTCCCTTGCCTGGCCCAAAGGACCCTTTACCCTGATGAATGAGTTGGGCATGGAAGAGACCAAACGTCTTGTGAACATTGCCGTTGCCTCTGGGGATTTCAAGGTGCCTGAGAAATTTAATTCAGATAAAATCTCTTCTTGGGAGATCTGATAAATTTTTTATAACTGCCATGGGCAGATCATATTGGGGTTTGGCCTGCCACAACGAAAAATAAAACTCTAATTATTACAATCCTTTGGCTGGATTTTCAGTAAGTTCTCAATAACCCGGGGTTATACAACCTGTTTAGCCTTTAAAACACTGGGTGATATTCAAAGCAGATCTCTAAATACCCGAACTTTTTGAGAACTTACGATTTTCATATAAACGGGCATGTCCTGGTGGACACAACGAATATTGAAAATGGTATTATACCGCCCCCCCGACGGGTAATGGTCCCGGCCCGGAACTGTAGACAGCTCGATTGGCCGGTTCCTATTACCCCTCGGGGGGGCTCTGCTGAGGGTAGTTGGAGTTCCCCCTTTTTATATAAAAAAATTGTCACGGGCAAAGCTTCACCACAGATACCTGCTCCCCGGTTCAAGTGATTTAAGTCAAAACCAAACTTGTATTTTAAAAAGATACTGAGCATAGGAAGGAATATTTATGGCACAGTTAATAGCAGATAGAAGGGATATTGAATTTGTTCTTCATGAACAATTGCAATTGGATTATTTGAGTAAATATGAAGAATTCGAAGAATTTGACAAAAAAACAATTAACCTGATCCTGTCCGAGGCGCGCAATCTTGCCATTAAAGAGATGCTGCCCACGTTGAAAGTCAGTGATGAAGAGGGTTGCAGGCTTGAAAAAGGTGAGGTCAAGGTTCCGGAATGTTTTCATAAAGTTTATAAGCTTTTCAGGGAAGGGGAGTGGATCGCCATGTATGACGATCCTGAGTGGGGCGGCCAGGGCATGCCCATGACATTGTCCCTTGCTGTGAATAGTTATTTTTATGGTGCAAACTTCCCCTTTATGATGGCCATCATTCTTGTTCACGGTGCAGCCAAACTCATTGAACATTACGGTACAGATGCCCAGAAAAATCTTTTTCTGGAAAAGATGTATAGCGGCCAATGGGGAGGCTCCATGCTTCTGACTGAGTCTGAAGCCGGATCAGATGTTGGGGCACTTACCACCAAAGCGGTTAAAAATGATGATGGTACCTATTCCATCACCGGAAATAAAATTTTTATTTCAAGTGGTGACAGTGACTTGACGGAAAACATTATTCATCCGGTTCTGGCCCGCATTGAAGGTGCACCCGAAGGCACCGCCGGTATATCTTTATTCATTGTTCCCAAGATCTGGGTAAATGAAGATGGAACCCTTGGGGAACCCAATGACATTGTATGCACCGGTCTTGAAGAAAAAATGGGGCTTCATGGAAGTCCCACCTGCTCCATGGCCCTTGGAAGTAAAGGCATGTGCAAAGGGGTTTTGCTGGGTCAGGAAAACAAAGGAATGCGTGCCATGTTCGTGATGATGAATGAGGCACGTCTGGATGTGGGTTTACAGGGGCTTGGCTGTGCATCCACCTCATTTATGAATGCATTGAACTATGCAAAAGAACGTGTTCAGGGAAAACCTCTTCTTGCCTCGGCAAAAGATGCACCTGCGGTTCCCATTATTCAACATCCTGATGTTAAACGCATGCTGCTGACCATGAAATCCTATACAGAAGGAATGCGGAGTCTTTTATATTTTATTGCTTTTTGCGAAGACCGTATTCATCTGAGCAATGATGCCGATGAGAAATCAATGTATCAGGGATACATTGATCTTTTGATCCCCGTTGCAAAGGGATATGTAACGGACAGAGCCTTTGAAATGTGTGCCCATGGGGTGCAGATATATGGCGGATATGGGTATACAAAAGAGTATCTCCAGGAACAACTCCTGCGAGACTCAAAAATTACCCAGATATATGAAGGAACAAACGGAATTCAGGCCATGGATCTTCTTGGAAGAAAATTGCACCTGGGTAAAGGAGAAGTATTTAAGGGGCTTATAAGTAAAATAAAGGAAATTATTGAAACGGCTAAGGCTCATAAAGTGCTTAATGATTTATCCCAGGAAATGCAAAAGACCATTCTGAAGTTGGAAAAGACCATTGGGCACATTGGTGCCATGAGCAGATCCGATAAAGCACTTACAGCCTTTGCACATGCTTATTCCTTTCTGGATGTTACAGGTGATGTCGTGATGGCCTGGATGCTGTTGTGGCGGGCAAACATTGCCGTTGAAAAGTTGGAAAACGGTACAAAACGAAAAGATACAGATTTTTATACCGGACAAATACGCAGTGCCCAGTTTTTTATTAATTCCGTACTTCCGGTGTCCCGGGGAAAAATGGACGTCATTCTCTCAAGCGATGATGCAGCCATACAAATTTCTGAAAATTCCTTTGGAGGTCTTTAACTCTTCTGTGTTTATTAAAAAACGAAGAGCATATGGATGAGGAGAAATGAACGAGGCAAAAAGTATCTCCTTGTGTGTTTGACGATGCCCCGGGCAAAACGACAGAAATTTCAATGACCCGAGTTTGACCTGTCAAAGTGCTGTCAATACCGAAATTTGATTTAAATAAAATATATTCATGCAAAAGGATATTACTCCATGCAGCTACCCCGGTATGATAAAAATAGCGTCAATATTGGGCAATTGCTTGATATTGTTGCGGATCAATTTGGCGACAGACCCTTTTTGAATTATCAAGAATCAAATGTAAATCAGACTTATGGACAAGTTCAAAAAATATCCAATGATGCTGCAAAGGGATTCATGTCATTGGGAATTAAAAAAGGCGATCATGTTGCCGTGTGGGCCAACAATATTCCTGAATGGATATATGCCAAATTCGCCATTGCCAAAGCAGGAGGCGTTGTTGTAACCGTTAACACGAGCCTTAGATGTTTTGAAATGGAGTATCTCGTAAGGCAATCGGATGCAACAACCCTTGTCATGGTTGGTGGGGTAAGGGAGGATGATGAATATCTTAAAATCATAGAAAATCTCTGTCCGGAGTTAAAAACAAGTTCACCCGGCAAATTAAATTCTCGTCTTTTTCCCAGGTTAAAAAATATTGTTCTTTTGGATAATGAAGATTACCCTGGAATGGTTACGTGGAAAAAGCTGATCCGGCAGGGTGGGCAGATAAAGGATGAAGCGTTAAAAATACGTCAAGATTCAGTTTTCCCGGAAGATGTTGTAAACATCCTTTATACATCCGGGACCACAGGATCACCCAAAGGGGTTATGCTGTCGCACAAAAATATTATTGGCAATGCCCACAGCCTTGCCGATAACCTGGAGTTATCAAACAGTGACAGGGTGTGTGTGCCGGTTCCGTTTTTTCATTGTTTCGGATGTGTGGCCGGTATTCTAACCAGTTTGGTATCTGGATCAACCTTGTGTCCCATTCCCTCTTTTTCTCCCCGGGAGGTTCTGGAAACGGTACAAGAACTGCAATGCACTGTCCTGCATGGCGTTTCAACCATGTTTCTTGCAGAAATAGAGGCCATGACAACGAAAAAGTATGACACAAGCAGTCTTAGAACCGGCATTATTGCAGGTGCCACAGTTACTCCGAATTTAATGCAGCAGATTGAGACGCTGATGGGTATTCCTGAGCTAAGTATCGCCTATGGCCAGACAGAGAGTTCACCTGCAATTACCGCCACAAATCGGAAGGATTCCATTGAAAAACGTTTTGAAACTGTGGGGCGTCCCCTGCCCGGTGTGGAAGTCAAGGTTGTAAAGCCATCTGGTGGCGAAGTTCCAAGTGGTTCACAGGGAGAATTGTGTGTGCGGGGGGATAATGTAATGAAGGGATATTATAAAAAGCCCGAAGCCACCCGAACAGCAATTGACGATTCAGGGTGGCTGCATACCGGAGATCTGGGCCGATTGGATGAACAGGGGTATTGTATCATCACCGGCAGAGTAAAAGAGGTTATTATAAGAGGAGGGGAGAATATATATCCGGTTGAGATTGAAACCTTTCTTTTGACCCATCCTGATATCATGGATGTCCATGTTGTGGGTGTTCCTGATGAAAAATATGGAGAACAAGTGCATGCATTTGTTAAACTGCCCCCACATAAATTTATTTCGGAAAAAGAGTTAAAAGCTTATTGCAAAAATAAAATAGCTTTCCATAAAATTCCAACCCGCTTTGTTTTTACCAGGGAGTACCCGACAACCGCCAGTGGTAAAGTACAAAAATTTAAACTGGTTGAACAGATTTTAGGGGAAATGTAATAAAATTAATTTAAGGGAGAGCTTCCCACCGCTGTTTCCCAAGTAGATTTTGGGAGCATCCTTAAAATAGAAAGAGCTATTCATGGGTATAACTGAACGTAAACATCAGGGAAAACGAAACAGCAGACAAGCGATAATTAAAGCGGCACGAAAAGTGTTTTCGCAAAAAGGGTTTAACCGCGCGACGGTGGAGGAGATCACTTCCCAGGCAAAGTTGAGTCCAGGCACGCTTTATTTGCATTTTAAAAACAAGGAAGAGCTTTATACCTTTTTGTCCATTGCCGTTTTGAAACGATTTTCATCAAAGATTAAAGATATTGTAGGTTGTGCAATTCCGGTGGAGGAAAAAACAGAGCGTTATTTTGATCTCTTTATGGATGTTTATGATCATGATCCCAATATCCTGATTAATCTTTTCCATCTCCAATCAGGAGAGGCCCTGCATCATCTTTCCGATGAAGTCATGCAACAGCTGAAAAAATATTCAGCGTTGGCCTATGGTTCAGTTGTCTCTACTATTAAGGAGGGGATTGAGGCCGGGGTGTATATAAATGAATGCCCCATGGCCCTGGCGGATATTGTTTGGGGATCCTATGCCGGAGTGGTGCTTTGGGTGAACTCCAAACACTTGTTAAATGATCAAAAGGATTTTGTAAAATCAACATTAAAGATTGCGTTTAGAATTATTTTACAGGGAATGAAAAGAAAATAAATCGCAATGTAACAGTCCAGATTCTAATTCAGTATTAGAATTGTTATCCGTATTAAGGCACAGTCAAAAAGATCAAATTTTTAAAAAACTTGCCACGATGTAAAAGAGGCCTATAATAGATGTATATATCTATTATAGGCCTTAATCATTTAGTTGCATAGGCGATGACACACCAAGCAACTTAAAAAGTCATGCCTGATTTTAATGGGATTTGGAGAGGAAATCATATAACCGCCACGGGCGGACCTTATTTTGACCCGGTTCCGCCCACAACAAAACTTGAAATATACCCCCGGTTTGCGGATTATTTCATATAAAAAAAATGGGAAAAGAGGCCGCGAAGATATGAATACCTTGACCTTTGATAACAGTTTTGTCCGGGAATTACCGGGAGATGCGCTCACCCACCGTCAGCCACGCCGGGTAACCGGTGCCTGCTATTCCCGGGTACCCCCCGTATCTGTGTCTGTCCCCGGCCTTGTGGTCCACTCCCGGGAGGCGGCTGCCCTTATTGGTCTGTCCGAATCTGATTGCCTTACGCCTCAATTTACCCGGGTGTTTTCCGGTAATGAACAACTTTTGGGTATGGACCCCTTTGCCATGTGTTATGGGGGACATCAGTTTGGCAACTGGGTAGGGCAGTTGGGGGATGGCCGGGCCATTAATCTGGGGGAGGTGATCAACCGGCAGGGCCATAGATGGGTGTTGCAGCTTAAAGGGGCCGGGCTGACCCCTTATTCGCGCACCGCCGATGGACTGGCTGTGCTTCGATCCTCCATCCGGGAATTTTTGTGCAGTGAGGCCATGTTTCATCTGGGGGTTCCCACCACCCGGGCATTGAGTCTTGTCACCACCGGGGAGCAGGTGGTGCGGGATATGTTTTATGACGGACATCCCAAAGAGGAACCAGGGGCTGTGGTGTGCCGCATGGCGCCATCCTTTATCCGATTTGGTAATTTTCAGATTTTGGCGGTGCGTAATGAATTGGCGTTACTGCAACAACTGGTGGATTACACCATTAAAACAGATTTTCCCCATTTGGGTATCCCCTCAAAGGAGACCTATCTTCAATGGATACGGCAGGTGTGCCGCACCACCGCAGAAATGGTGATTCACTGGATGCGGGTGGGATTTGTCCATGGGGTGATGAACACCGATAACATGTCCATCCTGGGGTTGACCATTGATTATGGGCCCTATGGCTGGCTGGAAAACTATGATCCTGCCTGGACCCCCAACACAACTGATGCTTCGGGACGGCGCTATTGTTTTGGTAATCAGTCCGGCATTGCCCATTGGAATCTGGTTCAACTTGCCAATGCCATCTATCCCCTTATCGGGGAGGTTGAACCGCTCCAGGAATCCATGGATGTTTATGTAGATGTTTACACCCACGGCTGGCAGCAGATGATGGCCCGGAAGCTTGGCTTTGAAAAATATGAAAAAGAGACGGATGAAGATTTGATCTCTGATCTTCTGGATCTTTTGCCCCTGGTGGAGACGGATATGACCCTTTTTTTCCGGAACCTTGCAGTGGTGAATATACCTGATGGGGCAGAATTTTCCGGCAGGGATGATACTTCCATGGCACCGCTTATGGAGGCGTATTATACTCCGGAAGAACTCACCCCGGCCTACAAAGAGAAAATGATTGCCTGGTTGAAGCGTTATGGTGTAAGGCTTACAAAGGACGGTATCCCTTCTGATAAAAGGCGGGAAGCCATGAACCGGGTCAATCCCAAATATGTTCTTCGCAATTATCTTGCCCAATTGGCCATTGATAAGGCCGAGGCCGGGGAGCATGGCATGGTAAAGGAGCTTTTGGAGGTGATGCGTCATCCCTATGATGAACAGCCGGAAAAAGAACACTTTGCTGAAAAAAGACCGGAGTGGGCCCGGAACAGAGCGGGGTGTTCCATGCTTTCCTGTAGCTCGTAAGTCAACCGCCTCTCCTGAATCAGAGATTCAGAATGGGCTTGTAAAGGCCCAAGTTGACTATCCTAAGTCTTAACTGACTAATGTGGATACCTTTATGTAATCGCCAGTCCAAAGCTCTATCGTGGTTCTGTAAAAGCTCTGTGAGGTAGGAAATGATATGACAAAAATTGAATATATTCGTTGCAAACAAATTATCACCGGTAATCCATGCCAAGAGCCCATTGATAATGGATGTATTGTCCATGACGGCCATGTCATCCATGGGGTGGGAACCTATTCTCAATTTAAAAATGCCTGTTCCGGAGAGGTGACAGACCTGGGAAGCGTGACCATTGTGCCAGGGCTTGTCAATGCCCATTGTCATCTGGAGTTATCAAAACTTAAAGGTAAAACCGTATCCGGTGAGGGTTTTATTCCCTGGCTTTTGAGTATGATGGCCCATAACTACAGGGAAATTGATTTTATTGCCGTTGAACAGGCTGTAATTGCGGCAAGGGACCAAGGGGTTTGCTGTTACGGCGATATAGTAACACCCCAGAATGGAAAAATAATTGATATTTTGACAAACCTGGGAATTTATCATACCTGTTTTTTTGAAGCCTTTGGTTTTTTACCTGCCGTTTCCCAGGCTGGAATCTTTCCCCATGGGAAAACAGATCTGGGGGCCGTTGCAGGGGCCGGGCATGCCCTTCACACCACCCATCCGGCCATGCTCAAAGAGATCAAACGCAAGGACAGTAAAATGGGGCTTCCATTTTCCATACATATGGCTGAGCATGAAGATGAAATCGGCATGCTCATGGGAGAAAAAAACAGCTTTTATAAATTGCTGGAACAAAACAATTTGCTGGGACAATATGTTCCACCCATGAAGACCCCCATTGAGCATGGACGGGACCTTGGATTGCTGGACAGCACCACCCTGGCAGTGCATTGTGTCAAGGTGTCGGACAAAGACATTGAAACACTTGCAAACACTGCTACCAATGTATGCCTGTGCCCCCGGAGCAATGAGTTCATTGGGGTGGGCCGGGCCCCCTGGGAAAAATTTCTGGATGCCGGTATCCGGGTCTGTCTGGGCACAGACAGCATTGCATCCAACCATGATCTCAATTTATGGAATGAATTATCTTACTTTCTTAAACGAATTGAGCAGTCTGTTTCCATTTCAGAGGCCATCTCGCTGATTACTCTTAATCCTGCCCGGGCGCTTTTGATGGATCATAAACTGGGCTCCCTTGAAAAGGGGAAAATTTTTTCTTATGCTGTTATGCCCGAATCCATAATAAAAGGGGAAAAATTATAAAATTTTCAATTGCCATAGGTGTCAGATTATCCCATTGCCCCCAGGTTCGAACGGTGGGTTTTAAGCCGAATTTTTCCGATTACTCTCCCCTGGATCAAGATGTCATTTTAAAAGCACCTCGGATCTATTATCCCACCTCGTTTTATGCTGATCTGTTTCACACCATGGGTAAAGAGACTTTTCCAAACTTTCACACCTATAAATTTGCCCAGGATAAAATTCGACAAACAGTCATCTTTCAGATGATGGGGCTTCCCCATCCCCGGACTTACATATTTTTTGGAAAACAGCAGAAAAAACAGATTTTAGATTTTTTCCAATACCCTTTTGTGGCAAAAAAAGCCCGGGGATCTTCCCGGGGCCGCCACGTTTACCTCATCCGGAACCGTGACGATTTGACAAAATACCTTTTCCGGGGCGGACCTGCTTATATACAAAATTATATTCCCATTGACAGGGATATAAGGGTGGTCATCATTGGAAAGCAGGTTGTGCTTTCTTATTGGCGGGTGCTGGGAGTTGATCCTTTTCGCACCAATGTGTTCCAGGGCGGTCATATCTCCTTTAACCCGGTGCCCCAAGAGGCCCTGGAGCTGGCGCTGAAAACCGCCTCTCTATGTGGATGGGACGATGTGGGGATCGACATCGTAGAAAAGGATGGGCAATTTTATGTGCTGGAAGCCAATATGAAATATGGGATCAAAGGATTTGCAAAGGCTGGGATAAATTATAAAAAATTGCTGTGTGATCTTCTCAATGCCGGTAAAATATAAGATAGCTCAAATGCTGCTTAGGCCTTGTTTTATATAAAAAAATCGTGCAAGCCACTGGTTTTTCAAACTTTGTTTTGGGGGGAACGATATCAGAATACGGTCTGCCCGTGGGAGTTATGGGAGAAATAAAATGATAAATAAACAGCTTGAGAAACCTTTGCAACTTAAAGATGGAGCCAGAATTTTTATCCTGGGCGGCGGTCCTGCCGGAGCTTTTTTGGGGATACATTTACTCAAGGAGGCAAAAAAAAACAATCTGGATATCTATGTTACCATAGTTGATAAAAATCTGGTCCTTGACCAGGATGGCACTGTCCGAAAGTTCAATGGGTGTAATTTTTGTGCCGGAGTCCTGTCCCCCCGATTACTGGAAGAGCTGACACAATGCGGCATCATTCTGCCCCGGGAAATGGTGGCAGAAAGTTTTTCCCACATTTGGATACATGGTTTTTGGAAAAATTTCCCTTTAAAAGTGCCTGTGGGCCAACGTCTTGTGTCAGTATTCAGGGGAAATTTACCCCCCGGACGACAAAAACTGCACCCCAATTTTCCCCGGGGATTTGACGCATTTCTATTACAAAGGGCCGTTGATGAAGGGGCAACACTTATTGCCGGAGAAGTTCTGAATATTAAATATTTCTATCCTTCTCTTTATAGACCACAAAATTTTCCTGTAAACAAAGAGATGGTAACCCCCTGTCTGAGCATAAAACCGCATGTGGGGAATAGTTTTTCAGTTGAATCTGATTTTGTTGGTATCTGCCCCGGCGTTAACCACAATCAAAACCACAAAGAAAATTTGTTTTGGAAATCATATCAGCGGCTCAATCCCCTGTTCACACCACCGGTGACAAAACGTGCACTTGTTTTTGAATTAAAACCGGGTAAAAATTATTTAAAAAAATATATGCACAGGGAAATCTATATCATCATATCAGGTGGTGGAGAGTTGAAACTTGATCACGTTGCCCTGGTACCTAAGGGTGACTACCTTACTGTTGCCCTCACCGGAAAGAGTGTTGATAAAACCTTATCTTCTGAGGATATCAATGGGATTATCCATGGATTTCTTTCCTTACCCCATGTTCAAACGATTTTACCCGGTCTTGATACAATCCATAAAATTTCGAAATGTGGGGATACAACGCAATGTCAAAACGCTTTCTCCATTGACAATGCTGTTGTCAATGAAAGTACACTCGCTTACGCTGCCCGGAAATTTCCTGTGACCTGTAGATGTGCGCCACGCATGGCCGTAACACCTGCCAAAGAAGCATTTTGTGATAAAATCGCCATGGCTGGAGATTCCCTGGGAGCACGCCTTTACAGAGATGGTCTCTTTTCTGCCTTTATAAGCGCCCGGTCACTTGCTCAGACAGTTATTCATAAAGGTGTGGATAAAAAAAGTCTTGCCCAGGGATGTGGGTGGGTTTTAAAGTGGCTTGAAAAGGACAATCACCATGGTAAACGGGTGATGGGGGTGACCCAGATGGCTCTCTCTTCCACTCTTTTGAGTCGAATTTTATATCAAACCTTTGCCACAGAGATGAAATTCAAAGAAAAAACTAAATGGCCCCTGGGAGCGGTTTTATGGAAGGTGGGCAGTGGTGCTGCAGATTATGGGGAGGTTTGCAGGAATATTGTTTCCCCTGCTGTTTTTTCTTCAATTTTGAGGGGAATATATAAAACATGTCGAAATATTTTAACGGAAATTTTTTTTGATTTGAATTGGGATGATCAGGGTCGATATCCAACGGTGATTATTAAGGAAAAACGTGATTATTTTAAAAAATCCATTGCCGGGCATTTAGGGATAGACCTGGACCCACACCCTGAAATGGAACGAATGTATGCTATTAAAATCAGGGCCGATGCCAGCGCAATTTTTCAGGAGCTTGGCAAATTTGGAACCATCCAGAGCAAGTTTCTCAAACTTCGATTTGTGGATGTGAAAAATGTGTCTGGCACACCCCTTCGGGAAGGCGCGGTTGTTCAATATCGTTTAAAAGGGTTACCCATTTCCATGGATATCCAACTGATTAAAGTTCTTCCGGAAAGGGTGTTGTTCTATGAGCCAGCAGAGCTTTTTACAAAACAGGGAAAATTAATTTTTGATATCACCCCGACAAGGGATGGAAACAATCGACTGGTAATCTATACTGCCTTTGATTTTCAAAAGGGTAGGACCTGGCCGGGTAGAATTTTCTGGACACTGTTTAAACATTTGTTTCCAGATTATGCCCATGATGTGGTATGGAATCATGCCATCTGCACCATAAAAGGGGAAGCAGAAAAATGCGTAAACAACCTCTGATTATTTCCTGTTCCGGGTCAGCATCTTGTGTTCAAGTACTGTTTTTTCCTGGTATGATTTAGGCCATAGTCGACAATTAAACCCCTTTTCCAGGATGACCCTTTTTAAACACTGGTTGCAATTGGTGCACCGGATGATTTTTTCGCAGGACGTTTTCGCCTTTACCACCCATTCAGGGTCTGTGCGAAGAGAACGTCCCAGACCGATGAGATCGGACGTTCCCTGGCGGATAAGTGCCTCGGCCTGGGAGGGAGTGGTTATTCTTCCAGAAATGATGGTTGGAATGTTAACCTTGGCCGTTAGCTTTTTTACATCGGCATCAAGATATATTGGCTTATCCATCTTTTTTAAAATTTCAGGCGAGAGGATAGAGTTGTAAGTACCCACCGAGGCAGAAAGATAGGCAACACCCTCATTTTCCAAAAGGCTTGCAAAAGCCAACGCTTCTGGCAAATTAATGCCATCCGGCACCCATTCCCGGAGGATGAGCCGGAATCCCACTGGAAAATTTTCAGGCAACCTTTTTTTAACGCTTTTAACCACCTCCAGGGGAAATGCCACTCGACCTTGAAAATTGCCCCCAAAGCCTGAGTCAGATTTTAGTTTGTTGGTAAACAATGAAAGATACTGGCATAAAAGATATCCATTTGCCCCATGAAGTTCCACCATGTCAAATCCGGCTTCATAGGCTCTTACGGCAGCATTGGCAAAATCGTTCATTACCCTTTCCCTGTCTTCGGCGGTCATGGCATGTCTCCAGTTTGCTATTTGACGAATAAAGGCGCGTGTGAGTTTAAAGCGTTTTTCAAAGGGGAAGAAATGCAGGAAATATTTTAAAGATTCCATGTTAAAAAAAAGGTTTGTACTGATGATGGGGGAGGGGAGCAGAGGACGTTTTGTCTTTGCAAATCGACCGGCATGGTTTAATTGAAGACAGGCAATGGCACCATTTTGTTTGATTTTTTCGGCCAGTCGGGTCAATCCTGGGAGCAATTCATCCCGATCCGCCATTAGATTGAATCTGGAGACCGCGCCATCATGGGAAACTGCGGCATTGGCAACAACCACCATGCCAACTCCTGATGCTGCCAATCGGGAATATAACGCTTCCATCCATGGGCTGGGATTCCCATTGGTTTGGGCAAACCCTGTATGCACCGGCAGAGCCACCAGGCGATTTGCCATGTGGTATCCCCCCACTGTTATCGGGCTGAAAAGATAGGGATAGCTAAATTTATTTTTTTTGTTGTTTTGTTTCATGTATGAGTTTCCCAGCTTCTTTCTTTCTCTTCCTTAAAAATCAGTTGGGACGATGTTTGCTTACCGCATGGGTCAGCCTGGGTGATTCGAATTCAGGGTATTGTCATTGTTAAACCAATAATACCATAAGGCTGATATCTTTCACAAGTAGACGATGGTGGGATTGGGATTGGCAGTGGTTTTAATTTTGTAATAGCCATGATAAAAGGATGACTTATCTACTCAACTTTCGGGCTTCATTTCAAAGCTGGCATTTTTAAATGTACCGATGGGCTCAGTGTACCGACGGGGTCAGGCTTTTGTTATTGATGTTATCGACCAAGGCCTTTGCCAACGAAAAAAGCCTCGATAATGTCAATAACGAACGCCTGACCCCACCACGAAATGCGAACACCGAAAGTTGAGTTATCTATATGCACTAATTGGCGGTCTAATTTTGACAACCCATCTGTACGGTTGATTGATTGTTGTCCATAAGGAATATTTAAAATTGGATCAAGGGACTGATCTTCATATATGGGAGAGGGATGTGGATAAAATTTTTAAATGTTCATGGATTATTTGGGGGCTTTTTGTTGCGGTGTTCATATCTGTTCAATGGCCTGTTCCCTCAACTGGAACACCGAATTTTGATTTGAACAGGCGGGTTCTATTCATAAGCGCTTATCATCCGGCATTTCCCACATTTTTTCAACAGGTGGATGGCTTGAGCGCTTCCTTTGAAGGGAAAAATATTTTTCTTGACATTGAATTTATGGATTCCAAGCGATTTTCAGATCAATTGAATATCATTCTTTTTAAACAAGGACTTGCCAGAAAGCTGGAACAACTGCCTCCCTATGATGTCATTGTCACCGGGGATGATAATGCTCTGATATTTGCCCTTGAACATCAACAAGCTTTGTTTAATGAAATCCCCATTGTTTTTATGGGGGTAAATAATGTTGAACTTGCCAGTGCACAAAATGACAACCCCTTTGTCACAGGAGTGATTGAGGCCGTTTCCATGGCTGAAACCATTGAGCTGATGCTTAAACTCCAACCGGAAGCATCCCGGGTGATGGCCATTGCAGATAGTCTGCCAAGCGGGCAGGCTGATCTTGCCACTTTTTACCGGCTGGCTCCGCAATTTCGTGAAACAAAATTTTCTCACATTCCTCTGGGGGAAATGACCTGGAAAGAGCTGGGTGAGCAACTGAGCTCCATGGGAAGAGAAACAGCAGTGCTGTTATTTTCGGCATATACAGATAAAACCGGCAAGACACTCCAATTTCATGAATCCCTGTCCACCATCAAAAGAGATTTAAAGATACCCTTATTTCATCTTTGGTATCATGGGATTGGGCAAGGCATTCTGGGGGGAAAGGTAATCAGTCATTTTGATCAGGCAAAGACAGCGGGTGATATGGTTTTTCAGATTATTTCCGGTGTTTCACCAGATCAGATTGATGTTATCACAGACAGTCCCAATCGATATGTATTTGACCATGAACAGCTTAAAGCCCATGATATTTCCAGGGCAGACCTTCCTGCTGGCAGTTTGATATTCAATGAGCCCCGTTCTTTTTATAAAGCTCATAAAGTCATTGTCTGGGTCACCGTATCTATCTTTTTTGCTCTTTTGATGTTGATCTTTTTTTTAATCGTCAATATTTTTGGGCGCAGAAAATTGGAAAAATTCCTGCGCAAGAGCGAAGAAAAATATCGCTCTCTTTTTGAGGCATCCAATGATGCCGTTATTTTACATGACTCCTCTGGAATTATTATCGATGCCAATGCAAAGGCTGAGTCGATGTTGGGTTACAAAGTGGATGAGCTTAAACATTTATCTGTTCAGAATCTTCATTTTGAAAATGATCGCTCTTTGTCATTAAATGCCTTGGAAAAGACACAGCAACGTGGATATATAATTTTTGAGTCCCGCTTTAAAAGAAAAGACGGTTCTGTCATTGATGTGGATATCAGCAGCAGCATTGTGGATAAAAAAAATATTATAATTCAAGGTATTGTAAGGGATATCACGGCAAAAAAACAGGTTGAAAAAAGGCTTTGGGAAACAACAGATCGGTTTTATAAAATATATAACAGCCATTTGGATGCAATTTTCCTTTTAAATTCCGATGTTCCTCCAGAAATCATTGAATGTAACAAAGCTGTTGAATCAATTTTTAAATTCAATAAAAAAGATCTCATGGGAAAAACAACGCAGGTTCTCCATGTGGATTCATCTCATTTAAATCGATTTCAAGGGCATTTGCACCGGGCCATGGAAAAAGACGGTTATTTAAATGATTTTGAGTTTATCATGAAAAAAAAAGATGGCACCACATTTCCCTCAAGTCATATTGTGCTGCCGTTGACAAATGATTCCGGTGTGCGGACCGGATGGGTTTCTGTGGTCCGTGACCTTACGGAACGAAAACGAATGAAAGCCCATCTTCAGCAGGCCCAGAAGCTGGAGTCCATAGGGAGCCTTGCCGGAGGAATTGCCCATGATTTTAACAATATTTTGTTTCCAATACTTGGATTTTCTGAACTGCTTTTGGAAAATTTTCCGGAAGGAAGTGTGGAGCATTCCAATATAAAGGCCATTGTTAAAGCAGGAAAACGGGGACGGGATCTTGTGAAACAGATTCTTATTTTTAGTCGCCAGACACAGTCTGAAATGCTTCCTGTAAAAGTTCAAATGATTTTAAAAGAGGCTTTAAAATTGATCAGAGCAACCATCCCCACAAATATTGAAATTGTAAATCAAATTCAAGATGAATGCGGCATGATTCTGGGCGATACCATACAAATCCACCAAATTGCCATGAATCTGATTACCAATGCCTACCATGCCGTGGGGGAACATGGAAAAATTATTGTTAAACTTGACGAGGTGGAGGAAGTGGTTCTGGGGATGGAAAATGAGTCTCCTGAAATTTCTTTAATAAAACCGAAAAGGTATATAAAATTAACCGTTATGGATGATGGCTGTGGAATTGATACTGCCGTGATAGATAAAATATTTGATCCCTATTTTACAACAAAGGAACAGGGCAAGGGAACCGGACTTGGGCTTGCCGTTGTGTTTGGCATTGTAAAAGCCCACAATGGTGAAATAAAGGTTGCCAGTGAGTCTGGAAAAGGGACAACCTTTAATGTTTATTTTCCCATGATTAAAAATAGAGTTAATCCCCATGCAGTGAACAAAAATGCAGCTTCGCTGCCCATGGGAAATGAGTGCATTCTCCTGGTGGATGATGATGAAGCCGTTATGACAATGGAAACAATGATGCTGGAACGATTGGGATATCGTGTGACTCCCTGTAACCACAGTAAAGAGGCATTGAACAAATTCACCACAACCCCCCACTCCTATGATTTGGTGATGTCTGATATGACCATGCCGGATATGACCGGAGAACAGCTTGCCCGGGAATTACTTTTGTTGAAACCTGATGTGAACATCATCATTTGCACGGGATTCAGTGAATCTTTCAGCAAAAAAGATGCTGACAAAATGGGTATAAGGGGGTTTCTCATGAAACCTGTGGTTCTTTGCGACATGGCAAAGATGGTACGGGATGTTCTGGATAATAAGCGTTAACCGTTCCAGGTGACTTGACGTCCCGTTCGTTTTTCGTACTTGACCAACTCATTGAGATAGTGCCGGCGGGTTTCAAGATCACATCGGGTCATGTCAAGGCCGTTGGCAATTGCTTTTTTTCTTCCGGACCGATCGTAATTCAGCACAGTAAAAAAACCGTTATTGGTGACATAAGAATCTTCTGTGTCATACAATGGAACTGCTTTCACCGTTATTTCCACCACCAATGTGGTGTTGGCAACAAAAATCACATGGGCGCACATTTCAAAGATATTTTCCAGCTGAAGCGGTTTAAGAAAAAAAACATCCTCCATGGCAATGGTCACCATACGGTGGTTACCGGTGAACTGCCGGGCCGTGGCCAGTGCCAGTTCTGCCATCATTTCCACCGTATCACCACCAAAGATATTGCCAAGCACGTTGGTATTCCGGGGTAAAAAACGTCTTCGGGTGACAAGTTCTGTGGCTTTGGGGGTAAAATGAGCCTTGCGATGATAGTAATCCCTCAACCATTCATCCGGGATTTTCTCCAGACTGAAAACAGATCGCTTCATTTTTTGGCGACCGGTTAAAAAACGTTGCCTCATTTCCGCCAATTTTTTCAATTCAAGGTCTTTGGGGGTTCGATATTCCAGTTTGGGAATATTTTTATTGGGTTTTCTGTGCTCATCAATGGCCACCATGGTAATGATGTGGCTGTGGCCCGGCACCGGTTCCAGCTCGCCCGGGGGTTTATAGGATCCATCTACTTTGATCACCATGGAAGAACGTCCCACTTCAATCACATAGGCATCATAACGGACGTAATCCCTGTGACAGATGGGATCAAGCAGTTCAATGCGATCAAAAGAAAGGGTCACAAGGGAGGATTCCGAATGCCTGGCCCCTGCACTGGCTGCGGCAATATCCATCATTTGAAACAGCTTTCCTGCGGACATGCGTTGTCCGATAAGACTTTCTTCTCCGATAATTTCTGCAATAAAACATTCTGAATCCGCCGGGGTTTTTATTTGTCGGGTCATTTGTTTCCTTTCTTTTACGGCAACAGATCTCAGGTATGGGTTTGGTTATGTAAATATTTTGGCAGAGCCTCATATTTGCCTGTTTGGGACCGTCGTGTCGCATACCAATGTCTGGTGAGTCCATCAAAACAGGTGAAGATGGGGGGCTGCCAAATATTTACTCATTCAATGGGGCATTCTATCATTATCTGCATGTTTATGTTCAAGTTTTTATTTTTTCATGTGCTGTTTGTTGGGATTAAAGCTTGACAATGATGCAGCTTATGTATGTCAAAATAGAGTTGTTTGAAGTTCGTTTGGGTCGGTTTTGGGTTTAAATCGTCATATTTTAGAAGGTTTTTATGGTATTTATGCCAAAAAATATATTAATATTGACAACTTATATCCTCTGCGTTAAACAATCCGAAAATTGAATTGTTCATATTTTATAAACTTAATTCCAGGCCTCCTTACATTTTAATCTTTGCAGTTTTTAGAACATATTAGTTTTTCCGGGAATATTTTTTAACAAAGTGCAAACATCTCCTTTGGGATTATATATAAGGATGCCCAATTTAATGATTAAAAAAATCCGGAGGAAATTTATTTTATGAAACCAAGAAAAATGTGGTTAAATATCAATGGTGCTGATCGCATGCTTATTTGTGATCCGGAAAAAGACTCCCTGGCCTTGGTGCTACGCCGCATCGGGCTCACAAGTGTTAAAGTCGGTTGTGATACAGGGGTTTGCGGATCATGCTCGGTGATACTAAATGGAAAGCTGATTCGCTCTTGTACCAAAAAGGTGAGAACCATTGAAGAGTACAGTAAGATTACAACCCTTGAAGGCATTGGAACTCCCGATAATCTGCATCCTTTGCAAGTGGCCTGGATGAATCATGGGGCCGTTCAGTGCGGATTCTGTTCCCCCGGTTTTATTGTCTCTTCGTATGCCCTGCTTTTACAGAATGATAATCCCACCCGTCAGGAAGTTCGGGACTGGTTTCAAAAACATCGTAATGTGTGCCGCTGTACCGGATACAAACAACTTGTGGATGCAGTGATGGCTGCGGCAAAGGTTGTCCGGGGGGAGGCCACCATTGAGGATATCACTTACAAGGTACCTGAAGATAATGAATGTTATGGAAAGCCATTGGTAAGGCCGGCAGCCCTTGCCAAGGTCACCGGACTTGCCGATTACGGTGAAGACATGGCCCTGAAAATGCCGAGGGAAACCCTTCATGTGGCAGTGGTACAGCCAAGGGTGGCACACCATGCAAAAATTCTGAACATTGATACTGCCGAAGCTGCAAAAATGCCCGGTGTTGTTAAAATCATCACCCATGAAGAGATAAAGGCAAACGGTGGCACCAACCAGATGGCCGAGGCCAATCTCCACGAACGCAGCACTGTTACACTGCCCAGCCGAAAGATTCTTTGCGATGATAAAATATTTCGTTATGGGGATGTGGTGGCCCTGGCCGTTGCCAACACCCTTGACCAGGCCCGGGCCGCAGCTGCCAAAGTAAAGGTGGATTTTGAACCGCTTCCAGAGTACCTTAACTTTCTGGATGCGGTGATGCCCGATGCCATCCGTGTCCATGATGATACTCCAAATCTTTTTTGCGTTCAGCCGGTTTTAAAGGGAGATGCCCTGGAAGATGCAGAAAAGGTGCCGGAAATTCTTGATAATTCTGCCTGTAGTGTGGAAGGCAGTTTTTATTCCACCCGGGAACCCCATCTTTCCATTGAAGGGTGCACAGTGCAGGCATACTTTGACGAAGATGATTCTTTAACATTTCAATGCAAGTCCCAGGGGCTTTACACATCCATCAGCCGTATTGGTGTCTCCCTTGGCGTGCCCCGGGAAAAGCTTCGCATTGTGGATAATTTTAACGGTGCAAGTTTCGGCTGGTCCACCAATGCCGGAGATCTTTGCCTGGCCGGTGCTGCAGCTGTTGCTGTAAATGGACCTGTGGCCCTTTCTTTAACCTATGAAGAGCACCAGCACTTCAGTGGCAAACGCTGCCCTTCCTTTTCCAATGGACGGGTGGCCTGTGATGAAGAAGGCAAGATAACCGGTGCGGAATTTGATGTGGGACTGGACCACGGCGCATACTCCTGGGGAGGGGATCATGTAATGGAAAAACCGGTGCGTTTTTCTTTTTTCCCTTACAAAGTACCCCATGTGGCAGGGCTGTGCCGGGTGGCCAATACCAACCATACCTTTGGAACGGCATATCGAAGTTATGGGTCTCCCCAGGCATACACCATGTCCGAGGCATTGATGGATATGCTGGCTGAAAAAATGAATATTGACCCCTTTGAGTTCCGGTGGAAAAATATTGCAAGACCCGGGGACACAAACATAAACAGCCATGTGTTTAAAGATTATCCCATGGAAGAGATGATGGAAAAACTGCGCCCCCATTATGATAACGCCGTTGCCCGGGCCAAAGCTGAGGATACACCGGAAAAAAGAAGGGGCGTGGGCATTGCCTGGGGTGGATTTAATGTCACCGAGGGTGGTACAGATCAAGCCACCATTGTGCTGGAACTGGATGCAGATAACATGATTCTTAAGTATGATACATGGCAGGATCTGGGCCAGGGAGGTGATGTGGGCTCTTTGATGGTCACCCTTGAAGCCTTAAAACCCATGGGCGTTACACCGGACAGGGTCAGACTGTGCCAGAACGACACCAAAATCTGTCCCGACAGCGGCATGTCCGCTGCCAGCCGTTCCCACTATATGAATGGCCATGCCACAAAACTTGCCGCAGAAAAACTCATGGCAGCCATGCGCAAAGAGGACGGAACCTACAGAACCTACGAGGAGATGAAACAAGAGGGAATTGAGACCCGGTATGAAGAAACATATACCTGCATGACAGATACTTCCATCACCCGACTTGATCCCAATACCGGAATTGGAGATCCCACCCCGGCATTTACCTATGTGCTGAATATGGCAGAGGTGGAGGTGGATACTGCCACCGGCAAGACCACTGTGTTGCGATTTGTCTGTGTCTATGATGTTGGCAAAATCGGTAATATTGATGCGGTGAACGGTCAGGCCTATGGCGGAATTTCCCACAGCATCGGTTTTGCCTTGAGCGAAGATTACAGTGATGTAAAAAAACACACCAATATTGCCAGAAGCGGTGTGCCTTATATCAAGGATATCCCCGATGAAATTATTCTCATTCCTTGTGAAAATCCCCGGGAAGATGGGCCCTTTGGCTCTTCCGGAGCCTCTGAGGCATTCCAGTCTTCCGGTCATGTGGCAGTTATCAATGCCATTTATAATGCCTGTGGTGTGCGGATATTTGATTTGCCTGCAAAACCCGAAAAGATAAAAGCCGGTTTGGAAACACTGGCAGCAGGTAAAAAAATTAAGCCTCCGAAGAAGTATTTTCTGGGTTCGGATCTCTATGATGAGCTGGAAAATATCAAGGCAAATCCCGTTAAATTCCGGGGTCATGATATGTTTGAGTCCTTGGGTGAAAGTGATGGTTCCAAGTTTTACTAAGAGGGGGGGGGAGTTGCACATGGTCTAATCTTGGTCAACCCACAACAAAGCTTGAAAATCCTTTCTGGATTTTACCTGTAAATTCGGGACATTTTTATCTTTGTTGTGGCTAAAACAAGGTGCAATATGAGGTGTGTCCGTGGTGGCAATATATAATATGGATTGTCTGCCCTTACGGACATTATGAATCCACAGTAAGATCTCAATAAATCAGGGCATTCAGGAAATCATTTCAAATGCCAATCAGCGTTTAAGGTTGAAGCGGGTTCATCACCCCAGGTTATTGAGATCTTACAATCCACAAAGTTAAATATTGGGTTTGCTTGTGTAAATGTAAGGAGAACTTGGTTTTACCTTTGCCCCGTGGGTACGCACAAAACTTTCAAAAAACTAATATCATTACAAATTTCAGCCATTTAATTATTGACAACTGATATGTGTTGCCAAAAGTGGCGAACTTAAAATCAAGCCCTGTAAGGAGGTTTATCCGGGTGAAATCAGGCTATTGGAATATCAACCTGAAAGGTGTTGAAAATTGTTTGCAAAATGAACAGGCGTTTTGTACTGCTGTCTGTCCTTTTCATCTGGATGTGACCGGATTCATGGACAAGATGCAGCGGGGCGGGTTCAATGTTGCGTTCAGGGCCTATCATAATGCAGTGGGATTCCCCTCTATTGTTTCCAGGCTGTGTGATGAACCGTGTAAAAAGGTGTGCATCAGAAAGGAAAAAGACAGTGCCGTTTCCATGAAGCTTCTGGAAAAAGCCGCCATGGATTATGCCACAAGAACCGCCCCCAACAGTTACAACATGCCGCTGAAAAATAAGCGGGTGGCCATTATAGGGGCCGGGATAAGCGGTCTTGCCTGCGCCCTTCGCCTTTGTGAAAAAAAATATGATGTCACTGTTTATGAAAAATCCCGGCGCATTGGCGGACATTTGTGGGATCTATTGCCCCCGGATCTGTTTTTGGATGATATTGAACGGCAATTTATTCACGAGACATATACGCTTTTACACCGGGAAATTGCAAGCATTGATGAACTGCAACCGGCGTTTGATGCCATCTACGTAGCCACAGGAAAGGGCGGAGATGATTTTGGTCTGATAAGAGATAAGAATGGGGCCTTTGCCACCAGACGGCCCGGTGTTTTCATGGGGGGCTCCCTGACAGGCTGTGACAGTTGTAAGGCCTTGGCAGATGGCCTTAAGGTGGTGCATGCCATGGAGAGATATATCAAGGTGGGCACCATGAATGCCCCGGAACAGCCCCGGGGAACCCGTCTCAGGATGGATAGAGACCAAATTATAACCGCCCCTCCGGTGGTTCCGGCCAATGGGACTTTCTATACCCGGGATGAAGCTTTAAAAGAGGCAAAAAGGTGTATGAAATGTTCCTGTGACGCCTGTGTCCGTTATTGTGATCTCATGGGGCATTCCAATAAATATCCCCAAAACATTGCAGATGATGTGGAGGCCACCATTAACCCCGGCACCCTGGCTGGGGACGGTACCATTGCCACAAGATTTATCTCCACCTGCAACCATTGCGGGCTTTGTAAAACAGTGTGTCCCCAGAATATAGATGTGGGTGAATTTTTGCTGCAAAGCCATGCTGCCATGACGCAAAAAGGGGCCATGCCATGGGCATATCATGATTTCTGGTTACAGGATATGGCATTTGCCAACGGTGATCAGGCCCAATTAACCAGAATTCCTGACAAATACAATGGCAGTGAATATATGTTTTTTCCAGGGTGTCAGCTGGGGGCTTCCGATGTGCGCTATGTCATTGAAAGTTATAGCAAAATTCTGGCTGAAAAGCCGGATACAGCCTTGATGCTTAATTGTTGCGGAGCACCTGCCCAGTGGGCCGGGGAGGTTAAACTTCATAAAAATGTTATTGATAACATTCGCAGTCAATGGTTTTCTTTGGGAAAACCCGGGGCCATTTTTGCCTGCCCCACATGTAAACAGATGTTTAAGCAGTATCTGCCGGAAATTGAGGGCGTATTTTTATATGATTTTTTGCTGGAATGGAATTGTTCTGTTGCCGGGGTCGGTGCAGGAAAAACAGTGTCGGTTTTTGATCCCTGTGCCAGTCGGCAAGAACCTCAGCTACAGCAGTGTATCCGCCAATTGGTTGCAAAATCAGGCTTCACCATGGAGCCCCTTGCCATGGAAGGTGCTCTTGCCCAATGTTGCAGCTGGGGAGGGCATATATCCATTGCAAACCCCAATTATACCCATGAGATGATCAAATCAAGGGTTAATCAGAATGATCACCCCTATATTACCTATTGCGTCAATTGCCGGGATATTTTTGCCTCTTCCGGAAAACCTGTTTTTCATATTCTGGATATTCTTTTTAGCCTTCACCATTCACATCGGCCCCCTCCCACCTATACAGCTCGACGACATAACCGGGTTCAGCTGAAGCAAAAAATGTTGATGAATTTTTGGGGGAAGACATTTAAAGTAGGACAAAAAGTAAATGAAGAAGGGAAAAAAAATGAAGATGAAAAAGGTTTTTATTTGAAAATTTCTTCCCGGGTTAAGAAAAAATTGAACAGCAAAATGATACTTGAAATGGATATGGAAGCTGTTATAAAGCATTGTGAAGACAGTGGAAAAAAGATTTTTGATCCAAAGACAGGTCATTTTACAGGCCATTTAAAAATTAATAATATGACCTTCTGGGCCGAATATCTGCCCAGGGAAAATGGGTTTGAACTTATCAATGGATATGGTCATCGCATGACCATTGTGGAGATTTGATCAATGTCGGAAGATGGTGTGAAAATCTGTCATCGCTGCCAAATAGAGTTGGAGCCCACAAAGACAGATTTTAAATATCTGGGCCACAGTTTTTTTACAGATATTTTAAGATGCCCGGTGTGTGGTGAAGTCTATATCCCCGAGCAACTTGTGGAAACAAGAATGTCTGAAGTGGAAAAGATGCTTGAGGATAAGTAAATGGAAATTTCAGTATCCTTCATATGACCCAAAAAACAGCTTACACTTTGTTGAAAACTTATCATCAAAATGGAGACATTGCTCTGGAAAGTGTAAAGCAGAAATGAAACATGTAGAAAACTTTTCAAAAAGATGCCGGCTGATTCATGCGGCACCCGAATTATCTCACGGCGTGGATGAGCCTTGCCATGCGGCTTTTAATTGTCTGGGATGCATTGGTGGTGTAAACGCCTGAAATCACAAATACCCCACCTGAAAAAAGAGACGGGGTAATGGCCTCATCAAGTATAAAGCAGGACAAAATAATGGCGCTGACCGGCACCACATTGATGAAGACGCCGGCTTTCATGGCACCAATCCTGTTAATACCTTCATAATACCAGAAAAAACCAAGCACTGTGCCGAAGAATCCTAAGTAAAAAAGGTTTCCCCAATCCAATATTGTGTAATTAATTATTTCATGGAACTGACCATTGAATAAAAAGGGAATTGCCAGGAGTGCTGTACCTGCCACGGAAGAATAACAAACGGAAACCAGAGGAGATAATGAGCTCATCACAGCTTTTCCCACCAGGGAATAGCTCACCCAACTGACAACACATCCAAAAATGAGCAATTCTCCTTTACCAATGTGATACCCCATGATGTCTGTCAAGTGACCGTTGGAAATTACCACAAGGGCACCGGTAACCGACAGAATGATGCCAAAACCTTTGATGAAATTGAGTTTTTCCCTGAACAGAATGGCAGAGAAAATGCTGATCATAATGGGGTTTAAGGCAATGATCAATGCGGCCCTTCCGGCATGGATATAGCGAAGCCCTTCAAAAAAGAGAATATTATACAAAAAAACGCCGGAGGCCCCTGATAATAATATGGGAAGGATCTGTTTCCGGGAAATTGCCGGAAACTTACCTTCAATGTTTTTTGTAAAAATGATCAGAAAAAATGATGCAATGGCAAAACGTAAAAAAGCGGCATTCACCGGTGAAACATCCGATGCAATGAATCTTCCGGCCACAAAAGTGCCGCCCCAGAAAATAGCTGTCAGCGTCAGTTTAATATAAGTGATCATGTGGTATATTTATCCTTGTTTTTCGATCTGCCCGTGGCAGCTATCATTAATTTGGGTGAAAATACCCCATTGGTACATCCATGGCAATGTTTTTTCAAGATTGCCTGCCACGGCTATTGGACATAGCGATATCCCACGCCGTGGACAGTGGTGATAATGCCGGGGCAGGATGGATTGGATTCAATTTTTTTTCTAAGCTTTGCAATGTGTTGATCCAGGGTCCGGGTGGTGCCAAGGTAGTTTATTCCCCAGATTTCATTTAACAGGGTATCCCGGCTTAATACTTCTCCGGGATGCCGGTGGAAAAATTGAATAAGTCTCAGTTCCCTTTCTGTGATATCAATGCCGACAATCTCTTTCTGGGATTTCTCCCCTCCCACTTCCTTGGCTTTATTCGTGTTCTCTTTGCTTTTTACCGGTTTATTTTTTTGATTCGATATGTGTGACTGTGGGGATGGTAAAATTTTTTTTGCCCGGGGATGTGGTGTCAGTTTAAATGTTTTGGGATTGACCAGATAGTTACCAAAGGAAAAAACATCCCCGGTGGACGCATCGTCACAGCTTTTTTTGCCAGCGTTTGCGTTTTTTTTTCCAGAGAGCCCGGAACGCCTCAGCACAGCGGTGATTCGAGCCAGTAATTCATGAATACCAAAGGGTTTGGTGATGTAATCATCGGCTCCGGAATGCAGACCTATTACCTTGTCCATCTCTTCTCCCTTGGCCGTGAGCATGATGATGGGAACCTGCGGGTCTATGGCACGGATGTCACGGCACACATCATATCCGCTTTTTTCCGGCATCATGATATCAAGAAGAATCAAATCAAACCTGTTCTCTTTGAATCGTTCCATGGCCTTTTTTCCATGGGCTGCCTGGGTGACCCTGTAGGATTCGCTTTCCAGAATATCCACAAGTCCTATTCGAATATGGTCATCATCTTCAGCCACAAGTATATGGATATGCGTCATGTTGTTTTAATCCTTGCTGTAAAGCAACACCCTTTGCCATTGGGTCCCGGTTCAAGTTCCAGGTCTCCCCCAAGATCCCGCAGTATTTTCCTGGAAATGCTCAAACCCAGGCCGGAGCCGGGATGTGTTGCCGTTAATGAGTTGTCCACCCTGTGAAATTTTTCAAATATCTCATGGCAATGTTCCGGGGGAATGCCCGGCCCGTCATCGCACACCTTTAATAAAATCAACTGTTTTTTTGTTTCATCAGTTTCCATGTTTACGATAAATTCAATAAAATTTCCATCGCCAGCGTATTTTAATGCATTGTCCACAAGGTTGATAATGACTTGTTCAAGGGCATCGGCATCGGAATTTATGGTAAAATTATTGTTCTCATGGGTGGCAGGTGTGAAGAGTATTTTCAGTCCTTGGTTGTGAATGCGGATACCATGGGCGTCAATGATCTGATTGAGCAGTTGTAAAAGGTCAAAAGAGGTGATGTGATATTTTTTTTTGCCCTGCTCCAGTCTGCCAAAATCCAGCACATTGTTGATAAGTCGGGTGAGACGATGGGTTTCTGTAACCATCACTGAAAGATAATGTTGGGTCTTTTCTGGGTCAGTGACACGTTGGGATTGCAAAAGCTCTGCATACATGCGAATGCTGGTCAGGGGGGTCTTCAGTTCATGGGACACCGAGGAAACAAAGGAGGTTTTCTGGTGGGCGTTCTTTATATTATGCAGAGTCATACGGGTTAAAAGAGCACCCCCGGAAATGATACAAGCCAAAAAGATACCAAGAAGGAGCCGGGAAATATATAAAAACCCCCTGGTGGATACAAGCCCTTTTGTTTGGATATACACACCAATTGACCAATGGGGCAGCAGGGGAGATATGGCAATGGATGTACGGGGTTTTATGCCCCGGGTTATCTCAAGTTTACCTGCCTGGTGCATTGGATGGGCATTGCCATCCATAAGCACCAGTGCGATATTGTCATCATCCAGCTGGGGAAAATCCACCACCAGGCGTGAGAGCAAGGTCATTAATTCAAGTTCCACCCCATAAACAGGCCCTTTTTTATGCTGTTGGCCCCACACCAGTATGAACAGGCGGTTTTCACTGAACCAGGGAATCCACCCGCTTTTTTCTGACATTATTTTTTCAGGGCTCATAGAGAGAGTTTGCCCCGGCCCTGGGAAATTTTTTTGTTGGGGCATGGCCTGTTGAGGAGATCTTGACAGGGCCAGTAGAGTGTTTTTTGCCCCAGGTACCGGCTGGGTTCTTTTATCTTCCAATCCGTCGGGTGTTGTTATTTTTTCTGACGGTACAGTATTAAAACCTAACTCATTAAAATTGTTTAAATCTTTTTTTTCCGATGCCATGGCAGCGGTGGCATTTGTTTCATTTTTTGACATCATCTCATTGAAATCAAAGGAAAGCCTGTGGGAAAACAGGGCCTCATATCGGGCCGTGAACCGTCTTTCTTCAGGGGTGGAACCCATGCCCGGTACAGGATACGTCAATGGTTTGTTTTGATATTTAATGAAAATATTGCGGATCAAGGGGTTGGACAGTTCCCAGGATTTAAGGGCTTCCAATCGGGTTGTGGGGGGCAGTTGCAACAAAGATCTTGCCATGTTGTCCTGGACGGCCTGCATTGTCACATGGATGGTATCAGCCACGGCCTGGGCCCGTTGGGACAATGAGAGCAGGGCCGAACGGCTCAGGCGCTCCTGCTCATGTGCAAGAAGCCTTAAGGCCAGTAGCGCCACAATGAGACTGGGCACCAGAAACAGTGCCCAGAACAAAAAAATGGATCGTTTACTTGTCATGTGAATTCATTACTACCTGAAAATTACATTGTCTGGCCGGACTTGCATCGTTTCAGGTATTATTCCTTTAATATCTGCTGGTTTTTCATTTGAAATGATTTGGTTCTCAGCACCTTACGACTCTTTTTACTCATTCCTTCGGCCTCAATACGCCGGGCCTGGCTTTCAATGGCATCAGCCTCTTCAAGGAGAATTTCATCCTGATATCTGCCCCCCAGCTCTTTGAGTTTAACTGCGGATTTTTTCAATTCTGCCACTGCTTTTTTCTTTTGCCCCTTATCTGATAATTCAATGGCTTTTTCCTGGGCCAGGGCATTAAGGTTGAGTTGATATTCCCGCACCACATCAACATTTGTGGATGCAGCCACCGTGGCAGGATTACTGCTGAATTCAATGTGAGAAACCCCTGATGATTGTGCCTGTTGCCGGGTGAACGGATTTTCGTAATATACATTGGCCCGGGCAATTTTTTTATGTGAGCCTGGTGGGGATGCAGGCAGTTTTACCTCCACCAGGGCATATTTTTCCTGGCCCCCATAGAGCTGGTTCATGGAAAAGGAGATGCGATTACCGTTAATTCTGCCTTCCCTTCCAATAATCCCCACCGGGATGATATCATCTGCCAGGGTAATAATGACTTTTACTTTTTTGGCCACCACATTGAGGACATCCCCCAGTTCTGCTGTGAAGATGGAGGGCAGATCATATCCGGATTCAACAAAATAGGTATTGCCGTCACTTTTCTGGGAAAGCCTTGCCATGAGATCTTCATTGTAATCCACCCCCACCCCCACTGTGGTGACGGAGATATTTTCTTTGATCAATGCCGCTCCCAGGCGGCCCAGGTCCTCAGGGGTGCTGGGCCCTACATTGGCAAGGCCGTCGGACAAAAGAACAATGCGGTGGACATAGTCTTTTTCAATGTTTTTTCTAATCTCAGCTGCTCCCTGGCTGACACCACCAAAAAGGGCAGTATTACCGCTGGCATGGATCTGTCGGATGGTGTCGGTGATTTGCCTTCTGTTTTTTGGATGCTGGGCAGGTACAATGGTCCTGATGGTGTTGTTATAGGTAACCAGGGAAAAAACATCCTTTAATCCCAATCTGTTCACTGCCTCTTTTGCTGCTGCCTTTGCCTGGTCTATTTTTATGCCGTTCATGGACCCGGATTGGTCCAGCACCAGGGAAATGTTCACGGCGGGGCGCTGGATGTCTGCCGGAGGCAGTGGGGCATCCAGGCTGATTTTTAAAACGATATTCTGGGATTTTCCTGCCGGAAAAATATCTTTGTCCGTTTTAAGGCGGCACATCACCCCGGTGTCCTGCCGGGAGCTGGCCATGGCCGGGGTCATCATGGATACAAAAAAGATTGCCATGGTAGTAAAACCAATAACAAGTCCTGGATAAATACGCATGCTTTGTTTCATGGGGGGCTCCTTTTATGGATGGTAAATATTCGGCTTGGTCTGTAAATGTTTGGGCAGTGCCCCATATTCGCTTAGTTGGGACTGCGTAGCATACTTTTGCTAAGGGTGAGCAGGCCCAAATGAGTGAATATGGGGTGCTGGCCGAATATTTACTATGGATGAATTCTTTACTCTATGATCAAAGATTGTTACTACTTGATCGTCGAATTAAACTCATCATACCTCCATTGAATAAACCATGTGTCATGGAGTTGTAAACAAGTTGTAAAAAAAATGTAAATGGATCTTGTTCTCAAGTTTTGAAATAATTCCCTTGATATTAAGAGGACCCGTCATATTTTTTATACGTTATGAAAACAAAAATAAAAAAAATAGAAGTCAAAACAAAGGAAAAAAAGTGCGGCAAAAGGAAGGTAATCATGTCTCAAAATAAGGAAGAGCCAATGGAAGTCAGGTATCATGACAAAGACAGCCGGGATGACGCTCCTTTGCCCTTGGAAGGGATAAAAGTCGTTGAGTACGGCGTGTTTCATGCGGGTCCGGGGTGCGGGGCCATACTGGGCGATCTGGGGGCAGAGGTAATCAAAGTGGAAGACCCGGTGGGGGACGGTATCCGGTACTGGACCAAAGTCGGGGCCGTAGACATGGCCGCTTCTGACGGACGGAGCGTGACCTTTGAAGTGTCTAACCGGAACAAAAAGAATATTTGCCTTGACATCAATACAGACCGGGGCCGGGAGATTTTCAATCGCCTGATCCGGGATGCGGATGTGTTCATGATCAACCTGCGCAAAAGCACCACCCAAAAGATGAATCTTGATTATGCGTCCATCAGTGCCGTTAATTCCAGGATTATCCATGCCAGTGTTTCCGGTTACGGCCAGGAGGGCCCTCTACAGGATATTGGCGCTTTTGACCCTTTGGGACAGGCCTGCTCCGGCATGATGTTTACCACGGGCGGGGAATTACCGGCTATGCTGCATATTGGGCTGCTTGACCAGGCCACGGCCATCACTCTTTCCCATGCCGTACTCGCAGCCCTGCTGGCCAGGGAGCGCCAGGGTGTTTCCCAGGAAGTCCATGTCTCATTGTACAGTTCGTCATTATGGCTACAACATATCAACCTGATGCTGGCCAACACCTTGAAAATTGATCCCTGTGTGCCTTCGGAGCGGTCCCATCATTCTCCTTTGCGAAATGTGTTCTGCTGCGGGGACGGTCAATGGGTGATGTGCACCCATCATCCCGAGGAGAAGTACTGGGAACCCTTTTGCCGGGTCATGGGTGCCCCGGAAATTGCCCGTGATCCCAGATTCACCAATGAAAAAGGGGGCCCCATAACCTCCGATGAACTGATTTCCCTTCTTGATGAACTTTTTACCACCCGATCCCGGGATGAGTGGATGGTAGATTTCATGGCAGCCAAGCTGATGTTCGCCCCCATCCAGAAGGTGATGGATGTGGAAAATGATATCCAGGCAAAGGCCAACGGCTATGTTCGACCGGCTCAATATCCCGGTTTGGGTGAGATAAATGTACCGGGCTATCCGGCCCGTTTCGGGAAATGTCGTCCCGGTACCCGCACCCGGGGGGCGGACAAAGGTGCCCATAGTGATGACATCCTCCGGGGGCTGGGTTATGATCCCCAAGATATTGCTGCATTGAAAGGGAAAGGCATCGTCCGGTAAAATGGAAATTTAAAGGTTTTGCACTGTGCCCACGGCTGTCTTAAAGGCTTTTGGAATTTCAACAGGTATTTCAGTGGCCTTGTCCACCACAACGGAAACAATATGTCCGGTGGCGGCAAGACGACCACTTTTTGCATCTCTGCCTTCAAAGTCAATGGTAAAACTGGTTCTGCCAAATTTTGAAATATTAACAGAAACAACAATTTTATCACCATAGGTCAGCGCGGATTTAAACTGTGAGGTGGCTTCCACATAATAAAAATTGATATTTTGATCAATGAACCATTTAAAACTGCAACCGATGTGATCCAGATATTTTAAAAAAGCCGTGTCAAAAAAAGTCTGGTAATTGGCAAAAAAAACATGGCCGTTGGCATCGGTGTCTGCAAAACGAATGTCAATGGTCATGCTGAACGGTCCTTTCTTTGTGGTCATGTGATCTCCTTGGCTCAAATATTTTTATTAATGGCGGTGTTATAATTTGCAATCCAGTGTTCTGCATTCGGTTTGATTCATTCACCCCCCACCGTTGTAGGTATCAACACTGTCACGAAAACCTCTTTTATATCCCCATTTGAATCCTTTAATATAAGCGTCGGAGACAGGACCTTCCTTCTCTTTTAAATATTTGCCGATATTTTTTCTAATGGCAGTTGTATCGGATATTTTGTAAAATTGGCCGTGGTTGTGAAGAACATCTTCATGGGCTGCATTTTCTCCGGCATATGAGCCTGCATGGTAATCACCGCTGGCACCATGGGGAGTTATGTTTTGGCAAGATACTGTAAAAAAAAGCAGCAATAAAATGAGAAGTAAGAGGGCTTTCTTGGAATTTTTCATGTTGTCCTCCTTAAATTATGACATATATAAAAATAACCAGCACGTGAGGTAAGTCAAATTGATTATGACGGGATAAATTGAGAAAAGTAAACATTCGGTTTAGTAATGCAAATGTTTGGGACTGCGTAGCATACTATTGCTAAGGGTGAGCAGGCCAAAACAGGTGAAGATTCTGCCCAGACCGTCACCGGTTACGGCGGACTTTTGTTCATGATTTACAGTGCCGTTTTCATCGGTGGTATTCTTGTCCTCCAGGCCGGGCCGGTTTATACTATTTTGTTCACCCATTTCAAGGACGGACATTTGTCAGGCATCACACTTTTCTGGATTGGTTTCTCCTTTACAACTTCTATTATAATCTGCATTATGATGGTGATATTTCCCCTTCGATTTGGTGAAAAACGACTTTTGCAAAAATTGTTTTATTAATAAATACAGATTTTTTTCAATGGATTGGCTGGGATGCAAGTTGCGGGGAGTGCGGAATAAGCGCCACGGGGGACCGTACTTCCGAGCATCTTCAGCAGAGCCCCCCGATGGGCAATAGGAACCGGCCAATTGAGCTGTCTACAGTTCCGGGCCGGGATCATTGCCCCTCGGGGGGCGGTATGATACTATTTTCAATATTCGTTGTGTCTGACAGGACATGCCCGTTGATATGAAACTCCATCCAAAGTCCTGTAATAATCAGAGTTCCATTTATCGTTGTGGGCAGGCAAACCCCAATATGATCTGCCCATGGCAGTGATAAAAAAGTAAAGGAAAACAAATGAAAGAAAAAGTTGACATTGCCTTTGAAAATGGGCAGTTGGAAGGGGTTTTTCAAGGGGCTGGAAACCAGAGCGGCGTCATTTTAACCCATCCCCATCCCGAGTATGGTGGAAACATGGACAATGTGGTTGTCAGAACCATGGAACAGGCCTATCTTGATAATGGCTATGCAACCCTGCGGTTTAACTTCAGGGGTACGGGAAAAAGCACAGGAGATTATAACACTTTTTTTGATTTATGTGCCGATGTCACCGCCGCAACCTCTTTTTTGAAAGCTCAAGGCATTTCCAATCTTGCCGTTGCCGGATATTCCTTTGGCTCCTGGGTGAATGCCCACACTGTTTTTAAGAAAACAGCGCCGCTGCATCAATTGCTGGTTTCCCCCCCGGTGAGTTTCATGGATTTTACCGATGTTTCGGGATTTTCACATCCATGTTTTGTGATCTGTGGTGACAGAGATGAATACGCACATGCATCAGAACTCAAAGGGCATTTGAAACGCTGGAATATCCGTGCATTTAAAGAGATCAGCGGATGCGATCATTTTTATTCCGGCATGGATAAGTTTTTGTATGCAAGCGTTGTTCAATGCATTGATCATCATGGGTAAAGTTCAGGTTTTATTCATAATATGGGCCATGCAAGGGGGGCGAGGTCAGAATGCAGTCTGTCCATGGCAGCTACGACTCGCAGTCTGGGCCGTCTCATAGCCTTTTATGGGGGGGCGAGGTCAGAATGCAGTCTGTCCATGGCAGCTATCATTAATTTTGGTGACACCCTTTGGCACATCCATGGCAATATTTTTACAAATTTTAAAATAGGTCTCTTGATATCAAGACGACCGGTCATCTACCCATACATGGAAAGCCCGGGTGGCAGGTTATATCCAGCAAGGTCAAGATACGGGAATTATTAGAAATGATATACCAGCGGGGAGTTTAACTGATTTTATATGGAATGCCTGGGAAGGGGCATTGCTAAATATGAAAATAACCAATTCCACAACCCCGGTGAAAGAGTGTATAAGGCTTTTGTTTGATTACTTTCTCAAACCGTCAGAAAATTATATTTAAAATTTTTTCAGTGAAGATCTGATTATAAAAAAAGGAAAAAGAATGTCCACATTATTTGAACAAACAACCATCAATGGAATGAAGGTAAAAAATCGATTTGTCAGATCTGCCACCTACGAAGCCATGGCAGATTTAGATGGAAAGGTCACAGACCAGCTGCTGGAATACATGGCACAACTTGCCCGGGGACAGGTGGGGCTTATCATCACTGGCCATGCCCATGTGACAAGGGAAGGCCAGGCAGGCCCCCGGCAGATGGGTATCTATTCCGATGACATGATGGACAGCTTAAAAAAGGTTGCTTCGGTGATCCACGACAATGGCGGTGTTGTTGCCGTGCAATTGGCCCATGCCGGAAAAAATGGCATCGGAAAAGAGGCCCATGCTCCCCTGGCTCCCTCTGATGTTTTTAAAAAAAAGGTCAAAAAAGCCTCTGCCATGACCATGGATGATATTAACAGAACCATTAACGCCTTTGGAGATGCTGCCCACAGAGCTGTGAGAGCAGGTTTTGATGCCGTTGAAATCCATGCAGCCCATGGTTATATGCTCAGCCAGTTTTTATCACCCCATTATAATAAAAGAAAAGATGATTATGGTGGCATCCTTGAAAACAGGGCTCGTTTGCTCATTGAGGTGTACGAAGAGATCAGGCAACGGGTGGGTGCCTCCTTTCCCATCATGGTGAAAATCAATTGCCAGGATTTCCTTGAAGACGGGATGACACTGGAGGAGATGATAACGGTTTGTAAAATGGTTGAACAACGAGGCATGGATGCCATTGAGATGAGCGGCGGCACCTTTGAATCCGGAAAATACATTCCCTCCAGAGTGGGGATTTCAAAATCCCAGGATCGGGAGGCATATTATAAAGATGCGGCCCGGAGATTTAAAAAAGAACTGAATATTCCCCTTATTCTGGTGGGGGGAATTTTGTCTTATAATATTGCAGAAGATGCTGTGGATTCAGGTGTTACAGACTATATCGCCATTTCAAGACCCCTTATCAGGGAACCCCATCTGATAGAAAGATGGGAATCAGGGGATATTGAAAAGGCCAAGTGTATTTCATGCAATAAATGTTTTACAACCCTTTTCGCCAAAGAGGCCCTGCATTGTCCTGTGGAAAAGAAAGAGCAGGAAAAGGAAGATGCTCATGTCTCAAAATAAAGAACAGAATCGTCGCATCGTATTGGCCCGTCGTCCCCAGGGGGCTCCGGTTTCCGGGGATTTTCGCCTGGAGACCACGCCCGTGCCGGAACCATTAGACGGCCAGGTGCTGTTACGCACGGAATATCTCTCCCTTGATCCGTATATGCGGGGAAGAATGAGCGATGCTCCTTCCTATGCTGACCCAGTTGAGGTGGACGGGGTCATGGTGGGGGGAACCGTGTGCCGGGTTGAATCTTCCCGACATCCTGATTACAAGGCAGATCAATGGGTCCTTGGCTATAGTGGGTGGCAGGATTATGCCCTTTCCGATGGCGCTGACCTGATGCCATTGGGATACAATCCTAAGAATCCCTCCCATGCATTGGGAATATTGGGGATGCCTGGCTTCACCGCCTATATGGGGTTGTTGGATATCGGGCAGCCCAAACCCGGGGAAACCCTTGTGGTGGCTGCGGCCACAGGACCTGTGGGGGCAACCGTGGGGCAGATAGGCAAATTAAAGGGCTGCCATGTCATAGGTGTTGCCGGTGGGCCTGAAAAGTGTAAATATGCAAAAGAAATTCTTGGATTTGATGAATGTCTGGATCACCGTGCTGTGGATTTTCACCGCCAGCTTAAAAATGTTTGCACCAAGGGCATTGATATCTATTTTGAAAGTGTCGGGGGCAAGGTGTTTGATGCGGTGTTGCCGCGCCTGAACACAAAGGCCAGAATTCCGGTGTGCGGACTTATTTCCCAGTACAATGCCACGCAGCTTCCAAATGGACCGGATCGCCTGTCCCGATTGATGGGTACCATTCTGGTCAAACGCTTAACGGTTCAGGGGTTCATTATTTTTGATGATTATGGTCATCGTTACGATGAATTTGCAAAGGATATGTCCCAGTGGGTGGCCAAAGGAGAGATAAAATACCGCGAGCATCTGGTGGATGATCTGGAAAACGCGCCAGAGGCTTTTATTGGTATGTTAAAGGGTGACAATTTTGGAAAATTAGTAATCCGTGTGAATGATAGAACCATTGCCGGATAAAATATACCAAGATGTGAAGGGTTTTTTCTTCATATTTATATCGGGCTTTCCCTTGCTTCGTATAGCGTTTTTACGGGAAAGCCTTTTTTTTTCAGCCGGGTATTTTAAAAAATATGTTGAAATTCAATGTTCTCGTCACTTCAAATCCAATTTAAAATTATCCAGATCATAGTAAATTGGTGTTTGAAGTAGAGCAAACAAAACATTGCAACCAATGTGGTCCAGAAATTTTAAGAATGCCGTGTCAAAAAAAGTTTGGTAGTTGGTAAAAAACACATGACCGTTGGCATCGGTGTCGCTAAAGCGAATGTCTATGAGCTGGATGAATGGACAGCGCTGTAATTTCATGTTCTCTCCTTGGCTCAATTTTATTTATGACGCATATTATGATTTGAGTTTGCCTGCCTGCCTACCTATCAACTTGTAATTCATTTTCACATCATCATAATTAAATTTTCGTTTTTTTCTCCAACGATTTAATTTGTTCTGATTTTTTCCCTCTTCTTTGATCCGGGGAATGAAATATGCGGATTAATTATCCCTGTCATGTCAGTTTCAACATGCTGTAAACATTAAATAGATGATTACTAATATTTCTATAGAGATATTAATCTTGACATTAAATTTTACTATAAGTATGTTAGTGGTAAACAATTCAGATTTCATTCAATACAAGGGCATTGTATGGCGATATTATTTCATTATCAGATTCGAGAATATGCTGTGGGGAGAATTCATTGGTGTTTTAAATGCATTTTATCTGTGTATTTCTGGAATAGTAATTTTGACCCATGCATGGTTTCTGGCATGGGTTCGGCTTTTCCAAATAACAGACCGTATTCTGGCCTCGGCCTGCCCACAACAAAGCATGAAATAGATTCCTGATTTTCGGAGTATTTCATATAAACCGCCACGGGCGGACCGTATTCTGATCCGGTTCCACCCACAACAAAGCTTGAAATACTTCTCTGATTTACGGAGTATTTTATATAAAAACAATCCGTTATTCAGAATAATTTGATGATGATTTTAGGTAAGTATTTAAAGTAACATGTTTTATGATTGGTTTTGGGTTTTGTTGATTCCATATTTTGGGGTCCTTATAATGTATGATTACGGAGATAACTTTAAAAATATAAATAAAAACAAGGAGGTGTGAATATCCTGTAAATTTAACAATGTAAGCATTCTTTTACACAAAAACATTTTTGCAAGGAGACTGAAATGAAAGTTCGAATTAGATTCACCCGGGGTATGATTGTCGCATTAATGGGCGCTTTTTTGATTGTTGCTTCTTCCATGCCAGCTTTTTCTAAAACTTACAGATGGCAACCTTCCTCCTGGTTACCTTCCGGCATCAGCTGGGATTCCATCGCCTATATGTCAGATTATGTAAAGCGCATGTCAAATGGACGCATTCTCATGAAGCCCAGTGCTCCTGGAGCCATCGTTCCTGTTGCTGAGCAACTGGATGCAGTAGGTATGGGTGTTATGCAGGCCACCTTTATCTGGCCTGGATATTTTCCCGGACAGCTTCCCATCGCCTTTACCCATGGTGACTGTATGGCCGCACCTAAAACCATCGCCGAGATGCGTCAACTCTATGAACAATATGAAGGCGGACGAATCATGGAACTCATGCGTCAGGAATATGCCAAACACGGCGTTCACCTTGTGGGGAATGTCTATTGGACTCTGGACAACCTGATGATTTCCAAAAAGCCCATCAATGGCATTGATGATATTAAAGGGTTGAAATTCAGATCTTCTGAGCTCATTGCTTTGCAGTTGGCTAAATTAGGTGCCGGTACCATCTGGACCCCCGGTGATGAAATTTATACCATGCTTTCCACCGGCGGTGTGGATGCCATCACCTTTTCCCATGCTGCAGACATGGTTGACATGGGGTTCCATGAAGTTACCAAATACTGGGTGAAATATCCCACAGCGGTTGGTCCTGCTGCTGATGCATTCATCGTAAATCTGGAAACTTGGAATTCCCTTCCCGATGATTTGAAAGCCATTCTTGAGGCTGCCTGCGAAATCGGATCTGCAAGAAATAAGTTTGAAGCTGAATTAACCATTCAAAAAGCTTGGGATTTTGTGGAGAAGAAGGGTATTGAAATTGTTGAGTGGTCTGAAGAGGACGCTAATAAGCTGTCTGCTCTTGCCAGTGAAGTTGTACCTGAAAAATACTTTAAAGATGCAGCTTTTAAAGAGATTTTTGATATAACAAAAAAATGGGCCGTGGAAAAAGGATATTGGCAAGCCAAATAATTCTTTCCCTGCGTAATTGCCACGGGCGGACTGTGTTTTAATTCTGGTTCGCCACAGCAACCATAGGAACTCCACTCAGTTTTACGAAGAGTTGCTTATAAAAATAGAGAAACCGTCCATATCCCTGGACGGTTTCTTTTCAAGTAATTAAATTCAGAAATATTGAAAAGGGAAATACAATGAGACGTGTCTTGGCCATTATAGATTCAATCAGCGAGTGGAGTGGAAGGTTGATCAGCTCTTTTGTCTTCCTGCTTGCCTTTTTCCTGCTCTATGATGTGATATTGAGATTTGCATTCAACGCTCCAACCATCTGGTGCCACGAGCTGGCATTGCATGTTTTTGGTGCCTATGCTGTCCTTGCCGGACCCTATGTGCTCTTGCATGATGAGCATGTTAAAATAGATATTGTTTACAATTTGTTTTCAAAGCGGGGACGAGCCATCATTGATTGTTTTACTTATCCTCTTTTTTTCATGTTTATTGGTTTACTATTCTGGCATGGATTGCACATCGGAATGCGTGCCTTTGAGTTAAAACAAGCTGTTTCACCTTCACCGTGGGCCTCTCCTTTATGGCCGGTGAAGCTGACCATCCCATTGGCAGCGTTTTTGATGCTTCTCCAGGGTCTTGCCCAATATATTCGAACTCTTAATCTTGCTTTTACCGGGAAGGAATTATCATGACGGAATTACTACCTGTTTTGACACTTGTGGGCGGCTTGCTCTTTGGGTTAATTACTGGATTTCCCATGGCCTTTACCCTGTCCAGCAGCGCCATTGTCACTGCATTTTTCTTTTTCGGATCACAGACACTTCCCTTTATTGCCACCAATGTTTTCGGGATGATGTCCAGCATGGTTCTCATTGCCATGCCCCTTTTCATTCTCATGGCCTGTCTGCTGGAAAAATCCGGTGTGGCAGAAGATCTTTACGCCTTCATGTACCAGGCTCTGGGACCGGTGCGTGGTGGATTATCCATGGGTACAGTATTGATTTGTGCTATTATTGCCGCCATGTCAGGTGTCAGTACCACGGCTGTGGTCACCATGGGTATCATTGCGTTACCCATTATGCTCAAACAGGGTTACCATAAAAGTATCGCCATTGGGCCCATCCTGGCTGGCGGAGCCCTGGGGCTTCTCATCCCCCCCAGTATTTCCCTCATCGTTTATGGCATGGTGGCCAGAGTATCCATTGGTAAACTTTTTGCTGGCGGTGTTGTTCCTGGTTGTCTTCTTGTGTTTTCATTTTTAGCCTACATTGCCATACGAAGCTTTTTACAACCCGAGTATGCCCCGGCCCTACCCAAAGAAGAGAGGGTTTCTTTTAAGGAGTTAATTGTCCTTGCCAAGGGCTTGATTCTTCCCATTGGCGTGGTGGGTGCGGTTCTTGGAACCATTTTTGCCGGGGTTGCCTCTCCCACGGAAGCGGCGGCTGTTGGTGTTGCCGGTGCTTTGATCAGCGCTCTTATCAACCGTCGACTTAACTGGGCCATGCTCAGCGAGGCTGCGGTTCGATCCATGGGGATCACCGGTATGATTATGTGGATCCTTTTTGGAGCGGCCTGCTTCACCAGTATTTTTTTTCGCACCGGGGGCCAGGATCTCATCTCAGAACTTTTATTTGGTTTTAAAAATCCGGCTTTGATTTTTGGTTTTATTCTTGTGGTGCTCATAGTACTTGGTTTTTTTCTGGACGAAATCACCCAGGTGATGATAACGGTCCCCGTGTTTTTACCCATTATTGTTGAATTGGGATATGATCCGGTGTGGTTCGGTGTTTTATTCATGACCCAGGTACAGATGGATTATCTCACCCCACCCTTTGGATTTACCCTATTTTATATGAAGGGCGTTGCTCCTCCAGAGGTTTCCATGGGAGATATTTACCGTTCGATACTTCCATTTGTTTTGATACAGCTGGCTGTGGTTATCTTTATTTTGCTTTATCCAGAGATAGTCATGTGGCTTCCCAATCTTCTTTTTTGATATGCCATTATAACTGTCATGGGTGGACCTCAAATTTAATCTTGGGCCGCCCATGGCATTTTTGGGGGGGAATTGTTTTCTCTTTTACAATTTCTACTCTATTATTCTCTTATAATGGTAATATTATCCCTTCATTTTTTTGGGTCAAATTCATGAAACGATGGCTGAAACAGCCCGTTCAGCGCTGGACAATGCACCCTCAAGGTAGCCACCTAAATGGTCAGCGGTTTCTGTCCCGGCAAAATGAAAGGTGTCATCCCAGATGCTTGTTTTTCCGCCCGGGGGCTCATATTCAGGGTGATTGTGCACCGCCCGCTGGTCATATTCCGTGGCGGTAAACTCTTCTTTTGCCCAGTCCTGATAGTACAGGTTCATGGGATGTCCAGCCCCATGGCCATAAAGGCGGCTAAGCTGGGTGATAATAGCCTGTTCCATGCCATCGCCATTTTTACGACGCAATGCAGGAATACTTATAAACCCAGTCAAACCAGTGGGAACGCTTGTTTCACTGGACCCATCATGAATTTCCCCCAGGGGACCACACAGACTGAAGCCCTGGCCGGAAAGGCCCATCTTTCGCCAATCTGCCTTATCATACAGGGCAAAAAATTTTGCATGTCCCGCCATCCAGGTGCTTGTTTTCAACATGGCCTGGGTAAGATCATAAGATAAATCCGGGGTAAATAAAATGGATCCGGCAGCAAGCCGGGGGGGTAAGGCAAGAATGAGGCTGGAGGCATTGAGCAAGCATTGGGGCTTGTGATCATGACGTCCCACAACAACGCCAATTCCATTGTCCTGACGATGAATTTCGCATACTGGATGGTTGAGGCGAATGACATTTTCAGGAATTTTGCAACAAAGTCCCTTGATAAGAGAAATCATACCACCGTTAAGACGCCATCCCGGAGGTTCCATGGGGTATCCTGCAATGGTTTCCGCATGGCCATCCCTGGCCTGGAATCGGGCCAGACCCGTTTCAAACTGGGGATACCCTTTCAGGCCCAGTGTTTTTACCAGCGCATTTACTTTGGGGTTAATCATGGGCCAATACCAGGATGGTCCCAGGTCTGCAAAAAAGCCTTGATGCTCAGGACTTAAAATTCTTCCCCCCACACGGGATCGAGCCTCAAGCAACACCACTGATTTTTGTTTTTCAGCCAACAAAAAGGCAGCATAAATTCCGCTGAGTCCCCCTCCAATGATGATGGTATCAATTTTTTCGGTATGCATAATTTACTCTGGATCCTTGCTTTTTAAAAATATCTCTCAAGCCATCAGGCTGTCTTCAAAAGCGTTATGCGCCTGTGAAGTTTAAAAATTAATTCACTTCTCTTTTTCATTTTTGTCGGGTTTGTTTTTTTTCAATCGAAACGGTTTTCTGGGCACATCATACCAGAGAACAGGGATTGTAAAGGCTTGCCATGCCCATTTAACCACACCGATAAGTCCAAATGAAATCCACAGGGCCCAGGCCAGCATGGCCAGACGATAGTAAAGCATGGGGATAGAGATAACCCAGGCCACAGGCAAGGTGTTTGCACTGACATCATGGTACCATCGAAGCACCCCGGCACTTGAGCCGTTCCCCGTGATATTCATGTCCGGGTGACCTAAAAGTCCCTGGGATACAGCAAACAAAAGTGATCCTGCGGCAACAACGGTTAAGGCCACAAGCCCCAGTTGAATCAAGTTGAACTGTTTTTGCTTTGCTGTTTCTGTGGCAGGCGTTGCCATGGATTGTTGCCGTCGTTTCATGGCCACAAGCCATGCACCCACAAAAAAACACGCTTCAAGGCTGCTCATGGACATGCCAAGCCCCAGCAGAAAAAGAGAATAGAATCCCAGGGGCGTCGCACCGGAAAAAGCCATTCCGGCACTGATGATCACCACCACAAAAAGCACGGACCAGAAGAGCACTGCCGGACCGGTGAGGTGTTCTCCTCCCATAAATAAAGGCCAACGATTTCCGGGAAGATGCAAATCCACACCGGCATTGACACTGGCATGCCCAAGGTTCACATGGGAGGTGGGATAAAATATTTCCATGCCCCGGGGCTCCCGCCATTTTAACATTGCCGTGTGGGTTCCCGGCGACACCGGCAGGGGAACAGAGCGTCCCTCCTGGCGAATCAACTGAACCTTGCCGTCAATGCGGATCTCCTCCAAACGGGCATTTTCCGGCAGTTGAATGGTGTGCTGTCCCCCCTGGGTGCTTTTCATTTCAAGGGAAAGCCGAGCCTGGGTGCTACGTTGACCGGGCCTGAGCACCAGATGACTTTTTTCCAGGGTTAAGGTATTGCCCTTGATGGCTGTGGGCCGTGATATGGTAAGGGTAACTTTTTCTCCGGGCCATGGGTGCCACGTGGGCATCCATCGCCGGGAAACCTGGTGTAAAATTACGGGTATGCCGTGGGTTTCCACATGGAATCGTGGGGCCACATCCAATGTCCACACCTCTGTCCAATTCCGGGTTTGTTCATGGAAAAGCTCCAGGGTATCAACAGGCTCCAGAAAAGAGTCCCATTTAAACAAGGTCCGATCTGCTTTCATATTCACTTGGACCTTATTCTCTTTAACATTCACCCCCCGGGTGATCACAGATTCACCGGGCAGCAAAGGAAGATGCAATGCCATGGCACTGTCAGCCGGTGTCACTCTATGCACTGTGGTTTTCACCCGCCACTCCTTTCCCAGCACAATGTGGCGTTCCACCCGGGCAAAGGCAGGCAACACACCGGTTTCCAGCATTTCCCCCCGGGGTTCTTTTTCCGTTGAGATGCGGGTGAAGTGAAGCGATTCCTCCAGGGTGCTGTCCGGGTTATACCCCTGCACTGTCCATCCCCGGGCCGTCACCAAAGCAGTATGGGGGTTAAGGGAGAAAAAGAGTTGAAAGGTGTTCCTTTTTTGCAGCTTTCCCTGGAGAATAACTTCATGGGAACCTTTTGGGATCATCATCCACAAAATTTCATTTTCCCGGAAAATAGCCTGGGATTCAAACCCATCCAGTAAAACCTTACCCGGCAACCAGTGCCGGGCATGGCCGGGTAGTGGCACCATGGTATCCAGCTGGGCATTTATGGAAAGTTTTACAAAAAGCTCCTGGGAATCTATACGAATATCGGCACGCCCCATGTCTGCACAATGGGGAAAACAGTCCTTTTGTTCAAGAAGTCTGTTTTGAAGGGTTTGCAGCATTTCAGAAGAGGGAATCTCGGTGGCATGACCGGGGATTGGATTTCCCATGAAATGGATCATAATAAGCCAAAACAGCGCTGTGGTACCATATTGGAAAAATTTTTTTTCTCTGTTCCAGGTGATTCCCAGAAGCCCTGTAGCCAGAACCACCATGAGTCCCACCCGTAAAAAGGCAAGAAAGCGATTCATACCAGGGCCAATGAGGGTAAAGGAGATTGACTCTCCGGGTGCCACCGGGCCGGACCAGCTGAATGGCACAGTGGTAAAGGCTTGCCACCGGGGAAGGCCGGGCCCGGTCTGGGTCATGGCATCGGGTTCCACCGGCATTTTCATGGAATGGGGAGCCGGTAAAGCAGGTGCTCTTTCCCGGGACAATAAGGGTGCTGCCATCTTCCGGGCCTTTTTAAGACTTCCCACGCGGTAGGGTTCGCTGTCCTGGGCTGACATGGATTCCTGGAATCCGTCATTTTGAGTATGCCGGGCCGATGGGTAAGGCGCTTGATCCGTGTTCATGGAAATCCATGGTTTTTCCAGCTGGGGATAAATACCCACCCGAAGGGTGTGCACGGCATAGGGAACGGCTGTGAATAAAAGACTCAGCACAACCATGCCATGGCAAAATTTAATTGTTTTTTTAAATTTCCCCGGAGGCAGATGCCTTAACAAGGCAATGCCCACCAGAAGAACCGGCCACACATAGCGGGGGGCAAGGGGGTCATGGGAAATTAATACCAGTGTGGTAAAACCCACCAGGGAAAGGGGGATGGAAAAAAGTTTTGCCGTGGCAATGGTAAAAATAAGCACCACAAAAAAATCGAGTAAGGTCCATTTCTGAAGCCAGGTACCGGGGATTTTATCAATACCTCCGGCATGGAGAAGCTGCCATCCCGGCGGCAGGTTTAATCGTCCTGTCACCTGGTTGAAATCATGGTCCCATCCAGTGGCGGGGAGCTGGTAAATACCCTTGTCAAAGGTGCTTTCCGCTGTCAGGTCCAATATACCTTTTCTTAATTCAAGGCCGGGTTTGTCAGTATTTGCTTTTTTTGTGATTAACTGCTCCATGCCGTCCACCGTGACTTTGCCGGGAACCATGTTCAGATCCATTTCCAATCGCCAGTCACTGTTTTTTCGGCCGGTTATTTTATCCTTAACAGTATACCCGGATCCGTCAAATCGAAGCCAGAGAGTTCTGTCCAGCGTGAGCCTGTCCGGGGCCGGCATGGGATCTCCACGCTTTATTTCTTTAAAAATCATGGTTTCCCGGGGCATTATGCGGTATGCGGGATAATTATACCAGTTTTTGGGAAGGGATGTCTGGCGGGGGTCCACCGGGGGTACTCCGGAAATTTCCATGATGCGCAATTGAGGTCGACGCACAATGGACCATATTTCATACGTTGGCTGAAATCGGGGCTCCTCTCCTTTAAATGTCAACTGTGACAAAACGCCCATATATCGTAACTTTAAAGTGAAATCATATCTGCCGGGTCTCACCTGGATACGAAGGGTGCCATCCCGGGAGAGACGGGAAGGAAGATCACTTTCCAGGGAAAGGGGGATGAATAAGCCAGGATCGTATAAAGGCCCCAGAGTGATTTCCCGGGCCTTGCCTGCAACTTCCAGGGTGGTGTACAGGGTGATCATTGGGGGAATATCATCTTCAATTTTTCGAAATCGCTCCACCTTAAGGCGATCTTCTTCTTTTTTAACCTTTTGGGTGGTTTTCAACCAGAGTCGTCCAGTTTTATCCAGATGGGGAAAGGGAACAGGCTGATTTTTTATCCACACAGATAACAATCCTGTTTTTTCGGGGACCTTAAGGTATTCAGGTGGTGTCTGCCATTGAAACTGTCCAGAGATGTGATACTGTCCAGGGAGCAGATGGATGGCAGGGGTATTGTCATGCATCATTAATAAGGCAGGGGCGTCATTCACCTTCACATTAAACGGCCACTGACCGGCATGCCCGGGAAGGGAGATCCAGGTATCGTGGAGAATATCCCAGATCTGGTTAAATTCTCCGCCTTTATCACCAAGAGTAATATTCAATCTGCCCGGCCAGCTGCATGTCAGTTGGCGGGCATCATTATAACGGGGGGTACATGATATCTCTTTTTTTTTGCCGTGGAGCACCCATTGTACCCAGGGTTGCAACACTCCGGGAAGATCAGATGGGTTCATTTCTGCCCGGCAGGGCTGGTGCAACAGGCCGATGACAATACCCATGATCACCATTAAATTTGCAATCCTTTGTCCCTTTGCCGGGCCGTTTTTTTTACCGCAAAAAATCATGATCTTCCCCCCCCCTTGAATATAAATAATTTCAGCCGTTTGTCGCACCTGCGGACTTAATACTACAGCGGCATTTGGATGTCTAATTTTTTAACATACAGTGACTCCGGTTTCACACATGGAATTGAAAGAAGAAGTATTGTAAATTTTTGATTTCATATCTGTTTTTTGATATTCTTTCTTGAAGAAATTGATGTATTCTAACATGTTGATATTACGAATAAAGAAGTTGTTGATGAATATCAATAGTACATAATCACTTTCATTGCAAAAACAATTTGATTATAAAGACTTGGATTTTGCAATAAATCAAGCATTATGTGAATTACTCAACTTTCGGTGTTCGCATTTCGTGGTGGGGTCAGACTTTCGTTATTGACATTATCGAGGCTTTTTTCAGTTCTAATTTCTTATACCACATGGGATGTGTTCAATTTCAAGGAATCACATTATGTGGCTTCAAACTGGAGAACTTACGACTGACCAGTACAATAATAGCATATAGAGTATTGATATTGTTGGATGCTTATTGTTGGGATATTGTTTTTAACAAATGGCTACATTGCAGAAAGCATCTGGTTCATTTCTAAAAAATGCGGTTTTGACAATTTAACCGATGGACAAGATTAAACAAACATGATTTCTTGATCTTGGATCAGTAATGAGTTGAGACTGGGAAAATGGTCGTGTCGTCGGGCCGACATGATATCCTATAATAAAGGAAAAAGACAGATGAATTATCTTTCAGGATTCAGTGAATACAGACGGGAAAATCAAAACAATTCAATATTTAAAACAGCCATGTCATCGGAGGCGGACTGGTGCATTCATCTGTACGGGAAATCGCCTGTTACAGGCCGCATTGTTGGAAATGATGTGTATGAGGTGACCATTGACTGCAAAGAAACCGGTGAGTTCACCATAAAAAAACTTTTTGTAAAATTTTTATATCCGGTGGAGCAAAATGAAATAATTACAAAGCTCATCAAAAAAATTGATAAAAAAGTTAAAAAACTCAATCTTGAGCCAACGGAAAATTTCCGGGAGCGGTATTTTATAAAAAATAAAACTCTTTATCCCTTGATGAAAGAACGTGAGGTGGTTTTCTTTACCCTGCTGGAGGGAGATATCATTCGGGGATTGATTCAGGATTTCAGCATGTTCGATATCACTGTGGGATTGAAGGGAGGGGTGCCTTTGACATTTTTAAGACACGGCATCTATGATGCAAAAAACAAGGCCGGTCGTTGCTTTTTGAAATCCTTTCAACAAGAGGCCCAGGATTGGAAAAAAAGTGATTTATATATTTTGAAGAATCAGGAATAATGGCTAAGAATACAAGTCAGGCCCGGATACAAAATATTATGTTCGGGCCTGACCGTTTCAATCAATCTTGTTTTCCGAACTCATTTGGCTTTATGAATTGTTTCTGTTTTCAGGTCGATTAATACTCAGTTGCCCGGTAATTTGCTGCACCAATAAAAGAGAGACAAGACTCAGAGCTGCCCCTGCCAGAAAGGGAATTCGATAATCCACCAGCCATAAAAGTCCTCCGATTACGGGCAATACCACGGCGGCAATGTGATTAATGGTGAATCCCACGGCCATGCTGGGGGCAATATCTTCCGGGGAAGCAATTTTTTGGAAAAATGTTCTAATGGCAATGGCAAAGTTAAAAAAGATATGATCTGCAATGTAAAGCAGGCCCACCATGATTTTAGAATCCACCACAGCATAGGCAACAAAAATAAAAATCAGGCTGAAGTATTCCAGTGAAAGCACCTTTCTTTCTCCGTACTTTACAATGCATTTTCCAATGAACGGGCTCAAGAAATAATTGATGATATTATTGAGCATGAATAATATGACAATTTCCCGGATGGAAAATCCAAATTTTTTCACCAGAAGAAATACGGCAAAGGAAATGAAAATCTGGCGTCTGGCCCCGGCCATAAACGTCAGGATATAAAAAAGCCAATATCGTTTTTTTACAATCATATCCTTTCGCTGGGGGGGCAGGAATTTATCCGTGGGATTCCGGGTGAGGGTATAAAGGCCAATGGCAAGCATTCCGCCACCGGCCAGAAGGTAAAGCCCGGTGTAGGAAACATATGGCGCTGCCAGGAAAATCAGTACTCCTGCCACAATGTTACTTAGAGCGGCAAGGCTTCGAAGTTTACCAAACACAATGGGGGCGGTGTGGGTATCAAAATACTGTAGTGTCAACGATTGATTGGTGGTTTCAAAATAGTGAAAGCCAAAGCTCATTAGAAGGGTGGTGAACATTAATCCGTAAAAGGTGGGAAACAGACCCGTGGCCCCCACTCCCAGGCCCATGATAATTACAGAAAGGGCAGACAGGCGGTGTTCCTTGATGATTAAAAGAAGATATACCACCAATAGGGATAGAAATCCTGGAAATTCCCGCACCGATTGAAGGGCTCCCACATGTCCTCCATCCAGATGAATAATATTCACGGCAAAATTGTCAAAAAGGCTGCGCCATACATGAAGGCCCGCTGTGGAGGCAATGACCAGGAGCATTAAATAAATATACATGGGATTTTTAAGCAGTGGGTTTTTCATGGAAACCTCATTTGGATTGTTTATTCATCCTGTTGTACAGGGGGGTGTTTATCGTCTTTTGTAACGGTTTTTCCGAGCATTCTCAGCCAGACCACGGGGGCAGTGGGAAGCGACCCATTGGGCCATCTATGGTCCCGGGCCGATCTCCATTTTCCGTCGAGGGCGGCATCATACCATTTCACTATTCGTTGTGGACCCATCCGTATCAAAATTCAGATCAAAATACGGTCAGCCCGTGGCAGTTATTCCATTGCGGAAAAGATGCTGAATGTGCTACATCCCTGGAGAAAATCGTTGGTGATGTGAAAATAGTTTAAATCTCAAATTCCCAATGAATATGCAAGAAAAAACAAAGGAGCCGTTTGAATGTTTGATTTTGACAAGGTAATAGACCGCAGGGGAACCGGCGGTGAAAAATGGGATAAATACCAGGGGCAAGATGTCATTCCCATGTGGGTGGCGGACATGGATTTCCAAGTACCTCCAGCGGTGACAAAGGCTCTTCAAGAACGGGTGCATCATGGTATTTACGGGTATCCCGGACGGGATTATGCCCTGGAAGCCGTGGTGGTTAAGCGCTTGAAACGCTGTTTTGGGTGGGAGATCAATCCAGATTGGATTGTATGGCTGCCGGGCCTTGTCAGCGGTATCAATGCCATGTGTCATGCATTCAGTGACCCGGGTGATGATATCATGACCACCATTCCTGTGTATCCTCCGTTTCTGGCAGCACCGGGCAATGCCGGTAAAAACTGCATTAAGGTTCCCATGGTGTTGGAAAATGACAGATATGTGCTTGATTTTAAGGGTATAAAGGAGGCCATCACCCATAAAACCAGGATTTTCATTTTATGCAGTCCCTACAATCCCTGTGGAACGATTTTCACAAAAGAGGAGCTGGGACGTCTTGTGAGCATTTGCCATGCCCATAATATATTGCTGCTTTCCGATGAAATCCATGCCGATTTTATCCTGGATGATGATGCCGCCCATTGTCCCACATGGATGTGTGATCCCAAGGCTCCTGATAACACCATTACCCTCATGGCCCCGAGCAAGACCTTTAACATTCCGGGGTTGAGCTGTTCCTTTGGTGTGATTTCCAATGGTGCCCTGCGGCAAAAATTTCAGACATTCAGCCGGGGACTTTTACCCCATGTGAACTGCATGGGGCTTCTGGCTGCCCGGGCTGCATTTGAATCGGGGGACCAATGGCTGGCGGCCTTGATTCAATATTTGAAAACAAACCGGGATTATGTGTACCAACGCATAAACAACATGCCGGGATTATCCATGAAAGCCGTTTCTTCCACCTATCTTGCCTGGATTGATGCAAAAAACCTTAAGGTTGAAAACCCGGCCCGCTATTTTGAATCCATGGGTGTTGGTCTCAATGATGGTGCCACCTTTGGTGCAAAAGGGTATGTGCGGCTCAATTTTGGATGCCCCATGGCCACCCTTAAACAGGGACTGGATCGCATGGAAAAAGCCGTTGATATGCTCTTTCATTCTTCTGTAAAAGATAGTTGATATGACACAGCCACTTGAACCGGGTCTTTCCATCATCCATGGCAATCATATGGAGGATCTGCGTGATGTGCTTGTGGAGTGGGTGGGTCGATATCCTGTGGCCCCCCTGGAAAAGGAGTGCTTCATTGTCCAGAGCAACGGCATGGCCCAGTGGCTCAAGCTTTCCCTGGCATCGGATGATGGCTGCGGCATTGGTGCAGGTCTTGAGTTTTTACTCCCCGGTCGATTCATGTGGCAGGCCTACCGAGCCGTGCTGGGAGATGTGCCTCCGGCTTCTCCCTTTGACCGGGAACGATTGATCTGGCGGCTCATGCGTTTGTTAACCCAGCTGGGGGATGATCCTGTTTTTTCGGTGCTCACACGGTTTTTTTCCGATGATGAAGATTCCCGGAAACGATACCAGCTGGCGGTACACCTGGCAGCGCTTTTTGATCAATATCAGGTGTACCGGGCTGACTGGCTCACCGCCTGGCAGGATGGCCGGGATGGACTTATCACCGGCACAGGTGCATGGGTGGATTTACCCCGGGAACAGGCCTGGCAGGCGGCGTTGTGGCGGCGGGTTCATGAAGATATTGTCCCGGAATTGAGGGGAACCGGCCGGGCCGGTCTCCATGGCCGGTTTTTAGACGCCGCTGGACATTCCCAAAGGCCTTTTACCGGGTTGCCCCGGCGGGTGATTGTGTTTGGTATCTGTTCCCTGCCAGCCCAGATATTGGAAGCTTTGGATGTATTGTCGGCCCATTGCCAGATACTTTTATTTGTCCACAACCCCTGCCGCCACTACTGGTCAGATATCGTTGAAGACCGGGAGCTTTTTAAAATTGAACAGGTCCGCCACGGCAACACCATACCCGGGGATTTGGACCCCGATGCGCTGCACCAGCATGTGAACCCCTTACTTGCCACCTGGGGAAAGCAGGGCAGGGACTATATAGGGCTGCTGTACCGGTATGATCAGCCGGAAACCTACCAGGATCGGTTCTCCCAGATTGATCTGTTTCGAGATATTATCTCCCCCGGTGATCAGGATCATGGGTATCATTTTAATGGGGAGCGTCTGGACAATCAAAAAAAATTGGAAAACGGCCTCTCCCATGCCCGGGCAACCCTGCTCATGCAGGTACAGCAGAATGTCCTGGATCTCATTGCCCTGCCTGCCTGTCCCGATGACAGGCAGCTTCTTTTGTCCGGGGATCGCTCCATTCAATTTCACCTGGCCCATAGCCGCCAGCGTGAGGTGGAGATTCTCCAGGATCAGCTTTTGAATTTTTTTGAAGAAATGCCGGATCTTTGTCCCAGGGATGTCATTGTCATGACCCCGGATATTGATACCTATGCCTGCCACATTCAGGCGGTGTTTGGTAATATAGCCATTACAGATGAGCGATTCATCCCCTTTTCCATTGCCGACGGTCCGGACAATGCCTTCCGTCCATTGTTAAACGCCCTGGAAACATTGTTGAACTTGCCCCGGATTCGCATGACAACGGCAGATATCATGGCCCTGATGGAGGTGCCCGCCCTGGGACGTCGCTTTGGTATCAAACCCCTGGATTTACCCTTATTAAAACTGTGGATGGAGGGGGCCGGTATTTGCTGGGGGCTTAACAGTGAGCATCGAAAGGCCTTTGATCTGCCACCGGATCTGGCGCATAACACCTGGGATTTTGGCCTTCGTCGGATGATGCTTGGCTATGCCGTGGGAAATGGATTTGCCTGGAACGGCATTGAGCCCTATGATGAGATTGGCGGACTCAGTGCAGCCCTGGCCGGGGGGCTGACAGATCTCATGAACGCCTTGGAAAATCTGTGGCAAACCATTATTATTCCCGCATCTCCAGAAATCTGGTGCCAGCGCATCCGTAAAATGCTCATCGATTTTTTTATGCCCGGAGACAGTGGTGAGCATCTGTTTTTATCCCATGTAAACGATGTCTTGGTGGCTTGGGAAACGGCCTGCGATACCGGTGATTTCTATTTAGATCTGGAACTTCCCGTGGTGCGGGACCATGTCATGTCGGCCATGACCGAATCCAGTACCTCCCAGCGTTTTCTGGCCGGAAAGGTCAATTTTTGCACCATGATGCCCATGCGGGCCATTCCCTTTAAGGTGGTATGCCTTTTGGGCATGAACGACGGAGAATACCCCCGCAGCCGGGTGGCCCTGGATTTTGATCTCATGGCCCAGAAAGGGCTTTACCGGCCCGGGGATCGTTCCCGACGGGAGGATGATCGCTACCTTTTTCTGGAGGCTCTGCTGTCGGCCCGCAATTGCTTTTATATCAGCTACATCGGCCATGATGTGGTTGATAACAGTCTAAAAGCTCCGTCTGTGCTGGTGGCCCAGCTTCGGGATTATGTGTCTGCAGGGTGGCGGTTGAATTTAGAGGAATGTACCTGCCGTACCTTGGGTGACATAAATAGTGGTTCACAGGACGTCCATGTCCCGGCAGACCATGGCAGGGAATTCAATGACATGGATATTAATATCACAAATGATCATGGCATGGATAATGATCGCCCGGGCATTCAGGTCACAGATGCGGATGATGGCTCACACCATGGGCCGGATGTGATAGAGATCCTCACCGTGACGCATCCGTTACAGCCCTTTAGCAAACACTATTTTGCCAATAAAGACAACAACGCGCTTTTTACCTATGCCCGGGAATGGCGGGAAATTTTTGAAAAACAGGAACAATCAATCCACAGGGGAACCGGTTTGTTTGACCTTTCTTCCATTGATCCTACTTCCATTGCCTGGGATGAAACGTTGTCCGGGGATCAAGCCCCCCTTTTACCCCTTCCGGTGCCCCGGGATAACCTGGATTTAAGGCCTTTGATTCAGTTCATGAAAAGTCCTCTGAACTTTTTCTTCCACCAGCGTCTTTCCATTTATTTTGATGCCATGGATGAAGCCCGCACCGGGGATGAGCCCTTTGTTCTGGAGGGAATCACTCCCTATATCCTTAAACAGCAATTGCTGGATGCCGGGCTTGCAGCTTTTCCGGAAGGGACCGGGCAGGACGTCAAGGCTATCACCACGGCGGCCCAGCGCCTTTTGAATACAGGGGAGCTGCCCATGAAGGGGTTTGGTCAGATTGCCGTGACGTCCCTTACAGAACCTGTGGAAGAGATGGTGGCCCACAACAACCGCCTTTGTGAAACCTGGCCCCATGAAATTTCCGGTCAAGATTTATCCTTTCATATAAACAAGGGTCCCCTTAAAGGTAAAATTCTTGAAGGATTTTTAGATGGGCTTCACAGTGCAGATCCACAAGATGCATTAAATACTCAAGACTCCCTGGTTTCCCGGGGGGATCACGGTTTCTCCGATGCTTCATCAGAGTCTGCTGAAAAAAAAATGGCAGATTTCCCCCCGGTCAAGCCATCCTCTGCCGTGAAATCCTTTGCAAGGTGGGAATTTTATTCCCATAACATCATGGATGCCAAGGGGAAACCAAGCCGTTTAACGCCCTTTACAGAAATTTGGGTAAAGCATGTGCTGGCCTGTGCCGTGGGCCTGCCTTTAACAAGCTGTCTTGTGGCACCGGATGGCATTGTAAACCTGAAGCCTTTGGAAAAGAACAGTGCCTGTGCCCTGGTGTATGACATGGTTGACCTGTGGTGGCAGGGGCTTTGCATTCCATTGCCCATTACCCCCCGCACGGCCATGGCCTGGCTTTTAAAAGCGCCGGAGTCCGGGGGGCAGGGAAATTTCCATGATGACCAGAATTCATTGGCTGGGGATACCGGTGGGAAAAATACATCACAAGCTGCCACGGCTAAAAACGATGTCTGTAAGGTGTACCAGGGCGATGGATTTCGTTCCGGAGAAATAGGGTATACCCCCTGTGCTTTAAGGGCCTATCCTGATTTTGATTCCCTGTGGCAGGCCCATAACAATGCCTTTCCCAGCCTGGTCTGGCGCCTTTATGGTCCTCTTTTCCATGCCCTTTTCAGAGATGAATCAAAGAAGAGGTAACACAATTTTTTTGGTTCAGCTTATTTTGTAATGGCCCTGTTAAATAGATATTTTTTTTCCCTTGGATTATTCCTGGCTGAAAATTGGTCTGCCGAATCGCATTTGTACGCGATCCGTATGTCAGGTGGTTTTGAAGGGCTCCTCAATGATGGGGAACCCTATAAGGAAATTGGCAGGTGAGCCACAGGCGGGTTTCATTTTGATTTTGGTTCGTGGCCCGTGGTATTTTCTTAACTTTTTTTTAGGGTGTATAGAGGGTTACCAGACACCGGGTCTTCTCATCACTGAGGCTTTTCAGTTGATGGGGTGTCTGGGAATTATACTTCATGTACTCCCCTTTCATCAGGGTATAAAGTTTACCGTCCAGGGTCAATCCCAACTGTCCGTCCATGACATAGACAAACTCCTCTCCTTCATGGCGATAGTCAACGGGTTTGTGCTTTTGTCGGGACTCAATGGTGATCATGAACACCCGCAGATGTTCATTTTCTGCCCCCGGGGTGAGGCTCTGGTAATGGTAGTTGGCTGTTCTACGGGTGTAGGCCTGGGCCCTTTCTCCGGCAAGTTTTGATTGCTCTTCAGCATTTAAAAAAGTACCGGCATCAATGTCAAACACCTCGGCCAGGGTGATCAAAAGGCCCACTGAAGCCGTGGTTTGATTGTTTTCCAGCTCTTTAATAAATTCCGGGGTGCGTCCCACGGATTGTGCCAATACCTCCCGGGTTAAACCGTGGGCTCTTCTGATTCGGATGAGCCTTGAACCAAAATCATCCCCCCGGGCAGACGGGCCGTCAGTGTCCAGGGCATCGGCCAGGGATCTCAGGGAGATTTGTTTGATTTTTTCCGTGAACACCGGCAAAAAAAGATTTACATCCCCAACAATACCCATGTCAGCGAACTGAAAAATAGGGGCATTGGGATCTTTGTTCACAGCCACCACGGTTTTTGCACCGGTGATGCCTGCGGTGTATTGCACGGCACCGGAGGTGCCAAGGGAGATCAACAATTCTGGCGAAACGGTTTTACCGGTTTGGCCGATGAGGCGTTCTTCATCAATCCAATGCCACAACACCGGCGGTCGGGTGGCTCCGGTTTCAGCCCCCAGGGCCGCAGAAAGTTTTCGAAGGGTGGTGAAGTTCTCTATGTTGCCGAGCCCGGCACCCCCCACAACGATTTTCCTTGCAGTTTCCAGGTTTTTTTCGCTTCTTGACTCTTTGTCGCAGGAAAGAAAAGAGATCTCATCGCACGGGGCAAGGGAGGTGACGGTGAGAGTCTCCAACTCCCCCTGGGCCGAGGTTGTCTCCTTTCTGACAAAAGCATTGGGTTGTACAGTGATAAATCCTGTGATGGTGGCATCGGAAAATCCCAGCTGGGCCATAACCTCCCCACCATGGGAGGGACACACGGCAATGATTTCTCCGGCATCATATTTAAAATCCATGCAGTCTGCAATCATGCCCCCATGGCAAAGGGTTGCCACCCGGGAACAAATCTCCCGGGGGATCACATGTAAAGGAAACAGGCATACGCAAGGGTTTTGCTGCTGCACCACCCCGGCAATGATCCGGGCTTCCTGTTCCGGCAGAAGATATCCCCCGGCAGAAGGTTTAAGGGTTAACACCCTGTCCACCCCATGTTTCACTGCCTGGTCTGCGGCGTTTTGTTCTTCCACAGCATCTGGATTATGTTTATTGTCCCGGCTGATTATCATAAAAACGGTTTTTCCGCCGGTGAGGCTTGCCAGTTTTTGGGCCCCTGCCAGTACATTAAGGCTGTTATTGAACAGTGCAGAGGATCTCACATCGCCATATACCCAGATCTCTTTTTCAGCCATATCCGGGTTGTTTGTTTGTGTATTGATATTATTTGTCATTTTTTAGTCCACCAATCCTGCCTGTGACAGGGTCTGGGCCAGGGTTTCTGCAGCCTGGGCCACATCTCCGGTAATGAACCGGCACTGTTTTTTGGATTTGTGGGGATTTAACGCCACAATTTTTGTGGGAGACCCCGGAAGTCCGATTTCATGGGGCTCAAGACCGAGATCACTGTGATCCCAGCGCTGGATGGATTTACCGTCAAAGGTGTTTTCAATTTCATAAAGACCGGTGTAACCATATTCGGTGCCGTCATGGACCACCCCCATGGCTCCGGGGCCGGTGATCTGAAACCGCTCCACAAATCCATCGGCCCGTCTTTCCACCGTGGCTTTATCCATGCCGAGATCCACCATTTCATGTACATTGGATATGTACGGTATGGAAAGCATCTGGGAAGTCTGTGGGCCCACATGTCCGGTGTCACTGTCCGAAGATCTGGTTCCAAAGAAAAGCAGATCAAAGGGGGCTAATTTTTTTATGGCTGCACTTAATACCTTTGCCGTGGCATAGGTGTCTGATTCTCTGAACAGGGGATCTGATAACAACACAGCCTTTTGGGGTCCCATGGACATGGCTTCATAAAGGGCAGAACACGCCGATTCAGGGCCCATGGAGACCAGGGTCACGGTGCCGTCATATTTTTTTGTTAATTCCATGGCCATTTCAATGGCCGGACGGTCAAATAAATTCAGGGTGAAATTTTTATCGGTGTTTTTTGCACCCCAGGTCCCTTCCGCCACTGCTTTTATACATACAATTATATTCAGTCCCATATCTTTTCCATATTTATTCTTTTGTACATGGAGTAAAATTTCTTCCGGTTCTAACATTGAAAATGGCCTCAGAGGCAAGCCGATCCAAAGTAGAATAAATAGAACAAAATGGTGTCCAAGTACTTATCATCTTAAAACCGCCTTAACCACAAAAAACTATGCATTCATCACCCCATCAATCAAGGATATTGCGGGCAATCACCATGCGGTGAACTTCACTGGTTCCTTCATAAATTCTTGTGATCCGGGCATCCCGATAGTATCGCTCCACCCCATATGCCTTGGAATATCCGTATCCGCCATGGATCTGTACAGCCATGTCCGCCACCCGGCTTGCGGTTTCACTGGCCATGAGTTTGGCCATGGCCGCTTCCTTGGAAAACGGTTTTTTTTGATCTTTTAGCAGGGCTGCCCGATACACCATGAGCCGGGCCGATTCCACCTGGGTGGCCATGTCGGCAATCATATTCTGTATGGACTGGTGTCTGGCAATGGGTACTTTGAATTGAATGCGTTCCTTTGCATATTTGATGCCATCCAAAAGGGCAGCCTGGGCAATGCCCACTGCCTGGGATGCAATGCCGATACGCCCGGTATCAAGGGCCGCCAGACCGATTTTTAAGCCCATGCCTTCTTTGGCAAGGAGATTCTCAGCAGGAATTTTGCAGTCGCTGAGCCGGATGGAGCAAACAGGGTTGGCCCGCATGCCCGACAAATTTTCCTTTTCTCCCACCACAAAGCCCGGGGTTCCCTTTTCTGCCACAATGACACTGATTCCCCGGGGACCGGCAGCGGGATCGGTGCGCACAAACATTACGCAGATATCAGCCACGCCGCCATTGGTGACAAACACCTTATTGGCATTGACAATATAATGATCCCCGTCTTTAATGGCTGTGGCTTCAATGGCCGAGGCATCGGAACCGGCATTGGGTTCTGTGAGACAAAATGCCCCGATTTTTTTTCCCTTGGCCAGGTCCGGTACAAATTTATCGTGTTGAAGGGCATTGCCAAATGCAAGGATGGGATAAAGGGCCACGCTGTTGTGCACCGAGGCGCATAAGCCAATGGCTGCCGCGGCCCGGGAGATCTCCTCAATGATGATAATATAGCTCACTGCATCCATGCCAGCCCCCCCCAGTTCCCGGGGGGCCTGGATGCCGAGATACCCAAGTTTTCCCATTTTTTCAATGACTTCCCAGGGAAAGCGCCGATCTTCATCTATTTCCCTTGAAATGGGCATGATCTCCCGCTGGGCAAAGGCCCTGACAGAACTTCTCACAATGCGATGTTTTTCTGTTAAGAATGTATCCATATAATTACATAAAACTCCGACAATTAATTGAACAGGATTGATTTAATATGAACAGGGGAACTCCAACTGTCCTCAGCAGAGCCCCCAAAGGGTCAATGGGAATCGGCCAATTGGCCCGTTTATGGTCCCGATCCGGTCTCCATTGCCCCGGGAGGCGGCATAATACCATTTTCAATAGCCGTTGTGTCCGGCAGGAGATGCCCGATATATGAAATACGTCTCAAGTCTGGAGCGTGTTTCAAGCATTATTGTGGGCAGGACCGAATCAAAATAAGATCTGTCTGTGGCAGTTATATCTTGAGCATTTCCTTGAACTGCACCTCATCTAAAATAGTAATACCCAGGGCCTTGGCCCTGGTAAGCTTACTTCCTGCCGATGCTCCTGCCACAAGGAAATCGGTCTTGGTGCTGATGCTGGAGGTCACCTTGGCTCCCAATGATTGCAGCTTTTTTTTTGCATCACTCCGGGTCATCATTTCAAGATTGCCGGTGAGCACAACGGTTTTGCCAAGGAATGGACCCGGATCTTCAAGGGTTGCTCCCGGCTGTGGTGCCTTCATGGAAAAATCTGAAATGCGTACCCCGTTGGCCAGCAGGCGTTCAATGACCTGACGGTTATCAGGATTGGCAAAAAAATCGTGCACTGCGGCAGCGGTTTTGGGTCCCACGCCGTCAATGGCTTCCAGGGCCTGTTTTGATGCAGCCGTAATGCCCTCCAGGGTTTGAAACTGTCTGGCCAGGACAAGGGCGGCATTTTCTCCGGTGTGATCAATGCCCAGGGCAAAAATAAACTTGGGAAGGGTAATTTTAGATGCCTTTTTCAGCGCCCTGACAATGTTATCTGCTGATTTGTCCCCCATGCGATCCATGGCAGACAGCTCAGCTTTTTGCAGGGTAAAAAGATCTGCAAAGGAAGAAATCACCTTTCTTTCCACCAGTTGTTCCACCAGTTTTTTACCCATGCCGTCCACATCAAAGGCGCCTTTGGAGACAAAATGTTTGATACGCTCTTTTACCTGGGCACTACAGGATACATTGATGCATTTAACGGCGGACTCCTCGGGCAGGCGCAACACAGGGCTTTGGCACACCGGACAGGTATCCGGCATGATAAAGGGCGTTTCATCTCCTATGCGACGGTCCGTTATCACCTTTACCACCTTGGGGATAACATCCCCGGCACGGATCACCACCACCTGGTCTCCCACCCTGACATCCTTGCGGCTGACTTCATCGGCATTGTGCAGTGTGGCCCGGGATACGGTGACCCCGGCAATGGATACAGGTTCAAGCAATGCCACAGGGGTAAGGGTGCCGGTGCGGCCCACCTGAACAATGATATCATTGACAACAGTGGCGGCTTCCTGGGCAGGGAATTTATAGGCAATGGCCCATCGGGGACTTCGGGTTTTAACCCCCAGTGTTTCCTGGGATTTAATGCTATCCACCTTCATCACCATGCCGTCAATTTCATAGGCAAGGGTATGGCGCATGGTTTCAAGTTCCCGGTAATATGCAAGCACCTGTTTGATGGAAAGATTTTGTTTTACAAGGGGATTCACCGGAAATCCCATGGATTGAAGGGTGGCAAGCATCCTTCCATGGGAGTCAAATTCAATGCCTTGGCAAAGGCCGGTGCCGTAGACGTAAATGGAAAGGGGCCGGGACGCGGTGATTCTGGAGTCCAGTTGTCGAAGGGAGCCTGCCGCAGCATTGCGGGGGTTGGCAAAAAGGGAAAGATCTTTTTCAAGTCGTCGACGGTTTAATGTCTTGAAATCATCTGAAGTGATAATCACTTCCCCTCTCACCTCCAGCAGGTCAGGCAGGGAAATCCCGGGCAGGGGTATCAGGCCCAGGGGGATGGTCCGGATGGTGCGGACATTATCGGTGATCACTTCTCCCACAACACCGTCCCCCCGGGTGGTGGCCCGGGTGAGGATGCCTTTCTCGTAGCGCAGTTCAACAGCCACTCCATCCATTTTGGGCTCCACCGTGTAGGACAGGGGAGTATCCTTTAACAGGCGAAGGACCCGTTTATGAAATTCCGTTATATCTTCATCTGAAAATGCATTATCCAGGCTCAACATGGGGATGGAGTGGGGGGCACTTTCAAAGGCCTCCAAAAGCGCTCCCCCCACCCGGCGGGTGGGGGAGTCCGGGGCAGAAAGTTCGGGAAATTTTTTTTCAATTTCCAGGAGACGGGCCATCATCCGATCATATTGGGCATCGGAAATTTCCGGATCATCCTTTGTATGGTAAAGAAAATTGTGGCGGTTCAATTCCCGCTGGAGGGTCAGGGCCTCCTGTTTTATCTCGTTATCCATGGATTCCTTAATCAATGAATCTTATTTTTTATATAACTGCCACGGGCAGACCGTATTCTGATCCGGTTCTGCCCACAACAAAGCTTGAAATACACCTTAGATTTTTGGAGTATTTCATATAAACGGGCATGTCCTCACGGACACAACGAATATAGGGTCGTAGACGCGGAGCCGCCGCCCCCCTCCCGATGGGCAATGGGCCCGGACCGGAACTGTAGACAGCTCAATTGTCCGGTTCCTATTGCCCATCGGGGGGGCAGCTCTGCTGAGGTTGCCCGGAAGTTTTATTTTCTAATAAAAAAATCCACCACGGGCAGACTAAAATCAGGATAAGGTCCGGCAGTGGCGGTTACAAAAATCAATGACGGCATTGGACACCTGTTTTCGGGCAGCACCGAACACCTTGGATTTAAAGGCCGGTTTCCATTGGGTTTTTGACAGCTCATCAGACACCACCAGCAGAGGAACCAGCTCCACCTTGCGGTGGGCGGCCACGGCAAAAAGGGCAGAGCATTCCATTTCCACTGCCAGCGCCCCCCTGGCCCTGAAAAAAGAGACCTTTTCCGCTGTTTCCCGGTAAATGGCATCTGTGGTCCAGATGGTTCCGGTTTTAAAGGGTATGTGGTTTTCATCAAGATATTCGGTTAATTTTTCAGTAAGACCGGTGGCATTGGACGGGGAAGCGGGGAGCGGTATCTCAGGGCAGCGTTCTGTGCATGCCATGTAGTTTTGGGAGGTCCCCTCGTGGGCAATGGCGGCATGGGGCATGAGAATGTCCCCGATTTGTATGTCCGATGAAATGGAACCGCACCAGCCAATAACAATGATCTGTTTTGCCCCCCGGGCAATGAGGGATTCCAGAAGCATCACCGCATAGGGAGCGCCTATGTAAGGGCCTGCAAATACGGCTGCCTGCTTATCCACGGCATTTGCTTTAATTTTATTTTTCAGTGTACCCTTTTCATTGATTTCCATGGAAGGGCTTTTTCCTGTATCGGGCGTTTCCTTGTGCTTTTCCTGCCCTGGATATGCCTTGGTATCGGCTGCCCGGATCGGGAACAGCTCACCCATGAAAAAAGATCTGGACCGTGGCCGGCCCAGATTTTTTTTGATATACCTGACATCCGGTTCTGTGCTGATCATCACCGCCAGAGGACCGATGTCAGGGGCACTCCTTGCTCCCAAAGGGGGAACCAGGGAGGGGCTATTCAGGTCCGACAAGGTCGGCAAGCTCATCCTTAACCTCATCAATTATATCATAGATCCACATCACATCTTCCATGGATAGACGACCTGCCTTGGAGGGTGCCCGGTCTGTACCGTCTTTTTTCTTTAAAACTCTGGGCCCGATTTGAAGTTTTGCTTCCCCTCCGGCGTATTGATGTATGGAGAGCATTAAACCGGTCTCTTCACACTTCCATTCCATTAATGTTTTATCTTTTTCAGGATCATAACCTGCCATATGTTAAACTCCTTTAAATATTTTTTTTATATGAAACTCCGTCCAATGATCTGGAATCATGAGGGTTTCATTATTCGTTGTGGGCAGACCGGATCACAGCAGATCTGCCCGGGATGATTTAAATCAGGGTAAAATCGGCAATGTTCTGGAACAGAGCCGCCACAGAGGAGAGCAGTCCCATGCGGTTTTGCTTTACAGCTTCATCATCCACCATGACCATGACCTCATCAAAAAAAGTGTCCACAAAGGGGCGCAGGGTGGCAATTTCCTTTAAGGCTTTTTCATAGTCTCCGTTGGCTGTGTATGATTTCACACTTTCTTTGACTTGCCTGCAGGCCGTATTAAGCGCTTTTTCCGAAGCATCTTCAAACAGGGCCTCATCCACGGGCACGGGGCCGTGAATATTGGCTTTTTTCAGGATATTCACCACCCGTTTAAAGGCAATGGAAAGGGGTTCAAAATCGGGCTCCCGGCGCATGGCATCCAGGGCTTTTATTCTCAAAAGAGTGTCTGGAACATTGTCAAAGGAGACGGCAAGGGCTGAATTCACAGATTCTCTGGAATAGCCTTGATCCGCAAGCATATTGCCCATTCTGCCCTTGATAAAGGCCAGAACCTGTTCTGTGACGGCGTTTTTCTTGTCTTCATCTGTGACATATAAAGAGACACCTTTTTCCACAAGTTCCCCGAGGGAAAAGGTAAATTGTGCTGCCAGCATGATCTGGACAATACCGATGCTCTGGCGGCGTAACGCATAGGGATCAGAGGCCCCTGTGGGTACCAGATCAATGGAAAAACAGCCGCAGATGGTATCTATTTTGTCTGCCAGGGCCAAAAGTTTTCCTGTTATGGATTCCGGCAGTTCTGCACCAGCATGCACCGGACGGTAATGTTGCTCAACGGCCCCTGAAACTTCGGCGTTTTCTCCGGCCCGTTCTGCATAGACCCGGCCGATAACCCCCTGGAGTTTTGTGAATTCAATGACCATCTGGCTCACCAGGTCTGCCTTGCAGATCTGGGCGGCCCGGATGACATCTGTTTTAAGGGTTTCATTGCCATCTGGATATGCAAGGGTTGTGAGATATGCCCCCAATGTCTCCAGGCGCTCTCGTTTCTCGTACATGGAGCCCAGGCTTGCCTGGAAAGTCACTTTTTTCAATTTATCCGCAAATTCATCCAAAGTGGATTCACAATCCACCTTGTAAAAGAATTTGGCATCGGCCAGGCGGGCCCGGATGACCTTTCCGTGGCCTGCTGCCACCACGTCCATATCCGTTGCCATGGTGTTGTTAACGGCAATGAAGCACGATTTCAAGGCACCTTTTTCATCGGTGAGGGCAAAATATTTCTGGTGCTCCCGCATGGCTGTGATCAATGCCTCGTCAGGTACCTCCAGAAAATCTCCGTCAAATCGTCCCAGCACAGGATAGGGGTATTCCACCAGGTTGGTGACAATGTCCACAAGTTCAGCATCTTCTAAAATGCAGCAGTCATGGGTCTTTGCCACCTTTTCAATCTCCTTTACCAGAAGGGCTTTTCGCTCTTCAATGTCAACAATAACTCCCCTGGATCGAAGTACCTCCCGGTAATCCTTTGGGGATGGCACTGTCACTTTGCCCGGATGCAGGAAAAAATGGCCAAACACCTCATTGGATGAGGTGATGTTACCCACGGTAAAGGGAATCACCGTTTCCCCCAAAAGGGCGGTCAAAGAGATGATGGGCCGGGCAAAGCTGATGGAAAGGCTGCCCCAGCGCATGCGCTTGGGAAAGGGGATGTGCAAAATAAGATCCGGAAGTACATCGGCCAGGATGTCAACGGCAGGCAGACATGCTTCTTCTTTAACGGCTGTGAGGTATTCTCCTTTGTCCGTCTGGGTGACGGTGACCTCGGAAAGGGCAACCCCGGCTTTTTCGGCAAATTTTTCTGCAGCAATGGTGGGTTTGCCGTCCTTGTCATATCCCACCCTGGCAGGCGGCCCCATGACTGTGGAGGTTTTTGCACTCTGGGTATCTGCCACATTGTCAACTATGACGGCAAGGCGCCGGGGGGTGCCGTAGATCCTTGCAGCCCCATGGTTGATCCGTGCTTTCACCATGGACGATAAAAGGCTTTCCCGGAATGCCGTAAGGGCGGGAACAATGTATCCGGCGGGGATCTCCTCCGCTCCGATTTCAATTAAAAGGTCACTCATGATTACACCTGTTTATCCTGTTTTAAAAGGGGATGTCCAAGGGCTTCTCTCTGGTCCACATAGGCCTTGGCACACTCCCTTGCAATGTTTCTGATTCTTCCAATGTATCCGGTCCGTTCGGTGACGCTGATCACCCCCCTTGCATCCAGAAGATTAAAGGTGTGTGAACACTTTAGACAGAATTCATAGGCGGGCAGCACCAATCCTTGTTTAACAATGCGAAGGGCTTCGGTCTCATATTTGGAAAAAAGATCAAACAAAACATCGGTGTCAGCCACCTCAAAGTTGTAGGTGGACTGTTCCACTTCCTGCTGGTGGTAAACATCTCCATAGGTGATGGTGTCGTTCCACATGAGATCATATACGCTGTCCACTCCCTGGAGATACATGCAAAGCCGTTCCAGACCATAGGTGAGTTCCACGGAAATGGGACTCAGTTCCAGGCTTCCTGCCACCTGAAAATAGGTAAACTGGGTCACCTCCATACCGTCCAGCCACACTTCCCAGCCAAGGCCCGAGGCCCCCAGAGTGGGGGATTCCCAGTCATCTTCCACAAAGCGGATATCATGTTCCAAAGGATCAATGCCAATGCATTTCAAGCTGTCAAGGTAGAGCTGCTGCACATCAGCGGGAGACGGTTTGAGCAGCACCTGAAATTGATAGTAGTGCTGGAGTCTGTTGGGATTCTCTCCATACCGACCGTCGGTGGGACGACGGGAAGGTTGAACATAGGCCACTTTCCATGGCTCCGGTCCCAGTGATTTCAAAGTGGTGGCGTGGTGAAAGGTGCCGGCCCCGACTTCCTGGTCATAGGGTTGAATGATGACACAGCCCTGATCTGCCCAGAACTTTTGCAGATTTAAAATTACTTCTTGAAAATTCATAGTGTTATCGCCTTTAAATTATCATTATACCTTTGGGATCAACCGCTGCTTTTAACAGATGTGCCTGATCCTTGTTTCTCAGTATATGTTGCCATTGCGGTTTTAATTTATCCATGTCTGAAGCCGAACCAATGGCCCAGAGACATCCGCCGCCGCCAGCCCCGGTGAACCGGGCACCGCAGCCCATGGCCTCTGCTGCTTTGAACAGCTCCTGACCAGTGTCATCCAGCACATCCGGTGTCATGTCAAGGCGGATGTGGGTTTCCCGGTTCATCAACAGCGCTGCCCGATGAAAATCCTGCATTTTAACCGCATGGGAAAAGTCAGCGGTGATTTTTACAATTTGCTCCCATTTATCACGATTTTGCCCGGAAAGAAACTGATTTACCCACCTTTTGTTGATATCACTGGATACATGGGGAATGCCGCAATAGGCCATGGTAATATGTTTATTAAGGTTTGAAAGGGCTGGGTCATGGGGAAAAAGAGGTTCGCGGACAAAGGCAGGCGCTCCTTTTGCAACGGTCCAGTGCCATTGATTAACGCCACCAAAGGCGGCGGCCAGCTGATCCTGCTGACCACAGGGAACCCCTGCCACACTGGATTCTATGTGGTGGGCAACCGCTGCGGTGGAACCGGGTGCCACAGTGCGTTCCAGGGCGTGGGTAAAGGCTGCCACCATGGCAACTGCGGCGGCGGAGGAGCCCCCCAGGGCACTTCGCGGCGGAGATGATGAGTTAATGTGCACATGCACGCCATGGCCGTTGAAAAATCGAACCACGGCAAACATCAGTCCCATGGGATGATTAAAAGGCGCCTTTTCTGCCTCAAATTCCGCAGTGTCAAACCCCCGGGAGGATATTTTAATGTGACCGGTTTTCCAGGGGAAAAGGGTCACGGTGGTTCTAAGATCCAGGGCAATATTAAAGGTGCCGGGATTTAGATGGGTCAGGGGAAGAAAAAAGGTGCTGATATCCAGAGTGCCGCCAAGATCAATGCGGCAGGGTACGGAAACGGCGCTTTCTTTTTTTTCAAGTATGGGTTTAAAATTCATTTGACTCTCGTATTAGGGTTCCGGGTATCAGATCCGGTACTGGATGTTCAGTGTCTGAGCCGCCGGAGGACGACCAGACTCTTCATGTCCCGCCCGATGTGGCAGGGAATGAAGGCCTCCAGTAACCGCTGGCCTTCCACAATGGCCTCAGGAGAAAATTTAAGCCGTTCTGCCCGTCCAATATCACTGCCGTTGATCCAGAATAATTGTTTCAATGTTCCCTTGGACACGGTGATGCCGTGGCGGATGGAACCGGCACCGCAGGTATTGCAGATCAGTTGACCTTCTGCAAAATCAAAGGTGATGCGTCCCTGGGAAATGTTGTCTATGGGCGTTTCACAAATGCCGCAGCAGGAAAGGGTGGGATTGAAGCCCGAGATACTCATGAATCGTATCTGGAAAAGAAGACTCAGGGCCTGTACATCCATTTTCCCGCCATTTAATCCATCAAGAACATGTAACAGCAGGTCATAAAGTTCATGGTCTTGTTTTCCCTCCTCCATCCATGCATTTACCATCTCCAGCCAGTAACTGGCATACCCGGTATTTACGGCATTGGTGCGTATTCTGGCAAAGGCGGTTTTTATGTCCACATTGTTTAAAATGGGCAGCCGGTTTTTGCGCTTGGGCCAGGTGCAGTGAATTTTCATTACACTGAAGGGGTCCAGGGCACCGGCAAAACGTTTAACACTGAGTTTGGCGTTTTTGGCCATCACTGACAAACGCCCCATTCGTCGGGTAAAATAGGTGATGATGAGATCATGATCACCATATTCAGTACGCCGGATCAAAATGGCATCTGTGGAAAAAGGATCCATTTAAATCCCCAGCAAAATCGTTGCTATCATAAAGTAGCAGTAAACGCTGACAATATCCACCGATGTGGTGACAAAGGGGCCTGTGGCAACGGCGGGATCAATATTGGCTTTTTCAAAGAGCATGGGAACAAGGGAGCCCACCAGCGCCGCCACGGACATGGAGGAGATCACGGCAAGGCCCACGGAAAAGGCAAGCTGCAGGGAAAGGGGTTCATGATTAAAACGCACTTTGGCCACAATCCCGATGAAAAGCCCATAAACAATTCCCAGAATTACACCAATGGCAAGCTCTTTTCCCACCACGGAAAAAAGGTCTCCGGTGTCAATCTTTCCTGTGGCAATTCCCCGCACCACAATGGTGGAGGACTGGGTGCCGATGTTACCTCCCATGCCCATTATCACCGGGATAAAGGCGGCAAGATAGGCATACTGCTGAAGGCTTGCCTCAAAGTTGCCGATGATGAAAAAAGCGGCAAGCCCCCCCAGAAAGCTTGTAAAAAGCCATGGCAGTCGAATCCGGGTTCCCCTGAGCACTGTCTGGGTTTCAATGTAATCTTCACCCACACCGGCCATCTTCAAAATGTCACCGGTGGCTTCCTCACTTATGATATCAATGACGTCATCCACGGTGACAATACCCACAAGGCAGTTATCATCATCCACAACCGGGACGGCCAGGTAATCGTACCGGGCCACTAACTGTGCCACCTCTTCCCGATCGGTGTATGTTTTGACGGATACAATATCCCGGGTCATAAACTCCTTGAGGGGTTTTTCCGGGTGAACCACCACCAGCTGTCTCAGGGAACTTACCCCCACAAGTTTGCCATAAGTATCTATGACATAAACATAAAAGGGCATTTCCACATCAAGAAATTCATTTTGCAAGGCTTCAATGACATCCCGGGCCCCCATGTCTTCTTTCAGGGCAATGAAGTCCGGTACCATGATGCTTCCGGCGGTGTCTTCGCCGTAGCTCATGAGGTGTTCCACTTCCTGGGAATCTTCTTTGTTCATTTTCTCCAGGATGATATCAGCCGTGTCTTCATCCAGGTAACCCAGAAGTTCCGCAGCATCATCTGCGGCCATGTTTTCAAACACATCCACCACCTCTTCAACGGCCATGTGTTCCATGATTTCCAGAAAAACCGTTTCTTCCAGCTCGGAAAACAGAACCCCTTTTTGTTCAGGGTCTTTCATGAGGTTAAGCATTTGGATGCGATTATCACTGGAAAGATCTCGAAAAACCAGGGAAAGATCCGCAGCATGGGTTTTTTTGATTATATTTTGAAGGGATTTTGTTGCACCACGTCTTAACAGTCGCTTAACGCTTTCTGCAAGTATTTTGTGTCGCTCTTTTTGCATCATTAACCTCTTGTAAAACCGACTGTATTGTCAACTTCAGGGCCTTGATCATAGCAGGCTATTCGTCATAAATCGAAAAAATGCTCAGATTAGAGCATATTTTTAACGTATGATTTTTCCCTTAACTCTTTGAGCCAGGTTTTGAATTTTTTTTCCACAATATCATTGTATAGTTTTTTTGAAATTTCATCGGAAACTGATTCAATAGAACGGGGATTTCCATCTTCAACTTTTTCCACAAAAAACATCTGATATCCCAGATCGGTCTGGATAAATTCTGTGTGTTCACCGGCGGAAAGTCCTCTGACAGCATCTGCAATTTCTTTGGACAGTGCATCCAGACTGAGAAAGCCGATCTCCCCGCCATCTTGGGCATTGGGTGCCTGGGAATATTGCCGGGCCACTTGGCCAAAGGTCCGGCCCGATAGCAGGGCTGTGTTCACTTCATTAAATTTTTCCTGGACAAGGGCATCCACGGCCAGGGCTCCCTGGGAAATTAATATATTTCTAAGATATATTTTCTGGGTACCTGCATATATTTCAGGATGGGCGTCATAGTACGCTTTAATGTCTTCATCTGTGATGATCACCTTGGATTTAACACTGAAGTTTATCAATTTGGGGCGTAAAATCTCTTCCCGGATTTTTTTCCGATAGGCTTTAAATGTCAGGCCTTCCTGCTGCAGGGCTTTTTCAAGGTCCTCCTGGGTCATCATGCGGGATTTTTTGAGCTGGGCAACTGCATTGTCCACCTCTTTTTCGGAAACGGTGATTCCCAGTTTTTTCGCCTCCTGATCGGTGATTTTACGATCCACCAGATTATTGAGCATCTCCTGCCTCATGTTATACCGCATGGCATTCATTTGTTCCCGGGAATAACCGGAGGACGCCAGTTTTTCTTCATAGGGTTTAATGGCCTTGTTCAGGTCGGAAAGGGTAATAATATCATCGTTCACAACCGCAGCAACACGATCCACAATCTCGGCAGAGACCATGGATGAAGTCATACAAATAAAAAACAAACAATAATACACCAAAAGGTATCTCTTTATCATACGAGTTATAAACTCCATTTTACATGTGGATTGTGGATCTCAAACCGGGTATTTTAGTTTTGCCTGGAAAAAAAATGATTCTCGGATGGAAAACCATAAACAATATGTGTTAACACGGGCAACCGTCTGTTTCAAGATTTTTTTATGCGAGGAGCCTTAATTTACCCGGGCCGCAATGAGCTTTAAGATTTTTCGTGCCTCCACCAGGGCTTTGGTAATTTTTTTAATCCGGGTTCCCACAGTAATTTTCAACACATTTTCCGATGTGAATTTATGGGGCAGAGAAATCTGTGATACAGCCCCGGCCAGGCCTGAAGACTTCTTCTGGTGAAGATCTGAAAATACCATGGAGATGCCGGTGTTGGTGATATCCATTTTTTTAACCCCCGCCTTAATGCTGAGCACCCGTAACATGATTTTAAAGAGCATGTTCACCCCCTCTTCGGGCAACTTACCAAACCGGTCAATGAGTTCTTTTTGCATGGCCAGTACCTGGGCAGGCTCGGTCATCTGGGAGAGACGTCGATAAACGGTGAGGCGCTGCTCAATGGACTTGACATACTCATCTGAAATATGGGCAGACATGGCAATGTTGATTTCCGGTTCCAGGGATTCCACCACAGGGGTTCCCTTGAGGTCAGACACGGCCTCATCCAGAAGTTTTAAAAACATGTCATATCCCACCGCAGCAATGTGACCGGACTGTGCCCCCCCCAGGGCGGAGCCGGAGCCCCGGATCTGGAGGTCTTTCATGGCAATCTGAAAACCAGACCCAAGATCCCGATGTTCCATGAGGGCGGCCAGGCGTTTTTTTGCATCCCGGGTGAGGCGATTTTCGTCGGGGATAAACATGTATGCATAGGCCTGCTCATCCCCCCGGCCAATGCGGCCCCTGAGCTGATAGATCTGGGCCAGACCAAAGCGATCCGCCTTGTTTATAATCATGGTGTTGGCCGACGGGATGTCCAATCCAGATTCCACAATGGTGGTGCACACCAGAAGATCTATCTCTTTATTAATAAACTGGAGCATCACTTTTTCCAGATTGCTTTCCGAAAGCCTGCCGTGGGCCACGCCAAGTCTGAGCTGGGGAATTAATTTTTCCAGGTTTTCTGCAATTTTAAAAATGGTTTTAATCTCATTGTGTATGAAAAAAATTTGCCCTCCCCGGGCAATCTCCCGCTTGACAGCATCGGCAACAATGGAATCATCATATTCTGAAATGTAGGAAACAATGGGCTGGCGATCCTCAGGCGGCGTTGAGATCACGCTGATGTCCCGCATGCCGGTGAGTGACATGTGAAGGGTTCTTGGGATGGGGGTGGCTGTGAGGGCCAGCACATCAATGGTGGTTCTTCTTTTTTTCAGGGCCTCTTTATGTTTTACGCCAAAACGCTGCTCTTCATCAATGACCAAAAGTCCCATGGCCTTAAAGTGGACATCCTTCTGGAGCAGGCGATGGGTTCCAATGACCACATCGGTGCGGCCCTGTGCAAGGTTTGTCAGTATTTTGCGCTGTTCTGCTGCGGTGCGGAATCGAGACAGGGCTTCCACAGTCACCGGGTAGGCGGCAAATCGTTCCCTGAAAGTGTGAAGATGCTGCTCCGCCAGAATGGTGGTGGGCACCACCACGGCCACCTGTTTTCCGTCATTGACGGCTTTAAAGGTAGCCCTTATGGCCACTTCTGTTTTTCCATATCCCACATCTCCGCACACTAAACGGTCCATGGGAGTTTCATTTTCCATGTCTGTGAGAACATCATCAATGGCTTTGAGTTGATCCGGGGTTTCATCATAGGGAAAGGCGGCTTCAAAGTCATTGTAATAGGTATCAGAAGGGCTGAAGGCATGCCCTTTGTTTACGCGTCTTTCAGCATATATTTTTAAAAGCTCCCCGGCCATTTTTTCCACTTCTTTTTTGGCCTTGGCCCGGGCTTTTCCCCATGTCTTACCGCCGATTTTATCCAGGATTGGAGCGTAGCCCTCCACCCCCACATATTTTTCCACCATCTCCATGCGATCCACAGGTAGATACAGGCGGTCTTCATCCCGGTAGGAAATGAGGATGAAATCTCCGGAAATCCCTTCCATGGCAATGGTTCGCAAGCCTTCATACCGGCCCAGACCGTGCTCCACATGGACCACAATATCGCCTTCTTTAAGCTCTTCCGGGGTGATAAAATGGGTTTTTGCCCGGCGGGTACCGGGTTTTCTGATTCTTTTCTTGGCCCCGAAAATTTCTTGATCCGTGATAAGTGCCAAGCCTTCTTTGCTATGCACAAATCCGGAAGAAATATTGCCCACCACACAAAAGATACCGGGAGCCGGGCGGCGTTCATGGGGAAATTGCTCCAGGCGGGACGGAATAATGCCATAGGGCTGTAAAAGTGACACAATGCGGGTGGCCTGGACATCGCTTGTGCACACCATCATGGCTGCCATACCAAGATCTTGTTTTTCCTGGAGCCATTTTGCCAGGGGCAATAAAATATTTTCGTGGCGGTCTTCTCTTTTCAGCTCCGAGGACAGCATGGCATTGTTTTGGAATCCGGGATGCATCACCTGGACCCGGGGGGCTTTTGGGGAATTTTTTTGGATATCAAGGGCCTTAAGGGCCATGGTTTTTTTGTCGGAAATATGGGTTGTCACATCTTCCCAGGTCATATAGATGCTTTCCGGTGCCACACAGAGCCTGTTTTCATTCCGGGCCGTGTCAAAGTTATCTTGGGCGCTTTTTTCAAATTTATGGGCTGCCTGCTCAAGCACATCCGGTTCATCCATGACAAATAAGGCATCATTGCCGGCATAATCAAAAAAAGAATCCAATTGGGGATACACAATGGAGAGCATGCTTTCCATGCCGGGAAAGCGTCCTTCTTCCTTGGTGCGTTCCACATATTCTCTCATTTTAGCGGTGCCAATGTCCGATTCCGAGGCGGCCTGGCGCAATCGTCCCAGAACATGGGTAAGCTCTGTTCTCGCCACCACAGCTTCGTTGGCCGGGATGATGATGGCTTCTGTGAGTTCCCTGGTGCCCCTCTGGGAAATGGGGGAAAAAAAACGCAGGGATTCCACCATATCCCCCATGAGATCCAGGCGCAGGGGAAACTCATAGTTTGGGGAAAAAATATCCATGATTCCCCCACGCACAGAATAATCCCCGGGTTCTTCCACAAGAGAAGTGCGTTGATATCCTCCGGCATTGAGTCTTGCAATTAAAAGATCCCGGTCAATGTCTTCACCGTTGAGAATAAGCTCCTGGGCGTTGGCAATAATTGTTTTGGGGATCAATTTTTGCATGAGGGTATCCACACTGGTGATCACCAGGTGATGGGCCCGGCCTGAAATCAGATGAGTTAAAACTGCCAGACGTCTGGCAGCTGTGCCGCCATGGTAGGAGAGGGATTTAAAGGGCAGGATATGATACCCCGGAAAATAGAGAAGATCTGATGCCTTTTCCGGCACAAAAAAGGAAAGGTCTTCCATGAAACGCACAGCTTTTTTATGGTCAGGTAAAATTACCACAATATTTCTATCCATTTCTTGACACAGCTGTGACACCACAAAGCCCTTTTCAGACCCATTCATTCCTGTGAGTTCCAGGTTGACTTTTGAGTTTTTTATATTTTTAAAGATGGTATTTTTCATTTTTTTCTTGATTTTAGACGTCATAAGCATTAAAGGTACTCACACATTCAAATGCCGATGTAACTCAGTTGGTAGAGTAGCTGATTCGTAATCAGCAAGCCAGCAGTTCGACTCTGCTCATCGGCTCCAAAGATTTCAAGGGGTTACAGTGATTATGCTGTAACCCCTTTTTTTATTTTTAACCAAGTTTTTCCCATATCACCGCCATTGCCTGCCGGAATTCATGTTGTATCTTTTTGGGTTATTATTTCAAGAAACAGGTTTTTTCTGTGAACTGGGGATACAATGCCATGCTCGATTCAATGGGATGACCATAATCAAGCCAGGGTTTTCTGGCGTAGATTTGGAGCGTATACATCAGTGGCAGGGCTGCCATATCGTTTAGAATCTTTATTTGAGCCTGGCTCCAGAGATGAGATTGTCGTTCCAAATCAATTTCACATCGGGCATCTTCGATGAGTTTATCTATTTTGTTATAATAGGAAAAATTAGTACCTGTTTTTTCCCCCGCAGCGGGGATGAAGTGTGAATGGAAAAACTGGGACAGATATGCATCTGCATTGGGCCGCCATGCTACATAGAAAACAATGCCTTTGGGGTTTTTCTTATCTCTGATGCTTTTGTGCATATCCCGATGGGAGACGACTTTAACATGACAATTAATGCCAATCTGCGACAATTGCTGCTTTAAAATCATATAGTTGGTTTGAAAAAGGCGCTTTTCAGATGTCACCAGGTCCAGGGTGAATCCCTGGGAGTATCCTGCCTGGTCAAGCAGCTGTTTTGCCTTTTCCAAGTTTTGGACATAGTCCAGGCCCAATTCACGGACATTTGATTCCGAGAGCCCACCTGGCAAAAATACGGTGGGGACGGGAGAAAAAACAGGCCCTGAAATCAGTTTCGACGTTGCCTGGAGAAATATTTTCCGGTTCAGGGCATATGCAATGGCCTTGCGGACCCGGATGTCATCCATGGGTTTTACCTGGGTGTTTAAAAAAACGATTCCCATCTCCCCCACGCCGTGGGTGTCAATTTCTATTTCTTTTGAATTGTTTTTTATTGACTCAACCCACCCTTTTTTCCCGGAACCTGTGATAATGTCCAGTTCGCCGTTGCATAGAGCTGCTTCACGATCCTTTAATTCGGGCATGAGGTGAAAAGTGATTCCGTGAAGTTTCGGCGTCCCTCTGAAATAATCTTTATGGGCTGTCAGTTCCACTTTTTTGCCGGGCAGATATCTTTTGAAAGCAAAGGGACCAGTGCCCACCGGATGTTTTTTAAATTGATTATACCCCATGGTTGTTATTATTTTTTTGCTGACAATGAATCCGCCTCCGTAGTCTGTGAGTTTGGGAAGGAATAGAAGCGTGGATAAAGGAGGCTCAATGATAATTTTAATGGCGTATCGTCCGGTTTTTTTCACAGTCATGCCTGCATAATTGCTGGCATAGGCAGATTTTTTTATGTCTGCGGATTTATTCAGAGAGTAAACCACATCGTCGGCGGTCAGCTCATGGGAGGGGATATTGGGGGCGGCATGGAACATGACGCCTTTTTTGAGTAAAATCCGGCACACATATTTTCCATTGACCATGTGGAACGTCGGCATTTCCTTTGCCAGATCCGGTTCAATTTTTGGAACCTGTCCCGGTACATACCTTAAAAGGCCGTTAAATATGAGGTCTGCCATAATTCGGTCTTGGGAGGCTGTGGCCAGATGGGGATCAAAATTTCCCATTTGACTGATATGGTATCCGAAACGTAATATATTATCCGAAGGATTGGCGTTAATTCCAGGCGGTGATACACAAAAATATATGAAAAATAAGATAATTGTAACGCATAAGTGTTTGATCATGGATGCCATTCTTTGCATTTTCATTATGTGGTTAAAGCTTGAGATAGTGGTTGGAGTTTTTCCCAAAAGGTTAAATTAGTTAATTCGATTTGAGTTAATTATCCGCCAGTCATAAGTTCTTTCACTTGACACCATATAATGTGTTCTTTTTAAATTAAAAAATTTTCCATGTGGTATGAAAATGATAACTTCGGACTTATGGGTTAATTATAGTTGAGTATATTTTGATGCTAATCATATTTTTTTAGAAGTTAGAATTTGCTGTTCAATTCGGATTCAAGGTCCTTGCTTTGTGGAAAACATGCCTTTTGCGTATCAATTTAAAAGGCATATCAACATTAAAAATGATTGTAAACTCATTTTTAATAAACTCAACTTTCGGTATTCGCATTTCGTGGTGGGGTCTGGCTTTCGTTATTGACATTATCGAGGCTTTTTTCGTTGGCAAAAGCCTTGATCGATAACATCAATAACAAAAGCCTGATCCCGTCGGCACACTGAGCCCATCGGTGCATTTAAAAATGCCGGCTTTGAAATGAAGCCCGAAAGTTAAGTAATAAATATAGCAGACACTTTAATAAAACAGCACAGCGATATGGACGTTGGCATACATTCCCGCGTGAATAAAATTTGTAAATTTCATTTTCGTTATTTCAACTATTTTTTTATTCGATGTTATTCAAGCTTTGAAGTAGAGTTCTTTGTGTCTAAAACAATCCGTTGTGTGGTCGTTAACCATTCCAGTTGCCTGCATAAATGCATAACATATCGTTGGACCCACAAAATTGAATCCGCGTGTCTTTAAATCCTTACTCATCATTTCAGATGTTTTTGTTTTTACGGGAACTTCTGAAATAGACATCCATTGATTTTGTTTGGGAATGCCTTCAACATAGCGCCAAAGGTATGCGTCCAATGAGCCTGCTTCCTCCTGGATTTTAAGGACACCCCGTGCGTTCTTGATGGTTGACTCAATTTTTAATCTATTTCGTACAATCCCTGAATCAGCTAAAAGACGCTCTATGTTATTTTGAGAATAGTTGGCTATGGTCTCGAGATCAAAGTAATTAAACGCTTTTCTGTAATTTTCTCGTTTTTTTAAGATTGTTAACCAGTTCAGGCCAGCCTGTGCTCCTTCTAAAGTTAAAAATTCAAATAACAAACGGTCATCGTGAACAGGAACACCCCAATCATGATCATGATAAGCCATATATAGTGGGTCTCTACCACACCATGTACATCTTTTTTTCATTCTTAGTATTTCTCTGAAATTTTCAAAAAATTTTATTGCAAATGATGGTTTGATTTTTTACAAACAAGATACTTGTTGGGTTTGTAAAAAAAATTCTCACTGATTCTGAGCACCATGATGCAGGGCAATTTTTTCAAACATTAAAGCAATGCCTTCGTTAAGGGTGTAGTTGGACTCAATGTCAAGATTATCATCAGATGAGGCATCAAAATAGATGTGAAGGGCAGATTCAAGCCCTTCTTCTGGCTTCCAATAACAAATCATTATGGGAAAAAGCGGCAGAGGATGCAAAATAATTGAAATATCAGAATCAATATTACTGACAATTTTTTTCCCATCAAAAATTTCCAGCATATCTTTAAAAAGATCGGTGTATGTATCAGCCAGACGTTTCAGGGGCTTTTCACACCGTTGTTGAAAATGAGCATACCGGGAAGGCCCACCCTTTAACTCTCTGAATGTGATCCAGTTTCCCTGGGGAGATTTCCCTGATCCGTTCAAGATGTAATTCAATGCCGGTACCACCATATATGCATTGATGTGAACTTCAGATGACAGGTTGCCCCTGGTGTCAATACTGAATTTTTTACCAAAAATTTTTATGGTCAGCCTGTTGTCAGAAAATCGTGCACCCAGTCGTTGGGCTGCTTTGGAAAGATCAATCAAAGATATCTTTCTTTTTAGCATTTCAATGGCTTCTGCTTTATATTCATCAACGGTATTGGGCTTTTCAACAACCCCGCCATACTGCTCAAGCACTTTTTTATCCAGATGAGGACATGCATGTATCGGTTTTTTTTCCTTAAACACAGCCACGGCAAATGCCAGGCAGGTCTGTTCATTGCACTCTTTGCAGTTGGAACCATTGAGTAATTTATAAATTTCCATGGGATTGTTGATGTGTGACATTGAAGCGTGTTCCTTGTGTTAGATCTCACTTGATTGAATATTTTTTTTATATGAAATACTCCGTTAACCAGGGGAGTATTTCAAGCTTTGTTGTGGGCGGAGCGAGGTCAGAATGCGGTCCGCCCGTGGCGGTTATATGAAATACTCCACAAACAAAGGGGGGATTTCAAGTTTTTTTGTGGCAGAGCCGGATCAAAATAAGGACTGGCGTGGCGATTATGCATGGGTGATTGCCAGCTTTTCAAGCATATTTGCCAGCCCTGTGCTGAGGGTGTAAATGTTGGCACTTGGCAGATTTTTGTCAGCAGTACTGTCGAAAAAAAGGTTTAAATCCGACTCCATTTCTTCTTCGGGATTGTTGTAACAGATGAGCATGGGCAACAGCGGCAGCGGTTTGATGATCAGGGCAATGTCTGCTTCATAATGATTTTCAACGGGTTTGCCGTTGAAAATTTCAATGATATTTTCAAAAAAAGATGAGCTTGAATCTGCTATTTTTTTAAACCGCTTAACGCATTGGTGTTCAAAAAAATGGGCCCAATCCTTGGATGTTTCAAGCTCCCGAAAGGGCACCCATTTTTCGGTTAATGCAAGGCCCTTGCTTGACAAAATATAATTTAGCACAGGCGGAGCAATCCATCGGTTGACATGGATATCCGTGGAAATTTCACCCTTTATATCAACAGAGAAATCTTTTCCCAGAATTTTGATGGTTAACCGGTTATTGGAAAATTTTCCCCCCAGTATTTTTGCTCTGGATTTAAGATCCGTCTGTTTAATATTTTCTTTTAAACGGGCCATCACTTTTGCATAATCCCGGTCAGGGCCGGATTTTTTTTTATCATTTTTATTCCCATAGGCCTTAAGGATATCTTTACCAATGAAAGGACATTCACTTAAAGATCTCTGTCCTTGAAAGACTGCTGCTGCAAAGGCAAGACATGTGGGTTTGTTGCATTTGCGGCAATTGGTTTTTTCCAATAATTTGAAAACATCCATGGTATTATTAAATTTTGTCATATCAATGGATTCCTTTCTTTTGTTTGGATGTGTGCGTTTTTGGTAATAAAATAAAGGATTTATGGGTCTTGCCTGGGAGCGAATCATGCTCATTTTTGTCTATTTTTGAAAAAATGACAGGACCATTAAACGCTTCATTGGACATGATGTCAATAACAGGCTTATTTTGCCGTTTTATTAATACAACATTATGGCAGACTTTTTTTTACTGTGCTATGTTCTTTCAAATTTTTGAAGGTTTGTTGTGGGCGGATCGAAATCTAAATCGGGTATGCCCGTGGCAGTTTATATGAAATACTCCGTGAATCAGGGGTATTTTTCAAGCTTTGTTGTGGGTGGAACCGGATCGGAATACGGTCCCGCCCGTGGCGGTTATAAAAAAGGAAAAATAGAGCCAATGTCAGATATTATACCAGCCTATGGATGGAATGCTTCAATGGAAATATCCCTGTACGATAAAATCCGTCAGGATATGAAGCAGGCCATGATTCATAAAGACACCGATGTTCGGGACACCATGCGCCTTATCATAGGTGCTTACCCCAATCTTACCGTTTCCATGACCCTGGAAAGCGGGAAAAAAACCACCCGGGTGAAGACCCCTGATGAGATAACCGACGATGATATTTTGGATATTATCCGTAAATTTGCCAAATCTGAGAAAACAGTGCTTGAAATTAAAAAACAGAGTACGTCGGATTACCTGGAGCTTTTAAACACCTATCTTCCCCAGATGGCCACCCCTGCTGAAATTAAGCAGTGGATACAGGATAATGTCGATTTTTCCAAGTTCAAAAGCCCCATGCAGGCCATGGGGGCTGTCATGAAACATTTTGGGAAACAGGCTGACGGAAATTTGGTCAAAAAAGTTTTAAAGGATATCGGTAATTCCTGATCATAGCCTTAAGCTGTAAATGAGGAATGCTTTTCCTGTTTTTTTGAACTCACCATAGTCTGTTTTCTATTCAGAATGGCAAATGTTCATGGTCAATCACACATTGTGAGGTCTTTTAAAACCTTTGTTTTTTTATAAGAAATACTCTGTGAGTCAGGGGTGTATTTCAATTTTTGTTGTGGGTGGAACCGGATCAGAATACGGTCCGCCCGTGGCGATTATATGAAATAATCCGGAAATAAGGGAGCGTGTCTCGAACTTTGTTGTGGGCAGATCCAGATCAAAATACGGTCTGCCCATGGCTGTTATTTGGAAGAGATTATCGGATTGGAGTTGATACGTTTGGGATGATCATAAGCTGGGCCACCATACGTGAGACCAAACTTTATCAACCGAAAAATACTGTAATTAGAGATGTTAATTAGTTATACTGAAGGTTTCATTACAAAATGGCCCACGTTATGACCAAGCCCATACTATTTTATTCGTCACGGGATCGCGGATGCCCCATGAGCAGTCGATTTTTAGGGGTTATGGTATCGGGGATTTTAGCGGTGAAAATGTCATAGCCCCGGGACTGGAGTTTCATGGCCCGCACTGCATCCACAGCCAAAGTAGGTTCCATCCATGGGGTGAGATTGCCCGTGGGGCAGGTTTTAAGATTATGGCAGCAGGGCAACACCGCCAACCGGGCATTGCCCATAATCGCCTTGTCAATGATCACATCGGTCAGGCTGCCGCAGGCATGGGCCGACACCACCACATCATGGGAATAAATTGTTATGTCCTCAATGTCCATCTCCTTAAAATGGATTTTTCCCACCAGCCGGGGCCAGTCTGTCAGCAAGGTCTGGGAGAGTTTCCGTGCATTGTCCGGCAGTTTTCTGTCAATGCACAGGGCATGATCCGATGTGTTATCAAGGATAAGCATGATATGCCCCAGCAGGCCATGGCCGCAGGCAAGATCCACCACTCTTCCTCCTTTGTACCTTCGTCGCACCCGTCTGGCGGTTTCCCAGGCCTCATATAACTCTTTACGGGGCAGGGTACCTGCCCGGCATACGCTCCTTGCGATTTTGTCAAACAGGGTTTCTTTGGTAAATAATGCCTGGTGCCGGGGCATCAGTCGGTTTTTGCTGGAATGCTTCATCTATTTGATTTGCCTTGATCTGCTTTGGAGAGAATCTCTTTTACCCGGCCCACCACACCTTGCTACTTTTTCATAAAAAGTCCATTAAGGGCTTCAAAAACAGTCATGGGTTCCATGCCATTGTTTTTAGCAATTTCTTTGACGGTGTGCTCTGCTGTTGCATGGATGCTTTTTTTTTTCAATTCCCGGATAACGGTGGGAATTGCCAGGTGATACCGGCTGCATACAGCCGCAAGGGTCATGTTTCCGAATCCCGGGGGTGGGGAATCAGGAAAGGCGGGGTTGACATCTGTTCTTTCTTGCTTCAGAGCCGGCTTAATAACGTCATACACCTGCATGGGGGTGATGTTATTGGCTCTGGCAATGGCGGCAAGGGTTTCTTCTGGACCTGTAACGGACAAACCGGCATCCGTGAGCAGTTGCAGACTTTTATTCAGATCCAGATCCTGTTTTTTGGAAAACAGTTTTAAAGAGGATAACTCTGCATGGCCATAGGGGGGCTCACCATACTTCACGGCTCCCTTGTCCTTGATGGCTTCACCCACATAAATAATGACGCTCATGGGCGGAATTTCATAATAGGTGCCAATGGCGGTGAACAGGGTGACGGCCAGGGCCACGTTAAATGAAGGGGTAAACACCTTCATCTGTTTTGCTTTGTTTTTAAGATAGGCTGTGACGGGTTTCCAATTGTAGTAAATGTGGAGCAAACCGGCCATGAGCATGAGAACACCCAGGTTAATGTGCAAATTTCCCCACTGGGTCTTGGACAGGCCCAAAAGATGCCAGTCAGCCCAGTAGGCCACTCTTCCTTGGGGAACAATATACAAAATAACAGAAGTAACGATCAGCAGCACAAAGCTGATGAGCAGGGTTAATGATGTGATTTTTCTGATGTTCATATGGCCTCCCAGATCGGTTAACGAATGTAAATACATTTAGCAAAATCCCTTGATTTGAGCAAAGTCTTTTTTTATATGAAACACGTCGCAAATCAAGGATGTATGTAAACTTCGTTGTGGGTGGAACCGGGTCAGAATAAAGTCCGCCCGTGGCGGTTTATATGAAATACTCCGCAAATCAGGGGTGTATTTCAAGCTTTGTTGTGGGCGGAGCCGGATCAGAATACGGTCTGCCCGTGGCGGTTATATGAATAACAATGGGATTAATTCCATCCTTGACAGGATCCCGCTGCTTATCTACAGTTGAACGCTGTTATAGCTTTTGGATATAGATCTTATTCTGTGTTCCTGATTTGTAACGGAAGGATGCTTAATTTATCATGACCAGTCAAACAACATGCATTCCCTGGCACAATGAGAAAGAGTGGCAGGAGATAACGCTTTTTTTTGATACCGTCAAAAGGGTTCACGCCACAGCCCTTGATCCGGTTGTTCAACATGCAAGGCAGATTTCAGAACTATTTGAAAGTCTGTCCCGGCCCATGGATGATCTGTGCACTGTCACCTGCATCAATTGTGAGGATATTTGCTGTCAAAAAGCCACCATCTGGTATGATTTCAAGGATCTTTTATACCTTTATTTTGCCTTTGGCAGATTGCCCGCAGGACAGATTGCCAAGCACAAAGATCCCACCGGGCACCTTCAATGTCATAAGCTTTTACCCACCGGGTGTCTTCTGTCCCGGCTGGAGCGGCCTTTTGTATGTACCTGGTATCTTTGTCCGGCCCAAAAACAGATTTTCATGTCGGGGAATGGTGTAAACGGGAAGCATTTCATGGAAAAATTAAATCAGATAAAACGATTGAGAAATGAGATGGAATCTAAATTTTGCCGTCTGTCGGCAGGGGTATAATGTTTTTTATAGAGTCGGATTAGAATACGGTCTGCCCGTGGCAGTTATGTGAAAAGGTCGCCTTCAAGTTTGCCTCGGAAGAGCCTCCCCCCCGAGGGGTAATAGGAACCGGCCAATCAAGCTGTCTACAGTTCCGGTCCGGAACCATTACCCCTCGGGGGGGCGGCATAATACCATTTTCTATATTCGTTGTGTCTGCCAGGACATGCCCGTTATTTGGAAATAATGTCTGATTCCAGTTTCCCGGCAATGTCAAGGGCATTGTTTAACGCATCATTGATATTGAACAACTGAATTTTTAAGGTTTTCAAAGAAGCCGGGGTGGTTGCAATGGTGGTTGCACTGGACAGAACCTTGGACAGTTCCTTTGATTTTTCAGAAAAGCCAATGAGTTTTTCACTGAATTCGTCGATCTCAGCTGCCCATTTCTGCCGCTCGTCCTGGGAAAATTCCATGGGAGCGTTTCCGGTGCCGTTGATCAGGTCATCTATTTGATAATCTTCTGGGTTGGCTATGATTTCGTACATGGTGTTCTCCTTGCCCGGGGGCATTTATAGTACATGGCTGTTAACAACTCCACTCAATAACGTTTCGATTTTATTCGTTTATATGGGTTAAGTCAAGAGCAAATACCTGCTATGTAAATTCTCATTTTGGAATTGTCGTATCAAAATAACAATGGGGTTATAATGTTTGAAAATGGGGAATATCCCTTGACTTGCCACGGGTTTGGTTTTAGTTTGAATACCAAATGCCTGCCTGATCTGGAGAATGCCGGTGTAGGGATAAGGCGTAATGACGATCCATTGAATTTGTTCCCGCCTGTTCCGGAACGGTCAATGGTTTTTTTTTGCAAAGGAGATAAAAAATGAAAATACGTTTTGGCGTTTTTTTCTTAGTGTTAAGTGTGTGTGTCATGTGCGGCTGTTCCCGGGACAGTGAAAAAAAAGAAACCACATCATCCCCGTCACCATCTGCTGCGTCAGCGCAATCAGAAACAGAGGTAAAGACACCGGAACCCCGGGAGATAAAAGAGATCACCCTCATGACACATGACAGTTTCAGTGTCAGCGCTGAGGTCATTGCCCTTTTTGAAAAAGAACACAATGCCAAGGTGATATTCTTAAAGGCAGGAGATGCAGGAGAGGCTCTGAACAAGGCTATTTTATCCAGAAACAACCCACTTGCCGATGTTTTTTACGGCATTGACAATACCTTTTTAAGCCGGGCCCTGGCTGCGGACATGTTCATGCCCCACCCATCGGTTCATCTTTCCCATGTGGATGACGCCCTTAAGCTTGACCCCTCACAAGGGCTTTTGCCCGTTGATTTCGGAGATGTGTGTATCAATTACGACAGGCAGTGGTTTCAAAACCATGACATGCTGCCCCCCACCATGCTGGAAGATTTGATAAAACCCCGGTACAAGGGATTGCTGGTCATTGAAAATCCGGCCACCTCATCCCCGGGCCTTGCCTTTCTTTTGGCCACCGTCAGCCGTTTTGGAGAAGATGGATATCTTGAATTCTGGAAACAGCTTAAGGCAAATGATGTGTTGATCACCAGCGGCTGGAAAGAGGCCTATTGGGGAAAATTTTCCGCAGCTTCCGACGGTGACCGTCCCCTGGTGGTGAGTTACGCTTCAAGCCCTGCGGCAGAAGTGTTTTATGCCAAGGAAAAACCGGCCCAGAGCCCCACAGGCGTGGTCATTGGCCATGGATCTGCCTTTCGTCAGATTGAATTTGCCGGTATCCTCAAGGGCACAAAGCAGGAATCCCTTGCCCGGGCCTTGCTGGATTTTCTGCTTTCCCCGTCGTTTCAGGCAGATATTCCTTTGCAGATGTTTGTATTTCCTGCCAATAAAAAAGCATCTTTACCCCAGGTTTTTCAGGAACACGCCGCCATTACAAAGGAACCTGCCACCCTTTCACCCGGACGCATTCAATCCCATAGAGATCTTTGGCTCAGCCAATGGACGGAGTTGATGCTGTAATGAAAAAAGGCGTTATCCTTTCCCCCGGGGTGTTGGCCGGGGTGATTCCTTTGGTGTTTTTATCTTTGTTCTATTTTTACCCCTTGGCCGGCATTTTTTTTAAGAGTTTTTTCAGCCAGGGGGGATTATCGTTGTCAAGTTCCGGATATGTGGTTCAATCAAAACGCATGGCAGGCATTGTGTGGTTCACCCTGTGGCAGGCAGGGGTTTCCACGGCATTGACGCTTGTCATTGCGCTTCCCTGCGCCTATGTCATGGCCACTTTTCATTTCAGGTGGAAAAAAGTGTTCATGACCCTTGCCACCATCCCCTTTGTTTTGCCCACCATTGTTGTGGCTGCCGCCTTCCAGGCCCTGGCCGGAGAGAAAGGGATTCTGGGAAACATGGCCCCGGACCAGTGCCTTGTCATGATTTTTGTGGCTCACATGTTTTATAATTTTTCCGTGGTGTTGCGTATCACTGTGGGATTCTGGTCCGCCATTGGTCCCCAGATGAAGGAGGCCGGTGCCATGCTGGGGGCAAGGCCTGTGCAGATTTTTTTCAAAATAACACTGCCTCTTTTAAAACCGGCAATTTTTGCCGCCTCGTTTCTGGTTTTCATCTTCTGTTTTTCCAGTTTTGGGGTGATCCTTATTCTGGGGGGACCGGGATTTTCCACCATTGAAGTGGAGATTTACCGCCAGGCCGCCCACCTGTTTAACCTGCCCGTGGCTGCAATGCTCTCTTTGCTTCAGATTGTGATCACCTTTGCCCTGATGTGGATTTATACGAGCCTGCAAAAACGCCTTGTTCAATTTTCTCCGGAAACCGAGACGTTGTCTGCCCGTCCTCCGTGGGGTTTGATGGAAAAAAGCATGGTGGCGGGATGTGTGGGATTTATTATCTGTTTTTGTCTGTGTCCCATGCTGGCCCTGGTTATCAAATCTTTGTGGTATGAGGGGAGCCTCTCCTTTATTTTTTATCGCTCCCTTTTTTATAATGTGTCCGGCTCCATATTTTATGTGCCGCCTGTGAGAGCCATGGGAAACTCTTTGATGTTTGCCACGGCCACCCTGGCCATGGCCCTGGCGGTGGGGGGATGTGCAGCCATGGTGATCCATGGGGCCAGGGGGCGTTTTGCCCGTTTTCTTGACCCGTTGTTCATGCTGCCCCTGTCCACCTCTGCTGTGACGCTGGGATTTGGGATGATTATTACCCTGGACACCCCGCCGTTGAACCTTCGGACATCTCCTTTCCTGGTGCCGGTGGTGCATACCCTGGTGGCCTTTCCCTTTGTGGTGAGATCGGTATTGCCGGCCCTGCGATCCATCCCCCATGCCCTGAGGGAAGCGGCAGGCATGCTGGGGGCCTCACCCGGAAAGGTCTGGGTCCATGTGGATCTGCCCATCATTGCACGGGCCCTCACCGTGGGGGCTGTATTTGCCTTTACCGTCAGTCTTGGCGAATTTGGTGCCACCCTGTTCACGGCCCGGCCCGAGTATGCCACCATTCCTGTGGCCATTTACCGTTTTCTGGGCCAGCCCGGAGCCACCAATTATGGTCAGGCCATGGCGGTGTCTTCCCTTTTAATGCTGGTTACAGCCACAGGTTTCATGGTCATTGAAAAACTCAGACCCCGGGGTCATGAAGGGTTTTAAAAAATTGAGAGTTGAAATGAAAGAATTGTCGTTACAAAATATTTCAAGCTGCATGGGGGGCGAGACCATCCTCCATTCGGTGACCCTGTCCATGGACCGGGGGGAACGCCTTTGCCTTTTAGGTCCTTCGGGATGTGGCAAGACAACGCTGTTGCGCATTGTGGCAGGCCTTGACGCCTCCCATGGGGGTAAGGTGCTGTTCCGGGGCAGGAACATCAAGCCGCTTCCTTCCCATGAACGCAATTTTGGCATGATGTTCCAGGATTTCGCCTTGTTTCCCCATAGAAATGTATTTCAAAACATTGCCTTTGGACTGGAAATGAAAAAGAAAACAAAGGGGGAAATTGAACATCGAGTGGCGGAAATGCTGGAGCTGGTGGGATTGCCCATGCATGGAAAACGGCGCATCTCAGAGCTGTCCGGCGGTGAACGCCAGCGGGTGGCCCTGGCCAGAACCCTGGCTCCGGCACCTGAGTTGATCATGCTGGATGAACCTTTGGCCGCCCTTGACAGGCTGCTCCGGGAGCGTCTGTTGTCTGATCTTTGCACCATATTGGATAAAACCCGCATAACCACCATTCTTGTTACCCATGATCAACAAGAGGCGTTTGCCGTTGCCCATCGCATCTGCGTCATGGATCGGGGCCGGGTGGAGCAGGTGGATTCTCCGGTGGCACTTTACAACCATCCTGCCGGCCGGACAGTGGCTGATTTTCTTGGTTTTCAAAACATTGTTAACAAGGGTATCTCCTTTACGGACAAAGGGGAGGTGTGCATTGACCATGAACAAGGCAGATCCTTTTTTTCCATGCCTGCCATGGAAAGGGCGGGCCATAAAGATAATGCATCTCTTTTATTTTTGCCCGATGGAGGCACCCTTGTTCCATTCAATGGCCATGATCAATCACAGGAAAAATTTTTAAATAACAGCAATCATAGACCCCGGGGGGGGGTAATATCTGCAAAGCAACGCTCTACGGATACATGCACCAATGAAAATGGTCAAAATAAGATAAAAAAAAATGTTGAAGCTGAGAAGATAAAAAACAGAATTTTCGGAACTCTTGAAGATGTTTTTTTTCAGGGAAGTGTGGTGAAAATTCGAATTAAGACACTGTTTGGGCGTTGGTTTTCCTTTGATGTTCCGGCCCGGGGCAGGCTTCCTGAAAGGGGAGAAACGGTGGAGCTCGCCATAGATCCTGAAAGCATCCGGGTGATAAGAGGGTAGTTAAGGTGATTTTTTTATATGAAAACGCCGGTACTGGGTACTGGGTGCCGGGCATTAGGGAGTCAGCAGTTTTAAGTTTACCGTTTATCCAATGTGTCACCCACAAAATATGGTGGTCTGAATTTTGTAAATGGTAAATCAATAAGATCTGCCTCCCTTAGGTGCTGGATGTTCACAGCCAACCTCAGCAGAGCCGCCCCTCCGATGGGTAATAGGAACCGGACAATTGTGCTGTCTACAGTTCCGGTCCGGGGGGCCCATTGCCCATCCGGGGGGCGGCGGTATAATACCATTTGGCTCCGCGTCTACGCCCCACTATTCGTTGTGTCCTCCAGGACATGCACGTTTATATAAAACACTCCATTAACCAGGGGAGTATTTCTAACTTTGTTGTGGGCGGAACGAGGTCAGAATGCGCTCCGCCCGTGGCGGTTATAAGGAAAAATTTATATCTCAGATTGCCCCGACGGAAGAATATCAGAAAATTGATACTCCTCCACCTTTTTACCCAGATACAACTCAAATTCGGTCTCCCCCCATTGTTCAATGGTGAGATACCGTGTTCCTGAATCATCTTCGTAGCACCACTGGATCATCTCCCGACCCTGGGTTGTTCCATTGGCATAAAAATGTCCCCCGGCCGTCTCTTCCAGGTAGAACACCTCCCCTTCAAAGGGAAGGGTCTCCGGTGGATCTCCTCCATTTTTAAGGGTTGTGATGATGCGCTGATCCAGTTTCCGCAGCGCCACCTTGCGGCTGATGGACCAGAACATCTCATCATCATTTTCCATTTCCAGGAAAAGGGTATCATCGTGGCATTGCAGCTGCCACTCATAGGTGATGTCCCGGTTACCCCAGTCATAGGTATTGGCTGCCATCACCTCCCAGGTCTTCATGTCATAATCCAGGTAATAACCTTTTTTCAGGGTATCCAGAGTAAGACCCGACAAGGGATCGGGTCCCTTATCCTCTTTTTTTTTTTTTAAAAAATCCATTAAGCCCATGGTTGAGTTCCAGAGATCAGGAGATCCCCATCCTTTTTTTGAGTTCAAGAAGACTTTCCGAGGCATCAGCACTTTCTGCACCACCCAGGGCCGCATCAATCTCCGAATCAATGGAGCCGCCGGAGTTTGCCACTTCACCATATGCCTGGGCCAGGGACTCATCTTCTTCCACCCGGGCTTTCATTTTTTCCAGCATGCCAATGGTGGATGAAGAATCAATGTTGGCCAGCTGGGCATTGATTTTTTTGGTGGAAGAGGCGGTTCTTGCCCGGGCCTTTAAGGTAATAAGATCATTTTCATAGGAGGTGATGGTGGATTTGAGTTTATTGACCTTGGATTGAAGATCATTGGCCCTTGTTTCATGGGCCGTTGCTTCTTTATCAAGGCGCTGGGCATCTGTGGCATTTTCTTCTTTTCGGTTCAATGCTTCTGTTGCCAGACGCTCTGCCTCGTCAGCCGGCATTTCATTGCTCTGCATTTTTTTAAGCAGCAGCATGGCCTTTCTTTCATAGTCCGAGGCCAGATGTTTTTTCTTGTCTGCTTCTTTTCGGGTGCGAATGGCAATGCCTTTTACTTCGGCAAGGCCCTGCATGGCAGCGGTGAGATCTTTTTTAAGATCCCGGATACCCTGCTCCGTCATTTTGATGGGGTCTTCCATTTTGTCCACAATTGCATGGGCGTTGGACTCTCCTACTTTAAACAATCTTTTGAAAAATGACATGGTATATCTCCTTACCTCTTAATTGATTATGTTTTGATATTCCGGGGTTTGGGGATAATGGGAGGAAACCGGAATCCCTTATCCGTCAATATAACCGCCACGGCGGACCGTATTATGATCCGGCTTTGCCCACAACGAAGCTTGAAATACGCCTCTGATTTGAGGAGTATTTCATATAACGGCCATGATGCGCTGCATCACAACAAATAATGAAAGTCTATTATAAAAATATCCCAAGGGTTCTATCATTCTGTATGTGTCTGAAATTATGATACTTAAAATTACTTTCTTATAAAAAAAAGACGGTTGATCACTTATTTTATTGATTAAACATATTCAAGAAGTTCTGCACCATATTCAGACAGTGCCAGGGTCAAAGCATGGATGGAACCTTCAAGTTCGTTTCTATCAAGGTTTTCCAGTTGAAGGGTGTCCCGGAAAATGACGAATTGCTCATCTGAGTCCAACACAAAGGCACCATGGACCAGTTCTCGGTTGAGCTGCAGCAGTCTTTTGTAAAATTGTTCTGTCTTTCCAGGTACCTTCATGATGACCTGCTCCAGGACCACAATGGGGGCCTCGCAGTCAATGACCATGTTTTTAATACCGTTTTCTTCGTCTTCCACCACCACAAGCTCTTCTGCCGGGTCTTCTTTGATGATTGAGATGGACATTTCCTGCAAAAATTCTTTAATAAGGCTGAATTTGTCTTCCATTGCATTCTCCTTGTTTGATTAATCATGGGGTCCAGGTCGGTATCTTGGTTGTATTGTTAAATTTTATGCTTTTCGGTAAAATAACAAATACCAAAGAGTTGAATGGACCCATGGTTTAGCTTATTTCCGGTCTGTCCCATGAAATGACCATTAAGAAATCATTTTCATTGAGAATATGGTCATTATCAGGGTTGGCGGTCAATGTTGTACCCGACGCATCTTCAATGCCGATGCAGATGATATTGTGCTTTTCCTTGAGGTCACACATCACCCGGAAAAAAGATTTGCCCACAAGATAAGGCGGGCATTTAAGTTTGTAAAGGTCGTGGCCGTATCTATTGCTCACCAGTTCACTGACCAGGCGGGTGATGCCGTGGTCCAGGGCCGCCTGGACCAGAAGGTTTGTGGACAGTTCTCCCACAACAATGATTTCATCGGCCCTGGCCATCCGGCAATGCTCCATGTTGGAAGGGTCCATGAGTTCCACGCAGGTATAAAGGTCTGGATGATGATTTTTAATGGTCATGGTGGAAAGAATGGCTTTGGCATCCCGGGCATAGGTCTCCAGGGCATCGTCGGATAATACAATGGCGGCAGAAGCGGCATGTGCATTGGCTTTTTCAAGGCTTTCACGGTCCACCAGACCTTTAATGAAAATCAGATGCTCCCCCTGTTCCGGAAGCTCATCCACATCGGCAATGACCACAATGGGTATCTTCCGGCATTTGGGGTCAACCTTCATTTCTGAAATAATGGTTTTACCCCTGAAGTTCCAACCACAGATAATAAAATGATCCACGATGTGGGTCTGCTTCATTCCTCGTTTCTCCAATAATCTGTTTTCAATAACAATTCCGGCAATGGTGGCAGTCACAAGACCCAAGAGACCAATGCCGCTGAGCATGACAATGGTGGCAACAATTCTGCCGCCCAGGGTTGCAGGAGAAATATCTCCATACCCCACTGTGGTCATGGTGACAATGGACCACCACATGGCATCAAAAAAGGTAAGATTTTTTTCAAGATAGCATAAAAGAGCACTTCCTCCCACAATGACAATCAGAACAAAGATGAGTGCCCGATGCATATTATGGTGTCTCAGCAACCGAAAAAATTTCTTCATCGCCATGATAAAATGCAACATGGATGGTAATTCTCCTTGAAAAGCAATGTACCCGGTGATAATATTCTATGTTTGTGTTAGTAATGTTTTTATCCCCCAGGGGATACATAAGCCTACCATGGCTTTAAATATTTTAAAATGAGTGAGTAGAGATGGAACAGAAAAAAATTGATTTCTGGCAGGATCATTCCCTGGAATATCTTGAGATGGCATTAAAACATGATTACCAGGAGCGGGTGACCCATGCCGACGGTTATGGCAAACGCACCGGAGAGTGCGGGGATACTGTGGAGTTTTTTATCATGGCAACAGATAAAAAGATCACCTCCATCTCCTATGATATTGACGGATGTGTCAACACCAATGCCTGTGCCAATGCCGTTATTGAACTGACAAAGGATAAATCCATGGAAACGTTGTGGAGCATCACCCACGAAGATGTGTCTGCTTTTTTAAAAACCCTTCCCGCCCATGAAGAGCATTGCGCCCAGCTGGCAGTGGGTGCTTTTTACCTTGCCCTGAGGGATCTGGAGTCGGTGGAACAAAAAAAACGGTGAATTCATGGGATGCAATGTCCCTTAGATCCATTCAATATCACTCAGACAATAGGTTAACATCACCCGGGCCCCGGGAAGCAATTTACATTGAATCACCGTTTCCGGGGCCATCTGGATGGTAAAGTTCATTTCATTGACCTTAATGACCATTGTAATATGTCCCCGCTTTTTATCCCCCATGAGACGCAGAACCTTGCCTTCAATTGTGTGAAATTTATTTTCTTTTAAAATCTTGTTCGATTTCTGTATGGATGGTGCAGTGGCTATGTCAGGGGCTTTCTTCAGCTTTTTTTTTGTTGAAAGGGAAGGCTCCCGGACGGTTATGTTGATATCCTGGGTTTTCAAGAGGGCCGAGGCTTTGTCATGGGGCGGGGTTGTCAGTCGGAGGGTTTGTCCACTGCCGTTGGCAGATAACGGACGATAAAATCCTTTATCATCCCGGACAAAGGGGCCGGGAATGATGTTTTTTGAACCTGCCTGGAATATTTTGCCATGGTACAATTGAAGAAGACGGTCACAGGCTCCCTGGAGCCACTCATGGTCGTGGCTGGCAATGATGATGGTGGTTCCCCAGGTTTTTCTGGCATAAAGGGCTGCCCGACGGATCAGTGCGGCACTGTTCACATCCACACTGGCTGTGGGTTCATCCAGCAGCAGCACCCGGGGTTTTAAAATAAGACGGGCTGCCATGGCCACCCGTTGTGCCTCGCCGCCGGAAAGTTCATAATCCATGCGGTGGGCAAATTCATCATGGGAAAGCCCCACCCGGGCCATGACGTTTCTGACCTGTCTGCACACTGTAGGATCTTTTCGACCATGGGCCTTTCCCCTGATTTTCAATCCATGGGTGATATTGTCATGCACCGATCGTTTGAGCAGGTACGGGGTCTGGGTTAATAGGGTAATATCAAACCGCACCTTTGGGGAAAAGGGCACTTCCTCTTTGCCGTTAAAAAAAAGCGTGCCTTTTACCGGTGATGATACAAAGGCAAGCAGTTTCAGCAGGGTGCTTTTACCACTGCCGTTGGGTCCCATGAGTCCGGTGATGGAACCGGGAGCAATGCTCAGATTGGGAATGTCCAAGGCTGTTTTTCCCTTGTATGCCTGAACGATATTTTTAAGGAGATATATGGAAGAGGTGGCCATTTTTACCTGTAATTTTAAAACTGTGGTCATCTTTTATAACGACTTTACACCTTCTAAAGACTCCCTTTTCTGGAACTTTTTTAAAAAAGTGTAAACTATTTTTGCAGTGATATGAGGCATGTTTCATTTCTGCTTTACACTTTTCAGAGCAATGTCTCCATTTTGAGGGTAAGCTTCCAACAGAGTGTAAACTATTTTTTGGGTCATGTGAAGGATACCGCATATGAAGTGTGCCAGAATATGTAAATATCCGGGTTGATAATGTAAATGTTTGACCAATGTCCCATATTCACTTAATTTATCGTTTTCTGAGAAAGAACAAAGATATGTTAACCCCAAAAGCAATGGTCACCAGCACAAGGCCCAGTGCAATGCCGTTGGCAAACATTCCTTTGCCGGTCTCCAGTGCAATGGCCGTGGTGATGGTTCTGGTGTGCCACTTGATATTCCCCCCCACCATCATGGAAATACCCACCTCGGTCATCACCCTGCCATAGGCCGTAACCAGGGCCGCCACAATGCCGTAACGCACCTCCCACATGCAGGTGAGCATGATGTCTTTTTTACCGGCACCCAGTGAAATTAAAGTCAATTTTAACTGGGCATCAATGGTTTCAACGGCGGAAGCCGTAAGGGCCGTGATAATGGGAAAGGCCAGAATGGACTGCCCCATGGCAATGCCCCCCAGGGTAAACAAAAGATGAAAATCCCCCAGGGGGCCCCGGCTGGATATCAGAGCATAGATCATCAGACCAATGAACACCGTGGGCAACGCCAGCATGGTATCAAGAAGGGTTCTGATCCCCCGCTTTCCTTTAAAATCAAAGTATCCCAGGAAAAAACCACAGGGAAGACCTGCCATGACACTGAACAGCATGGAAAGGGAAGAGACCTTCAAGGTTGCAGACACCGCAGACCAGGTGGAGCTGTCTCCGGCGGTGAGCAGATGAATCGCTTGAAAAAAACCTTGAATGATAAAATCCATTGACCGATGAAATCCTCAGATTTGATTTTGTTATTTGGCGTTGGGAATAAATAATTTTTTGTCCAGCAGCCGGAAATTCTTGATAAAGGTCTGGGCACTTTTTCCGGCCATCCAGTCGGAAAAGGCCATGGCAAGATCATATTTTGCATTGGGGCAGTTCCCCGGGTTCAGTGTCAAAACACTGTACTGATTGAGCAAAATGTCATCCCCTTCCACCAAAACCACCAGGGGAGCATCTCCGCCTTTCTGGGACTGATATTTGATATAGGTACCACGGTCGGTCATGGTGTAGGCCTTTCGTTCCTCACACACATTAATGGTGGCCAGCATGCCCTGCCCGGTCTGAATATACCAGGTTTCTTTTTCAGGAAGGGCTTTACCGGTCTGTTTCCAGAGAATTTTCTCTTTTTTGTTGGTTCCGGAATCATCCCCCCGGCTGGCAAAGGCAGCATTGGCATCACGGATGGTATCCAGGGCCCGGGCCACGCTTTTGCCCTTAACACCTGCCGGGTCATCCTTGGGGCCGATGATGACAAAATCGTTGTACATGATCTCTTTTCGGTCTTTTCCAAAACCTTGATCAATGAATTTTTTTTCAGCACCCGGGGCATGAACCAGGAGCACATCCACATCGCATTTAGAACCCAGTTTCAAGGCTTTTCCCGTACCTGTGGCAGTCCATTTTATTTCAATACCGGTTTCTTTGGTAAAATGCGGCATAAGATAGTCCAGAAGGCCGGTGTTGTCTGTGCTGGTGGTGGTGGCCATTGTCAGTGATTTTTCTGCAGCCTGGGTGCTGATACCGGTGAGTACCAGCATGGAAACAATGATGGCCAGGGTGGTGGATAAGAATTTTTTCATTTTTGTGACTCCTTTTTCATCCGGTAATCCCATGGATTCACCGGGATGTTCTGAAAAACATGAAATGTTTTGGGTTGGTATAACCGCCACGGGCGGACCGTACTTTGATCCGGCTCTTCCCACAGCGAAGCTTGAAATACGCCTTTGACTTGCGGAGTATTTCATATAACCGCCACGGGCGGACCGTACTTTGATCCGGCTCTACCCACAACGAAGTTTGAAATACACCTTTGATTTGTGGCGTATTTCATATAAAAAAACAGGATAGAATTTATGACTGACGAGATTCAAAAGAATTTTTAAAATATTTATAATTGAGCTGAAAGTCAAGGATATTGGCTGATTTGTCGCGGAAAATAGAAAAATATAACTTTTTATTACCAAAGATTACGAATAAGGATGGATTGGAAATGATATTAATTCAGTGTTTGTTTTTATATTCATGAGTTGAATCTTGTCGGTGTCCACAATGCCATAGGTATAAAGTCCATTGCGGGGAGAGGTGAGAGAGCCGGGGTTGATAAACAATGTATCCTGTTTTTTTTCCAGGGAGGGCAAATGGGTATGCCCCTGGATAATGAGATCTATCCTGGATAAATGCTCCTTAAGGTAGGCATGGCCATGGTGGAGAAAGATATGAAGCCCCATGTATTCAAATGTCAAATTATGGACGTGTCCGGGATAATAGGAGGGATCATCACAGTTGCCATATACATAATACAGCTTGTTTTTCATATCTTTGAGACTCTCGCGGATATGATCGGGCTGAAAATCCGGAGAGCCCCATCTACCATACCGGGTATCAAAGAGATCTCCTGCAACCACCAGTATATCATCCGGCTTAAGAAGTGATTTTAAGGTCATCCATGTGGCATAGCTGCCATGGACATCGGCGCTGATGAGAAGTCTGGACATGGTTTTACCTATCCTTTAAAAAGAGAGCGTGGTATTGGTATTCGGAGATGTGCCGCTTTAACAACCGGTGGATGAGGGTGTAAATTTCATCCAGCTCCTCATCGTCAAGAAGCGGTATCAGATGCGCCATAAAAGAATCTTCGGAAAATTTTTGAAGATAAAACATGATGGTTTCTTCATCGGTTTTTCGGTTCATTCCAAAGGCTCCCAGGCCCTTATAACGGTGTATGAACCGGTGGGTATCTTTTTTTTGTTCTTTTAAGGATGTATTTAAATCAGATTGCTTCATTGGGGGCTAATTCCTGTTTTTTTAAAATGGTTTTTGATCGTATATAGCATAAAAAAGGGGTGACATAGAAATGGAATTTAATTATTTCAGGGCAGGGGATGGTCAGTTAATGCGTTATGGCGTGGCAAAGATAGCCCATGGCAATCCCAAAGGATGTATTTTATTATTAAATGGACGATCGGAATTCATGGAAAAATATCAAGCAGTGGTGGAAAAGCTTGTTGAAAGAAATTTTCATGTGATCAGTCTGGACTGGCGGGGGCAGGGACTGTCTGTCAGGGAGCTTGAAAATAGAGATAAAGGCCATATCAAGTCCTTTCAATGCTACCTGGATGATCTGTTTTTTTTTTACACCACAGTGGTGGCTCCCCTGGGGCTTCCTGTAACTGTCCTGGCCCATTCCATGGGGGGACACATTGCTCTGAGATTTCTGGCATGCCGGGGAACACAGATAAAAAAGGCCGTACTGGTATCCCCCATGGTGGATATCGTCACGGCCCCCATTCCGCGCCCCCTGGCCGGGATTCTGGCAAGACAGATGGTGCGCTGGGGCATGGAAACGTGTTATGTCCCGGGAAACACAGACTATAATAGAGATGCTGTTAAGTTTTCCGGGAATCCCCTTACCCATGATCCCCGGGGGTTTTGGCAGGAACATCTTTGCATTGAAAAAAATCGAGACCTTGTCCTGGGAGGGGTCACCTGGGGGTGGCTCAAGGCGGCTTTTGATTCCATTGACACTTTGAAAGTCAAAGGCGTGGCCCAACAGATAAGCGCCCCTGTGCTGCTTTTATCTGCTGCCCAGGATCGGGTGGTTTCCTGCCGGGCCCAGGAAAAATTATGCCGGAATCTGTCCAATGGGATCTTTCTTTCCGTTCCCGGGGCCCGGCATGAAATTCTTAATGAATCAGAATCGATTTTGTCTTTTTTCTGGCAGGCGTTTGATGCATTCACCGATTTAATGGAAGACGCCCGTTTTTTTATGAAAAAGTAATCAAGTTCATTTTTTACCAGTGTTGATTGATTTTTAAATGTCCCCCTTTAAAAGAGATAACGGCATGGGGCCATTGAATTATGAGAATGGAGAAATCGTTTAAACTTCTTGATGAAACCTGCTTGAAATTTAATAGTGTAGTCTTTGCAAGAAATCAAATTTTGTTTTTACATAGTTGACAAGTCTGGCCTGAGCTGGCAATAAAAGTATAGATGCACTTAATGTTCAAGGATGTCTCTATTTTTCTTATACCCCACATGTCCTGGGAGACACAACGAATATAGGGTCGTAGACGCGGAGCCAAATGGCATTATGCTGTCCATAACAAAAATCTAATATACGGGAGATTTGAAGTGAACGAAGAAAATTCCTCCATTGATGAACGGTTTCGCATAGACCAACACGGTATGGATGATACCCCCCGCCCTCCCAATGCACGGTACTCCCGGCGAAAGAATAATGGGAACACCAGTATGAAAATTGTGGTGGTGGCGGGGGTGGTCATTGTTTTTCTGGTGGTTGGGCTGTTTTTTTTGTTTGCATCAGATGACCCGGGCAGCCCTTTGGAAAACAGTGAAGCGCCCCCTGTGGAGGATGGGATGACAAAGATTTCACTTCTGGAAAAACGACTGGACAAGCTTGAAATTTCCCTGGCTGAAATTTCACAAAAATTTTCCACGATCCAGAGCCCCCCGGCAGCTTCGGGAACAGATCTGGCTGTTTTTACGGGACGACTGGATCGGGTGGAAAACTCCATGTCCACCAAGTTCAACATCTCCACGGAGAATATCGATAAACTGGACCTTCAAGTGGCCGGGTTGCTGGACCGCATGAAAAATCTGGAACTTAAAAAGGGGAAAAGCATCTCCGGCGCACAGGTGTCAAAGACACAGACCTCGTATGATAATATGGTTCAAAAAGCAACGGACAAGGCCCCGGTGTCATCTGTTACCCCCACTGCTCAAACACCCACGGTTAAAACCGGCATGAAAAAAATGACTTTTAAAAAAACAGCCCCCAAAGTTATCAAAAAAGCAACGCCTTCGCGGGTGTATCACGTGGTTAAAAAAGGGGAAACCCTTTACAGCATCAGTAAAAAATATGGAACCACCGTGGCCAATATCCATAAACTGAACCATTTTTCCAAACAGCCCACCATCTATCCCGGAGATAAACTGATTGTAAAATAAAATTAACCGGACCGCGCCTATCTGCCGGAAGGGCTGGTTTTCACCGCCTGTATCAATCCCTTCACCCGATCAAGGTCCTTGCACCCCGGTGCGCTTTCCACCCCGGAGCTCACATCCACGGCCCAGGGGGATGTGGCACTAATGACACCGGTGACATTTTCCGGGGTGATACCCCCGGCAATGATCAGTTTGTGGCCATTGCCTGACTGTTTGGCAGTGCCCCAGTCCCAGGTTTCAGCATTTCCCCCGGGAAGGGGACCCTTGCCGTATTCCACCAGAATGGCCGATGCCGCTTTATATTGATTTGCCTTATCAATGTGGGGCTCTTTTCCTGCAAACAGCGCCTTGAACACCGTTAAGCCCTGACTTTTAAGTTGAAGCACCGTTTCCGGTGACTCATTGCCGTGGAGTTGCACGGCCTTGAGGTTACAGGCCTTTACCTTTGCCATGATGAACTCAAAGGTGGCATCCACAAATACACCGGTGGTGATAATATCCCCGGGCAGTGCCCGGCAAATTTCTGCTGCCTGGGCCGTGGTGACATGGCGGGGGCTCTTGGGATAAAATACAAGACCAACGGCATGGGCCCCAAGGTCTGCACATGCCACAGCCTCATGGGGCCGGGTAAGTCCACACACCTTGATTCGGGGTGTCTCAAGGCGTTGGGACGTGCCGGTGTTCCCCGTTGAAATCAAATCGTGTATAAATTTTTCCGTGTCATTGGCCCGGACAATGCTTTCCCCCACCAGAAAATTAAAAAGTCCTGCATCCATTCCCTTTTGAATATCATCCGGGCCGGATACACCGCTTGCCGACACCGGAATTTGATCCTTGGTTAAAAAGGGCACCACCCGGGCCGCCACGGTGGTGTCTGTTTTAAGGGTTTCCAGATTTCGATTGTTAATCCCGATGATTTTTGCATTGGCATAAAGGGCATTTTCAAGCTCCCACTCCGAATGAATCTCCACAAGGGGTTCCATGCCAATCTCCCGGGTGAGTGCCACATATTCCTGTAGCTGCTGTCTGGAAAGAATGGAAACTATGAGCAAAACGGCATCGGCCCCGGCAGCCCCCGCCTCATATATCTGATACTCGGAAATGGTGAAATCTTTTCGCAATATGGGAAGATCCGTGACCCTGCGCACCGCCGTAAGATCGTGGAGACTGCCCTTGAAAAAATGCTCTTCTGTGAGGATGGAAATGGCACAGGCCCCGGCCCGGGTATATTTTTTGGCATAGCGGGCCGGGTCCAGGTCCAACCGGATGTCTCCTTTGGAAGGGGAGGCTTTTTTTATTTCAGCAATGATACCGGCCCGGCCGGGACCGCTTTTTTCCATGGCCGACAAAAAGCTTGCCCCGGGCTTTCTTGCCTCGGCGTCACGTCTCTGGCGATTCAAGGAACAGTGGCCCATGGCCCGGGCAATGTCTTTCTTTTTTTCTGCAATGACGGTTTTTAAAAATCCCTTGGGTGCCATGCTATGCGTTCTCCTGTGTAAATTGCGCCAGGGCTTCCAGTTTTTCCAGGGCCTTGCCTGAATCCAGGGCCTGCCGGGCCTTTTCAATTCCCTGTTTTAAATTATCCACCTCATTGGCTGCCAGCAGGGCCGCTGCCGAGTTGATGAGCACAATATTGCGTTTGGGTCCCTTTTCTCCCTTAAGGACGGAAAGGGTGATGGCGGCATTGGTCTCCACATCTCCGCCCTTGATTTTTGCTGCATCGGCATAGTCATCAAAAAAATCCAGGGGATCAATGTCATAGGTGCGCACCATGCCGTCATTGAGTTCCGATACCCGGGTGGGGGCACACACGGTGATTTCATCCATGCCGTCATGGCCGTGCACCACCAGCGCTCTTTTGGCACCCAATAATTTCAGGGCCTGGGCAAACATCTCTGTGAGCTGGGGGGAAAATACCCCCAGAAGCTGATGCCGGGTGGCGGCCGGATTGGTCAGAGGACCCAGCATGTTAAAGATGCTTTTAATGCCTACTTCCTGTCTTGCCTGGGCTGCATGGCGCATGGCGCTGTGAAACTTCGGGGCAAAGAGAAACCCGATGCCAATGTCGTTCACTGCCTCTTCCACCACTTCAGGGTCGGTGCCAAGGTTTACACCCAGGGCTTCGAGCACATCGGCACTGCCGCATTTGCTGGAGATACTGCGGTTGCCGTGTTTGGCCACGCACACCCCGCACCCTGCCACCACAAAGGCGGTGGTGGTGGAAACATTAAAGGTCCCCGAGGCATCCCCTCCGGTGCCGCAGGTGTCCACCACCCGTTGGGTCATGGTCTGGATGCGGGTGGCCTTGCGGCGCATGGCCCGGGCTGCTCCTGCCAGCTCTTCAAAGGTTTCCCCCTTGGTGGCAAGGGCAGCCATGAATGCACCGATCTGGGCACCGGTAATGTCTCCGGAAAAAATATCCCCCATCATGGCGGTCATTTGTTCATGGCTTAAATCTTCGCCCCGGATAATGGTATTGAGATGGTCGGTGAAAGTCATTTTTCTACTCCTTTTACAAAATTTCTGATTAAACGTTTGCCCACAACAGTCATGATGGATTCCGGATGAAACTGCACCCCGCAGGTGGGGTGTTCAACATGGCAAAGTCCCATGATCTCCCCATCATTGGTGCGGGCCGTAACCCTGAGACATTGGGGCAAAGAAGCCTCTTCCACGGCCAGAGAGTGGTACCGCATGGCAGCAAAGGGTTTTTTCAACCCCTTGAAAATACCTTTATCATCACCGGTGACCATGGAGGTTTTGCCGTGCATGATGCGTTTGGCATGGACAATGCGCCCCCCAAAACAGGCGGCAATGGCCTGGTGTCCAAGGCACACCCCCAATATGGGCAGTTTCCCGGTGAAGGCCTTGATAACTGCCATGGAGATACCCGCATCCTGGGGCCGTCCGGGTCCCGGGGAGATGACAACGGCATCGGGATTCAATGCTGTGATATCTTCCAGGGTGGCTTTGTCGTTTCTGAACACATGCACTGTGGCACCGCATTGTCGAATATAATGCACCAGATTAAAGGTAAATGAGTCGTAGTTGTCAATCACGGCAATCAGCATGATTCACCTCCATTGTCACGGCCCAGGGCCAGCACCAGGGCACGCTCCACGCTTTTGGCTTTATTGATACATTCCTGATACTCTTTTTCAGGATCAGAATCTGCCACAATACCGGCCCCGGCCTGCACCGTCATTTTTCCTTCCCGGACGGTTGCCGTGCGAATGGTGATGGCAAGGTCCATGTTGCCGGAAAAGGAGATGTATCCCGCAGCGCCGCCATAAATGCCCCGGGGACGCTGTTCCAGCGCTGAGATGATCTCCATGGCCCTTATTTTCGGGGCACCGGACAGGGTGCCTGCAGGAAAGGTGGCCCGGAGGAGATCCCAGGCATCTTTTTTACCTTCCAGTTCACAGGTGATGTTGGATACCAGGTGCATGACATGGGAGTAACGCTCCACAAACATCATGTCCGTCACCTGCACCGTGCCGGTTTCCCCCACCCGGCCCAGATCATTGCGGCCAAGATCCACCAGCATGAGATGTTCAGCCCGTTCTTTGTCATCGTTTAACAGTTCATCGGCAAGACGTCGGTCCTCCTGCTCTGTTTTGCCCCTGGGGCGGGTGCCTGCAATGGGACGCAGGGTGGCGGTGCGGTTTTCCAGGCGTACCATGGTTTCCGGAGAAGAGCCTGCAATGGCGGTGTCCCCCATATTCATGAAAAACATGTAGGGAGACGGGTTGATATAGCGCTGGGCCCTGTACAGCATCACAGGGTCCACAGGGGCCGTTGAGGTAAAGGGCTGGGAATACACCGCCTGGATGATATCCCCCTCAACAATGTGTTCCTTGATGGTTTCAACCCCTTTTACATAGGTGTCATGGTCGGTGGCTGACTTCAGGGAAAAAGCAGATGGGTCTGGAGGCGACGGCATGGCCCCATGCACGGGTGAAGACGAAGATGAAGCGGATGGCACTGCCGCCGGGGTGGGACCCTGGATGGTGGCGATCATCTTTTCCAGGCCTGTAATGCCCTCATCATAGCAGGTGTCTTTATTCTTATCATCGGTATAACAGATGCTCAGGCATGTCAATGTGTGCTTCATATTGTCAAAAATGATCATGGCATCCGGGATGATGAAATGGGCATAGGCAGATCCCTGGGGCAGATGGGTTTGGATATTTTCAAAAAAAGAGACCATTTCATAGGTCATGTACCCGGTGAGTCCACTCCAGAACCGGGGAAGCCCTTTGATGTCTGCCGGTTGATATTTTTCGGTGAGCTTTTTTAATACAGCCAGGGGATCGCCGTGGTGGGGAATTTTTTCCCGGTGATCTTCAGATGTGATTTCAATGTCATTTTCCAGGACAACGATTTGGCTTTTTGCCGAGATTCCCATGAAGCTGTATCTTGCCCAGTGTTCGCCGCCCTCCACACTTTCCAGCAAAAATAGCGGTTGGTCTTTTTTGTAAAATTTTTGGAGAATGGACACCGGGGTTTCCGTATCTGCCAGCAGTTCTGCGCAAAGCGGTATGACATTACCAGTGCGGCACAGCGAATCATAGGTTTCTCTGGTGGGGTAGCGATTGAGTATCATTTTATTTTCCAGTTCATGTTTTTAATTTTTTTATATGAAACACTCCGTGGATCAAGGGGGTATTTCAATCTTTGTTGTGGGCAGGCCGAGGCCAGAATACTGCCTGCCCATGGCAGTTATAAAAAAAAAGACCGGGCAGTACAGGCAGCCACGGTCTTTGTTTAATGTCCAGGAATAAATTTACCATTGTGGCATGCCGGAATACAAAAGAGAACACCACCAGTGCCACCATTGGAATTGTTTTGTTGTATAGGTCATGTTGTTCATTTTTTTAAGGTGTTCCTTTTGATTTTTAAAGTTTACTTATTGTCTTTACTAATTTAAATACAGGCGGGGAAAAGAAATGTCAAGCAACTTGTTTCTTTTTAAAGAAACAAGCCTTCGTTAATATATGAAAATCAATTTGCCTGTAATATTGAATATATGTATAATGTATTAATTAATTTTGTAGATATCGATTTGTAGCAAGTTTTTGAAATAATTATTTATTTGTAATCTCGTGTATGCGTGTCCGGATTGGTTGTTTAAATATTGGGATCGCTGCTACCGGAAATACTTTACATTTTTTTAAAGACAATCATTGAAAATGGGTATTCCTCCCGTGAAAATGTAAAGTAGAAATAAAAAATATCAAACCATTAACTTCATGAGTCCGAAGTTCTCATTTCCCATACCACATGGGATATTTCCAATTTCAAAAAACACATTATGTGGCGTCAGACCGGAAAACTTATGATTGACGCGTGTTGACGTAAAAGTATCAAAAAAGGAGAGAGCAATGGAAAAGAAACTCCCCCCCCAGCCGGGTAAGGAGACGCCCGGTCTGAAGGGAATAATTGCAGACCAGCGCAAGGAAGCCCGGGCAAGGGCAGAGAAAAGACGAGCTGCCAGGGTTGCTGAAAAAAAACAGGTCGTGGTGGAAAATCTCTCCCAGGCCATTTCAGAGATGACCTCCATGTCCCAGGAGCTTGCATCATCGGTGCAGGAACTGCAACAGACCATGAATGATATCAGCACCAGGGCCATGGATGCCGCAGATAGCACAGATAAAAGTGTTGCCGCCGCAGCCCAGGTGGGTGATGTGGCAAAAAAAGTGGGCCAAAACGCCTTGGTGTCTTCTGAAAAAATGACCCTGATCCAGGATATGATCACCACTTCCTTGAATCAGATTTCCGGGCTGGTGGACGGGGTTAATGCCTCCCTTGAGAGCAATAAGGACATGGATGCCGTCATCCAAACCCTTACCACAAAGTCAGCGGAGGTGGAAAACGCAGCTTCTGATATCATCAGTTCCGCGGAACAGATCAATCTTTTTTCTTTGAATGCCGGTATTGAGGCCTCCCGGGCCGGAGAGCACGGAGAAGGATTTTCCGTGGTGGCTGATGAAATTCGCAAAATGGCTGAACGTTCTGAAAAAAATGTCCGGGAAATCGTTTCAGCCACAGCACGCCTGGGGGATGCTGCAACGGAAGTAAAAACTGATCTGGATGAAACCCTTGCCCAATCCCGCATGGATGCAGACAGGGCCAATGAAATCATTAATACGTTAAAAGATGTTTCAAAGGATGTTGAAGCCCTGAAACAAGACGGGTTTGTCATGAAAAATTACAGTGAGACCCAGTCGGTTCAGGTCCAGAAGGTCATGGACAACAGCCGTGAAATTGCCACAGGGGCGGACCAGGCCATGGCTGCCACCCAGCAATCCAACACTGTGCTGGTCCAGCAACTCAAGGTCATGGAAACCATCACCAAAAATGCCGAAGATATTGAAGACCAGGCAGATCAACTCATGGGAGAGGCCTTTTCCATCCAGGTGGGCGAAGAGCTGGCCACCAGTGCAGAAGAGCTCAGCGCCACCATACAGCAGGTCACGGCATCGGCCCAGATGATCGGCACCTCCATTGATCAGATTGCCCAGGCATCCATACAGCAAGCCAATGCCGCCGGAGAAAATGCCCGTCTCATTGAATCGGTGGAACAGGCCGGGCAGGGAATTCTCACCCTGGCCCGGACCAATCAGGAAAAGGCCGGAGACCTTCAAAAATTATTGAAAAAAATTGATGCCGATACCGCTGCCATCATCCGGGGCATTGGCGATCAGGTGGAGAAAAATCTGCTGTCTGCCGGTAAAATGAGGGTGCTGGAGGAGGAGATCTTTGCCCTTGAAAATATCATTGACCGTCTTTACAGCATCAATGACCAGATCACCATCCTGGCTGTCATCGGCCGGGTGGAATCGGTGCGGGCCGGGACCCACGGTTCGGGATTTGCCGAAGTGTCCGATGATATTAGAAATATCGTGGATGTCACAGCGGATCAGATTCCGGAAATCGGGAATCGAATCCGTTCCATTAAAGAGACGGTTTTGACCGTGTCCGGCAGCATAGAAGAGGCAGGGGCCAAGGTGCGCCGGGAATTGGATAATACCGCAGATATCACCCGCAGATTGGCCACCATTGAAGGCGATATGGCAACGGTGCTTTCAGGCACCAATGAAATTGAAAGCATGTCCCGGGAGTCCTTTACCGGTATAGAGGGGATGCAACAGGGAATAGACCTCATTTCCGCAGCTTCCGAAGAAATTTCAGCGGCCTGCCAGCAGGCCGCGGCAGTGTCGGATCAGCAGACCCGGGCCACAAGAAACCTTGCGGCAACTGCCGAAGAAATTGCCTCCCAGGCCGATGAAATTTAAGCAAGGATTTAAGCGAGGAAAAGATCATGAAAAAAAATCCGGAAATGCCTCACATTCCTGAAGGTAAATATACCCGGGTGATGATCCGGGGGGAGGCCTATGCGGTTCAGGCATCCCGGGTCAAGGCCGTGGTAAAAAAACCGGAAGTGAGACGGGTACCCGGGGCACCTGCCTTTATTGAGGGTGTTGCTGCCATTGACGGTAGAATTGTACCGGTGTTGAACCCCGTGAAACGACTGGATCTTGAAAAGCAAGACCCGGAATCATCACATTCCTTGACATCCGGCTCCATGTCCCTTGTTATGGTGGAAGTGGGCAATGTCCTTTATGGATTATCCGTGGAGCATGTGGCAGATATCATGGATATTTCCGCCGCTGTCATGGAGCCTGTCAATCCGGTGATGACGGATGATCAATTTCCCTTTATTGCAGCCATGGCCAAGATGGATGATCAGCTTGTCTATGTTCTCAACATTGACGGATTGGTGTTGTCAGGCCTTCACATCAAACAAAAGGCCCGGGATCAATATGATCATTTTGCCGGGGGCCTGACACAAAAACTTGCAGCACCGCCTGACCGGGATGAGACAAAATATTTAATTTTTTCCGCAGGCCGGGAATTGTTCTGCATGGAGTCTTTTTTACTGAAATCCGTTGTGCCGGCCGGTCTGGTGGAAAAAAGTCCAGACACCCCCCCCGGCATGGCAGGGCTTTTACCCACCCTTGACGGCATGCTGCCGGTGGTGGATCTTTCCGTAAAACTCGGCATTGACCCGTCATTGGATTCAGGGGATGGGCGGGTGGTGGTGGTGGATACAGAAAAATGTCAATACGGTGTTCAGGTGGACGGTGTCAGTGAATTCCTTCGCCTCTCCCCCGGGGAGATTAAACCTGTGCCCCCCGGTATTGCCGCAGCCGGGGTGGAACACATCAAAGGCATTGCCATGCCCGAAGGGGAAAACCGCATGTTTACCCTGCTGGATGCCTTTAAACTGATGACTACCCGGGAAATGGATAGTTTTTCCCGGAGGGATGATATAAATATGAAATCCTCTGACAAAGAATCTGTTGAATCCCCCAAAGAGGCCTTGGTGCCCCTTTTAATGGTGGCAACGGCAGATATGACCTTTGCGCTTCCCATAGCTGAAGTTTTTGAAGTAATCCGTGTTGGAGCGGTTAAACATGTCCCCGGAACCCCGGCCCATATTTTAGGACTTATCACCGTGCGGGGGGAGCCGCTGCCTTTGATGAATCTTCATTGCCGGCTGGATCTTGTGCCGGCCTCCGATTCTTCCATGGAAAAGACATCTTCCCGGCGGGCCGTGGTGATCCATTGGAATCAACAACCCTTTGCCATTGAAGTGGACAGCGTTTCCGGCATTGTAAAGGTTGCTTCCGAAAAAATTGCGGCCCCGCCGGAGATCATTAAAAATGTAGATACCCGGTTTTTATCGGGTCTGGTGCTGTCGGAGGAAAGCAATACCTCTGCCATGCTGCTGGATTTAAAGGCATTGATTAATCAGGAGCTTTGATATTAAAACCCGAAGATGCATTACATTGAGAACCAATGGGCTGCGGGTGGCAGCGGCCCCCCATGTGCTGCATACCAGGGGCATAGGGTCCTGTGTGGCCGTTGCCGTGTATGCCCGTGGCCATAAAATGGGGGGGATGGCCCACATCTCCCGGGGTGAAAAAGAAGATGACCTGCCCGATGAAAATCTTCATCAATATGCCGATCATGCCGTGGCGGCCCTGGTTCGTATTCTTTGTGCCCGAATCATGGGGCAAACCGCGACAGGCCGTGACTTTACGGCCTGCATTGCCGGGGGCGGTGACATGTTTGAGGGTCTTCTTTCAGCATACCCCGATGTGGGTGGCGCAAATGTCAAGGCGGTTAAATCTGCCCTGGATGCCCATCATATTACCCTGGTGGGGGAGGATATACTGGGGGGGCTGGGAAGAAGCATGTGGTTTGATCTTTCCACCGGAAATGTCCGGGTTTCCTGTGCCGGGCAACCGGATATTTTATTGGGGCAATGATCCCATTATGAATGCCGGTATTTTAAACATGCTCAAAAGGATGTTTGTTTTATGCAGCAAGTCGTTAAAGTACTTATCATAGACGATTCCGCCCTTATGCGGCGGGAATTGACCCGGATCATCAATGCCCATGACGATCTTGTGGTGGTGGGAGCCGCCATGGATGCCGAGGACGGGCTTTCCATGATTTCCCGGCTTGATCCCGATGTGGTCACCATTGATGTGAATCTGCCGGGCATGGACGGTATTGCCTGTCTCCAGCATATCATGATCACCGCTCCCCGGCCCTGTGTCATGATCAGCGGGTATACCCGGAAGGATTCCCTGGAAGCCTTTGAGGCCCTGGAACTGGGGGCGGTGGATTTTCTGGAAAAGCCTTCAGGGGAAATTTCCCGGAACATCATGGAGGCAAAGGATAAAATTACCCGTACCGTTTGTCGGGCCGCATCTGCCAATGTGCTGGCCCTGAGCCGCACCACACCGGTGCGGACAATACCCGGGGTATGTGCAACACCTATTTTACAAAAATCTGTCCGACCCTTGGAACGCATTGTTGTCATTGGTGTTTCCACCGGTGGGCCCAGAACCCTCATGGCCGTCATCCCCCATCTTTCCCGGGATCTTGCCGCCCCGGTGCTGGTGATTCAACACATGCCGGCCCGCTTCACCGGTGGATTTGCAAAGCGCATGAACAGCTACAGCAAATTACCCGTAAAAGAAGCCCGCCACGGCGATGAACTGCAAAACGGTGTGGTGTATGTGTGCCCCGGAGAGCGCAATTTATTGCTTCGCTCCCACCGGGGAGGGGTAATGCTTGAGATTGTATTGCCTGAAAAAGAAGATATGTTTGTCCCTTCTGTGGAAAAAACACTGAATACTGCCATTGATATTTTTAAACACCGCACCGTGGGGGTGATCCTCACCGGCATGGGGGATGACGGGGTCCATGCCATGGCCCGACTCCATGCCATGGGAGGGCTTACCGTTGCAGAATCAAAAGAGAGTGCCGTGATTTACGGCATGCCCCGGGCCGTCATTGACCGGGGGGTTGCCACAACCGTTGTGCCCGCCCGGGAGGTGGCAAACGTCATTGAAGGAGCTTTAAGTCATGATGCCCACACAGCCTGATAATAAACAGGAACCAGAACATCAAAACGATCTTTCCACCCTTGTGGAACATCTGTCTGCACCGGATCCGGATCTGGTGCAAAAGGCGGTAATCGAGCTAAAGGCCCGGAAGGGGGCGGACATGGTTGCCGCCCTTATTCCAAGGCTTTCCTCCCCTGACCCCCCAAAACAGATACAGGCCATGGATATTCTTGTGGCATCAGGTCCCGGCATTCTTGTGCATCTGGGCAGGGCCATGGCGGGTGCAGACAGTGATCTTCGTAAAATGCTGCTTGATATTATCCGCATGGTGGGCACCCCGGAGGCCCAGGAGTATCTCATTCGGTTTCTTTTTGATGAAGATGTAAACGTGGGGGTGGCTGCTGCCGAGGCCCTGGGATCATCCGGCATAAAAGACGCTGTACCCCATTTGATTCAATGCCTGGATAAAGAACCCTGGCTCCAGTGTGCGGCCCTGAAAAGTCTGGGAAGAATCGGCAATGGGACTGTTCTTCCACACATCATTGCCCTTGGCCACGGTAAAGAATCTCTGGTGCGTTTTTGTGCGGTGCAGGCAGTGGGAGCCATTGCCCATGTGGACGGGGTGGATTTTTTGGTTTCGGTTGTGGAGAGCAGAGAAGAGATTTTGATTCCCCATGCCGTCCGGGGGCTTGTGCGGATTTTGGAGAAAAATCCCGAAAAAACCCGTCAGGTACTTGATGTGCTAAGGGAAAAAATAAATCCTGATGCATTGATTGCCTGCCTTGGCACCGCCAATCGTACCACAGTGGCAAGTGCGGTGGCGCTTCTGGGGCAGCTGGGGGTTCCCATGGCCCTTGATCCGTTGATTGCCCTTTATAAACCGGCCAATGCCGCCTTGTTTGATGATTTGTGCCGCGCCGTTGTCCGCCTGAACCCAAAGGACCTTACCCTCTTTAACGGCATCATGCAAGATTCCGCGAGCACCGATGCCGTGAAAATGGCCGTTATTTCTGTCATGGAAAAATTAAACACCCCGGCGGCAGCGAAATTTTTAATGTCATATTATCACCATGCCCACCCGGATCTTAAGCCTGAAATTCTCATGGCCATGGGGGGGCGGACCCACTCCCAGATGCCCGCACTGCGGGATTTTCTCCATGAACAGCTGCCCGGAGACAGTGATGATATTTGTCTGGGCATTCTTGATGCCCTTGGTGCCCGCCCCCACAAAGATAGCATTCCCTTTTTTTTAAATTTGTCAACAGCCCAATCAGATACGGTGCGAAACCGGGCTGCAGATCTTTTGTCCCGGATGGATATGGAGCAGCATCAAGGCGAAATCACCCGGAGACTCATATCTCCGGATGACAAAGATGTGCTCTTTGCCCTGACCATGATGCCCCGGGCCCTTGGCCCTGTGTTTGAAAATCATCTGGTGAAACTGTGCCGCCACAACACCCCTGATATTCGGAAAAAAGCCGTTGCCCGTCTGGGGGTTCAGGGCAATGTCCGGGTTTTGGCAGCGGTGACATCCTGCATGAATGATCCCCATGATCTGGTGCGCCGGGCCGCTGTCCGGGCCTTGCAGGAATTTGCACCGGAAACGGTGTCCTCCCTTCTTCTTACGGTGGTGGAAAATGATCCTGACCACTGGAATCGATATGAGGCAATGATGGGGATCAAGGCCCTTTCCATTGTGGATGTGATACCGGATCTCTTAAAAGGGCTGTCCCGATATCCCGACCTTGTCAAGGCGGCTGTGCTGGATTTTCTGGGAGAACAGAAAAAGCTTGATTTACATGAACAGATTAAAGTTTTTTTGCAGTCTCCTGCGGCGGGCGTAAGGGAAGCGGCCCGGGAGGCATTAACAAAGATCGGGAGTCAATAACCCCATGCACCTATCCACCCATGAATTTGAAAAATTTGCGACACTGATCTATTCAGAAACAGGTATTTATATCAATAAAAACAAGGTTGATTTCCTGGCCAGACGTCTGTCAAGCCGCATGAAAGAATTGGATATTTTAACGGTGAAGGATTACCTTCGTTATTTGACCTTTGATGTCACCAAAAGGGAGATGGAGCAGTTAATTTTACTCATTGTCAATCATGAAACCTATTTTTTCCGGGAATACCCCCAGCTGGAATTTCTGGTGGAAAAGGTGCTGCCTGTCATTGAGAAACAAAAAAAAGGCAATAAAAGGCTTTCCATTCTTTCCGCCGGCTGTTCCTCCGGAGATGAAGCCTATACCCTTGCCATTATCATGCGGGAAATGCTGGATGATTTTTCCACCTGGTCCTTAACCGTTGACGGGGCAGATATCAGCCGTCGGGTGCTTGCCAAAGCCCGGGCTGCCCGGTATTTCACAAGATCTCTCCGGGATACCCCCGGGGTGTACAGGGATCGTTATTTTAAGGAAGACAGGGATTTTTGTACGGTGAGCGCCACTATCCGGGACATGGTTAACTTTCATTGTGTCAATCTTTATGATCCTGATTCCGTGGCCCTTCTGGGAAATTATGATCTGGTTTTTTTAAGAAATGTGCTCATCTATTTTAATCAAACCTCCGGGCGGAAGGTGCTTGAAAACATCCATGGACGTATGAATCCCGGTGCATTTTTGTTTCTGGGCCAGGTGGAATCTGTGGCCCGGTTCACCAAATTGTTTAATATGACCCGTCTGGGGTCTATGTTTGTTTATCAAAAGTAAAAGGGGAAAAGGCAGATGTCAAAGTCGGTACTCATTGTGGATGATTCACAATTAACCCTGGAAATTATCTCTTTTACGGTACTTTCCGCAGGATACCGGGTGATCCGGGCCCAGGGGGGGCTGGAGGCCCTGGAAATATTGAATCACACCCCGGTGGATCTCATGGTGGTGGATATTGTCATGCCGGATATGGACGGATATACCCTGATTCGAAAAATAAGGGAAAATGATGCGTTCCGGGCCACCCCCATCATTGTGGTGACCACCCAGTCCGAGGCCAAATATAAGCAAAAGGGATTTGAAGCCGGAGCCAACCTGTACATGGTTAAACCGGTGCATCCCCGGGAACTGGTTTCACAGATTCAACTTCTGGTGGGTGACAGTTGATAAAAATGCACAAACCCTTTGACGGTTTTCACCGTTGACAACAGAGCTGACAGGAATATCCCATGGCCTATGAAATTGAAATTACCCGGGAAATGAAAGAGCGCTTCCAGAGTGAGGCGGTGTCTTTGTTGAACCGTTTTGAAAAGATGCTGCTGACCCTGGAAAAGGATAAAACAGATACCGATGCCGTCCATGCGGCTTTTCGGGCAGTGCACAGTATTAAGGGTAATAGCGACTATCTGGGCATTGCAGATATCAATACCCTGGCCCATGAGCTTGAGGATCTCATGGATTCTTTGAGAAACGGCAGCCTGCCCGTGTTAAAACCGGTGCTGAATGTTCTTTTCACAGGGCTGGATCTGTTGCGGGCAATGAATATGCGGGTTACGGATACAGTGTATGTTTCCCATGATCTTACAGATATTAATCATCAGATAAACAAGATAAAATCCCTTTCAAGGGAGGGGGGGCCGCCGGAGAAGAGCCGTTTTGATGCCCCCCTTGACACCATGCAGGTCTTTGTTCGATCCGGCACCCAGCACATTGCCCAGTTGCGGGAACTCATCGGTACAATTGTGGGAAACAGCGCCTCAAAAGAGGTTCATGGGGCCATATCAAGGATTGTAACCACCTTTTTAACTGCAGCCAATTATTTAAAACAGTCCCATTTGTCAATGCTGCTGGAAAAAATGGTCCGGGACGTGGACATGGGCAACGACAATGTGCTTGATTCCTCTTGTGCTGAATCTTTGCTTGATGAGATTGATGCCCTGGAACAGGCCCTTGCCCGGTGTCAATCTCCCTGTTCATCCGGGGAAAAAGCCGTGGAAGAGACAGCCCTGACAAAGGCACCGGTGCCCGGGACCGGTGCCCGGGAAGAGGTGTTTGCCGATCTTCTCAGCCGGGAGATGAAAATCAGCCTGGACCATGTGGACCGCTTTATGAACCAGGTGAGCCGGCTGGCCATGGTGAAAACCCGGCTCACCGGCATTGTACAATCAATTCCTTTGGAGCAGCACAACACGCCATGGATAAAAGAGCTGTCTGCTGCCGCCGCTGCCATGGAAAAAATATCCCATAAGCTGCAGACCGGTGTCATGGATTTGCGGCTTTTAAAAATGGACACCCTGTTTGAGCGTTTACAGCGTATTACCCGGAACCTTGCCCAGGCCGGGGACAAGGAGATCAACCTTGTTCTTTCCGGGGGAGAGGTGGAGGTGGATCGAAAGGTCATTGAACAGCTCATTGATCCGTTAATCCACCTGCTTCGAAATGCTTCCGATCATGGGATTGAGTCCCGGGAAAAACGTATGGCATCCCATAAAGATCCCGTGGGCACCATTGATGTATCTGCGGTTCAGGAGGGCAGTCATGTCACTGTGACTGTGACAGATGACGGCCCGGGCCTGGATGAAAATGAGATTCTCCGGGTGGCCCTGGAAAAAGAATTAATTACAGAAAAGGAGATGGAATCCCTTTCCCGGGATGCTGTTTTAAATTTGATATTTCAGCCGGGATTCACCACCGTTAAAACCGTCACACCGGTATCCGGGCGCGGGGTGGGCCTGGATGCCGTGGCCCATGACATTAAACAGATCGGCGGCAACACTGCTTTTTTAAGCCGTCCCGGCAAAGGCAGTACAGTGAAACTCACTGTGCCGGTGTCTTTGTCCGTTACAGAGATGCTGTTGTGTGAAGCAGCAGGGGAGGTGTATGCCTTTCCCGTTGCTGCGGTGATGGAAACGGTTCAGGTAAAAAAAGATCTTGTGCGCAGTGTGAACAATTGCCCGGTGATTCCCTGGCGGGGGGATGTTATTCCGGTGACCCCCCTTGCCGATGCTCTGGATGCCCGGGCGGATACCTGGCAGGGTGGAACAAAGATTCCCGGGGTATTTACCCTGGTGATTACGGTTTTCGGGCACCGGGCCAAAGGCATTGCCGTGGATCGGATCATGGGCAAGGAAGGTGTTTTAATAAAACCTTTGGCCCATCATTTGGCAGATATTGCCCAGTTTTCCAGTGCGGCATTACTGGGGGACGGCAGCATTGCCCTGACCCTTGATCCGTCAGGACTTTAAATTAAAAAGGAGAGATAAATGAAAAAAATATTGATAGTGGATGATTCTGCCTTTACCCGGGCCATCCATAAAAATATCCTTACAGCCCACGATTTTTCAGTCATTGAGGCCGGAGGAGGGGGGGAGGCCCTGGAAATTCTTAAATCAGATTCCCCCCATGCCGTGGTGCTGGATCTTTTAATGGAAGATATGGACGGCATGGATGTGGCCCGGAAAATGTTGGCCCTGGACCCGGATCTGGTGGTGGTGATCTGCTCCACGGACAAACAAAAATACAGACAGGCAGATGCCGTGGACATCGGGTGCCGGGCCTTTTTGCCCAAACCCCTGAATCCGGAGCAGCTGGTGGAAACCCTGAATCAACACCTGACAGAGCCCACATAAACGGAGGCCCCATGACACAGTCTGAAATATTACTGGATATCATGAAAGAGGTGATCAATGTGGGGCTGGGAGAGGCTGCCGATGCCCTTTCCAACCTGGTTAACACACGGGTCATGATCAAGGTACCGGATATGCACATCATGGATATTGATGAGGTGCGGCCCTATATTCGCAAAGAAATGACCTCCCTGGGGGTGTACATTTCCCAGGATTTTAAAGGGGGAATTAAAGGCAAAACCATTTTATGTTATTCCCGGGAGTGCGGGGTTTCTTTGTTAAACACCATTTACGGTGATACCCTGCAGGTGAGCACCATCACCGAAAGCGGCATCTCCACCCTTAATGAGATCGGTAACATCATCATGGTTTCTTATATGTCTGCCGTCAGTAACTTTATTGATGATAAAATTCGCTTTGAACTGCCCGAGGTGACCCAGGAAATATCAGAAACCTATTTTGAAAATCTGCTCACAGAACTTAAACCCTTTGATAAAGCCATTGTGGTGAAAAACAGGATGTATATTAAGGAAGAAAATCTGGAAGGATATCTGTTTGTCATGCTCAGTTTCAAGGATTTTACCACTGTTGTGGAAACCCTCCAGACACGAATGATGGGATGATGAAAACCAAGGAGATCGCGGTGTTATGAAAGATATTGTGAACAATATATTTACCCAGCACCTTTCCCTTGGGGTGGTGTGTGTGGATACTTCCTGTAGGATCACCTTTTTCAATAAATGGTTGGAAAAACATACGGGATGGAAAGAAAAAGAGGTGTTGGGAAGGGCGTTTTTGGAGTTGTTCCCTGAAATCTGTCATCGGAAAAAAGATAATTACCTTATAGACTGCCTGGAAAAAAGCCGCAGCGCCATCCTTTCCCCCCTGGTGCATCATCATTTTTTGGACCTGAACCTTGTCAAGGGAACGCGCCGGGTGCAGATGATCCAGGAAACAAAACTGTTTCCCCTGTGGGAAAAGGAGCAGTTTCTGGGGGCCATTATCATTATCCGGGATTTCACCGAACAAATTGAACATGAGGCAGGCCTCATGGAGAAAACCCGGGCCTTTAATGCCCTTCGTAACATCAACCGCATGATGGTTCGGGCGGATACCCGGGAAGCGGTTTTTTCCCGGTCAGTGGAAATCTTGGCCCGGGACATGGGAGCGCCCCTGGTGTGGTTTGCCCATGTTGACAAGGGGTTTGACCATGTGAGCGTAGGGGCCTATGGCGGCATGGCAAAGGAGCGATTTGAATCGTTTGTATCCAGATACACCAATGACCCCACCGCTTTGGTGAGTGCTCTGGAGCTCACCCGACAGGCTGTGAAAACCGGTAAAATGCAGGTAACCCATCGCAGGGATCACCCGCCGGAGATGGGCCGGTGGTGGGATTTTTTTAAGGCAGGTAAGTGTCATTGTGCCGTTGCTGTTCCCCTGTGCGTTGAGGGCCGGGTCATTGCCGTACTTCATATACACATTGTGGAAGACCGATCCATTCCCCGGGAGATACTGGCCCTGTTCCAGGAGTTGTCCGATGACATTGCCCTGACCTTGAAACATTTCCACGATGTGGCCCTGCGCCATAAAGCCGAGCAGAAACTCCAGGCGGAAAAAGAACGCCTGCTGGTAACCCTCAAGGGCATTGGGGATGCCGTAATGGTGTGTGACAGCCACGCCAGGGTGATTTTAATGAATCCCGTGGCTGAAACCCTCACCGGTTGGCGGGAAGAAGAGGCTGTGGGCCAACCGGCGGCAACAGTATTTTCCATTGTCAGCGAAATTACCCGGAAACCGTGCCCCGATCCTGCTAACCAGGTCATTGCCACCGGCAAAGTCATCGGTCTTGCCAATCACACCTTGCTCATTTCCAGAAGCGGTGCTGAATATCCCATTGCCGACAGTGCGGCACCTGTGCGAAACAGTAATGGTGTTCTCATGGGGGTGGTGCTTATTTTCAGGGATGTGACCCGGCGCAGAACAGCTGAAAAAGCGTTGAAACTTTCGGAAAAACGGTTCCGGGACATCACCATGACCATGGGGGATCTGGTGTGGGAATTTGATAATGACGGCATCTTTACCTACATGGGCAGTTCGGTGGAAAAAGTGCTGGGGTATGACCGCCGTGAATTGCTGGGCCGATCTTTCTGGGAGTTTATCCCCCCGGAGCAGATCAGTGAAAATCAGGGTGTGGAGCTTAAAACCGCTTTTTTGACATATCAGAGGGAAAAGCGCTCTTTTTTTAATGTGGAAACCCGGGCCAGGGATAAAGTCGGGCAGTGGCATTTACTTTCCATCAACGGTATTCCTGTTCTGGACGATGATGAAAATATCATGGGATACCGGGGGGTTGCCAAGGACATCACCGAACAAAAAATCCTGGAAAAGGAAAAATATGCAGCAGAATATCATTTTCGCCAGGCCCAGCGCATGGAATCCATCGGCACCCTGGCAGGGGGCATTGCCCATGATTTTAACAATATTCTGTCAGCCATCATCGGTTACACCGAGCTTTCCCTGGATGATCTCCGGGAGGGGAGCGTGACCCATGAAAATCTCATGGAGGTGATCAAGGCGGGCAACCGGGCCCGGGAGCTGGTCAAACAGATCCTCACCTTTGCCCGGAAAAGCGATGAGACTCGAAAACCGCTGCAACCGTCCATCATTGCCAAGGAGGTGCTTAAGTTCATTCGTTCTTCCATTCCCACCACAATAGAGATTCGTCAAAATATTCAAAGTGAATCCCTGATCATGGGCAGTGCCACCCATATGCACCAGGTGCTCATGAACCTTTGTACCAATGCGGCCCAGGCCATGGAGGCAACGGGCGGTATCCTTGAAATGACCATGAGCGATGTGGTGCTGGAAAAAGAGACGGCCCTCAAGGGCACCGAACTTTCCCGGGAACCCTGTCTTGAGATCATGGTTTGTGACACCGGCACAGGCATTTCCCCGGATATCCTGGAATCCATTTTTGAACCCTACTTTACCACCCGGGGGGATGGTCATGGCAGTGGAACCGGCATGGGGCTTGCTCTGGTTCACAGTATTGTTAAAAGCTATGGGGGACATGTGGGTGTTGAAAGTACCCCGGGAAAGGGGACTGCGTTCACCATTCATCTGCCGGTGATCAAGAAAAAAACATCATTGCCGCCACTCCCCCGGAATGCAGAGGGGTTGCCGGGGGGCAGTGAGCGGATTTTATTTGTGGATGATGAAGCACCTCTCATTAAAATAGGAGAGCGCCATCTCACCGCCCTGGGATATCAGGTGACCACCAGCATCATCAGCAGCAGGGCCCTGGAGATGTTCCGGGCTGCCCCGGATGACTTTGATCTGGTCATCACGGACATGACCATGCCGGAGATGACCGGTGAAGCCATGGCCCTGGAGATGATGAAGATTTCTCCACAACTGCCTGTGATAATCTGCACCGGCTACAGCAGCCGCATCAACCGGGAAAAAGCCAAAAAAGCGGGTATCAGAGGGTTTGCCGATAAGCCCATTGTGCGAAGAAAGCTTGCAAAAATCGTTCGTGGGGTGCTTGACGGACACGAGATTATTGACAATGATTAAGGTCCATGCATTGCACTTCTTTTGCCATGATATGTTGACCATGATGTGACGGCAAACCGTTTACAAGAGGAAAAAAATGATTTTGATATTCCCTCCCCTGGGAAAACCCTGTGAACCCCCGGCCGGTGTGGCCCTGCTTGCCGGTGCCCTGAAACAAAACGGATGTGCCTGCACTGCCATTGATGCCAATATTGATGGGCTGCTGTGGCTTGCCCGCCATGGGCGGCAGAGGCCCGGGGATTCCTGGACCCGCCGGGCCCTGTCCCATTTTGATGATAACATCAAAGATCTCAAAAACCCGGACCTTTATGCCAATAACGGCCGTTACCGTCAACGGGTCATGGATGTAAACCGGGTGATCAGTGTGAGTTGCTCCCCCAGGTTCCGACTGTCGCTGTCAGATTATGTTGATTCAGAACTGTCTCCGGTGAAAAGTGAGGACCTGCTGGCATCGGCCCGGAATTTTAAGGACAATCCCTTTTATGGTTATTTTAAGTCTGCCCTGGCACCGGAAATTGAAAAAAGCAGCAGCGTCCATGTGGGGATATCCATCTGCTATTTGAACCAGGCCCTTGTGGGGTTTGCACTGGCCGGGTGGATCAAGGCCACATTTCCGGGAAAAAAAATTATTCTGGGGGGAGGATTGATTTCCTCGTGGATGAGTGCTCCCGGATGGAAAAATCCCTTTTTTCCCCTCATTGATACCATGATCCGGGGCAGGGGAGAGGATGCGGTGGTGGCCATGGCCCAGGGGAAATCGTGGGATGAAAAACCCCACCCCTGCCATCGGGTGGTGCCTGACTTTGAATTTTGCAACTGGGAACGGTACCTGGCCCCGGGGGCTGTGATTCCCTATCGCACGGCCATTGGCTGTTATTGGCGGAAATGTCGGTTTTGTCCTGAAACCGTGGAAGGGGCGTTGTATCAGCCCCAGAAAAACAAAGACCTTGTGGATGATTTAACCCGGTTAAAACAACAGGTGAATGGGTCCCATGTTCATTTTCTGGACGATGCGGTGAGTCCCTCTTTTTTAAGAACCCTTGCCGGCCGCTCCATGCCTTTTACCTGGTACGGATTTGTGCGGTTCACCCGGGATCTTGCCGACCCGGCGTTTTGCCGGGCATTGTATCAATCCGGTTGCCGCATGCTGAAGCTGGGCCTGGAATCGGGAGATCCCCATGTCCTTGAACAGATGAACAAGGGAACAGACCTTGCCATGGCCGCCCGGGTGCTCTCCTGTTTAAAAAAAGCCGGTATTGCCACCTATGTGTATCTGCTGTTCGGCACAGCCTTTGAAGATGAGGCCGCAGCCCATCGGACATTGCGCTATGTGGTTGATAACAGTGATAATATCAGTTTTTTGAATCTGGCCATTTTTAATCTTCCCCGGTTCAGCAGTGAGGTACCCCTCCTTGAAACCCATGATTTTTACGCGGGAGATCTTTCTTTGTACCTGGGATTTAATCATCCTCTGGGATGGAATCGACGTCAAATTCGTATTTTTCTGGATAAAAAATTTAAAAAACATCCTGCCATTGCCCCTATTTTAAGGAATGATCCTCCGTTTTTTACCTCCAACCATGCCATGTTTATAAAGCCCCCAAAATCAGAATAAGGCCTGCCATGGCAGTTATATTAAAGGTTGAAAAAGATAAAATGTTACAAACAAATAAAAATACTCTTAAATGGCATGAATCCGGCTACCGCAGTATTATTGAAGCCATTAAAGACCCGGTATATGTCTGTTCACCGGAGCAGCGTATTTTATACATGAACCCGGCAATGGAAGCACATCTGGGAAGAAATGCCACCGGAGAAATTTGTTATCAGGCTTTTTATGGCGAAAAAAAGCGCTGTACCCATTGTGTGTTTGATCAGGTAATCCAGGGGCAGGCGGTGGAATATGAGCTGAATGATCCCGTCAGCCGAAAACACTTTATTGTATTAAATACGCCCATTGTGAATATTGATAATTCCATATCAAAGCTAACCGTTCTTCGTGACATTACTCTTTTTAAGGAGCTACAGACCCAGAATGCACAATCCCAGCGCATGGAAACGTTGGGCACCCTGGCCGGGGGAATTGCCCATGATTTTAACAATATTCTTACCATTATCAACGGCAATACCGCGATGCTTATGAGGAGTGGGGCAAATCCGGGTACCGAGATCCATGAACAGTTATTAGAGATTGAACGGGCGGGAAAAAGAGCCGCCGATCTGGTACGCCAATTGTTAACCTTCAGTCGTAAACAAACAGTGTACCCCCAGATTTTGAACTTGGATCATGCCCTTGAGGAGATCCAGACAATGCTCATGCGTCTCATTTGTGAGGGGATTGAGGTGAAAATGATCTCCTGTCCAGATGGACCGCCCATGGTTGAAATTGATCCCGGGCAGATTGAACAGGTAATGATGAATCTTGCTGTTAATGCCATGCACGCCATGCCCCAGGGAGGCGCACTCACTTTTAAGACCGCTCGTGTGGAGCTGGATATGCGGTATTTTGAAAGCCATGATGTGGAAGCCAAAATCGGCAGCTATATTTGCCTGCTGGTGTCAGATACCGGTGTCGGCATGGACAAAGAAACTTCCAAACGAATTTTTGAACCCTTTTTCACAACCAAAGACGTCGGCCAAGGCACAGGTCTGGGCCTCTCTTCTGTTTACGGCATAATGAAACAAAACAATGGATTCATATGGGTTTACAGTGAGCCGGGGCTGGGAACGACCTTTAAACTTTATTTTCCGGAAAGTAAAAACAAAGCATCCTTGATTACAAAACCTGTTATGCTCCAAGATACTTGCCTGGAGGGCAGTGAAACCATTCTTCTGGTGGAGGATGATGCCCCCATTCGAAACCTGTGTCTTAAAATGCTTCGGGAGTTTGGTTATAACGTGCTGGAAGCCAGCAGTGGAAAGGTCGCATTGGAGATTCTCCAGGAAAATTTCCAACGGGTGGATCTGATGATTACCGATGTGATCATGTCCGGCATGGGGGGGGAAGAACTGGTTTTAAAGGTTCGTGAATTCTACCCCCATATAAAAATTCTTTACATATCCGGTCACATCGACAATGTCATTAGACACTGTGATCTTTTTAAAAAAAGAGAAGTTTTTTTGGAAAAGCCTTTCACCCCCCAGGAACTTGCTAAAAAAATTCGAGAGTTATTGTAGTTCCCTTCGGCATCCTTTAGATGTCTTCAAAAATACTTTCATTCTGATCCGGCTTTGCCCACAACAAAGCCGGATTAGAATGGTGGTACTCTTTTTAAACCGGGCTCATTCAACGACTCAACAACGCTCCCGGCCAAATTTAGACCAATTCCATACATTACAAAATCATAATATGGCACATTTTTTGTATGTACATGTTGATACTGTGTTTACAGATTCATTGACCATGGAACATGTAGGTTTTAAAATGGGAATGTTATTCCGTGCTCAATCCTAAATGAATTGTGAGCCTTAGTATGGGCATGGTAATAAAACTATAATACTATGTATTTGCCACCATGGAATAAATTCCATACTTTTATCAAAAAAAGAGAAAATAGATAATGAGTAAAGAAAAAAATAAAATGACATCTGAAATAAAACAGAGAAAATTAATTTATTATCCCATTATCCATTCCCTGGAAGATTTTGGACAATTGAAGGAGGTGGTTCAAAGGGAGACCATCAGACAGTCCGGTGTGGCATCTGTGGAACGGAAAGCCGTTGTTATAAAACAGATGTGGCGGGATATTGAACAATCCCTCTTGGATATGTCCCTTTCATATAAAAAGGTTCGTCTGTATCAGGATGCCCTTGCCGTGTGCGGCAAAGAAAAAGAGATTGTAACAGATATGATGGCGCAGGGAAGTCCCAATCATCAATTGCTTTTGAAACTCATGGAAAAAGGTGCAACCATTATGGGGACTGAATCTCCTGCCCTTCTGCTACAAGAGTATGAAGCAATTAAGCGTCAAATGACACCCCATGACAATGTGTCAGAGTCATTTTTAAGTCAACAACTGTTAGAGCAAAGGGATCGGTACATGGCAGGTAGAATCGAACAAACACTTAACAGCGGCGAAACAGGAATTATCTTTCTGGGGATATTGCATAATCTTGAAAATTATCTCAGTTCGGATATTGAAATTGTTTATCCCATTTACCGTCCTGCAGGAAAGATCAGTTCCACACAAATATAAAAATTTCACACGAATCCGCCATGGGCCAGAAGTTTCAGATGGTGGAGAATAATCGCATGGAATAAAACTGGAGAGCGAATACCCAGAATGGATTTAAAAACTGCCAAAATTTTAATTGTGGATGACGAACCGGACATATGTCGTCTGTTATGTCGGTTGGTGGAATCTGAAGGCTATACCACCATAACGGCCCATGATGGCAAAGAAGCCCTGGAAAAGATCCGTCAATATACGCCGGATGTGGTTTTATCTGATTTAAAAATGCCCCATATGAACGGATTGGAAGTTCTTAATAAATCCAAAGGAATTGATCCGGATTTGCCGGTGATCCTCATCACAGCGTTTGCAGATGTTCATGGGGCTGTGGAAGCCATGAGGCTGGGTGCCCATGATTATCTTTCAAAGCCCTTTGATCACAATGAGGTGGTCAGGGTATTGCAACGGGCATGCCAGGAACGGAGACTTAAGAACAAAATCAAGCAATTGTCATTACAACTGGATCAGCGGGTTCATCTGCGTAAACTCATGGGGCACAGCGAACAGGTCGGGGATCTGCTCATGCAGATCAACCGGGTGGCCAAATCTGATTTTTCCGTTATTATCCAAGGGGAAACCGGTTCAGGCAAAGAATTGGTGTCCACAGCCATTTACCAGGCCAGCAACCGAAGCCATGGCCCCTTTATTGCCCTGGACTGCGGTGCCATCACGGAAACGCTTTTGGAGAGTGAACTTTTTGGTCATGAAAAAGGCTCTTTCACCGGTGCCATGCAGCAAAAGATGGGGAAATTTGAAGCCGCCAATGACGGTACGCTTTTTTTGGATGAAATATTTAATATGTCCATGGGGTCCCAGGCAAAATTATTGCGGGCCCTCCAGGAAAGAAGAATTTACCGTGTGGGGGGCACAACGCCCATTCCTGTGAACGTGAGAATTCTGGCTGCCACCAATCGAGATTTGGAAACATGTTCCCCGGACGTCTTTAGAAAAGATCTTTTTTTTCGATTAAATGATTTTATCATCCGCATACCCCCCTTAAGGGAACGACCCGACGATATACCCTACCTGAGTAAACGTTTTCTCGATTCCACCAACGTCATGCTGCAAAAAAATATAAAAGGATTCAGTTCCGATGCCATGAATCGGTTAATAACATATCAATGGCCGGGGAATGTACGTCAACTGAAATCCACCGTTAGAAGAGCCGTTCTCATGGCAGATGAGGAGATCACGGAAAAACACCTTGATTTGAACGATATGCCCCAACAGGAAATGGCCGGTATAATGCCTGAACAAGATCTTCCATCATGGGAAGGAAGACCCCTGAAGGAGATTATAAAACAGAATACCTCCATTCTTGAAAAGAAGATATTAACAAAGATACTTCAACAGGTGGGAGGAAATAAGGCAAAGGCGGCAAGGCGGTTAAAGATAGATTATAAAACCATTCATACCAAATTGAAAAATTACGGTATCTCAATTAATGGAGATTAAAAATGACAAGGCCTGAAAAGGAAAAAAAACAAAGTAAGTCCCCCTTTGACGGGGTTTTGACGTTTCTGGAAAAACTGGGAGAGCTGGCAGAAAAAGGAGAACAGTTGTCCAAAACCATATCTTTTGAAGGTAAAGATAATAATATCAAGGGGGTATATGGTTTTTCCATGAAAATGGGACTGGGCTCGGATAAACCTGAGGTGCAGCCCTTTGGAAATATCAGAAAAGATGAGAAGTCAGGAGAGTCCTTTGTTCATGAAGTCCGTGAGCCCCTTGTGGATATATTTGAAGAAAAGGATCATATTCTTGTGGTGGCAGAAATGCCGGGCACCAGCCTTGAAGATATCAAGGTAAATGTCCATGAGGATCTGCTGGAAATTGATGCCTCAAAGGGGGATAAAAAATATAAAAAAGAGGTGCTGCTGCCCCGTTCATTTTCCCGGGAAAAAATGAAAATTTCTTGTAACAACGGTATTCTTGAGATCAAATGCATGCCATAACGTAAAATTAAAGGAACGCCTAATGTCATCTGCTGCATCATTAAAACTTAAGGTCTCCGAGGCATTGAAAAAAGATGTGGGACGTGCCTTTGCCAGGATGGACCCCGAAGATATGAAACGTATGGGAGTATCCCTCGGCGACATTGTTGAAATAACAGGAAAAAGGGTCACCGTTGCCAAGGTTATGCCGGCATATAAGGACGTCCGTGGACAGGCCCGGGTACAGCTGGACGGAATCAGTCGTGAAAATGCAGGATGCGGACTGGACGAAACCGTTGAAGTGAGGGATATCCCATGGAGTGCGGCCCAGCGCGTGGTGCTTGTTCCGGTGAATATTTCTCCGGACAAACGGGATCTGGATTACATTGGAAGTCTTTTGGACGGTCTTCCCATACAGGCCGGAGATGCCATTCGGGCCACTTTGTTTGGAAGCCGTACCGCCAATTTTAAAATTGAGTCCACCGTTCCCCGGGGCCCGGTGATGATCAACCCCACCACCCAGCTAATCATCGGTAAATCAAAATCCCGCAAGGGTGCGGAAAAAGATGCCGGTATCTCATACGAAGATATTGGCGGACTGGGTTCCCAGGTGCAGCGCATCAGGGAGATGATTGAACTGCCCTTGCGCTTTCCGGAAGTGTTTGAACGTCTGGGCATCGGCGCCCCCAGAGGGGTGCTTTTGTATGGCCCCCCCGGGTGCGGAAAAACCCTGATTGCCAGAGCCATTGCCCATGAAACCGAAGCCAATTTTTTTTCGGTGAGCGGTCCTGAAGTCATTCACAAATTTTATGGTGAAAGTGAAGCGCACCTGCGCAAAATTTTTGAAGAGGCCGCAGCCAAGGGCCCGAGCATCGTTTTTCTGGATGAAATTGATGCCATTGCCCCCCAGCGGGAAAAAGTGGTGGGAGATGTTGAGAAACGGGTGGTTGCACAGCTTCTGGCCCTCATGGACGGCTTGAACCGGCGGCAGAATCTCATTGTCATTGCCGCCACCAATATTCCCAATGCCCTGGATCCTGCCCTGCGACGACCTGGACGGTTTGACAGGGAAATCACCATTCCCATACCCGATAAAAACGGTCGCATGGAAATTTTGGACATTCACAGCCGGGGAATGCCCCTGGCAAAGAATGTGGACATGTCCCGCCTGGCAGAGATAACCCACGGCTATGTGGGGGCGGATCTGGAGGCCCTGTGCCGGGAATCGGCCATGATCTGCCTGAGACGTCTGCTTCCTGACATTGATTTTAACATGACCCAAATACCCTATGAGCAGCTTAAAAATCTGGAAATCGGCATGGATGATTTCATGTTTGCCCTGCGGGAGGTGGAACCTTCGGCCATTAGAGAGGTTTTCATTGAAGTGCCCAATGTAAAATGGGATGACATCGGGGGAAATCGGACCATTAAAAAACGTCTGGTGGAGGCAGTGGAATGGCCTTTAAAATATCCGGAGATTTTTCAAAAGGCCGGTACCCGTCCCCCCAAAGGTATTTTGGTATCAGGGAAACCGGGTTGCGGAAAAACCCTTCTTGCAAAGGCCATTGCCAATGAGAGCCATGTCAACTTCATCTCCGTCAAAGGGCCGGAATTGATATCAAAATATGTGGGAGAGTCGGAAAAAGGCGTTCGGGAAATTTTTAAAAAAGCCAGACAGGCCTCTCCGTGTATTATTTTTTTTGATGAAATTGATGCCTTGGTGCCCACCCGGAACGCAGGGACCGGCGATTCCAATGTGGGGGAACGGGTGCTGAGTCAATTTCTGGCAGAATTTGACGGCATTGATGAATTAAAAGGGGTACTGGTACTGGGTGCCACAAATCGCGTGGACATGCTGGATGCAGCGGTGCTAAGGCCCGGGCGGTTTGATGAAATCGTTGAAATTCCCCTGCCGGATGAAAATGATAGAAAAGAAATTTTTCAAATTCATCTTCAACATAAGCCCTTTGAACTTAAAGATCACCTGGGGGATCTTGCCCGGGATTCCGAGGGGTTCAGCGGTGCTGAAATTGCGGCAACGTGTAACCGGGGGGCACTCATGGCCATCCGGAAAAAAGTGGCTGACATGGAAAAAAATACCCGGGACCATGCCGTTAAAGAAGATGACGATGATGCGGTTCACATTACACCGGCGCAATTGCAAACGGCAATGGATGAAGTGCGGAGTTCACGTACTGTCACAGACAATTAGATCACGACCGGGAACTACTGAATCATTACGGCATAGGTGTTAAAAAAATGGAAAAAAAAAAGGCAGTTTATCTCTATTGTGTCACGCGGGCGAATAAATTCAATGCCCCGGGCATCACGGGCATTGATGCAAACACCCCCGTTTGCTTTGAACATCTGGAGAATTTTGTGGCGGTTTACAATATAATCCCTCTAAACACATTTGTGGGGACATCTGCTGAAGAAAACATGAAAAATATTGACTGGATAGGGCCCCGGGCCATGCGGCACGAAAATGTAATTGAGCGCATGATGCAGGAATCATCCGTGTATCCGGCGCGTTTTGCCACCCTTTTTTCGTCCATGGAAAATCTCAGGGAAACCCTGCACCTTAAATCCGGATTGATCTCCAGGTTTCTGAATCAAACCCAACATAAATGCGAATACAGTTTAAAAGGATTTATTAATCGAAAACAACTCCTTGAATTTTTGATTAAAACAAAGTTCAAACAAGAAAAAAAACAGCTTGACGGTTTATCCCCCGGAAAGAAATACTTTGCTCAGCATCAATTTAACAAAAAGGTTGAAACCGGGATAAATCAATGGATCAAGAGGCGCTGCGGAATATTTCTGGATCATCTCACAAAAAGAAATCCGGAAGTTTCACCCAGAGAGCTTTTCACAGAAAAAACAGAAAAAAATAATCTGGAGATGATGTTTAATCTTGCATTTTTAATTCATAATGACAGCAAATCTGCCTTTTTGCAGGAGATTTCCCAGGCAGAAAAAGAATTTTCACAAACCGGGATTTCCCTGGTTGTTTCCGGGCCCTGGGCCCCTTATAGTTTTTGCAAAACAACCCGGGGAGAAGGACTTTGACTCTGCATTTGCTCTATTGCGTTTTCTCTTCCGGGGAGATGGAAAAAACAAGAAAACTTGTCCCCCCGGGCATTGACGGCGAGCCGGTGCATGAAATTTGTTCCAATAAGATTTCAGGGGTCGTATCCACACTGGGCAAACCGCCTGACACCCATGTAAAGTCCCTGCTGGCCTATCACGGGGTCATTGATTCATATCATCAGAATCGAACGGTTATACCCATGCGGTTTGCGGCTGTTTTCAGGACGTACGCACATATGATTACCGCCTTGAACAACAATGAAAAGTCATATCTCCTGCAATTAAAACGCCTCCATGACTGCACGGAAATGTGCGTACGTTTTATCTCCAACTCTCCTTGCTGTGTTAAAAAAAAAGAACCGGCAATATCCCCAAAAAAAATATCCGGCACAACATTTCTTCAACAAAGAAAAGCGATGTATGAACAGCAAAATCGCCTTCCGCCTGAAATTCATGAAAAAACAAGGGATATTCTCCAGCACTTCAGGGGACTTTATATGGAATTTAAACAGGAGTCTCAGCCCTTGGAAAAGGACTGCCCCTCCCTTTCTTTACAAGGAGCTGAGAAAACCGATGGCAACGCATTGTTGATATCTTTGTTCTTTTTGATTTCAAAAAAAAACATATCCCTGTTTCGCTCCCGATTTCAGAATATTTGCGGGTCTTCATCCGGCAGACATATGATGAACGGGCCATGGCCGCCTTTTAATTTTATCAACACTGAATCCAACTTGACTGACCCGTCATAAGGGAATCAGTCGTTATCAATATGCCATTTTTGTGACCCTATTCCTTGTCGAGCAGGTTTTCCAGCCTGAGGCTTAGCGGTAAATCACAATATTCTCTGACTCCCTAAGCTTTCCAATTTACCGGCACATAGTGTGTTTTCCATATGAAATGTGGGGCTTGTTCATAACGTGGAGCAGCTTATGATCAACCCTGAAATGTGCCGCAAACCAAGGGCGTATCTCAAGCTTTTTTGTGGGCAGGACCGGGTCAAAATAAGGTCCGTTTCTTACGTTTAAAAAAACTTTGGAGCCGTTATGAATTATGAAAACTTTTGTATCTGAAAACAACCTTTCTTCGGAAGTTCAACGTCATAGAAAACTGTACACCATGCTTCTGGACGCCATTCCCAGTTCCGTCTTGATGCTGGATCGTGACATGAAAGTCATTTCAGCCAACCACAATTTTCTTAAAAAAAGTCGTAGAAGCACCCAGAACACCATCGGTTTTCCCCTGGTTGACATTTTTCCCACCATTATTTTAAATACCATGAATATTCCGCAACAGATTCGCGGGGTTTTTAAAAGCGGTAATGCCACCGGAGGAAATCGAATGTCCTACCGTTCACCCGGCCTTCCCATGAATATTTACTACTACAGAATTTTTCCGTTCACCTGGAAGGGAGTGGTGGAGAACGTCATGTTGCTCATGGATGACGTGACAGAGCAAATTCGCCTCAGTGAAGAGGTTCAGAGGGTTGAAAGACATCTGGCCAGCATCATTGACAGTGCCACTGATATTATTATTTCCACCGATACCGGGGGGAGAATCCTTTCCTGGAATCCGGCTGTGGAAAAAATTTCCGGATATACATTTCCCGAAATGAAGGGACGTTCGTTCATTGAATATCTTCCCATTGAGAAACAAAAAGACATGCACGAGGTTTTTACCCAGATGAAAAACGGTAGACAATCCCGGCAGGCGGAATGGGAACTGATTACAAAGGATGGAACAACCATCCGTGTGTCCTGGGTTTTCTCCCCCATGAAGGATGAACACGGCAATACGGCTGCCATTGTGGGGGTGGGGCGGGATTTGACCGAACGTCTGAAACTGGAAGCGGAATTATTAAAATCACAAAAATTTGCCGCCCTGGGGGTGATGGCCGGGGGCATTGCCCATGAAATCAGAAACCCCCTTGCCATCTGTTCTTCCGCAGCACAATTTTTGCAAAATGACGATATCAGTACAGAATTTCGAAAAGAATGTGGTGAAAAAATTTACACCGGTATCCAGAGAGCCTCCATTATCATTGAAAATTTATTACGATTTGCCCGCCCGTCCACTAATTCACACATGGAGAGAATTTGTCTAAACTCCCTTGTGGAGGATACCATCCCTCTGGTCCATAATCAGGCTAAAATTCAGCAGATCAAAATAAAAATCACTATTTACAGAAAAAATATTTTTATTTCAGCCAATGCCAGTATGCTGCAACAGGTGCTGATAAATCTTTTTTTAAATGCCATTCAATCCATGCCCGATGGGGGCAAAATTGAGCTTTCCATTACCAGATCCGGCGGGGATGTTCTGATTCGGATCATGGATACGGGAACCGGTATTTTAAAGCAGGATATCGATAAAATATTTGATCCGTTTTACACGACATCTCCTGTGGGGCGGGGAACCGGTCTGGGACTTTCCATTTCCTATGCCATTGTCAAGCAGCACATGGGAACCATTGAGGTGGAAAGCAACAAAGATTCCGGCTGTACCTTTACCGTACGATTGCCCCTGTTGTAATCACGCAACAGATACCCCATTAACCTTTTTTATAGGGGAGATAACACCTGCCATGAATGATCACAAAGATATCTATCTGATTGTGGACGATGAACCTGATATGTGCTGGGCATTTCAAAACCTTCTGGCACAAAACAATATTTTATCCAAAAATGCTTTAAATGGCCGGCAGGCCCTTCACTTGATCCGGAAAGAATCGTTTAAAGCTGTTTTTGTGGATGCAAAACTACCTGATATCGACGGGCTGGATCTGGCAAAAAAAATTCGGGAAGTATCCCGGGGCCTGAGACTTATAATGGTTTCCGGATATTTTTACAGAGATGATCCTGCAATCAGAAAAGCCCTTGAAGAGGGATTGATTTCAGATTTTATTTCAAAACCGTTTCAAAACCAGGAAATTCTGTCTGTCTTGAAAAATATCCACTGATCCCACAAGAACCGTGGACAACTTTCCCCTAATATATGGAAACGTTTCCATTGATAACATTTCCATATATAATATCCATATAAATAGAGAACGAGTTGTCTCTTTTAAGTGTTTGAATTCTTAATGAAAATTATTTTTTTATTTTTTCACAGCTCCTTGGCACGCAAATTGAATATTAGTATATTAAGTTTAAAGCAGAAGGGTATAAGACCTTCGGTTTTTTTTAACACAATTAACAAGGAGATGTATTATGGCTAAGGTTCAAAAAACTACAGATTCTTCAAGTCTGGCAGAAGTTGTTGATCGTATTCTGGATAAAGGTATTGTTGTTGATGCATGGGCAAAGATTTCCCTTGTTGGAATCGAACTGATTTCCATTGAAGCAAGAGTTGTTATTGCATCTGTTGAGACCTACCTGAAATACGCTGAAGCCATTGGCCTCACAGCTGCAGCCGCAGCACCTGCATGATCTATGACATAAAAAAGGCTTTTTCATTTTAGTTTGATCTATTCATGGAGAGGCCTTTTTTATTGTTAAAAAGTCGGGAAAATGGGGTCAGGTTTGTGCTGTCAATCTGCCCCCTGTCCCATAATGGTCGTATTGTGATAACTCACAATTTTCAGTAATCTCAATAGAATTAAGGAGAACTGCCATGGGCCGATTTACCGAAGATATGACCCGTTTAAGGGAAGATGTTGATAGACTGTCCAGTGACAGGAGATCATTCATCAACAATCTGGGTAGAGATGTTGCCGAATTGAAATCAGACACAGCTGAAATGCAGGCGCGTTTTCGAAACGATCATCAGAAAATGGCTGAAACGGAAAAAGCAAAAAGAGATACGTTCTTAAATGAACTGAGCACAGGCGTTTCTGATATGCAAGCCGATTTTAGCCGGGAGCGCAAAGAAAATGCCGAAAAGAGTGTTAAAGAGCTTAATGCCTTTATGTCGGATATCAGAGCTTTTGTTTCTGATCTTGGCCAGACCGTTTCGCAGACCCGGGAAGTTTTTCGGGAAGATTTTTTTAAATCTTCAAAGGAAAATAAGGAAAAACGCACTGCTTTTTTGGCAAATTTAAAAAATGATGTTGAAACATTAAAACAAACCTTTAATGAGGAACGTTTTACCGCAACAGAAAAAATGAAGTCTGATTTTGCACGTACTGGCAAGGAACTGAAACAATTTGTCTCGGATCTTGGCTTAAAAGTATATCAAATGCAAAACGAGTTTCGTGAATCCCATGAAGAAATTAGCAAGATAAGTCAAAAAGAACGCCGGGAATTCATTGCCCAGGTGGTCCAGTCAGTGGCGGATCTCCAGGAGCAGGTGGCACTATTCCGTAAAGACTTTTCAGATGATCTTGCCGGGGCAAGGGCTATCTGGTCATTTAAAAAAAAAATAGTTGACAATGTTCCTGAAACACCTGTCCCATCTTCACCTGAAAAATTTAAGGAAGCCTCTGCTTTATCATTGCAGTCTAAGAAGAAATCAGACAGTGTGCCGGCCGTTGATGTGGAAGAAAAAAAAGAGATGAAAACTGTCAAGAAAGAAATCGATATCAATGTAAAAAAGGAAGAGGAAACTAAGAAAGAAACGGAGATTAACGCAAAAAAAGAAGATGAGTCTAAGAAAGAAACTGATGTTAAGGTAAAAAAAAAAGATGATTTAACCTATATTACAGGTATCGGTCCAGGACGTCTGAAACAGCTGAATGCTTCCGGTATATTTACATTTAAGCAATTGGGAGAGTTGACTCCGGAAGCGCTTCGTGAATTATTGGGAGAAACTTCTCGGCTGGTGGATGTTAAGAGTTGGATTGAACAGGCAATAGATTTTTCATAGCAATGTAAATGCCTATGCTTTTCAATGCCCGATCAGGAGAATAAAATGAGTGCAAGCATGAGCAGTATGAAAGAAACCAGGCAGCGGATGTCTGCGCCTGAGCAAGACAATGTCGTACCGGAGGCCGGCAGCGATTTTGTGGAAACCCCTTATGTTAAGGATATAACCGATCGTGCCCTGGCATACCTCCATGTGGGATATCCTGTTCATTTTTCAGGGCCTGCCGGTACCGGTAAAACCACTTTGGCATTTCACGTTGCCGCAAAACTGAAACGAACCGTCATGCTGATACACGGTGATGATGAATTTGGCAGCTCAGATCTCATCGGAAAAGATTCCGGATATCGAAAAGCAAAGGTCGTAGATAACTATATCCATTCAGTGGTCAAAACTGAAGAAAGCATGAATACTGTCTGGGCAGACAATCGTTTAACCATTGCCTGCCAGCAGGGATGCACCTTGGTATATGATGAGTTTACCCGGTCCAGACCCGAAGCCAATAATGCATTTTTAAGTGTTCTGGAAGAAAAAATACTCAACATTCCCAGTCTGCGTGATATTGATCAAGGGTATTTACAGGTACATCCCGAGTTCAGGGCTATCTTTACTTCCAACCCCGAAGAATACGCCGGTGTCCATAAAACCCAGGATGCCATGATGGATAGATTGATTACCATTACGCTGGATCATTTTGATCGTGATACTGAAGTACAGGTGACCATGAGTAAATCTGATTTACCGCAAAAAGATGCTGAAAAAATAGTAGATATTGTCAGGAAACTTCGCAAAACCGGTGTAAACAACCATCGGCCCACCATTCGGGCCTGCATCGCCATTGGAAAAATATTAAAACATATGGGCGGGGGAGCGTCAAAAGACAATTTTGTTTTTAAACAGATTTGCCGTGATGTCTTAAATGTGGATACCACCAAGGTGACGCGCGATGGAGAGCCTTTATTGCCGAGAAAAATTGATGAATTGATAAACAGCCTGTGATTTTTCAACCGCTTTAATGCCTTGCATCATAATAAAATCAAAAGGATATACAGCTATGCTGAAAAATCGAAACAGATCAATTAAAGGTGTGCAAAATATCAAAACCCATGCAGGCAAGGTTGATCACGTATCCCATCCCCACATGGCATATATGCGTATCAGCTGCCTTGAAATGGAAAAAGCGAGAAAAAATAAAGAGAAATCCGGTGCTCAAAAACGAATTGACATGATTAACCAACGCCTCATGGAAATTGAAAAAGAGAAGGCTCACATTCAGCGCATACTGGGAGACACATCAATCGCTTTGGAAAGCAGCAATGTGGACCATGACTCTGAGATTAAAGGCGGTTTTAAAATCAAATATTAAAGGCCTGCCTCCAAATATATTGTATAAGAAAATCCCGCTGAACCGGATAGGTTTTCATGCTTTCTTGCGGGTAGAACTGATAAAATAAGGTCTGACTGTGGCAGTTATAAAGACCTATTTCCGGCGCAAGTACATTCAGACAAAAGTTTGTTTCAGCTTGCGGCTGAATCCTGTGCTAAAAAAAGGATAATGCTATATGTCAAAAAAAAATTTAAAGCGCAACGGACGGTATCTTTACGCCATCATTGAAGCGTCGGAGGAAAAGACTTTTGGTTCCATTGGTATGGATGGGTCCGATGTTTATTTAATTGTTGAAGACAAAACCGCTGCTGTGGTGAGCGATGTACCCAATAAAAAAATCAGACCCCAGCGGAAAAACATTGCGGCCCACCACGCTGTTTTGAATAAAATAATGGAAGAGATTACCCCTCTTCCCATGGCGTTTGGTATCATTGCCGATGGAGAACAGGCCATCAGAAAAATACTTGCAGACAACCGTGATGTTTTCCGGGAACAGTTTGCCACGGTTTCCGGAAAGGTGGAAATGGGCATGCGTATTTCCTATGATGTACCCAATATATTTGAGTATTTCATTTCCACTGATTCGGAAATAAGGGCTGCAAGGGATCAATATTTTGGTGGAAACAGAGAGCCCAGTCAGGAGGCTAAACTTGAATTGGGGCGCATGTTTAACCGGCAGCTCAATGCCAATCGTGAAGAATACACCAATCAGGTGATTGAGATTCTGGACGACTATTGTGACGACATTAAAGAAAATAAATGCCGAAACGAACAGGAAGTAACGAGTCTGGCCTGTCTGATCAACCGAAGCGATCAAAAACGCTTTGAAGAAGGTGTTTTTGAATCTGCCAGACATTTTGATAATAATTTTTCCTTTGAATACAATGGTCCTTGGTCACCCCATAATTTTGTCAATATCCTGATTGAACTGTAAGTTGAAACCGGGAGTCGTCTCAATGTAGATGTGGAAAATTGCCCGGATAATATTGTTGGTGATCCGTTTATGGATTTTAATGATCCCACTTGGAAAGGGCCGTTTCCAAAGACCGGATCATCCAGTGAAAAATCATGCTCCAGAAAAATAACAGGGAGGTGTGCCATGTTCCTTGTGGATGATATTCTTTTTTTTCCGGCAAAAAGTCTGGTATGGGTTTTTCGGGAGCTTCATAATGCCGTGCAGCAGGAAAAAACCAACGAATCTGACGCATTGACCACAGAGTTGAGCGAATTGTATATGATGCTTGAAACCGGTAAAATCACGGAAGAAGAATTTGATGAAAGAGAAGAACAGATTCTTGATCGCCTTGATGAAATACAGGAAAGAGACCAATGACTTCAAATCATTTCTTAAATGGAGAAATGTTCAAACTGGTTTTTTTTGGCGGAAAAGGAGGGGTGGGAAAAACCACCTGCGCCGTGTCCCATGCATTGAACCTGGCCGTGTCCCGTCCAGAGGATTCATTTCTCCTGGTATCCACAGATCCTGCCCATTCTGTTAATGACAGCATCAGCACCTTTCATATCCCTTCCAATCTTGAAATCCGTGAACTGGATGCGGCAAAGGCCCTTGATACCTTTAAACTCAATCACCGGGAAAAACTGCGGATGATTGCTTCCAGGGGCACTTTTTTTGATGAGCCGGACATTGATCAGGTGCTGGAACTCTCCCTTCCCGGCCTTGATGAACTCATGGCTTTTCTGGAAATATCCCAATGGATTAATTCAGAACAATATGAAAGCGTTATTGTGGATACGGCTCCCACCGGACATACCCTTCGTCTCCTGGAAATGCCGAAACTCATCAATGGATGGCTCAATGCCCTTGATATTTTACTTGCAAAACATCGTTATATGAAAAAAATATTCCAGGGGAGCTATAAGAAAGATGATATTGACGTTTTTCTGCTGGATCTTGCAAATTCAGTAAAAACCATGGAGAAACGATTCTCTGACAAAAAAAAATGCAGGTTTGTTCCGGTTTTTTTGGCAGAACCCTTAAGTTTGTCCGAGACGCAAACCCTGTTGTCCCGACTGAAAAAAGGGAAATTTCCTGTCACTGATCTCATTGTCAATCGAATTTACCCCCTCACCGACTGCCCGGTGTGCGCTGGGGAGCACCACGGGCAAATACAGCGCCTGGGGCAATTCTTTCACACAATTCCGGATCTTAACATATGGGCAGTTCCCCTTTATCCCAAGGAGATTCTGGGAGATGTGCTCACGGATACTTTTTGGCAGGGAATTTATTCCGTGACTCCGTCCCTGCAGTCTGCAAATGCTGTTTCCGCTGAAACCCGCAGCCAAATTGATGTTGAAAATTGTGCCCCATGGCCTGTGGATGATTTAAATCTGCTCATTTTTGCCGGCAAGGGCGGCGTGGGTAAAACCACCATGGCCTGTGCCACGGCATGCGGAGTTGCCGAGAATAATAAAAACAGACAGGTGCTGATTTTTTCCACCGATCCTGCCCATTCTCTATCCCAATGTTTTGACACACCCATTGGTCCGGTCCCGGTGAAACTAACTCCCCGTCTGAGCGCCGTTGAAATTGATGCGTCAAAGGATTTTAACGCCTTAAAAAAAGCCTATGAAGATGAACTTCAAAATTTTCTCACAGATTTTTCATCAAGTCTTGATCTGACCTTTGATCAACAGGTAATGGAACAACTCATGGAGCTGGCCCCTCCGGGACTGGATGAGGTAATGGCGTTGAACATGGCCATGGATTTCATCTCCGCAGGCAGTTGTGATCTATTGATTTTGGATTCAGCCCCCACCGGCCATTTGATTCGACTTTTGCAGACCCCGGAGTTAATGGATCAATGGTTGAAGGTTATTTTTAATCTGTTGTTGAAATATAAAAATTTTTTCCGGTTACCAAAACTTTCGGTAAAATTGATTAAAATGTCAAAGTCCCTTAAGATGCTCAGGCGGATATTAACAGATCCTGAAAAGTCAGCCCTTTATGCCGTTTCAATTTTAAATCATATGGCCCTTGAAGAAACCCGGGATCTTTTGTCTGCATGCCATGACATGAATATCAATGTTCCTGTTGTTTTTTTAAACATGGCAACCCATGCCGACAATTGCCCGTTGTGCACCGCTGTGTCTCAACGTGAAAGCAAAATCAAAAAACAATTTGCCGCAGACTATCCAGACTTGATTCAACCGGTTATATATCGAAATCCAATGGAATTACAGGGGATTGAAATCCTTAAAGAACTTGCAGCTAATATGTATGAATAAACCCAGGGGAGCCTTTTGACCTGATATGGCCTATATTGACATAGATAATGATGCATCAAAACAGATTTCCATTTGCGAGGCACTGGATCGTGTGCTTAACAAAGGGGCCGTTATCACCGGGGAACTGACCATTTCCGTGGCAGACATAGACCTTATTTATCTTTCTCTCCAGGCGGTTTTGACATCTGTGGAGACGGCAAGGCATATGTTTGATTCTCAGATCAATGATGCTGTGAAAGAGGTAAAATAATGATCAAAGATCCGGAAGCCAAAGATTTTAAAATAGAATCTGACAGCATTGATGCGTTTGCAAGGGTAATGCACGCCGATACTTCCTCCTGTAGTTCATCCTCAGTTACTGCAGGTCAAAGGCAGCAGCGATTAAAAATAGACGAAGAAAATATCAAAAACGGTCTGGCCCAACTGGTAATGACATTGATTAAATTGTTGCATGAACTGCTGGAGCGCCAAGCCATCCGCCGCATTGAATCCGGCTCCCTGGATGATGATCAGATTGAACGCCTGGGATTGACCCTGATGCAGCAGTGCGAAGAAATTGACAGACTGCGGAAACTCTTTGATCTTGAAGAAGAAGATTTAAATCTGGACCTGGGACCTCTTGGTAAACTTTTATAACTGCCACGGGCAGACCTTATTCTGGCCTCGGCCTGCCCACAACAAAACTTGCAATACACCCCTGGTTTGCGGAGTATTTCATATAAACCGCCACGTGCAGACCGTATTCTGACTCCTACCCCCCCGGGGAGGTGATGGCTTTTTAAATGTAGAGATAATTTTTCCCATTCTCAATTCATCATAAAGGAAAAAAAATGCCCATTCAACGAACAGCACAACATTCAATAGAAAGCACAAATATTGCCGATCTTTTGGAGCGGGTACTTGATAAAGGTATCGTCATTGCCGGAGATATAAAAATCAGTCTGGTGGATATTGAATTGTTATCCATACAGCTCAGGTTGGTTATATGTTCCGTTGACAAGGCCAAGGAGATGGGAATGGACTGGTGGGTGAACAATCCTGTCTTTATGCCAAATAAAGGAACGCAAAATGATGAGATTGCCGACACATTGACAAAAATAAACTCAAGGCTTGAACACCTTGAAAAGGCCACCATAAGTGGCAGTTGAAACCAATATAACCGCCACGGGCAGACCTTGTTCTGGCCTCGGCCTGCCCACAACAAAATTTGAAATACACGCTTGGTTTGCGGAGTATTTCTTATAAAAGAATAAACGCCTGGCTCCATTCACCTTGTGAGTTTACAATAAATCCAGATAGTTATCTAATCCTTTTAAATAGCGCCCAGCATTTAAAAATTAAATAGACTTTCCTGCTCCGAGTTATCAAGAACTTATTTTACCTTGACAAAAGGGCCAAGCCATAACAGGAGGAATTTATCATGGCATCTAATACCATTTTTGTGGAAATTAAATGTTCATTTTGTAATGGCACTGGAAAAGACCCCTACGGTATCATGTCATATTTATCTACATGCTGTGTATGCAATGGCAAAGGAACCATACGCGTTAATGCAGATCATACCCCTTGCGTTCATTGCAGGGGTACTGGGGCAATAAAGACCTTGACTTGTACCGTTTGCGGTGGAAAAGGGGTGATTCCTTCCATTGCAGGTCCCACAGAAGTGTGTGTCAAGTGTAAAGGGACGGGTGATGATGCCTCAAATTGGGCATTGGATTGTTTGGAATGCCGGGGAAAAGGAAGAGTTCCTAAAACTTGAAAGGAAGCAGGTTTGCCTGAGTATTAAAAATAAGGGCGATGGTATAAGGAGAGGCAATTATGGAAAAAACAATTATTGTCGTAAATGTATTGCTTCTGATTTGTATTAATGCCGGCTGTGCTGATAAAATAGAAGAAATCAAAAAAAACGCTTCAATACGCATTGTTCTTAATCCGTGGCCAGGCTATGCGCATCTATTCATCGCTAAGGAAAAGGGATACTTCAAGGAGAACAACGTTGATATTGAGCTTGTTTTCAAAGAAGACGCCACAATCTCTCGAGAAACATATAAAAACGGCGAGGTGGATGGTATCTGTATGCTTCTTCCTGATGTAATCATGTTAAATGTTCAGAATATTCCTACAAAAATTGTTTATGTAGCGGATTATTCCAACACTGGGGATGTAATTATAGGAAGGGATAACTATAATTCTTTAACGGATTTAAAAGGCAAAACAGTAAGCTTTGAAGGTATTAACACCTTTTCACACATGTTTGTCTTGAAAGCATTGGAAAACGTTGGATTGAGCGAAATTGATGTCCGATTTAAAAATGTAATTGCAGGGGATGTTTTGAAAGCCTTAAAGGAAGGTCGGATAGACGCAGGACACACCTGGAGTCCGACTAAAGTTAAGGCTTTGAACGCGGGTTATAAAATACTTGGAACAGCTGGTGATACACCGGGTGTGATAACAGACGTATTGGCGTTTAGCTCCAAGGTAATAAAAAAAAGGCCCGCCAAGATACTGGCAGTAGTCAAGTCAATCCTACAGGCAAGAGCCTTTGTGCATACGAACAAACAAGAGGCCATTGCCATAATGGCAAAAGCTGAAAGCATGTCTGAAGCAGAAATGCTGGACGGTATTGATGGCGTTTATCAGCCAGATCTACAAGGAAATGTAGAAGCTATGAAAAAAAAAGAGAATATGACGTCTATATACTACAGTGGCGAGCATGTCGTTCGATTTTTTCTAAACAGAGGACAATTGTCGCACGAGCCGAATCTTGACGAAATGATTGAGCCTGGCTTCATCAACGAATTGGCCGGAAATCAAATAATTAAAAAATGACAACACCTTCGCTAAATTTAAAATCAGAGCCCAAAATGCTATATAGTGTGTTTTTAATCTCTTTAGACCTAAAATAAGCGTGTTTTAAATAAAAATATTAAAAAAAAACTCGAAATGCCTTTAATTACAGTATATATTTAATTCGTAATAAAAAAATCTACACATAAAAAAGGACATTTCGAGTGAAGAGAATTATCGATAAAAAAATAAATAAACGCAAGCAAAAAATTCGTAAAAGGACCAAAAAACGAAATTG
>NZ_FWXY01000012.1 GCF_900176365.1 Desulfocicer vacuolatum DSM 3385 | reverse complement strand
TGATAGTTGTCTGGATGGTCCATTGATTATGAAAAAATTCTGACTTGGTCAAAATAATCGGAAAATAATTGTCCATTTATTCTGACATTCAACACGGAGCATTTCATATAAAAAAAATAGGCTCATGTTGGGTTCCGGGGGCTTATATCTTTAAATTCAGTATAATGCACTGAATTTATTAAAAATTAACCAAAGGTCCTGTGAATATTAAAACCATAAAGTATTCTCATTAAATACAATGAGTTATCATCGCTTTAAGGAAATAAAACCCTGAAACACAACATGAGCCAAAGAAAAAACCCGTACCCGCATGAATTTTTCAGGTAAAAGCCAAATTTGCTAAAAGTGTTGCCCGGAGAGCTCTCAAGAGGTCCCGGTTGCCAAAATTTCCATAAAACGATATATTAAACAACACCTATGCCAAATTTAACTTTAATTTAAACACCGCCAAACCCAATTCTATATATTGTGGTCCGTACATGTTTAGATATCAATATATAGGCTTAGATATAAATTTAAGTAAACTCAGCGAAGGTGTTATTAAATATTCAAACACTTATTAATTACTGGAGTCATACATTAAATCGTGCCCTCGGTCTTATTTCTTCTGTTTTTCAAAAAGGATTGTATGAAAAAGGACACCATAACAAAGCCCGGAAAAAATCGCTTTGATATCAAAAATTGCAAAACAACCATGAACGCCGTGGTCACAACGGGAAGCGGCGGTTATGAAAAACTGGATTACCGCTGTGTGCCGATTCCGGAACCGGGTCCCAATGAAGTTCTTTTACAGGTACTTGCCGCCGGAATAAACAATACTGAAATAAACACCCGCCTTGGCTGGTACTCTTCCAGGGTGACAACCGGTACAGAATCCCTTACAATGGAAGAAAAGGAAAAACAAAATGCAGAAAAACAGGGGGACGGCGGTTGGAATGAGGCAACCCCCTTTCCCTTTATTCAAGGAACAGATTGCTGCGGCCGGGTGATATCGGTTCCAGCAGGATATGATAAAACCCTTGTGGGTTCCCGGGTACTGGTTCGGCCCTGTATGCGCATTAACGGCTGGGATTCTCTGGAGAATATCTGGATGGCTTCGGATTTTGACGGGGCGTTTGCACAATTTGTAAAAGTCCCTGTAACTGAAATCTTCCCCGTGGCATGTGACTGGAGCAATGCCGAGCTTGGTACCATCCCATGCGCCTATGGTACGGCTGAAAATATGCTCCACCGGACAGGGGTGGCAAAGGGTGAACATGTATTGATTGCAGGGGCTTCGGGCGGTGTCGGCTCCGCCGCTGTACAGCTGGCAAAACGGCGGGGAGCTGTTGTAACAGCCATTGCCGGAAAAGCAAAACTTGAAAAAGTAAAAACACTTGGGGCAGATAAACTCATTGCCCGGGGGGATGATATTGTGGATATCCTGGGTGAAAACGCCGTGGATGTTGTTGTGGATAATGTTGCAGGAGATTGCTTTGGAAAAATGCTCAAAGTCTTGAAAAGAGGAGGCCGTTTTGTATCCTCCGGGGCCATTGCCGGGCCGCTTGTGGCCCTTGATATGCGGGACCTTTATCTAAAGGATTTAAAACTCACAGGGTGCACGGCTTGGGATGAGCCTGTTTTTCCCAATCTCATCTCCTACATTGAAAAAAATGAAATAAAACCCCTTCTGGCAAAAACATTTCCACTTAAAGAAATTGTTGCGGCACAAAAAGAATTCATCCATAAAAAACATGTGGGTAAGTTTGTTTTAATTCCTTAAAGTCGGCATAATAGCATTTTTTATTGGTTGCAATACTCGTTGTATCCGGCAGGACATGCCCGTGGCAGTTATTGAGAACTCACATCCAAGCCCGTAAAGGGGGAAAAATGAGAGCGTTGTTAATAAGTTTAATCACATTGCTGCTTTGTTGTAATGTATCCCATTCAAAAGAAAAAATAACCTGGATGGTATTGGACTGGCCCCCATGGATGATGATTGACGGCGAGGAAAAGGGCACTGGCAGATTCAATTATATCCTTGACACAGCTCAGAAAAATCTCCCGGAATATGAACATGTGACAGAGCGAATGAACTGGGCCAGGTTCTGGCATGAAATTGAGAGTGATAAAAACATTTGCTACACTTTTGGCTTAAAAACCGGGAAAAGGGAAAATATCGTATACTATTCAGCACCGCATACATTTGTTCTGCCCAATGCAATCATTATGAAAAAAGAAACCGCCCAGCGTCTTGGCAATCCTGTTTCTTATTCAATAACCAAGTTGCTCAAGGAAAATAGAATCAAGGGATATGCAGAAAAAAACAGATCCTTTACCCGAAAAATAGACTCCTTGATGAAAAATCATGAAAACGACTCTAATCTCACGCGGGTCTCTGAAAGTCCGGAATCTTTGATTAAAATGGTTATCATGGGGCGTGTGGATTACACCATCGAATATCCCATAGTGGCGACCTATTATCAAAAAAAATCAAATGCACCAAACACCCTGATCAGTATTCCAATATCTGAAATGGACCCGATTTCATATGTTTACATGAATTGCTCAAAAAATGAATGGGGCAAAAAGGTCATTGAAAAATGGAATGCCGCACTTAAAAAAATTAAACCCACTGCCGAGTATAGAAAAATTACTGAAATAGGTCATACTGATGAAAAAGAATTGTTGTTGATACGAAAATACTATGATGCGTTTATTCAGGAACAGAATTAATGATACTTCCATACGTTAAAAATAAAATTGCCAACAGGCTTTTGCTTTACATCCTGATATTCAGCGGATTTGTGACCCTGGTGATAACATCCATACAACTGAAAATTGAATATCAAAGGGATATAGACAGTATTGATGGACAATTTTCCCGCATAGAAAAAAGTTTTAAAAAACAAATTGCCGATGCGTTGTGGTTTTTTAATGAAAAGGCCCTGCATCTTCATCTTGAGGGTATTTCAAATCTTAAAGACATTGAATACCTTGAACTTTCCGGTGAAGGAAAGGTCTTTATCAGCGTTGGAAAACAACATTCTAAACACGCGGTGGAGAAAATTCTCCCCATAGTGTATGTCAGTGACAACACCAGCCGTGATATTGGAAAGTTAAAAATAGTTGCAAGCCTGAGCAACGTATATGCCCGTTTAATCAACAGGCTTATTATCGTATTAATTTCCCAGACCGTAAAAACATTCATCGTTACAATTTTTATTTATTTTTTATTTCATTATTTTGTCATCAAACATCTGTCCACCATTGATCAATATTTAAAAAACTACAAAGTTAATAAAAGATCAGGCTACCTGAAACTGAACAGAAAGAGCCAATCTTCCCGGGATGAACTTGATCAGGTGGCTGCCTCCATCAATGATGCCTCAAAAAAATTAAAAGAATCTTACGAAACCCTGGAACAAAAGGTAAAAGAAAGAACCAAAGACCTCCAGGATGCACTAAACAGGGTTAAACAATTAAGCGGTTTATTGCCCGTATGCTCATATTGTAAAAAAGTCAGGGATGATAAAGGGTATTGGAATCAGATTGATGCTTATATTGAAAAACATTCAGATGCAGATATCAGCCACAGCATCTGCCCCGGATGCGCAGAAGAATACTATCCTGACATGAATCTTTATGATGACGAGCAGAATCAATAAGGGGGGGGAAGACCATTCTGCCATCAACAATCAACAGATACCCAAGGCCAATGTAAAAGATTTAGGCTCATGTTGTGTTTCAGGGTTTTATTTCCTTAAAGCGATGATAACTCATTTTATTTAATGAGAATACTTTATGGTTTTAATATTTACAAGGCCTTTGGTTAATTCTTAATAAATTCAGTGTATTATACTGGATTTAAAGATATAAGACCCGGAACCCAACACGAGCCTTTTCTTTTTGTTGTGGCAAGGGCAGGAGGGAGTTGGTGGGGTTAATTTGTTTTGTGGAGGGAGTTCCTTGAAATCATAACATCTGATTTGAAAGAAAATCTATTGAGATGTCATGATTTCAAGGGAGATGTAGAGTGTGTATGCCCAGCGGGCATTTTAAACCAAATAATCGCGGCTTTTTTTAATCAGACGACGTTTTTACGGTACCGGCCAGAAGTTCAGCCAGATGGCTCACCTTGAGATTGCGCTCTTGATTCACGGCCCCCCCCCGCAGTTGCAGAACACATCCCGGACACTCGGTGACCAGAAGTTCGGCCCCGGTGTTTTCAGCATCATCAAGCTTACGGGTGAGGATTTCCCTTGATACTGCAGGAAAATTGGCAGAAAAGCTGCCCCCAAATCCACAGCAGGTCTCTTCTTCTTCTGCCTGGACAAAGGTCTGGCCCGATGCCGCAATGAGATCCTTGGGCGCATTTCGTACCCCCATGCCCCGGCACAGATGACAGGGAGAATGCCAGGTGACTTTGCCTTTACCCGCAGTGGAAACAGCCTTGGGTGCATGGGAGGCTAAATCTTTACCTCCGGGAAGTACCGTTTCAGGGGCAAAGCGGTTAATAAAGTCACTGAAAGGAATAATCCGTTGGATAAAATCTTTGATCTCTTTATCTGGAAGAAAGCCTTTGGTCAGATCCCGGGTGGCATGGGTGAGATGGGAGGCACACGAAGCACACAGGGTGACAATCCATTGGGCATTAAATCCGCGCATGGCCTTTACATTCTGGATGGCAACATCCCTTGCCGCCTCTTTTTCCCCCATCATCATGGCCGGTAGCCCGCAACAGGATTGACCCATGGGAAATTCAACATCCACAGAGCCTTTTTTAAACAGTTTTACTGCAGCTTCCAGCTGTTCCGGATAGACAAAATCCTGGACACATCCGGAAAACAGAATGATTTTCATGGCAGGTTTGTCAATGCGGGGTTTAAGCTTTTTCCAGCGATCCCGGAAGGGCACCTTTGCTATGGCAGGCAAGGCCCGAAAATTATGTTCATTGGAAAATACCATGGGAAGATGTCGCAAATAGGGGGTGTTTCCCGTCACCGGTACCTGGGCAAGACTTGCCGAACGCAGCAGCCCATGGAATAGTTTGCGATTTTTCAGTACCTTGGCCAGGAGCAGGCTTTTAAGTGGGTGGCCTTCTTCATCCTGAATCCGGGCGTGGACCTCTTTAATTAATCTTGGCAGATCTATGTTTGCCGCGCACACCGCTTTGCAAGCCCCGCAGTTGGTGCAGTTTTGAACCAGGTTTCGGGCATTTTCTCTGCCGTGGAAAAAATAGGTGGTGATGAGTCCGATGGCACCGATGTAAATGTGCCCCATCTGGTGCCCCCCCACCATGCGATAAACAGGACAGACATTGGCACAGGCACCGCATCTCACACAGTGCAGCACCTGGGAAAAAAGAGGATCATCTGCAATGGCAGAGCGACCGTTGTCCAATAATACAATGTGCATTTCACGCTTATCTGTTTCCATTGAAGTGCACTGGGACGGGCCTGTGATCCAGGTGACATAGGAGGTGAGCTGCTGGCCTGTGGCATTACGGGGAAGGACCCTTGCCACCTTAAGGGCATCTTCAAGGCTGGGCAGGATTTTATCAATACCGGCCAGCACCACATGGACCCGGGGCAGGGTGGTGGCCAGGCGGGCATTGCCCTCGTTGGTGACAAGGCCCATGGTGGCGGTTTTTGCAATGAGAAAATTGGCACCGGTGATGCCCATGTCCGCTTCAATAAAATTATCTCTCAGTGTGGACCGTGCCACTTTCACAAGGCCTTCAATTTTGGCATCCTGCCTGGAATCGGTAACCTGGGAGAAAAGATCTGCCACCTGATACCGGGAAAGATGGATGGCTGGCATGACCATGTGGGACGGGCCTTCATGGCGCAGCTGTACAATCCATTCACCAAGATCGGTTTCTGTGACCTTAAATCCCCGGTTTTCCAGCCAGGGATTGAGGTGGGTCTCTTCTGCGGTCATGGATTTTGATTTAATGACCTTTTGGCAGTTGGCAGCCTTTCCAATATGGGAAATAATGTTATTGGCTTCTTGTGCATCCGCAGCCATGTGCACCTGAATGCCTTTTTTTTCGGCCTGGAAGGTAAATTCTTCCAAAAGAGCTGTTCTGTTTTCAATGGCCTTTTTTTTAAGTATTGCCACCTGCTCAATGAGATCATCGGTGTCCATATCTTTAAAGGCATTTTTTCTGCCCTCTTTGTAGGCCACGGCAAAGCGGTCCATGGCGGTTCTTAAAAAATCATTGTCAAGGGCCGTGTCAATGCGTTTTCTATACGCTTTTAATGTCTCTTGGGATGTTTTTTTTTCCATGGATCAATCCTTAAGCAACATGATGTGAAGTTCCAGGGGGCCATGAACCCCGATGGCCAGCACCCGTTCTATGTCTGCGGTGCGACTGGGGCCGGTGATAAAGGCGGTGTAAGCCCCCGGGGCTGCCATCATATCTTCCAGCTCATCTGTGAGTTCAAGGGCTGTGGAGCGTATCCGGGACTGGGGCAGCAGGGCCACATGGATGTCACTGATCATGGTGGCAAGGCGCATGTCCTCTCCGTCACAGCCAATGACCAGGGTCCCGGTGTCGGCAATGCCGTAATCGGCAAAGGTGATGCCCATGTCCATACCCCGGGCATGGTTTCTGAAGTTTTTTGTCACAAGCTCAATGCCTCGGGATGAACACATGGGCGACAGGAGCGTTTCCAGGGAGGCGTGGTTTTCCGGTAAAGCAATGGTTTTTACATGCTCCCGGGCCCCCCCGTTGTCCTGGTGACCGGGGGGGGATTCCCAGGGCCGGGATGTCTGGCAGGATGACTTTTTCTGACAATATTTAACAGCCGTTGTCAATGCGGTTTCCAGGGTCATCTCGGGGTGGATCGTTGCCGATACCAGTTGAGCTTTTTCCTTGAATTGCTGGATAAGTTGGTGATGATCCACAGCCTTTTCTCCTTATCTTATTCACTTTTTTTTATCATGAGCCGAAAAATACACCTGGCAGCCATGTGACGATGGACGGAAACAGACATAAAAGGGCCAGACTGATGATCTGAAGCGCCACAAAGGGTAAAATACCTTTGTAAATATGCATCATGGTATAGCCTTCCGGTGCCACACCTTTGAAATAAAAAAGCGCATAACCAAAGGGAGGGGTCAGAAAGGAGGTCTGGAGGTTAACACACATGAGCAGGGAGAACCACAGAGGATCAAAACCGATTTCCATGGCAATGGGCATAAAGATGGGAACAGTGACCAGAAGAATGGCGGCCCAGTCAATGAACATACCCATGAGAAATACAATGGCCATCATGATGCCGAGAATGGCCCATCTGTTCATGCCGCTGCCGATGAGAAGATCTGCCACCACATCACCGCCGCCCATGCTTAAAAAAACCGTGCTGAAAAATTTGCCGCCGATGAAAAGCAGCATGACCATGGAGGTGGTTTTTAATGTGGCATAACTGGCTTCTTTTAATACCTGCCAACTGAGTTTTTTGTTGAAAAAGGCAAGGAGCATGGCACCGCCGGAACCCAGACCTGCGGCCTCCGTGGGGGTGGCCACCCCGGCCAGTATGGTGCCCATGACCGCCAGGATCAATCCCAGGGGGGGGACCAGGGACTTTAGGGTCATGGCCCACTTCTGGGTGCTGGAGTATGTGGACGCTTCTTCCTTTGAAATTGGGGGACCCAGCTGGGGATTGATGTTACACCGAATGAGGATATATATAAAATAGAGGGATGCCAGCATGAGTCCGGGAAAAATAGCACCGGCAAAGAGATTACCCACGGAGGTCTCTTTCATGCCGGTCAGTCCGCCGTAAACCACCATCATGATACTGGGGGGGATGAGAATGCCAAGGGTTCCTGATGCGCAGATGATGCCGCTGGCCAGTTCTTTTTGATAGCCTTTTTTGATCAGGGCCGGTGTGGCCAAAAGGCCCATTGCCACAACTGAAGCACCGATGATGCCGGTGGTGGCTGCAAAGACGGTGCACACCACAACAACAGCCAGGCCCAATCCTCCCTTTAACCCGCCCAGAACCACATAAAGCGCTTCAAACAGAGCATCGGAAACCTTGGATCGATCCAGCAGCTGGGCCATTAAGATAAAAAGCGGAATGGCCACAAGGGTGTAATTGTTCATTAATCCCCAGGCGTTGTTGGCAAACATGTCAAACAGCATGGGAATGGAGCCGCCGTTGTCAATGAGACCAAACAAGGTGGCAACCCCTGCAAGGGTATAAGCCAGAGGGTGACCAAAGGTAATGGCAATGACCAGGGTGGCAAACATTGCGATTGTCATGAATTCAAGGCTCATGTGAATAACCTCTTTTTATTTTTTGCCAAAGGCGTTGATGTCGTTGATCAGGTTTGAAATTCCCTGGAGTAGAAGAAACAGAAAACAGACGGCCATGAGTATTTTCAAAGGCCAGATGGGGGGGGCCCAGCTGGTTGAATTTACTTCAAGCCCCATGGTGGAGGTGATGGCAAATTTAAAGGCCCAGATGGTCATGCAGATCATTACCGGTAGAAAAAAGATGATGTTTGTGAAGATTCTCATGAAAATTTGTTTTTTCGTGGATAACAAGGATGTAAAAATATCTACTTTTACATGGCCGTCGTATACATCGGTGTAGGCAAATCCAAACATGAAATGAAGGCCGTACAAAAAGGTGGTGGCTTCAAAACCCCAGATAGTAGGGGCGTTAAAGACATATCTCATGACCACTTCATACACCACAATGAACAAAAGAGGGTAGATGAGAAAAGAGGCAATCTCTCCCTCCTTTCTGTTGAGGGCAGTCAATTTTTCAGATACATTTTCAAGCATGGGTAAATCCCTTTTATTGCGGGTTGTAAATTTATTGCAGGTTGTGTAAAACGCCCGCCTTTTATGATGCTGTCGGGCGGACGTTTTTGTTTAATCAAATTGTTTGCTCTTTTAAATTGAGCAATAAAGTTTATTTTTACTGGGAAATTTCACCGCTGATATAGGTTTCGTAGGGCCAGGGTGCGACACCGCTTTTTGCTTTTCGCCACACAGAATATTCTTGTTTGAATTTTTCCTGGGATTCAAGAACCTTTTTAACATCAGGGTATTTTTCTTTAAGGGTTTCAAGATATGCCTGGGTTGTTTTACGAAATTGAATCAGTGTCTCTTTTTCCATCTGGACAATTTCAACTTTTTCTTTGAATTTCTCCATGGCTTTGGAGTTGAGGTTGTTTATCCAGGTAAGGCTCCAGAGCTGGGTCTCTTTTGCACAGATTTTTACGATATATTTCAAGTCTTCGGGAAGTTTGTTCCAGGCATCCATGTTAAAGAACAGGTTGCACTGTCCGCCGGGCTGATGCACACCGGGTTGAATGGCATATTTTGTGATATCATCAAAACCCATGGGATAATTAATGGCCGGGGCTGAAAACTCTGCCGCATCAATGACCCCACGTTCCAGGGCCAGATAAACTTCGCCGCCGGGAAGGGGACTTACCGATGCTCCCAGGCTGTTCATGATGTCCATGTACCATCCCGGTGTACGGATACGAAGTCCTTTGAAGTCTTCCATTTTTGTGGCTTTTTTATTGGAAAAAAGTCCCATATCCTGACCGGTCTGTCCACCGGGAAGGGCATAAAGATTAAATTTGCCGTAAAGTTCCTGAAGAAGCTCTATTCCCCCCTGTTCGTACAGCCAGACATTGTATCCTTCGGGATCAAGGCCAAAGGGAACATCTCCAAAGGCAACAAAGGCTTCATTTTTTCCTTTCCAATAACCGGGCCAGTCATGTCCCACCTGGGCAGATCCCTTGCTTACAGCGTCAAATGACTGCATGGCCGGTACCAGTTCGCCGGCGGAAAACGGTTTGATGTCCAGGCGTCCTGCAGATGCCAGACGAACACTGTCGGTGAAATGCACGGCAATGTCGTAAAAAAGAAGTCCCTTGGACCAGGGCATAACCATTTTCCAACGAATTTTTTTATCCGAGGGTTTGAAGCTGACCCGTTTGGCTGTTTTGTGGCGGGGATCTTCCCCGAATTTTTCTCTTTTGCCGGCAAAGGATGAACCGGCTGCCAGGGTCACTGTAATTAAGCATGCGATAATCAGTGTTAAAACTTTTTTCATTTTTTCTCCTCCAGAACAAAGGACTTTAAATAAAGAAAATAAATGCACTCTGCGATTGCTTCATCGCCAATTGTGAAGATTGACGAACCGATAAAACGTTGGGCTTTCTACCTCCCTTCTTGGTTTGATTTGTGGTTTTAAAACAAACCAATTTGGTGCTTGTTTGCTTGTTTTTTATTTTTAAATTTATGGTATGACCAATAATAAATGCATGGAGTTGTAAAAGTCAAGAAAAAAATAAAATAATTGAATTTTTTGAAAAACTCTGTTATTGTTTTTAAAAATCCTTAAAAATCAATTGTTTTTGAAATAGTTTTTGTTTTGCGAGCATTAAGGTATGACCAATAAATAACGATGGGGTCGGTGTAAGAATCGCGAAGAATAAAATATTGGTAATACCAATACTAAATAAGGGGGAATTGTGAAAAAAAAAACCATTATTGACGAATTGAAAAAAATTGTCGGTGCAGAGAATGTATTGGCTGATAATGAAGATATGGTGACCTACTCTTATGATGCGGCTGTCCTTGATGCGGTGATACCCATTGCGGCAGTGATGCCTGAAAATTCCGGGGAGCTGGGAAAAATTGTCAAGTTGTGCAGTGAGTATTGCCTGCCCATGACCGTCCGGGGGGCCGGAACCAATTTAAGTGGCGGCACCATTCCCCATAACAGCGGTGTTGTGATACTCACCGGAAAGCTCAATGCCATCCTGGAAATTAATGAAGCAGATATGTATGCAGTTGTTCAGCCCGGGGTGGTCACAGCCACACTGGCCGCAGCTGTGGAGAAAAAAGGCCTTTTTTATCCCCCGGACCCGGGAAGCCAAGCGGTTTCCACCATTGGTGGGAATGTGGCGGAAAATGCCGGGGGATTGAGGGGGTTGAAATATGGCGTGACCAAGGATTATGTCATGGGGGTCAGTTTTTATGATGCCCATGGCGAACATGTGAGATCCGGTTCCAGAACGGTGAAATGCGCCACAGGATATAACCTTGCCGGTCTCATGGTGGGGTCCGAAGGTACCCTGGGGGTCATGGACGAAATCGTTTTAAAATTAATTCCCCTGCCCAAGGCCCGCAAATCCATGGTGGCGGTTTATAAAACCATTGAACAGGCATCAAAAACCGTTGCTGCCATCATTGCCGATCGAATTGTGCCCGCCACATTGGAGCTTCTGGATAATTTCACCATCCGGGCTGTGGAATCTTACAGCAAGGCAGGCTTACCCCTGGATGCCGGGGCATTGTTGTTGATTGAGGTGGACGGTCATCCGGGACAGGTGGAAGAAGACGGCCTCCGGGTGGAAGAGCTGTGCCGGGAGTTTGGTGCTGACAGTGTCAAGGTGGCAACCGATGAAAACGAGCGGGACCGCATCTGGGCAGCCCGGAGAAGTGCCTTGTCTGCCCTTGCCAAGTTAAAGCCTACCCTGGTGTTGGAGGATGCCACCGTTCCCCGGAGTAAAATTCCCGCCATGGTGAAATCTTTGCAGGAAATTTCCCAAAAATATGATATCAGTATCGGCACATTTGGCCATGCCGGGGACGGGAATCTTCATCCCACCATACTCACTGACAAACGAAATAAAGAGGAGTGGCTCCGGGTGGAACAGGCCATTGAGGAAATTTTTGACCGGGCATTGGAGCTGGGGGGCACCTTATCCGGAGAGCACGGCACCGGCCTTGCCAAGGCGCCGTTTCTGGAAAGAGAGGTGGGAAGATCCTCCATATTGTTTTCAAGGCGCTTGAGAAAGGCCCTTGATCCTAATAATATACTCAATCCGGGTAAAGTAACAGGAGCACTTTAATTATGAATGATATGAAATCCCTGGCACAACGTGTAAAAGAGCTTGAGGATCAACTGGTGGTGTGCATCCGTTGCGGTACCTGTCAATCAGTGTGCCCGCTCTTTGAACAGACCCACCGGGAAGCCGATGTGGCCCGGGGAAAATTGGCCCTGCTGGACGGCCTTGGTAAAAATATGTTTGACAATCCCAATGGGGTGGAAGAGCGTCTTAACCGCTGTTTATTATGCGGCTCCTGTGCGGCCAACTGCCCAAGCGGCGTCAATGTGGTGGAGATCTTTATCAAAGCCCGGGCCATTCTTGCTGAGTATAAAGGGTTGTCACCGGCCAAGCAGGTGATTTTTAAAAAATTGCTTTCCGATCCAAAAACCTTTGATTTTTTCACAGAACTTGCCGGAAAATTCCAGGGTGTTTTCACAAAAAAAGATAAAAATCCCCAGGCAACCTCCTGTGCCAGGGTGATCTCTCCGCTTCTGGACAACCGCCATTTTCCATCCATGGCAGAAAAATCTTTCCATCGCCTGACCCCCCGGCTGAATACCCCTGTGGGTAAATCCGGGATTAAGGTGGCCCTGTTCACAGGCTGTATCATTGATAAGGTATTTCCCCGCATTGCCAATGATGTCATTGAGGTGTTCAAACACCATGGCATTGGGCTTTATATTCCTGATGGACAAGGATGTTGCGGAATTCCGGCCCTGGCCTCCGGGGACAGAAAAAGTTTTACCAAGCTGGTGGCACATCACATTGGTTTGTTTGAGCGGGAAAAATTTGATTACCTTGTCACCGCCTGTGCCACCTGCACCTCCACCATTAAAAAATTGTGGCCCTCCATATATGAGGGAAAGGAGAGTGGTACCCGGGCAAAAATTGGGAAACTGTCAGAAAAAACCCTTGATATAAATCAGTTTCTGGTCAATAGTGTGTCCCTTGATCCACGGGATGAAATCCATGGGACAAAGGGTGGGCCGGTGACCTATCATGATCCCTGTCATTTGAAAAAATCGCTGGGGGTGGCCCGGGAGCCCCGGCAATTGATAAAAGCTTCGGGGCATGAACTTGTGGAGATGGAAGGGGCTGACAAATGTTGTGGTATGGGGGGCAGTTTTAATCTCTATCATTATGGGATTTCTTCCCGCATCGGGACCTTAAAACAGCAAAGTATTTCAGATACCCATTGTGATACCGTGGCAACAGGATGCCCGGCCTGCATGATTCAGATTTCTGATATGCTGGCAAAAAGCGGGGCACAGGTAAAGGTGAAACATCCCCTGGAACTTTATGCCGATTTTTTGAGAAATAGATGATGATATCAACTGCCACCGGCAGATTTTTTTAACTTGGGCTGCCCTGGTTTTCCGTGTTAATCATCTTGCTTTAAAACCCTTTTTTTTGTTATAGCACAGTTTTGTTGAACAGCACTTTAATTGTTTTACATTGCTTTTAATTCAAGATGGAATGAAATGATATGACTGTATCCATAAAGCCCATAAAACCCAAACGTATTTCAGATCAGGTTTTTGATCAGATTCGAGAATTGATTTTTCGGGGCACCCTTAAACCTGGAGAAAAAATGATGCCCGAAAGGGAGCTTGCCGAGGCCATGAATGTCAGCCGGACAACCATTCGTGATGCCATTCAACGGCTGGTGACCATGGGGCTTATTGTTCAAAAACAAGGCCAGGGGACATTTGTTAAAACCCATGACGGAAAAATAGAAAGTCCATTGGTAAAGGCCATGGAAGCCCAGGATGCCACCATTGAAGAGTTGTTGGAAGTGCGCATGGGGCTTGAGTGTAACGCCACAGCCCTTGCTGCCAAGCGGGCGGATGAAAATGATCTAAAGGCACTTGCCCACAGCATTGAAGAGATGAAGATTGAGATCGCTTCGGGTCGACTGGGAACCGAAGCCGACACCTCTTTTCACATGGCCATTGCTTATGCCGCCAAAAATCCCCTCCAGGTTCTGGTGATGCGTAATTTTTATGATTATCTTTTTTACGGTATCCGTGAAAATCTCTCAGGGCTTTATGAGAAGGAAGATAATATTCAGATTATTATTCGCCAGCACGAAGAAATCATGAAAACCATAAAAAATCGAGATCCCTATGGGGCATATAAGGCAATGAAAAATCATATTCAATTTGTCATGGATTTTTTTGGAGATAAAAAAACGTTTTGACTCGATATCTTGTGCTTTTATCTGCGGTGGTGATGCAGCTTTGCCTTGGGGCCACCTACTCCTGGTCCGTTTATGTGGCATCCCTTAAGGCCGTCACCGGCATCAGCCAGGCCGGGGTTCAACTGCCTTTTTCATTTTTTTACTTTGTGTTTCCCGTGACCATGGTGTTCTCTGGATCTGTTCTAACCCGCATGGGACCCAGATTCAGTGCCATGCTGGGGGGGCTTCTTTTTGGGTCCGGTTGGATGATGGCAGGGCTTGGGGGATATGCCTTTGCATTCACTGTCATGGGTATTGGTGTTATTGCCGGTGTGGGGGCAGGTCTTGCCTATATTGTTCCCCTTTCCACTGCCATTTTGTGGTTTCCAAAACAAAAGGGACTGGTAACCGGTATTGCCGTTGCCGGGTTTGGGGGGGGAGCTGCCATTGTCAGCCAGGTGGGGGGAGCACTCATGACCCACATGGGAAAAACCCCTTTCCAGGTGTTTCCCATCCTGGGCGCTGTTTTTCTGGTGCTTATCACTTTGGCAGGCACTGTCATGAAGACCCCTGAAAATGATAACAAAAACATTGATGAGCCTGAAAAAAACAAGGGCGTCTCTTTTTCCTGGATGTTGGCTCAACCCATGTTTCGCATTCTTTATTTTGCCATGTTTTCAGGGCTGGCCGCAGGATTTGCCGTGAATGCCAATCTAAAAGAGCTTCACACCGCCTCCGGGGTCCAGGCCGGGGTGTTTGCCGTTTCTTTGTTTGCCCTTGCCAATGCCCTGGGCAGAATTTCCTGGGGAGCGTTTTTTGACAGGGTAACTCCTGCCACGGCAGTAAAAGCCAATCTGCTGTGCCAGGCATTCTTTTTAATCCTGGGCGCTTTGTTTCTGGGGTCAAAAACAGGCTTTTATCTCTTTGCCCTTGGCACCGGTTTTAATTATGGCGGTATTTTGGTGCTTTATGCCTCTTCCACAGCGCTGTGTTGGGGCGATAAACGCATGGGCGCAATATATGGGTTCTTGTTTTCCGCCAATATTCCTGCAGCCGTGGCTCCCATGGCAGCGGGCTGGATTTTTGAAATCGGGGGAAGTTTTTATCCTGCTTTTATTGCCATTGGTGTTTTGCTGGTGGTTTCAATTTTTTTAATACCGGCAACCTTTAAATCGTCTTAAGTGCTTTTTTGCCCTGAATCCATCTTTGCCGTCAGTGTCCATTGGGAAACGGGGACCGGCTGATGATCAATCCCTAAATTTGACTATGTATGATGCTTTTTATGGCAGCAAAATAAGGGGGTTTTATGAAATTGATACTTTGTGTGCTTTTAAGTGTTTTTGGGGTTCTGCCGGTTTATGCCAATGATGTGGTCAGCGTCACAGCGCCTCCGTCCATATGGGCCAGACAGCAAGGACGGGAATTGACCGGGCCTGTTGTTGACCTGATCAGAGAAATTTTTTCTGATGTCAATGTCCGGGTTAAAACAAAATCTTTGCCCTGGGCCAGGGCGATTCATATGATGAAAACCGGTGAGATCGATATCATGCTTGCGATTTTTCGCACCGGAGAACGGGCTCAATTTATGGATTTTACCATACCCTATGTCACGGTTCCCAACTGCGTGGCTGTGGCAAAAGGAAAGGGCTTTTTCTTTGATTCCCTTGAGGACTTAGAAGGTAAGCAGGGGGTCATGGTAAAAGGAGACAGCATAAGCCCGGAATTTAGACTGTATGAGCCCAAATTAAATATGATGAAAATCGCCCACTATGATCAAATCATTAAGATGCTCGTTAATTTGCGGGCAGATTATGCAGTTGTTCCTCAGTTTGGTTTTTTTATGCGGGTGAATAAAATGGGATTCCAAGATAAAATAGAGATGCTGCCCAAGGTGGTTTCTTCCCGGGAACTTCATATGGGGTTTTCAAAAAAATCAGGAATTTTAAAATATTATTCCATGGTAAATGAAAAATTAAAACAGTTTAAGGCTGATGGCAGTCTGGATGAGATGGTTGCCAATACTCTGAAATTGGCATCTGCACAAAAATAGGGGTTTAAACTGTGCATTTAATTGGCCGGGAAATCATTTGACTTGGCTTTCATAAAATCAACCTGTTTGTTTTATCTCTGTTTTTTTATTGAACTTTTTTGTACATGGACCCGCCGCTTACAAACTCAACTTTCGGTGTTCGCATTTCGTGGTGGGGTCAGGCTGTCGTTATTGACATTATCGAGGCTTTTTTCGTTGGCAAAGGCCTTGGTCGATAACATCAATAACAAAAGCCTGACCCCGTCGGCACACTGACCCCGTCGGTACATTTAAAAATGCTGGCTTTGAAATGAAGCCCGAAAGTTGAGTTATAAACATTAAGCCCTTATTTAAATACCAAATTTAAAACACTGAATATCCCTCCATATTCCTTTCCGGTAATATTCTTAAATAAAGTAAATCACACAGAAAATTTATGACTGACAATGGAAATGAATTTTGAACCGGTTTGTGTTCGTGATGTATTCCATAGATTGTTATGGCATATGAATCGTTGATTTATCCTTCATATAATCCAGTATTAAGCTTATAAATTAAGGACTTTTGAATTGGTGAGTTAACTTTCTTTTGCTTTAAATATTGGAGGGGGTTGGTTCTTATAATGGTGAATTAATAAGATCTGACTTCTATATTAATTCAATTAAAATAGCATATGCGTTCAAAAGGTGGCATTCTTTCCTGTTTTTTAATATTGACCCAATATTTGATCGATAATTAATTTTTTGAGTCCAAATCGTTTCTTCTGAAAAATCCTTTAAAATAATTCGTTTGCGTAACTATCTGAATTGAATATATAAAAATAAATTTTGTAATGGTGGCACACGTTTTGCTATTTCAGGTTCCTAAGTTAAGTGTTTGATAAAAGATTTAGTCGAAACCAGGAGCGTTCCAAGTAGATGACCGTTTCTTGGAAAAGGCAAATAAAAAAAAGGGAAATTCTAATATGCCTCCATTTTACGAAATGTACACCACTGAAGAGATAACTAAAGTTTACGATGCCGCCCTTGAAGTCCTTGACAATGTGGGCATGGAAATGACCCACCAGGGGGCACTTGAAATGCTGTCCGGTGCCGGAGCCAGAGTGGATGCCGCTAAAAAACGGGTCTATTTTCCCCGGGACATGGTGGAAAAAGCCCTTGCCCTGGCCCCGGAAGAGTTCACCTGCAGTGGCCGAACAGAAGCGTTTGACTATCAGGCAGGGCTCAATGTGGATGCCAGGATTCGTACGGCATCAGGTGCCATTGACCGCTTTGACCTTTACCGGGACACCACGGCAAGACTCACCTGTGCGGATATTGCTGAACAGGCCCATATCTCCGATGCCCTTGGCAATGTGGGCTGTGTGGGATCCTTAACCCCATCTGATGCCCCCAATGAAACCTATGATATCTATTCTTTGAGAGCCCTTATTGAGAATACCCGGAAAAATCTATGGGTACTTACCTCAAGTTCAGTGAATCTTCAATACCAGTTGAAGATGCTGGAGGCGGTTTTTGGAAGCAAAAAAGCCATGCAGGAAGGCCGTAACCAGGGTTCTGGCATTTTCTGTGTGATTTCGCCTTTAACCATCACCGATGATGAGATCGAGCGCGCCATGCTCTATGCTGATTACGGTCTTCCCGTCAAGGTACCCATCACCACCCTCATGGGCGGTAATGCCCCCTATACCATGGCCGGTATTCTTGCCCAGGCAACGGCGGAATTCATGGGGTGTACCACCATTTTGCAGACCATTAAACCCGGTATGCCGGTATGGTATTATGCATTATTCCAGTCCCTGGACATGGCCACAGGGGGGGTGCAGTATACCTCTGCCGAACTCCAGGCATTGTTTGCTGCTGTGGCCCAGGTGTCCCGTCATTGTAAAACACCGGTGACAACAACCTGCACCACAAGTTCCAGCTGTCAGGCCCAGCAGACTATTTTTAATCTGACCCAGGGAACCTTGTTTAATACCATGCTCGGCGTTGGAGAGCAGGGTGGTTCCGGTCTGGACGGTAACAATGCCTACTCCCCCCACTCTTTGATACTGCAAAATGAAATAATGGATTATTCCAAAAGAATCTTGCGAAAGTGTGACATCAACCATGCCACCCTTGGCGTGGATGCCATTGCCCAGGTGGCCATGGGCAAAAAAGAGTATGTTTCTGCTTTGCACACCATGAAACATCTTCGAACAGAAGAACGCTTTCGATCAAAATTATTTAATTATATCGGTTCCAAGCAGTGGTTTGACAATCCCACCACATTGATGCAGCGCACCGATGAGTACCTGGAAAAACTTAAAACCGGTCATGAAGTCCCCCCCCTTGAAGATCATGTGCTCAAGGAGATTGACGATATTGTCAAAGCGGCAGACAAGGCACTTATTAAATAACCGCCACGGGCGGACCTTATTCTGATCCGGTTCCGCCCACAACAAAGTCTGAAATACGCCGCGGTTTACGGAGTATTTCATATAAAAACTCATCGGTGTTGAAAAGCTTAATCAGGTTTTATCACCCCTGGGTATTGAGAACTTACATGTTTTTCATGAAAAAATAATAACTTTAACAAGGAGGTAGCTTTGAGACGAAACAGTCATGCCGGCAAGGCCCTGAACGGTGGATTCGGCGCGCCCCTTTTCACGGATGATGAGCTTGAAGACATTCATCTGGCAACCCTGGAGGTGTTGGAAAATACAGGCGTATTTGTGGAAGACCCCGAAGCCTTTGAAATTTTTCAAGGGGCAGGGGCAATTGTTGATCTTGATAAAAAAATCGTAAAACTTCCACCCTATATGGTGGAAGAGGCCATTCAATCGGCCCCTTCCAAACTTTTTCTGGCGGGTAGAGACCCCAAGAATGATGTGATTCTGGAGAGTAACCGGGTGGGATTCACCACCTTTGGTGAAGGGGTTAAAGTACGTGATCCCTACACAGGAGAACTTCGCTCCCCCACCAAACAGGATGTGAGCAATGCTGCCAAGCTTGCCGATGCCATGGACGAGGTGGATGTTTATGAAAGGGCTGTGGGTGCCCATGAAGTACCCCAGGCAGTGGGGCAGCTTCACAATGCTGAAGCAAGCTTCAACAATACCAGCAAACATCTTTTCATGGGACCCTTTGACGGGTATCAGTTGGAAAAAATCGTGGAAATGGCAACAGCCATTTCCGGTAGCAAGGAAAAATTGCTGGAGCGGCCATTAATAACTTTCATAACCTGTCCGGTGAGTCCCTTGAAACTGGTTAAGGATACCTGTGAAGTAATCATGGGGGCGGCCCGTTCCGGCATGGCCGTTAATATCCTTTCCATGGCCATGTCCGGCGGATCTTCTCCTGTGACCCTGGCTGGAACCCTGGTGAATCATAATGCCGAAGTGCTGTCCGGCATCGTACTTAGCCAGCTTACCTGCAAGGGAGCCAAGGTCATTTATGGCAGCTCCACCACGGCCATGGATTTAAGACTGGCAACTGCCTCGGTGGGCTCCCCTGAGTGCGCCATGATCAGTGGGGCAGTGGCAAGACTTGCCCGATACTACGCCCTGCCCAGTTTTGTCGCCGGTGGTTAGGCTGACAGTAAAATTTCCGATATCCAAACTGGCCATGAAAAAACCCTTACAGCCATGTTACCGGCGTTGGCAGGTGCCAACCTCATTTACGGCTTGGGTATGGTGGAGTCGGGTATGACCTTTGATTTTGCTCAGCTGGTCCTTGATAACGAATTTGCGAAAATGATTCGATATGTGGTGGGCGGAATTCCCGTGAACGATGAAACCCTTGCCGTGGATGTTACCCGGGAAGTGGGACAGTTCAAGGATTTTCTCAGCCACCCGGCCACCTTTAAAAACATGCGCATCCAGTCCCAGCCCACAATCATCAATCGACAGGGTATCGAGCGATGGGAGGCTGGCGGATGTAAAGATTTATACGAAGTGGCCACGGAAAAAGCCCGGAATATCCTGGAAAATCATCAGCCGACGCCGTTGTCAGAAGAGGTGCAGCAAAAGATCCGGGACATTGTCCTGGCAGCTGAACAAGACAGAGGGGTGTAAGGAGAGAATATGACAAAAATACTCACCCGTTACGGAGACGGCTCCGCCGTTGAGCTGACGGAATCTGAATTAATGGAAGATCTCATTGCAGGGACCGAAGATGCGGCGGAAAGGGGCAATATTCCCGCCATGACCCAGGATGAGATGGATCATCTGGCAGACATTTTCAAATGCACCCACCGGGTGGTGGGGGTGGATCCCGGATACGAATGTGTGTTGAGCTATGATGGCGCTCCCATCAAAATGCTGCGAACCAATGTCACTTCGGACCGTATCACGGCCCTGCAGATTTATGAAAAACTAATGGGTGCGGACACCCTGGAGATGGGGTTTGTGGATTACAGTTATAAACCGATTAAACCCATCTTGACCTTTGAAGAACCGTTGATGGAACAGGCTCTGCTCACCACCACAGCGCCCATCATGTACGGTGCCCAGCCCAATCTGGGGCGTTACAGTCAGCCCGACGGTCCATTTCCCAACCCTGCGGAACTGATGCCCATGGGTAAGATCAAAGAGGCCCAGGAATCCTATGAACTGGCCGTTGATGAAGCAGTGAAGGATATGGTGGATGTGGCCAGCAGCATGTACGAGTCCGGTGTGGACTGTATCTTGCTCGACACCGTTGGGGCTGCCGGAGATGCCGATGCCCTGGCAGGACTCAGAACCGCAGAAATTCTTCGGGAGAAATATCCGGATATCGGTATCGAAATGGGCATGGCAGGAGAGTTTGTATTGGGGATGCACGGGGCTCTGGAGTATGAGGGTGTTCGTCTGGCAGGTCTTTACAATCATCAGATGCTGGAGCTGGCCCAGAAGGCGGGTGTCAATATCTTTGGAACTGTTATGAACACCAGTACCACAGAAAGCACCCCCTGGAATCTTGCCCGGGCTGTCACCTTTACCAAGGCATGCAGCGACATTGCAGATATTCCCATCCATGCCAACATCGGTATGGGCGTTGGCGGCGTCACAGTCCATGACCATACCCCCATTGATGTCACCTCCAGGGCATCCAAGGCCCTGGTGGAGCTGTGTAACCTTGACGGGCTGTAGGTTGGCGTCGGCGATCCCCTTGGAATGGCAGTAACCCACGCATTGGCCTCGGGAATGGGCGGAATGCGGGCAGCCGGAGATCTGGTTGCCCGTATGCAGATTTCCCAGGGCATGAGACTTGTGGAAGCCAAAGCATATGTTGCTAAAAAACTGGGTGTGGCTGTAAAGGACCTCACCGATCCCATCATCATGACGGAAGTTCGTACAGATTTAAGGCTTGGCACCCTCCATGCCGGCGCAAGGAGCGCCAAGGGCATAGAGGCCAAGCACAACATTGCAGATCTTCTGGACATAGATATCAACTGCGTTCGTAATTTCAGAAAAAACACCGGAAAATAAGATCAATCAAAGTGTGTCGCCCAGGGAGGTGACACACTTTTTGATTGATGATTCCGTGCATGTTACTGAATTTCAAATGAGACACGAATAAGGAGATGAGTATGGAAACTGCCGCGATAAACAAGGATATTTCAGAAAAACCAATGGTTTTAGAAGAGACCGGAGCCCCCATTGCAAAGGGAATATTTTGGCCCGCTGTTATCACCGTTATATCTTTAATTTTATTTATGATAGTCTTTGAGGTCGAAGCCAAAAAGGCCATCAGTATTATTTTCAGCTATTGCACCGATCAATTGGGTTTTCTCTATATCTGGTTTGGAATTTTTGCCCTGGTTGTCTGTTTATGGATGGGGTTTGGCAAATATGGCGATATTCGCCTGGGAGGACCCGATGCCAAGCCCGAGTTCAGCCGCTGGAGCTGGATCGCCATGTTTTTTTGCTCAGGGGTTGGCACCTCTTTGATCTTTTGGTCCTCCATTGAGTGGTCCTATTATTATGGGGCACCGCCCTTTGGCATTGAAAAAAACACCCAGGCAGCTGCCGAATGGGCCGGCATGTACGGTATCTTCCACTGGGGGCCGTCGGGGTGGGCCATTTATCTTTTATCTGCTTTTCCCATTGGTTATGCCTACTATAATCGAAAAATGACAGGCTTGAGACTGAGTACTGCCTGCAGTGGTATCATTGGTGAAAAACGCGCTCTTGGAATGGTTGGGAAGATCATTGATATTCTTATGATTTTTGGGCTTGTGGGAGGCACCGGCACCACATTGGCAGCAGGGACCCCCATGCTGGCTGAGGCCATCTGTCAAATGTTCGGGTTAACCCATACACCGGGAGTGGATCTCATGGTTGTGGTGATCTGGACAGCCATTTTTACTATCTCTGTGACCCTGGGATTAAAGCGAGGTATTAAAATTTTAAGTGACATCAATGTGGTGGCGGTGTTTTTTCTCTGTGCCATTATTTTTGTACTTGGGCCTACTTTTTTCATGGTCAATGTGTTCACCGACAGCATGGGACTTTTGGCAACCAACTACGCCCGCATGGCCCTTTACACGGATCCCATCCGAAGAAGCATGTTCCCCCAGTGGTGGACCATTTTTTACTGGGCATGGTGGGTGGCCTATGGCCCTTATATGGGCATATTTATTGCGCGGATTTCCAAGGGACGAACCTTTCGGGATCTTACTTCCACGGTTATTCTGGCCGGCAGTGGCGGATGCGCCCTGTTTTTCCTGATTTTCGGCAACAATGCCATGCATGCAGAATTAAATGATATTTTCCCCGTCATTGAGGTCATGAAAAACCAATCCCCTTCCGCCGCCATTATTGGAGTACTCATGCAGATGCCCATGAAATGGTTGATTCTTCCGTTGTTTATCTTTGTGGGATTTGTCTATTCCGGCACCACCGTGGATTCCTCGGCCTATGCCCTTGCAACTGTCTCTTCAGAAGATATGAAAGAGGGGCAGGAACCTGTATTGTTTAATCGTGGATTTTGGGCCGTAGCTCTTGGCGGCATCGCCCTGGTGCTCATGAAAATCGGTGGTCTTGGGCCATTAAAAACCGCAAGTCTTGTGGTGAGCGTTCCTCTGATTTTTTTGATGATCATCTCAGTTTTTTCCCTTTTGAAATGGCTTAGATATGATTATTCCCATCTTCACCAGCCCCGTCGTCTTGAAAGCGATGCGGAAAAAGAAGCCGCTCAAAACATATAAGAAGGAAAACCGCCACGGGCGGACCGTATTCTGACCCGGCTCTGCCCACAACAAGGCTTGAAATACATCTCCGGTTTGCGGAGTATTTCATATAAAAAAAATATGGAGAATAAAAATGAATAAATTAGATAGTAATGCAACGCTACAGGCGTTGCGAAATGAAAGCATCGCCGATGCCCACTGCAGTTCCACCCAGGCCTATATCAAGTCTGCCAGGGGGGCCATTGTCACCGATGTGGAAGGCAAAGAGTTCATTGATTTTGCCGGTGGCATTGCCGTGATGAATGTGGGGCATAGCCATCCCAAAGTGGTCAAGGCCATACAGGAGCAGGCTGCTGATTTTACGCACACCTGCTTTATGGTGCATCCTTATGCACCTGCTGTAACTCTGGCCCATCGGTTAGCCAAACTCACACCAGGGGATTTTGATAAAAAAGTGTTGTTTCTTAACAGCGGTGCAGAGGCTGTTGAGAATGCTGTGAAAGTAGCAAGATATTATACAAAAAGACCTGGAATTATTGTGTTTGACAATGCCTACCATGGCAGAACCCTTCTCACCATGAGCATGACGGCAAAGGTTCAGCCCTATAAAAAAGGGTTTGGCCCCTTTGCTCCTGAAATTTACCGGGCACCCTTTGGTGACATTGATGCCCTGAAAAAATTATTGATCACCGGTGTGGATCCCTCTGAAGTGGCTGCCGTTGTGGCGGAACCGGTTCAGGGTGAAGGTGGGTTTATTGCTCCACCGGATGGCTTCTTCAAAGAAGTAGCTGCCCTTTGTAAACAACATGGTATTTTGTTTGTGGCAGATGAGATCCAAAGTGGCATGGGACGTACGGGCAAAATGTTTGCCATGGAGCATTGGGGGGTGGAACCGGATCTTGTGACCGTTGCTAAAAGCCTTGCGGCGGGTATGCCGTTAAGTGCCGTGGTGGGTAAAAAAGAGATAATGGACAGTGTGCACCTGGCAGGGCTTGGAGGGACTTACAGTGCCAACCCCCTTGCCTGTGCTGCAGCTCTGGCTGTTCTGGATATCTTTGAAGAAGAGAATATGTTGGAAAAATCGGTGATTCTTGGCCAGAAGCTTCAAAGTCAATTCGGCATTTGGAAGGAGCAGTTTGACGGCGTGGGAGAGGTGCGTGGAGTGGGTGCCATGGCCGGTATCACCATTGTCAACGCTGATGGATCTCCGGCACCGGAAAAAGCCAAAGCCCTTTGTGCCCATTGTCTGGAGCTTGGCTTGGTAATTCTTTCCTGTGGCATTTACGGCAATGTTATCCGGGTGTTGGCACCATTTGTCATCACTGAGGAGCAATTGGGTCGAGCCTTTGAGATCATGGAAGAGGGATTAAAGAAGATCTTATAGCCGTCACGGGCAGGCCTTCTTCTGACCTCGGTCAGCCCACAACAAAGCTTGAAATACACCCCAGATTTGCAGAGTATTTCATATAAAAAAATATCAAGCTCAACTTTGAGGCTCGACAGATCCGGTAGATTGCAAAACAACGCCTCAAATGGTGGGGGATTGATCCATTACATTTTACATTGAGGGAAAAATAAAATGATAGATAGTGCACTCATTGAAGAAGCAAAAAAAATGCTGGTGGCCCAAGATAAGGACAGGGTGGAGGAGATTGCAAAAAAAGTGATCGGGGACGGCCAGGACCCCCTGGAATTGATGAATAATGCCTTTATCCCCGGAATCAATGAGGTGGGGGACCTTTTTGGCCGTGGCCAGCTTTTTTTGCCCGAGCTGATGCAGGCCGCCGATGCCATGAAAGTGGCAACGGACATCATCAATGACGCTTTGGCTGCCAAGGGTGACGGTGCTCAAGAGTCCGGCGCATCGGTGGTTGTGGCAACGGTAAAGGGCGATGTTCATGATATTGGGAAATGCATTGTGGTATCGTTGATGAAGGCCAACGGCTTCACCGTCCATGACCTGGGACGGGATGTGGACATCGACACTATTCTTGAAAAGGCCGTGGAAGTAAATGCCGATGTCATTGGTACCAGTGCCTTGCTGACCACCACCATGAACCAGCAGAAAACCCTTGAAGAGGCTTTGAAATCAGCCGGACTCAAAGACCGGTTTCGTACCGTGGTGGGTGGCGCTCCTGTGACCCCCCGATGGGCCGCCCGCATTGGAGCCGATGCCTATGCCGAGGATGCCCATGACGGCGTGGTGAAAATTCGTGAAATGATGGCACAGAAATAATCGGCATGGTTCATTGCCACTTTACACTTTCAAGAGCAATGTTTCCATTCTTAGGGATAAACTTTTAAAAAAGTGTAAACCGCTTGCGGATCATATGAAGGCTGCCAAATAATCCTCAGTTTTTTATCTGTCATGGTTCCCATGGCAGATAAGCTGGGTTTGAGCCTGGCAGTGTAATCCATGGGATTTTTTTGATATGCGATTTTTGCTGATCCGGTGCCGGCAAGATGGTTTAAGGTGGTTGAGTAGACGAAACGGGGCAGACTTATAAAAAAGTTTTTGCTCCGTTTTTTTTTGAGATGCGGAGTTGATATTTTAACCGTCTTTCTATTTTGTCTCAAAAAAATCCCAGGGTGAAAGAACTATGATACCTGTGAATAATTGATATTCCCGGTGGGTGTGATAGATATATCCATGACTTGATTAAGTATTGGGCTTTTGCTGATGGAGATCACATGGCTATGAAGTATTAAAAGAGCAATGAAAAAAGGTGTATTTATGGGAGATAAGACGTTGCCGGACTATGAGTCTGAAAATGAAATTATAGAACTTAACCGGGTATTGCACAATGCCATGTCCCAGGTCCCGGTGGGGGTGGTTGTCACCCGCATCGGGGAACGTCGGGTGCTGGTTGCCAATTCTGAGTTTCATCGTATCATGGGCATTTCCGGCAGTCTTATCAATAATACCCTTAAAGATGCTTTTTTTGATATCGGCGGCAAGTGCTTTTATCCGGATTCGGGGGGAATAAACGAAGAACAATTTGTGCATCACCTTATGTCCCGGAATCATTATATTGCAAGGGAATATGAGGCTCAGATCCACCAGCCGGGAGGTAAACAACTCAATGTACTCATGTACTCATCTCCGGTGCTTGACGATAAGAAAGAAGCCATTGCCATGGTTACAATTGTACAGGATATCACCAGAATAAAACAAAAAGAGGAGGCTCAATTAAGGAAAAATGCCCATCTGGAATATGCACTTTCCGCCACTGTGGACGGGCTGTGGGATTGGGATATCCCGGAAGACAAGGGCTTTTTAAGTCCCCGGTACAGTGAAATTTACGGGTATGAAGAAGGAGAGCTTCCCGGAGATATTAAAAAGTGGGCCCAGATGCTTCACCCCGATGATAAATCCCAAGCCTTGAAACGGCTGGTCAATATTATAAAAGAAAAAAAAGAGACTTATCAATCGGAGTACAGGCTGCGCCAGAAGGATGGCAACTATCGCTGGATTCGATCCCGGGCCATTGTTACGGAAAAGGATGAGAACGGCGTTCCCGTTAAAATGGTGGGAACCCACCAGGACATCACCAGGGAGATGGAGTTAAAGCAGGCCCAGAAGCGTATTAATCAAAAACTTGCCATTGAAGTGAAACGGCAGACAAAAAATCTGGAAACCACCAATCAGCAGCTGGAAACCATTCTAAATGAATCATCAGAAAGTATCTGGGTATTTGATGGACAAGGGATTGTGATAACCCTTAACCGGGCTGCGGAAAAAAGTATTGGGTGTAAGGCTCAAGAGATGGTGGGGCTTTCTTATCAGATACTTCTGGACCGGGGACATATCAATGAGAGTGTCACTGAAAGGGTCTTAAAAGAAAAAAAGCAAATAAGCATGATGCAACGCCTCATAAAACAACACAGAGATCTTTTAATTACTGGAACGCCGGTTTTTGACGATTATGGACAAATTTCCATGGTCATCGTCAATGAACGGGATCTCACTCAACTCAATCATCTGAAAAGAGAGCTTGAAAGCCAGCGTCATATCAATCGTCGGTTCCAGGATGAGTTGACCAAGTTAAACATGATGGAGTTGAAAAAACAAAAAATAATTGCAGTTAGTGGAGAGATGCGGGAGATTCTATCCACAGCTTTGAAATTGTCTGAACTGAATATTTCCAATATTCTTATTTTGGGAGAATCCGGTACAGGCAAAGGGCTGTTGGCTAAATTTGTTCACAATAACGGTTCTCGCAAGCAAAATCCCTTTGTGCAAATCAATTGCGCAGCATTACCGGAAACTCTATTGGAAGCGGAATTGTTCGGTTACGAAAAAGGGGCCTTTACAGGGGCCAGTGAAAAAGGAAAAATAGGCCTTTTTGAAATGGCAAAAGGAGGCACTCTCTTTTTGGACGAAATTGGTGAGCTTTCCATGACAGTGCAGGCAAAATTGCTAAAATCCCTGGAAGACAAGGAGGTGATGCATCTTGGTGGGTTAAAACCGGTTAAAATTGATTGTAACATTATAGCTGCCACCAATCTTGACCTTGAAAAGGCGGTTAAAGATGGCCTTTTCAGACAGGATCTTTATTATCGATTGAACGTCTTTACATTGAAGATTGTTCCTTTACGTAGACGACCCGAGGATGTTATGGCGCTGTCCCGTTTTTTTCTGGAGCAATATAATAAAGAATTTGATATGGCCTGCACCTTTGAGCAACTGGAGCTGGATAAACTTCGATGTTATAAATTCCCGGGTAATGTTCGGGAGTTGCAGAATGTTATAAAAAAAGCCGTTGTAATGGGTGGGGCAAATACCATCAATGAGCTTCTAAATAATAAAAAACTTCTCAAAGACGGAATTCATTCCCCAAAGAGTATTCCACCCAGTCAGAGTCTTGCCCAACGGGTCATGGCTGTGGAAAGGGAGATGTTACTCCAGGCACTGGAAACGTGTGCTTCCACCAGAAGCCTGGCTGCTTTTCTTAAAACCAGCCAGACTTCCGTGGTGCGGAAGCTGAGAAAACATGGCCTGACCCACCACTTGAATCGAAAAAAAGACGATTGATCACAGGGTGGCACATTGGGGGATTAGTGGCAGGAATAATTGTATCGCCCTCGACGGGCATGTCCTCACGGACACAACAAATATAGGGTCGTAGACGCGGAGTCAAATGGTATTATACCGCCGCCCCCCGACGGGCAATGGTCCCGGACCGGAACTGTAGACAGCTCAATTGTCCGGTTCCTATTGTCCGTCGGGGGGCGGCTCTGCCTTAGGTTGCCTTGGAGGCTGCATTGTATATAACTGCCACGGGCAGACCGTATTCTGATCCGGCTCTGCCCACAACAAAGTTTACATACACCTCTGATTTGAGGAGTATTTCATATAAAAATTATCTTCCACCGGTACCCCGAAGCATTTGACCCAGGGCTGCCCGGGCAATATTTGGATTTTCCAGTAAACGCCTTCGTGAATATCCCAGCCACTGTTTTCCATAGGGGATATATACCCTCAGGCGGTGTCCTTCAGATACGATCAAATCCCGCAACTCTGGGTCCACCCCCAGAAGCATCTGAAACTCATATTGCTCCCTTTTAAGACCAAATTTTTTGATCAGTTTCTGTGCCTCATAATAAAGTCTTTCATCGTGGGTGGCTATACCCACATAGGCTCCAAGCTCGAACATCCGTTCCAGGAGCTGGATATAGTTGCGGGTGATGAGCTCAGGGTCCCGCCAAGCCTGTTGGCGGGTGACAATGAAAATTCCCTTGACCAGTCTAAGATTAATGGGGCCATCACCAAGCAGTTCAAGGTGGTCCATGGCATTTCGCATATAGGACTGTAGTGCGGTACCCACGTGATCCGGGAACTCTTCCCGAAGAATGCGATATATTTTGATGGTGTCTTCGTTACATTCAATGTCTTCCATATCAATGCGCACAAAGCCGTTGAGTTCGGCAGCCCTGGCAACAATATCCCTGAGGTTATTGAATGCGAAATCGTAATCCATTAGCAATCCCATCTGGCTTGGTTTAACAGAGAGATTGGCATCCAGTTTATCGCGATGGATGGTCTCCAGGATATCTATGCAGTCCTGCTTAAAGGGAAGAGCCTGTTCTTTTTTTGTTATGTACTCTCCCAGGATATCCAGGGTGGACTCAATGCCTTTGGCGCTGAGTTCACGACACACACGAACGGCATCATCAAGGTCGTTCCCTGCCACATAATCCTTTGCAAAGTGGTGAACCACTGGGGATGGAACGTGCATAATTGTTTTAGAAACGGCATAGTTAAAGAATGACATCTTCCTTATTTCTCCTTTTTTTAGTCATAGGTTTTCTGTACATTTTGTGATTAGATCTGTTTTGCATCGGCAGGGATGCCTTTGAAATTTTTTTCCTTTGATCGCATGGCATCGCGGATCAATGCTTTTAGCAAGGCAAATCCCATGAGAACCATTATGGCGGAAAATGGCAATGCTCCCACCAGCATGGCAGATTTTAGAGCCGTGAGACCTCCTGCCAGAAGGAGAACTGCAATAACCGTGGTAAGGGCAACTCCCCAGAAAATAATATGTTTTATTCCTTTTTGACGATCATCACCACCGGCGTTGATGGTGTTGATAACGAGAATGCCGGAATCTGCTGATGTGACAAGATAGGTTATGAGCAATATGACCACCATAAAGGACATACCCTTGGCCATTATGGGAGAGAGCATAACACTGAGGGTGGCAAATAGCTGGGCTTCCTGGCCAGCACCAAGAATGCTACCGCCTGCTTTACCGGTGAGCTCCAGGTCAATGGCAGTGCCGCCCACAACGGTGAACCAGATAAAACACATGACAGCCGGGATAACCATGGTGCCAAGAACATACTCCCGGATGGTCCTGCCCCGGGAAATACGGGCAAAGAAAAGGCCAACAAAGGGGGCAAAGGAGATCCACCATGCCCAGTAAAATACGGTCCACCAAATGGATTGCCATTTATAGAGGGTGGCAGCAGGTTCCACTTCAGAGTTGGGCCAGTAAGTTATGGCCTGGACAGGGAAGTTGATGATATAATCCCAAATACCCAAAAATAGTGATTCTATGGCCACCATGGGTGCACCAAAAATCAAAAAGAATGCCAGTAGTGAAAAGGAGAGCACCATGTTGAGGTTGGAGAGCCATTTGATCCCCTTACCCACACCGGAAGCTGCTGAAAGAATGGAGGTTGCCATGACCACACAAAGGGCGATTAGCATGGCCGTGTTTGTGGGGGAACCATCGGCATTAACCATCCATTGGGCACCAGCCACCGTATGCATGCCCGATGCAAACTGGGCAATACCATATCCGATGGTTACAGCAATGCCAAGAATGGTGGCAATGACTGCGGTGATATCAACAATATCTCCAAAAATTCCTTCGAGCTTTTTACCAAACAGCGGGGTTAGACCGGAACGGATGGTCAGGGGCAGATTACGATTGTAGGAAAAATAGGCAAGGACAAGTCCCACAATGCCGTAGCAACCCCATGCTGTGAGCCCCCAGTGGAAAAAGGACCATTTGTAAACAGAACGAAGGGTCTCCTGGGCTTTGGGTTCAACAAGCCCCATTATGGTATCAGGGTTGCTGGCAAAGTGATAGATGGGTTCAGCCGAGGAAAAGGTGAGCATACCAATTCCAACACCGGCTCCAAACATCATGGAAAACCATGAAAACGTGGAGAATTCGGGTTTGGCATTTTCACCACCCAGGCGAATTTTACCCATGGCCGGATAGATCGCCAAAATCAGGCATAGAATAACAACAAATGCCATGGCATAAATATACCAAGGCCCGAAAGACTCAAAAGACCATCCCTGCATTTTTTTTAAGACAGCACCGGCCTGTTCTGAAAAAACTGCAGCCCATATGACCAGAAGTGCAATTAATATCTTTGTCCCTATGGTTACTATTTGGTTGAAACCTTTATAAAAACCTTTGTCGGCAAGGTTAATATCTAATTCAGTTAAAGGGGAGTTAATAGCCACGCAATGCCTCCTGTGTTACGGATTAATTATTGTGCAGAAAAAGAGATTTTTTCTGCTGTGTAATTAAACTCTTCATGATTCCATCACTTTATGAGTTTGAGAACCTTAAGAGCTTCTTTATTCTTTTGATGCTGACCTGGTTGGAAAGGTTGCATCAATTTTTATGGAATGGTGATGCCCTTTCCTGGTACCATCAATCCATGGGATAACTTGTTCGTAAAATTTAATATCTTATTTTCCATCTCATCCCAATTCGTTTAAGTTCTTGGGAATAATGAATCTGGAGCAATGGGTATTACTTTACAGCTTCAAAAAATATAATTCAGAAAATGCAAAATGCTTAATTTTATCTTTACAACGCAAAGGCCATACCGTTTGGGAAAATGAATGTGTGGAACTTGCATAATGATTTGAAAATAAAAAGAATATTTCTGTTTGATAGTTTTTGTAAAATGGGAGGGAAGGGGAGGGAAGGGGAGGGAAGTTAAAAAAATTTTATTTTTTTTAAAAAATAGTCTTTCCTGTATATAAATATTTTGTTGTTATGGATTTTTACATTGATGGCGGGAAAAGTTCAAGATGAGCAGCGATTTTCGGTAAGCTTTATGATAAATATCTAAAATGATTGATTTTATTGTTTCTATTGCCGCGAAGCTATGTTGGTTAAGATTAAATAAAATCAGATAATTGATGAACCTGTAAAAAGTCGGCCTATGAAATTTTAGCTAAACTATATGCGGTCTTGAGTTCTGATCACTATCAACATATTGTGGTCAAGGATGGGCCTTGAGGCTTTTTACGAGACCATCATAATTAGATCACGACCGGGAATTGCTGCAAAATGAGATACAAATGGAAGGTAGAGCTGCAATAACTGCCATGGGCAGACCATATTGGGATTTGACCTGTCCACAGCGAAAAATGGAACTCTAATTATTACGCTGCTTTGTACGGAGTTTCATATAACCGCCACGGGCGGACCGTATTCTGATCCGGTTCCACCCACAACAAAGCTTGAAATACACCCCTATTTGCGGAGTGTTTCATATAAAAAAGGTTATTAAGTCCCGGGAAATTAAGCTTGATAGCAAATTGGCCAAAATCATATCTCTTTCAAATCGTTTTGTGTTAGCATTTCAGTGAAACTTTGTTCTAAAAAAGTATAATACCGGATACCAAAGGCCAACGTTTCCATTTTCCAGGGGGGGATTTTTCCGGATGCGAATCGTTCTTGGATGTTTTGCAGGGTGCTGACCTGATCCTTAATATCTTCAAGATAGTCCTTTAGTTGATTTCTTATCTCATCCTGGTCAAGATGATCAAAAAAGAACACTTTTAAAAGTGCCTCGTCACGGATACGACTTATATGGGGCTTGCTTTGCAACCACTCCAAAAATGTTTTTTCCCCCTTATCCGTTAAAATATACACCTTGTTGAGTTTTCCGTTTTTGATCTTTTCAGTGACTTCAACCAGGCTGTCCTTTTCCATTTTTTTAAACTTGGGATAAATGCTGCTGAATCCGGTATTGAAAAAAAAATCGGTACTGTTTTCCATATATTTTTTGATCTCATATCCGGTTTTTTCACCGTCCATGAGAAATCCCAACAGCATCATTTCAATCATAATTTACCTCAAAAAATAGAGTTTCTGTTGCGTTTTGGGGACTTTGGTCCAGATAGATGCCAAAATATTCAGCGTGCCCCACCCATAAAGGAGCCAGAAATTTTCAATTTACCACTTATATTTTGGGGCTTGGATATATCGAATTTTTAGCCGGATTGCCAGGTAAATTGATTTGCTCTGACTCCCTGAGAGCCAGGAATCCAATATGGGCCAGATTCAATTCACAATAATGGTTTTACTGCTGCATCTTCAAAGGAATCAGGGAAGTGCCTCTTTTTTCAGCAGTCATGGCCATTAATTCCTGGCCGCTGGCTGGGGGCGGTACCTGGTGTTCTTTGGGTTTTTCTTCCAACTTGATGGCTTCCACAGGACAGGTGGTGACGCAGAGGCCGCATCCAATGCACCTTGCACTTTCAATGGCTGCGGTATCTTCAATTTTAATGGCATTCATCTGGCATCGGTCCAGACACTCTTCACATTCGATGCATGCTTCCTGATCAACCACTGCCCAGTAACGGTTATGCACCATTTCTCCGGGATTTGGCAGAAGATTGAGAGCCCTGAGCACGCCGCAGCAGTCCTGGCAGCAATTGCACATGCCCCCGGGATTTACCATATTGGCTGGCTGATTCACCAGGCCTGCCTCTTCACATAGGTCAAGTATTTTGCAAGCATCTTCACTGGTTATATAACGTCCCATTTTGTTTTCAACGTAGTAGTCGGCATGGGACCCAAAAAGCAGGCACACCTCCAGGGGTTTGTCACAGCCTTTGTCCAGAAGATTCTGCTGGGTACGGCAGATGCAGTTTGCCACTGCTATCTTATCCTTTCCGTTGACAATGGCTTTGGCGTCCTCGTATGCCGCCACTTTATGGATAACATCCACTGATTTCCCCACCGGAATGGTTCTAAGGGGAGGGATGTTGTTACCCATGCCGGTGAGAAAAGCTTCTTCCATATAGGAGTTTGTCAGTTCTGCCAGTTCTTTATCCATGCGTCCCAGCTGGAATTCGTATGAACCGATCACAAAGGGCACCGCAGAATACCGTTTTTTGCCTTCTTTGACGTGGCGAAAAAGCAGGCCCTTTTTTGCCATCTCTTCCAGTTTTACCCCGGCCTCTTCCTGGGAGCGGTGGGTCCTTGCGGCAAATTCATCCGGCAATTCCAGGAGCATGGTTAAATCCAGATAGATTTCAGCATCTTCTTCGGTAAAAAGTTTTTCAAGGATTTGCAATTCCACACCGGATTCGGTGGATGGAAAGCCTGTTGAATATTGATCCATCTGTTCACGCAGCTGGCTATAGATTTTTGCACCCATCTTCACTCCTTATTTTTTATGAATAAACCAAAAACATCTTTTAAATTTTTTTATGCGCCGCTGGCGGTACCGGGTCTGGACTTAATCCCCAGTTTCTTGGATAAGACTCTATAACCCAAAATGAATTATTTTGTTGCTTTGCAAAAGCATACGATTCATATCGTTATATATCATAACGATATATCTGTGTCCATCCTCGTGTCAATATTTTTTTTTATATGAAATACTCCGTAAATCTGTGAAGTATTTCTACCTTTGTTGTGGGCAGAGCCGGATCAGAATACGGTCCGCCCGTGGCGGTTATATGAAATACTCCACAAATCAGAGGCGTATTCCAAGCTTCGTTGTGGGATCAGTACAAGGTCTGCCCGTGGCAGTTTTTTATATACAATGCAGCCTCCAGGGCAAGCTAAGGCAGAGCCGCCCCCCCCGATGGGCAATAGGAACCGGACAATTGAGCTGTCTACAGTTCCGGTCCGGGCCCATTGCCCGTCGGGGTGGCGGCATAATACCATTTGGCTCCGCGTCTACGACCCTATATTCGTTGTGTCCGCCAAGACATGCCCGTTTTATATGAAACACATCTGGATTTCAGTGTCCGCCTGATCGGGATGGAATGGATTTACCTGCTTGCAAAATGATCTCTAAATATGGTATCTTCCATAATTTTTTGGGGCACTTAAGATGATTCATCTGACAAAAATATCAAAGCAGCACGGATCCAGAATTTTATTTAAAAACGCAAGCCTGCAGATTTTACCCGGCGCTCGCATGGGGCTTGTGGGAGCCAACGGAGCCGGAAAAACAACGATCTTTAACCTGATTACCGGGGAAGAGGCGGCAGATGAGGGGGAAATCTCCTGCTCTAAAAAAACAAAAATAGGTTATTTTTCCCAAAACGTGGGGGATATGGAAGAAGGATCAGCGCTTTCTGAAGTCATGAGTGCCGCCGGCGATGTGATGAGGCTGGGGGAGCAGATGAAAGAGATGGAAGCGGCCATGGCAGAACCCATGGAGGACAGCGCCATGGAACAGCTCCTTGAAAAATATGGTGAAGCTGTCGAGGCATTTGAAAATCGAGACGGGTATAATCTTGAATCCCGTGCCCAGACAGTACTTACGGGGTTGGGTATTGGTCCTGCAGATTACACACAGCCCGTGGCGTTTTTCAGTGGTGGGTGGAAAATGCGCATTGCCCTGGCAAAAATTTTGACCATCAATCCCGATGTTCTGCTTCTGGATGAGCCCACCAACCATCTGGACATGGAATCCATTCTCTGGCTGGAAAACTGGCTGGTAAATGATTTCAAAGGTGCGTTGTTGATGACCTGCCATGATCAGGATTTCATGAACCGTGTGGTTTCCCGCACCGTTGAGGTGGCCAATCAAACCATTACCACCTATGGCGGGAATTATGACTTTTACATTCGGGAACGGGAAATCAGGATGGCGCAACTTTTGGCAAGTCACCGGCGACAGCAGGAGATGCTTGCCAAGGAAGAAAATTTTATTGCCCGTTTCAAGGCCCGGGTATCCCATGCTGCACAGGTTCAATCCCGCATTAAAAAGCTTGAAAAAATAGAACGCATTGAGATTCCCGAACAGCAGCGGGTTATGAAATTTGAATTTTCACCGCCCCCCCGTTCCGGTGATGATGTTGTGCTTCTGGAGAATCTGGAAAAAACATGGGAAACTGCTGACGGAAAGACCAATACCGTGTTCAGTAACCTTTCCGGATTGATCAACAGGCAGGATAAAATTGCCGTGGTCGGGGTAAATGGTGCTGGAAAGTCAACCTTTCTCAAAGTGCTTGCAGGAATGGCTACCCCCACAAAGGGAACGGTTAAAATCGGAGCCAATGTTAACATCGGCTATTTCAGTCAGCATGCCATGGATATTCTCAATGCAGATAAAACCGTTTTTGAAACTGTTCAGGAAGCGCTGCCCCTTGCCGGTATCGGTGTGATCCGTAACCTGTGCGCTGCGTTTCTTTTTTTTGGGGATGATGTGGAAAAACGAATAAAGCAGTTGTCCGGTGGAGAAAAAAGCCGGGTGGTTCTGGCCACACTCCTGGGGCAGCCTGTTAATTTTCTTATTCTTGACGAACCCACAAACCATCTGGACATCCAGTCCCGGGAAATTTTGCTTTCTGCCTTGAAAAAATTTACCGGAACCGTTGTCCTGGTAAGCCATGATCGGCATTTTTTGCGTTGTCTTGTGGATCGGGTCATGGAAATAGACCGGGGTGAAATGATCAACTACAACGGGAATTACGAATACTATCTTTCAAAAACCCAGCGGAATTAAACTTTATATTATGAAAGATGTCGATTTTTAAAAGGAAAGTTATGTGTTTGATTCTATTTGCAGTTGACATGCATCAAGACCATCGTCTGATTCTTTGTGCCAATCGAGATGAATTTTATGATCGACCCACGGCCCCCCTTGGATGGTGGGAAGATCACCCCATGGTACTGGCAGGGAGGGATTTAAAGGGCGGTGGCACCTGGATGGGAATCACCCGGTCAGGAAGGGTGGCCGGGATCACCAATTTTCGGGATCCGGCCAGATTAAATCCCGGAGCACCCACCCGAGGTGAACTGGTGAGTGATTTTCTTTGCAAAGATGAATCTGCAAGGTCATATCTTGAGCGGATTCATTCCACATCGGGAAAATATAACGGATTCAACCTGGTTTTGGGTGATACCACAGGGTTTTATTATTATTCCAACTATCAAAATAAGATAACAACGCTTTCTCCAGGTGTGTATGGCTTGAGCAATGGTTTGATTGATTGTGACTGGCCAAAGGTTCAAAAAGGAAAAGATCGTTTGTCAGCCTTGATAAACACCGGGGTTTTGGATGATGCATCCCTTTTTTCGCTCTTGAAAGACCGTGAAAAACCATTGGATCACCAGCTGCCGGACACCGGGGTGGGTACGGCGTGGGAGCGCATTCTTTCCCCTCTTTTTATTGAAAGTTCCGGCTATGGTACCCGGTCATCTTCGGTGATTCGCATGGATTTTCAGGGACAGGTTTATGTTGCAGAACGTACTTTTGATAACCGGGAACCCCATTGGCAGGCCCGGGCCTCTGACACCCGGGTGTATCAGTTTTGAAAATTACTTTTATCGAAAACCCCTGAGTTTTTAGCTCAGGGGATGAATTTCCGGACTCGCTAATACTGAGATTCAATATGTTTCCTTACGGCATCAAAGGTTCGCCCGTGGCGGTTATTCATTCAAATTCACGAAGCGACCGGTTAATTAATTTCTTCATTTTTTCTCCCACAAACCGTACATGTGGCTCCTGAAGCATTCCTAAATGACTGCTGGGAGTTTCAATTACATCAAGATCATGTCCCACCAGTGGGCCCCATCCCAATTTAGGGTCCACTTGCGCACCCGCACCTAAAATGCGTTCCTGACTGCGAAATAAAACCGTATGTCCGTCATAGGGTTTGGGAACATAGTGATTCATGGCTATCTGGTTCTCCCACCTGGCTTTGAAATCTCGCTGTTTTGCATTGAGTGGACATCCGATTTTTTCGCAGTAGTGCACATGAATTTTCTTACCATTGGCTATTGTTTGTTCAAAGAATCGTCTGAATCTTTTTATCCGCCATCCGAGTTTTTTCTGCACATATGAGAAACCTTGTTTTTTAAACATTTTCAGGTGGATCGACACGCGGTTTGTTGTTGAAACAAACTGAATGGCATCAGGGGCGGGAGTGTCCAAAAGACCCAAAAAAATTGGGCGCTCCTCCTTTATTAACAATTGCCGAGCCATCTCATAGGCCACCATTCCACCAAATGACACCCCAGCCAGAAGATATGGTCCATGGGGTTGCAGCGTCCGCATTTCATTAATATAGTGGGCTGCCAGGTCCTCCACCCGGTTTGTAACCGGAGAGTTCTCGTTTGAAAAATGAACAGACAAACCATAAATTGGCTGATTTTTATCCAGATATGGCAGCATGGGTTTCCAGAAATGAAGTCCTGAACCCAATACATGAATGAGAAACAACGGCGGCTTTAGGCCACCTGACTGGATTTCGACCAGAGAATGAAGGTTTTTTTTTGTCCTGCATTCAAAAAAGGTTTTACATAACTTGGAGATGGAGGGAGCTTGAAATAAATTCTGAACCGGAAACCGTCTTCCCAGGTATTTCTCCAATTCCGAGCAGAGGCGTACTGCCAGAAGGGAATGTCCCCCCAGTTCAAAAAAATTATCATGAATTCCAATGGATGAAATGCCCAATACATTTTTCCAGACGGTCTTCATATCGTTTTCAAAAGATGTAAGTTGACACATCTGTTTGTTTTTTTCATCATTTGTTTTCAGGTCAGGATATGGGAGAGAACATCGGTCCACTTTTCCATTGGAAAGCCGGGGTAGAGACTTCAATTGAACCACCATTGCCGGTACCAGGTAGTCAGGGAGATTTTGCTTCATAAACTTTAAAATATCCAATGGTTTACAGCTCATGCCGCTTCGGAGAACAACATACCCAACCAGGAATTTTTCTTTTTGTGGATTTGTTTTAACCGTTACGGCTCCCTGGCCTACAGCCGGGTGTCTGCCAAGTACAACTTCCACCTCACCGGGTTCAATTCTGAATCCGCGAATTTTAACCTGGGAGTCCAGGCGTCCCAGGAATTCAATCTGCCCGTCTTGCCGGTACCGTACCCGATCCCCGGTGCGGTAAATAGTTCCTTTCTTTTGAAAGGGATCTGGAATAAATTTTTGTGAGGTGAGTTCCGGTTGATTGAGATAGCCCCGGGCCACACCGGCACCGCCGATGAGCATCTCTCCTGGGATCCCCACGGGAACCGGTTGAAGGTGTTTGTCAACCACATAAATTCGGGTGTTGGCAATGGGACGTCCAATGGACAGAAGATTTTCTGTTTTTTTGCAAGGATCAAGGTTCGGTTCCAGAAGTGTGGATATCACTGTGGTTTCAGTGGGACCATAGGTATTAAACCATCGAATCTGCCCCTTTGTATGTTTGATCCATGTGTCAAAGGCAGATTCTAACGCCTGTTCTCCGCCCACGATCACAACACGAAGCTTCCGGGGAACAGGCTTTTTTGCATCTGAAAGCCAGTGCATCCATTCGTGCCAAAAGGCACTGGGAAGATCCAGAACCGTGATGCCTGCGGTTTCCACCCATTCCATGAATATTCCCATGGACGGCAGTGGTGCAAAGGGAAGCAACACCAGGGATGCACCTTGGGTCAGGGCCATGAATATTTCCTCTACAGCTCCGTCAAAAGTGATGGAAAAAAATTGGGCCACCCGGTCGTTGTGGGTGATTTCAAATTGGTCAGTCACTGCCATGACGTGATTGGCCACCCCACCGTGCTTTACCATGACCCCCTTGGGGGTTCCGGTGGAGCCGGATGTATAAATAACATATGCCAGATCCCCGGGTCGGGTGGCATGCTCAAGGTTTTCAGATGATTCATTTATTGAAATGTTTAATATATTTTCCATGGCCATCACTTGGATGTTGAATTGCTCAAGTTCAGTGACAAGAATTTGTTCGGTGAGTACAGTCTGCACACCGGAATCCTTGAGCATCAGAGCGGTTCGATGGGCGGGATACCGGGGATCCAGGGGAACATAGGCCCCACCTGCCTTTAAAATACTCAAAATAGCACTGATCATATGAATGGATCGTTTCATGAAAATTCCAACCGGGACATCCTGTTTAACCCCCTTATGTTGAAGAATTCGGGCAAGGCGGTTGGTTTGGCTGTTCAGTTCTCCATAGGTGATTTTTTCTTCACCGTGGATCACAGCAAGTGCCTTGGGCATCTGTTTTGCCAGGATTTCAAAACGTTGATGCACAAATGGTTTTTGGGGTAACGATATGTTGGTTTCATTCCATGTTGTAATCTGCTGTCTATACTCTTCAGCGGTAAGCAGGGGGATACTGAAAATCGGGTCTTCACGTGCATCTGTCAGTACAGTCAGAAATATGCGGAAACGATGAATCAATTGCTGAATTTGTGCAAGCACCAAAACAGTGGCATCATAATAAATACGACACTTTTTTTCTTTTATCGAGGAGACGAACACCATATCAGTACCGGGAGCCATGCAATACCCGATAAATGAATCTACTATTTCAAGCCCCACGGCAAATGTGTATCCGTTTTCTCCGTACTCATTTTTGCCCAATACCGGATATCGTGAGGTGATATCTTTTAAAAATGTCCGGCCCTGGATTGTCTGGTGACATTTTTTTTCAAATGTTTTGCTGAAGTCGGAATAGGTCTGATTGACATCCACCTGCACAGGTAGAGGAACGTAGGCAGCAAAACAATCTGACAGTTCAGAGGTTTGTTCAGAAATACCGGGGTGTCTGAAGCCCAGATCAAATTCATAGGCCTGGCAGTACCGGGAGATAAAAACTGCAAAGGCGCCCAGTGAGGAGATTGCATTGTGTTCCTTTTTTCCGGGCCATAAAACAGTTCTGGCATTACAAGCTGATATTGGCAGAAATCTGGGGCGGAAAGTACTGCCATTTGTTTTTTTTAGACGTTGCATGGGAAGATTAAGGGGGCTGGGTTTCCTGAGTCTTTGAACCCAAAACTCCTCATGGCAGCATATTTCAATGTAATAGGTCTCAAAGGCTTGCACAAGTGTTTTTGTGACAATCGGCAGGTGATCACCGGGGACAAAACCCATATTTTGGGCCCATTGGGTAATCGTTAAAGGAATTCCATTCATGGTTTTAATGGATTTGATTGTCAGATCACCGGAGCCCGTTGCCACCCTCAGGAAATTGGTATCCAGCATCACAATGGTGCCCGGCGGTTTTTTTGACCCGATTTCAATGGGAGTGGTTTCGGCCATGATAAACATCTGGTTGGCAACCCACAATTTGGGCAGACATAGTGGATTGTCATAGGGACCGAAATTTAAGGCCCGCACCATTGCATGGATTTTTTTTGCATCCTCCTCCCACATCACAATACCGGCTGACTGCGGCTTTTGATATGGTTTGTAATAGGTTCGTAGATTTAAATTTTGAGGTTTCAGAATCGTTTTATTTTTTATCAGTCTGTCCACAAGAATTTCAAAGGACTCAATTGCAGCCCCATAGCATTTGCTGTTCAGCGTGAGGGAGGTTTCATGCCGGTCAAGTGTCACCATTTGCTGTTCAAGGATATCTCCGGCATCCACGCTTTCTGTCATTTTATGCCAGGAAATGCCGTGTTTATTTTCATTGTTCATGATGGCCCAGGCTGTGGCATACATACCTGCATAGCGCGGCAGAGGGGCATCATGGTAGTTGATGGCGTAACGTCGGGGAATCTTCAAAATATCAGGACGCACCACGTAGCTGTTGACAATACTGAACAGGTAATCAAAAGAGGTTCTTTGTAACAGGGGTTTAATATCTGATTGTGTCCCCAATGCACAGATTCCGTTTTTTTTTGCCCAGTGGCGGTTTTCAGCATCAGGTGAAATCATGCCGTAAAGAATGCATCCCTTTTTTAAAAGAATTTCCGCACACATACGGGGTAAGGAGCCTTCCCCGATGATAAATGCGCTGAATTTTTTTTCCATCTTTGCCGGATATAATTTTTTCAGACGTGAACGAATGGGTTTTTCAAGTTCAGACAGTGCAACCTCTGTGTCAGTTGATACGTGCTTTAAAAGGGCTTTAAAATCCAGCACCATTTGTGTGACGGTGTTTGGGGCAAACAGGTTTTGGTTGTATTCAAACCATCCCTCCAGCTGCCCTGCCTTTTCTTCCAGGTTGAGCAAAATATCTACTTTTGCAGTTTTGTTACCCACTTCTTCGTAGGAACAGCTGATATCCTTGAGTGTCAGCTGCGGTAAAGGCGTGTTCTGCAAGATAAACAGCACCCGGAATATGGGCAAGGCTCCACCCTCCTGCCCGGCGTTGAGTTTTTTTTTAACCTGTTCAAAGGGTGCATCCTGGTGGGCGTAGGCTTCGAGGGCAGTGCGTCGAATTCGTTGCAGTAATTTTCGAAAACTGGGATTTCCAGATAGATCCGTTCGCATGGCCATGGAGTTGATTAAAGGGCCTATCACTTTTTCCAGCTGGGGGTGATTCCGGTTGGCAACGGTGGCACCCACAATGATATCAGTCTCATTTGAATAGCTGAACAACAATCCTTTGAATGCCGCCAGCAATACCATGAAAAGGGTTGCATTCTCTTCCTGGGCCAGGATGTTTAACTTTTCGGTGATTTCCCGTGCCAGGATTATGGGGTGACGCTCTCCCTTAAAAGAATCAACCCGGGGGCGTGGTTTGGCCGTGAACAGGTTCAGCGGTATCCTGGGTTCCCTGAGCTGATGCATCCAATAATCCATGTGGGATGCAGTGGTTTCTTGCATCAGTTTTTTTTGTTGCCACAGCACCACTTCTCCGTAGTGAAACGACGGTGGTGAGGATAAAATCGGCTCATGCCGGGTCAGTGACTCATAGACCGTGAACAACTCCCTGAAAAAGATACCGATACCCCAACCGTCAATTAAAATATGGTGAATACAAAATATCAATTTGAAGTTTTTTTGTGCTATCTTCACCAGGACCATCTTCATGAGCGGAAGGCGACCAAGATCAAATGGGGTCTCTCCAATTTCGGTCAAGATACTTTTTAACTGGATATTGTGTTCAGACTCCGTCATATGGGATAGATTTCGGAGTGGCATATCAACGGAGAATTGGGAATGAATTTTCTGGATCAGTTTTTGATTGGAGATGGTAAAGCTTGTTCGCAGAATCTCGTATCGTTCCACCATGAAGTCAAAGGCCTGTTGAAGACAGTCTGAATCAAGAGCGCCTTTGATCGTAAGAATCAGAGGGATATTATAAACCATGCCCCTGGGATCCATTTGATGCATTAACCAGATCCCTTTTTGGGTGTAGGATGCCGGGAACTGACGGCGTTCTCCCTGAACGGGCAGGATTAAATTTTCTGGTTGTGCTGATAGCGATTCCCGGTCAAGGCTTATTTTTTGGGCAATTCCCCTTACTGTGGGGCTTTGAAAAAAAACGATCAGCTCCAGTGATGTTTTTAAATCATGGAGAATGGCCGAGCATACTCGCGTGGCCAAAAGGGAATTTCCCCCCAGATCGAAAAAATTATCATGAATGCCAATTCCTTTAATATGTAGCATTTTTTCAAAAATGGCGCTTAATTTTTTTTCTAAATCAGATGCCGGCACCTCACGAACGGAATTGAGCTGTGTTTTTATCGTATCTGGATCAGGGGTGGGTAAAGCATTGCGATCTGTTTTGCCATTTGGGGTGGCGGGCATTCTGTCCAAAAAAACATATACCGATGGAATCATGTACTGGGGCAGAGCGATTTTCAAACACGCTTTCAGTTCACCGGCCGGGATGGACTTTTTTGTTTTGCAGACTATGTAGGCAGTTAACTGCTTAAGTCCGGGTTCATTTTCCCGAAGCAGTACTGACGTTTCACGGATATTGGGATGTTGACGAAGTCGTGCTTCTATTTCACCCAGTTCAATACGGTGGCCGTGGAATTTGACCTGAAAGTCCCCACGGCCCACAAACATGAAGTTGCCGTCTGACAGTTTAAGGGCCATATCACCGGTTCGATACAGGCGGGCTGTGGGATCTTTTGAAAAAGGATCTGGTTGAAATTGCTTGGCGGTTAGTTCCGGGCGGTTCAGATATTCATGGGCCACTCCTGTGCCACCAATCCAAATTTCACCTGTCTCCCCATCGGGCACAGGTTTCTTTTGGGAATCTAACAGATGTATTTGCATGTTGCGTACCGGTTTACCAATGGGAACGGTTTTATGGGGCGGGTTTTCAGGGCCAACATTATACAGCGTTGCACATACAGTGGTTTCTGTGGGGCCATAGCCATTGATAATACGAAGATGCGGCACCTGGGCGTCAATGGTATTTAACAGATTTTCCGGCAGGGGTTCCACTCCTACCAACAAACGTTTTAAAGTGCATTGACCGGGGTGATGTCGAATCCAGTTCTCCAGATCCGCCACCATCATGGGGGGCAGGTATGCACTGGTGACATTTTTTTTGCAAAGCCAGTTCATGAGGGCCGGTGGGTCCACACGAATGGACTCTGGCACCATAAGAAGGGTTGCGCCTGAAGTCAATGGCGCAAAAATTTCATAAACTGAAACATCGAAGTTGAGATTTGTCCACCAGCTTCCTCGATCTCCCACACTGATGGGCTGACGACTCTGAAAATCCGCCAGCAGGTTTATCACTCCTTTGTGATGGCAGCATACCCCTTTGGGAAGTCCTGTGGAGCCGGATGTATAGATAATATAGGCTGTATGCTCTCCGGTAACTGTTACACAGGGGGGGGACACCGGCTGCTGAGCAATTTTTTTTTGATTTGTATCCAGGCACAGACAGCGAATTTTTAAATGTTTTAAGACGGGTAATTGTTTAGAGAGGCAGAGCAATGATGACATGCCGCTGTCTTTAACAAAAAAGGCCAGGCGCTCCCCGGGATAGGAGAGATCCAGGGGCATGTAGGTTTTGCCCGCCTTGAGTACCCCTATAATGGCGATGGCCAGATTCAGGTTTCGTTCCATGGCGATACCCACTGGACCTTTGGTCTTTTTTTGCAAAAGATGATGGGCCAATTGATTGGATAAATGATCTAATTCTCCATAGGTCAACATATCTTTATCGCAAATGACTGCAGGTTTGTGGGGGTAATGCCGGGCACAATCAGAAAAATGTTGGTGAATAAGTGGTTTTTGATGCGTAATTTTATTGCAGTGTTCATTCATGATTTAATAATATGTTTTCTCAGTTTCAGTTTAAATTTTCACTACAGAACGGAATTTGTATCAAACCAAAATTTGATATAAATTGCAAGAAACATCAATTGTTCATGAGTCCGAAATTCTCATTTCTCATTTCTCATAACACATGGGATATGTTTAATTTTAAAGAAACACATTATGTGACGTCAAAGTGGAGAACTTATGACTGACGAGATATATACGGGCAGATCGCATTGGAAATGGGGTCTGCCCATAATAAAATTTATAAATTTAATTTATTACAGTTTTTGGGAAAAGCTTGTTCGGGTATGCAAAACACCGGGGACGTTGCCGTACGCTTTTAAAGCAAGTGGTTGGTAGGTCAACGGATACTTCAACTTGCCGCTCTGAAAAACCCAATCTATGCACTGTGACGCATGGATGGAGAAGAATTGTGAAAAGGCGATCGAATAAGATTCGATTTTACGTGAATGCTCAGACTTTCAATGCCGGAAATATGGGCCATGCAATCTTGAATTTTTTGTTTTGTTCCGGCTGGATTATCCACAAGCTCATTTACATGAATGCTGACCCGGCCATTGGAAGAAGTTATCCCTATGTTGGCATAATTTGCGATAAGGGTGGCCTTAATCCTTGCGGCCAGGGCCAGATCTGCCATATGTGCCTGGGACTCAGGGGTGGGGCAAAAGGTGTTGCTTTGTGCTGTTTTGCAAATCAGTGATACACAATCAGATACTGTCAGATGATCAAGATGCAATACAAGGTCATACAAATCATTGCTTCCCGTATTAACACCGTACACATGCATTCCCCAATTGTATCGTTCCTTATCATCCTTGGCAAGAAGTCTGCGGGCCGATGTTTTTGAGATATTCTCCTCCCGGGCCTTTTCTTCTGCCCTGGCGTCCATACCCATGATAACCCGGGTTTTCAGGACATGGGGAATCCCTTTTAGGAAAAATTGCCCCCCCAGTCCATGGTAGACCACATTATTTTTTTTAACATGGTTCAAAAGGGCTGCCTGGAAAAAAGCAATGTATTTTTCTTTACCGTGGAAAATTTTTTCAAATACAGACGGTCCATCATGGATGGCCTTTGCAAATTGTACTTCCGGAATATTAAATTGATCTGATGCTTCCATGAGAATTTTTCGGGAAATACATTCATAGTTCAGTTCCCGGGCAACTTCCTCCGCAATTAATGCGCCTTTACTGCAAATATCTCTGGAAAGGGTAATAACAGCCATAGGTCTCCTCCATGGTGGTATTAAAAAAGTAAGCTTAAAACCATAAAACAACACCAAGTATCTGGAATATAGCCAGAACCTGGATTATGAATTAAGGGTTCAATGAAAAAGGCGTCAGAGACTCAAAAAGGTGGGCCGGTGGCGTCGGTCTTAATACTGCGGGCATCAAATTAATTCAGCTCATATAAAAGTCAAGCGCTACAATGTAGTTTTATAAAATAATTTGACAGCAAAAGATCTCACACGTTCCTTGATTTTTGTTTGAATTTTTTCAGAAATTTCAAGGAATCATACGCCTTTGCTGGATCTGCAAAGCACCGAATGATTTCCTTGACAATGTTCAGAAAAGATGTTCCGGTATTTTGCAAAGCTTTGAAAAATAATAAAAAGGAGGCTGACTGTTAAACAATGGAAATAATTATCACGGAATCACGGGACATCCCAAGAGATCAACTCATGGACCTTTACATAAAGAATAAATGGTCATCGGCAGAAAAACCAGACTTGTTGTATCAGGGTTTGACCAATTCCCATACCCTTGTTTCTGCATGGGTAGGGGAGAAACTGGTGGGAATTGCCAATGCCATTTCCGATGGATGTCTGGTTGTTTATTATCCCCATATGCTGGTTCACCCCGACTTTCAAGGTAAGGGTGTTGGTGGAAAAATGATGTCAGTTCTTCAGGAAAAATATGCCGATTTTCACCAACAAATGCTCACGTCAGATGGTGATGCCGTTACTTTTTATGAAAAATGCGGATTTAAAAGGGCCGGTGGAACAGTGCCCATGTGGATTTATCAAGGCAATGATCATTGAACCGGCATGGACGCTTACATTGCCCAGCCCATAACATAATCCATTCATGTTGAAAAAGCCGCTGCATCACCAGAGAAGGTGATGCAGCGGCTTTTTTGTGCTGAAAAAAATGAAAACGTTTGTTTTTTTAAATGACAGGCAACTTTACATCCCCACCACAGAAGGAAGCCACAAAACAACCTGGGGAAAGAAAATAATGATCAAAAGACAAAGGGCCTGAAGACCTATAAAAGGCCACACCGACCGGTAAATATCCCCCATGGTAATATGGGGGGGCACCACTCCTTTCATGTAAAAGAGGACAAATCCAAAGGGCGGTGTCAGGTAGGCCATCTGCATATTCACAATAAAGAGAATACCAAACCACAGCGGATCAAATCCCAGCAGGGTGACCAGGGGCACATAGATGGGTACGGTGATCATGATAATGGGCAAATCATCCATAACCATACCCAGCATGAAAAAACTAAGCTGCATGGCAACAAGAACCACCCATCGGTTGATACCAAGGGCATCAATGAAATCTTTTAATAAAAGCGGCAGCCCCAGTGTATTGACCACGGCAGAGAATGCAAGACATCCAATGATAATCCACAATACCATGCTGGTTAAAAGAGCTGTTTTTTCTGCGGCATCGGTGACCACTTTCATGGTCTTCTTAGCTGATTTTTCCCGGATCAGCACAATACCCATGGAGACAAAAGCACCCACAGCAGCCGCTTCCGTGGGGGTGGCAAGACCGGAAAAAATGGTGCCCATGATGGAAAAAATCAATACAAAGGGCATGGCAAGATTTTTAATGGAGGCAAATTTTTCTGCCCAGGTGGCCCGTTCTTCCACAGGAATGGGCGGCGCCAGGGTGGGATCAAGAAGACTTCTGATGAGAATATAGGACATGAAAAGACCGGCCAGAAGAAAGCCCGGAATCACCCCTGCCAGAAACATTTTACCAATGGAAAGGTTAGACAAAGAGGCATAAACAATCATGGTAACACTGGGGGGAATTAAAAATCCCAATGCACCTCCACCGGAAATACATCCAATGGCCAGGGTGGATTTGTAATTTCGTTTCAGCATGGCCGGAAGGGCGATGAGGCCCATGGTCACCGTTGCGGCTCCCACAACGCCCACCATGGCGGCAAATATCACACAGATAAAAACCGTACCAATGGCAAGGCCGCCGGGCACAGGTCCCAGCCATTTATAGATCATTTCAAAAATTTCATCGGCAATGCCTGACTTTTCCAGCATGCACCCAATGAAAATAAATAATGGAATGGCCAGGAGGATGATACTGGTCATGGTTTCAAGGATGGCCGGCGGCAGCATCATAAGGAATCGCGGCCCGTTAAGGAGCAGGAGAAATCCAATACCCACCACACCCAGGGTAAAGGCCACCGGTGTTCTCAAAATAAAAAGAACAATGACGGCAAGGAACATGAGAGCTACTATTAAACCGGGATTCATCGAACACTCCTTTCCTGGTGTTTGACAATGGTTTTTGCCAAATCAGCTGTGAGCTGTAAAAGAAAAAACAATGCGCCTGCGGGAATCATCATTTTCACCGGCCACATGGGAGGGCCAAATATGGTGTGTGAGTGCTGATTCGTTATAACTGCGTGCCAGGCAAATTTGTATCCCTGCCAGAAAAGAATAGAAAACATGAAAAATCCCACAAAGGATACGAGAATGTCTGCGAAAAGTTTTCCGGATTTGGGGAAATGCTGGTAAATAATATCAACAGCCACATGACCTTTTTCCAGAAGAACCCATCCGCCGGTGAGGGCGACATAGCCTGCGAAAAGCTGGCCGCATATTTCGTGGACCCAGATGGTGGGGCTTGCAAAAAAGTAACGGGCGATGACTTCGTAAACCATGAGAGTCATAAATACAAAGATCAGATAACTGGCACCTTTTCCCATGGCCTCATTTATCTTTTCAATGATATTGATGAATTTTTTTAAAAGTAGCATAGTGAATCCTAACCTGGCCAAGCCAGAACCAAGGGCGTTTCTGATTTTAAAAGTATTATAAAATTCAGAAATAAGAGATGAAAATGATATTTCCCGGTAATGACAGGCAATGGCCGGGGAAAATATGACAAATTAACCTGTGTAATGAAAAATGAAATGTTGTCAGCCGGGGAAAAAATATATGAGATCTCCCTTGCAAAGGGACAGACCCGGGGCCTGCCCCTGACATTTTCGTAAAACTGACCTTTCCCGTGGGAAAGGTCGCAACTGAAATTTACAGGTCGTAGCCTCTCTTTTTAAGATCTTTTTTAACAAGCTGGATGTACTGGGCAGACAGTTCATCCTTGGAAAGATCTTCATCCCACATGCTCACAGCCGTTGAGATCCATTTTTTCACAACGTCCTGGGGAAGTTCAACATACTCAGCACCCTGGGCTTCCATTTTCTCTCTGACCACCTGATTCTCGGCAGCAAAAAGGGCTGCTACATGTGTGGAACATGCTTTGAGTTCTTTTTCAAAGGCAACCTGCAGGTTTTCAGGAAGTTCATTCCAGCGATCCTGGTTAATGATCACTTCACAGTTCTGGGCACCGGAAATATCGGGAACTGTCTGATATTTTGCAACCTCAAAGGTTTTTGCCAGGTAACTTTCCGTATGACTGCCACTGATTTCAGCATCAATGGTACCTCTGGAAAGGGCCACATAGATTTCAGAAAAAGGAATGAATACCGTGGGAACTTCCATTTTCTGGAGGGTTTTGGCAATGGTACCGGAAGCGCGAACCTTAAGCTTGCTTAAGTCTTCCCAGGAAGTGATGGGTTCTTTGGAGACGATGGTATAACCGTCCATGACAAGGGGCGCACCGTAGAACACATTGACCTTGGCATATGCATCCCTGTAAAATTTTAAGACCTCTTCGTCGTAGATGAATTCAAGGATCTGATCAACACCCCTGGGATCACCGGGAAGGGCAAAGGCAGTGGCTGCAACGGGAAGGATGCCGCCATGGTAGCAGGAACAGGTGGTACCCATGTCAATGGCACCGTTTCCAACAGTTTCAAAAATGTTGGGGCCTTTTATGAGGGCGCCGGAGGGAAGCACCTGGATGATAACCTGTCCGTTGGTGTTCTTTTTTACTTCTTTTGCCATCTTTGCCACGGCAACGGTGATGGGATGGTTCAGGGAAAACATATTTTGCATGGTGAATTTGAATTTTTTCGCGGCATGGGCGTCATTTACAAATCCTGTGCCAAATCCGGTTATAATGATAGAAAGCATCATAGCGAAGAGAGTATTTCTCAAAAAAAGATTTATTCGCCGTTTTAACATGGTGTTTCTTCTCCCTTTTAAATTGTTTTGAGTCAGTGACCAAGGTTGTTTTGCCTGTGGGATTCCTGCCTTTTGACCGGCACATTGCATTAACCATGGTCGATGGCCTAAGTACATGCTTCTTATGCAAGCTATATACCATATTGTTTTTAGCAGCAGGATCTTTATTTACAGGCGTTTTAGATCGAGAAATGTTTTATGTGAAGATGTTTATATATGCATAATTGCATATTATTTTATTGATTCCATCCTCTCCCAGGCATACGAAATTATTTTTCAAATCATAACGTTTATTAATTACAGATTATTTGTTCGTTTGTGGCGGGATTTTTCTTTTTGTATATGCAAAATTGCATTTTTATGCAAATGCGCATTGTTTTTTCGCCAAAACAGGAATCATTATTATTTTGTTGATTCTTCGCTCTCCTTTCCCTTTCTAACGAAATTATATGTTTTGGCTCTTCATATATGGGATGATTACAGCTATATATGCCATATACCGCCCACGGGCGGACCCGTCTTTAATCGAGAATATTATTATATCTCATATGGCATCTTTTTTGCTTTTATCGTTAACAAAACGACATTCGTTTGGGTAAGTCCAATGACTTCCCTGAGATATGTTATCGCTGGATGACAACGTCCCACAATTGCATCATTATTTTCACTCGATGACAGGTTTTGTGTGTTGATCTTAATTTCCATGCCATCGGCCCACAAAATGTGTCATTGATCATTAATTCAGTATGGGAGATAAATAACATGAGTTCAGAAAAGTATGATCGGTTTATGGCTATGCGTAAAAACAGTGTTCCCCAGGGACCTGCCAACATCACTCCGGCTGTTATCAGCCATGCATCCGGTGCTGTGATGACCGATGTTGACGGTCGTGATTTCATTGATTTTGCCGGTGGCATCGGTGTCAACAATGTGGGGCATTGTCATCCCAAGGTGGTGGCAGCCATAAAAGATCAGGCAGACAAATTCATTCATACCTGTTTTCACGTGGGCATGTATGACTCCTATGTGGAATTGGCTGATAAATTGAACCACCTGGTTCCCGGTGATTTTGAAAAGATGACCATGTTTGCCAACAGTGGTGCTGAAGCCGTTGAAAATGCCGTTAAAATTGCAAGATATGCCACCAAACGTCCGGGCATTATCTGTTTTGAAAACGGTTTCCATGGCAGGACCCTGCTCACCATGTCCCTGACAAGTAAGGTAAAACCTTACAAATATGGATTTGGCCCCTTTGCCCCGGAAATCTATCGCATGCCTTATCCCTACTGCTATCGCTGCCCCTTTGGTCTGAAGCGTCCCCAGTGTAATACTTATTGTGCAGATTATCTTGAAGAATATTTCATCACCAACGTGGATCCTGATTTCACTGCAGCCGTCATTGCAGAACCCATTCAGGGAGAAGGCGGTTTTGTGACACCACCGCCGGAATACTTTCCTAAGCTTGCTGAAATTTGTAAAAAATACGGCATCATGCTTATCATTGATGAAGTCCAGGCCGGTGCCGGTCGCACCGGTAAGTTCCTTGCCATTGAGCACTGGGGTATTGAACCGGATCTTGTCACCCAGGCCAAGAGCCTTGCAGGCGGTATGCCGCTTAGTGCCGTAACCGGTCGAAAAGATATCATGGATGTTCCCCACGCCGGCGGTCTTGGTGGAACTTACAGCGGTAATCCCATCTCCTGCAGTGCAGCCCTTGCCGTACTTGAGGTTTTATTTGAAGATAAATTAATGGAACGTTCCAAAGCCTTGGGTGAAACCCTTTGGGAACGATTCACCGCCATGCAGAAATCCCATGAAATCATTGGTGAAGTAAGGGGCAAGGGCCCCATGCTGGCCCTGGAACTTGTTAAAGACAGAGAAACCAAAGAGCCTGCCACGGAACAGGCCAAAAAATTGATCCAGATCTGTTATGACAAGGGCTTGATTGTTCTTTCCTGCGGTAACTTTGGCAATGTTATTCGAACCCTGATGCCCTTTGTTATCACTGATGAGCAATTGGATAAGGGCCTTTCCATTCTTGAGGAAAGTCTGGAAGAAGTCTGTAAATAAACCTCAAGGGCAGACCGCATTCTGATACGGTTCTGCCCACAAAGAAAATTGAAAATGGTATTATACCGCCGCCCCTCGATGGGCAATGGTCCCACCGGAACTGTAGACAGCTCAATTGTCCGGTTCCTATTTCCCATCGGGTGGCGGCTCTGCCTTAGCTTGCCTTGGAGGCTGCCTTTTCACATAAAAAAAATAGATCACGGGCCGGTTGGTTGATGAATCGGTCTCCAGCCCGTTTACTCGGTTACAACACGGGGCACTCCATACCTTTTTTGAAATAATGGGTCCTGGGATGTTATAATGCCTGCCCCCACCAAATTATGATAAAGGTGTCCGTCATTCTGGATTTTTCGTTTGCCCGGTCCATGGGACGGCAAGAAAATGTGATTTTTTTAAAGAACGCCAGATTACTAACGGCGGATTCTCTAAAGCCGGTTTTCACCGGATAAGGAAGCACTATGAAAGGTTTTTTCAAGCGTCTCATTATCATTGATGTGAGCAGTCAGGAAGTGACAATAGAACCCATTAAAGAAGAGGTCCTTAAACAATATATGGGCGGCAAAGGTCTGGGAACCAGGCTGCTGCTGGAACATAATCCCCCCCAGGTGGATGCCCTGTCCCCTGATAACAGCTTTATCATGGGACTTGGCCCTGCAACGGACAGCAGGCTTTACGGCAGTTGCCGGTATGGTATTTACACCAAATCGCCCCTCACCGGTTTTTATGGGGAATCCTATTCCGGGGGAAGCGTTGCCATCTCCATGAGTCGTACCGGATATGATTTTGTGATTTTAAAGGGGGCCTCGGATCATCCTGTGTGGCTGGAGATTTCTGATACAGAGGTTAAATTCCACGATGCGGATGATCTTTGGGGAAAAGAGAGTTATGAAACCGAAGACCTTGTCAAGGAACGGTGCGGTGTCAAAGGCTGCGGCGCTTTGGTCATCGGGCCTGCCGGAGAGAATCTGGTGCGGTTTGCCGTGGTGGAAAACGATTATTGGCGATCGGCCGGACGTTGCGGCATGGGGGCTGTTTTGGGGTCTAAAAAGGTGAAAGCCATGGTGTTCCATGGATCTTGCCGACGGGAATTTCATGATCCTGATAAAATTAAAAAATATGCAAAGGATATGCTCCGGGAACTTAAGGATCATGTGGCCACAAATACCTACAGAACCCAGGGAACCCCTGTGATGGTGGCCGGTTTAAACAATGCCGGTGCCTTTCCCACAAAATACTGGTCCAAGGGGAAATGCGAGCACTGGGAAAAGATTAATGCCCAGAGCATGAAGGAGCGCCTGGACCCCAAACCAAGGTCATGTAAAACCTGCTTCATGGGGTGTGGTAAATTTGTCACAGTCAAAGAAGGTCGTCACAAAGGGCTTCAGCTGGAAGGTCCTGAATATGAAACCATCTATGCCTTTGGCGGTCTTTGCATGATTGACAGCATTGAGGACATTGTGTGGCTCAACGACATCTGCGATCGCCTGGGCATGGATACCATGAGTGCCGGTAACCTTGCGGCCCTTGCCATTGAAGCATCCCAACGGGGTAAAATAAAAGAAAATCTTCCCTATGGCGATGCCGAAGTTGTGGCAGATCTTCTTTATAAAATTGCCCGCAGGGAAGGATTGGGGGGCCTCATTGCCGAGGGTATTAAAACGGCCAGTGTGGAGCTGGATATGGAAGATGTGGCCATCCATGTCAAGGGTCTTGAACCGGCAGGATATGATCCCAGGGTGTTAAAGGGAATGGGCCTTGCCTATGCCATCAGTCCCCGGGGGGCCTGTCATTTGAGAAGCACCTTTTATAAACCTGAACTGGCCGGTATGATTGATCCGGATCAGCTGGAGGACAAGGCTGAAATGTTCCTTGATTTTGAGGACCGATGTACTTTGTTTGATGCCATTATCTTTTGTCGGTTTTACAGGGATTTTTATACCTGGGAGGAGTTGGCCGCTGTTTTTGAAATGACCACCGGCGAAAAATTTTCCAAATCTGATCTTAAAGCTGTGGCAGCCCGAATCACCGATGATACCCGGCGGTTCAACTTAAGGGAAGGGCTGACCATGGCCGATGATCAATTGCCCAAGCGATTTTTAAAAGAAAAGCTTGAAACCGGTAAAGGCATCACCGAAGCGGATATGAATTATCTGGTTCAGGATTATTACAAACTCAGGGGATGGGATCCCAAGGGTATTCCCGTTGACTGAAAACTGAAAAATCAACTGAATTATCAATAAATCGGGGTGGCAGAGCCGGCAGGCTGTGTCATCCCAATGCCCGGTGTTGTGAAGTGTGCCGAAATGGTCTCATTTCAGGAGGTGCTTTTTCAACTTACGGGCCACAGTGGACTGGTTCAGTCCCAGAGAATGGGCCATTTTAGCCTGGGTGCCATGGAATTTCAGGGCTTTTTCAAGAATCTCTTTTTCCAGGGCATCCATTCTTTCTTTGAGTGTCTGCCCCGGATGCCACACCTCACCCCCCAGGGGACCTTTTGCCACGCCCTCCCTGACACTTGCCGGCAGATCTTCCAGATTGACATGTCCATCCTGGGACATCACCACCACCCGTTCACATATGTTGATCATTTCCCTGACATTGCCGGGATAGGGGTGCTCCAGCATGGCACTCATGGCTTCCCGGGAAAACATAACCCTTTTTTTACCATACCGTCGGCAGAATTGATCTGTAAAATGGTTGATCAGGGGTAAGATGCAATCCCTTCGCTTGCGCAAGGGGAGCATGGTCAGGGGAATGACATTGAGGCGGTAAAACAGATCACTTCTGAATTGTTTCCGGGCCACCATTTTTTTAAGATTCCGGTTGGTGGCTGCCACAATCCGAACATCCACTTTCTGGCTGACGGTTCCACCCACCCGGGTAATCTGTCCATCCTCCAGAAACCGCAACAGTTTTACCTGGGAGGAAAGGGGCAGTTCTGCAATTTCATCCAGAAAAATAATGCCCTTATGTGCCATTTCAAATTTACCCGGTTTACCCCCTTTGCCCGCACCGGTGAAGGCCCCTTTTTCATAGCCAAACAACTCGCTTTCCACCAGGGATTCGGGGATTGAGCCGCAATTGAGCTTGATCATGGGATGGTTTTTCCGGGGGGAATATTTGTGAATAAGATCTGCCACCACTCCTTTTCCGGTGCCGGATTCGCCCAAAATCAATACCGTGGAATCCACTGTGCCAAGTTTTACGGCCTGTTGAATAATATTTATATATTCAGGGGTTTTTGCAATGATTTGTCGTGATTCCATCTCTTCAATCTGCATCTCCAGCAGATCCTGGCGATACTGGTTGTTTAAGGCCACCTTTTCTTCCAGCTCTTCCTGGAGACTCTTGATTTCAGTAATATCCCTTTCGTTTACAACCACTCTGAACAGATTGCCGTTGGAATCAAAGACAGGGTTGCCCGTGAGAAAAAGTATTTTACCGTGGCGGGTTTGCTGGAGAATGCTGACCTTTTTTTGGGTTTTAAGCACTTCAAGGGTGACAGACTGGTCAATGAGTCCTTCGGCCACCAGTTCTGATATATTTCTGCCCAGAACCTCATCTGATTTCACATGGGTGAGATATTCAGAGGCTGGATTGAGCCTGAGTATGGTTCCTTCTCCATCGCAAATCCATAGTCCGTCGTTGCTGGAATCAATGATGGTATCAAGTTCCATGGAAAGATCCTGGAAAGATTGCATTTGTGAGGTGATTTTTTCCAGGGCCGTCATATCCTGGAATATGCAAAATATTCCCAACATTGCATTGCGGTGGCGGATGGGGTTCAAAAGCACAGAATAACGGACGTTGTTTCTATTAATAATGATACCTTCTGCGGCTTTATCGGCTTTCAGGACCTGTTGGGCATGCTTGGAAAGATCGGGCAGGGTGGTGGAGAGCATGGCACCGGGGAACAGATCCAGCCCCGTCTGGGCCAGTTGGTTGGAAATCATGATTTTCAAGGTCATGTCCAGGGCTGCAATGCCGTTGGGTGAGGCATTTAAAAGGGATTTACTGAATCGTTTCCAGTCCAGTTTTAATTGATTTTTTTCCCCGGCATTCCAGTAAAGTTGTTCTGCTTTGAAAATCATATCCAATATCCCATTTTAAGGGTTAAGTTTCCAACAAAGTGTAAACTACTTTTTGGGTTATGTGAAGGATGGCGATCTTTTCTTGACATTTTTTTTTGAGTATGACAGTTTGGTTCTAAAAAACAGTGTTTTATAATATGAAACAAAACAATGATCATAAAAAATATAATGCCATTGAAAAATCGATTTTGACGCTTCTGGCATTCAGTGAAGATAAATCCAGCTGGGGAGTGCGGGAGTTGAGCCAGAAACTCGGATTCAGTCCGGCAACGGTTCAGCGGATTCTACAGACCTACAAAACCTACGGATTTGTTAAACAGGACAGCCAGACCCGTCAGTATCATCTGGGTAATGTGTTTTATAAATTCATAGAACCCCTTCAGCATGTTAACCAGGTGACCCGGGGTGCCCGGAAATACATGGAACAGGTGGCAGCGGAAACCGGGGAGACGGTTCATCTGAATATAGTTGAGGATGGGCATCGCATCTGCATTGATACCCTGGAGTCCTCCAGGGCCCTGCGGGCAGGCATGCCCCTGGGGCATAGATCCCCTCTCCATGCCGGTGCTTCAGCCAAATGTTTGCTGGCATTTTCTTCACCTGAGTTTATTGAAACCTATCTGGACCTCACGCCCCTTACCCGTTTGACGGAAAACACATTGGTGGAACGGACCTCCTTAGAGCAGGCACTGTCCCAGATAAGGCAAGAGGGGTTTGCCGGCAGCCTGGGGGAAAGAACCCCGGGGCTGGGTTCTTTGAGCGCCCCCATTATGGATCACCGGGGAAAAGCGATTGCTGTGTTGAGTCTGGCCATTCCGGAAATTCGTTTTTCCAATGACGTCCATCGCAATAAATGTATTGAGTCCCTGATTGGTGCGGTTCGGGAATTTTCATTGGAAAACGGTTTTTTATTCCGATAAAATAATGATGCAAAAAGGTGCTTTTCCGCACATGGCACCTGCCGTGGAACGGAAAAGCCGGTCTTGAATATCCATGGAAATTTGACATATCCCGGTGTGCTTTTGCCACCCACAACGGCAACATGGTCTTTTAAGATAGTATCAATCGCTGGTGATCACATTTTTCCCTTAAAAGAGTCAGTTCTTCCGCAGTGGGGGGGGTTGCTTCTTCTGCCCGGGAAGTATCCACGGAAAATTCCATTTTGTCCAGAATTTGTTCCGGTGTTATGCCGGGATAAAAGGCAGCCAGGTACATCTGTTTTGTGGTGTCATCAAACCGCATGACCCCCATGTTGGTGATGACAAGTTCCGGTCCTCCGGGAATAAGGCCCGCGTTTTTTCGTCCATCCGGGCCGTCAAGATAACCCGGGCTGGTGAGATAATCAAGTTTTTTCACAAATTTACGCTTCTCATGCTGCATGAAAATAATGCTTCGGGGAACAAAAGATGCCACATCACAACCCCCGCCACTGCCGGAGAATCGAATTTTGGGTGACTCATAATCACCGATCACCGTGGAATTGAGGTTACCGAATTTATCCACCTGGGCCGCTCCGAGAATTCCCACCACATGCTGTCCTGTGATGGCATTTTGCATGGTGGCAAAGGAATCCAGGAGTCCTCCGTTGGCAGAGGTGTGGTACATCACCCGGGGATCTCCCACCGCCAGGGGAATTTCTTCCAGTTTGGAGTCAATGGCTCCGGTTTCAAAAAAAATAACACTTTCCGGGGCATTGATATTCTTGGCTGCCATGGCTGCCAGCATGGAGATGCCGGTTCCACAGAAGACAATATCTTCATTTTTGATCTCCCGGGCCGCAGTGATGGCCATCATTTCTTTTAACGTATATTCCATTTTAGATTCCTTTTTTATATGAAATACTCCGTGAATCAGGGGTGTATTTCAAGCTTTGTTGTGGGCAGAACCGGATCAGAATACGATCCGCCTGTGCGCCTATTTTCTATCAAGGTTTCTGGCATAACCGGTTTGAGGGTCTGCGGCAATGGCAGCCATCTGTTCCGGCCCGGTTTTGGCAATGAGATCTTGCTGGGTTTGGCATCCATGGATCATCTCTTTGAGATATTCGCCATGGAGGGTGTCATCCTTTGCTTTTTTTGCATAGGCCTTTAAGTAGTTGGGATCATAATCATAATGGTGGTAACATGCCGTGGGATATGCCCCGTGGGGCACATGGACAACGGCATCCACATGGATGAAAGGAATCTGATTCTGGTCTGAGTCTGTTTTTAATTCATCATTGTCGTAAAGCTCTTCACAGGTGACAATGAGATGCTTTGCAGCCTTGGCCTGTTCTGCATCGGCAAAGGTGAGCCCCTGTATCCGGCAATTTCCGCGTTTATCGGCTTTTTGAACGTGGACGATGGTGACATCTGGCTGGATGGCCGGTACCAGCACCACTTTTTCTGTGTCCAGCCATCCTGAAAAGGGGTTGTCCATGATGGTTAGCTTGTCATCGGGTAATTTTTTCGATGTTTTTCTCATTTCCTGGGAAAAGCCCCATTTGTTAACAATATCAGTGCCCATGGAAGATCTGCAGGGCAGAAAAGGAACACCCATGGCCCCGGCCAGAAAACGCAGGGTCATTTGATAATTGGTGTAGTCTTCCACCTGGAGAAGATTTTCTTCCACAGCCTTGCGAAATCGGATGCAGGTGGATGCGAATTTGCCGCTGCCCCCATAGGCGATTTCCAGGTGGGAGACGCATCCGCCCCCAATGAGTTCATCCACCCCCTGACCGTTGGAATGGGCATATAAATGAATGTTTTTTACCCGTTGCCGGATGATTTCATACACGGCGGCCATGGGGTTTCGGTTAATGGTAAATCCCCCCAGGGAAAGATGACACCGGTCTTTTACATAAGTGTTGATAGCCGTTGTAAGATCCATGACCTTATCTTGCTTTAAGTTCATACCGTCACACGCCTCTGTTTTTTTGTTTTATGATGTGAAACACTGTTTTGTATTATAACTTTAATAACCATATGCATTGTTTCATGTCAAGTCCAAAAAGAATCTTTATTCGATTCAGATTTCTTGCTATACTTTTTAATATCAAAATTCATGGAGGATGGATCATGCCGTTTCAGGACGAAAGTGCTTCTCATACCTTTAAAATCGCCATTGTGGGCGGCGGGCGGCGATGCCTCTCCTTTTTGCAGCTCATGGAATTAAAAAAACTCAATCGCCTGCACGTTGACATTGCAGGCATCGCCGATGTCCACACCCGGGCCGTGGGGTTTGAGTATGCCCGGAAAAAGGGGATATTCACCACTGCCAGGTACCGGGATCTTTTTGACATACCCGGCCTTGAGTTGATCCTTAATCTCACCGGCAATATTGAGTTTTCCCATGAATTAAATAAAGCCACCCCTGAAGACCTGCCTGTTCTCAACCACATTGCCTCCCGACTGTTCCAGGAAATTGTGCAGGACGTGTTCACCTCAACCCAGCAGATTGCCCGGCAAAAGGAAGCCTTGAGCTTGAATCATTCCTTTATCCAGGCCCTGGCCGAGGTCACTGTGGTGGGGGCCATGGTTATTGATACCCATTATAAAGTGGTGTGGATCAATGAATCTGCATTGAAAAAGATAGGATTGCGAAAAGACGAGGTCCTTGGGCGTTACTGCTTTCAGATTTCCCATAATGCCATTACACCCTGTGACAGCCCGGAAAGTCCCTGTCCCATGAAAGAAACTTTAAAAACAGGACAGTCGGCCCATGCCATACATGAACATATCCACCATGACAAGGAGCGATATTGCGATGTAAGTACCTTTCCCATTTTTAATGACAAAGGCCAGATTGTCCAGGTCCTGGAGGTTGTCAGGGATATCACCGCTGAAATGAATGATCGCCTGGATCATAAAACCCGGGCCATTAAAAATGATCTGGCAAGGCTGGTGCACGAGGATAAAATCATATCCCTTGGTAAAATGGTGGCCTCTGTGGCCCATGAAATCAATAATCCCATTGGCTCCATTATTAATTTTAATAAGTTGATTCTTAAAATAATTGAGCAGGGTCCCCCCACGCACCGGGAGCTGGAGGATTTTAAACGATATCTACACTTGACCGTGCGGGAGGCCCAGCGGTGCGGTAAAATCGTCAGTAATTTGCTCTCCTTTTCCCGGCAGCAACAGATGGAGACCAAAAAAATTGATCTAACAGAGATGTTCCAGCGCATTGTGGCACTCACCCAGCACAAGATGATGCTGTCCAATATTAAATTAATTCTGGACTTTGAGCCCATCCCCCTGGAGGTGCTGGGGGACTACACCCAGATCCAGCAATGTTTCACCAATTTTGTTTTTAATGCCATGGAAGCCATGCCCCGGGGAGGAGAACTTACCATTAAAGCCGGCATAAATGAGATGCCACCGGGGGTGTGGGTGACGGTTACAGATACCGGCGTGGGAATCCCCAATGAAAATATGGATAAAATTTTTGAGCCGTTTTTTTCCACAAAAACCGAAGTCAGCGGTGTGGGACTGGGGCTTGCCATGGTGTATGGCATTATCAAGGCACACAATGGACACATCTCCGTGGAAAGTGAATTGAATAAAGGAACCACCTTTCGCATTATTTTGCCCGCACACACCAATGCATCCGATGCCGGAGGAAAAAAAGATAAATGAATGAATTTGAAATTTTGATTGTTGATGATGAAGAGGCCATGCGAGAATCCCTGTCTGCCTGGCTGGTCCGGGAAGGATATCGGGTGACAACGGCGTCATCCGGCCCAAATGCCCTTGATTCCCTGGAAAAACACCTGTCACAGCTTGTGTTGGTGGACATGCGAATGCCCGGTATGGACGGCCTTGAACTGCTCCGGGAGATTAAAACAGCGTATCCGGAGGTCATGGTGGTGATGATCACCGCCTATGGTTCCATTGAGTCTGCCATCAAGGCAATGAAGCAGGGAGCCAGCGATTATCTTTTAAAACCCTTTGATCCTGAGCAGTTAATTGTGTTGATTGAAAAACTGGCGGCCCAGAGAGCATTAAAGGACGAAAATCAGCGATTACGAAGGTGTTTATCTGAACAGGAAGACGTGTGGATGGAGGACCTGTTAGGCCAAAGCAGTGCCATGCGGGCCGTTTTTCAACAAATAGAAGATATTGCCCAGAGCAATACCCCGGTTTTCATCACCGGAGAGACAGGAACAGGAAAAGAACTGGTGGCCCGGGCCATCCATTTGCGAAGTAAGCGTCTTTTTTCTCCCTTTGTGGCCATTAATTGTGGGGCTGTCACTGAAACTCTTCTGGAAAGTGAACTGTTTGGCCATGAACGGGGGGCGTTCACCGGAGCCACCCAGGTGAGAAGGGGGCGCATTGAACTTGCTGATACCGGTACGCTTTTCCTTGATGAGGTGGGAGAAATATCCCCCCGGATGCAGGTGACCCTTTTGCGGGTACTGGAAAAAAAAACTTTTTTCAGATTGGGGGGAAGTCAGGAGATTCACAGTGATTTTCGTTTGATATGTGCCACCCATCGGGACATCTCGGCACTGATTGAATCCAGGGCCTTTCGCCGGGATTTTTATTTCAGAATCAATGTCATTAATATTGACATTCCGCCATTAAGGGATAGAATCGAAGATATACCTTTGCTGGCATTGCATTTTTTGGAAAAATTTTCCCGGGAAATGGGAAAAAACGTTGAGGGGCTCTCTCCTGAAGCCTTTGAGTTGTTAACAAAATATGACTGGCCGGGCAATGTTCGTGAGCTTAAAAATGTCATGGAAAGGGCTGTGGTGTTATGTAAAGAGCCCACCGTAAAAAAATCGTTGTTGACTTTCTTACGGCCTGAAAGGCAGCTGCCGGGGGAAGGGGGCCTGGAAAAAGATCTTATCCGACTGAGCGATGTGGAGGCCTCTCATATTAAACATACCCTTGGTGCCTGTGGGGGCAATGTCTCCAAATGTGCCGAACTTCTCAATATTGATCGCGGCACCCTTTCAAGAAAAATTAAAAAATACAGGATTAAAAAATAGCAGACAATGAATACATTCCCCGTTCACCGGGTTTTTTTACGCTGATTCCCCTGGGTGTTGTTGATGCGGTGGCAGTGAGGGTGGCTGCTGCCAACATACAGGCTGTTTTTGATATTGCAACGGATGTGGCAGCCCCGTGGCCGGCCCCCCGGGGAGCTGTGTTTTCCCATCGCAGTCAGTACAATGCCGCTGAAATTATCAAATCCCTTGCTGTAAATATCCATGGCCCGGTGAAGCGGGTGGGCATTACTTCCCGGGATATCACGTTGCCTTTTTTAACCTATGTTTTTGGGGAAGCCCGGATCGGGGGGAATGCCGCAGTTATTTCCACCCACCGGCTGCAACTGCCATGCAATGGGATTATCCCTGAAAAATCCCTGGTTTACACACGGCTTTCCAAAATAGCCATCCATGAGACCGGCCATCTTATGGGGTTATCCCATTGTAAAAGTTCCCGGTGTATCATGAATTTTTCCGTGGGACTTGATAAACTCGATACCCTTAGCCCAGTCCTGTGCAATGAATGCAAAGTGCGCTTAAACGCAATTACCAAACGGTGATTATGTTCCGGCGGGTATCACTGCCATGGGCAGCCCGTATTCTGAGCTGGCTCTGTCAACAAGGAATATTGAAATGGTCGTATTGTGCCGCCCCCGACAGGCAATGATTGAGTTATGGGGTCAGAAGAAACGATTTAACCAGTGTATCCCATCCGAGTTCAGGTATTTGACCATAGATATCGTTGACGGCCCGTCCCCCGGTGGCCGCCAGTTTGTATTCTGTCTCTTGGGAAACAAGGGCGGCAAGGCGGCTGCTTTCCTCTTCCATCCAGGCGATGCTCTCTTCTCCAAAGATAAGATTTTTTAGATTCATTTTAAGTTTTGTGGGCTCAATGATCATCAGCCATCCCTCTCCATAGGGATCTTTGTTCACCATACCCTTTTGTCTGATGGTGGGGTTTATGGCAACAACGATTCCTTCCATGGGGTACAGTGCTTCGGCTTTTAATTCATCCCTGGCAATACCAATACCCGGTTCTCCCTGCTGCACGGCGGTTCCCAGGGCCGGAAGATCGGGCAAATCCATGGGGCCCAGTAATTTTGTGGCAAAATCATCCAGACCCAGACGCACACGCCCCCCGTATTCAATGCGGGCCCATGTATGCCCTCGGTGGTAGTAGTATCGTTGGGCAAGACTGAACCCGCCTGCATACTCCTTGTTCACATGGGAAACGGCAAGGCTGATGGTTTCCTCCTCCATCAACTGATGATAGGCGCAGGTGGCGCAGTCATAATTATGGATACAGTATTTGTATGCCACCCTGCCGGAGAGCATATGTCTGCATTTTGTGTCCGTACCTGTGATAACCGGTTCACTTGTATGGGGAAGGTGATTGCGCCATGCCGGATGCCGGTGCATCTGCTTGCTCTGGACACGTTCCTGCATTTTTTTGTCCAGGGGACAATCAAAGCAGTTAAATGCATTCATGCAGGGAAAGGGGGACATAATGCCTGCCCTGGACCAGACACACTGGTTTGAAGTCATGTCAAAGACCATGGGAGCCTGTTTGGTTTTGTTTTTTATTGTGTGGGTTTTCATGGGATACCTCCCCGGGCTTAAGCGCCTGTTTAAAATATAGATAAATCACCTGAAATCGCATGGGATTGCACTTGGCCCCCCCGGTTTTTAAACAGGGCTGAAATGCGATCCCTGTGATCAGGGGTTGCTCATTTATAAATCAAGAATTGGGCCGGAAAGGTGATGCACAATAAAAATTTTATTTGGCATGTGTTAAATAAGGGGTAGGCTTGGGAATGTGAAGATTTTGTTTTTAAAGGTTGTGTTGAAAATTTGTTATTAATATAGGTTGTTAGAGATATCATTACTGTGTGTGAATCTTTTGAATGCTGCCCCCCCCTGGCTGGCAATGTGATGACACCCAGGCAACCAAGGGGTAAAAAGGGCGCTGACATTAAACCGGAGACATCGTAAATATGATTTGTTTTGCACCGGAGTGGTGCAAAATGCAGCAGCAATTGATGGGCCATGGCAAGTGGTTGTATGTCAGGTGTCGCTCTTAAATAAAGTGCCGATTTTTATATGTCCGGAAGCGCAGATTTATTTTCAAATTGAATTTCTTCTCCTGCCAGGGAATCTTTGGGTGCCAGTATCATCAGGCGAACCCGGCCAGATGCCACCAGTCGGTCCCGGTCATCGTGGATGCGGGTTTCCCAGACATGGGCTCTTCTGCCCCTGGTCAGGGGAGTTGCCACGCAGTGAAGGGTTCCGGAACGCACGGCCCGGAGAAATGTGGTACTGTTTTCCAGGCCCACGGCATTTTTATTTTCTCCCATCACGTTAATAACAGCCCCCACACTGCACATGCTTTCGGCAATGGCGGCATAGACCCCCCCATGGACAATGCCATATACCTGGTGGTGTTTTCCCGAGATTTCAAGTTCTGCTTGGAGGCGCTCCATGGTTACATGGGTGAACTTGAGTCCCAGCATGGTATTAAATCCACCGGCCTCTTTATTCAGTAGTGTGGTGATATTATCAGGTAATTTTCCCATGGGTTTTTTCTCCCGGATATTGTCATGGTTATGGTTACAGTGCGGACACAACTTCAGTGATAAGGGTGTTTACATTTTTTGCTGCTTTTTCAGCGGTTTTAATGATCTCTTCCACTGTGGCTTTTTCCGGTGCATCGGGGTTGTTGATATTGGTGATGGTGGCAAGACCCAATATTTTCATTTCAGCATGGACCCCTGCAATGGCCTCCATCACGGTGGAGAAACCAACGGCATCTGCACCAATGGTTTTCAGATATCTTGTTTCTGCAGGGGTTTCCAGGGACGGTCCCATGAGTCCGGCATAAACACCCCGGGCCAGGGGAATGTTTTTGGATTCAGCAGCTTTCCGGGCCAGATCAGCAAGAAAGGTATCATAAACCCGGGTCATGTCCGGGAAGCGTATGCCCCAGTCATCGTTATTGGGTCCTTGCAGAGGATTTTGTCCCGTGAGGTTAATGTGGTCGGTGATGAGCATGATCCGGCCGGGTGAAAAATCAAGATTAAGTCCCCCTGAAGCGTTGCTGATAATCAGATATTTTATCCCCAGTGCCTGCATGACCCTCACCGGAAAAGTGACCTGGGCCGGAGAGTATCCTTCATAGAGATGAAACCGCCCCTGCATGGCCATGATGGGGGTGCCTGCAAGGGTGCCCAGGAGTAATTGTCCGGTGTGACTTTCCACAGTGGAAATTGGAAAATGGGGGATCTGGGAGTAGGGCAGGGCGGTTTCCACGGCAATATTCCCGGTGCTGCTTCCCAGGCCTGTCCCGGTGAGAAATCCCACCCTGGGCAGGTGGGATATTTTTTCTTTAATGTATGCTGCGGCTTCTATCACCCGGGTGTTGCTGGGTTGCATATAAATTTCTCCTGGTATATGGTGATCCGTTATATTGTTAATCCCAAATAAATGCACTGTGTTTGAACGGGTATGTAGCAGATTCATTGTATCTGCTCAAGAAAATTCATGGACCTTGTGGAGTAAGTTCAGTGGAAAAATTTAAAAATAAAAAATATGTTTTGATTTATATTTGCGCTTTATTTTTTCTTTGGCCTTCCCCTTGCCGGGCTTTCCTTGAAATTAAATTCGGCAGTGTGGTTCTATCTCCCGGGGAAGTTCTTTTGTGGATTGGCGGTACCTTGGGAACCTGTCTGGGTATTTTCTTTTTTTTATGGAACCGGCAGCTTAAACGGGAAATTGCCTCCAGAAAACGCGCTGAGAAGAAATTGATTTACAGTGAAAATCTTTTTCGCAAGGTGTTTTCAATTTTGCCGGTGGGGCTGTGGCTGGCCGATAAAAACGGCAAATTGATAAAAGGCAACCCCGAGGCCGGGCGAATATGGGGAAAACTTCCCCTGGTGGATGTTGCTGAATTTGATATTTTTAAATCACGCAGGCTTGGCTCCAGTGTGAACATGGCTGTCAAGGACAGGCCATTATACCGAACCATCACAGAGGGCATCACAATTGCCGGGGAGTTGCTTGAAATTGATGCCTTTGATGGAGAAAAAAGAGTGGTATCCACTTTCACAGCTCCGGTGAAGGATGATGCAGGAAACATTCAAGGAGCCATTGAAGTAAATCTGGATTTGACCCGGATCAAGGCCATGGAATCCCAGTTGATTGACAGCAAATCCCGATATCGGGCCTTGTTTGAGCATAACCCCATCCAGACGATTATTGTGGATAAAAATGCCCGGATTATGATGCATAATTTTGCCGGAAAAAAGCGCCACGGCTCCCTGCCCGCCGTGGGGGATGTCATGTACAAGGATTATGCAGAGAAACATTCTGTGGATATGTATAATGCGCTGATGGCGTGTATGCGTAAAAATGAGCAAAAAGATTTTTCTGAAATCAAATACAAAGAGCGTTATTTAAATATCAGTATTGCTCCTTTCAGTCATGGTGCCATCATTACCCTTATTGATGTCACAGACAGGTGTCGCCTGATGGAGGAGCTGCAACAGGCAAGAAAAATGGAGGCCATTGGCACCCTGGCCGGGGGGGTTGCCCACGATTTTAATAACCTTCTCGGTATCATTCTGGGCAATATGGAGCTTGCCCTGGATGAGGTTCCCCAATGGAGTTCTGCCCGGGAAAATCTTAAAGAAATTCAAACAGCGGGGCTAAGAGCAAGGGATGTGGTTCATCAGCTGCTCAGTTTCAGCCGAAAATGTGATATTTCTAAAAAAACAGTGGACCTCCGGAAAATTGTAAAGGAGGCAGAACATCTTTTAAGGGCCTCCATTCCCACCACCATTGAAATTAAGACAGAGATGCCAAAGGAAATTTGTCCCATTAAGGCCGATTCCACCCAGATTCAGCAGATTATTATAAATTTAAGTACCAATGGGGCCCATGCCATGGAGGCAAAGGGCACCGGGATATTGACCCTTGGACTGGAAAACGTGGTGCTGGATTCAATGGAAAGTCAGCGTTGGGGGGATATCAGTTTGACACCGGGCAAATATGTGGTTTTGCGAGTCAGTGACACCGGCCATGGCATAGACTCTGCCATTCAAGAGAAATTATTTGATCCCTATTTTACCACAAAAGAGGTGGGTAAGGGCTCCGGTATGGGTCTTTTTGTGGTGCACGGTATTGTGAAAAGCCATGATGCAACGTTGCAAATTGAGAGTCAGCCGGAAAGAGGCACCACCATAAAGGTCTTTTTTCCGGCAACGGATGAAATGCCCGAGCAGTCTTCTTCCGTTTGTGCACAGCTTCCCAGGGGGGAGGAAACCATCCTTGTGGTGGATGATGAAATTTCCCTTGTTAAAATTGCCTCTGTTATTTTGGGGAATTTGGGGTATCAGGTAAAGGGGGTGACTTCATCCCGGGAGGCCTTGGCCCTGTTTCAATCCGATCCCATGGCCATTGACCTTGTGATCACCGATATGACCATGCCGGAAATGAATGGCAAGATGTTGGCAAAGGCGCTCATTGAAATACGCCCTGAAATCCCCATTATTCTTTGCACCGGCATTGCACAGGAAATAAGCGTTGAGCAGTTAAAACAGATGGGGATCGCCCACTGCATTGAAAAACCCCTGGAGCGAAGTGAGCTTGCCACTGCTGTGCGCCGGGTGCTGGATGAAATGATTCATATCAGGCAATGATTTTCATTGACCTTTATTGTTTATTTGATAAAAATCTGATATCACTTTTTTTTGGAAACTTAACGTACGGTTGTGCGTGAATTTTGATAAGATCGTTTGGTTTCAGAGAACCGCTGACGGCGGTATCTGAATGGACAAATTACATTTTTAGGATTTTTTTGTTAAAAGGACAGGAGGGGCGTGATGCGCGGTAAATTTGATGGGCAGAATCTACTTTTCATCGTTATGTTAGCGTTGATTGTAATGTTGAGTTATTGTTCTATTCCCCATGGGGAGAAAGATCTGGATCCATGGGAAAAAGCAAAGAATGCGCATATGAAATCCATGGCTGTACACCATGATGCCTCCCAGGAAAAGGGGATGGATCACCATGCTGTGGTATCGCAGACAGAAGAGACTGAAAAGTCAGAGGTAGAACCGGCCACAGAAACACCGGCATCCACCAAAGCCGCCGCCCATGAAGAAGAAGCCGTGCATGAAAAAGAAGCGGTTGCAGCGCATGAAGAAAAAGCCCCGGCTCCGGCAAAAGAGGAAACAGCCCACAAGGCAGATGTTGCCCCTGAAGAGACTGAAAAAGATGTGCATGCAAAGGCCGTTGAAGAAACTGAGCCCGTTGCGGCAGCCCAGGATGAATCTGCTCCCGCTGAAACAGTGGCAGCGGCTCCTGTAGCATCCGCCGGTATGGCAGATATCATGGCCATGGAAAATTCAGAATACGCAAAGCATAAGAAACCCATTGTATTGTTTACCCATAAAAAACACATGGAAGATTATGGCATTGGCTGCGGTGAATGCCATCATGATGATTCCGGTGAACCCCTGGCTGATTTGAAAATAGGGGATGAAGTTGAAAGCTGCATTGCCTGTCATGCCGAGCCCGGAAAGGCCCCGGCCAAGATTGATAATAAAAAATTGACAGCAGAGCAAAAACTTGAGTACCACACAGATGCCCTTCACCAGAACTGCATTACCTGTCATAAAGCCTTTAACAAAAAGAATAACACCAAGGCAGCCCCGGCAACCTGTAATAACTGTCATGATAAAAACAAAACCATGCCTGTTCCGGCTCCGGCAGCCCCCGCTGTAGCTGCTGAAGATGCCGCCCCTGTGGCAACAGAAGCCCCGGTGGTTGAAGATGCCGTCCCTGCGGCAGCAGAAGCCCCGGTGGTTGAAGATGCCGCCCCTGTGGCAACAGAAGCCCCGGTGGTTGAAGATGCCGTCCCTGCGGCAGCAGAAGCCCCGGTGGTTGAAGATGCCGTCCCTGCGGCAGCAGAAGCCCCGGTGGTTGAAGATGCCGCCCCTGTGGCAACAGAAGCCCCGGTGGTTGAAGATGCCGTCCCTGCGGCAGCAGAAGCCCCGGTGGTTGAAGATGCCGTCCCTGCGGCAGCAGAAGCCCCGGTTGCTGAAGAGGCTGTCCCTGCGGCAATAGAAGCTCCGGTTGCTGAAGAGGCTGTCCCTGCGGCAGCAGAAGCCCCGGCTGTTGAAGAGGCAGCGCCTGTGGCAGAAGCACCGACAACAGAGGAAGCCGCTCCAGTGGTGGAGTCCAATATTGCAGATATCATGCCCATGGAGAATCCAGCCTATAAAGCCCATAAAAAAGGAATTGTTCAGTTCACCCATAAGAAGCACATGGAAGATTATGGGATAACATGCGGGGAATGTCACCACGATGCAGACGGTAAGCCACTGAATGATTTAAAAATGGGCGATGCCGTGGAAAATTGTATTGCCTGCCATGCCAAACCGGGTAAAGCCCCCAAGAAAAAAGGGGAAAAATTGACCAAGGCCCAGAAGATGGAGTACCATACCAATGCGCTCCACGAAAATTGCATTACCTGCCATAAGGATTATAATAAAAAGAACAATACCAAGGCAGCACCCGCCTCTTGCGGTAAGTGTCATCCTAAGAAATAGAGTGTTTTAATTTAAAAAACAGCTTTTTCCCGGCTGGGGTCAAGGTCTGCCTTTGTGCAGGCCTTGATCTTTTTACCAAAAGTAAACCCTTACCGGTTCCAAAATTTTTTCTCATCTCCCATATCCCATATCCCATATCCCTTTTCCCTTTTCCCTCCGTATCATTATTTTCCTTTTTCCAATATCTCTGTCTGCTCCCATTTGCTTTATTACTGCTTGTCTTGAAGATTATTTGTTTTCAATTGTTAGATAAAGTTGTATTTTGTGTTTTTTGTAAAAAATAAAATACAGATGCGTTAAAGTGGGTAATTTGAGCACTTCTGTTTTATAACTTATTGAAAAAACATGCCTAATAGTCTATGATGTGTGATGTTTTGAATCGTGCCTTGCATATGGATGAAGAATTTATTACGATCATCCATCGTTCTTGTGGAGATGATCTTTTTTGTTTGTTTTACATAATTGTACCCGGTAAATATTCCTCCGGCATTCCGTCGCTACCTGAAATTAGTATGCTGCACAGTCCCCAAGCAGGGGAATTTGAAGTAATGGTCCAGGCTGTTCCGTCCACGTGACTATTTACTGTGCCCGGCGAAAACTATCTGCATTTTAAAAAGGAGTTGTAAAATATAATGGCACTTGATAAAGCCAATCGTTTTCCATGGAATTTGACCATGGCAACCCGACTTTTTTTGTTTGTTTTCGCTGCCATCTTACTGGTTATATGTCCTTTATCCTATATGGGTATACGCTCCCTTGAGAATTTTGGCTCCTATGCCACTTCCGTGAATGAGACCCAGATCTGGGAGCTGTCCAGTAGTTATCTGTCCCGCATTGTATTTGAACAGGCCCAAAAGGCAGATGCCATGTTTCAACGTATCACTGCGGTCTCTTCATTAATGGGGGAACGGGCCATGGGCATTTATGATCGTTTGGAACAGCACAGCATTGAAAAATGGTCTGAAAATTCCCTTGTTTTTAATCCCGGCCAAAATATTTTTTATTCATCGCCATCAAAAAAAGTGGTGACCCTCTATTGGGGGGATAAAAAAATAACACCTGGGATTGACATGGAAATCCGGGCGCTTTCCCATCTGGAATCCCTGCTTGAGAGGTCAAAATCATTGGTGCCGGAGAGTTTTGCCACCCATTTGATTTCTGAGAGTGGTGTTGGCATGTATTGCGCCAGTACTTCCCAGGGCATAAAGCAGCTGTTTGAACTTCCAGATCCATCGATGTTTGATCTGCGTGACGGAGAGCCCTTTACCATATTTTCAAACGATCCCTCCGGAGTTTCCAAAACCCGCTGGACTCGCCTTTACAAAGATGATGTAAACAATGATATGAGCATAACGGCATCCACCTCACTTTATGATGCCTCCGGGGTATTTAAAGGTATTGTGGGAATTGATGTCTCCCTGGGGCATCTGTTGAGGGAGGTTTTTAACTCTGAAAATCATGGGGACGGCAGATCAAAGATTCTCTTTTCTTTTTTATTAAATAAGCAGGGACGATTAATTATGTTTCCCCGGGAATATTTTGATCTTTTTGGACTTGAGGTGGATCTGGATAAATTCATGGACTCCAGTGATACCCTGGATTACGGACTTCAGGATTCCACCCTGGAACAGGTCCGCGCCGTGGCAGATAAAATCTGCCACCGGGGAGAGCAGATCATGGATCTTAACGTAAAACAAGAGGACTATATTCTGGTGACATCTCCCCTGGATTCCCTTGGCTGGCATCTGGTTCTTGTCACCCGGGAGGATGATTTAAAAAGTTCCATTCAGAAGACCCGAAACCAGCTGGATAGCACCATGGTATCACTGGAATATCAGTTTCTGGTGATCAATGTGGTGGTCATCTGTTTTGCTTTGTTGTTCATGTTCTGGATGATTCGCCTTTTTGTTCTGCCTGTGAAAAAATTGACCCAATCCATTGGGCGGGTGACCCATGGGGACTTTTCCATCCGTGTGCCTGTGCAAAGAAAGGATGAACTGGGACAGCTGGCCATGGCGTTTAATGAGATGGTGGAGCGCCTTGAAGCGTCAAATCAGTTGGAAACAAAATTGGTAAAAAGAGTGCTCAAGGTGACAGATACATTAAACAGTATCTTTGATTCATCCACGGAATACGCCATCATTGCAACGGATCTGCAATTTCGGGTACTGCATTACAATCCCGCTTCAAAAATGATGTTTGGCAGCGGGATAAATATGGGTATGGATCTGGATGTCCGTCAATTACACGGTGAACAAAAAGATAGTGGTGCCACATTTGACAAAGGACTTGAACAGGTTGAGAAAACAGGTTCATATCAGTTTGAATGGGTGTATAAAGATGACGCCAAAAAACGCCATGTGGTGAGCTCCACCCTGATGCCCATGAAAAATCAGGAGCAGACCTTGGTTGGTTATCTCCTTTTTTCCCGGGATATTTCTGCTTTTCAGGAGCTCCAGGCACGCCTGCTGAGATCGGATCGGCTGGCTGTGACAGGGCAGCTGGCGGCATCTGTGGCCCATCAGATCAACTCTCCCCTCCAGGGAATTTCTGCTTTTATTGACCTGATGAAGGAAAATGCGGCATCAGACGAAGAGATGATGGAATGTCTGGCGGCCTTGACCCAGGGGTTTGAATCCATCCGAACCACTGTGGAAAATCTCATGGATCTCACGCGACCGGGAAAGGAAAAAAAGCAACACATTGATATTAATAAGGTGATCCAGGATACTCTTGCTCTGGTGAGGCTTCATATACAGCAGGCCGGTGTGGAATTGAGTTTGAATTTTTCCCCGGCCCTTCCTTTAATCCATGCGTCTTCCTCACAGATCAGCCATGTGATTTTAAATCTGGTGAACAATGCCCTGGAAGCAATGGATGGGCAGACAGAGGCAAAACAGATTTGGGTGACATCTGTTTTAATGGATGAAACCATTGAAATTCAATTTCAAGATACCGGGCCGGGCATTGCAAAAGAACACATGGATTATGTATTTGATCCTTTTTACACCACAAAAAATGTGCTGGGTATGGGGATGGGGCTTTCGGTGTGTAACGGTTTCATTGAAAATCACGGCGGAACTATTCGAGTGGAAAGTTCAGGATCTCAGGGGGCATGCTTTACCATTGTGTTACCCATGGGGTGAATGTGGTGGACACAACATGGACCGTTTAGAAAACCCAACGCGCTCCCGCCGGTTGTCACTGTTTCCCCACCGGACATCCAGTCTGCTGAGGATGATTTTTATCTGTATATTTATGGATTATAAAGCGTGGGAAAGATTTGTCAGGCGGCCGGTTATTTTCCTTGCATTTGCACCATTGGGTTGATAATTTGTCAGGCTTGTGTTTGAACTTGGCGAATTCATAAACGCCATTATTGAGTTCAAGATGTCTGAATATTTTCAACGTTTCTTTGTTTGAAGAAACAAGGAGTTAGGCCATGTATCAACACCTTTTTGGTCCGGTTCCCTCCCGGCGGCTCGGCATGTCACTGGGGGTGGATCTGGTGACCCACAAAATATGTTCCCTGGACTGTATTTACTGCGAGTGCGGCAGAACCACTGAGCTCACTGTTGAGCGAAAAGAATATGTTCCCCATGATGCGGTGATTAAAGAGTTGGATGACTATTTCAAACAAAATCCTGATCCTGATTACATTACCTTTTCCGGTTCCGGGGAACCCACCTTAAGCGCCCGCATCGGCGATGTTATTGCCTGGATCAAGGATAAAAAACCCGGTGTTTCCATTGCGGTTTTGACCAACGGTACCCTGCTTTGTCATAAAGAGGTCCGGGAGGCCCTGCTGCCTGCGGATCTGGTGATGCCCTCCCTGGATGCGGCCCTTGTTTCTTCTTTTCAAAAGATCAACCGGCCATGTGCTAAAATCAATCTGGATCATTATATAAAGGGTATTGCCGATTTTCAAAAAGCCTACACAGGAAAGCTGGCCCTGGAAATTCTTATTTTGCCGGGGGTAAATGACAGCCGGGAAGATCTGACTGCATTGAAACAGGCCTGTGATACCATTTTGCCGGACGTGATTCAACTCAACACCCTGGATCGCCCCGGTGCCGTGTCTGATATCTCTGCTGCCACCCATGAAAAATTGTTGGAAATTCAGAATTTTCTGGGAAAAGATCGGGTGGAGATCATTGCCGCTGCAGCCCAGAGAAGGGAAACAAAGGCCTATCGAAATGATATGGAGTCTGCCATCCTGGAAACCATCCATCGGCGGCCGTGCACCCCCGAGGACCTGGCATCCATACTGGGAACCCATATCAATGATATCAATAAATATCTTTCCGTTCTGGAAGGTGAGGGGACCATTGAGTCCATGCGCCAGGATCGGGGTGTTTTTTATCAAACCTGTAAAAAATAAGGATTGGATCCCACTTCGATCCCTTATGACGGGCATGTCCTGCCGGACACAACAAATATAGGGTCGTAGACGCGGAGCCAAATGGTATTATACCGCCCCCCCGACGGGCAATGGGCCCGGACCGGAACTGTAGACAGCTCAATTGTCCGGTTCCCATTGCCCGTCGGGGGGGCTCTGCTGAGGTTGCCCGGAAGTTTTATTTTCTAATAACCGCCACGGGCGGACCGTATTTTGATCCCGCTCCGCCCACAACAAAGATAGAAATTTTCCACAGATTTGCGGAGTATTTCATATAACTGCCACGGGCAGACCTTATTCTGATGCGGCTCTGCCACAACACAACTTGAAATACGCCCCCGGTTTGCGGAGTATTTCATATAAAAATTCTTAAACAGGCTCCAAAGGATGTATTATGGAAGAAAAAAAAGGATTCTGGGTGGATTTAAGATCCGCCATCATGTTTATCACCATTCTACCCGCCGGCAGGGGCAATACCTTTTCCCCCACGGGCATGATTCGTTTTTTTCCGGTGGTGGGGTTGGTGGCAGGGCTGCTGCTGGCCGTTGTGGATACCGTGGCCTCACTGCTTTGGCCCCTTCCTGTGGTGGCCCTTGTGGATGTATTGTTGTTGGTGGCTATCACCGGGGCCTTTCATCTGGATGGGCTGGGGGATGCGGCGGACGGTCTTTTCAGCCATCGATCCCGGGAACGGGCCCTGGAAATAATGAAGGACAGTCGCACCGGCATGATGGGGCTGGTGGCTATTTTCTGCATTTTATCCCTTAAAATTGCAGGTATCTATGCTGCAAAAACCGTGTGCACCGGCGGTACTTTTTTGCTTTTATTGATCATTGTGCCGGCCTATGCCCGGGGGGGGATGCTTTTTGGCATTCGATACCTCCAGTATGGAAGAAAGAACACCGGAACCGGCCATGATCTTTTTGAAAAACGTCTTCCTTTAAAAGATTTTATCTGGATGGGTATTCCCCTGTTTTGTTCCCTGTTTCTGGGGATGAGGGGCTTATTTTTGAATTTGTTTTTTGCAGGTACCGTGTTTCTCATGCTTTGGTTTTACCAAAAAAAAATGGGATGCATCACCGGGGATATGCTGGGAGCCATGACCGAGGTCACCGAGGCCATGCTTTTTCTTGGGGCAGGTATGTCTATTTGTTAGGCGAACCTTTGTTCTTGTATCAATCTCGTCAGTCATAGGTTCTCCAATTTGACGCCACATAATGTGTTTCTTTGAAATTGAACATATCCCATGTGGTATGAGAGATGAGAATCTCGGACTCATGAGTATCAAAAAAAGTTGAATTTATTTTAGGAGTTTAAAAAATGATTACAGGCCATGGCGGCAATGTCCAGGCCCTGGCACAGCGAAATGGCTGTACCGTGGATGAGATCATAGACATGAGCAGCAACATCAATCCCCTGGGGCCCCCAGAGGGTGTTGAAGCATTTATTATAGACAATATTCATAAAATCCGTTCCCTGCCCCAGGCCGATGCCCTGGACATGGTAAATGCCTTTAGTGACTATTATCAGGTGGATGCCAAAAGGGTGATAGGCGGCAACGGCACCACCTGGTTTATTTACACCCTTCCCCGGGCATTGTCCTGGAAAAAGGTGCTCATTGCCGGTCCCACCTATGCCGACTACAGGGACGGCTGCATCATGCACGATGCAGATTATTCCTTTTGCATGTCATTGAGTGAAAACAGGTTTCACCAGGATCTTTCAAAAATCGGTTCCATGGCAGGGGATGTGGATGCTGTAATCATCTGTAATCCCAATAATCCCACAGGGGCTTTGATTCCTGTGGAAGAAATTATCTCCCTTGTAAAAGAGCATCCTGATACCTGGTTTGTGCTGGATGAATCCTATCTTCCCTTTGTGGAAAATGCAGAAAAGATTTCCCTTGTGGCGGAAACCCGTTTTCCCAACCTCATTGTGCTTTCCTCCATGTCCAAGATTTTCAGAATTCCCGGCCTTCGCACAGGATATTTGTGTGCTGACCCCGCTGTGATTGAAAAATTGATGAAATTTTATCAGCCCTGGTCTGTGAATGCCCTGTCCCAGGCGGCCATTGTTCATATCCTGGAAAATCCCGAGCACATTGCGCCGTTCATGGAAACCACCCGGCAGTTTGTCATAAAGGAGCGGGAAATATTTGAACAGGCCATGGCCGGGATTGACGGGGTAAAACTTTATAAATCAGATACCTATTTCATGCTTGCTGAACTGCTGGGAACCATGAACTCCGCTGGCGTGTGCAACCTGGTGGGAAATGAGCGGATTCTCATACGGGATTGTGCCAATTTCCATGGATTATCCGACCGGTTTGTGCGGTTTTCCCTCAGGGACCGGGAAACCAATCTCCATCTGGCCCGGATCATGAAAGGTGTGCTTTAATAAAATGGGGAATATTAATGGTTTTTGACATAAATTTGATCATCCTGCCCCTTGCCTTTGGGCTGGATATGCTCATGGGCGATCCCCGGTGGTTGCCCCATCCCATTGTCTGGATGGGCAATGCCATCTCCGGATGCGAAAAAATATTTCGCAGCTGGATTAAAAATGAATTCAAGGCTGGATTGCTGTTTGCTTTGTTTCTCATTATCACCACCTGGGTGATTGCCTTTTTTGTGGTGAAATTGTGTTTTGCGCTTCATTACAATCTGGGGATATGTATTCAGATAATTTTGCTTTATTACTGTTTTTCTGCAAGGACCCTGGACAAAGAAGCCACCTTGGTGGGAAAAGCTCTTGAAACCGGGGGGATTAAAGCCGGACGAAAACAGGTGGCCATGATTGTGGGCCGGGAAGTGGACACACTGGATGACACCGGGGTGGTCAGTGCTGCTGTGGAGACCGTGGCGGAAAATTATGTGGACGGGTTTTTGTCACCCTTGTTTTTTTATTTTTTGGGTGGGGTGCCCCTGGCCCTTGCCTATAAAATGGTGAACACATTGGATTCCATGGTGGGGTATAAGAATGAACGATACCTTTATTTTGGCAGGGCCGCAGCCCGCATTGATGATGCGGCCAACTATATTCCGGCCCGGTTATCGGTGATTTTTATCTGTCTTGCAGCGGCTCTGATCTCATGGCACCGGGGAAAACGGGGATTTTTAACGGCGTTAAAGGAAGGCAGAAGCCATAAAAGCCCCAATGCCGGATATCCTGAGGCGTCCTTTGCCGGTGTTCTGGCTGTCAAGCTGGGCGGTCCCAATTATTATCATGGCACATTGGTGGAAAAGCCTTTTATCGGTACGGCCTTTGTCCGGCCCGGGATTGATAAGATCGCCATGGCCTGCGATCTCATGCTCATGGCCTCCTTTCTGGCCATGTTGGTTTTTTGGCTGGGCCGTTTCATGGGTGGGGTTTATTGAAGATGAAATTTAGGGAACAATAGTGCAATGATGATAGAAAAAAAATGGCCCTTTAAAGTGGGTACGACGTCTTTTATTGACCCTGGAACCATTGTGGATAATGTGAAAAAACTGGGGCCTGTGTTTGATGAAATTGAGTTGCTTGTATTTGAAAGCAGGCCCTTCATGACAAAGAACGGCCCTGTGCCGGCTTTGCCCCGGGAAGATGAGATCCGTGAACTTGCACAGCTTTCCCAAGAGCTTGGAGTGACTTACAATATCCACCTGCCGGTGGATGTTTCCCTGACGTCCGATTCCAAAACTGAACGCATGCTGGGGGTGGATACCATCAAACAGGTGGTGGCGCTGTGTGCGCCTTTGTCTCCTTCCACCCATACCCTGCACCTGGAATTTACCCCGGAGGATGCGGCAAAAGGGGATGTCGGTGTTGCAAAGTGGCAGGATCGCGCCCTGGAAAGCCTTGGGATTCTTTGTCCCTTTTTAAATCATCCGTCGGATATCTCCATTGAGACCCTGGAATATCCTCCGGAACATCTATATAAAATTCTTGATTCAATGGATGTGGCTCTGTGCATTGATGCCGGGCATCTGATAAAATATAATTATGATATTACGGCATTGTTCCAACGGTATGGCCACCGGGTGCCCCTGATTCATCTTCATGGGGTGGATTTTTCCCATGAGCCCCCCAGGGATCACCAGGGGCTTGATAAAACGCCCATGGATCGATTTTTGCCCACATTGGAGGTGTTAAAACAGTTTGATGGTGTAGTCTCCCTTGAGGTGTTTAATGGGAATAATCTCAAGAATTCTATTAATTACTTAAACCGTTTGTGATATATTTTTTTGTTGATGTTGTGTGAAAAAGTCCCTGATCGGTAACTTATCATTGAATTTTTATGGTGAAGTCACTAAAAGTATCCGATCGGAAACTTTTAAAAGGAGGGGGTGCAATAATCAATGATCTCTCACAGCCTTGATGTGGTAAAAGCTTGAAAAATCGTTTTTATCCACAAATCCCATCTCCAGGTTCACATACCACCCTGAAATAAATGTGCAGCGGTCACAGCTCCACAAATAGGTCTGGCGTTGGTCAAATATGGGTTCAAGGCAGTGGCCGATGCCCTGGGGCAGGGGGGACAAAATGGTCACCAGTTCTTCAATGGTGGGAAGACGCCAGGGTGATGATGTGGATTTATGTTGATTAAGATGATCTATGTAGTCATGGGCATCCTTCCAGTTCATGGGGTAGGGGGAGCCTGATTTTTGCCACACAAGACCGGTGGCATGGTCCAGCACCTGATCTGATTCAATTTTTTCAAAATTATTTTTTATAAATTTAACAGGTTCCATGAGATCTGTGAGATTAAACATATCCGGGGCATCCCCTTGCAGGGCTTTAACCGGGGTTTTTCGCAGGGTTATGTTACCTGTTTTGAGTGGCGGTTTCTCCAGAAAATCTTCTGGAAGGGCACACATGCGTTCTTTTTGCTTTATCCACTGCTGTTCCAGTTTTTCAAGGTCAAGGGCCATTTGTTGAGTTGTCTGGAATCTATGGGACGGGTCCGGGGCCATGGCTTTTTTAAAAAACAGATCCCATTGTTCATCCAGATCATTATTGTATGAACTTGCCAATACCCCATTGCTTTCCGGCAATACACCGGTGACCATGCGAAAGAGCATCACTCCCATGGAATAAAGATCGCTGGCTTCCGTGGCATGCTCTGGATTTTTTTCCTGCTCCGGTGCTGCATAATAGGGGGAGCCCACCTTGACGCTGCCATGGATGGGCATATCTTCCCCCCGGAGTTTGGACAGGCCAAAGTCTCCGATTTTAATCACATCAAGCTCTGTTAACATGATGTTAAAGGGTTTTATATCCCGATGAATGATCCCCGACCAATGAAGACAGCCAAGCCCTTCCAGTATCTGCCGGGCATGGTGAAATGTTTTTTCAAGAGTTAAAATTCGAGTGGGCCGCTCGGTTTCCATGGATTCCCCCATTAATTGACCCAGGTTATTACAATAAAAATCCATGGTGTAGTATAACTTGCCCTTTGATCGATCAAAATCAAACAATTCCAGAATGTTGGGATGACGGATTTTTGCCATGGTCATGGCTTCCCGGGTGAAAAGATTTTCCACGGCCTTTTGCCCCATCATTGATATTAAAAGGGGGTTGGGATCAAGGTATTTAAGGGCGCCGATTTTTCCGGTGACGGGATATTGAATCTTAAAAACTTTTCCCATACCACCCTGGCCAAGGAGCCCTGTAACGCTGTATTTTCCTATTTTTTTCATGGATTTTAATGTCTCAGTTTGGGGATAATTTGGTGGCAAAAGATTCCGGGAGCCCGGCATCCCTTATTTTCTGCATGGTCACCCGGTAGGGGTAGGGTAGATACAGCACCTCAATGGTGTATGCAAGGGGATCGTAGATGATCAATTTTGCATCTTTGTTCTCATCCCGGGGCTGTCCCACACTGCCGGCATTGATCAGATATTTGGAGGTCTTTTGTAGTGATTGAACCCCTTGGGGCAGGGGGGCTTGAATGAGTTTGTCACGGCAGGTTAATTCAATGAGTTCCAGTTCATGGGTGTGACCGCAGAAACAGACGGGTTGTTTAAGTTCTGATATCTTCCCGGCAAGGCCTTTGGTTGACAATTGAAAGGGGTATAAAAAAGGGGACTGGGGCGGCATCCCATGGACAAATCGCAGGTTCTCTTTTACCATTTGTTTTTCAAAGGTGTGGATGGTTTTGATATGATGGGGTAAAAGGGATTTGTTGGTTTGTACAACGGATTTCTGAGCCACCGGGTTAAACCATTTTAGAAATCGGGGGTATTTCACCACCATCTCATGGTTGCCCAGAACGGATTGTATGCTGTGCCGGGCCAACAGATCCATGACTTCATTGGGATTGGGACCGTATCCGATGTTGTCCCCCAGGGATATGATTTGATCCACAGGGCAGGTGTTAAGGTGTTCCATCACCGCAGTCAGTGCTTCCAGATTTCCGTGGATATCAGATATAATGGCAATTTTCATTTTTCACCCGCACAGATCCCCAATGTCAGGCCATTGGGGGATAATACTCATTGATGGTGGCGCCGTAAACATCAAATTATCATGGATGGTAACGGATCAATGATTTTCATCCATGCCTTGTCGTTTAATAATCTATATCGGGTGAAGTTTGAAATCAAACAATAATTTTTTCGGTAAATCAGGCTGACTGGATTAAATGATGAAATTTCATGTGTGTATGTAACGCATCTTCCTTTTAATAACTGCCACGGGCAGACTGTTGATGATCTGGCTCTGCCCACAACAAGGCTTGAAATACCCCCCCGGTTTGCGGAGTATTTCATATAAAAATGGCATCTTTTAATTAATTGATTTTTTTAAGGTGTAATTTCTTGCCAAGTGTCAGCGTATCAGGCAAGACTTGGATAAAGTGTTATCAACCGATCCCCCAGCATTTGGGCCAGACGTTTGTAAAGAAGACTTTCGCTTGAAGGATATTTGGCAAGTTTTTCCAGAAAACTGTTTTTTTCAATTTTGACGACCTTAACTTCACTTACGCACAGGGCCGTTGCGGAGTAAGTTTCTCTGCCCACCAGTGAGGACCACCCAATGACCATTCCGGCATCCTTTGCCATAAAAACCACAGGCCCCTGGGTGCCGATGCTCAGTTTTATGCGTCCTTTGATCAATACATAGAAAAAATCTGCTGCCTCATCCTGATTGAATATGGTTGTCCCATCTTCAAAATCCATTTTTTCTGTCTGGTTCATGACATCTTTTACAAAGTCAGCGTCCATTCCCCAGAAAAGATCTCCTTGTGTAAGATACATATACCCTCCTTTGTCAGCCATGATTTGCCGAAAAAATATCTGAAAATCCCCTTTATGGAGATAAAAAAATCAGTTCATTGTTTTTTAAAAACATGGGCGGAAAATTGGCACTTGAGGCGATGGATGGATAACGCAGAGGCAGTAAACCCAAATATGTCTGACCCATAAGCACAGTGGGGTAGATTGTAATTCGTAAAGCAGGTGTGGAAGAAGCTGAAGATTCATGCTGAATATTATTCATTATATAGAATCCACAGCTTAAGTCAAGGGGGACAATGCCAATCGCACTGGATTTCAGTGAGATACTGATAAATCATGCAGAAATATAAGTCACTGATAAAACAGCATAAGGTTTATTTCCATGGTTTGGCGTGCTCATCAATGATCTCTTTAAAAGTGGCCCGGGTCAATTTTTGTAAATCGTCGGGGGCCAGTTCTATTTCCAAACCCCTTCGACCCGCACTGACATATATGGTGGAGAAATTTCGGGCCGAAGCATCAATGACGGTATTAAGGCGTTTTTTCTGGCCCAGGGGGCTGACCCCACCCAGTACGTATCCGGTGGAACGGACCACATCCGATGGGGTGGCCATGGCAGCTTTTTTTGCACCACCGGCCTTTGCCATTTGTTTCATGTTCAACTTGGCTGTCACCGGAATGATGCCCACGGCAAGAGCGCCTTTGTCCAGACTTACCACAAGCGTTTTAAAAACCTGTTCCCCGGGTATCCCCATTTTTTCAGAAGCTTCTGTGCCGTAGGATTCACTTGCCGGGTCATGGTTATACTTGTGCAGGGTATATGGGATTTTTGCTTTTTTTGCTGCATTTATGCCGGGTGTCATGGATCGTATTTCTCCTTGGTGTGCTGTGTAATTGGCGGGAGTAAACTACCCTCAGCAGAGCCGCCCCCCGATGGGCAATAGGAACCGGACAATTGAGCTGTCTACAGTTCCGGTCCGGGCCCATTGCCCATCGGGGGGCGGCGGTATAATACCATTTTCAATTTTCGTTGTGGGCAGACCGAGGTCAGAATAAGGTCTGCCCGTGGCAGTTATTGAAAAAAATGATCATAAGGTATGATAAAAAGCTGATACCTGATGTCCATGCCATCATTTTAGGGAGTCAGCAATTTTTAATCTACCGTTTATTCGGGGTCTCATTCACGAGAAATAACAACCATCGAGTATTAAATGGTAAATCAATAAGGTCTGAGTCCCTTAAATAAACATTTCCTGGGTAATGGCCTCTCCCGGGGAAATGTGAAGAAAGTATTCAGGATCATGGGGACCGTAAAGGGTCTGTTTGAAAAAGGCCAGATCACTTTCCACTTCTTCCAGGGTCATGTCAAAAAAATCGGCATTTTTTTGGGCTTGATCTTTGACAGCTTCCATGTCCGTTCCCGGGGAGGTGATCAAAGCAAAATGGGTGTAATGTTTTAATTCCTCTTTCATCCCCCATTCAGATGTTTTTTGCCCCATTTTGGGAACGTATTCATATTCCATGATGGCCAGGGGATCTTTTTTGTTTATGATGGTTCCCGGTGTCAGATAATAGTGGGCCGTTCCCAGCCCGATTCTTGACTTTCCCTTGCCCACAAATCCCAGAAAAAGGTCCAGGCAGTCATGGACCCTGGGGATGATCAATGGGCATTGCCGGGCCTTTACCCCAACCACTCCATTGGAGCACAGGCCATAACCCAATATCACGGTTCCATAGCGGTGTGAAATTTCATCCACCTTTGCCTGGAGTATTTCTGGAATCCTGGCAGGGGTTCGATGGAGATCTGTATCCAGGTAATGGATATCCGGGCCATTGTCCTTTCTTGCCAGGGACTCAAATTCGTGGTGCAGGGAACCGCAGGCAATGACAGCATGGGATGTGTGAAGCGTCATCAATTTTTAACTCCGTGGGATTCCCTGGCCGGAGGAAATCCCAGGCTTGTGACAAAGCAGTTCATGAATTCCGGGGAATCCGCCAGTTGAAGATGTTCCATGTTGTCCATGGCTTTTTCCAGAAAAAGTCTCTGGGAACCTTGGGTTAACAGGATTGTGCTGCCGTCAATGGAGGCGTTGCCGCAGAAAATCACTTTATCTGCCGTATTTTCAGGTAAAAGACCGATTCTTTCCATGTTCGCAGGTTTCAGGTAGTTGCCAAAACCACCGGCTACATAGATGCTGTCCAGTTCATCGCAGGTGATACCGCCACTTTGAAGGATTAAATCAACACCGGTGCGAACAGCTCCCTTGGCCAGCTGAATTTGTCGGATATCTTTCTGGGTCAGATGGACACCTTCTCCATATTCAAAGGCGGGTTGGTCGTCCAGTGTCATCACAGAGGCATTTTTTTCATCGTTGTTTGCAAGTTTTCCTGAAGGATCTAAGATGCCCGTTGTAAGCAGTGTGGCAATGAAATCCACAATACCGCTGCCGCACACCCCCTTGACCTTGCCGCCGCCAATGGTCTGGAATTCAATGATTCCATCCTTGTTTACGCTGACTTTCTCCACAGCACCATCCGTGGCCCGCATGCCTGTGGAAAGGCCCATGCCTTCAAATGCCGGGCCCGCTGCCGTGGAAGTGGTAAAACGACGTCCTTTGACGTTAAGGCACATTTCGCCATTGGTACCCATGTCAATATAGAGAATGGATTTATTGTCATCAAAGAACTCCGGGCAGAGAATTAGTCCTGCGGTGATATCTGTGCCCACAAAGGCATGCATCACAGGGGGGAGATATACCCTGGCTGCTTTGTTCACATTGAGACCGAAAACTTCTGCCGGGTAGGTGGTACCGCCCTTAATATCAAAGGTAAAGGGAACCCGTCCCAATGGGGTGGGATCTATTTTTGCCGCCAACTGGAGCATGGTGGTGTTGGCCCCAATGGTGACATCCACGATCTCATCAGGGTGGGTGTGGGTTGTTTCGCAGGCCTCTGCCAGCAGCGCGTTTAGTTTGTTTTGAACCAGGGATGCCATTTCCTCCAGACCCTCGGGGGTTTCTGCATACTGGATGCGGGTGAGAACATCATGGCCATGGACTATCTGGGGGTTGAGGCTGGAGCCCGATGCCAGAATCTCCCCGGTTTCCAGGGATACCAGGGAGAGCACCATTGTGGTGGTGCCAATGTCAATGGCAAGCCCCTTGGGGGTGTAGTGGGGTTGCCATGTGGGCAGTGGAATTTCATCCTCGGCCCTGTCATGGACAAGAACGGTTTGATTTTGACTTTGGATGAGTCTTACGGCCGATGCTGAGCCGTTTTTTCCAATTGAACTGTTTTGGAGAAGAATGCGGCCCTGGTTCCGGGTGGCCTTGTCATAGACAAAATTATCTTCCAGTCGGATGGTGATGTCTTTTTCCGGGATGGCCTGACAGGCCAGCCTCAGTCCTTTTTGATCATCGGATTGGGAGATGTCCTCGTGGGGGGTGGAAGGCACATGGGTCGGAGGGGCCACCCATACCTTGCATGCACCGCATACGCCCTGGCCGCCGCAGGGGGTTTCAATGCTTATTCCGGCTCGTTCCAGTCCATCGTGGAGGGTTTCTCCCTCATTCATTTCCACTGTTATACCAATGGGGTCCACCATTATATTTATCATAAAGAATCACCTTTAAGCCGTGATGCCCAAATATTTAAGGTTGGGGTGACAGGGCTTTTTCCCGGCAGTCAACATCTGCGGGGTTGTTGAAATATGACGCTCATATTTAAGCCATTAACGCACTGTGAAAATAATGATTTCATGGAATCTGTCAATATAAAAAAAATCACTTGTTCAGATGAAACGTAAAAAGATGATCAAAAATTGGACCGTTTATGGGATATAAAATGTTATTTGTTATAGCGAGCATATCCTCACGGACGCAACGAATATTGAAAATGGTATCATGCCGTCCCCTGACGGGCAATGGACCCGGCCGGAACCGTATATTATTATCTCAACTTTCGGGCTTCATTTCAAAGCCGGCATTTTTAAATGTATCGATGGGGTCAGGCTTTTGTTATTGATGTTATCGACCAAGGCCTTTGCCAACGAAAAAAGCCTCGATAATGTTAATAACGAAAGCGTGACCCCACCACGAAATGCGAACACCGAAAGTTGAGTTATTATGGGTTGTGAATCGGAAAAGCCTTTTTTCTGCGGTTGACACCATGCCGGGGATTCGGTTATAATTCAAACAAGGTGCATTCATCATACTTTATAAATATTACGCCTGAATCTGAATAATTCCTATCTATCTATTTTTTCGTTATCCATCGCAATGATACTTAAAATGGTCATGATTTATTCCATTTAGCTGCTTGATTTCAAATCCGTTGGTTTTTGACCATTCATTGTTTTCTTACTCAGTTGGTTTGCCCAGAGACTTTCATTGTTTGGAGGCTAAATAATGAATACAGGTGGAGTCCACTGCACCTTTTTAGCATGTAATGCCTGGGAGGGAGGCAATCTCTCGTTGTTATTGATTTTATATGAAATACTCCGCAAACCGGGGGGCATTTCAAATTTTGTTGTGGGCGGAGCGGGATCAAAATACGGTCTGCCCGTGGCGGTTATAATGGTTTGTTTTTCAGATAAAGAGCATCAGGTGGAGCTGCTGCGATATGCATGATCCCATACAATCAACCCTGATCGCCTGTCACTCCCCCACAGGTAAAAATTGGACTATCCATTGAAAGGAGGCAACATGGAATCAAAACGGCGAAGACTTAATCAAATTATCGAAGAGCAGGTAAAACAATGGGAATATGAGAAAAAACAGCTTCAAACAAAAGCCATGCCTTTGAGGCCTGTGGTCAGTCTTTCCAGGGAACCGGGAAGCGGGGGACGAATCATTGCAGAGCGCCTTGCAAAAAAACTGGGATTTGCCCTTTTTCATCAGGAAGTAGTCCATGAGATGGCAAAAAATGCAGATATCAGTGTTCGATTTATTGAAACCCTGGATGAACGGCGACTCAACACCCTGGATAACTGGATTGCTTCATTGGTGGACGATCGTTATCTCTGGCCGGATCAATATCTGCATCATCTCATGAAAGTCATTGGAACCATTGGGGAGCATGGGAACAGTGTTGTTGTGGGGCGTGGCTCAAATTTTATTCTGCCCCCGGAAGTGAGAATAAGTGTCAGGATAATTGCCCCCTTTGAAATGCGTTGCAGTCATGTGGCCAAGACCTTTGGATTAAGTGAGGATGAGGCCGGACGGCGAATTACCAAAACCCAGTCTGCCAGAAAATCTTTTATCTGGAAATATTTTAACGCCTCCATTTCAGATCCCGGAAATTATGCTTTGCTGATTAATACAGGTGTAGTTTCCATGGATGAGGCTGTTCAAATTATTGAAACCGCGGTTCAACAGCGAGTTAAAGAGTGAGATAAATTGCTCCATGTGGGATAAAATGCTGTAATATTTAAGCTGAGTTGGTTTTGTAAGTGGTTGTAATTTAAAGAGATTCTTCCGGGGGTTACCCCCGTGGAGAATCTTTTTTTTTTTAGTGTTGACATAATGGAACACTTCGATTAAAAGGCACCATCTTAAATGAGACATCCCCCGGTTTCTTTTGCCGGGATGATCTGTCTTTAACCGACCGTTCACACGCAATATTTTGGGGAAAAACCTGATCGCCCACCAATTGTTTTTAAATTATTACCCTGATTCAGCCCAATATACGATTATTCTTCATGGAGAAGCACAATGTCCATAACTTCTGCAGTCAGCCCTTTTTTTCTTTTGTTTTTATCCACTTTGATACTTTCCGTGGCAGGGGCCTTGCAAAACACCTTGCTCAGTGTCCGATTAAGCTATGCCGGTTGGGATGAGCAGATTATTGCCCTTACCATGTCAGGATATTATATCGGCATGATTCTTGGATTTTTTGTCTGCCAGCAAACAGTGAAGCGGGTGGGGCATATCCGGGCCTTTACGGCCTTTGCTGCCACCACTGCTTTCACAGCCATTGCCCATGGTTTGTATGATGCCCCTTTTTTCTGGTTTTTTTTGAGAGTATGCAGCGGGATCTGCATCGCTTCTTTGTACATGGTGGTGGAAAGCTGGGTCAATGAGCGTGTGGAGTCCGATGTCAGGGGGCGGGTCCTTGCACTTTACATGGTGGTCATGTATTTTGGTAATGGGCTGGGGCAGATGATGCTCAATGTGGCTCCCATTGAAGACAATTTGCTTTTCATGGTTTTGGGAATGCTTTTTTCCATTTGCATTGTCCCCATTTCCCTTACCGGTGCGATCCATCCCAAACCATTGAATGTGGTGCATTACAATTTGTTAAAATTGATCAGGCTGGCACCCTTTGCCCTGTTCGGCAGCTTTATGTCCGGGATGATTAACGGTTCTTTTTATGTCATGGGGCCGGTGTATGCCCTTGGTATTGGCCTTGATATCAGTCAGGTGACCTTTTTTATGACAGTTACCATCTGGGCCGGGCTTTTTTTTCAATGGCCCATGGGCATTATTTCAGACCGTTTTGATAGATTGGCGGTTTTGTCTGTATTGGGTTTTTTTACGGCTGTGGTCTGTTTTGCCATTGCTTTGACAGGTCATATGGGCTATTCAATTCTCATGGGGTTATCCATATTGTTCGGGGTTGTTTTTTCCATTTATCCCGTGGCGGTTGCCCGGGCCCAGGATAATCTGGATGAAGAAAATATTGTTCCCATCAGTGCGGCTTTAATTCTAAGTTATAGTGTGGGGTCCGGCATTGGACCCTTGATTTCTTCGGGGGTTATGAAGATGACAGCGCCATCTGGATTTTATTTTTTTTGTACCGTCTGCGCCATTGTCCTTGCTGTCACATCCCTCTATTTTCGGAAACACCTCAGTGTGGACACCGATGAACTGTCTGTTTATGTTCCCATGCCCCGGAAATCACCGGTGATAAGTTCGTTACATCCTGAAAATTGGGATGAGAACAGTTTGTAACCGCCACGGGCGGACCGCATTCTGACCTTGCTCCGCCCACAACAAAGGTAGAAATACTCCCCTGGTTAACGGAGTATTTCATATAGCTCAACTTTCGGTGTTCGCATTTCGTGGTGGGGTCAGGCTTTCGTTATTGACATTATCGAGGCTTTTTCCGTTGGCAAAGGCCTTGGTCAATAACATCAATAACAAAAGCCTGACCCCCTCGGCACACTGAGCCCATCGGTACATTTAAAAATGCCGGCTTTGAAATGAAGCCCGAAAGTTGAGTCATATAAAAAAATTACGCACAGGGAAAAGGGAGACACATTTAAATGTACGAAAAAAATCAGATGATCGGCAGAAAAATGATAAAATACAACATCACTGCTGTAATGGTGCGGGCTTTTTTTGTATTTCTGATGGGTATTTTACTGATCCCCCCGGCGGCTTTTGGGTCTGCCTCCGGGAAAATTGAGGTTTTTGTCAGTATTGCACCCCAGGCATATTTTATCCAACGAATTGGCGGAGAAAAAGTGGCCGTTTCCGTTCTGGTGCCTCCGGGTAAAAGCCCTGCCACCTATGCACCTGCTTCGGCCCAGATGGTGAAACTTTCCCGGGCCATGGCGCTGTTCACCATTGGGGTTCCCTTTGAGACGGCACTGATACCTAAAATTCGGGCCATGGCCCCGAAGCTTTCCATTGTGGACACCGCCCGGGGGATTACATTGCGCCAACTGGATGGAAAAAAAGATGTTCTTCATGAGCCCCATGAACATGGGGAGACGGTGAATAAAGAAGCGTTGATACATTCTGATGAAGCAGGGCATCATCACCACCATGGGGCAGAGGGGAATGATCCGCATATCTGGATGAATCCGCTTTTGGTTAAAAAACAGGCACAAACCATGTGTGACAGCCTTAGTACCCTGGCACCGGAATATGAGCCGTTTTTTCGTGAAAACCTTCGTCTTTTTCAAGCGGACCTGGACCTTTTGAACCAAAAAATTGCATCGATACTAAAGCCTTTGCAGGGGGAAACGATTTTTGTGTTTCATCCGGTGTTCGGCTATTTTGCAGATGCCTATGGGCTAAAGCAACTGGCTGTGGAGCGGGGTGGTAAAACCCCCAAGGGAAGGGATCTGGTCTCTTTTATTCAGCAGGCAAAAAAGAACAATGTCCGGGTGATTTTTGTGCAACCCCAGTTTGATCAACGGGTGGCCGGAAAAATTGCATCAGCCATCCAGGGTGTAGTGGTTCCCCTGGACCCCCTGGCCCGGGATTACATTGCAAATCTTTCCGGCATGGCGCTGACCATACAAAAGTCTTTGGTGGGGCAGTAACTGCTGCATGGTCGTGGTCAGAATACTGTTTACCTGACCGTGGCAATTATTCATGGGAATGCATCTTCAAGGGATGACATTGCTTGTTTTTTTTTGTGTGGGAACACCCAGGTTTACAAGTTCCCGGAGCACCCATTCCACCATGGCATCCACCTTTTCGGCAAGGATCGGTGTCAATTCAGGATGTAAGGTTTCAATATCCTCAGGCTCCACACCAAGAATAATTGTTTCCGGAATATTATCCATGAGTCGGCACAGGGTCAGTGCCTCCAGAAGATCCACCTGGTGCATGGAATTTTTACCCAGAATGCGGTTGGGGATCTCCTCGCCTTCAAGGCGGTGAAAATCACCGGGATTGCTTTTATTTAAAATGGTATCCACCACAATGAGCTTGTGGGCATGGGATATGACCCCCAGCAGATTGACCCCCAGCACCCCGCCGTCCACAATGGTGACATGGTCTGGAAAAATATAATTGTTTTGAAGTTTTTCCACAACTTTAATGCCAAAACCGTCATCGGAATAAAGAATGTTCCCCACGCCCAGTACCATGATTTGTGGTTTCATTGGCTCCTCTTTGTATCTCATGAGTCCGAAGTTCTCATTTTTCACACCATATGTGATCTGTTCAATTTCAAAGAAACATATTATATGGCGGGAAATTGAAGAACCTGTGACGGACGAGTTTGTACGGCAAAGTAAAGCCCGGACCATGGCCCGGGCTTTGTTACATTGTTTGTCTCCCCGGGTGAACCCGGGGCGGTTTGATTAAATCACCTGAACTTTATAGGTTCCATTGGTATGGGGGTCAATGACATGCACGGCACAGGCAATGCAGGGGTCATAGGAATGGACGGTTCTTAATACTTCCAGGGGTTTTGAGGCATCGGCAATGGGGGTTCCAATGAGGGAGCGTTCCACAGGCCCTTTATTGCCTTTGGCATCTGTGGGGCCGAAATTCCATGTGGAGGGGACCACATACTGGTAATTTTTAATTCTTCCATCTTCGATTTCAATCCAGTGTCCAAGAGCGCCCCGTGGCACGTCATTGAGACCAAAGCCCTTGCCTTTGTCCGGCATTTCCCATGATTGGTAAGTCTTTTTGTCGCCCTTGGCAATGTTGGATTTCAAGTTGTCGATCCAGCTGCCCATGGCGTTTCCGATCAGCTGGGTTTCAACACCCCTTGCAGCGGTTCTTCCCAATGTGGAGAACAGGGCATCAGCCCCCACACCCAGTTTTTTAAGAACGCCATCCACGGCCTTTGTGGCAGCAGGGTCTTTTTTTCCATAGGCGATCAATACCCTGGAAAGGGGCCCCACTTCTGCGGCAAGGCCATCGTAACGGGGGGCTTTTATCCAGCTGTATTTATCGTCTGTATTGTAATGGGTTTCTCCCTGGATGGGATTTGTTTCTCCGTTAAAGGGGTGTTTGGGGGTCCCCTTTTCATACCAGGCCCGGGTGACATCTTCGGTTACCTTGTCGGGATTCATCTCTTCCACCTCAAGGTCTTTTCTGATGAAACCTGCTGGCATGAGCTTGTTTTTTTCCGCCACGTCGTTGGCAAAATCCCCATAGGCAAGAAAGGCGTTGTTGTTGCCGCCTATGTCCCCCCAGTCTTTATAAAATGAGGCAACAGCCAAAAGATCCGGAATATAAATTTCATCAACAAAGGCTCGGGTCTCCTTCCAGATGGTTTCAAATTCCGCAATGCGATCTACATTAAGATCTGCCACAGAGGTGACACCACCCACCACCAGGAATTGGGGATGGGGATTTTTGCCGCCAAAAATGGCATGCATGCGGGCTGCTTTTGCCTGGAGTTGAAGGGCCTCAAGATAGTGTGCAGTGGCCATAAGATTGGCCTCAGGGGGCAGTACATATGCTGAATGTCCCCAATATCCATTGTTAAAGGGCCCCAGTTGTCCACTGGCAACAAAGGATTTTAATTTTTCCTGAACACCTTTGAAATATTCACTGTTCTGGGGCCGTCCACTGACATTTCCCGATAACTTGGCGGTTTTCAGGGGATCTGCATCCAGAGCACTGACAATATCCACCCAGTCCAATGCATGGAGGTGATAAAAATGAACCAGATGATCGTGTTGAAATTGGGCACCATGCATTAAATTGCGTATCAGTCGAGCATTTTCAGGGATAGTGATGTTACAGGCATCTTCAACGGCTTTCACCGATGCCAGGGCATGGACATAGGTACAAACACCGCAGGAGCGTTGGACAAAATGGTGGGCATCCCGGGGATCCCGGCCCTTTAACATCATTTCAATACCCCGGAACATCTGGCCGGAACACCAGGCGTCCTTTACCTTTCCATTTTCAATTTCCACCTCTATTTTTAAGTGACCCTCGATCCGGGTGATTGGATCAATTACAATTCTTTTACCCATAATAATATCCTCTATATAACTGCCACGGCAGGTCTTATTTTGCTTTTGACCTATCCACAGCAAAGCTTGAAAATTGTCCCGATTTATCGGATTTTTTTTATAACTGCCACAGGAGTCGCTTATTTTGCTCTCGATCTTATCCCTGACAACGTTTGGAATTCTGTCCGACTTGTTGGGATTATTTTTAATAAATACTTCTTCTCAGCAACTTAAAATAAAATTCTGTGCGCTTATGACTCTTCATAGAATGGCGTCATATTATCCCAGAAGCCGGGCTCACTGCACCCTATGCAAGGGTGGCCTGCCTGGATGGGAAAGCTGGTGCCGTCATTAAATTTTGCTGTGGGGCAGTTATTATAGGTTTCAGGGCCTCTGCAGCCCATTTTGTAGAGGCAATATCCCATTTCTGCTTCTTTGGATCCAAATTCTTCAACAAATTCGTCATTTTCAAAATGTGGCAGTCGGGGACAGCGGTCATGAACGGTGTCTGCATAGGCAAACAGGGGACGTCCCTCTTCGTCCAGTTCAATTTTTTCTTTATTAAGATATTTGACTATGGTGGAAAGAAGATTTAACGGATTGGGCGGGCATCCCGGCAGGTTGACGGTGTCAATGCCAATGGCATCCTTAACCCCCTTGTATCCACCGGGATTGGGATCGGCGGCGGGAATGCCGCCATAGGCTGCACAGGTACCAAGGGCAATGGTCACTGCTGCTTTGGGAATAATGGATTTTGCAATTTCAAGAAAAGTTTTGTCGGCAACCTTGCCGTAGGAACCATTATATTTTGTGGCAATGGACCCTTCCACAACGCAGACAAATTTTCCTTTATATTTTTCAACAGCATCGTGCAGGGATTTCTCTGCCTGGTGCCCTGCCGCAGCCATGATGGTCTCATGGTATTCCACGGAAATGGTCTCAAGGATAATGGCACCCACATTGGGGGTTCGTAAAAAAGCTTCTGAACATCCGGTACATTCAGCAAAATGCAGCCAGATCACCGGGGGGCGGGGACCTGAAGCCGCCGTTTCAATGGCTTTAACCACCTGGGCGGTGCAGGAAATTGACAGGCCCATTGATGCGGTGAGCGCAGTGCAATATTTCAGGAAACTTCTTCTGGAAACCCCTTTTTTTTCCAGATTTTCATAAAATTCATGATTTTCATGTTTTTTTTCCATAGCACCTCCTTAATGCTGTTCTGGTTACAATCTGGTTTTGAGTATTTTGCGTTATGGCAGCTTTATCCTTGTATTCTATGCCCTGGGGAGAAATTTGTATCAAGGCGTTGTTTCTATTTGTGTGAAATGATGAATGTCTGTAATTTTTGCTTCAAGTATGTTGTTTGCATTTTTCTTATGAAAACAATAAATGTTAATAGTAACTATCAATATTTATTATGAAATGAAAAGAAAACCAATGATTGTATTGTACATTTATTATAAACAATATTGTGCAAACTATGCATGTTTGTTGTTGTGCAAAAATGCCTTTGGATGCATATGTCTTTATGCGTAATTTGTCAATAAAAAAATAGTTCGCCGGGAATTGTAGTGCTGCTTTATGTGAGGTTTTGCTCAGGGTTTTTAGAATTCGTTATGGATCAAGGTTCTGGCAGTTGCATTTTTGTAAACTGTCGTAAATGGGCATTGTTTTGATTCGCCTTTCTATGGTTGATATGATAACAGGCAAACCCATGAAAAAAAGGTGAAAATAGATTTATCAGAGAATGCAAACCCCTTGAAATCGGCATTAAACTTGAATATTTATCCATCCTTTGATATTCATGGGCTCTGTAATTTTGTGTCCACCGGGGTATGCTGTTGTTTTTAGGATAAAACCGTGGCAAACCAAGGTGAAATATGGGGGGGTGCCCGTGGCAGTTATATGAATCTGTCAGGCCATGTTAAGGATAAAAGGGAAAATGACCTTTATAAAAGAAAGACAAAAAACCCGTAAAATAAGCGTTGGAAATATTTTTGTGGGGGGGGAGGAGCCTGTTGCCATACAGTCCATGACCAATACCTACACCCAGGATATCACAGCCACAGTGGATCAAATTGCAGCTTTAACCCGGGCTGGGTGTGAAATCGTCCGGGTGGCGGTTCCTGACATGGATGCGGCCCTGGCAATTAAGGAAATAAAAAAACAGATTGAGATTCCCCTCATTGCCGATATCCATTTTGATTATAAGCTGGCCATTGCCTCTGCCCATGCCGGGGCCGACGGGCTGAGAATCAATCCCGGAAATATTGGTGCCACCCATAAAATTAAAGCAGTGGCAGATTGTGCAAAATCCCATGGTATTCCCATTCGGGTGGGTGTCAATGCAGGCTCTTTGGAAAAAGAGATTCTTGCCACCATGGGGCCCACCCCCGGTGCCATGGTGGAGAGTGCCCTTAGAAATATTGCCATACTGGAGGATCTGGGTTTTTATGATATCAAAATTTCCTTAAAAGCCTCGGATGTGGAACGAACCGTTGAAGCCTACCGCCTTATATCCAAACGCACCGATGTACCCCTCCATGTGGGGGTCACCGAGGCAGGGGGGCTGTACGCCGGTATCACCAAATCTGCCATTGGCATCGGCATGTTGCTTGCCGAGGGTATTGGCGATACCATCCGGGTCTCCTTGACCCGTGATCCTGTGGAGGAAATCCGTGTGGGCTGGGAAATTCTGCGTTCCCTGAAAATCAGGAAACGGGGGCCGGAGATTATCTCCTGCCCCACCTGCGGTCGGTGTAAAATTAATTTGTTTGACATTGCGCGCACCGTGGAAGATGCACTTTTAAACTGCACCACAGATATCAAGGTGGCCATCATGGGTTGTGTGGTCAACGGTCCGGGAGAGGCCAGGGAGGCGGATATCGGCATTGCCGGCGGCGATGGCATGGGAATACTTTTTAAAAAAGGTGAGGTGGTGAAGAAGGTGAATCAGGATCGCCTTGTGGAAGTACTGCTCCAAGAAGTTAGACAATATGAATCAGAACAAAGTCACAATAAAAATATAAATTAAAATCATCTGGAGGAATGGAAATGGGGAAAAAGGTTACAACAGCAATTACGCCAACACGGGAAGAGGATTACCCAATGTGGTATCAAGAGGTGGTGAAGGCTTCTGAAATGGCGGAAAAATCCCCTGTAAGGGGCTGTATGGTTATTCGCCCCTGGGGGTATACCCTGTGGGAGAATATATCCTCTCAACTGGATGAGATGTTCAAGGAAACCGGGGTTAAAAATGCTTATTTCCCTTTGTTTATTCCATTGAGTTATCTGGAAAAAGAGGCCGAGCATGTGGAGGGGTTTGCCAAGGAATGTGCGGTTGTCACCCACCATAAGCTGGAGCAGGGAGAAAACAAAAAACTGGTTCCCGCCGGAGAACTTGCCGAGCCTTTGATTGTTCGTCCCACCTCGGAGACCATCATTGGGGAGTCCATGTCCAAATGGGTGTCCAGTTACCGGGATCTTCCGGTGCTGATCAACCAGTGGGCCAATGTGGTAAGATGGGAGATGCGCACCCGTATTTTTCTTCGCACCAGTGAATTTTTGTGGCAGGAAGGGCATACGGCCCATGCCAACGAAGAAGAGGCCCGGGAACGAACCTTGATGATGCTCAATGTGTATACCAAATTTGTGGAAGAGTGTCTTGCCATGCCTGTGGTCAGGGGAAGCAAAACCCCTTCCGAGAGATTTCCAGGGGCAGTGGACACCATGTGCATTGAGGCCATGATGCAGGATAAAAAAGCACTCCAGGCCGGTACCTCACATTTTCTGGGTCAGAACTTTGCCAAGGGATCAGACATTAAGTTTCAGAATGCAGATAAACAGGAGCAATTTGCCTGGACCACCTCCTGGGGGGTCTCCACCCGGATGATCGGCGGTATGATCATGACACATGGAGATGATGACGGTGTGATCATGCCCCCACGGGTGGCACCTTCCCATGTGGTGCTTTTGCCCATTTACAGAAAGGACGAAGAACGGGCAGAGATAATGGCCTATACCCAGGCCCTGGCTGCGGAGCTTCGTCAGATTCGATACCATGGCAGAAAAATTGTTGTGGAAATTGATGACAGGGATATTGGTGGCGCCCGGGGATGGGATTGGGTCAAAAAAGGAATTCCCTTAAGGGCAGAGATTGGCCCCAAAGATATGGCCAATGATTCGGTTTTTCTGGGACGCAGGGATAAATCTGCCCGGGATAAAACCGGGGTGAAAAAAGATACCTTTGTTGATGGGCTTTGTGATCTTCTGGATGAGATCCAGGATACTTATTTTCAGCGGGCCAAGGCGTTTATGGCTGCCAATACCGTTGATATTGATGACAAAAAAGCTTTTTATGATTTTTATAAATCCCGGAAAGGCATCCATGGGGGGTTTGCCATGTCCCACTGGTGTGGAAATGACGCATGTGAGGCCAAAATAAAAGAAGATCTTTCTGTGACCATCCGCTGTATTCCCTTTGATTCTCCCCAGGAAAAGGGAGAATGTATCTGCTGCGGAAAGCCCAGTAATAAAAGAGTTTTATTTTCCAAGGCGTATTAATAAGTTAAGGCGTGCATGAAAAACTGTTCGTTCGCCATTTCATATGGATCGCCATGGGCAGGCCTTGTTATGATCCCGGTCTGCCCACAACAAAGATAGAATACTGAGTAAAAAGGCGTCCCAGTACATGATTAGAATTACCGATATTCTTGATATCATTGTTCAATATAATCCTGATGCCGACCTTGGCATTATTGATCGGGCTTACATCTATTCGGCCCGGGTCCATCACGGCAAGGTGCGGCTGTCCGGTGAGCCCTATCTTTCCCATCCCCTGGAGGTGGCAGCCATTCTGGCCCATATGAAGCTGGATGTGGAAAGTATTGCCGCAGGTCTTCTCCACGATGTCATAGAAGACACCCATGCCACCCGGGAGGAGATCCAGGAGGTGTTTGGACCGGGCATTGCCCATATTGTCTCCGGGGTGACCATGTTATCCCGGCTTTCCGTTGCAGATAAGATTGTCCGGCAGGCAGAGAGTCTCAGAAAAATGATTCTTGCCATGGCTGATGATATCCGGGTGGTCCTGATTAAGCTGGCAGATCGTCTCCACGTGATGAGAACCCTTAAATATCATGAAGACCGGGAGAGCCGGGTGATGATTTCCCGGGAGACCCTTGATATCTATGCCCCCATTGCCTCCCGCCTGGGCATTTTCTGGCTCAAGCAGGAGTTGGAGGATATTGCCTTTTTTCACAGTCTGCCCGAGGAGTATGCCAGGATTGACACCCTGGTGAATCGTGCCAAGGAAGAAAAAGAAAATTACATTGATGAGGTAAAGGAAAAGCTAACAGAACGGCTCACCGCCGAGGGAATGAAAAATCTGTCCATTAAAGGGCGCTACAAACAGCATTACAGCATCTATCAGAAAATGATGTCCCAGAATTTACCCTTTGATCAGGTTTACGATATCATTGCCTTCAGAGTGATTGTGGATTTGAAGTTTCAGTGTTATCAGGCAATGGGTATTATCCATGATATGTGGAAACCCATACATTACAAATTTAAGGATTACATCGGTGTGCCCAAGCCCAATCTATATCAGTCTTTGCACACCACGGTGATTGGTCCCCGGGGACAGAGGGTGGAGATTCAGCTTCGAACTTGGGAAATGGATAATGTCGCCGAATCCGGCATTGCGGCCCACTGGAGTTATAAAGAGGGGGCTGCCATTGATGAAAAAACGGGAAAAACCTTTGCCTGGCTCAGGAATCTGGTGGAAAATCAGGAAGAAACAACGGACTCCAATGAGTTTCTTGAAAATGTAAAGATAGATCTGTATCCCAATGAGATTTATGTGTTTACCCCGGGGGGGGATATTCAAACCCTGCCCAAGGGGGCCACACCTGTGGATTTTGCCTATCAGATTCACACAGAGGTGGGCGAACAGTGCACCGGTGCCAAGGTGGATGGTAAGCTGGTGCCCCTGGCCCAGCAGCTCACCACAGGAAGTACAGTAAGTATTGTCACCACCAAAGGACACCATCCCAGTCCAGATTGGCTTAATTTTGTAAAAACAGTGAAGGCCAAGACCAAAATCCGTCATTGGATTAAAATCCAGGAAAAAGAACGCAGTATTGCCCTTGGTCGGGAAATGTGTGAAAAACTTTTCCGCAAACGAAATTTCAATTTTAATGCCTTGGTGAAATCCGGGGAAGTGGATCAGGCTGCTGAAGCCTTTGGATTTAAAGAGGTGGAGGATCTCATTGCCCAGGTGGGGTTTGGGAAAGTCACTCCCCTCCAGATTCTTCATAAAACCGTTCCTGAAGAAGCAAAAGAAAAAGAAGATATCAAGCCCCGGGAGAGAGGGCTGGGGGGGAAGAGCCGGAAAAGAAATCGAGATGGCGTCGTGGTCAAAGGCCTGGATGATATCCTGATAAAATTTTCAAAATGCTGTAATCCTTTGCCCGGGGATGCCATTGTTGGATTTATTACCCAGGGGCAGGGGGTGGCAGTTCATCGAAAAAACTGCATTAATGCCCAAAAAATGAGTCCGGAAAGGAAAATTGAGGTTCAGTGGAGTGAAAGTGATACAGAATCTTATCCTGTGAGGGTAAGGATTCGTTCATCTGACAGGTCCGGGCTTCTGGCAGATGTGGCATCAACCATCTCAAGGGCCAAGGCTGATATTATCAACGCACATACGGAAACCACCGATTATGGAGTGGTGAACAGTTATTTTACCATTGCAGTGGAAAGTAAATCGCAATTGAGTAAAGTCATATCTGATCTGCGGCGGGTGAAGCATGTGAAAGATGTAAAGCGCATCCTCATTGATGAATGATGAATTCCATCCCGGATTGCACATTGAGGTATAATTTTTTAATAAAAAAAGGGCAGAATCCATGATGAATAGCATGGATTCTGCCCCTGTATTGTGTGTAAACCCAGATGGATCTTCAAGATTTTTTTGTGGACGGGCCTACCCGTGGCGGTCAATACCCCGGGTGGAGGTTTTAAGGCGCTTTAACCACATGTCCAGCCTTGATGCAGCTGGTGCACACATCAATTTTTTTAACCTGTCCTTGGTAGAGTGCTCTGACCCGTTGCAGGTTGGGATTGAAACGACGTTTGTTAATGTTGTGGGCATGGCTGACATTGTTTCCAACCATTGGTTTTTTTCCGCATATTTTACATTCTTTGGACATGCTTACCTCTCTTTGGATTTATAAGAAAAGCTGTTGTAAACACTATAGCTTTTCAAGCTTTGTTGTGGGCAGCGCCAGAATACATATAAAGCCTGCCCATGGTAGTTATGAAAAAATCCCGTCACGTCTGGGGGAATTTTCAAGCGTTTTTATGGGGAAAATTCGGATATTAAACCAATATTTTCCAATATTAAATTTTAGAACAAAATTTTATACAATAAAAATAGCGGAATGTAAAGAAAAACAAGGTTTCCAACTATTCTTTATTGATTTTTTTCTTACACAGGGCAATTTGCTCCAACGCTTTTTCACCGAATTTCGTTTCAGGGTATATGGCAAGGATAGATTCATAGCGTTTTAATGCTGCTTTGTATTGCTTTATTTTTAAATAATAATCTGCCACATAAGCCTCGTGTCCTGCCAGGTTCTCCCTGCACCGTTTGATCTTTTTGGCGGCTTTGACACTGAGAGGGTCCTGGGGGAATCTTTCCATGAGGCGTTGAAATTCCGCCATTGCCTTGGCCGCCGGTGTCTGATCTTTGTCCACAGATCGAATTTTTTTGTACCAGCACATGCCTATGCGGTAGATGACAAAGGGGATGGCTTCATTTTTTGGGTGCAGATTCTCAAATTCCTGGTACGCTGGAATGGCTTCTTCATAGGATTTGAGCTTATAGTGGGAATCTGCAATTTTCAGTTCCGCCAGAATGGCGTATTTGCTGAAGGGATACCAGTCCCTCAGGGTGGTAAATGAGTGAATGGCATCCCGGTAATTCCCTTCTTTGTAATTTGCACTTCCTTCATTTACAAGGGTTTCTGCACTTTTTTCCATCTCCCTGTCCGGTTCGTTGAACCATGAACAACCGGCAAAAAAGAAAAGAACGGTGATCATTACAACAGAGGCAATTCTCATTTTGCATCCTTCAGGTTTTCAATGAAGTGCTCGGCGGACATGGCTGCAATGGCGCCGTCGCCCACAGCGGTGGTGATTTGTTTTAAAGGGGTGGTTCTGACATCACCTATGGCATAAACCCCCGGAATGGATGTTTCCATGTGGGTGTCAGTGAAAATAAAGCCGCCGTCATCGGTTTTTACATTGTCCTTGACGTAGGCTGTGTTGGGGGTTGTGCCCACCCAGATGAAACAGCCATCTGCCTTAATGGTGCTCTGGGCCTGGGTTTTTACATTTTTTATATGAACATTTTCAACATTGAAAAAACCGTCCATTCCCGTTACAACAGAATCCCACACCATCTCAATCTTATCGTTTTTCAATGCCCGTTCCTGGAGAACTTTGGTGGCCCTCAGCTCATCCCGCCGGTGTACCAGGTATACCTTGGTGGCAAATTTTGTGAGGTAGATAGCTTCCTGTACAGCGGTGTCTCCGCCGCCCACAGCCACAAGAACCTTGTCCCGGAAAAAAGGGGCATCACAGGTGGCGCAGAAAGAAACACCTTTTCCCATAAATTTGGCTTCACCAATATCCAGTTTTCTGGGGGAGGCACCGGAGGCAATGATAACTGTGTGGGCGCTAACTGTTTTTCCGCTGCCAAGATGAACTTTCTTTTCCTCCCTGGAAAGGGTCATAGAGGTTATTTCATCGGATTCAATGGTCAAGCCAAGGTTCTTGGCCTGGGTGACCATTTTTTCACCCAGGTCGTAACCTGTAATGCCCTCTGGGAATCCCGGGTAGTTTTCCACCCAGTCTGTGATGATCACCTGGCCTCCGGGGGCTGCTTTTTCAAACAATACCACATTGAGCCTTGCCCTTGCAGCATACATGCCTGCGGTGAGCCCGGCAGGTCCTCCTCCGATGATAATCACGTCATAATCTGTGTTGGCCATTATCCCTCCTTGAGTACCCCTTTGATGGTTTCCTCAAGTTTAGCCCTGGCCACCATTCCGGTTATCTGTTCGGCCACTTCGCCGTTTTTAAAGAAAATCAGGGTGGGAATGGCTTTGATACCGTATTTGCTCGGGGTCAGTGGGTTTTCATCCACGTTGACTTTTACAAAGTTCATTTTTTCACCATAGATTCCTTCCAGTTCGTCCACAATGGGGCCGATGGCCCGGCAGGGACCGCACCAGGGTGCCCAGAAATCCACCATCACAGGATTGTCTGCCTTTAAAACTGCCTTTTCAAAGGAATCATCGTCTATTTCAACTATATTTTCCGCCATCAACCTGTCTCCTTATTTGGGTTAGATAAAAACTGGGCCTGGTTTGTGCTGGCCATTCCGACCAATGGGGCCGGGGTGAAGTTAGCGTCTGAAAGTTTAACATACCTATACTTTTGACAACAGTGAGTCATAATGGTAGATCTCAGCATAAATGCCAATAGTGCAAGCTTTGCGCCACCCCAATGTGGCTGAATTTAGAACCAGGCTCAAAAACTGTCTGTAAATATAGGGTTTCGGTTTTACTTTGTCAATGAATGAAAGGACAGGCCCGGCTTTGAGGAATCATGGCACGACCCTTGGTCCGGGTGAGGATGGGTGGCCTTTAAATTGTGTAATGGAAAGCAACAAGGAGACAACAGATAATGGGTAAAAAAATAAAAATAGGGGCGTTAATATCAGGCGGAGGAACCAATCTCCAGGCCATCATTGACAGTTGTGCAGCAGGCAATATTGATGCCACGCTGGTATTTACGGGATCTGACAATCCTGAAGCCAAGGGGCTTGACCGGGCCAGGCGTGCAGGTGTTGAAACCTTTGTGGTGGATTATGGTAAGATTATCCGAACGTTAAAACAAAATTCCAATGCCCTGGCAGTGCCCGATGATTTTGATCTGAAAGAGGTTCAACATCGTCAGACGCTTTTTTCTGCCTCCACCGACCATGAAAAAATCACTGCTTTTTTACGATCCCGGGCCATTGCCGAAAGGGCGCTTTTGGATTATATTCTGCCCCATGACATTGATCTGCTGGTGCTGGCAGGATTCATGCGGACCTTGACGCCCTATTTTATTGATCACATGAACACGGTGCCGGGTAAGTGGAAAATCATGAATATTCATCCGGCTCTTTTGCCTTCTTTCCCCGGAACCGACGGGTATGGAGATACCTTTCGCCATGGATGCAAGGTGGGGGGGTGTACGGTTCATTTCATTGACTATGGAGAGGATACGGGTCCCATCATTGGCCAGCGGGCCTTTGAAATAACCGACGAAGATACCCTGGAGAGCATTAAGAAAAAAGGGTTGGCCCTGGAATGGGCCCTTTATCCGGAATGCATCCAGAAATTTGCTGAAAATAAAATTTGATACTTTGGGGCATGGACCGCAAGGGTCCTGCCCCGTTTTTTAATTGATTACCTTGAGCATGAGGGGGATGGCGGTCATGGTGCCGATGGTGCTTCCAAGATTGGTGAACACCACCACAAGCAAAATTCGAGTGACATTGTTTCGCCAGAATCCTTTTATGGAAAGAATATCCTTGGGGATGGACTCCAGATCCCTTACCTTGGGTTTTCTGGACACTGCCTCCACAAGCCCTGATACCCAGCCTGCGGCAATCATGGGATTCAGAGAGGTCAGGGGGGCTGCCGCAATGGCGGAGATAATGGTATAAGGATGGGCCAGGGCCACAATGGCCCCAATGCCGGCAAAAATACCATTGGCCGCAATCCACAGCCAGATCATGTCAGTGCCTGCCTCAGCCCCTTTCATGAAAAATCCCAGTGCCATGAGTACAATGATGAGACCGGGGATCATCCATTTCAAAATTTTGCCTGATTTTCCTGCCGGGGGGATTTCAGTGAGTGTGTCTGTGTCTATGGGGGTTTCCGGTGCCAGATGTTTTTTTATGCCCGGCGCATGCCCGGCCCCCACCACAGCAACAATATGGTTTCCCGGGGCATTGCTGATTTTTGCCGCAAGAAATTGATCCCGTTCTGCAATGAGGACCTTTTCCATGATGGGGTGGGACTTTTTAACGTCAGCCAGCAATGTCTGGAGCAGATCTTCCTGTTTCATCTGCTCAATTTCTTCTTCGCTGATTTCATCGGAACTTCCCATGGAGAGCATGAGCTGAAACATCAGTTTTATTTTTTCCCAAAACCCCATGTTGCGCCATACCCGGGTCAGGGTTACCTGGATTTCCCGATCCGCAGGAATCAGGGTGGCACCTTGCTCTTCTGCTGCCGCCACGGCATTGATCATCTCCTGTCCCGGTTTGATGTCAAATTTTTCCGCAATTTTTTTCTGGAAAGAGGCCAGCATCAGGTTCATCAATAAAAGCATGGCTTTTTTTTCTTTGATTACATTGACGATGTCCATGTTGCGCCAGCTGTCGTTATCTTTTATGGATTTGAGCCTGGAATTACATAGTTCCACACACACAGTGTCCGGTTTTTCTTTTTGGATGATCTCCTTGACAATCCGGGCACTTTCCCGGGAAACATGGGCCGTGCCGATGAGGGTGATTTTTTTGCCGTTAAAGGAGAGTCTGTCAATCATATTTTCTTTGTCGTGTGCATTTGCGTCCATTAAAATCAATATCCTTGGGTGAAGAGCGTTTTTATATGAAATACTCCGAAAATCAGAGGCGTATTTCAAGCTTTGTTGTGGGCAGAACCGGATCGGCCTGCCCGTGGCGGTTATATGAAAAAGCAGGTGCTGGGTACTGGGTATTAGGTTCTGGGTGTTCACAGCCACTGTTTTTTCATTGTTTGTTGTGGCTGGTGGTTACAGCCATGTATGTTTTATATGAAAAGGCAGCCTCCAAGGCAAGCTAAGGCAGAGCCGTCCCCCCCCCCCCCCGAGGGGCAATAGGAACCGGACAATTGAGCTGTTTACAGTTCCGGTCCCATTGCCCGTCGGGGGGGCGGCATAATACCATACTTCAATATTCGTTGTGTCCGTCAGGACATGCCTGTTAAATAAAGAATTATCTGATCATCGAGTATAAGCATTTTTTTGGCCATGGCAACTGAAATCAGTGGGAAGGTTGACCCCCGCGAATTTCTTTGGTATCAGATGGAGTATGAAATCCATAGACGAACAAATACTGAGAACCACCAAAGAAATTGTGGTGAAATTCATTGAAATGGGGCGGCTTTCCCCCACCAGCATCCATGAATCCTTTGTTGATGTCCACCGGACAGTTTCAGAAACGGTTAAAGGGGCGTTGCAGGAAAAGTCGGCACCGTCGGAGTCACAACAAGAGTAGGGTAGGCACCGGTAAAAAATAAGCCTGATGTTGTTGATGTTGTGATTAAATCCATAACTGCCTTGGCCGGTATTTCTGCCTTTTCTGCACCGGAGAGATTAAATCCCGGATCAATGGGCCTCGGCCCAGTTGTTTCCGGCATCAATGTTCACCTTCAGTGGAACCTTGAGGGTAAATACGTTTTCCATCACTTCCCGGGCCAGTGCCGTCAGGGCATTTACCTCTTTTTCCGGAACCTCAAAAAGAATTTCATCGTGCACGGACAAGAGCATTTTTGATGCCATCTTTTTTTTTGTCAACGCTTTTTCCATCTGGATCATGGCAAGTTTGATCAGATCTGCGGCACTGCCCTGGATGGGAGTGTTGATGGCCATTCTTTCTGCAAATCCGCGCATGTTGGCATTGGCGGCATTGATGTCCTCCAGTCGTCTTTTCCTACCCAAAAGCGTTGTTACTTCTCCGGTTTCCCGGGCTGTGGCAATGGTGGTGTCAATGTAGTTTTTCACCCCGGCGTACCGTTTAAAGTAGTTATCAATGTATGTCTGTGCCATTTTTCGGCTGATTTCCAGCTCTTTTCCCAGCTTAAATGCTCCCATGCCGTAGACAATCCCAAAATTAATGGCCTTGGCCTGGCGGCGCAATTCAGGGGTGATAAATCCGGGCAGGGCGTTGAACACCTCTGTTGCTGTACGGGTGTGAATGTCTTCATCATGGGTAAAGGCATCAATTAAAATTTCATCCTCTGCACAATGGGCCAAAATGCGAAGCTCAATCTGGGAGTAATCCGCTGCCACCAGGACATGCCCCTGCCGGGGAATGAATGACGCCCTGATCTCTTTGCCCTCCGGGGTGCGGATGGGGATGTTTTGAAGATTGGGATCGGAACTGCTCAACCGTCCTGTGGCAGTGATGCTTTGGTTAAATGAGGTGTGAATCCGGTGGGTCTGGGGATGAATCAACAATTGTAATGCATCGGTGTAGGTGGATTTTAATTTACCAAGGGAACGATAGCGCAGGATTAAACCCGGGAGTTCATGGGATTGGGCAAGCTTTGTCAATACATCAATATCCGTTGAATACCCGGTCTTTTTTTTTGTTTTTTTCTGTGTGGGAAGTTTTAGTTTTTCAAAAAGAACGGCCCCCAGTTGCTGGGAGGAATTGACATTGAATCGTTCCCCTGCAAGGGAAAATATCTCTTCCTCAATGCCGGCAAGTTCCTGTTCAAAGCCCTTGGATAGATTGGACAGCTTGTCCCTGTCCACCTGGATACCGTTCATTTCCATGCCGGCCAGCACCGGTACCAGGGGCATCTCAATTTCCTGCATCAGGCTGTCAAGTTCGTTTTCCCGGATACGTTTTTCCAAAATGTGATACGCCAGAAGGGTGATATCTGCATCCTCTGCTGCATAATCCACAGCTTTTTCAATTTCCACCTCGTTAAAGGTTATTTGATTCTTTCCCTTTCCCACAATTTCTTCATATTTGATTGTTTTGTGCCCCAGCAGGTCCAGAGCAATTTGATCCAGGCTGTGTCCCCGGCGGGAGGGGTTGAGCAGGTGGGAGGCAATCATGGTGTCAAAGGCCATGCCCTGCATGGAAATACCGCACCGGGAAAGTACAATGTAGTCATATTTGATGTTTTGTCCCACCTTGGGTATGGCAGCATCTTCCAGAATGGGCTTAATAAGCGCCAGAACTGTTTCGCGATCCGGCTGTACAAATTTTTCATTGCCAAAGGCCACATGTCCCACTGGAATATAGTATGCCTTGTGGGGTTCATGGGAAAAGGAGATGCCCACAAGTTCAGCCTGCATGGGATGCTTGGATGTGGTTTCGGTGTCAATGGCAAAGATGTCCGCCTTTTTCAAACGATTCAGCTGTTGCTTGATGTTTTTCAGGTCCGTGAGGCAGACATAGGTTTTTTCCACAGGCTCTGATTCCCGGGTGAATTCCTTTTGAAGCTGTCTGAACTCAAGCGCCTGGAAGAGGTTGAAAAGGGTTTCATTGTCCGGAGCAACAGCTTTAAAATCTTCAATGTTAAAAGGAATTTTTACATGTTGATCAATGGCCACCAGTTGTCGGCTTAAAAACGCCTGTTCCTTGTTTTCAGAGAGTTTTTTGTGCAGGGCCTTTTTCTTTTTCAGTTCATCAAGATTGTCGTAAATTCCCTGGACACTGCCATGGGCCTCCAACAGTTTCATGGCCGTTTTGGGCCCCACACCCGGAACCCCGGGGATGTTGTCTGCGGTATCACCGGCCAGACCCAGCATGTCTATAATCTGTGTCGGGGAAAGATTGAACTCGGCCTGGATGGTTGCCTTGTCAATGGTTTTATCTTTCATGGGGTCGTAGATGATGCAGTGGTCAGTGACAAGCTGCATGAAGTCTTTATCCCCTGTGACCATGACGGTGGAAAATCCTTTTTCCTGGCCCAGTCTGGCACAGGTACCAATGAGATCATCGGCTTCAAATCCTTTTTTTTCAACAATGGGAATACCAAAGGCGGTGATTATCTGCTTGATATAAGGAATTTGCTGGGCCATCTCTTCTGGCATGGGGGGGCGGTTGGCTTTGTATTGGTCATACATCTCATGGCGAAAGGTGGGACCTTTAACATCAAAAAACAGAGCAATGTATTCCGGTGTTTCCTCTTTGATCAGTTTTAAAAGCATCCGGGTGAATCCAAAGGTGGCATTGGTGGGGAGTCCCTTGGAATTTGATAAATTTCGGATGGCATGGAATGCCCGGTAAAGATAGGCGCTGCCGTCAATGAGAAAGAGTTTTTTTTTGTTCATGTATTGTAAATTCCTTATGGAGAGGTTGCAGATTTATAGGATATATAATGCCTGGTCTTAAAAACAAGTCTCTTAAAAAAACTTCAAAAATAAGAACAAACCCTGTATAAGCATTTCTTTGGTTGGTTGTGGTTTTTTTATAACTGCCATGGGCAGACCTTATTCTGATGCGGTTCTGCCCACAACAAAGCTTGAAATACGTTTCTGGTTTGCGGAGTATTTCATATAACCCACATGGCTGTAAGTACCAGCCACAACGAATAATGAAAAAGTAGTTGCTGTGAGCACCCAGAACCTAATACCCAGTGCCCACTTTTTCATATAAAAAACCCTTAGGAGAAAATATGACTGAGGCAACTCAACAATCACGAAAGGAAAAAAGACGGAGCAAAAAGATACATCTCTGCCACTGCTGTGGCAGAGAATTTCAATTTTGCTGGAATTGCCGGTGCGGATTCTCCATCTGCCAGGAATGCATGTATGAGAACGAATGGGGAATGACATGCAACGGTATTACCTGGGAATGCCCTGATTGCAGTGCCCAAAACGGGTTTGGTAATCAGTAATGCCAATGGCTGATACCCAGTCTTACCCTTGACGTCTTATTTTTATGGCATTGGCATGGGCGTCCAGCCCTTCGGTTTCAGCAAGGGTAATAATATCATCTGCCTCTGCCAGGAATGCCTCCCGGGAGTAGTTGATAAGACTGCTTTTTTTTGTGAAGTTATCCACACACAGGGCTGAAGAAAAACGCGCTGTTCCTGCTGTGGGCAATACATGGTTGGGGCCTGCAATGTAGTCCCCCACAGGTTCCGGTGTGTAGGGCCCAATGAAGATGGCACCGGCGTTCTTGATGCGATCAATACACTCAAAGGGCTCTTTGATTACAAGTTCCAGGTGTTCCGGGGCCAAACGGTTGGCAAGGTTTATGGCTGTCCCAATATCCGGGACCACCAGGGCTGCACCAAAATTTTTCATGGATGGGGTGGCAATGTCTCTGCGGGAAAGGGCTTGGAGTTGCATTTTTACCGCTTGTTGGGTGGCAATGGCAAGGTCCTTTGAGTCCGTGATCAGGATGGCAGAAGCCATGATATCATGCTCTGCCTGGGAAAGAAGATCTGCTGCCAGAAAATCCGGATTTGCCCCGTTGTCTGCAATGATCAGAATTTCGCTGGGACCGGCAATCATGTCAATGCCCACGGTGCCGGAAACAATCTTTTTGGCCAGGGTGACATAAATATTGCCGGGGCCCACAATGACATCCACCCGGGGAACCATGGGGGTTCCGTGGGCCATGGCTGCAATGGCCCAGGCGCTTCCGGCCTTGAATACCCGGTCAATGCCCACTTTTTTTGCCGCAGCCAGCATGTGGGGATTGACGGTACCGTCGGCCATGGGTGGGGTCATGAGTATAACGGTTTCAACCCCTGCCACTTTGGCCGGGATCCCCCCCATTAAAACTGAGGATACCAAGGGCGTTTTGCCGCCCTGGGCACCCGGGGCATATATACCTGCGGCGTCCACAGGTCTTACCAGTTGACCCACCATCACCCCTTGCCTGGGGGTGTCGATCCATGATTTTTCTTTTTGCTGTCGGTGAAATTGCGTCAGCTGGGCCACGGCACGGTCCAGGGCCTTTAAAAAAGAGTCATCCAGTGTTTCCATTGCCTGGTTGAACTCCTCTTCACTGACCTTGAGATTTTCCAAGGTGATGGCGCTGGAATCAAATTTTCGGGTGTATTCCAGCAGGGCGTCATCGCCTCTTTTTTTCACATCATTTATATAGGCTTCCACATTGTTGTAATCTTCTTGTGTATAGCCAAGTCCTCTTTCAATGGTATCACTGATTTTTTTTTCTCCCTCGGGCGAGGGGTATTGGTATATTTGCATCTTTTAACCTTTATTGAGAGCCTTTGGATGTATGTTGTCCATTATGAAACTACTGTCTTTTTGCCAATTATCAGAAAAGTAGCTTGTTGTGAATGGGTATAGGTTTCATATTTGTGGTTTTATATCTATCTTTGTAACAGCCACTGCGGACCGCATTCTGACCTCGGTCTGCCCACAACGAAGCTTGAAACACGCCTTGATCTGCGGAGTGTTTCATATGGAAATTTCATAAACTTTTTATAATAACCCACATATTCATGGAAATGCAACCTGCAATAAATAAATTTCAGCGTTAATAATCAATGCAAGCCGTGGGGGGGGGGCACCATTGATGCCATAGCCGATCATGCTGAAATTAAAAGCAAAGTATCACACTCAGCATTGAAACTTACTCTGTTTTAGTGGAGTAAATTCCCGTGTGGGGTGATAATGAACATAAACCCGTCTCATGGGGTCAACCCCGTTGATCAGGATTTTTTCCACCTGGGTGGCGATGTGATCCCCCTGGGCCACGGTGAGGGTGGCATTAACTCCTATGGTTATATTGGCCACAAGGTAGGGGCCGAACCAATGGGTTTTTATTTCTTCCACCTGCTCCACGCCATTGATTTGTGTAATGAGGGTTTGGATTTCTTGTCCCAGGGCCTGACCCGGCACTGTATCCATGAGCTCCCCTGCGGCATCCTTGAGGATCTCCACACCTGTATGCAGAATAATCAAAGAAACCACTGCACCGGCCAGGGGATCAATCCATGCATAGCCCATGCGACCAAAGAAAATACCCAGAGTGGCTGCCACAGAGGCAAACACATCGTTGCGGTGATCTGCAGCCAGGGCAATGACCGCACTGTTTTGGGTCTGCTTACCAATGTTGCGGGTCCAGGCTGTGAGAATTAATTTTAATCCCACAGTGAATAAAGCCACCCACAGGGCTTGTACACTTGCCCCCTGGGAGACTGTCTGGGCTGTAAAGAGTTCATAGATGGTATTAATGCTGTTCCAGAAAATGGCAATGGCCGTGGTAATGACAAAGGCCCCCACCACCACAGCGGCGATGCTTTCAAGTTGCTCATGCCCATAGGGATGTTCATTGTCGGCAGGTTTTCCCGAAAGCCGCATGAATATATTAACAGCAATGCCGTAAGCCACATCTGAAGTGGAGTTAATGCCGTCTGCCAGAAGGGCCGGACTATGGGCCATGATCCCGATGGTGGTTTTTAAGAGGGCAAGGAGTGTATTCGCCACCAGCCCCACATTTACAGTGAGCATGGCTTTTTTTTGTCTTGTTTTTTTTTGCTCTTTATTGATGTTGTGCTCCTTTGTTTGATACGTGGGCATTTATTTGTTTTAAGGTGCGTTTGTATTAATTTAGATTTCGGATTTTCAGTTTGTTGTATCGGGAGCAGTTGGCTACTTTTTCTATTATTTAGGTATTATTTGTCAGCCATTTCAATGGCAACTTTTTTAAATTTTTCCTGTTCTTCAAGAAAAGCATCCACCACATCGGGGTCAAAATGACTTCCCCTGCCTTCAACAATGATGTCCCGTGCCTTGGTGTGATCAAATGAGTCTTTATATACCCGTTTGGAGGTTAGGGCGTCATAGACATCTGCCACAGCCATAAGGCGTGCAGATAGGGGAATCTCTTCTCCTTTTAGTCCTTGGTTGTATCCTGAACCATCCCACTTTTCATGGTGACATCGAATGATTTCTTTGGAAACTTTTAAAAAAGAGGTTTCTTCGTGAATTCCCGAGATTTTTTCTGCATCTTCAAGGGCATGCCAGCCATGTTCAGTATGTTTTTGGATTTCTTTGAATTCATTTTCTGTTAGTTTGCCCGGTTTAAGAAGAACAGCATCGGGCACCCCCACCTTGCCAATGTCGTGCATGGGGGCAGATTTGAACATCATTTCTATGGTGTGATTGTTCAGACGATTTTTATAGCCAGGGGCCCGGCGTAATCTATTGGCAAGTATTTTAACAAAAATGCTGGTACGTCGGATGTGCATCCCGGTCTCTTTGTCTCTTGTGGCGGCAAGGGAGGTAATGCCGATAATAGTGAGATTCTGGGCAGCCACCATGTCTTTGGTTCTCTGGATCATTTTTTTTTCTTCCATGCGAAACCGAAAAACACTTAACAGTAAAAAATTTACAAACAGGGTAATGAATGGGTAGGTTACTGAGATAAAAATATGCATTTTTTGTAGAAACAGCAGTTCCATAAACCAGAAGGATATTGTCATCACGATTAATGTAAAGGTGCAAAACCATGAATTGAGATAGACGAGCATCAAGGTGGAAATGAGACCCGTAAGGAAAACCAGAGCCCACTCCATACCCATGGCCCAGGAGGGGCGGGAGAGGATGTTCTGGTTTAAGATATTATCCATTGCAGTGGCGTGAACCCCCACACCCAAAAAGTATTGATCCAGGGGCGTGCTGTGATTATCTCCGAGGCCCGATGCCGATGTTCCTATTAAAACAATTCGATTTTTCATAATATCAGGGTTGATTTTACCTTGAAGAAGATCACCTGCGGATAGTGTGATGAAAGGGGAGGATGTTTTACGGAAATGAAGCAGCATTTGCCCCTGGGATGACACAGGTATGGTGAAATTTTTAATGGATATAGATGTGATACCTGTGGAATCATTTTTTATGAAAACTTTATTAGCACCAATGGCCAGCATGAGGGTGGCCAGGGAGAGATTGGGATAAAATTTGCCTTTGTATGCTGTAATTAAAGGAATTTTTCGGATAATACCATCGCTGTCGGAAAGGGCGTTGACAAATCCGCTTCCCTGGGAGGCCTTTAAAAACCGGGGCAGGGGCGAGAGAATACCCTTCCATGGAGGAAAGCGTTGAAGGCTATCTGTGGAGATGTCCTGGGAAATCATCGTTGCATCCAGGGGTAAAAGAGCTGGGGGTAAAGAATTTCCCTTTTGCCTGAGAAATTTACAGGCCAGGATAAAAGGTCCTTTTTGTAATACTCGGGCAAGGTTTAAGTCATTGTCAAACATCGTATCGGATGCTGTCTCAAGGGGAATGGTTATGCCCGAACGTTTTTTAAGGGTTTTTAATGCCAGATGTATGGACGTTCTGTCCGGTTCCGACAGCAAAATATCTATTCCCACAGCTTGGGGAGATGCCTGGAGGATGACGGTGCAAAGGCTTGCCAGTAGATCCCGGGACCAAGGCCACTGTCCATGGGTTTCAAGGCTCTGGTCATCAATATCCACTATCACCGGTTGAGGGGTACCCCGGTGGGTGAGAGAAGAATGTATGGCATCATAAAGTTTTTGATCCAGAAAAGTAACAAAGGCAGGATGGTACAGAAAAAAAAGCATAAAAAAAAAGGTGAGAAAACAACCCGTTTTAAAAATGGTTTTTTTCCCCTGATCCGGGAATTGCAATGTGTTTTTATATGAACTGTTTTTTTTCACAAAAGATAGGTACCTTTGTAGATTTTTTGTTTTGGTTTAAATGTATTTTGTATTTGTTTCAATAGAAATATTGATGATGTGCATGTGGATGCCCGGGAGACAAGTCCCATGGATATTTGTACTTTCCCAATCCGGTTAATCAGTATGCTACTGAAAAACCGCGTTTTTCAAAATGTTTATTTGACAATGACTTCAACTCGTCGATTCCTGGGTTCTGCCACATTGTCTGGTGTAAAAATAAGGGGGTTCCCTTCTCCGTGTGAACTGGTTTGGATGAATTGTGAATCAATGCCTTGATCCAGGAGAATATTTAAAACTCGATGGCTTCTTTTTAAGGAAAGTGCAATGTTGACGTCTTCATTGCCCATGCGGTCGCAGTGTCCTGCTACGCTGATATCCATGGACGATCGTTGTTTAATCTCATTCACAATGTCGGGTATACGGGCCAAGGATTTATTTGTGAGAACATCAGACCCGTTTTTAAAATAAAGAATGAATTTTGCTGGCAGCTCAGGTTCTACGGCCAGAACTGATCCAAAACGGTCCTTGATTTTATTTTCAGCAATGGCAACGGTATGCTTAGGTCGATACTGTTTTCGTAATGAAACCCCATGATTTGCCTGGTCAAGAACTATGCTTCCATGTGCGTTTGTTATTTTTACCTGCCCCACGTTATTATCATGATCCGACAGTAAAATTACCGTGGTTTTTTTGCATGAGCAGCCTGTAAACAGAAAGGCCACTACCATTGTAAAAAGGATTGTTCTTATTTTTGTTGAAGTCATAACACCTCTACCAGAAAGCGGGTTCCCCGAACAGCAATGGTACCGTCTGGGGTTTGAATTTTAACATTATCAGGGGCTATTTTTGCGATGATGCCAGACAGAAACAGGAACGTGCCCTTTATCATGCGGGTTGCCAGGGAATATTCATACATGCTGGGGTTGAAAATAAATTTTTCCATGTTCATGGTGCTGTCCGGTCCCACGCAAATGATGGTGTTATCCTGGAGTACAATACTGGCAGAGCCGTCTTTTCCCGATTGAATTTGATCCCGGGGATAAAGCCGCTCTCCTGTGGCTGCGGTGATTGTATTTTGCTGTCGCTGGATCAATACCTTTCCGGAAACTGTTTTAAAGCTCCCACAGGGTTGAAGGGTTGTTGCCAGGCATGGGGTCGCCCACATGAATAAAAGAATGACGCATATGGCTGTGATAGGTTTCATTATGAATCCTTTTTTTGAATTAAAGCACTCAGTGGTTTTCAATTTAGCGTTTTCTGTCAACGTGGAGTCAGGGGTGCGTTATTGGCATTCTTGTTGAGATTCATTTTTAAATACAAATTTTTTATAAACTGCCATGGGCAGACTTTATTCTGACCTCGGCCTGCCCACAATAAAGCTTGAAATACACCCCTGGTTTCCGGGGTGTTTCATATAACCGCCACGGGCGGACCGTATTCTGATTCGGTTCCGCCCACAACAAAGTTAGAAATACTCCCCGGGGTTGCGGAGTATTTCATATAAAAAAACATGGAACCTGAAAATACTTACGCCACAATAGCAAAAGCTTGATCCCATTGCTCCCGCCAATTACGATAAACAAATCAGATTGTGACCAAGGCGGGAAAGTGGAAGAGTACTCAAGCAGTTCACACATTCAGGCAACATCGTATTTTAAAAGCAGGGTATGTCTCCCAAGGGAATCCATGCTTATCAGTTTTAAATTTAAATCACACGATTCATTGAAAAGAGATAATCCCTGGCCAAACAGACGGGGGGCAATGGTGAGGTGTACCTCATGGATGAGTCCTTGCCGGGCAAATAATGAATTGATCTGGGCTCCTCCGATCAAAGCCACCTCCCGGCGCCCCTGGGTCTCAAGCTCCTGGAGTATTTTCTCAGGAGAGCAATTTGTGAAAATCAGATTTTCCTTGTTTTTTTTTCCTTCAAGGGTGCGGGTCATGACAATGTTTTTTCTGCCGGGGAGGGGTCTTCCAATGGTGTTAAAGGTATTATTTCCCATGATCATCACCCCGGCCCTCCGGGTCACCTGTACAAAATATTTTTTGTCTGCAGATCCGGTCCAGTCCACGGGGTCTGCGGCATGACGGCCGATTTTGCCGTCCAGGGTGGTGGCCATTACCAGAATAACTTTCATGAAATTATTCCTTTTTGTCCAGTGGTGAGTTCAGGGGCCAGGGTTCATTTTTCTTTTTATCCATGAAATAGCAGAAGCGGTCCCATGTCATCTCTTTTCCTGACACAGGGCATCTCAAGGTCATTTTAATATCACCCACCTTAATGACCTCCCAGTCTCCACCTCTTTTGGAGCCGACGATCCTGATTTTATCGCCTGGTTGCAGTTCACAGGGTTTAAAAAGTGTTACGGTATGAGACATAAAATTCCTCTCTTTGGGATGTCTGGTAACTGTAAATAACTGTCACGAGCAGACCTTATTTAGATCCGGCTCTGCCCACAACAAAGCTTGAAATACATCCCTGATTTGCGGAGTATTTCATATAAAAAAAATACCGGGTTTTCTAAATAAAATCAAGAACCATGCCTTTTAATTTTTCCGGGGTATTTAAAGATGGATCATCCAGCACCTGTTCAAACAGGTGGTCCAGGATGTGTCCGATTTTTCGACCCGGATCACAGTCCAAAAGGCGCATAACGTCATTTCCGTTAATGGCAAGGGTATTTTGGGTAAACTTTTGATGTTGATTCGCTGCCTGGGCATCATATATTTTTTGCAGCCTGATTCTTATTTCAGAGAGTGTATAGGGCTTTTTGGCCCGGTTGGCTGCTTTGTCAGCAATGCGCATTTTCATAAAATTCTGGTAAGAGACGTGGTGGGCTTCAAGAAACGCCAATAATCGTCTCACTGCCCTGGGGGTGCTTTCTTGGGTGAGGGGCCGCATGTGAACACTTATCATGGCATCCACAAAGGCGATTTCCCGGGTACTGAACCGCAGGGTTTCAAGATCCCTTAAAACGGCATCTTTCATGGTTTCATGACCTTTGAAGGTCAATAAATTGTTTTCCATGCAGGCTGCATCAAATTTACCTGCGTCATGGAGAAAGCCTGCAAGCCGCAGCAAAGGGTCCCGGGGGGAGAGGGCATCACCCACCATGAGACAATGCTCAAAAACTGTTTCTCCGTGGTGGGGCCCCCCGTCAAGATCCACACATCGATCCAGGCAGGGAAGCAGGTGTTGCAGCAAATCCGCTTCCCTCAGTGCCAGGAAAAAAGCGGACGGTTGGGGTAGGGACATGGCCTTCATGATTTCAAGGCGCAGCCTTTCGGGGGCTGATGCGGTGGAGATAAGGACGGCATTCTTTTTAATTGCCAGCAGGGTTTTTGGGGAAAAGTTTCCTTTGATGGCTGCCTTGAATCTACAGGCCCGAACCATTCTCACAGGGTCTTCCTCGATTCTCCGGGCAGGATTCCGGGTGAAACGGATAATTTTGTTTTCCAGATCTTTTTTTCCGTCAAAGGGGTCAATGACATGGCCACTGTCAGGGGCCAAGGCCATGCTGTTGATGGTGAAGTCCCTTGCCCCAAGGTCGGTTTCCGGAAAGTGTGCGTCATGGTCCCGGTATCTTGGGGGGGCCACCTCCACATCATTGATGAGAAGTACGGGAAAGGTCTTTCCGGCCACCTTGATTTTTTCTTTGTGAAAAATGCTTTCAAGGGTGGGCAGGGGGCAGTTGGTGACAATGTCATAATCAGCCGGGGATTTACCCAGCAGCAGGTCCCGAACGGCCCCTCCCACAAAAAAAGTTTTAAAACCGGTACGGGACAGGGTGGAAATAATGTTTTTAACCGTTGCCGATGGGCGCAGGAGAATTTTTTTTTTATCCAACCAGGGCCTCCGTGACAACACCCACAACAAGAAGAATGGAGACAAGACTGTTCATGTGGAAAAAGGCAATGTTGATCTGGGACAGATTGTCAGGTTGCACCAATTTATGTTCAATGATCAAGAGTATGGCAATGATGCCAAGGAAAAATAAAAAAACAGGATGCATACCAAAGGTGACGGTCATGGCTCCCAGGAATATTATGGTGGCAACATGGAGGATGGAAGAAATCATCATGGCATTTTGGGGTCCAAGAAGTGCCGGCAGGGAAAAAAGCCCTTGGTCCCGGTCAAACTCAATGTCCTGGCAAGCATAAAGAATATCAAACCCGGCAATGTAAGTCATCAGTGCCAGGGTCAGAAAAACAGGTGGGGCAGACAAAGTGCCTGTGACGGCAACCCATGCCCCTAAGGGGGCAAGTGAGATGGCAAAACCAAGATAGATGTGGCAATACATGGTGAAACGTTTGGTATAGGAGTAGAACAAAAGAAAAAACAGAACCGGAAAGGAGAGCCAGAAACAAAGTGTTCCCAGCATGGCTGCCGCAAACACAAAAAGCCCGGCTGATGCCCATACAAAGGTGACAGCCTCTTTGCCGGACAAAAGGCCTGACGGGATCTCCCGGACGGCGGTGCGGGGGTTTTTTCCGTCCAGGGCGGCATCCACAATGCGATTGAATCCCATGGCAGCGGACCTTGCCCCCACCATGGCCACAACAATCCAGAACAGATCTGCCATGTCCGGCTCATGGTCACGCCAGGCCATGACCACAGCAGAAAGGGCAAAGGGCAGGGCAAAAACAGTGTGTGAAAATTTTATCATTTTTCCGTAGATTAGAATTTTATTTTTTGTTCTTGAAAACATTTATTTTTCCTTGGGTGAAAGTAAATATTCGGCTTGGTAATGTAAATGCTTGGGCAGTGCCCCATATTTATGGTTGGAATAATTAAAAAATTCCATGGACCCCGGTGTTGCAAAGGGGGCATTTCCCGGCGGTGGTCATACGGTTTTCGGTTTTGTAGGCAAGGCGTTTAATAACAATTTCACCGCAGTTATGGCAACAGGTATCTTCCCGGCCAAGGCTCGGGGCATTGCCTATGTACACATATTGAAGTCCGGCGTCCTTTCCTGCCTGCAATGCCATTTCAAGGGTTGCATCCGGGGTGACCGGAACGTGATCCATGCCGTGGCAGGGAAAAAAACGGCTGATGTGCCAGGGGGTTTCATTCCCAAGTTTTTCTGCGATAAAGGCGGCCATTGAAATGATTTCATCCCGGTCATCGTTGTACCCGGGAATGATCAGGGTGGTTACCTCCACCAGTATGCCAAGGGATTTCATGAGGATAATATTTTGTTTGACAGGCTCAAGTCTCCCCCCGCAGACGGTTCTATAAAAATTATCATTAAAGGCTTTCAGATCAACATTGGCACCATCCACATAAGGGGCCATTTTATGAATCACTTGGGGTGACATGTAAGCGTTGGTGACAAAAAGGTTGAGAAGTCCCTTTTCTTTGGCAAGCATGGCGGTTTCCAGGGCCAGTTCAAAATAGACAGTGGGTTCTGTGTAGGTGCAGGCAATGCTTTGGCAGCCGTTGTAAAGGGCCTGGTTCACCAGCTCTTTGGGTGTTGTTTCCATGTTTCGGGCCGGGGAAGGAAATTTGGAAATATGGGCATTCTGGCAGAATGTGCAGGTGAAGTTACATCCTGCCGATGCAATGGAAAACGATGATGATCCGGGTTTGATATGGAAAAAAGGCTTTTTTTCCACAGGGTCAATGCCCCTTGCCACAATAAAAGGGTACACAAGGGTATAGAGTGTACCGTTTTTGTTTTCCCTTACCCCGCATCTTCCCCGCTCCCCCGGGGCAATGACACAATAGTGGTGGCAAGTCTCGCATTTTACCCGGTTTCGGGATAATTTTTCATATAAAAGTGTCTTCATGTTTCTCCGGTGTTCTTTCCCGGGCAAACCCGGTCACAGGGCCGCAGGTTCTGCGGCTGTGGATTCTCAAGGAGAGGGGACGGGTCCGAAATCTGGGAATGGGGATGATGGTCATACCCACAATGGTTCCCCAAGGGGATTTTTGGATAACAGCGCATTTTTCAAGATATGCCACCGGACGACTCCGGGAAAAGGGAAACAGCAGGGTGGTGTTCCAGGAGACGGGGACAGGCCCCATGATGGCATGTATGATTTTTTTAAGTTCCCATATGCCAAAAAAACGGGCGTGGGAAAGGGTGTGATTACAAAAAAGGCCCTTTGCCCTGCGGAGGATGTTAAGGGGGGCATATCTATTAAATACCCCAATGAAAATTTTATCACGGGTTACCCGGCATGCCTCTTCTATGGCCTTGGCAGGACGGTCCATGAATTCCAGGCTGTTCATCAGAATGGAATAATTAAAGGTATTGTCTTCAAAGGGAAGGTCTTCGGCAAAGCCCCTGTGCAGTTCCACACGGCCTTTAACTTGATCCATGGCAAGATCAAGCATATAGGGGGAGGGGTCCACACCGGTGACTTGGAGCCCATGGTCTCCCAGGGGGGCAAAGCATCTTCCGTCACCGCACCCGATGTCCAGCACACTTCTGTCGGGCAGGGGAGAGAGCATCTTCATCATTAATGCTGTCTGGAGCTTAAAATCATGAATCTGCCCAGCTTTGTTGCACCATGCCTTGTATGCGTTTGTATCATTAAAATCAAATATATATCCCATATAAATATTGTAAGCTGAACCAGGGTAAGATTCAAGTGGATTCTGGAGAGACCGCCATAAATTTAATTTTATTTATGACTCAACTTTCGGTGTTCGCATTTCGTGGTGGGGTCAGGCTTTCGTTATTGACATTATCGAGGCTTTTTTCGTTGGCAAAGGCCTTGGTCGATAACATCAATAACAAAAGCCTGACCCCCTCGGCACACTGAGCCCATCGGTACATTTAAAAATGCCGGCTTTGAAATGAAGCCCGAAAGTTGAGTTTATGATAAATGGTGAATTCATATTCCTGTTAATGGATCTTGTCTTTTTGATGTTCTGCCTGTTCCTTTGATGGATACCTTTGGTTTGTTATTATCGGATATTCTTATTGCTCAGCAGCGCAATATTGATAAATTCAATTTGACAACCCATTGGGGGACACCTATCCTTTTTACCAATCAGCCGCTGGCTTTGGCTTTCCATTTGGAGTGGCGGATTTCAGTATGTTACGGCCAAAAAACATATCGGTTTATTTGCTTTTTCATATTTTTTGGAAATTGGATTGTTTTTACAATTTGGTATGTTTTTGCTTTAGCAATTTTATGATTTTTAAACTTATATTAAATATAAGAGAGATTAAGAATGATATATAAAGTTGACGCCCGGGGGCTTGCATGCCCGGAACCGGTATTAAAAACCAAAGCAGTCATTGAAAACCCAGATGTAGATATGGTTCAGGTCCAGGTGGACAATGATGCTGCCGTGGAAAATGTCAGTCGTTTTCTCACCTATCAGGGTTTTCAAGTGTCTGTGGACTCCCATGGTGTAAATTCCACGGTGGAAGGGGTTAAAAAAGAAAATGATGGCGAAAATCAGCCGGAAACAGATATAAATGCTTCTGCTGAAACCGGCGATACACAGAAAATGGTTGTCATGATCGGTTCCCGGACCATTGGCCAGGGGGATGACGAGCTGGGGAAAAAATTAATGATGAGCTACATCAGAACCCTGAAAGAGATGGGGGATGATCTGTGGCGTTTAATTTTTGTTAACGGTGGTGTTTATTTTGCCACTGAAGGGGCGGAACTTCTTCCTGATCTCATGGCCCTGGAAGAGCAGGGCATCACCATTTTGGTGTGTGGTACCTGTTTGAATCATTTTGATATTCTGGAAAAAAAGAAAGTGGGACAGACCACCAATATGCTGGATATCATCACGGCCATGCAGCTTGCGGATAAAGTCATTTCTTTATAACCGTCACGGGCGGACCTTTCATATAAAAAAATTGTCCCAGGCAGACCTTGATTTTCAAAAAATGAATGTATCTATTTTGTGGATTTAAAACATGCCTTGACCCATAGTTTGACTTCTTTTTCAAATTCTTTCTGGTGGGATTTTTCTGACATCTGGTGGTCTCCGTTGCGGTGGATAATCATTTTTTTGGGCTCACCGGCTTTGCTGTGGATCTCCCGGCCGTTTTCAACGGGAACCACCCCATCGTGATCACCATGGAAGATCAATACATGGTGCATCAGGGGCAGGTCATCACTTAAATTAAACAAAAGATTTTCTTTGAAAAAGCTCAAGGGCAGGGCCGGGCGATCCGGGGTGGCTTGGGTGGGTATTATTGTTATGGTACTGCTGTCCACCGGAGCAGCACACACCACAGCCCCTTGGGGCTCAACCCCCAGATCCAGGAGTTTTTTCCAGGCGGCAATGCAGGTGGCTCCCCCCAAGCTGCTGCCAAACAGCATCAATTCCTTCCGGGTTTTTTTAAGGGCCCACAGGTAATCCACTGCATGGATCATGTCCTGAACCCGGGCCTCCAGGGAGGTGTCTGTAATAAAATTGCCTTCACTTTTCCCGCATCCCCGGTGATCAAATCGTAAAAAAGCCACACCCATGTCCGGGAGTATCCGGGATAAAATGGTCTGTTTGGCCGATTCCATGGACCCTTCAAGGCCATGGGAGCCCACCACCACAGGGGGATTTTCAACATCCGGGAGATGGAGCTTCCCCAAGATTTTTTTATTTTGACTCATGAATTCAACAGATAATATTTTCATGCTTGTTTTTATGGCACACATGCTTTATAATTTCAAGCTTTTATCAGTAATTCTTGCTGGCTGTTTCCGTCAAAGCCCAAAGACTCGAAAATTCTAAGGAAAAAGGGGTTATATCTGGTATCTCTGGATATATATTAGAATTGCTGGATTGTCATTAAACAGGTAAAAAAAGAATATTCCGGTTGTATCACCCAGGATGTTCTTTTTATTTTTCCATCCATAAAATGGGGCTTAAAAAAGAGACATGGCCATAAAAAAGAGAAAAACAGCAGAACTTGAAATCATTGATCTGGCATTTGGGGGAAAGGGAATTGCCAAACCCGATGGATTTCCCGTTTTTGTGGACAGAACGCTTCCAGGGGATAAAGCCCTTGTCAGAATCACCAAAAAGAAGAAAAAATATGCCGAAGGAAAGTTAATTGATCTCATTGAGCCTTCGCCCCTGCGTAAAGATGCTCCCTGTGAGTATGCAGGATATTGCGGCGGCTGTCGATGGCAGTCCCTTCCCTATGAAAAACAGCTGGAATATAAAAAAAATCATGTGGTTGAATCCCTGGAGCACATTGCACTTTTAAAAGATATCCCGGTGAAGGATGTGGTGCCCTCGGATAAGATTTTTGGATTTCGAAATAAAATGGAGTTCTCCTGCACCGATCGACGCTGGCTCACCCCGGAGGAGCTGGAAGATCCAGACATTGTAAAGGGGTTTGGTCTGGGGCTCCATGTGCCGGGAACCTTTGCCCATGTCATTGACATTGATAAATGCCACATTCAACCGGACCCGGGCAATGAAATGTTAAACGATATCCGTGAATATATAAAGGCCTCGGATCTGCCTGCCTACGGTTTAACCACCCACCGGGGATTCTGGCGGTTTGTGATGTTAAGAAGTTCCAGTGCCCATGGACACTGGATGGTGAACCTTGTGACAAAGGAAGAAAACGACGAGGTTCTCATTCCCCTGGCACAACAACTCATGGCAAAGTATCCTGAGATTACCTCGGTGGTGAATAATGTAACGGCAAAAAAGGCAGGCATTGCCACGGGGGATTACGAAAAGGTGCTGGCTGGAGACCGCTGTATCCGGGAAAAACTGGGCGATTTCACCTTTGAAGTGTCAGCCAACTCCTTTTTTCAGACCAATACCAGGGGGGCGGAAAAACTTTATTCCCTTGTGTCTCACTATGCGGCCCTCACCGGCACCGAGCATGTCATTGATCTTTACTCCGGCACCGGCACCATCCCCATCTGGCTCTCCAGGGATGCGGCCCGGGTCACCGGCATAGAAATTGTGGAAAGCGCTGTGGCAGATGCCGGTAGAAATGCCACATTAAACGGCATTGAAAACTGCACATTTCATGTGGGTGATATCAAGACGGTTCTGCCGGAAATTGACAAACGGTGTGATGTGATGATCATTGATCCTCCCCGGGTGGGCATGCACAAGGACGTGGTGGACCAGGTGATTAACATTGCCCCTGTGAAGATTGTGTATGTGTCGTGCAATCCCGCCACATTGGCCCGGGATCTTTTCATGCTCAAGGAACACTACAATGTGCTTGAGGTGCAGCCCGTGGATATGTTTCCCCACACCTTTCACATTGAGTCTGTGGCACTGCTTGAGTTAAAATCAAAAGGAGCTTCATGATTCCCTGGAAACAACTGGACGTAGCCCCCACACCGGATGGTAAAAATGAGGTGATTCTGCTCCGGCGGGGTCAGGAATTTTCCATCCGGGTGGATGGGCAGGAGTTGATGAACAGCCGCATGTTCTCATCGGAAAAAGTGCTGGCAAAACTGGCCTGCAATCTCATTTCCCATCGCCGGGGCGCAAAGGTGGTGATTGGGGGGCTGGGCATGGGATTTACCCTGGCATCGGCCCTGAATCATTTGGAATCCGATGCCAGAGTAATCCAGGTGGAGCTTTTACCTGCCATGGTTCAATGGCATGATGCGTTCCTGGGGCATCTGTGCGATCATGCTGTAACGGATCAACGGGTGGAGATCGTGACCCAGGACATCATCCCTTTTCTTAATAATGGTAATCAATATTTTGATGCCATTATTCTGGATGTGGACAATGGGCCTGAAGGATTGACCCAGACAGGCAATAATAACCTCTACAATAAGGCCGGGCTTGGTATGCTCAAGGGGCGCCTTGCCCCCGGTGGCGTCCTTGCCGTGTGGTCTGCCAAAGACTGCGCACCCTTTACCCAACGGTTAAAGCTGGCAGGATTTGATCCAAAAGTGCATACTGTTTCTGCCAGACCCAACAATAAAGGGGGGAAACACACCATTTGGATTGCCACTGCCCGGTGATTGAGTCTTGACACTTAGGCACTGGTTAAAAACACGGTGACTTCACCATCCTGGAATACATAGCCTTTGCCTTCGGTTCTTAATTTACCATTCTCCCTTGCCGATGCCCATGAGCCTGATGCCACCAGATCTTCGTAGGGAACAACCTCTGCCCGGATAAAATGTTTTTCAAAATCAGTGTGAATCACGGCGGCGGCCTGGGGAGCTTTGGTGCCTTTTTTAATGGTCCAGGCCCGGGTTTCTTTTTCTCCGGTGGTGAGAAAAGAGATTAAATCCAAAAGAGAATAGGCTTCCCGGGCAAGACGTGCAAAGCCCGACTCTTTTAAACCCAAATCCCCCAGGAAAATTTCTGCTTCATCCTCATCCATTTCAGAAAGTTCAGACTCTATTTTTGCAGACACACATACCAGCCCGTCTCCGTTGAGATCAGCATAGGCTTTTAATTCCTGTACATGGGGGCTATTTTCTGCATCTCCAACTTCCTCCTCACCCACATTGGCAACATAAATCACTTTTTTATTGGTGAGGAACTGGGTTTCCCGGGAAATCAGCAGTTTTTCCCGGTCTGTGAGATTCGCTGTTCTGACAGGTTTCTCATCCTCAAGCACCGCTTTTATTTTTAAAAGTCCGCTGAGTTTTGTTTTTGCATCTTTATCCTGGCTTTTTGCCTTTTTTTCCTCTGTGGCAATTCTTTTTTCAGCCAGCTCAAGGTCAGATAAAATTAATTCCAGGTTGATGGTTTCCACATCTCCCACTGGGTCTATTCCACCGTGAACATGGGTGATATTGTCATCATCAAAGCAGCGAACCACGTGGGCGATGGCCTCCACCCCCCGGATGTGTCCCAGAAACATGTTCCCAAGGCCTTCGCCCCTGGAGGCACCTTTTACCAGGCCTGCAATGTCAACAAACTCTATGACTGTGGGAATGATTTTGTTTGATCTGCCCAGGTTTGCCAGAACATCAAGGCGTTTATCCGGAACTTTAACAATGCCAACGTTGGGTTCAATGGTGCAAAACGGGTAATTACTGGCCTCGGCACCGGCTTTGGTCAGCGCATTAAACAAGGTGGATTTGCCAACATTGGGCAACCCGACAATTCCAATTTTCATTTGGGAATAACTCCTGAGCCTTTTAATTGGGAGTGATAAATATTTTTTATGGGGATGTTCTAATCCCCCCATGCCTCGTCTCTGGGGTGGGAAAATTTTTAAATAAAATCGAATCTTTTACCAGATTGAATAGGCCCATGTAAAGATTTTTTTAAGAATTGATCAAGAACAGTCTGCCAAGATCATAAAAAAAATTTTATTGGGGTGATGTGGCTTTTATGGGGTCTGGTGATGCTAACCAGCATTCTTGCGCTGGTAGATCTCCAGATAATGAAAAGCTTGTTGGTCAGATCGTATTCAACTTTATGCAGGACGCATGCCTCAGTTGGACGGCGAAGGGATTGGGATTATCAAAATAAAATCGGGTAAAAAATTAATTTTAGAGCCATAAAATTTATCCAGGCCCAGGATGAATCATTCTGGATTTGGATGTATTTTTGTACGCTTTTTTAAATATAAGTTGCTGATTTTATTAATATGGATGGCGGAAGTGCATGGGAATCGAACCCACCCGGGACGGTTTTAGCGCCCCACATCGGATTTGAAGTCCGAGGGCCTCACCAGTAAGCCGCGCACTTCCGTGGTGAAAAGATGCCCTTTTCTATACCCAATGAGCCTTGATTGTCAAGCCTTTTGTTGATTTTGATGGGGATATTGGTGGTCTAAAATTTTCTGCTTTTTATTTTATAGTTGCTTTGAGTTGAGTTCTGTATAGCCTTGAAATTATAAAGTATTTGCCTATAACTGGGATTTGTGCGGGCAGGAAGAATAAAATGAGGTTTTGCTGTTTCCATGGCAAATTCTATGAAAATTAAACTCGACCTTGCGATAATTCAGCATTATAAACAATCAATAGACTGATGAAAATCAGGAAATTTTAGTTGGTGAGTTGCTGCTGACCCAGAATGAGTTTCCCGGGTTCCCCCCCGGGTCAGAGGTGAAAATTTGTGGTTTGCGCCTTATTTAATGGCCGAGTTGTTGCGGTGTTCCATGGACTTTAGTGTTTGATTTAAATAGCAAAATCTGGTAATTTGTCATTATGATTTTCGAGCATACATTCCAGATCACGTTGCTGATTTCAATTTTTTTCGATATTTTTCAGAATTGTTTTTACTGCCCTCTTGTCCTCTTCCCTTCTTTTTTTTCATGAGAGTTTATATTTTTTAGCATCAATTATGATGGTCCCGTAAAGAGTCCAGAGTTCGAGTCTCAACCACATTATGTTGTATCTATGGTGGGCTTGAATGCCATATTGTGTGGTTGAAAAATCATAAGCCGACTTTTTACAGGTTCATCAATTATTGCTGATTTTTCTTCTGTTTCTCCCAAAATGATCGGCACGGATGTGATATGTCAACCCAACAGACCACAGTTCCCTGGGTTCAATTTCCCATGGCATGCTTGGAAAGGGGGATGCCGAATTGCAATACAACTGTTAAGTTTTTTATTCCATCAAACTTATAGGAGGGGATTATGAAAGTATTTAAATTTTTAACAGCACTCATGTTATCTCTTTTCCTCGCAGGGAATGCCTGGAGCGATGACGATATTGACATATCTGCGGCATCCAACGCTGTCCTTTGCCTGACACAATTTTATTCTGTCATGGCCGAATTTCCGAACATAAATATGGGGGATACAGGTCGTATGGATTGCAAAAAGATTTTGATATTTATTATTTCTAACAGAGATATGATCATCGAGGATATTGCCAGGGCCAAGGCAGGGTATGACATTGCCAGAGCCGATCAGATAATTCAAAATTCATTCTATAAAAGTGCTACCACGTTTGGCAATACAACCACTTTGCCTAAGGCAATGGGGAGCGTTTATTACGATGAAGCCTCAAAGCACAAATATGTTAAAATCAATAATGCTACCTATGCTGAATACACTCGAAAGGGTTATTTCTTCAAAAATGTTTCCTCCAGCCTGCCACATCTTGTAAAAAGCCAATATATTCATCTCATCAACGAGGATAACTTTTTTCTATATGTGAAAAAGAGGGGAGGAATAAATCAATATTTGACACTTTCATGCAAGGAGCCCCACCCTATAGGATGGGGCCTTAAAAAAGTATTGGTGCCCATTGATTAATACTTGACATATGCAAAATCGGCATTGAATCAGCCCTTTTTATGAATTGTTTCCCCTTGCATGTCCAAAGATACGAAATTTGGGCTTGATCATAAGCTGGGCCACTATACGTGAAATACAATTCTATTGACCGCAACGCACCGTGATTAAAGTCATTATTTTTTTACCCCTAAAATTTCACTACAAAATGGCCCACGTTATGACCAAGCCTCGAAATTTGCATAAATGGGTGGCATTTGAACGCCATTCATTTATATAAGATGTCTATAAAGGAGAGTGATAAAATAGTCGTTGTAATAATGATATGGCATCAATGGTTCTTGTAAATATTCTTAATTCAGTGAATGATTCTATGAAATTCATTTGCAAGGGCCCCAATAACATCATCGTACACCTTTCCTGTATGTTCATCCATGTACACCTTGGCCACTTCCGTGGGCAATACCAGGATACGGTCATCCCATGTACTCAAACATTGACACAAATATCCTTTACCCGAAAAAACTTCATTTTCTGACACGGTGGTGGTTATTTCCCGGGGCAGGGAGATTGTTTCAAGGGCCATCAGCCAGGCCTGGATTTGTTCTTTCCATTTGGAGCGGTCAATGGATTCTGTCCCCAGGTTAAATACAGGGGGGGATGCAAATCCTTTTTCTATCTGGCGGGAAATATTGTAAGAGTGGATGTCCAGAACAATGCAGATATTAAACTTGTCCAGCATGTGTGAAATAACGGTTCCCATGAAATCGTAGAATCGGGCGTGGGATTCCAGACTTTTTTTGTTCATTTCCGGGGGGGGGTGTTTTTTATATACTTTGATACCCCAGAATTTTTCCGGGGTCAGGGGCAGTGCCATATCCGGGGATCGATTTAAATCGTACACCGCCCGGGATTCCAGAGCCCATATGGTATTGGGAAGCCTTTGAATCATTTTTTCTGTGGCGGTGTCTTCTTCAAACAGTCGCTGTTCCCGGGGAATTTCCATAAAAGGGATTAACTCATCCCGGACATGGTGGCCTGCATGGATGGCCGTGGCAATGACGGGAGTGGAAAAATCAAAGTCATAGGCAAATCCCCGGGAGGAGTCTGTCCCATAAATGTGGTCCTGTTGGGAAATTTGTTTTTTGATTGAATCGATAAAAGGCAGAGGCATGGTATTTTTCCTGATATTATTTTCAATTTTAGCTTATTAGGGAGTTCATGGAAAACAATCTACTGCATAGTCAAGGCTAATATTTAGGATGATACATCTTCCAGACCGGTGTGACTCCGGCCTGTTCAGAAGCAGTTATCCTAAAATTAAGATTTGACGTTGCACTACTCAATATGAATAAACTTCATGGCGGCTATCCGGAGTTCTCCATGCAAAAGTGAGCAGTTTTATTATCATGAATTCCCCCATGCTACCTTGTGGCGATTGAATGAAAGGGGGCAGGTTGTCTTACATGAGGTTAAACCGTGCCAGTGCAGAAGTAACAATGTGATTCACCAGTTTTATGTAATCCCGGGTTTCATCACCAGAGGGGTGGTGCATGGTGAACATCTGGGGACTCCAGCTTTTGATGGGCTTTAATCCTGGAATGCCGTTGACTTCGATGATTTTAAGAACCCCATTGGCATCCATACGCATGTCAGCCCGCACATGATCCAGACAGTTAAGGGCCTCCATGGCCTGGAGGCACAGTTCATTTGCCGGGTCTGAATATTCACCGGCAGGTCTGATTTTGGTGGCACCCACTCCTCTCAGGTCACTTCTGAGTATGGGGTATTTGCCGAAAAGTGAGGGGTCTACCAGCACCTGACCGGGTAAAAACTCTTGATGTTCGCCATTGCCCAACATTAAAACCGTGTACTCATCGCCGGGAAGATACTCTTCAACCAGGGCGGGCTGATCATAGGTGTCGTGGATGTGAGCCACCCTTTTTTTCAGTTCAGCTTCGGAATTGACCACGCTGTCATCACTGATACCAACAGACCTGGACTCAAAGCTTGGTTTTACAAAGGCGGGATAGGTTAAATCCGGCAACCCGTCGTTGCGGTCAATCTGATAGTGATAAGGCACGGAGATGCCCTTGGCTGTGAGGATGTCATGGGTGGCGGTTTTATTGATCAATGCCTTCATGGTGGCGGCATTGGGGCCAATGTAAGGAATTTTTCTTTCATCAAAGATATCGGCAAACCATTGACCATCTTCATTTAAACCAATGGTATCTGATTTGCTGTTGATGTAATAAAGGCAGCTCCAGATGATGTCATACTCTTTTTCTTCAATGGCTTTGTAAAATTGTGTCATATCGTTGACAAAAGCGATTTCAGCGCTGTTGTCTCCATGGTTAATGGCTTTGCATACCTCCCGGGTGACGGAAAGATCGCCCCAGCCTTGGGCATCACCGGCAGGACCGGTGATGATAAGTACTTTTTTCATTATTGTTAATCTCCATTTTTTTTATATTATGTCAAACAATTCCGGGTTCAGCTCATATCTGCCCAGGGCATCCACTGTTTCCGGGGAAATATCTTTTAACATGCGACTGTAAGCATCAATGCGACTCGTTTCCCAGGGAATCCGCGATACAATGTGCATGGAAATGTCCGGATGATTCGTCACAGGGGCTCCATGGGCCAGGGCCCGATGGGCCATGGCTTTGTTGGGATTGAGGATAACCACATCATCGGTGATATACTTTTTAACGGCTGCCACGAAAAGATCCCGGCAATACCCGAAATGGGTGCAGCAAAGGGCCGCAAACACTCGGCCTTGGATGGTTTCCATCTTGGCTGCAGCCTGCTTGACATTGTCGTCAATCATTTCCGGAACAATATCGCTGTAGGGGTTCCTTTCAATTTTTCCAGCCAGATTTATGCAACCTTGGTTGATGATGCGATTTTTTTTAATACCCATTTTTTTAAGCCGAATTTCGTGGGACCGGGCCGAGGTGGTGGTGGGGGTGCCAAAAATGATCACCCGGCTGTCCGGGGTGTTGACAAGCTCTTGGTGGATCATGGCAGCCCCGTCATCCACAATGCCGGTGACTTCAATATGGGTTTCTGTGCTGAAACGGGTCAGGGGATAAATCACCGAAAGGGTGTTACAGGCAATAAAGATCCGGTCCGGTTCATGGACTGCCATGGCCGTCATGGCATTGTGAAATACCCGGGCCTTGGTATCCATGTCCGGTAAATGATTATACCCGCGGTCCACCTCCGGCCATGCATTGAAATAGACAAGATTGACCCGCTGCCAGGGAGAACCGGCCTTGAGCCGGTTGGCAATTTCCGTGAACACCGACAATCCCCCCAATCCTGAGTCTGTGACCAAAATGGTGTGTGCCCGCTTCTTTATCTCCTGTGTCCGACTCATTGTTTTTTTTCCTGAATGTTATCCACGGCTTTTTTTGCATCGTCCAGGGTCCGGGTGAGCCATTGGTGGGTAAGGTCCCTTGCCCATTGGGGGGAATGATCTATGGTTCCGTCTATCATGCGGGTCAAGGCATCCTTCCAGTGGTGGAAATGCTGTAGGGTGGTTAAGCGATTTCTGAACATGGCCGCACCTTTTTCCGGTTCTTCCTCCATGCGGTTCATGAGCATTTCAATTTCTTTGACAAATCCCTTTGTGCCGTAGTGGTGGAGAAAACCGTGCCAGGCATCTTCAATGCCCTTTTGGGTGTCAAGGGGCATTGATATTTCCTTTAATTCGGAAAAAAATCTTTCCCGCACAGCGCCATTTAATAATGATATTCCCTTTGTATGGATTTCATAGGGAATCAATTCCAGGGCCGGTGGCTGATTTTTCTGTAAAATTGCTTTTACCATGTAGCCCTGTTTCCGGTGTATCAAAGGGGTGTCCTGGAAAAACACAAAATTGCCCAGGCTGTAGCAGATGGGAACCCCATTGTGTACACAAATCCCCTGGGGTACGTGGGGGTGATGCCCGATGACCATGTCGGCTCCGGCATCGGCCATGCGCTGGAACGCCCGGGTCACATAGGGCGGTGGAAAAGGGATATATTCAATGCCGCAATGGCTGATGGCAATGATAAAATCAACCTTGCCTTTTAATTCTTTTATGGTTTTCTCCACACCGTCCAGATCCCAGCCCATGACACCGGGTTTTTGCTCTTCAGCCCCTTTCAGATCTTCTCCTTCACTGAAATTGACAAGGCCGATGACGAGATCATTCACCTTCATAATGAGCGGTCTCCGGGCATCCTCAAGGGTGTTTCCGGCCCCCAGATGTTTGATATTGTTTTCATCCAGGGTGTCCAGTGTGTCCTGGAAAGCCTCCCGGTCAAAGTCAAACATATGATTGTTGGCCAGGGTCACCACATCAAAGGGAACGCTTGTGAGTCCTTTTACATGGCATTTTTCGCCCTTGAATACAGCCCCGCTTTTCCATATGGGCAGCCCATAATCACTTAAGGGGGCTTCCAGGTTCACAATGGAAAGATCAGATGCTGTGAGCAGGGGATAGACATCGCCATAAATAGATACCGGATTATTTGCAACAATGGGAGCAAAATGCCGAATGGGAGCCCAGTCACCGGCAATCATTACTTGTGAGGTGGGGGCGGCTGGATTAAAATCTGAATTTTTACTGGAATGGGGCAGGGTGATTGTCCCTGTTTCCCAATTTATAAAGGGAAGCGCTGTCAACTTATCTATTCTCCTTTCCATGGATGTATCTGATGGGTATTCTCCGGTTGAGGGATGCCACCACTTCATAATTAATGGTGTTGCACAGCCGGGCAATGTCATCGGCACTGACCCTGACATTTCCCTGATGGCCAAGGACGGTGACTTTCTCGCCCACCTGTACATTGGGAACTGTCCCCACATCAATCATTGTGAAATCCATGCACACCCGGCCCACCACCGGAACTTTTATGCCTTTTACAATCATTTGTCCCCTGGAGGAGAGCAGACGGTTATAGCCATCTGCATACCCAATGGGAACAGTGGCAATAATTGTTTCTTCGGGGGTGACGTGTGTACTGCCATAGCTGATTTTAAAATTGCGGGGTACTTTTTTTAGATGAATGATGGTGGATGTGATGGACATCACCGGCTTTAATTGTGCCATACCATGATCCACTTCATCAGAAGGCCAGAGCCCATAAAGGGCAATGCCGGCCCGGACCATATTATAGTGGGCACCGGGAAGCTCAAGGATGGCGGCGCTGTTGGCAGAATGGCGAAGGGGTGGACAAATGTTTCGGATTTCAAGACGTTCTATGAGGTTTGAGAAAAGATCTATCTGGCCCATGGTGTGTGTCTTGTCTCGGCTGTCAGCATTGGCAAAATGGGTGTAAATACCCTCCAGATCCAGGCACTGCAGCCGGGAAATGGACGCAATTTCTTCCTCGGCCGGGCCTTGGCCGTTCACAAGGGGTTTTACGGAAAGAGCCGAGGGCAAAATCCCCAGACGTCCCATGCCTGTGTCCACCTTGATGTGAACCTTGATGGTTCCGCCGCACTTGACAGCCTCCCGGGAGATCATTTGGGCAAAATCCAGTGAGGCCACAGTGGCCCTTATATTATTTTGGATCATATAGGGCACCTGGGAGGGCAGGGCATTCCCAAAGAGCAGGATGGGGGCATCAATTGCAGCGTTTCTTAACTCCACAGCTTCGGAAATTCTGGAGACGCAAAGAAATGAAACGCCTTGGTCAAGGATGGCTCTGGCAACCGCCACGGCACCGTGCCCATAGGCATCGGCCTTTATCACCGCCATGATTCTTGTGGACCCGGGCGTTTTTTTTCGAAGTTCTCTAAGGTTGTGGCTCAGTGCCGAAAGATCTACATTCATGGCTGTCTGGGGCAAAAATGCGGTGTTACGAGGAGACATCAGGACGCCTTTCTCTGTTGTCCATAGGCTGTGGTGTAATCTCTAAAAAGAGCCATGACCTGTCGGGTCTTTTTGCCGGGTTTTCCATCTGCCACAACCATGTCATTTATTTTTATCACAGGAACAATCTCTTTGTTGGAAGCAGTGATGAAAATTTCATCCATCTCTTTAAGTTCTGCCATGTCAATGTGACGCATTTCCAGGGTGAACTTCTCTTTGATCAATTCCAGGACAACACTGCGGGTGATGCCGGGTAACATGGCATCGGGGGGGGTGATGACGGTATTGCCTTTAAAAGCAAATAAATTGGTGGTGGTGCCCTCCAGAACCCGGTTTTCACGGTCCACATAAATGGCTTCAATGGCTCCCTTTTTATGGGCTTCCTGCTGGGCAAATACAGCAGAAAGATAGTTGGTGCTCTTGGATTCGGGAATGAAGCGTTCCATTTCCACGGTGATGACAGCGGCTCCGTCCGTGTACCACCATTCCGGAAGTACATATTTGGGCGTGACCATGACCATGAGTTTGCCATTTCCCCGGGGGGTTACACCGTCGGGGCTGATACCGCCGGTGTAGACAATGCGGATATTGGACTCATCATGGTGGGGGTTTTTTCCAATGGCCCGGTGGACAATGTCACAGATTTCAGCGTTGGTATGCCGGAGGGTTAATCCGATTTTTTTGGCAGAGTTCTCAAGGCGGGCCACATGAGCCTCCAGATAAAAGGGACGTTTGTTGTAGGTGATCAGAAAATCAAATACGCCAAACCCCCTGAGTACGGTGATGTCTTTGGCTGACAGGGTTGCCTTGTCTTCTTCAATGAATTGTCCGTCAATGTAATAGATATCCATGTGTCTTGTTGTCTCCTTATTTTAAACTGTTTGTGTCAAAGAGTCTGCTTGGTTTTTATCTGTTTTCCGGGTTGGCCGTTCCATACATAGAACCGTGGGGCATGGAAAACCTGCCTTGAATATGAATAAAAACCATGGGCATCCCGGTATTCTTATTTGACAATGACTTTATTGTCGGGACCGGGCATCTTTTCTTGTCACTGGGTGGCTTTTATCAAAATAAGATCTGTTTGGCTGCCTTTTTATTTTAATGGATGATATTTATTATAATCGTATACCATATCGGTTTTATTTTGACCAATAATATTTTTTATGTCTAAATGCAAGAATTTTCTTGACATGAATCTGATGTCTGATATTTTAGACATCAGATCGTTTTAAATTATTAAAACGAATTGATTTTATGCATGCTCAATTGAATTGATAACCTGGGGTGATTCCCTGGGAATTACGGTTAAAAGGCCATATTATAAAATTTTTAAGATTAAGGAGTGAGTGGCATGGGAACAACAACAGACTGGCTTGAATATGACGTGGAAGAGATGGTAAAAGGCGATAAAGAAAGTCTTTGGCATCACCTGAAACCCCATAAATGTTTTGAACAGCAAGAGCAGATGATCATTGTTGAAGGTAAGGGGTTACGCGTGACTGATATCCGGGGCAAAGAGTACCTGGATGCCACTTCCGGTGGTGTGTGGAGTGTTATGGTGGGGTATGGCCGTGATTCCATTGCAGAGGCCGTTTGTGCCCAGTTGAAAAAAATGCCTTATTTTGCCGGTGTGTTCGGCAATGTTCCTTCCATCAAGTTTGCGAACAAGCTTCTTGAAAAACTTCCCCGTCTTCAAAAGGTTTACTTTTCCAATTCCGGTTCAGAGGCCAATGAAAAGGCCTTTAAAATTGTGCGTCAGGCATCAAAAATTGATCCTGCCCGTAAGGGAAAAGAGAAAATTCTTTACCGGGATCGTGACTATCACGGCACCACCATTGCCGCTTTGAGCGCCACAGGACAGTTTGAACGTAAAAATGACTTTGGGCCCTTTGTTCCCGGATTTGTTGAAGTGCCCCAGTGTCTTTGCTATCGATGTAACTATAACAAGACCTATCCTGAATGTAACATGGAATGTGCCCACGCCGTTGAAGATGTGATCCTCAAGGAAGGACCTGAAACCGTGGGCGCACTCATTGTGGAGCCCATCACCGCAGGTGGCGGTATTCTTCCTCCGGTGAAAGAGTATTATCCCATTGTTCAGGATATCTGTAAAAAATACGGTGTGTGGCTCATCATGGATGAAGTTGTGTGTGGATTCGGTCGTACCGGTGAATTCTGGGGACACTCCCACTATGATGTGGACCCGGACATGGTCACCATGGCCAAGGGCCTTGCCTCTTCCTATGAAGCATTGTCCGCCACTGTTGTAAAACAGGAAATTTATGATATTTTCCTCAATGATCCTGCCAATGCCGAGACCCGGATGAACTACTTCCGTGACATCAGTACTTATGGTGGATGTACCTCTGCCATGACTGCTGCCCTGGAAAGCACCCGGATCATTGAAGATGAAAATCTGGTGGAAAACAGTAAAGAGGTCGGTGTTTACCTCCTTGAACAGCTCAAAACCCTGAAAGATCTTCCCGTGGTGGGTGATGTTCGCGGTGTGGGCCTTTTTTGCGGCATTGAGTTTGTAAAAGATCAGGAAAGCAACACCCCCATCACAGAGGGTGAAATGGGCGCATTAATGGGTAATGTCATGGGCCAGGGCGTTATTGTGGGTCGAACCAATTCCAGCCTTCCCGGCATGAACACCATTATGAACTTTGCCCCCTGCCTGACCATCACCAAAGAAGAGGTGGATGAGATTGTTGCTGCAGTAAGAGCTGCCATCAAAAAAACATTCTCCTGCTAATACATGCAAGATTTAAGGGGATTTGCATGCGTTAAATTCCCTTAAACATAAGATTCTCCAAGAGCCTGTGGCTTTTTAACAGGCTCTTGTCATTTCTCCAAAAGGGTGACTCTTTTCAAATCCCCCCTTGACGGCAGCCATACAGTCAGTTACCTTCTACGGCAAAAATTGCAATAATCCCTTGGCGGACGCAGAATCATGGATTTTCATAAGTGTTGAAAAATCAATGTTGGTATTTGAATTTAACTGCCGCATCTTTTTTCATATAAACTGCCACAGTCAGATTTTATTCTGACCCGGTTCTGCCTTCTGCCCACAACAAAGATAGAAATTCTCTACAGTTTTACGAAAGAGTTTTTTATAAAAAAAAGAAAACATTAGGTATGTAAAAATGAGTCAGAAATTGAAAGTTTTATCTTTAAGTGAGCAGGTCTATCAATATTTGCGGGAACAGATGAACCGCGGTGTGTTTTTACCTGGCTCCACAATCAATATCGGTAAAATTGCCGAACAGCTGGGCATCAGTAAGACACCGTTGCGGGATGCCTTGATTCTTCTGGAGCTGGAAGGATTTGTAACCATATTACCCCGTCGGGGGGTCAGGGTGAACGGATTGACCCTGACAGATGTTAAAAATGCCTACGAGCTGGTGGGAGCACTGGAAGCATCCATTGTTAAGAATTGTTTTGATATGATCACTCCGGCCCACATAGAAAAAATGGAAGCACTCAATGAAAAGATGCTCCGGGAAATTGAAGAGAACAATTTTGAATGTTTTTTTCAATCCAACCTTGAATTTCATAATGTTTATGTGGGACTGTCCGACAACGCGCTCATCAAAAAAACCATTCTTCCGGTGAAACAGCATCTATACGATTTTCCCACCAAAATTTATATTCGTGAATGGGAACGGCGAAATTGCCGGGAACACGTTGATTTTATCAATTGTCTTAAAAACGGTGACCCTGAAGGGGCGGCTTCTGTGCTTGTGGATGTGCACTGGTCCTATGCAGCCCAGGAAGACTATATTGTAAAATTCCATGCCATGAAAACCAGGGACATTGTTAATCAAAAAGCCAGTCGAAATAATCAACATAGATAAATAGGAAAATATAATGATTGTACTTGTGATCAATGCCGGAAGCTCCTCCTTGAAATATCAACTCCTTAACATGCAGGAAAATAAGGTCATGGCCGGTGGGGTCGTGGAGAGAATCGGGGATACGCTGGGGGTGGTTACCCATAAAAAACTCACCGGTGCGGCCCCGGAAAAATTTGTTCGGGAAGAAAAAATAGCCGATCATCGAGATGCCATGCACCTGGTGGCTGATTTAATCATTGATGAACATGCCGGTGTGATCAAAAACAAGGATGAGATCAATGCCATCGGCCACCGGGTGGTTCAGGGTGGAGAGGATTTCCGTGCCGCCACTGTCATTGATGCAGATATCAAAAAAAGCATTGAGAAAAATAATCCCCTGGCACCGCTGCACAATCCCCCAAATCTTATGGGTATTGACGTTGCCGAGGCTTTGTTCCCCGGGATTATCAATATTGCTGTGTTTGACACAGAGTTTCATCAAACCATGCCGGCCAAGGCATTTCTCTACGCCTTACCCTATGAATTCTATGAGAAAATGCGGGTCCGTCGCTATGGATTCCATGGCACTTCCCATAAGTATGTGGCCCGGGCCGCTGCCGTCCACATGGATAAGCCCGTTGATGAGCTGAACCTCATCACGGTTCACCTGGGCAACGGCTGCTCCATTTCTGCTGTGGAAAAAGGCCGGTGCATAGATACCTCCATGGGGATGACCCCCCTTGCCGGTGTGATGATGGGAACCCGCACCGGTGACATCGATCCTGCCATCCAGCGTTATGTCATGGAAAACACCGGCATGGGCGTTGATGAAATGGATACGCTGTTTAACAAAAAAAGTGGTCTCAAGGGTATTTGCGGCATGAACGACATGCGGGATATCCATGATGCCGGAGAAAACGGAAATCAGCGTGCAAAGCTTGCCGTTGACATGTTTACCTACCAGGTAAAAAAGTACATCGGTGCCTACATGGCTGCCCTTGGCCGGGTGGACGGTATTATTTTCACTGCCGGAATCGGTGAAAATGATGACATTGTCAGGGCCGGGGTATGTGCCGATCTGTCCGGGCTTGGCATGGAACTGGATCTGGAAAAGAACCGGGGCAGGATTTCAGAACCCAAGGCATTGCACACGCCGGAAAGCCGGGTTCAGATCTGGGTAATTCCCACCAATGAAGAACTTCAGATTGCCCAGGAGGTTGTTGATATTCTCCAGGCGCAGAAGAAATAATATTGGGCTTGGTCATAACATGGGCCATTTTGTAGTAAAATTTTAGAGGTAAAAATTAATAGCTGTAATTACAGCACTTTGAAGTTAGTAAAATTTTATTTCACGTATAGTGGCCCAGCTTATGATCACCCCATAATAAATGGATACCCCCCGGCCGTTGGCTGGGGGTATTTTGTTTTGTCAGGCGCTTTTTTTCTGTTTACCTGTCTTTGTTGTCTTCTTTTTTCCCCCGGTGTCCTCATCGGTTTTTACCGATTCATTGCTCTTTTTTGTCTCTTTTTTCCCTGTCTTTTTCACGGTTGGGGCGGTTTCTACCTTTTTTGTGTCACCGGTTTTAGCCGGTTGGGGGTATTTTCCTCCCTTCAGAAGCTGGAGCAGTACAGTTTTGTTTTTTGCCAGACACAGGGAGAGATCGTCAATTTGCTCTTCGGAAAGATCCATGTTTTCGGTTTTGAGAAATTGATAAAGGTTCTCTGCGATATCCAGCATTTTATCGTGGGCATCGGCCTCTTTTTTTGTGGCAAATGTCATTTTTTCGTCTCCATCTCTGACAACGACATATTTAACGATGACAGCCATTTCTTACTCCTTTAAGTCTATTTTTATCAAAGAATATACCTGCCTGCTTTTTTCGTCTTGCGTGTCGGGGTGTCCATACATAGAAGCACTATGCATGGACACCCCGCCTTGAATACGAATAAGAATCCTGTGCATCCCTGTATATTCTTTTCTGCCGGCAACCTAATCAAAAAGTGCATTGACAAACAGGGTGGCATCAAAATCCTGAAGATCTTCCATACCTTCTCCCACACCAATGTATTTTAATGGCACATCCATGGTTTTTGCCACCGAGGCAACCACCCCGCCTTTGGCTGTGCCGTCAAGTTTGGTCAGGGCAAGGGCTGTGATTCCCACGGCATCATTAAATAGTTTTGCCTGGGACAGGGCGTTTTGTCCGGTGGTGGCATCCAGCACCATTAATACTTCATGGGGAGCACCGGGCAGGCGCTTGCCCACAGATCTCTTGATTTTTTTAAGCTCTTCCATGAGATTCTTTTGGGTGTGGAGCCGTCCGGCCGTGTCTATGAGCAGGGTATCAATTCCCCGGGCCATGGAAGCCTCCACCGCATCAAAGGCCACAGCTGCAGGATCTGCTCCTTCCCTGTGCTTGACCATTTTGACCTGGGCGCGATTGGCCCATATTTGCAGCTGCTCAACGGCAGCGGCCCGGAAGGTGTCGGCAGCGGCAATGAGAACCTTTTGACCCTGGCCCGTGAGTTTCACCGCCAGTTTCCCAAGGGTGGTGGTTTTGCCCGTGCCGTTTACCCCCACCACCATGATCACCCGGGGAACGGGGGAGGCGGTTTCAGTTTCTGTGGATGTGGTCTGGGGAAACAAAGATTTAAGTTCTTCCTTGAGAATGGATTTAAGCTCATCTGCCGTTTTTAGTTTTTTGGCTTTTTTGGATATTTTTTCCATGATTTCCATGGTTATATCCATACCAAGATCTGACATGACCAAAATTTCCTCCAGTTCTTCAAGGAGGTCATCATCAATTGCCCTTTCCGGGGAAAACAGATCGTTTATGTCGGTGAGAAGGATTTCCCGGGTTTTAGTAAGTCCTTTTTTCAGACTGTTAAAAATTCCCAATATTTATGTCTCCAAACAGTTTTTATTCTAAGATTATCGTATCCGGCACAGATTTTCAGGGGTACCACACCATAAATGTGCTCAAGAAGAAGTTAAAAGAGCACATGCAGTATGTTACATGGGAACCTGTGGATTATAAAAATTAAATGCACGCCATTTTCATATCATGAGTGGCGTAAAGATTCAAATCGTCGTGTCCGACGAAAAGAATAAATTTTAACATGATATACCAAAGAACAGATGCAACTTTCTGATATCAGGTTTTTCTTGACAGAAACCCCGGTTTTTAGTTTACTTTTAAAAGTTTTCCAGTGAATATCCGATCAGCATTCTAAGCTTTATCTGTTTTGGCCTGCTCACCTGACAATGGTATGCGATGCAGTCCCAAACAGGTGAATATGGGGCATTGCCCAAATATTTACATCACCAAGCCGAGTATTTACGTTTTTCAACGCTGCCAGACTGAATAAAAATATCAGTTTAAACCATTTGGGGTTAAACCCCTGAGGATTTTTTTCTGTTTTTTCTGTTTTTTTTGTCTTGTCCCCCAAGGGCACGGCTTTCATACTGAACCCCAATTTAAGGAGGAATGTTTCATGAAAAAGAGTTTATCTGTTTTAATGTCGCTGATAGTGGGAGTGGTCTTTTTTGCAGGTACCGCTTCTTTTGCAGCGGATATTGAACTGGCCCAGAAATCAACCTTGGAAAAAATTATCAAAAAAGGTGAACTCAGGGTGGGTTTTGAAGCAGGTTACATGCCCTTTGAAATGACCGACCAAAAGGGCCGTTTTGTGGGATTCGACATTGACATTACAAAGGAAATGGCCAAAGCCATGGGCGTTAAATTTGTCCCTGTTAACACAGCCTGGGACGGCATTATTCCTTCTTTGATCACAGACAAATTTGATATCATTGCTTCTGGTATGACAGTGACCCAGGAAAGAAATCTTAAAGTCAGCTTTGCCGATCCTTATATCATTGTGGGGCAGACCATTTTGTTGAATAAAAAACACGAAGGCGTGGTAAAATCCTATAAAGATCTGAATAACTCCAAGTACATTGTCACTTCCAAACTTGGAACCACCGGAGAAATGGCCGTTAAAAGAAAAATTCCAAAATGTACTTATAAATCTTTTGAAACTGAAACAGAAGCATCTTTGGAAGTCATGAACGGCAAGGCCGATGCCTTTGTCTACGATCTTCCCTTTTGTGTGGTTTTCATGGCAAACCAGGGTGAGGGCAAGGTCGTTTTTCTTGACGAACCTTTTACATTTGAACCCCTTGCCTGGGCCATCAACAAAGGGGATCCGGATTTCATGAATTTTCTTAACAATTTCCTTCGTCAATTGAAAAACGACGGAAGATATGACAAAATTTATAACAAATGGATTCGTTCCACAGATTGGATTAAAAACGTTCAGTAAAACCGGTTTAAACACTATGTGTATCCCTTGAAAAATTGGGTGCACCGGACAGGTGCACTCAATGTTAATTTTTGAAGTATGCCTATCCATGTGGTCCAGGCTTGCTTTGTCCAACATTCATTGATTTTATTTACAACGCAATTTTTAAAGTGTGTTCTGTGGCAGCCTTTTATATGAAATATTCCGAATATTTATGAATTATTTCTGTTTTTGTTGTGGGCAGAATCGGATTAGGATACAATTTGTCCATGGAAGTTATGGAGAAAAACGCAAGAAGGCAAACAATGATGCCATGCAAAGGTAACTGCTTTGAAATTTGGGTTTATAAAGGGAGTTTTGACTCATATGGAATCCACTTCCTCTTTACTTCAAAAACAACAGAAAAGATCCTACTACATGTGGGTCGTTGTGTTTTTTTTAGTTATATTCACCTGCCTTGGCAGTCTTTACTACTGTACGCTTAAAATTGATTATACCTGGCGGTGGTACCGTGTGCCCCAGTATTTTTTTTTCAATGAAGAGATAGAGGTGCGGACAGATGTGGCAGGCTCTGTTGAGGCCATTGAAGAAACAACCGATGGAACCATCATTCGGATTAACAGTGATGACGGTGACAGTGTTGACTATGCCTATCCCTCCAAAGATGTCAGACTTTATGAAGGGGATACTGTGTTTGAGGGCGATGTATTGGGCAGTTACCGTGAATGGCGCATGGGGATTTTACTCCAGGGGCTGTGGCTTACCCTCAAAGTCAGTTTTATTGCCATTATTTTTGGTATTTTTCTGGGACTGGGGGCCGGACTTGCCAGAATATCATCCAATCCGGCATTTAAATGGCTTTCCATCACCTACATAGAACTGGTGCGTGGTTCCCCGCTTCTGGTTCAGATTTTTATCTGGTATTTTGTGCTGGGAACCCTTGTCAATACCATGCTGGCCCAGTATGGTGTGTCCCAGATTCCGCCATTGTGGTTTGGTGTGGCATCCCTTGCCACTTTTACCGGTGCCTATGTGGCAGAAATTGTTCGTTCCGGTATCCAGTCCATCCATAAAGGTCAGACAGAAGCTTCCCGAAGTCTTGGCATGACCTATACCCAGAGTATGTATCATGTGATTCTTCCCCAGGCATTTATCAGAATTATTCCCCCCCTGGCGGGTCAGTTCATCAGTCTTATCAAGGATTCATCCCTGTTGGGTATCATTGCCATCCGGGAATTGACAAAGGCAACAAGGGAGGTGGTTACCACAAGTCTTCAGCCCTTTGAATTGTGGTTTGTCTGTGCCATACTCTATCTTGTATTGACCTTTGCCCTTTCCATGCTGTTACAATATCTTGAGAAAAGGATGATCCATTCATGATCAACGTTAAAAATATATCAAAAACGTTTATGGTTCCCCACCGGGTGGATGCCCTTGTGGATGTTTCTGAAAATATTGCCCGGGGAGAGGTGGTGGTGGTCATTGGGCCGTCTGGATCAGGGAAAAGTACTTTTCTGCGATGCCTGAATCGTCTGGAAACAGCAGATAAAGGTAAGATTCTCATTGATGGCGTGGATATTCTCCATCCCAAGACCGACATTAATAAAGTCCGGGCAGAAGTGGGCATGGTGTTCCAGTCCTTTAATCTGTTTCCCCATAAAACAGTGAAAAATAATGTTAATCTTGCCCAGAATGTGGTACGAAAACGCTCTTCAAAAGAAGCAGAAGAGATCACCATGGCCCTTTTGGACAAGGTGGGCATTGCCGATAAGAAAAATGTCTATCCAGATCAGCTGTCCGGCGGTCAGCAGCAGCGGGTGGCCATTGCCAGGGCCCTGGCCATGAATCCCAAGGCCATGCTCTTTGATGAACCCACATCGGCCCTGGACCCGGAGATGATCGGGGAGGTATTGGAGGTAATGAAAACCCTTGCAAAGGAAGGTATGACCATGGCGGTGGTCACCCATGAAATGGGATTTGCAAGGGAAGTGGCCGATCGTGTTATCTTCATGGATGCCGGTAAAATTGTGGAAGAAGGAACTCCGGAACACTTTTTTACCAATCCCAGCCATGACCGTACCAAACTTTTTTTAAAACAGATTTTGTAACCGGTTGAAAATGTTTAACCGGATATTTAACCCTAACACCTTATTTTTCATACAATTAAGAGATATTTTTCCATGACCCATATGAAAAAAAATGACCTTGATCTTTTTTTGAACCGGCCTGAAATTGCCCGTGTCATTGCAGATGTCAGCAAAGAAACGGAGAGCCGACGATCCTATAAGCCACGATCCTGCAAGGTATTCAACGGCCGGTCCATTGCTCTGGAACCCCAGGAGCAATATCAATTTTCCCTGAACAAAGAGGCCTTGAAAGAATTGCCGGACATCATAGACAATCATGTTCAGAAGCTGGTGCAGGGCCCAGACTCTCCAGATGATCCCCACAACACCCTGTATGGGAAAAAACGCCATATTGGAATTGTATTTTCAGGGGGACCAGCACCGGGGGGGCACAATGCCATTGCCGGTGTTTTTGATGCCGCAAAAAAAGCCAATCCCCATTCAAAGGTGTTTGGATTTATTTTGGGACCCGACGGTATCCTTGAAAATAGATATGTTGAAATCACGGCTGATCTTGTGGATACCCATCGAAATATGGGGGGCTTTACCATGATCAAAACCGGCAGAAGTAAAATTGATTCCCCTGAAAAAATGAAGCTTTCCCGGCAAGCCTGTAAAAAACTGGGACTGGATGCCCTGATCATTGTGGGGGGGGATGATTCCAACACCAATGCCGCTTTCATGGCCCAGGAGCTTAAGGCCGACGGCATTCAGGTGCTGGGAATTCCCAAAACCATTGATGGGGATATCCAGGTAACAGCGGAATCTGGAGAAACTTTGTGCGCCATTTCCTTTGGATTTCACAGCGCAGCCCGGGCCTTTTCCCAGAATATCAGTAATCTTTGCACCGATGCCGGTTCAGATCTTAAATACTGGCATGTCTGTAAAGTCATGGGGCGGGTGGCAAGCCACCTGGCCCTGGAATCGGCATTGCAGACCCATGCCAACATCACCCTTATTGGAGAAGACCTTGCCGATTATGTGGATCAGGAACGGATCAAGGCAGCGGAAAATGCAGGCACTGTGGACTACACCGCCTATGGTATTACCCTGCGACATCTGTCACGCCTTATCTGTGATGTGATCGTACGCCGGGCAGCCCATGGAAAAAATTACGGGGTGATGATTATTCCCGAAGGGGTGCTGGAGTTCATCAATGAAATTCAGATTTTTATTATCAAACTGAACACCATTATTGGTGATTACAACCATATCCATGATGTTGATTTCCATGCCGCCTTTCCCAGCCTGGATGCCAAGCTCGATTATCTCAGGCGACTGTCCCGGGGTATCAGTGACAAGGATGCGTCCCCCATCTGGAATGCCAGGGATGATGAGTTGTTCAACGATCTTCCCACTTTTTTCCAGGAAGGGCTTCTGGTGGAACGGGATACCCATGGCAATTTCCAGTTTTCCCAGGTGAAAACAGAAAAAATCATCATGGATATGGTGAAGGACTACCTGGACATTCTTAAAGAAAAAGGGACATACAAGGTGGGGATTGATCCTTTGGTTTACCGCAGGTTTATGGCAGATGCGGGTCTGGATGCCCATGTGTATGGTGAGGTGCTGTTTAAAAATTATGGTGGGACAGCACATTTGTTGGTGAAACACACCATTATTTCCATGAAGACATTGAAACTTGCCCTGGAGGATGCCGGCTTGCTCTCACCGGATGGAAAGATTCCCGGTGTTGTTGAAACAATTTATCAAAAATCAGTTCCAAACTTTAAAACCCAGAATCATTTTTACGGATATGACGGCCGGGGAAGCAATCCCACCCGGTTTGACTGTAATTATACTTATAATCTGGGGCTCACTGCCTTTGGTCTCATTGCCAACGGGGCCACCGGACAGATGGCTGTGATCCGTAATCTGGAACATGACATGTCCACCTGGGAACCCCTGGGCGTTCCCATTGCCAGGTTGATGCATCTGGAAGAGCGCAAGGGGAAGTTGGCCCTGGTCATGGAAAAGCGTGTTGTGGAGCTTGATTCAACGGCTTTTCAAGTGGTCAAGGACCTCAGGGAGGAGTGGCTTGCGGCAGGGCCGGGAGAAGATCATTATCGAAAACCGTGTCCCATTGCCTTTAGTGAGGATGGAGATGACAATCGTCCCATTACCTTAACCTTGAACGCCGTTGACCTCCCCTGATATAACTGCCATGGGCAGAGACCTTATTCTGATTTCATTAAAAAACCGAAAAATGCCCATGGGCATTTTCGGTTTTTTAATTCAAATTTGAGGATTGAGTAGCTGTTATCAGCTTTTTTTAGCTGGAGGCTGATAGGTGCAAAGGGGTTCCTCTGCAAGATAATCGCCTGTGGCTTCAAAGGCCCTGGCCCTGCATCCGCCGCACACCTTTCGATATTCGCAGATGCCGCATTTCCCGTCCAGGTTGTCAAATTCCCTTAATTTGTTAAATACTTCGGAATTTTCCCACACCTCTTTAAAGGTGTTTTTTGTGATGTCTCCACAAAGTACATCCAGAAAGCCGCAGGTTTGCACCTCACCGGTGTGGCTGATGAAACAAAACCCGGTGCCGGCAAGGCATCCCCGGGTGACGGCATCCAGTCCGTGGGACTCAAAGGTGACTTTTTTGCCCTCTTCTTTGGCCCGTTGACGGAGAATCCGGTAGTAGTGAGGAGCACAGGTGGCCTTTAACTGCAACGGGGTTTTATCCCGCTGGTCATAGAACCAGTTCAGGGTCTTTTCATACTCCCTGGCATCAATTTCCTGGTCCACGATGTACTTGCCCCGGCCCGTTGGCACCAAAAGAAAAATATGATGGGCCACGGCCCCCAGGGATTCGGCCAGGGATAAGATTTTGGGGATTTCTTTCAGATTGGTTTTGGTGATGGTGGTGTTGATCTGAAATTCCAGTCCCACGGATTTGGCATGCTCAATGCCCTGGAGTGCGCCCTTAAAAGCGCCCTTGACCCCCCTGAAATTGTCATGGCCTTCCTCGGTGGAGCCGTCAAGGCTGATGCTGATGCGTTTAATGCCGGATTCCTTCATTTTTCTGGCATTGTCTGCGGTGATCAATGTGCCGTTGGGCGCCATGACCATGCGCAACCCGATCTTTGTGCCATAGGCGGCAATGTCAAAGATATCCTCCCGGAGCAGGGGCTCTCCACCGGTGAGGATAATAATGGGCCGGCCGGTTTCCCGGATCTGGTCCATGAGTGTAAAGGCAGCTTTTGTGTTCAGCTCATTGTCGTAGGCATGGTCTTCTGCTGCTGCCCGGCAATGGATGCAGGAAAGGTTGCAGCGCCTTGTGGTCTCCCAGGCAACCAAACGAATGGCATTTTTACTGCCATTGCCTCCGGGATGCCCTCCATGGGGATGAGCCCCACCGTGGGGATGGTCTGGATTCATATGTATTCCCTCCAAGTCCTTCAGGCATTGAATTGCCTGGGCCTGTTTAATTTATTTTTTTTATTAGAAAATAAAACTTTTGGGTAACCTCGGCAGAGCCGCCCCCCGACGGGCAATAGGAAACGGACAATTGAGCTGTCTACAGTTCCGGTCCGGGCCCATTGCCCGTCGGGGGGCGGCGGTATAATACCATTTGGCTCCGCGTCTACGACCCTATATTTGTTGTGTCCGACAGGACATGCCCGCTTATATGAAATACTCCGCAGATCAGAGGTGTATTTCAAGCTTTGTTGTGGGCGGAACCGGATCAGAATACGGTCCGCCCGTGGCGGTTATATGAAATACGGATATTTATGCTTTGTTGTGAACAAATCGGGGCCAGAAGGCATTTATTTATCAAGCTCCCGGGCTGCTTCCATGGCAGCATAGGTTAAAATGGTGTCGGCTCCGGCTCGTTTAATGGAGAGAAGCGTCTCCATGATCACCTTGATGCCATCCACCCAGCCCATCATTTCAGCGGCTTTGATCATGGCATATTCACCACTGACATTGTAGGCTGCCAGGGGAAGATCAATTTCCTGTTTTAACCGTGCAAGGATATCAAGGTAGGGCAGGGCAGGTTTGACCATGATGATATCAGCCCCTTCCTCCACATCCATGGTGGCTTCACGCACCGCTTCCAGGGCATTGGCAGGGTCCATCTGATAACTTCTTCTGTCCCCGAACTGGGGGGTGGAGTCAGCAGCACTCCTAAAGGGACCGTAAAAGGAGGATGCGTATTTCACGGCATAGGACATGATGGGAATGTGGGAATACCCTTCATCATCCAGGGTTCCCCTGATTTCAGCAATGCGGCCGTCCATCATATCCGAAGGGGCCACCATGTCGGCCCCGGCTTTTACATGGGACAACGCGGTTCTGGCCAACAGATCCAGGGTGGCATCATTGTCCACAGTACCCTTGTCCACCATGCCGCAATGGCCATGGTCGGTGTATTGACATAGACACACATCCGTTAATACGGTCATGTCCGGCAGGGCATCCTTTACGGTTTTGATGGCCTTTTGAACAATGCCGTCCGCGGCATAGGCCTGGGTGCCCAGGGGATCTTTTTTGCCGGGAAGGCCAAAGAGCATCACCGCAGGAATGTTGAGGTCCGCAGCTTCCTTAACCACCTTTACCAGGTTGTCGCAGGAGAGATGAAACTGACCCGGCAGGGGCTCAATGGGTTTTTTGATTCCCTTGCCTTCAACGGCAAACAGGGGCAAAATAAAATCATCCACGGAAAGGGCCGTTTCCCGGATCATTCTTCGAAAGGATTCTTTTTCCCTTAATCTTCTGGGCCGGTATTCAGGAAACAACATGATCATCCCTCCTTATTTGTATCATTATCCGTTTTTTTGATCTCTTCATCTGTGAGGTAACAGGCAGGATCTTCATCCCAGGGATCACCCTTGATGGATTCAGCCCGGGCCCTGAAATTACCGGCACACACGGAAAGCCATCGACACTCTTTGCACCGGCCCCCCACATGGCTTTTCTTATCCTTCATTTTCATGAGAAATTCATTGGTGGTATCGGTCCAGATCTCGGAAAAGGGTCGGTCCTTGATGTTGCCAAGGCTTTTTTCCCGCCAGAATTGATCGGGGTGTACTTCTCCGTCCCAGCTGACGCATCCAAATCCTCGGCCGGAATTATTTCCCTCATTCATCTGCAACAGTTCCAGTACTTCAGCAGCCCGCTCCGGATCTTCTTCCAGCAATTTCATGTAGAGGTAGGGGCCATCGGCATGGTTGTCCACGGTGAGGATCTCTTTGGGTTTATTTCGATCATGGAGATCCCGGGTTCTTTCCATGATCAGATCCAGGGTTTCCCGGGTCTCCTGGTGATTGAGATCTTCCTTTGCAATGTCCGAGCCCCGGCCGGAATAGACCAGGTGATAAAAACAGGCCCGGGGAATTTCCAATTTTTCAAGCAGATCAAAAATGCCGGGGATTTCATGGACGTTTCGTTTGTTAATGGTAAAGCGAAGGCCCACTTTGATGCCTGCTTCCTGGCAATTTTTAATACCCTGCATGGCTTTTTTAAAAGAACCTTTAAGTCCCCTGAATTTGTCATGGGTCTCTTCCAGTCCATCCAGACTGATGCCCACATAGGATAGCCCGATCTCTTTTAAAATCTTTGCCTTTTCTGCGGTGATAAGGGTACCGTTGGTGGAAATAACAGCTCTCATACCTTTTTTAACGGCATACTCGGCATACTCGGCAAGGCGTGGATGCACCAGGGGTTCTCCACCTGAAAACAGAATCACCGGCACACCAAAGTCTGCCAGATCATCAATCATCTTAAGGCTTTGCTCGTGGTTTAATTCATTATCATAGGAGATGTCCTCGGATTGTGCATAGCAATGTACACACCTTAAATTACAGCGCCGGGTCATGTTCCACACCACCACCGGTTTTTTATCTGCAGAAAACTGAAGCAGATGGGAGGGCAGCTGACCCGAGTGACGGGAGTAACGAAGGGTATCCGAAGGTTCCACAGTGGCACAGTACAGCTTTGAAATTCCAATCATGATGATATCTCTTTTTTAATGAGGTTTTCCAGAAAGGTTTCATGTTCCAGTAATGCCTGTCTGGAAATGTAAAACCTGTTTTTTTCAGATTTCTGACAAATAAGGCTGAGTCCATCGTAAAAATCATCGTAAATTTTATCCATGATCTCTTGTGATGTGACCCCATGTATAATGAACTGTTCCATGATAAAGTCAATGGCGTCTTCTTCAAAAACCAGATTCAGTTCATGTTGTTTAAAGAAATCCAGCTCCATTTGTTTAACACTGTCGTAATGGGTCTTTATCTTTTCAACGGCTGTTCCAAGTTCGGTGATGTGTCGGCAAAAATATTCTGCAACGAGCTCACTTGTGCGGGAGGAAAGCTCCATGCCGTGGGCGCGGTTCAAATTGTCTTTATTTTTAACAACATATTTTTGTATAAACGCTTTTGTTTGTTTCAGAGCCTCATCATGGAGCAGGGCAAAGGTTTCTTCGTGGTTTCCGGAAAGCAGTTTTCCAAGGGATTTTTCCGGTGCACAAATGACCTCCGGTGTAATGGTGAAACGATGAATACCGGTGGAGGGCAGGGCTTCTTCAAATGGAATCAAAGCATCTTCAATGACACTGACAAGCCCCCTTGCACCGGTGTTCTCCTTAAATGCCAGGGCGGCAAATTCTTCCAGGGCAGCTTCAGTGAAAACCGCTTCTATGCCATAGGCGGCAAAGTCCAGTCGTTTACCCAGTATGACGGGGTTGTTGGGCATTCTCAAGATGGCAAAAAGATCCGCCTGGGTCAGGGGGTCCAGCACTGAACGCACCGGCAATCTTCCAATGAATTCAGATTCAAAACCGAATTTGAGCAGATCTTCTGTTTTAAGTTTTCCAAGGAGTTCATTGTCCGGGGTTTCCCGGGGAAGGCTGGCGCCAAAACCAATGGATTGGCGGGTGATGCGTTTTTGAACAATTTCAGACAGGCCGGAAAAAGCACCGCTGACAATGAAAAGAATATTGGCAGTGTTAACACTTTTTTTGCTTCGTTTACCGGTTTTCTGGAAGCTGTCCAGCTCCTGCATCATGGATACGGGATCGTGGGGAACCTTGAGGTTGACTTCGGTTTCCTCCATGGGTTTGAGCAACGCCCGCTGCACCCCTGCCCGGGAAACGTCTGCACCGTGAAGATTGGGGGTGGCAGCAATTTTATCAATTTCATCTATGTAAACGATGCCGTACTGGGCAAGTTCAATGTCATCATCGGCCTCTTTTACAAGATCCCGGATGAGATCTTCCACATCACCGCCCACATAACCGGTTTCAGAAAATTTGGTGGCATCTCCCTTGACAAAGGGCACGCCGATTTTTTTGGCAATGAGTTTTACAAGATAGGTCTTGCCCACCCCGGTGGGGCCCAGCATAAGAATATTTGCCTTGATATTTCCAGTGATGCTGCCACTGGAGTCGGGGTGTTCATTGAGGTGACGGATTCGGTTGAAGTGGGTGCATATTTTGGTGGCAAGGATGGATTTGGCCTGTTTTTGGCGCACCACATATTGATCCAGGTAAGAGATCAATTCCCATGGGGTGAGGTTGAAGCCAAGCACCTTTTTTGTATTAAATTTACCGGCACCGGCAGCGGTTTTGTCTTCCTGGGGAAGCATGGACGGAGAAAGTACTTTGACTTTTCCACCGAATTTTTTGTTTAAAAATTCACCAAGCTCTTTTTCTATTTTTTGGGGATCGGGTGTGTTTTCATATATTGAAGTCATAATTGAGTAATTATAATCATAAAAAGGTATAAATCAAGGTGAAAATCAGTATATGGCTACTGTGGGCGGCGGAATACTCCGGCCATGTTTTTTTAAAGGTGAATCAAATAAAAAAAGCCGCATACAATCAATGTATGCGGCTTTTTAATATATGGTGCCGAAGGGGAGACTTGAACTCCCACGGGTCGCCCCACACGCCCCTCAAGCGTGCGTGTCTACCTATTCCACCACTTCGGCATAATCCCTTTAATTACTGTCTGTCTGAGCAGGTGCTTCTGTCTGTGCGGGTGCTGATACATTTGACATGATTGTTTTATCTGCCCGATGACCCGCTGTGTAGGCAAGTGTCAAGGATGTCAGCATAAAAATTACAGCAACTGCAGTGGTTATTTTTCCCAAGATGGTTGCCGGCCCGGAACTTCCAAACAGTGTCTGACTGGAACCGCCCCCAAAGGATGCCCCCATATCTGCACCTTTACCGGTTTGTAAAAGAACAATGAGAACCAAAAGAACGCTGGCAATTACATGGATTGAGAGAATTACAGTTGTCATATTATATCAATCAAATTTAATTATCTTAATAAAAGTGTCAGCATCAAGACTTGCTCCGCCAACCAGAGCGCCGTCAATGTTTTGCATGGACATTAAAACAGAAACGTTGTCCGGCTTGACCGAACCACCATATAGTATCCTGGTGGCATTTGCAAGGTCTTTTCCAAAAATTTCCATTATCAAAGATCGCACATATTGATGGGTTGTTTCAACATCTTCCGGCGTTGCCACATTGCCTGTTCCTATGGCCCATACAGGCTCGTAGGCAATGACAAGTCCGCTCAACTCATCAGCAGAACGAAACCCTTTTAACCCATTTCGAATCTGTTTGTCAAGCACATAAAAAGTCTTTTCTTCTTTTTTTTCTTCATGGGTTTCCCCAATGCACAAAATGGGGGTCAAACGGGCGTCAAAAGCGGCCTTGATTTTTTTGCTGATGCCGTTGTCTGTTTCATGAAAGTATTGACGCCGTTCTGAATGGCCAATGATGACATAGTCTGCACCGGCAGCTTTGATCATCTCTGCAGACACTTCTCCTGTGAAGGCCCCTTCCTTTTCATGGAACAGATTTTGTGCGCCGGTTTTTACCGGGGTTCCCTCAAGGTTCTGGCTGACCAGGGGCAAAGAAAGCAGGGTGGGGGCGATCATTATATCCCTGTCATCCATATTTTCCACCAGCTGTGCCAGTTTTTTGGCAGTGGCCACAGCCTGTGAGCCAGTTTTAAACATTTTCCAGTTTCCGGCAATCAACGCTTTTCTGCTCATTTCTTACTTACTCCTTTTCAACTCAACTTTCTTTCAAGCCCATCAATGCTTATTGTTGTCTGTTTTCTTCACCCTTCAGGATGGCACTGGCCTGGGAAATGCTTCGCTTACCGTATTCCACAAGATTCTGGACGGTCTCTTTTAACGGGGCTTTTTCCCTGATCTCCATGGCCTTCATTAAAATGGGCAGGTTCACCCCGCTCATCACCTCAACCTTGTCTTCCTCCAAAAAGGAATAACTCAGATTAGAAGGGGTGCCGCCGAACATATCCGTAAAAATGATTACCCCCTGGCCATGTCTTACCTTTTTAATGGCATTTTTTATTTTTTTCAGGAGTGTATCTGGATTTTCCTTGATATCAATGGATACAGCGGCAAGATTTTCATATTTCATGTCCATGATAAATTCAAGGGTGTCTATGAGGGATTGCCCTAATTGTGCATGGGTTATCACAAGAATTCCTGTCATTTTTTCATTATATCCCTGTTGATGTCTCTGTGTGTGATGGCAATATTATTTTTTTTACGGTTCAGATATTCAAACAGTTTTCTGGCAATGGCAACGCTGCGATGCCTTCCTCCGGTACATCCAATGGCAATGGTCAGGTATGCCTTTCCTTCCTTTTCATACAACGGGATGAGAAAATCAAGAAGGCTGCGGCATTTTTCAAAGAACGTAACAGCTTCCTCTGTGGTTAGAACAAAATTTTTCACGCCATGGGTTTCTCCATCCAGATCCTTGAGCTCAGGAACAAAATAGGGATTTTTTAAAAACCGCATGTCCATCACCAGATCTGCTTCCCTGGGGAGACCGTATTTAAAACCAAAGGATAAAATATTGATTTTTATCTGTGATTGCACGGAGGCTTCCTTATGGGCAAGGGCCGTTATTTTTGCCTTGAGTTCATGGACGTTCAGGGTGGAGGTGTCAATGATGATGTCGGCAGTACTTCTTATGGCAAGCATCTCTTTTTTTTCGGAGCGGATGCTGGCGATGAGGGTTTTGTGGTGGTCCACGGGATGGTGTCGCCGGGTCTGGCTGTATCGATTCACCAGTACGTCTTCGTCTGCCTCAAGAAATATGGTTTCCGGTTTAAATCCGTTTTTCCGGAGTTCCTCCATGGTGCCGGTGTAATGGGAGAGAAAATCTTTGGCCCTCATATCCATGACAAAGGCAAATCCTTTGATTCCAGGGGTGTTTTGAATGGGCAGTTCAAGAAATTTTGGCAAAAGCGCCATGGGCATGTTGTCAACGCAATAGAACTCTGCGTCTTCCAGTGCCGCCATGACCGTACTTTTTCCAGAACCGGACAGGCCGGTTATGATGAATAATTTTATATTTTTCACGCACGATCTCCCGGAGGATGGATGACTGACGATCAAAGCCCATGCAATGCGTTTTTAAGGCCCTGTGTTAAAACCGGACTAAAGCAAACCGAAAAAAACACCATATTAAGATGTTTTTCCGGCTTTTATGCAATTTAGCTTAAAATTCATCATCCACATCGTGGATGATCTGGACAATGTCATCCACAGTTTCAGCTTTCATTAAACGGTCCTTGAAATCACTCTGTTTGAGCAGACGTGAAATCTGGGCCAGCACCTTCAGGTGGCTTCCGGTGGAATTTTCCGGCGTGATCAACAAAAAAAAGATGTGAACCGGCTTGTTGTCCAGGGAGTCAAAATCCACGCCGCCACGGCTGAGCCCAAAACCCACCACAATGGAGTTGATGGCATTGAGTTTCCCGTGGGGAATTCCAATGCCTCCTCCAATTCCCGTGCTGCCGAGCTGTTCCCGTTCCAGCAAAACCTTTAAGATCTGCTGGCTGTCGGTCTCCGCCATGTCGGACACTGCGGCTGCGAGTTCCTCCAGTACGCCTTTTTTGTCATTGGATTTCAGATCTGCAATAATGGCAGATCTGTGAAGAATCTCTGATATTTTCATGTAGGGTTACACCTGAAGTATATAAAATGTTAGTTGTGGGGCTGTATAAGACCCAGGTTGCCATCATTGCGTCGATAAAGGACATTGACGCGCTCTGTCCGGGCATTGCTGAAAACAAAGAAATCATCATCCCCTGCCGTGAGCTGGGTCACAGCATCATCCACATCCATGGGTTTTACATTGATGGATTCCAGCACCACTTCGGGACCCGGGGTACCCTCCGGTGCGGGGCCGGGGCTTTGGGGATCCGGTATGGCCGGGCTCACAAAGGCAAGGTCTTCATCTTTGATGCTTTGTTTATTGCCGGACATGTGACGTCGACTTTTTTCTTTGTTCTTTTTGATTTGTGCCTTTAGTTTATCCACAAGTAGGTCAATGGAAGAGTACATGTTTTCGGATGATTCCCTGGCATGAAGTTTCATTTTGTCACAAATCAGGGTGATTTCAGCAATATGTCTGATTTTTTCCACGGAAAGAACCACACTTGCCTCTGCAGGGTTTTCCAGCATTTTGTCAAGGCGATCCATTTTTTTCTGAACATAGGACTTTAACGCATCGGAAGGATCAATTCGTTTGAAAGTTACGGCTGTGTTCATAGTGTTACCTCCCTAAAATTGTTTTCGTTTGCTGGAAGGGAGAATGTAGAGCATCTCCCTGTACTTTGCCACGGTTCTTCTGGCAATGGTTATATTGTCCTCTTTCAGTAATGCTGCCAGTTTTTTATCACTCAAGGGACGCTTTGGGTCCTCTTTGGCCACAAGGTCTTTGATCTTTTCCTTGACACTTTCCGAGGCCATGGCATCGCCATTGGTGCGTTTAATGGAGCTGTTGAAAAAATATTTCAGTTCAAACATTCCCTGGGGGGTGTAAGCATATTTATTGGTGGTCACCCGGCTGATGGTGGATTCGTGCATTTCAATGTCTTCTGCAACGTCTTTGAGTATCATGGGCTTTAAGTGGGCAACGCCGTGGTCAAAGAAATCCCGTTGAAACTTGATGATGCTTTCCATCACTGCATAGATGGTTTTTTGTCGCTGGTGAATGCTTTTGATCAACCAGGAGGCAGCTTGCATTTTTTCATGGAGATATGCCTTGGCATCCTTGGGTATTTCCGTACCGTTGGAGATGGATTCCTTATAATAACGGTTGATCTTAAGCTTGGGAAGGCCGTCGTCATTCATGACAACCTTATAATCATCTTCATCCTTGTACACATAAATGTCCGGCAGAATATAGTGGGGTTCCTCCGAGGAGAATTTACGACCAGGTTTGGGCTCCAGATATTTAATTACATTGACGCAGGCAATTACATTTTCAATGGAGATGTTCAGGGAACTTGCTATTTTTTTATAATTTTTATTTTCAAGGTTTTTAATGTGCTCTGAGATGATTCTTTCAAGGATGGGATTGTCAATGCCCAGCCGTTTGACCTGGATGAGTAAAGCCTCTTTAAGATCCCTTGCACACACACCGGGGGGATCAAAGGTCTGCATGGTTGCAAGAACCGTTTCCACAACGTCCGGTTCAAATTTTCCGGATTCGGCAATTTCTTCAATGGATGCCCTGAGATAACCGTCAATATTGAGATTGCCGATGATCAAACTGCCAATCTGTTCCTCTGTTTCAGAGGGGCTGTTCATGAGCAACTGCCACTGCAGGTGTGCTTCCAGTGTGGTTTTCTGGCTGGTGAATGCTTCGTAGTTGGGGGCCTCCTGATGATCTCTTTCCGTGTGAACCCGACCGGTGGAGTTATACTCATTGATATAACTTTCCCAGTCAATGTCGTCCCGGACCTTTTCATCTATGGTAACCTCTTTAACCGCCTCTTCCGTGGCTGGGGCAGGGTCCTCTTTTTCCACCTGCCGGTTTTCTTCCGGAGTATCCTCCACTGCTTCTTCCAGGGCAGGATTTTCTTCCATTTCCTGTTGTATCATTCCGGCAAGTTCCAGGCGGGACAGCTGGAGCAGTTTGATGGCCTGCTGCAACTGGGGGGTCATCACCAACTGTTGGGTCAAAGTTAAATTTTGTTGAAGTCCAAGTACCATATCAGAGTTTAAAGTCATCTCCCAGATAGATTTTACGTGCCAACTTGCTTGATGTGATTTTTTCGGGAGTGCCCGATTCTATCACAGTTCCCTCGTTCATGATGTATGCGGTATTGCACACACACAGTGTCTCCCGCACATTGTGATCAGAAATTAATACGCCGATACCTTTTTTTGTCAGCTGAACAATGATCTTCTGGATATCTGCCACAGCAAGGGGATCAATACCTGCAAAGGGTTCATCTAACAATATAAAAAGGGGATCCGTGGAAAGGACCCTGGCAATTTCAAGTCTTCTTCGTTCTCCGCCGGAAAGGACACTTGCTTTTTGACGGGCAAGGTTGAAAATACCCAGTTCTTTCATGAGGGCATCGGTTTTGCCTGCAATATCTGCGGGCGGATCCGGTAACACCTCCAGCACAGCACTGATATTTTGCCGAACGGTGAGTTTCCTGAAAATGGATGCTTCCTGGGGAAGATAACCAATGCCGTTTCTTGCTCTCATATACATTGGATAGTCTGTAATTTCCTCCCGGTCAAGGAAAACCTTGCCTTCATCTGGTTTTATCAAACCCACGGCCATATAAAAGGTGGTGGTTTTTCCGGCACCGTTGGGACCGAGCAAACCTGTTACTTCTCCATGTTTTACACAGATATTTACGTCTTTTACAACGGTTCTGCCGTTGTAAATTTTTATCAGATGTTGGAGTGTTAATTCCGGCATGATTAATTTGTTTCCGGTGTGGGTGCACTGGAATCAAAAAAGGCCTCCACCCGCCGGGCAGGGCCTCCCTCCACCACCACCCGCCGGGAGTCTTGGAACAGGGTTATTTTTTTTCCTGTGACATAATTTTCCCCTGACAGCACAGTGGGGGCTTTCCCTGTGAGTACGATGGTTTTCTGGACGGTGTTGTATACGGCTTTGTCTGCCGTTGCTGTGGCATCTTTCTGGTTTACCTTGACATTCCCCCAGGCAATAAGCTCTTTAACATTGTCATCGGGTTGTCGATCGTCTTTTTTTGTGCTTTGGTTTTTTTTTTCTGCCTGGGAATAGAGCATTACTTTGATGTGATCTGCATGTATGGTGGCATCCAGCCTTGTGGCCACCACATTACCGGAGAACGCCACCTGGGATTTTTTATCATCAAAGGTCATGGTGTCTGAGGTGATGTGTACTTTTTCTGTGGGAACCCGGTCTGTTTTTTCAGCTGCCGTGATCCGGGCTGGAAAGATGAGGCTGGGCAAAAGCCAGGTCAAAGCCAGTGTTGTTAAAAATATTTTTTTCAAATCATGCCTTTTTATGGGATTGTTTTTCGCTTCGGGGATATATTTTTAAATTTTTCCCCTGTGTGCGTGCGGGGTGGGACCACTCGTCCGTCTGGCCATCTCCCATTAAAAAAATCCTTCAAAATTACCCTTAAGCTGCACCACATTTTCATTCAGATCCATGGTTAATCGGTCTGCTGTGAGCTTTGCCCGGGGAGTTGTTATGGTTACCGGAGTTATTGAATATATTATATGTCTTTTCTTTTCATATTGCAACCGGTCAGTTTCCAGAATCTGGTCAAGGTGCCGCACCACCACCGTGTCGGACAGGCTTATGTCATGCTGCTTTGTATCAATGGTTCCGGATCTGGATGTCAGGTGAATTTTTTCACCGTTGGTGAGGAAAAAAAAGACAGAAACGTCCTCCAGTACTGCCAGGTTTTTTTCTTTTAAGATGCGGGCAGACTCGGCATCCAGGGTCCACTCTTTAATGCCGTTTCGGGTGGATGTCTGGCGCATGGCACCAAGGGCAACCAAGGTCTTGGAGTCAATGGTTATATTTTTTGCCACGGGCTCTTTCGATGTGATGCGGTTGACAAAATAGATGGAGAAAAGAGCCGCCACCACACAGCCCATGGCAATGGCCAGGATAAAAAGAAGTCTGTTTCTTCCCTTGAGCCCCGATGTCATGTCAAAAATCCCTGCACGGTTTTTTCCCATAATCCCTTTGCCTTGAGGATTTCTTCACACACCTCCCGCACAGCGCCATGCCCCCCCCCGGCGGTGGTGATGCCATGGGCCCGGGACAGGAGGTCAAAGGGCGCATCGCTGACCGTGAGAAAAAGCCCCACAGCATTATAAACAGAAAGGTCTGGCAGATCATCCCCCATGAAGGCGGTGAGTCCGGCTGAAATCTTTGTCTTGGCAAGGATGGTATTAAATACCCTTAGTTTGTCTTTAACTCCCTGGAAAACAAGATCAATGCCCAGGTCCCGGCAGCGCATGTCAAGGGCCCTGGACTGTCTGCCGGTGATGATACCCACCTGAACCCCTGCCTTCATTAAAAGGCGCAGGCCCAATCCATCCCTGACATTAAAGGTTTTAATTTCAGCGCCTGTGTCTGCGTAAATAACACTGCCGTCGGTCAATACCCCATCCACATCCAGCAGCAGCAGTTGAATGTCTGCCATTTTATCGGTGGGCATCATCACAGGGCCGCCTTGATTTTAATAAGGGATGTCAAAAGCGCTTCCATCTCCTGGAGGGGGATGGAATTGGGGCCGTCACACAAGGCTTTGTCTGGATTGGGATGGGTTTCAATGAACAGGCCGTCAGCCCCGGCGGCCATGGCTGCCCGGGCCAGGGTGGGGGCAAATTTTCTCTCTCCGGCGGATGCTGTTCCCTTGCCACCGGGCAGCTGGACACTGTGGGTGGCATCAAAAATCACAGGGACCTCCATGGCCTGGATGATCTCAATGCCCCGGAAATCCACCACCAGGTTATTGTACCCAAAACTTGTGCCCCGTTCGGTGATGCTCACCTGTCGGCATCCGGCGGATTTGGCTTTCTCTATGATATTTTTGCAGTCCCAGGGAGCAAGAAACTGTCCTTTTTTAATGTTCACCGGTCTGCCTGTGCGGGCAGCGGCCAAAATGAGGTCTGTCTGACGGCACAAAAAGGCTGGAATTTGTATAAAATCAAGAATTTCAGCCGCTTTTTGTGCCTGGTCAGGAAGGTGAATATCTGAGATCACCTTCAGGTTGAATTTTTGTTTGATTTTGTTGAGAATTTCAAGTCCTTCATCCATGCCGGGACCCCGGAACGCATCAAAGGCGGTTCTATTGGCCTTGTCAAAGGATGCCTTGAAAATAAAGGGGATTTTAAGTCTGTGGGTGATTTCTGCCAGGCTTTGGGCCACCTGGCAGGTGGTGTCATAATCTTCAATGACACAGGGGCCGGCAATGAGAAAAAAAGAATGTTTTTTGGGGAAACTTAAATTTTGCAAAAAATGATTCATTGGGGGTGTCACCATGATGTTCGGAGAATTAAAGTGGTGGATCAGGCATATTGCCTGGATGTATGACAATATAAAAAATCATTATCAAGTGGAGTTTAACTTTTTAAAATCTATATTTCCGGGTGGGAAAAGTCAACAATGGAAAAGACCTTGATAACTTGTGCCAGAGCTGCTATTTTATTCAAGTTTTTTTGTTTTAATGCTAACTTACTGAAAAAATAGGCTCTATTAATGAGGAAATTCCTTTTTTTTATATTTGTTCTCTTTGTGGTTTTGCCCGGTGGCTGGCTGCTTTTCAATGAATTTGAGCAAAAAGATCCAGATATATCCATGGCCTTGCCTTCCCCCTATTTAAAGCGGTCCTATGAAATATCTGCCACCATCACCGATCGGGGCACTGGACTTAAACAGGTGAAAATCATCATTGCCCAGGGGGACAAAAAAAAGGTGCTTCTGGATAAAAAATATCCCTTTATGGGGTATAAATCCCTTTTGATGGCCGCCGGTGAACACACAGAAACCTTCACCGTGCCGGTGGAGTCCTGGAAATACGGTATGGTGGATGGAAATGCCGTCATAACAGTGGAGGCCTGGGACCATTCCTGGAACGGCTGGAAACGTGGAAACAGGGCTTTTGAGGAACAAAATGTCATTATTGATACAAAGCCCCCCCGCATTGAGGTGTTGACCAAAGTGCACAATGTTTCCAAAGGCGGAACCGGTCTTGCCGTGTATCGTCTTTTTGAGCCCGGTATTGAGAGTGGGGTCCGGGTGGGAGATAATTATTTCCCCGGCTATTCCGGTGTGTTTAAAGATCCTGATGTGTACACGGTGTTTTTTGCACTGGGCCATCTCCAGGGCCCGGGAACGGACATGTTTGTCCAGGCCGTTGATGCCGCCGGAAATATTGCCAAGAGAGGTTTTTACCATTATATCAGGGAAAAACGGTTTAAAAAGGATACCCTTAATATCTCAGAAAAATTTCTTTCCCGGAAAATGCCGGAGTTTGATCTCAGAGAAAAAGAAGCAGATTTTATAAAAACAGCCAACCCTGATCTTGAAAAGTTTATTTACATTAATCAGACCCTGAGAAAAGAAAATATTGAAACCGTGCTGACACCGTTGAAAGATTCTGAGCATGACCTTTTATGGAAAGGAAAATTTTTACGACTTTCCGGGGCTGCCAACCGCGCCAGCTTTGCAGATCACAGAACTTATAAGTATAATGGCAAAACCATTGACAAACAATATCACATGGGCATAGACCTGGCATCGGTGTCCCGGGCTCCGGTTCCTGCTGCCAATGCCGGTGTTGTAATGTCCACAGACAATGTGGGGATTTTTGGCAATATCGTGATGATTGACCATGGACTGGGGGTGGCCACCATTTACTCCCATCTTTCATCCATGGGAGTGAAAAAGGGAGATCGTGTCAACAAAGGAGATGTCATCGGGCGCACCGGCGCCACCGGGCTTGCCGGAGGGGATCATCTTCATTTTGGTGTGGCTGTGCATAATATTTTTGTCAATCCCGTGGAGTGGTGGGATATCTCATGGTTAAAAAATAATATTTTCAATAAAATAGACGATGTAAAATCTCAATTATAACCGCCACGGGCCGATGGTATTCAGACCTTTGTCTGCACGCAACAAAGCTTACAAACTCTTGGCTTTGCCGAGTTTTTCTTAAAAAAAAATTAACAAGGATCAGGTGTATAGATGGGAGAATTCAAGGTCAATAAGACCTATGCTGAAATTAATGAAAAAATAAAGTCGGGCAAGGCCGTTGTGGTGACTGCAGAAGAGATCATCGGTATTGTCAAAGAGAACGGGCCTGTGGAGGCTGCGGCCCAGGTGGATGTGGTGACCACGGGAACCTTTGCTCCCATGTGCTCCTCGGGTGCATTTTTAAACATCGGTCAATCCACCCCTTCGGTGCGAACCACAAAAACCTGGTTTAATGACGTGCCTGCCTATTCCGGCGTGGCAGCTGTGGACTCTTTTCTGGGAGCCACTGAGGTGAGCATTAATGATCCCTTAAATAAAATCCATCCCGGAGAATTTAACTATGGCGGTGCCCATGTACTCCAGGATCTGGTGTCGGGTAAAAAAGTTGAGGTGCGTGCGGAAAGCTATGGCACAGACTGCTACCCCAATCGAAAAATTGAAAAGACCATGACCCTGGCAGACATGCCCCAGGCCATCATGTGCAATCCCAGAAACGGATATCAAAATTATAATTGTGCCATCAATCGCACGGATAAGACAAAATATACCTACATGGGAACTTTGAAGCCGAACATGGCCAATGCCAACTACTGCTCTGCCGGACAGTTGAGCCCTTTGTTCAATGACCCATATCTTAAGACCATCGGCATCGGTACCAGGATTTTTCTTGGAGGAACCCAAGGATATGTGTCCTGGAGCGGTACCCAGCATAAGTCAGATGTGCAGCGGGGCCTCAACGGTGTGCCTTTGACCCCGGCCGGTACCCTTTTTGTCATGGGAAATCTAAAGGAGATGTCACCGGAATGGCTGGTGGCCCAGAGCATCCGAGGATACGGTGTGTCTCTTTCCATGGGGCTTGGTATTCCCATCCCCATTTTAAATGAAGAGATGGCAAAATTCACTGCCGTGGCAGATGAAGATCTTTTCACCCAGGTGGTGGATTATGGACATGACTATCCCCAGGCCATTTCCAAAAGTTATGGGCAGATCAGTTACGCAGAGTTAAAAAGCGGTACCATCATGATCCAGGGCCAGGAGATCCCCACGGTTCCCCTGTCCAGTATGATTAAGGCCCGTAAAATTGCCATGCTGCTCAAGGAATCCATTAAAAACGGCAGCTTTCTCCTGGGAGAACCCCAGCACATTTTTTAAGTTAAAAGGGGTGTATCCCATTGAAAAATCATAGCAGTGCACCACTGACCAGGGCGGATAAAAAAAACAAAGGGGCCCTGCGGGAAAATGTAGAAGCCATACTCATTGCCATTGTTCTGGCGCTTTTTATCCGGACCTTTGTGGTGCAGGCCTTTAAAATTCCTTCGGGGTCCATGAAAAACACCCTGCTCATCGGGGATCATATTCTGGTGAGCAAGTTCATCTATGGGATAAAGGTCCCCTTCACCGACGGGTACACCCTGATTCCCCTGAAAGATCCCAAGCGAGGGGATATTGTGGTGTTTAAATATCCCGAAGACCCGGACAAGGATTTTATCAAGCGGGTGGTGGGAGTTGGCGGAGATACCGTTGAAATTAAAAATAAAAAACTGTATGTCAATGATCAGCTCCAGGACCATCACGCCTTTGCCATTTATAAAGACCCCCATGTGATTCCCCCCAAATTCAGCACCCGGGATAACCTGCCCAAAATAACAGTGCCGGAAAATTCACTCTTTGTCATGGGGGACAACCGGGACAACAGCCATGACAGCCGATTCTGGGGCTTTGTGGATCTCAAGGCAGTGAAGGGAAAAGCCTTTATCATCTACTGGTCCTGGAACAGTGATGAATTTGGTGTCCGGTGGAATCGTCTGGGCCATTTTTTAAAATAAATAATATTATAACTCAACTTTCGGTGTTCGCATTTCGTGGTGGGGTCAGGCTTTCGTTATTGACATTATCGAGGCTTTTTTCGCTGGCAAAGGCCTTGGTCGATAACATCAATAACAAAAGCCTGACCCCGTGGGCACACTGAACCCATCGGTACATTTAAAAATGCCGGCTTTGAAATGAAGCCCGAAAATTGAGATTATAATCCAACGGATCGTTACATAGGAACAATTATAGCATGCGATTTGAACATAAAGATCTTCTGGACATCTCCTCCCTTTCCCCCCAGGACATCACCATGATTTTGGACACGGCAGAGGGTATGAAGGAGATTAATAAACGCCCGGTCAAAAAGGTGCCCACCCTGCGGGGTAAAACCATTGTCCTTTTTTTCCAGGAACCCAGCACCCGCACCAAACTCTCCTTTGACATTGCAGCCAAGCGTCTCAGCGCCGATGTTATTTCCATCTCCACCGGTTCCAGCAGCATTGTAAAGGGAGAAACCCTCATTGATACAGTAAAAAACCTGGAATCCATGAGTCCGGACATCATTGTCATGCGCCACTCCTCATCCGGGGCGGCCCAGCTCATTGCCAGGAAGCTTGCTCCTTCTGTGGTCAATGCCGGTGACGGACTCCATGCCCATCCCACCCAGTCGTTGCTGGACATGATGACCGTGCGGGAGAAAAAAGGAAAAATTGAAGGGCTTAAAATTGCCATCATCGGAGACATTGCCCACAGCCGGGTGGCCCGGTCCAACATCAACGGTTTTACCAAGATGGGGGCCACAGTGAATGTCACAGCCCCGGGTACCATGATTCCCAAGGGAATTGAAACCCTTGGATGCCATGTGGCACCGGACATTGAGTCCTGTGTGGAAGATGCCGATGTGGTGATGATGTTGCGCATCCAGAAGGAACGCCAGGAAAATATTTTATTTCCTTCGGAAAGGGAATATGCTTCTTTATTCGGCCTTACCCGGGAGCGACTGGCCCGGGCCCGCATGGATGCCATTGTCATGCATCCGGGTCCCATGAACAGAGGTGTGGAAATTGCCAATATTGTGGCAGATGGTGAACGATCGGTGATTTTGGAACAGGTCACCAACGGGGTGGCCCTTCGCATGGCTGTATTTTATCTGGTGGCAGGGGGAAAGAAATATGCTGACAAGGATTAAAGGTGCAAAAATTGTCGATCCGGGTAATGTGGACGGCGATTATAAAGATATTATCATCCGGGACGGGCTCATTGATGCATTGGTTGAGCCTGACAAAGAACTTGATGCCACGGACACAGATGAAATAAAGGAAATTGATGCCACGGGCATGATTGCCGTGCCCGGACTCATTGATCTGCATGTGCATCTGCGGGAACCGGGCCATGAATACAAGGAAACCATTGAAACCGGTGCCAGGGCAGCCGTGCGGGGAGGCTTTACCACCATCTGTCCCATGCCCAATACATCTCCTGTGAATGATAACAGCCAGGTCACAGCTTACATTGTGAATAAAGCCAGGGATCTTGGTCTGTGCCGCATTTTGCCCGTGGGTGCCATCACCCGGGGCCTTGAAGGAGATACCTTGGCCGAATATGGGGATATGAAACAAAAGGGCATGGTGGCCATTTCCGATGACGGACGACCTGTGGCCGATGCCAGGGTGATGCGCCGGGCCATGGAATATGCCAATGGATTGGGCCTGCCTGTGATTTCCCATTCCGAAGATCTGTCCCTGGCCCGGGAAGGTTCCATGAATGAAGGCATCACCGCCACCCGGCTGGGCATTAAAGGCATACCCAATGCCGCGGAAAGCACCATGGTCATGCGGGAGATTGCCCTGGCTGAACTCACCGGTGCCAGGGTTCACATTGCCCATGTGAGCTGTGAGGAATCTGTGGATGCCATCCGCCACGGCAAAGCCCGGGGGGTGAAGGTGACAGCAGAAACCGCGCCCCACTATTTTACCCTCACCGACGAGGCCGTGGCCCAGTATGACACCCATGCCAAGATGAATCCGCCCCTTAGAACGGAAAAAGACCGCCAGGCCATCATTGAAGGATTGGTGGACGGTACCCTGGATATCATTGCCACGGATCATGCCCCCCATTCTCCCCTGGAAAAAGAGGTGGAGTTTGACCGGGCCGCCTTTGGTATTGTGGGACTTGAAACCTCCCTTGCCCTGTCCCTTGAACTGGTGCAGGAGGAGAAACTTTCCCTTTCCCGGTTAATTGAAAAAATGTCCAAAAATCCGGCGGCTATACTGGGTATTGATAATGATCTGAAACCCGGAAACCCTGCGGATATAACTCTTATTGACCCGGAAGCCTACCACACCATTGATCCGGACACCTTTTTTTCAAAGGGGGTGAATACGCCCTTTGTGGGCTTTAATGTCAAGGGTGAGGCGTGGATGACACTGGTGCAGGGCAGGGTGGTCTTTGAAAAAGAGCTTTAAACCGTAATTATCCTTAAAATACTGTTTTTTATCCTCAAAAGTGGATTTTAAGAGATAAAATCGAAGCTTTTTGAATCAAACTTTTATTAATAATAAGCCCTTAGCGGGGTCAGACCCCATTTGAAAAACTTATGAACACTTGTTCCGCAAATATATTGGTGGTGGATGATGAATTGAGCATGCGAGAGCTTCTGGATGTGATGCTCAGCCAGGAGGGGTACGGGGTTTCCCTTGCCAATAACGGAAAACAGGCCCTTAAAATCATTAAGAAAAAAAGTTTTGATCTGATTTTATGTGATATCCGGTTGGGGGACCTCACAGGGCTTGATATTTTAAGGGCGGCCAAACAGAAAGATCCTGATACTGTGGTGATCATGATTTCTGCCTTTTCCACCACCGAGGTGGCAGTGGAGGCCATGAATGAAGGGGCCTTTGATTTTGTTCCCAAGCCGTTTAACAATAAAGAACTCAAAGCTGCCATTGAAAAGGGGCTTGCCTTTAAACGTCCTGAATGTCTTGGGGGAAAGGCATCTCCCAAAGAAAAAGGTGTTGTTCATTTTGGAAAAATCATTGGGGACAGCTCCGGCATGGTGCGCATCTATGATTTAATCCGACAGATTGCCGACACCAAAACCAATGTGTTGATTTCCGGGGAAAGCGGCACGGGAAAGGAACTCATTGCCCGGGCCATCCATGATTTGAGTGACAGAAAAGAGCATCCCTTTGTGGTGGTCAATTGTGCCGGTATTCCTGAGACCCTTATTGAAAGTGAATTTTTTGGTCATATGCGGGGATCATTCACCGGAGCATTGTCCGATAAAAAAGGATTGTTTGAAGCGGCCCATGAGGGAACAATCTTTCTGGATGAAATCGGGGAGCTTACTCCCATGCTCCAAGTAAAGTTGTTGCGGGTGGTCCAGGAAACCTCTGTGAAGCCTGTGGGGGGAACCACGGAAATTCCTGTGGATGTGCGTATTATTTCCGCCACCAACAAAAAGCTGGAAAATGAGGTGATTGACGGTAATTTCAGAGAAGATCTTTTTTTCCGGCTTAATGTGATCCCCATTAAGGTGCCCCCCTTGCGGGACCGGGCCGGGGATATTAATCTTCTGGCCAATCATTTTATTGAAAAATATTCAAAAAAAATGAACAAGGTTATTTCCAGAATATCCTCCTATGCCCTTGATTTTTTGAATCAATATACCTTTCCCGGTAATGTGCGGGAACTTGAGAATTTAATTGAGCGCAGTGTGGCCCTCTCTTCCACCAATATTATTTTGCCTGAAAGTTTGACCATTTCCACCCATAAACGGCGGCGGTGGATAGAAGGCATTAAGGAGCGGCGGTTTGATCTGGAGGAGGTGGACAAGGGGGTGAATCTGGATGAAATTTTGTTTGCCATTGAAGGGGCCTATTTAAGAAAGGCGATGGAGGTTGCCGGGGGTAATAAGAGCCGGGCTGCTGAATTGCTGGGTATGAATTTGCGGTCCATTCGATATCGGATTGGTAAGCAGGTGGATGCTGATGGGAAGGATTGATGGGAGCAGGGGTTCATCAATGATTTTAGGCACATTTAATTGAGGTCTGATACTTTATTTAAAAAAGCGATTTCTTTTTTCATCGGGTTGCTTGTTTCTTTTTTTTTCTTTCAAATGGCATTTAAGAATATTCCGCTGGTTGAATTAAAAACAACAATCACTCATGTCAATTACCATTATATATTCTGGGCTGTCTTGATCGTGCTTTTCAGCTGCGTTTTACGAAGTTTACGCTGGAAAATATTGTTGTCCCATGGTGTTAAATTCTCTACCTGTTTTCATGTTTTGATGACGGGATTTATGTTAAACTGTGTTTTACCGGGAAGAGCTGGTGAGGTTACACGTCCTGTGCTCATTTCACAGAGGTCATCCCATTCTTTTGCCGGTGCCTTATCTTCTGTGCTTCTTGAACGATTGTTTGACCTGTTTACCTTACTTGTTTTTTTTGCCTTACTTCTTTCATGGATTCCCATTTCCAGGAGCTTATCCTATAGCTTTGGTGAATATGAACTTAACGCTGCTTTATTGATCAGCCTTGCATGGTGGATGATTAAACTTTTTTTTGTATTGCTGGGCGGGGTTTTATTGCTGGCATTTAAACGTACAAGAAAAATACCTGAGATGTTCATTGCCGGTGCATTAAAATATGTTTGCGTCCTTCCTGAAAAAATAGCTGATATGTTAGAACTATTTTTGTTCAACCCTCTGACCTTGTTTATTCGTCATTTTGTCACAGGAATTGAGGCCGTAAAATCATCCAGGGCCTTTATTTCTGTCATGGGATTGTCTTTTGGCATATGGCTGGTCCAGTTGGGTTCTTTCTGGGTGGTGGCCAAGGCCGTGCCAGGAATTTCCCTTGGCATTGTGGAGCTGGCCTTTGTGATGGTTGTTATTTCTTTTTTTATTGCCATTCCTTCTGTGCCCGGTTATTGGGGGGTGTGGGAGGCCGGTGGGATGTTTGCCATGATGGTGTTTAATATTTCCGGGGCTGATGCGGCAGGATATCAGCTTGTTAATCATGCTGTGCAAATTTTTCCGGTTATGGTGGTTGGTTTTTTTTCTGTTTTAATTATCCCCCTGTGTCAGGATAGAAGTCGCCTCAATTGAAAATTTAAACTCTGGGGCATTGAGGTGATTTTATGGTATATCCGATCAAAACAAAAGAGGC
>NZ_FWXY01000049.1 GCF_900176365.1 Desulfocicer vacuolatum DSM 3385 | reverse complement strand
ATTGACCTCCTTTCGCATTTGTATGTTATGGGAATCATTATACCGCGAATGGTGATTCAACAAAACCTTTTTGGTTCTGGCTTGTCCAGGTTAGGATTTAGGTTTTTTTTAAAAAAAATGCAACAATACTTGCTTTATGAGTGAAATTTTTAATTTTTAACCATCCCAATGGTTTTTTTAAATATGCAAGATAATCACGCTACCTAAAGCAACATGAAAATGCAAGAATTTCTACAAAATGAAGCAGAAAAATGCATTGCGCAATGTTTTGTATGATGTAATTATGATAAAGCCCTTTAAATATAGAGGGCTGAGTAAATTCTTTGAAACTGGTAAATTATCAGGTGTTCAACCGGATCACAGACAAAAACTTAGAATTGAACTAATCGCACTTGATACGGCAACTCAAGGATTATAAAGACACAGAGTGCAATCATCAATCCTATCATGGCATTGCGCCTATCCAAATGTTTAGGCAGCAGCCCTGAAAGTTGGCTTCACATACAGGATAGTTATGACCTTTGGCAAGCAAAACGACATGTCGATCTTTCAGAGATAGCCCCCTTGCCAGTACCAGCTTAATATTTGTTTTTAGCGGATAAATCTATAAATGTTGATTTGAAATTTTATCAGTAATTATAGTATGTTCAATATAATTATAAGTAGAATGGTCATCTGACCCATAATAAGACCGCCGGTTCGACGGAATTTTAAGCCTGTGGAGAAGAAATAAGACCTAAGCAGTGAACTCGGACAAGGATGCGTAAGAGAAAAGGAATAGATTGCAATGGAAACTCGTGAAGTAGAATATGCCATTATTGGGGTTGGAACCGCAGGACTGGGGGCATTCAGCCGGATTCGAAAACAGACGGATAGTTTGTTGTTGATTCAACACGGTCCCTATGGAACAACTTGTGCCCGTGTGGGGTGTATGCCAAGCAAGATGTTAATTGCCGCATCGGATCTGGCCCATGCCATTGAAGGCGGGAGTTTTTTTGGCATTGATGGGAACTATCAGGTCAATGGAAAGCGTCTGTTTGAGCGGATTCAAAAGGATCGCGCAGAGAAATTTGTTGGTGGGGTTTTGCGATATGTCGATACCATTGACAATAAGTTCAAGGTGGAAGGGCAGGCCAGATTTTTGGATTCGCACACCCTTGATGTGGATGGCCGGTTGCGCGTAAAGGCGGAAAAAATAATTCTCGCCTGCGGGTCAAGCCCTTATGTGGCACCGGTATTTGAGCCTTTACTGCAAGATCTGGATACCAGCGACACCATTTTTGAACTTGATGACCTTCCCCGGTCCATGGCGGTTGTGGGCCTTGGGGTGATTGCCCTTGAAATCGGACAGGCCTTTCACCGTCTCGGTGTTCAAACCACTTTGTATGGCCACACCGGTCGTATTGGTGCCTTTACCCATCCGGATATGCAAAAAGATGTAATGCAGACCATGCAGCAGGAGCTTGATATCATTCCCCGGGGAGAATTTACCCGGGCCGTCAAGGTGAAAGACGGCTTTGAGCTAACCTATCTCACCACGGATGGCAAGGAAATAATCCGATCCTATGAACGGGTTCTCATTGCCAGCGGTCGACGTTCCAACCTTCGCACCATGGATCTTGAAAAATCCGGACTTATTCTTGATGACCGGGGGCTGCCCCAATATGATCCTTTAACCATGCAGTGTGGCAATTCCCATGTGTTTATCAGCGGAGATGCCACGGAGGATCTGCCCTTGTGGCATGAAGCCTACATTGAAGGGCGGATTGCGGCGGACAGTGCCGTTGCTTTTCCTGCGCACAAAGAAGGAAAAAGAACCCCGGGAATCGGGATTTATTTCACTGATCCGCAAATGGCCTGCGTTGGATCGGTGTACAGCGCACTGGACCCGGAACAGATTGTCATGGGCCAGGCCCGCATGGACAGTGGACCGCGACATAAAATTTACAACGATCTCAAAGGAATGATGCAGGTCTATGTGGATAAAAACAGCGGTATATTACTGGGGGCAGAGGTTTTTGGCCGGGGTGCCGAGCATATGGCCCACACCCTGGTTCTGGCCATTGAGCATGGCCTCACCGTTGGGGAGATTCTACAGATGCCGGTCTATCATCCCACCTTGGAAGAGGTGATGAAAGGGGCGTTGACAATGGCGTTGTTTCGATTGAGAAAATCGTAATACACCGGTAAATATTCGGCCATCCCCCATTTTTACCTATTGGGGGCTGCTTTACTGACATTTCCGAAAATCCGGGAAAATTTGGAGACATCATACTTAATTCTTTGAAAAAATATAATTATGGTGTCCCCCGGAATTATGGAATGGGATAAATAAGGGAGTCAGATCTTATTGATTTACCACTTACAAAATTCGGGCTTGGTCATAACGTGGGCCATTTTGTAATAAAAGTTTAGAGGTAAAAATTAATAGCTGTAATTACACCACGTTGAATCCAATAGGATTTTATTTCACGTATAGTGGCCCAGCTTATGATCAACCCCCAAAATTCAGACCATCATATTTCGTGAGTGGCACATTGGATAAATGGTAAATTGAAACCTGCTGACTCCCTTACAACTTTAAAGTCAGTATAATGCACTGAATGTATTGAAAATTAAGCAAAGGTCTTGTGGTTGCTAAAAATATAAGGTATTCTCATTAAATACAATGAATTATAATCGTTTTAAGGGGGTAAGACCCTGAAACACAACATGAGCCTTACTGATGAATTTTTCCTGAAAATGAAATCGTTCTTTGTAATATTTTTTTATCTATTCATTTCCTATTGGGCCTGTCTTATACTGTTTTGCAGCCGATCCAACCTTTTCCAACTCGCAAAGAAGTGCTTTGAAGACGGGAAATCCGGTGATGGAGTCTCGATTTCGATCGTCAGTAAGCAGGTTGATATTGCTGTTTTTCCATCCATCAGCCTGATTGGGCGCTCCTCCGCCCTGGTTTACCTCAACCACGCCTTTGGATATCTTTTGGGTGACCCTGGCGATAAATTTAACTTTTCCCCGTGCCGTTTTTACCCAGATCGCATCTCCGCTGGAAATGTTTCGGGGAGCTGCGTCCCGGGGGTGCAGGATGGCCTCGGCATTTGGTTGAAGCCTGACAAGGTTTGGAATATTCTGGTGCTGGCTTCTGAAAGTCGACTGCATGATGCGGGCACCGGAGGTCAGTGTAAGGGGAAAATCCTGACTGAGTGCTTTGTTTAGCGGCCCTTCAGAAGCAGGGGTGTATACCGGCAGGGGCTCATAGCCGTATTTTTCCAGCAGTGTCGAACTTATTTCCCACTTTCCCGAAGGGGTGTTAAACCCGGGGTTTCCATCCGGGCGAAGCTGCCCTGAAAGCCATTTTTTCTCCTGCCCTTCATTGGGGGCCACCTTATGAACCGTCACCGGGCCTTTTTCTGATTCGTGTTTAAAAGTCTGGAAATTCATGGGCAGGTCCTTTATCAGAAAGCGGACCATATCTTCTTCGGTATGGGGGTAAAGATGTCCGTAACCAAGCCTTTCTGCCAGTTTGGCATAAATCAGATAACTGTTCATGGATTCTCCCATAGGCTCAATAATTTTTTTGCGGTACTGGAGTGCTGTGGGTAAGGCGGCCTGGCCGGGATATCCGCAAAGCGAGGTGTTTTCAAAATAGGTTGTAGCCGGAAGCACCATGTCGGCATAACGAGCATCCTGCTTAAGGAACAGGTCAACACAGACCTGGTAGTCAAGGGCATTCAGGGCTTTTGCATACAGGGCGCTGTTGGGCCAGCTGGTCAATATCGAAGAACCGCCGATGAGCAAAAAACGAATTTTATAAGGATCTTCCTGGAGCACTGAGCGGGGGAACTCTGAGAAATGTCCGTTTTTGGTCAAGTTACAGAAAAGGGGATAGCGATCCATGCCGATGGGGGGGATATCCGTGGGGTACTTCACGTCCGGTTTTGACAGAGAAACCGGTGACCGGGATTTGAACACCATGCCGCCCTTGACGTCAAGGTGACCGGTCAGTGCCCACAAAGAAAGCAGGGCACGTATGGACTGGGCACCAGTGTCGTTGAACTCAAGGCCGGACTGGGTCATATATGCTATTTTTTCCGTTGAAAGGATCAATTCAGTCAGTTCCTTGAGGCTCTCTTCAGATACGCCGGTGATCTGGTGGACCAGATCCGGATTAAATCCTTTCACATACTGCTCCAGGTCGGAAAACCCCTGGCACTGCTCTTCTCCAAAAGCCCTGTCCACACCGCCCCTCTTAAAACATTGGCACAAAATGCCGTGAATCAGCGCCCCATCGGTGCCCGGTTGAATGGGGATCCAAAGATCGGCCATTTCAGCCGTCTGGGTCTTCAATGGGTCGATCACAACGGTTTTTGCCCCCCTGGCCTTGGCCTTTTTCAGCTGGAGAAATTGCTTTAGGGGAGAACCGGTGGCCGGGTTGGTCCCCCAGATAAAGATGATATCCGCATGCTCAAGATCCGGCTGAAGCATGCCACCCGGTGCTCCAAAGATTGTAAATGGGGCAATAAATGCATGAGAAACATGACAGATGTTGCCGATGGAAAAAGCATTTGGGGAACCCATGGGCATAAAAAGTGAGTTCGGAATGGCCAATCCCTTCTCTTTGGGGGAAAACATTTTCCAGATAGAGTCCTCAAAGTTCCCCCGACCAAAAAAAGAGGCGATACACTGGGGGCCGTATTGGCTTTTTAAATTGAGAATTTTTTGTGAAATTTCATCCAGAGCCTGGTCCCAAGAAATTTCAGTGAACGCGAGTGTTCCTTTGGGACCGATCCGTTTCAGCGGTTTTGTGATCCGATCCCTGGCATAAACAATGCTTGACGCCTTTACGCCCCGCAGGCAGGGTTGGCCTTGAGGATGTTTTTTCCAGGGCAAGATCTTAGTGATTCGATCATTTTCAAGACTGATGCTCACACCGCAACCGGCTCCGCAGATGCCACAAATACCTTTTTCTATTCTTTTAAACATTCTTCCTCCGCTCTTCATTGACTAATGACATTATCTTATTGATCTGGTTTGAGTCTGGAGTGTTGGACAATGGGAGCTTGGCCAAATGTCATCCGTGTTTTACAGCCTCCCGCACTGCCGGATTTTAGCCACAATCAGATCTGCTTTTGCATAACCTGAACCGATCCGTTTTAACGAGCCATTGTCATTTAACAATAATGCCGGGAATCCCGAAACACCCATTTCCCGGACACGCATGAACTCAGCTCGAGTTTTGTCCTTTAATAAAATAGAAGAGAATTTTTCAAGAAACCTGTCCTTAGCTGATATCCCCATTTCATCAAGAATCCGGAGATAGGTGTCAGGTCGGTTGGTATCCTGGTTTTCCGCATAGAAGGCATGCTGGATATGCTGAAAAAACTCAAATTCTTTTTCGGGTAACAGTTCACGTACTGCCAACACGGCCCTGCTGGGCACCTCGGAATCGTAATAAAAATCCTTGCGCTCCAGAAGGGCATACTTAAAGGGCTGACCTGTGGCGGTTGAGACCTCTTTCCAATGCCCCTTCAAAAAAGTGATGAGATTTTCATCCATAGGGGATTGCGCATATGGCTTGAGTCCCCCCATTATCATTTCGAATCCGTAGTCCGGCCCGATTGATTCAAGCGCTTTATTTAGCTCCGGCTTAAACCCATAGCACCAAGAACACATTGGGTCCCCGATGTAAATTATCTTTCTGTCCATTATGATATCCTGTATCTTATATGAAATACTCCGCAAACCGGGGGTGTATTTCAAGCTTTGTTGTGGCATATCTTGTTATGACAATAAATATTGAGTAGCTTGATCCGTTCAGGTAACTTCAGAAAACGGCTTAAAAGTTAGTGTAAACTTTGTTTAATAAAGTTAATAAATTATTAAGATCGTTTTCGTTTAGACCCTGTGAAGCATCGGCATTCAATTGAGCTGTTATGGGGGTAATCTTCTTCCGGGCGTCTTTTCCCTTGTCTGTAATGAAAATAATGAAGGCACGCCTATCTTCAGGATTGTCAGCTCTTCTTATTAGCCCTTTCTTTTCAAGCTTGTCTAATATGCGGGTGGTATTGGGCTGATCTTTATAGGTCCTATCAGAAAGCTTTTTTTGTGTAACCCCGTCCTGTTCACCTAAGCGGTTCAGTATGGACCATTGCTCAGGAGTAATATCGTATGGTTTGAGGCGTTTAGTAAATTCTTTTTTTACAGCTGTAGCTGTCCTGTTGAGAATAAACCCTATCGAGTGATCCATATTAAAATCCATTGTTAGCTCCTAAGTTTTGTTGAAAAATTAATTGTCTTAACAATAGTTGTTGTGACAACTTTTGTCAAGGGTGAGAAGATTAAATGTTCAAACCTGATCAAAATCAATCAGATTATGTATAAAATTAGAGCTTCATTGTATAAATAATTTAGTAAGATAGAATCGAGATTTAATGGTATTTAGGGGGGCATAACATGGGCCACCGAGTAATTTAACCAATGATGTTTGATGCTTTTATAAATCAAACAGATGCCCGGAATGGCCATCTTGTTCAATTGAGACAACACTTATCCTGACACAGGGGGCTTGTGATCAAGCGCAAAAATGCCGATGAAGATTGGCGGGAAAAAAAGAAATTTTGGCCATCTTCAAAAATAATAAATAATGCCGTATAAATATTGCTTTGAATTATTTAATGCTGTAAATATACATCATGAATAAAAAAACGAAATCAACAAGTGCTATACCGCAAGTTGTATTAAATCATCTTAAAAAAGTGGGTAACAACATCATGCTGGCCCGAAAACGTAGAGGGTTTACCCAAAAACATTTAGCAAACTTGGTATTGGCTGATAGAAATACCATAAGACGTCTTGAAAAAGGAGAACCCGGCGTTTCTCTTGGAATCATGGCAACTACATTATGGGTTCTGCAACTCGAAAGCGACCTCGATGCTCTTGCCCGCCCGGAAAATGACCGATTAGGACAATCTCTTTCAGAAGCGGCTACAAAGAAACGAGTCAGGATGAAGAAAGAGGATGAGTATGACTTCTGAGCAAAAAACAACTGTCTATATATTCCTTGCCGGTGACGGTTATGTTCCAGCTGGAATTCTTAAGCATTTTCCAATGCGTGGGCACAGCACCTTTCGTTACGGAAAAAAATATTTGCTGAGACCTAACCTGGACAAGCCAGAACCAAAAAGGTTTTGTTGAATCACCATTCGCGGTATAATGATTCCCATAACATACAAATGCGAAAGGAGGTCAAT
>NZ_FWXY01000001.1 GCF_900176365.1 Desulfocicer vacuolatum DSM 3385 | reverse complement strand
CGTCATAACGCAGTTATGCGGCTGCGAAGCAACGCTTCAGCGGTAGCATAAAATCGGACAATTGTCCAGCCCGCCCCCGTGTGTCCGGTCATGAACAAGCAATTGAACGGTTTCCGTATAGTTGTGGTATCCATTGTCGGATATCATTCCTGAAAAAATATTTGACAATTCTTCGCATATATTCTATCGTTTCTAACCGGATATCATTCATATTAATAATGCTATCTGAAATTGGATACCATGATGAAAATAATACCGCAAGTACTTTTAAAACAATTTGACGCACTGCTGTGCAATAAAAATATTTCTCAGGAGCGCCAGCCATATTACCGAAAATGGTTACGGTACTATTTGGATTTTTGTCACAAATACAATCACCCTGCGAAAGTTTCTGACAGTTTACCGCTGTTTATCAACAAAATCAGGGCTAAAAATCAAACCATACAACAGCAGAAACAGGCCTATAACGCCATTCTTTTATATTATGAATTGTTGGATATCCATCCCCATTGGTTAAACGCTCCTCCTGGGATGTCAATGGTTTTGGAAAAAAAAGCATCCTTTCATGCCAAGCTTCCCAATGAGGATCAATGGCATGAAGTGTATAAAAAACTGGGTGCTGAAATAAAGATCAGGCACTATTCGCCAAAAACCCACAAGGCGTACAGCATCTGGACAAGAAAATTCCAGCATTTTATGAAAAACAAGGCCCCGGATCTGCTGACCGTTGAGGATGTTAAGGCTTTTTTGACCTCTCTTGCTGTTGAATCAAAAGTATCCGCTTCATCACAAAACCAGGCGTTCAACGCGTTGTTATTTTTTTTCCGGCACTGCCTTGGCCGGGAATTCGGCAAGGTCGACGGCGTTGTTCGTGCCAAACGAAAGCCATATATTCCTGTGGTATTGTCCCGGCAAGAGGTGGATCTGATCATCGGGAAGCTGAGATACCCCTATGATTTGGTTGTAAAATTCTTGTATGGCTGCGGGTTGCGGTTGGGGGAATGTATGAATATTCGCATCAATAATTTTAATCTGGATGCAGGCGTTTTGACCATCCATGACGGTAAGGGAAAAAAAGACCGGACCCTGCCGTTGCCAGAGGTCATTCTGCCGGAGATACACCGGCAGTTTGATGCAGTAAGGCTTCTTCATCGACAAGACCTTGATCAGGGGATTGCCGGTGCCTTTATGTTTGATTCCATTGAAAAAAAATACAAAAATGCCGGTCGGGAATTTCATTGGCAATGGTTTTTTCCTGCAAAGGATCTCACCTGGGTTCCCGATGCCGGAGAATACCGGCGCGCCCACTTGCATGATCGCCATGTCCAAAAAGCCATCAAATCAGTTGTACAAAGGGCACAGCTGACCAAACGGGCCACAGCTCACACCTTTCGGCACAGTTTTGCCAGTCACCTGCTTCAGGCAAACTACGATATCCGAACGATCCAGGAACTGTTAGGTCACAGTGATATCCGAACCACCATGATTTACACCCATACGGTTAAATCAAGGACCATCAAGAAAACCAAAAGCCCGCTGGATATTGATCCGTCAGAGATGAAATAACAAGATAAGTAAAAAAAAAAGTTGCACCTTTTTTGCCCAAAGTTCAATCATCGGGGTCTGTTACCTGTTTTCTTTTACACGTTGAAAAAAAATCTGACATCCATTTGTGTTTTTACCATGACAGCAAAAAGATCAGAGAATTTGATTTGTGGACCTTGATGAAGATAGATTATCCCCAGTCAAAATATCTGAGTATGCCAGGCCACCCCCTCTCCCCTTTCTTAGAAAATTCATAAAAGATATTGTATTTAAAAATAAAAACAGCACACATTGATGATTATCCTCTCCCATGATATCGCCTCTTCTCCTTGATCCATGTCCGGGTAAATCCTTTATTGTTTTTTAAATTTTAAAAGATCTGATTTTTTTATTCCCTGTTTTTATCCAGCGGCATCATAGTTGCTAATATTCAACTATAGCAATTAAAGCACACTTTTTTAAAAACACAGGGGGCGGTAACAATGGATAAAATCAGTGAAAATCAAAAGCAAATAAATCATCCGCTCAAACGATCCATTTTAACCAATATGATTGTGATTCCGTTTATTCCCTTTCTTCTGGCCATCGGGGTCAGTTTTTACTATTTCGCCACCACCCTGGAGCAAAGCAGTACTGCCAGTCTCAAACGCATTGTGGAAGATCACTGCCACATGATCGATTCCTTTTTAATGGAGCGTCAATCCGATCTTGAGCTGATTACCAACACCTATTCCTTTGATGACATCATGGAAGGGGCAGCCATTGATGGGATTTTTGAAAATCTCAAAAAACGATCCGGGGCCTTTGTGGATCTGGGGCTTTTTAACAGCCGGGGGATTCACAAACGTTATGCCGGGAAATTCCAGTTATTAAAGGGAAAGGAGTATAGAAATGAGGTGTGGTTTAAAAAAGTGATGCAGACAGGCTATTATATCAGCGACATTTTTTCAGGATATCGCAATGTTCCCCATTTTATCATTGCCGTAAAACAGGGAGCAGACAATGACGCCTGGGTGCTCAGGGCCACCATTGACACCCTGGTTTTTGACCGGCTGGTATCCAAGGTTCGCATTGGAAAGACCGGAGAATCCTATATTTTGAACAGTTCCGGTATTTCCCAGACCGAAAGGCGTTCCGGAGGGATCGGTATCATGGAAAAAGATCCGGAATATATTGATTTCCCCCACTCACTTGAGCTTTCTCCGTCAAAAAACGGCATTGAGACATTCATTAAAACCGATCCAGCCAAAGATCAATACCTCTATGCCACCACCCGGCTTAAAAATAAGGAATGGCTTTTAGTGGTGCGCCAGGAAAAAAAAGATGCCTATAAAGCGCTCTACTCTGCCATGTACATTACGTTGTTGATCATGGTGGTGGGCGGTGCTGTGATCATTGTCACTGCCATCTACATGACAGAACATATCCTCAAACGCATGGACACCCTTGGCATGGAAAAAGAAAGCCTTGGCAATCAGCTGATTCGGGCGGTCCAACTGGCGGAAATCGGAGAGATGGCTGCCGGATTTGCCCATGAAATCAACAATCCCCTGCAAATTATCAAAGGAGAACACCTTTTGGTTGAAACCCTTATGAAGGAAATTGCAGCGCTGTTGCCCCCCACCTCCGGGGAAGACCTTGATGAGATACAAGACTCCATGGATCAGATAAAACTCCAGGTAAACCGATGCTCTGAAATCACCCATGCCATTTTAAAGTTTGGTCGTAAAAATGACTCAAAACCGGAGGTGTTAAATCCCTGTGACATTATTCCTGAAATCATACACATGGTGGAAAAAAAGGCCCATGTGGAGGGCATTGACATGCGCATGGATATTGCCCATGACACCCCCCGGTTCCAGGGGGATGCCTCCCAGTTCCAGCAGGTGATTTTAAATCTTGTGAACAATGCCATGGATGCCATTGCCCAGGCCCATGGGACCTCTGGAGGTCTATTGAGTGTTACCTCAGAAAAAACAGACCAGGGAGATGCCCAGATCAATATTTCCGATAATGGTGTGGGCATTGGATCGGACAATATTGGAAAAATTTTTTCGCCTTTTTTCACCACAAAACCCGTGGGTAAAGGCACTGGCCTTGGACTATCCGTGTGTTACGGCATTATAAAAAATCTTGGCGGCACCATGACGGTGAAAAGCGAACAAGGCAAGGGAACCACCTTTGTGATCACCCTGCCGGCCATGGTGTGATTTGCCTTAATAACGTATGAAAATTTTTCAGATTTATCGGGATTTTCATATGAAAAACAGGAGGGAATAGTTTTGGAAAAAATGAAACTTTTATTGGTGGATGACGAAGAAAGATACCTGAAAACAACCAAACGGCTCATGGAAAAAAAAGGGTATGCCGTGGCCGTGGCAAGCAGTGGTCAGGAAGCTTTGGAAACACTTCAAAAACGAATTATTCATGTGGTGATACTGGATGTTAAAATGCCCGGCATGGACGGTAACCAAACCTTAAAGGCCATCAAACAGCACCATCCCCTGGTGGAGGTGGTGATGCTCACAGGGCATGCCACAGTGGATTCTGCCATTGACGGGTTGAAATCCGGGGCCACGGATTATCTCATGAAACCGGCTGACATTGATGAGATCATTGAAAAAGCAGAAGAAGCCTATGAGAAAAGACAGCGTCTGGAAGAGAAAATCCGGGCGGCCCAGACCAAGAAATTCATGCGATCCCCCCGGGAAATTCTCAAGGACGATGAAGCATAAAATTTATTTTTGGAGGTTGATAAATGAAAAAATCAAAGCCGGTCACCGGATATGACAAGTACATCAACTGGAAGCTGTTTATCATCCCGGTTATTCTCTTTTTCGTGGTTCTGGTGATGCCAACTCCCCATGGCATGAAAGATGTGGGCATGGAGTACAATGTGGGTCCCAAGGCAGTGGTTAACCATCTTACCATGGTGTTGTTCCAGCAAAAAAGCACAGAGGTGGAACAATGGCAGCTGCTCACGGCCAAAATCATGGAACAGAACATGCGCATTGGTGCATTGCAAAAAGATCGCTTTCTCAAGCGAAATGCCAAATGGTGTAATAAATATAAAATAGAGGTAAATGAAACCAACTTTGACAAGGCCCGGGCCTATATCAAGGATCATGTCACAGATAAGGATTTTCACACCATCATGAAAAGTGCCCTGGTGCTGCGAAAGGATGGGCTCAAATACGAAGATCAGACCGGAAGTGACAAAAAAGCCGCAGATAAAGGCGCATGGGAGATCAAGGTGGCCATTGCCATGGGGCTCTTTGTGGTGTTTTGCTTCTTAACCGAATGCATTCCCCTGCCTGCCGTGGCCTTTTGCATTGGGCTGATTCTTGTGTTCACAGGCGTGCTTTCCAGAAAAGAAGTGGCCATGCTCTATTGGAGTGATGCCTGCTGGTTTATCATGGGAAGCTTGATGTTTGCAGCGGCTTTTGTCAAAACCGGGGTGGATAAACGGGTGTGTTTGATGATGTTTAAAAAACTGGCCGTGCCCAATATTAAGTGGATCACCCTGATATTTTTTCTCATCATCAGCCCCCTGGCCGCATTTATTTCCGACCATGCCCTGGCAGCCATGTTTCTTCCCATTGGCATGCTTTTATACCAGAACAGCCTCACCCGGGAGGTGCCGGAGGATACAGAGCTTGCCAAAATGCTCATGATCAGCATTGCCATGGCCTGTAACATCGGCGGCCCCGGTGCTCCTTCAGGGGGTGCCAGAAACGTGATCATGATGACCTATCTAACGGATATGTTTGGCGTGGATATCGGTTATTTCCAGTGGGTCACCTATTGTTTTCCCTTTCTCATTCTCATGATTCCGGTGTCCTGGATTGTTATTAATTTCAGGTTTAAACCCCGGGTGGTGTCCCTGGCCCCGGCCATGGAACATTTAAGGACGGAAATCGGTAAGATGGGGGGATGGAACAAGCAGCAGATCTGGGCCTTGATAATTTTTATCATCATGGTGTTTGGGTGGTTCACAGAAAAATCCTTTTACAATCTGGGTATCTACCCCGTTCGTCTGGGGATTGGCGTCATTGCCGTTGCCGGTGCTGTGGGATATATCCTCACCGGTGTGGTGAATTGGCGGGATTACCAGGAAAAAGTGGACTGGGGGGTTGTGTGGCTCTATGCCGGTGCCATTATTTTTGGCCGGGTGCTGGATCAAACCGGGGCTGCCTATTGGCTGGCACGATCTGTCATTGATTTTCTGTCTCAATTTGGCATGGAAGGCGGGCTTCCTCTTCTTGCCGTCAGTAACGGCTTAACCTCCATTTTAACCAACCTCATGGCCGACGGTCCTGCTGCGGCATCTGTGGGTCCCATAACCCTTAACATGGCCGGTATGGTGCATCCCGGCACCACTTATCTGCCCTTCATGGCCATGGCAACGGCCATCTCTTCTTCCTTTGCCTATTGTCTGATCATCGGCACACCGCCCAATGCCATTGTTTATGCCAGCGGTTATCTTGAGCCCAAGGATTATCTCAGGGCCGGCATCCCGCTGTTCTTTTTTGCCAATGTGGTGTTGCTGCTGCTCACCGGTGTTTACTGGACCTTCAGGGGATTTGGCGGTATGCCCGGTTTTTAACCCTTTTTGAACGGGACGCGTCGGTCATAAGTTTTCCAGTTTGACGCCACATAATCTGTTATTTTGAAATTGAACATTTCCCATGTGGTATGGGAAATGAGAACTTCGGACTCATGAGAATGGAATTAAATCATGAAAAAACAACAAAGCAACCTCGGCGGTTCATGGAAAAAACTGTTTGCAAATGGAGAAATAAGATTTTCCAGAGAGGCAGAACGTAAATTCTTCTTTTACATGACCGTCATGATGCTTCTGGCCGGCATTATTGTAAAAATAACTTAAACAGCCATGCCCTGACGGAGACGGCACTTCATCTGTTCAGGCTGGAATAATGGGAAAAGGTGCAGGACAATGTTTAACTTCAGCATCAAAAATTATCAGTTCTATGCTTATGCCATTGTTCAGCTGTTGATCGAGCCTGGACAATTTTTCATGGAATTGCCAAAGAAATCCACAAAAAGAACCACCTGGGGCTTCATGGTGCTCAGCAGTTTGTTTTATGCAGCGGCAAGCCTCCTCACCGGGACCCATGGGCAGTCGGTGGGGATTATGGGCATGGTGTTTTTCATGAATGCCCTGGGAATCGTTTTGATTTCTGCCGTCATCGGCCATGTGACCCTGATGATGCTGGCAGGGAAAAAAGAAGTTTTTTCCGGGGTGCTCAGTATCTATGCATTTTCTTCGGGCATTACGTTTTTTCTTTCCTGGCTTCCTTTTATGTTGTGGTTCACAGAGCCATGGCGATGGTGGCTGCTGTACACAGGGTTTAAACACAGCTTTGGCCTCACTGGCAAAAGGGCCTTCTGGGTGGTTTCAGTGTCGGTTTTTATACAAGTTTGCCTTTTATATTCAGCCATTGTGGCCTTTGGAGCCACGGGGTAGGGAAGCGGTGGACAATTTAATCATCAAGTGAACATCAAGGAGACGGTAACGATGAGTCAGATAAAAGTATTAATGGTGGATGACGAAAAACGATTTCGTGACACCACCAAAAAAATTCTCAATGGCAAGGGATTTGAAACCATTCTGGCAGACAGTGGAGAAGATGCCCTGGCAAAAATGGACCAGGCCCCGGATGTGGTGATTCTGGATATTAAAATGCCCGGCATGGACGGTCATGAAACCCTGGCAAAAATCAAGGAGATAAACCCCCATCTGCCGGTGATCATGCTCACTGGCCACGGTGCCATGCCCTCGGCAAAGGAAGCCCTGGCCGGGGGGGCCTTTGACTATTTGAGCAAACCCTGTGACATCAATCTTTTGGCTGAAAAAATAAAGGAAGCCCATCACCTTAAAGATAAGAACAAACTTCCCCGGGAGCGCAGTGTGGCAGATATCATGATTCCCATTGCAGAGTATTCCACCATCCGGGAGGACAAAAGCGTTAAAGAGGCCGTTATTCGCCTTAAAAGATCGTTTATTACCCAGATGGCCACCAGTCGTCTTATGGAGACAGGGCATCGCTCCATTCTTGTGGTGGACAGTAATGAACAGGTCAAGGGCATTCTCACCATCCGGGATCTCATGGAAATGGTGATGCCGGGGTATCTTTCCGCCCCCAAACCCTCCCTGGCAGACAGCATTGAATATTCTCCCATGTTTTGGAAAGGCATGTTCACCATGGGTATCCAACAGATGGGGAATACCAGTCTCTCTCAGGTGATGTCACCTTCCCCTGCCTCCATTGACGGTCAGGCAAATTTAATGGAAGCGGCCTATCTCATGCTGGAAGCAAATCAGAGACGTCTCATTGTAACGATATCCGGTAAAACCGGCGGTATTATCCGGGAGCAGGAGTTGTTTTTTGAAATGGAACGGCTTATTATCTGATAGGTTCAGCCTGTGCGGATGCAAAGTTCATGCTTAACCGCACAGGCTTACAAAATATTCAAATTACGATCCCGGATCCCTGCAAAATCCGGTAAACAGAAGTGGATGATTTAGTCGCTCCACGTCTGGTCGGTTTCGATCAAACTGTTTGCAAGTACTGCACTTGTCACGGCCAGTGACTCCGGGTCAAGGTAGAATTCCGCATGTTTGGGGAAAAGCACATTGCAATGGGCCGGAAAATCCTCATCACTGTCATTGAAAAGCAGAAGCAGAGACATCCGGGGGAGGACGTTAAATTGCACTGACAGATCATATGGTGTCTCCATTTTATGGGGAACACCACCCAGTTTTTTACTTATATTAAAAAGTGCTTTAAGTCTGCCTGAAAAATGTTTGACCATTACAGACTGTGTGTCGCTGGCAAAAAAATTTGTGTTTGTAAAGTGAGAGGTTCGTTTGAAATCCTTAAAAGATACCCATTTTGTGTCAAGGTGTATTTGGCTGGGGCATAATAAAATATATTTTGCAAGTATAACACAGATTCGATAGTCAGGTCTGTTACCGGAAGAATTTTTAATTCCATTTTTTGAAATCAGATATTTGTGATTTAAAAAATGAATTTGGGCCTGGTCACCATGACATGCTATCCCAAGTATTGTCTTAATGGATTTAAAATTTATTTTGGCGAGTTGTTCCACATAGCTGTCATAATTTTGATCAAATATTGCAGAGCGTTGAAGCATGAGTTCCTCTCCTTGGACTTATCTTTTAAACTCAACTTTCGGGCTTTATTTTTAAATGTACCGATGGGCTCAGTGTGCCGACGGGGTCAGGCTTTTGTTATTGATGTTATCGACCAAGGCCTTTGCCAACGAAAAAAGCCTCGATAATGTCAATAACGAAAGCCTGACCCCACCACGAAATGCGAACACCGAAAGTTGAGTTTTAAATCCAATGTAAGTTAATTTCTAAGCCACCACTGATTCCGGGATACCGTGTTTCTTGGAAATTTTTTCAAACATTCTTACGATACCGGCGCTTAATCTGTAAACAACATTCAACTTGGCGTTCATATCAGCAGATGAATCAAAAAATATGCGCAAATCCGAGGACATTCCGTCTTCAGGCTTCCAGTAAGATATGCGTATGGGAAGTCTGGGTAAGGGGTATAGTACCAGTGAAATATCAGATTCATAACCGTTTTCGATCTTTTTGCCATTAAAGATGACCATTAAATCTTCAAATAGACTGGGATATCTATCTGCTATTTTTTTCAATGGTTCTTCCGATGTTTTTACAAACAAACCATTCATTTCCTGACCACCTTGAAGTTCCCGGAACGATATCCACTTGTTTGTCAAAGGAACTCCTTTACAATGAAGTACATATTCCAAAATAGGCGCCGCGATAAAAGAATTGATATGGATATCCGAAAACATTTTACCATTGGATGCAATGGAAAAAGGTTTACCAAATATTTTGATGGTGAGCCTGTCGTTTGAGAAAATACCTCCCACTCTTTTTGCTGATAATTCCAAATTACATTTTTTGATTTCATTTTTAAGGTCAAACAGCGTGAACTCTGTCTCAATTCCATTTGTTTTGCTTTGTTGTTCTTGGTATTGCCCCAGGATTTCCTGATTTATGAAAGGGCATAAATCCAAAGTTTTTTGTCCCAGGAAAACTTTGGAGGCAAAGGCAAGACATGTTTTTTCATTACATTTCCTGCAATTGGTTTTTTCAAGAAGCCTGAAGACATCCATGGCATTTGCAAAAGAACGCATATTCACTCCTTGGTCAAAATTAAAAATTGTTTTGCCCAACAGCTGCTCAGGATTACAAAATAAAAGAGATTGGGTTAAAAAACATCACCCAAAAGGGGGGGGAGATAAAAAAAATGAAAAATTCATTATTGCGCTGGAAGGTGTCAAACGGGAATAAGAGATGTCAGAAATTAACTGTCATGGGCAGGCTGTATTTTGATCCGGCTCTACCCCCAACAAAGCTTGAAATACATCCCCGGTTTGCGGAGTATTTCATATAAAAATTTCAACTTTCGGGCTTCATTTCAAAGCCGGCATTTTTAAATGTACCGATGGGCTCAGTGTGCCGACGGGGTCAGGCTTTTGTTATTGATGTTATCGACCAAGGCCTTTGCCAGCGAAAAAAGCCTCGATAATGTCAATAACGAAAGCCTGACCCCACCACGAAACTGACCCCACCACGAAATGCGAACACCGAAAGTTGAGTAAAAATTATCTGAAGTTAAATTAATTCATTGCGAGCCGCCCATACCACTGCCTGGGTTCTATGGTTCACCCCCAGTTTGTTAAAGATATTGACAACATGGCTTTTAACCGTGTGAGCGCTTATATGCAGCCGGTTTGAGATTTCCTTATTTGTAAGACCGGCTCCTATCATGGATAATACTTGAAGTTCTCTTTTTGTGAGGGCAGACGGCAAGGATGAATTTGCGGCATTAAGTGTTTTAGTTTGAAGAATAGTTGTCTTTTTATAGGGGAGGGGGGAATCATCATGGGCATTTGATGTGTCAACATCTATGGTGATGGAGGAAACCCGGGTGCCGGTATCATCATAGACCGGATAGGTTACCTGCTCTTTTAACGGTAAACCGATATGCGGGCATCTGGAGGGCGCTGTTCTCTGCCTGGAAACCATGGCGGCAAAGGCCACGCAGGTGTTAAATCCACAGTCTCCGCAATTGGTCTTTGGTAGAAGTTTTAAAATAGTGGTTATGGGTATGGGCTGGAATAGTTTAAATTTGGGGGTAATCTTGTTCTTTTTCTCAAAGATATCATTTAAAAAAAAAAGAATGTCCTTTTTGATTTTTTCTACATGTTCTCGATTTTTCAAAGGGGTTACAAGACAGCGCCCAGGATAAACAACACAATGCACTTTATTTAATATGAATCGAATGAACGCCGGATTTTCATAAAGTTCAGCACCCGTTGCAACGGCATTGATATAAGGAAATAAAAAAGCAAGATCGTTTTCAAAGTAGAAAACAGCCATGATTGAATCTTTGTTTCCCGATCCCGGTTTGGCCATATTCCCATCTATGAAGATGTCGGAAGAATTGATTTTTATTTTATTCATAGACTCTCCAACGGCTTTAACTACTATCAGTGGTTTTGGATATTTTCATTTTCATCAAACAGCAAAGGGGTTTTTTCCAATATGTCGACATTGTCCATGGCCCCAAGATCTTGTAAAAGGGCCTGGCTTGCCCGGAACTCCTGCACGTGCAGGGTATCCTTTATGATGACAGCCCGCACATCCACAGGATCAATGGGCCCCAGGGTGCTGAAGGCTGCCTGGATGGCCTTCTCATCGCTGGGAAGGCGAACAGGAATAAAAGCCTTTCGCAATGAAATGCTGGTCATGGCGTTCATGATGGTACTCTCATAATCCAGAGATTGAAATACCTTTTCTGTGATGATGTCGGCATTGCCAAGACCAATGGCATTGCCGGCGGTTTTTTGGGAAAGATTTAAAATGGCAATGCGTCCCACCCGGAGACTTTCTGAAAAATCATCCTCCATTAAATCAAATGTTCGGCCCGTAACATTGGGGTCCATGCCTGAGCCGCTGATCTCCTTGCCGATCTGTTCAATTACAAGCACATCAAGTTCTTTAAAGGGAAGATGGGGAAAGTTGTTCCGGGCCAGATTCAGCAACTTGCTTTCCCTTGCAAAAAAATTTGGTGACATAACGGTTTCAACAGCCATGGTATTGTCAAAACAATCCTCCACCACAGCCACACCAAACCTGATATTGCTCTGACGGATAATTTCATCGCCCATGGCCTTGAGCAAGGGGAAAAATCCATGTTTCAAGGCCATATTGTGGTAGGCCAGCGCCCCTTTATGCTTTCCCATACCAATGCACAGCATTTTGTACAGCCCGCTTTCCACCGGACCTTTGAATTTAGTATGGGGTTTGATGCGGTTGATGCATACGGTGTGGTCCATGGCAAGGGCATCCCGGGAAAAATACACTGGAACATCGCCCATGACCGTTCCTATTTTATCCGCATCCATGGAAGATATAACAGGGGCACCGCACAGGGTTTCTGTGATACCCAATCTTTTAAGGACCCGGGTCTGGCCGGTGGCGGTGGCACCTCCGTGGCTGCCCATGGCAGGAATAATAAAAGGCGATGCACCCATTTCCCGGATGCCCCGGCAAAGCGCCGTTACCAGTGAGGATATGTTGGCGATGCCTCGACTGCCCACGCCAATGGCCACACGGTGGCCCGGTTTGATGTCCGATTGCAAAAGCGCCTGTTTTAACTTTTCATTTAAAACAGAGACAGGGTCTTTAAGGCCCCGGGGCAGATGATTTGTCTTTACACGATAAAAATCTGGAAAGATAAATTTTTTTTCAAGATAGGCAGGATAGCGCATTACTTCTCCTGGGCAACGGATATTGGGTAGTATTCAAGTACCCCCAGCAGAGCCCCCCGAGGGGCAATGGGAACCGGACAATTGGGCCGTGGCCGTCTACGGTTCCGGGCGGGCACCCATTGTCCGTCGGAGGGGCGGTGGGATGTCCGGTGCCTTGCATATCCGGCCAAATAAGCTTGCAACTTCTATTTACCAGTCTTTCTTTGGTCCCTTTAGCACTGTGGCCGGCTCGTGTAAAGTAAAACATTTGGAACCTGAGAAAACTCAGGTTCCAATAGAACAAGATTGATCCCATTGGTCAAAGCTTGCAGGAAGCTGGGCGCCTGGCAAACCTTTTGTGGGATCATTTCGTTAAATTTTTAAAACTCCAGGGCCAGTTGCAGGGTCACGGTGTCAACGTCTTCGCCGCTGCCACCGTCAGAGGTGTCATAATCTTCAGCAGTGGCGTATTCCACTGCAGCGGAAAAGTAGTCATTGAATCCCATGCCCACAGAGCAGAGAAGCTTGGATTCCGGTAAAATGTCCACAGCATCTTCAGATCCCTGATATCCCAGGGCAAAGGTGGTCTCTTTTCCTGCCAGTTCAACGGTGTACCCCAGTTCAAGGGCCCAGGCGGCAGGGGCATCTATTTCAGTCTTGTCAGCAAAGGAAATATCATCACTTGCTGCAACATACTCTGCCATGAAAGCGACAGGTCCCATGCATGCAAGGGTGTGAAGGGCGTAACCGTCCACATAATCCACAATTCCGGAATGATCTTCTGCCACGTCAATGAGTCCATCGGATTCAAAAAGGTTATTCATCCAGTCTGCACCAACAGCCAGGGAAAATGTATCGGAGGAATATTCATAAGCAAGGGATGCACCAAAGCAACGGATGGCATCGTCTTCATCAACTTCATCGGAGTCACCGTTGAAGATGTATGCGGCAGCACTGACACCGCCCATGTCAACCCCCACTTGAATGGCATTGTCCACGGTTTCTCCCAGATCCAGGGTCAGGGGATCTGAAATCATGTTTGTTTCATACACACCAAAGGGGAGATACAGTTTTCCGGCCTGGAGATAGTAGGGGATGCTGTCTGATCCGCCCAGTGTGATATGGGCTTCGTCAAAAATCATCTCTTCTTCATCGTCATCCCAGGAAAAAAGCACAAAACCCGTTAGCCAGTCAGTGGGAGTGGCTTCCAGGCCCACCTCTGCCGTGGCAAGGGAGATATCGCTGCTGTCTTCATCATCCACTCCATTGTCCTCAAACCCTACTTCAATCTCAATGCAACCGGACAGATCAATTTTACCCAGATTAATATCGCCCAGATCCATGGCAAACCCTGTACTGCACATACAGATTGCCATAAAAAGCGCTGTCACCATGGCGGCGAATCCCTTTTTGCTGCATGCATCTTTTGTTCTGTTTTTCATCTTAATTCTCCTTAACTCCTTTTAAAAAATAATTTGGACAATAAATGAAAATTACGGCCAATGATGATGCGGCGCAAAAATTTTGTTGATAAAACGCCGGGTATCAAACATAAGGGGAGGTGAAAATTTACAAATAAAGACAACACCCCAAACCGTAATACTAACGATCCGGGATGTCCCATTTTTTATCCGGAGGGATCATTTGAACTGTTTCTTTGTCCACGGGAAACAGCTTTATTTGTCTGGGCAGGTCTTCTGACTTTCCGTCCCCTTCAGCAGCCTTCCCATTTTGTGTTTTTATTGTTTTTTGCAGTCGCCACAGGTACAGGAGACAGCTCAAATATGCATAAAAACACAAAACAGTGGCATTTCATGCCGAAGCGATTTTCCCATTGAACATAATGGAAAAAAGGATTACAGCGGCGGGCCCGTCCCCGAGTTTCACGGGGTTCCCTGTTCAAAAATCCAGAACAAAAAAGCCGTGCTGTCAAGGGCAGGGCCATCCTGAATTTTCTATGCTTACAAAGCACTCAGACAATTTTGGCAGCAACTTTAAGCACTCTTTCTTTGTTTAGTCAATATATTTTTTTGTAAGAAGTTTTTCGTAAATTTCGGAGAAAATTTCTATAAAAAAAGTAATTTTTGGCTTGACATTCCCATTTTTACTTTGTATTTTGCTTTCCAGTGTTATTAGGTGCTATTGCTCAATAGGGAATTCCGTGAAAATCGGAAACGGGCCCACCGCTGTGATCGAGGACGAACACTGCAATATATGCCACTGGATTTAATATCCGGGAAGGCGCAGTCAGTAGAATGATCCGAAAGTCAGAAGACCTGCCTGATGAACAGAGATGATTTATTTGTTACGGGACTTAAAAGTAACAGCTCAATGTCCTCCACATTTACCTGTGAAATGCAAGTTTGTTTGATTTGTGACTCCAGGCTGACATGTGCATGGTGACAAATTTTTTTAAAAATAATTATCTCAGGGCACATTGCATGGGAATGCAGCATTGCCCATAGATCCCATGGATAAAAAAGGGAAATCCACGGATGATTAAATTAATTCGTGGATTTTTTGCGTTTGTGGGGTTTTTTTATATGGAATACCGGGAAAAAAATATTGCCCTTTGGTTTTTATCTGTGTGCGCCATGGTCCAAGATCATGGATGCCGGATGAAATTGCCATGGGGTTTTTCGTCCTTCTGGCGCATCAATCGCCAAAAGGGTACTTTTCTTTTTTGCACCCCTGCTGCCAATACAAAAAAACATGAATATATCTCTATACCTGCTTTTCCTGAAAGGCTCCGGGATCGCGTTGCGGGCGCGTTTATTAAATGTTGTGACAATGTGGTTTCTCCCCTGAAAACGGCGGCACCTGTAAACGTCGGCGGTGCGACGCTGTGGGGGAAAAACTTGATTATGGTTAATATGTCCCGGAGCTTTTCTGGAAATCCCTTAAAAACCGTTACTGATTTTTTCCGGAGATTTCCCAAAATAATAAATCATGACCATCAAACAGGTCATGTGAGTTTCCCGCCTGGTAGTTCTGAGTATCTCCCTCCTCCATCGTCTGGGGAAGAAACACTTTCTGGGCCGCCTGTTTTTCTGTTAGCCCATCTTAAAAAAATTTTTTTTCCTATTATCCACAGGAAGGAATCAAACAGGCAGAAAAAGTTTGTTCAACCAGGAATTGATTTTTTCCCCGGACGCTTACCTGATTTCCATTGGGTGACAACAGGACAAGTTGGATTTAGTGACATGGGTCCGACTTTATCCCTGATATCACATAAAACGGCGAAGAACGGAATACCGGCTGTTCGGACCATAGCTTTTGACAAGATCATTTGGAAAATGTCTAAATTTTTCAAGAACTTTATCGGAAGTGCCGTTGTTTTCTCCTCAAGTAGCTGATGACTTTGCGTATGGGGGCATTGAAACCTCGTTTCAATGCCCCTCATCAGCATTTTTTCATCTCCCGTCAAATTCTATGCCCATAATTTTATTCCCCCCAAAATACCTTGCAGGAATGAAGCGTCATGGGTATAAAGGGGGCAACATAATTTAAGGGTATATGTGTCTTTAAGTTTTTACACCATGTATGGCTGTGAACATCAGCCAGAATGTAAATATGGGGCATTGCCCAGACATTTACATTATCAAGCCGAATATTTACGCCGGAATGAAAATCAAATCAATAAAATCAATAAAAACTGAAACATCGAACAGGATAGACAAATGAAGCTTTTCTTATTAAAACCTGTGCTCTTTTTCAGCCTCTTTTTTTTACTGACAGGTCCATGGGTTGCTTTTTGTTCCCAGACCGCTGAAAAGGTAAAAAAGAAAGTGGACAGTTCCATTGCCACCCGGCAGAAAACCCAGAAGCAACTGGACCGCTGGGAACAGCAAAAGGCAGGGCTGGTGGCTGAATATGAACAATTAAAACAACAGCAGGAACTTTTGGCAGCGGCCAATGTTGAATTAATCACCCAGGCCAAGGCCCATCGCCTTGCCCTGGATGAGCTTATGGCCAGAAAAGAGGCCAATTTAAAAATTCAAAAAGAGATGCTGCCCTTTTTAAAAGAGGTGTATGCCGCCCTTGAGGAGATGGTGCTCAATGATGCTCCTTTTCTAAGGGAAGAGCGCCGGAACCGTCTTCAAAAATTGGCCCTTCTCATGGATGATGTTGATATCTCCATTGCAGAAAAGTACCGAAAGGTGATGGAAGCGCTTTGTGTGGAAGCTGAATATGGCAACACCATTGAAGTTACCCAGGATAAAATAGAGCTTTCCGGCAGTGAGGTCCTGGCAGATATCTTTCGCCTGGGTAGAATTTCTCTGTTTGCCCTTACTCTGGATCAGCAGTCGGCCGGGGTGTTCAATGTGGCGGAAAACAGATGGGATGCACTGTCAAAAGAGCATCTTCAATCAGTGGCTGCCGCCGTGGAGATGGGTAAAAAACAACGCACCGTTGAAGTCATGTCCCTGCCCATCGGGCAACTGGCGAACTAACACTATTTTCCCGAGGACTTTTTATAATGAAACACCCGTACATTATCCATAAAGGCATGGTGTTAATTGCCCTTGTGATCTGCTGCACCTTTGTTCCGGCCGGGGCCCAGGATATGAGGCAGACCCATGTGACCCTTGCCCGGCAAAAAAAGGTAATGCAGGAAAAGGCTGCCCAGGAGTTAAAAGCGGCACGCCGGGAGGCCATTGCCCAGGAAGAAAAGATTAAACAGGATCGCGCCTCACTGATGGCAGCCATCAACGCCATTAAAGCAAAAAATCAACGCTTGAAAAAGGCCAACGCCGATCTTCTGGCAGATATTGAACAGACCAAATCCCGGGCAGACGAGGTCAGAGAATCATTGGCAGAAACCCAGGCCGTTAACCGGGAGTTGTCCGGATTTATTCGCAGCAATGCCAAGGATCTTGAAAGCATGCTTATCCAGAGCCTCCAGAGTGCCCTGGATTTGGAACGTCATACTTTTCTTGCCCCTTTGATCAACCAGGAAAAATTTCCCTCCATGGAAGATATCCGGCACATGGTCTCTCTTTTGTTCACAGAGATTCAAGCATCCGGGGAGGTGAAGCTTACCCGGGGGAGCATTGTTGATCGGCAGGGCAAAGAACGCATGGCAGATCTTTTGCTCATTGGAAATTTTACAGGTATGTATACCTTGGATGATGAGACCGGTTTTTTGCTTTATTCCGACCAGAGTCGGCGCTTTTTTGCTTTGTCCAAACTGCCTTCTGCTCGAATGATTGCCAATATAAAGGCATATATGAATAAAGAAAGTGGAGATGTTGTCATGGATATCTCCAAGGGGGGGGCTTTAAGACAGCTGACCCATGAGTTGAGTCTGTGGGAACAGATTCCCAAGGGGGGGCCCATTGTGTGGCCCATTGTGGGCATTTTGGGCCTGGCTTTTCTGATTCTGCTGGAACGTCTCTTTTTTATGTTGAGAAAACGAATGAATGCAGATGCCTTTATGCTTAAAATCCAGAAGCTCATCAATGAAGATCGATGGGACGAGTGCCGTGTACTGCTGGAATCCAAACGGAAAAAATTAATTCCCAAGGTGTTGCTCACGGCCCTGGAGTTCAAGGACCGGGAGCGGGTGGATATGGAAAATGCCCTGCAGGAGGCCATATTGGGTGAGATTCCCCACATTGAACGCTTTTTATCCACCCTGGGCATGCTGGCGGCCATTGCACCGCTTCTGGGGCTCTTGGGCACTGTTACCGGCATGATCAATACCTTCCATGTGATCACCTATTACGGCACAGGGGACCCCCGCATGATGTCCGGCGGTATTTCCGAGGCCCTGGTCACCACCATGTTAGGCCTGAGCGTTGCCATTCCCATCATGCTTTTTCACACCCTTTTAAACCGAAGGGTGGAGATGCAGATCAGTAAAATGGAAGAAAAGGCTGTTTCCTTTGTGAATATGGTATTTAAAAATCGTAATAGTTGCAGGGAATAGACCCCATGGATGAATTTTTATTTCACATGGAAAGCTACATACGGTCCGGCGGGGTGGTGATGGTTCCCATTCTGGGGGTCTCCTTTATCATGTGGATGCTCATTATCAACCGGGTCTATGTGATGCGAAAGTTGTTTGTTAAGAATATTCCCCGGGCCGAGGCCGGTGAACTGGTGAAAGAGAACCGCATGCCCCCCAAAAAGTACCAGGGAGCCAACTCCCTTCTGGTGAGGGAGTTTTTGTCCAGCAGAACCGGTGATCGGCAGCTGGACGGCTACATACTGGATGAAACCGTACTCCGGCTTGTCATGGAAATGGATCGATATCTGGCCCTCATTGCCGTGTTGTCCGGTGTGGCCCCTCTTTTGGGCCTGTTGGGCACTGTGGTGGGGATGATGGCCACCTTTGATGTCATCACTGTGTTTGGCACCGGCAATGCCAAGGCCATGGCCGGGGGGATTTCCGTTGCCTTAATCACCACCCAGACAGGTCTTCTGGTGTCCATCCCCGGGCTTTACATGAGCGGTTTTCTCAACCGGCGGGCACATAACCTGAAACACCGTATTTCAGCCACAGGCATGTATCTGAGGCGATTTTTATAAGGAAATAACTCATGTTAAATATATCAGCAGCCCGGCGGGGCAAAAAGGGGAATCTGGAACTCAACATTGCCCCTCTCATTGACATGGTGTTCATTTTATTGATTTTCTTTCTGGTGACAACCTCCTTTGTCAAAGAAACCGGTGTGGATATCTCCCGCCCGGCAGCCAGCACTGCGGTGAGTAAAACAGGCACCACCATTCTCATTGGCGTTACCCGGGACAATACCGTGCACATGGATAAACGGGAAATAGATCCCAGGGCTGTCAGGGCCAATGTGGAACGTGCCCTGGCGGAAAATCCCGAGGCCAGTGTGGTTATTGTGGCAGATAAAGACAGTGTCACCGGGCTTGTGATCAATGTGATGGACAACTGCAAACTGGCCGGTGCGGAAAATGTGGCCCTGGCAGCCAGTCTGCCCCAGGGGGGATAGGCCGTTACCCATGAATTCAACCCATTATATTGATACCCCGTCCACACCGGAGTCTGTAGGGGTTCCACCCGGGAAAAAAGTGGACAGATCGTTATGGACCTCCTTTGTGGGCTGGGGGCTTGCCATTGCAGTGTCTGCCCTTTTAAATATCACCTTATTTGGCCTCATGCCCGGACTCATTCATATGATTCCCAAGGATCAGGATGCCCTTGAAGATATCAACGCCATCCAGGTGATTCGCATAAAGCGCCAGGAAACGCCGCCCCGTAAAAAAGAACTTAAAAAACCCAAGCCCAAACAGGAACCCAAACGGGTGAAAACCACCACCCCCACCAAGGTGGTGCAGCAGAAAAAACTGCAACTCAAACCCCGACTGCCCTTTAAACTCAATCCCAAACTGCCAGCCACCGCCACCAGCCTTACCATGCCGCCCATGGAAAGTTTTTCCATGGAAGCACCCACATTAAAGGGGCTTTACGAAATGGGAGAGCTGGACAGTCCGTTGACTCCCCTTGCAAAAATTCCTCCCATTTATCCCATGCGGGCCATGCGTCGGGGCATTGAAGGCTGGGTAACAGTGAGATTTCTGGTTAACAGCCGGGGCAGGGTGGAGCAGGTGAAGGTGGTTGAAGCGGACCCCAAAGGTGTATTTGAGAAAAGTGTCATCAATTGTGTTTCCCAGTGGAAATTTAAACCCGGCACTGTGGAGGGGGAACCTGTGAATACCATGGCGGAAACCACCATTCGATTTGAGTTGGAGAAATGATGATACACCCCAAAGACAGATGGTCCTTATTTGCGAGTCTTATTATTTTACTGGTGATCATGGCAGGGTTGCCTCTGGGGGCCGGTGCCGGAGAACAGCTTCCCCTGGGGGCCGCCATGTGCATCAATAAAGTGGAATCCCTGATTCAAAAGGGAAAATTACAGGAAGCTGTTATCGTTCTTGAGAATTTTAAGGCCAAACAAAAGGGTGTTGATCCCGGGACGGCTGAGAAAAAAGGGTATACCCACTATTATATTGATTTTCTGCTTGGCAACACCTGTTTAATGTGTTCTGAAAAAAAGGGTACGGGAAAGACCGGGACCTGGCTGAAACGAGCGGCCCGGGCCTATGATCAGGCCGTGAAAAAAAAGCCGGATCTTTCACCGGCCTGGCTTAATCTGGCCAAATGCCGCTACGATCTGGATCAAATGAACAAAGCGGCCCGGGCCTTTGTAAAAGGGTATGATGCAAGCCCGGAAAAAAACGCCAGTCACCTTTATTATGGGGCCATCTGCTATTTCCAGGCCAATGACCATTCAAGGGCCTTAAAGACCTTTAACCGTCTCATAAAAAAACATCCCAAATCGTTTTCCCCGGCATGGCGGGAAAATTATGTGAGCATCCTTTTTGCCATGGATAAAAACAAAACAGCCCTTCCCCATGTGGAGATTCTGGCCGGAAAGTTCACCGGTGAGAAAAAGAAAAAGTGGCAGGAAATTTTGTTGTACCAGTATTTGAACCTTAAAATGAGCAAAAAAGCCCTGGCATATGGAAAAATGCTCACCCGCACCGACCCCACGGAACCCAAGTGGTGGAAGGCCGTATCCCATCTTTATCTTAATCGTAATGACATGAAAAACGGGCTGAGTAATTTACTGATTTATTCTTATTTGACCCCTCCCACCCGGGAAGAAAAAATTCTCATGGCCGATCTTTATCTTTCCCTGGGTATTCCGGCCCGGGCATCGGTTTTTTATGAGAAAATTCTCAAGGACAAAGAGGATCTCACAAAGATAAAGCGCATCATACAGGCTTACACCGCATCCCATGAACCTGAAAAAGCCCTGGCCTGGATTGACAGGGGCCTGGCTTGGAAGTCAGATTTTGATCTTTTAAAGCAAAAGGCCGCCTTTCTTTATGAGCTGGAGCAGTATGACAAGGCCGCCTCGGTGTACGAACAACTGGCCGGGCGCTCCAAAAGACCAGGTGAATATTTTTTGCTTTTGGGCTATTGTGCCTGGAACCTGGAGCAGATGGATCGGGCAAAGAAGGCCTTTGAAAGGGCCGCTAAATTTGATAAACAGAAAAAATCAGCCTTGCTGGCCATTGCGCAATTATCAAAGATGGTTAAGTGATCCTAAGAAAGCAGTCTTTTTTCCTGTAACTGCCATGGGCAGACCGAGGTCAGAATAAGGCCTGCCCATGGCAGTTTATATGAAATACTCCACAAACCGGGGGGGTATTTCAAACTTTGTTGTGGGCGGAGCCGGATCAGAATACGGTCCGCCCGTGGCGGTTATTTAGAAATTAACTTCCATTTTTCAAAAATAGCAGTAACCGCAGCAGAATCCTCCACAGTAAACCCAATACGGCACCATCCCTTGTGAAGGGTGATACGAAAAATCATGTCTCGCTTGGGTCTGCCCGAATCCCAGGGAAACCAGGTCGTAAAATCGCCGGTACCATGGATGCGCCACTTGCCGCTCATTAAGGTGGGCTTTAATGTTTCCAGCTTTTTGATGTTGCTGATATCAATTTGTTTGTCACCCAGGGGAAAATAATAATGTCGGAACAGGATGGTATCCTGTGTGATTTCAACCAGTTTATCTTTGTAAACGATTCGTTTCATTGGCGTTTTGTTCCTTGGGATGTAAATATTCGGTTTGGGTATGTAAATGTTTGGACAGTGCTCCATATTCACCTGTTTGGGACTGCGTAGCATACTATTGCTATGTGAGCAGGCCAAAACAGGTGAATATGGGGTGCTGACCGAATATTTACCTTGGGATTTATGGGTTTATTCTGGATCAGTCAGGTCTGGCACAACAAGGTCATAAAATCCAGCCGGTCCTGGAATTTTTTGGACCGGGTTTCATTTGAGTCAAGCATTGCCCGGCAAACACCAGAGGCGGTGTTCAGGTTTTCCTTCCATCGGTCATGGGATTCCGGGGGCTGGCAGATAAACCCCATATTATGGCCGGCCACGGCAATGTTGATGCGCTCCAGGGTTTTGGCTGCTGCCACGATCTGCCAGGAGGGTTCAATGTGCCCGGCACAGGAAAAAAGTACATCACATCCCAGTTTGGCATGGGCCACGGCCACCTCCGGGTGGGTCAATTCGTCAGGGGTGCAGATACCGGCACGGATGGGTCCCATGTCCACAATGGTGCGGTAACAATCTCCACCGGGAAGGGCGTTTGCCTTGCTGATGCACTCCTTTGTCCAGTTGTTTCCGTGGTGGTACACCATGCCGTCCGGGGTCATGAAAATTTGTCTGGAGGCCCCGGCTTCATCTCTGAATCCCAGGCACACCGCTTTTTTTGAGTCCTGGATTTGCTGTTTAATAACGGGAAGCAGTGCCATGACATTTTTTTGGTGGGGAAGTTCTGGAAAAAGCAGCACGCCAAGATTGGATTTTTCCGGGATTTGGTGTTTTTGCACAATATTCAGGATGGACTGAAGCGTGGCAACCTGGGTGTAGCAGGATATTTCATAAAGGCCCGGAGGGGCAAGATCGTAGTAGGAGGTGTAATCGCCACCACCATAGGTGACATGCCGCATGTCCAGATAGATGGGCCGGTATCGTTCCGGATGGCGCTGTTTGAGTCTTTCAAAGCGCTTTGTCCGGGCCAGGCGCCCCTTTTCCAGGGGAATATTCACGGTCATCAAGGCAGAGCTTGATGATTCCCGGTTCAGAAGGGTGCGGCCATGGGGATCAAAGGCGCAGGAAGGGGCGTTTTTGCAGGACATGGTGCGATCCCTTCCCCCCCGATTGCAACCCACCATGTAAACACCATTTTCCAAAGCCCGGACCCGCCACAGTTCTGCAGGATCCAGCCCCCCCCGGGGCCAGTTGGCCGGGGCAATGATGAGGTCGGCTCCTTTAAGGGCGGTCTGACGAGGCATGAGTCCATGGTAGGTATCTGAACAGATCAACACACCAATTCTTCCCCAGGGGGTCTCAAAAAAATTATCCTGCACGCCGTTACCCGGGCAGGCCCATCGGGTTTCTGCATTGATTTTATGGTATCTACACACAATATTACCCCCGGGGTCCAGAACCAGGGCAGAGTTGTAATAAATGCCGCTTTCAGCGTCTTTTTCTGCAAATCCCAGGCAGATGAATACACCATATTTTTGGGCAATGGCCTGCAATCCGGTCATGGTGGGGCCGCTGTCTGTTTCCACATGGGGGGCAATGTCTTCCAGGGATTGGAAACTATATCCGGGAATGGCCATTTCCGTGTTAACGATGAGTTGATGGCCTTTTTGGGCAGCTTTTTCATTGAGTTGTAAAAGTGTTTTGCGGTTCAGTTCTGGATTTTTATACCGGACATCCAGGTGAACCAGTCCGATTTTCAGTTGTTTTTCCATTTCTCTTTAAATCCCATGGCCATGGCCTGGTAAAGCAGTTGCAGCAGATGGATATCATCCACTGTGATAAGGGTTTGGGAAAGACGTTGGTAATAATCTGGAATTTGATGGATATTTCCAGAAACAGCCGCTGCCAGCTGTGCACCCTGGCTGGACCATATCTCTTTCATGCATCCTTTGGGCAAAATGCCCCAGGCCCACTTGTCCCGCAGGTGCATCAGGGCTGCAGCAGCAGCCACGGCAAGGGGGTCCCGGTTGACACTGTCAAAATTATTTTTCAGCAGGGTGGCTGTTTTTTCATCCAGAAATTTGCTGATTCCTTCCAGCATTTTTGTCTTATCCGTACCCAGGCGTTCAATATGAATCTTTATGGACCGTTGGCCCTGGGGTGTCAATTCATTTTGAAGTTTCAGTGTTCTTTTCACCGCTTTTTTAACGGTTTTGCCGATGAGTTCTCCAAGTTTTGTGTGTTTGCCTGAACTGGTCAGGGGTATTTCATCCCCCTGTTGGCAGGCTATACCCATCTGATCCGTTCCGGTACCGGTGGCAAGTTCCGGTGAATACCGGGAATTAACGGACAGTTCCTGCAAGGCGGCACTTTTGGCTTCCGTGGCTGTGATTATGGCCCGGACAAGGGCGCCCCGGTTAAGGGTGCGATTGATAAAGACCATGATGTTGATGGTGCCGGGGGTGGGCTTTTTATCTGGATGGGATTCATGGATAAAGGTGCCGTCTGTTTCATGATAGTGGGCTGGGTCACCGGCTCTTCCTGCATTGGCTTCCACACCTCCGGTGGCAACGGCAACCACGGTGAGTTCCTTGAATTCCAGGGATTCCACTGCGGTGTAATTCATATTGGCGGCTGTTCCCAATGATGCGCAGGTGGTGTGATCCAGATCTTCTTCCCTGCAGATGCGTTCAAGATAGGCTTCCGGCTCCCGGACAACGGAAGCGGCCCGGGCCAGGGTGTGATTGCAGGGTTCACAGGATTGGTGGTTGAGCAATGTGGTGATGTCATCCCGAAGACCGCCGTTGATCCGGCAGGTGGAGACCACGGCGTGGGGTATATTGAACCGCGCGTATACTTTTTTGTTGTTCCTGTGAAGGGTCAATGCATCGTAATAGGTACCCAATAGCACTTTTATCTCCTGTTTTTTTTTATAAGAAAGTAATTTTAAATATCATAATTTCAGACATATACAGAACGGTAGAACCATTCGGATATTTTTATAATAGACTTTCATTATTTGTTGTGATGCAGCGCATCATGACCGTTATATGAAATACTCCGCAAACCAGGGGTGTATTTCAAACTTCGTTGTGGGCAGAGCTGGATCAGACTACGGTCCGCCCGTGGCGGTTTTATATGAAACTCCGTCCAAAGATCTGTAATAATTAGAGTTTTATTTTTCGTTGTGGGCAGGCCAAATCCCAATATGATCTGCCCATGGCAATTATTAGAAAATGCAGCCTCAAATCAACCTCAGCAGAGCCGCCCCCCGACGGGCAATAGGAACCGGACAATTGAGCTGTCTACAGTTCCGGTCCGGGCCCATTGCCCGTCGGGGGGCGGCGGTATAGTACCATTTGGCTCCGCGTCTACGACCCTCCATTTCTTGTGTCCGACAGGACATGCCCGTTATATTCACTCCGTAAATCTGTGGAGGCGGAGACAGATTTAAAAATCTGTCCCCTGGGCGTTATACGCATTTCTTCAGTAGCAGGTGACAGAAGATGCCGCCCGCAATATCACGCTAAATTAGAATGTATAGGATAGTGCCACCTTAAAGGTTCTTTCCGGCATAATATATCCCCGGACCCATTCATAGGTCTGATCAAACATATTCAACACATTAACCTCAATACCGTAATTATCCATGAAGTCATACTTCAGATTCAGATCCCAGAAACTAAAGGAACCCTTTTCTTCGTCCACATAGGTATCATAATTGGTGATCATCTGGGGCCCCACCAGCACATGGGACAGGGCCATGCCCCAGCCTTTGTGGTTAATGTTCATACCTGATTTGATTTCATAGTCAGAAATGTAGAGCAAGTCCTCATGGGTGTCTTTATCCTCAAAATCAGTGTTAAAGGTAATGTTGGAATAAAGGCTCACTAAGGGGTCCCAGTTGAATAATTGGCTGAGATTGCACTTGAGGTTGATATCAAATCCCTGGAGTTCAGCTTCTCCGCTGTTTTCCCAGGTGGTCCAGGTTTTGTTGTCATACTCTGTGGAGGTGGTGACGATTTTATCTTTGTAATCGGTGTGGAACCAGGTGACACTCAGGTCCGCAGCATGGAAGAAAAGATCAAATCCCACATCCCAGGTAAGACTGGTTTCCGGGTCCAGATCCGGATTTCCCAGATACCGGGAAACAGATCCCCATGATTCTTTTTCATACATGGCAGACAGTTGATCTGCTGAGGGCGCCTTGAACCCTACCCCTACATTGGTGCGCACCTTGAGCATTTCATCCATGAATTTCATGGAAACACCGGCTTTGGGAGAAATATGATCAAAGCTTTCGCTTCTTTCGTTGATGCTGAGCAGGGTACCGGTTTCCGGGGATTTGGTGGTCAAATCAAAATTGTCATACCGGGCTGCCAGAATCACGTTGAGTCGATTGTCCATGAAATCCATGGAGTCCTGGAGGAACAATGCCTGGGTATCGTACTCCATGCCCGGTGTATAGGGCAGGGAAGGGGAACCGCCGGAAACGCCCTTTGATTCTTTTTCCAAAGTTTCCAGGGTAAAGCCCATTAAAAGGGTATTCCACGAAGCAAGGGCATAGGTGAACTGCTGATCTGTTCCCCAGGTGTCATCGGTGTATTCTGACTGGGACAGATCCGGATCAGGAGATCCATAGTACCAGTGGTTTTTGTCCCATAGATAATAGCCCATGGCTTTCCATTTCAGTTTGCCGTCAAGATAGGCGCCGTTATATTCCAGGTCAAAGAATCTATGACTTTTATCATATTTTGAAACAGCATCTTTTACATAGTTGGAGTAGGTGGTGTAATTGTCCCAGGAAGGGTAGGTCCCGGTGAGGTCTGCCATGTCAAACCCCAGACGGAACATGTGGTTGTCTGCCGGGGCAAAGGTGATGTTACCGCCGATTTTTTTCTGCATCTCCGATGTATTGTAAACAGTGCCGAATTCGGGGTCATCATAGTCATCCACGTCGGAATATGATCCAGACAGGTCATACCCCCATTTTTCATTGATACCGCCCCCGCTGTAGATGCTGGTTTCAGACCAGTCAAAACTGCCAAATTCCTGGGTCAGGGTGGTTTTAATGTCTCCGGTGCTTTTTTTGGTGATCACGTTGACCACACCGCCCATGGCAGCAGAGCCATACAATGCCGAAGAGGGCCCCTTGATGATTTCGATTTTTTCGATGCGGGCGATATCGATCTTGGCAGCATTACCTGTTCCCAGGCGGTGGCCGTCCACCAGCAGCAGAACATAGCCTTTTAAGTCATCTCCGTGGGCCTCGGTTCTGAATCCCCGGATGCCGATGGAGGTGAGCATGCCGTTGTACTTGTGCAGATGGCCTGTGGTAAATTTTCCCAGAAGATCTCCCAGGTTCAGTGCACCGGACTGTTCAATTTGCATCTGGGAGATCACTTCCACATGGGTGGGGACATCAATGGCTCTGGCATCTTCTCGGGTGGCTGTTACCACCATTTCTCCCACCTGAGCCACCTCTTCCGTGGTTGCCCATGCCGGGTTGAAACAGGCCAGGGCCAGCATGGTTGTAATAAAAATCTTTTTCATTTTTCCTTCCTCTACTGAAATAAACAATGGGTCCGGAAAAATTCCCGGACCGATGGGTATCGACCCGGGATGTCCCTGTTTTATCCACGGATGTTTATTGGATATCTTTCTGTCCACGAAAAATATCCTGTTGATTATCAAGGCAGGTCTTCTGACTTCCAGATCATCCGTTTTCCGCACCTTCCCATTTCAATCTTTGAAACAGTGGTTTATCTGCGGCGTTCGTCCCTGGTCACAGCGGCGGGCCCGTCCCCGATTTTAACGGGGTTCCCTGTTCGGCAAATCAGGCTATTGACGGATAGAAAATAACCTTTATGCACCTTGATAAATAAAAATATAGTTTAAGTAATTGGGTAATTACCCCCTTTTTCCTCTGCCAATACCCCATGCGAAAAGCGCCATCATCACCAGAATGAACACAGCGGCAAACCATTGAACCCCGGAGGAACTCACTGTGGTCTGGGTATCCTGGGATTTCATCTCCTCCATTTTATACCCTTCAACACTTTGGGTGTCCGGCTCTTCTTCACCTGTGTGACTGGGTTTTTCCATGTCAGATGATTTAACTGCATTGTCCATGGTGGCAGCCGGTGGATTCACCGCTTCCTTTTGGGCGTTTGTCTTATTTGACGGTGCCTCCGGCCGGGCAGATTGGGCAAGGTCGGCATTGAGGGCCTTTTGAAGGGCCTTTCGCTCAGCCACCTGCTTTTCAAGGGATTTTTTTGCCATTTTTTCAATGGCCATCTTAAATTGTTCCACCACCTCCGGGGACAATACCCCGGGCACGGAAATAAGATTCACCACCATCTGATTGAGCAAAGGATTATTGCAGGTGTGATCACAGCAGGCCACCCCTTTTTCCACGGCGTTCACGGCATATTCCACGGCAAGTTTCGACGTTACTTTTTTATCTGCCTGCCAATACCCCTTGCGCACAGCTTCCAGCATGCGGGCCGTCATGGATTGATAGGCCCAGGGGTTGTGTTCATTTAAAAATGCCTTAACATTCCGGCCGTACTTATCCTCAACATAAACCTCATTGATCTGTTGCCACTGGGCCTGGCCCACAGCATCGGGCACCGTCACCTGCCAGCCCCAGAAGTTTTCCACAAATTCAGACATTTGACGGGCCCCGGCATAGTTTTCTTTTTTCATGGCCCCGATCCATTGGGGATTGAGATAACGGGTACGCATCTCCCGGCCGATTGTCCTTGCCGCATCTTCCACAATGACTTCATTTTTTTGGCGGTTCAGGGTGACCCGGGTATCTGGTGCTTTTCCGTTAATATTTTTAACAGCAAGGGACATGCCCCCCAGATACATGAAAAAATCATCCGTATCAATGAGGCCGTAAACATTGCTGGAGCGTGAATGGACCGTAATGTCCACATCCCTTAAATTTTCTTTAAGGGCCTGTTTGACGGGGGTGCTCCATTTCCCCTGTCCCACGGCAAACTGGGTGCGGTTCATGTACACCCGGGAGATCTCTTCATCAGATTCCCACACCCCGGAGTTGCCGGCCATTTCCGCCACCCCGTTTCCGTAAGATCCGGTGTTTTCCGTAAAAATACGAAATCGGGATTGCTCCTCGGCCCCGGCTTCATCCAGACCTGACTCCATGAGAGCGGCTTTTATCCTGTTTTTATTTTTTGCCAGGAAATTTTCCATGTCCGTCTGGGCCATGGCTTTTTGCACGGCCTTGTCCAGGAACAAAAGCTTGTCCGGGAACATGTCCCGGTAGAGCCCTGAAGGGTTGATCAACACGTCAATGCGGGGACGGCTCAGAACCCTGCCCGGGATCACCCGGCTGTCTGTGACCCTGCCCGTGGCATCCCACACCGGTTCCATGCCCATGAGATATAAAATGGTGCTTTCATGGACCCCCTCATTTCTGGTGGTTTCCGTGGCCCACAGCACCACCCCCACCTTTTGGGGGTAGGTGCCATCCTTTTTCAGGCGATCCCGGATCAGGGCCTCTGCTGCCTTTTTGCCCATTTCCCAGGCAGCCCTGGAAGGTACCCTGGCCGGTGAAAATCCGTAGAAATTTTTCCCTGTGGGAATGGCGGCAAGGTTTCTTACCGGATCATTTCCTTCTCCTGCCGGGATGTATTCACCATCCAGGGCCCGGATGAAATTGTCCATTTCCCGGACAGGTGAGTTCTCAAGGTTTTGCCGGATGAGGCCCTTGTCTTCATTGGGGTTCTGATGTGCAATGAGCGCCAGGGTTTCCTTAACCGCCTCCCGGGACCAGGCGGTACCAAAGGTGTGAAGGCCGTGGGGCAGGGAGTTGGTTTCCATTTCATGGAGATAGAGATCCAGTGCTTCCACGGCATCATGGTCAAAGGCTTCAAGGCCAAGATCTGTTAACAGGCCAAGCGCTCTGGCCATCTCTTCCAAGCGGATGAGATATTGCCCTGCGGTGTCGCTGCCCATGCTGTGGGACAGCTCATATTTTCCCATGATCACCTTGAGCTCTGCGTATTCGTTGTACAGATCGGCCTGGGCCATGGGCGGGGTGAGGTGGTCAATGATCACGGCCCGGCCCCGGCGTTTGGCCTGGATGCCCTCACCCACATCATCCACAATGTAAGGGTAGATGTTGGGGATGTCCCCCACCATGATTTCCGGAGGATCCCAGGGGGCAAGACAGGTCTGTTTGCCCGGAAGCCATTCATAGGTGGCATGGGTACCCAGATGCACCATGGCATCGGCATGGAACACATGATTAAGCCACTGATAGGCGGCAATGTACTGGTGGTGGGGATAGAGGGTGGGATCGTGGTAGAGTTTCATGGGATCATCACTGTATCCCCGGGCCGGTTCCGGCAATAGTACAAGGTTGCCAAGTTTTACCATGGGAAAAATCAACTGCCCGTCTTTCACCATGATGGCACAATTGGCAGGGGGGCCCCACTGGGCTGTTACCTTTTCCTGAAAATCCGGGGGCAGGGCCTTGAACCATTTTTCATAGGTGGCCAGGGGAATTGTTTCCACATGACCCGATGCCATCATGGCATCCAGCTCCCCCGGAGCCCAGGAGCCGATGTTGCGGCCGGTGGCCATGATCAGTTTCTGGATACCGGTTTCACAAAGGCTTTCAACGTTGTCGACCCTGTATCCCTCCTTTGCCATACGCCCCAGCATCTCCTGGAGGCTCCGGAACACATTGAGATAACTGGCACCGATGTTCTGCTTGCCCTGGCTGTGGTTATAATAGAGAATGGCCACTTTTTTTTCCGGGTTGGGCTTTTTTTGCAGAATGGCCAATTTTTTCAGGCGGGCAATGAGAAAAGAGAGGGTTTCATCAATGTTTTCATAAATATAAAGGCGTTTTCCCGTGGTTTCGTCCCATATCTGTTTTTTACCGGCCACCACCGTGGGTTCAATGGCACCGGAACATTCAGGCACGGACAATGCCCAGGTGGATTCAAAAGGGGTGAGGCCAAGGTCGCTGTTTCGCCATTCTTCAATGGTGGTACCATAGGGCCTTATTACATTAAATATGGGAACATTAAGGTGGTTCACGGCTTTATGGATTTCCGGGTTGATGGAAGAGGAAAATTTCATGGTAAAGGCCAGTACCATGTCCAACTTGGGGCGTGCAGGAAGAAGAAAGCGGCTGAACACGGTTTTTAATGTGCCAAAACAGGGCATGACGTTGAAGCCTTCATGTTCCATCTTCAAAATCATTTCATCCACAGCCGTCCTTTGCCCCTGTTGCAGGGTGGATGCATAAAAAAGCATGGCCATCCATGGGGCTTTGGGGTTGAAATCTCCACGGTTTTCATACCATGCCTGAAACGCTTTTACCTGCTGGAATTTGTCCGGTGCATGGGGGTGATAAATGATGTCATGGGGTTTTTGCCGGGCCGGGGCAAATGTAATAGCGTCGTCCACATGGCGATGGACAGCCATGCGCACCATTTGGATGATATTGTAAACACAAAGATTGCCATAATAGCCTTCCATGGTTTCATCAAAAATAAACCCTTGTTGTTTCAGGGTATCCATGTCCCGGCCCCGGCTCATGCCGTAAACGGTTTTCCGGGCCATGAGCTTTTCTGTGACCATGTATTGGGCAAGATCGGAAAGCATGACATTGACAAAAACCACCTTTGCTTTATCAATAAAGGCTTTTGCCTCTTTTGCCTTTTCTCCGGTATCCCTGATGTCTGCCAGGGTAAAAAAACGGGTATGAATGCTGTCAGGCAGTTGTAGTTTTTGCAGGGCCAGGTTCAGCTGGACACTGTTGGTATCTGCATCCAGGATGGCCACGTTTTCATCTGCCCGGGCATCTGAAAGCAAGGGCGTTGCCCCTGACATGAGAAGAAAAACAATCACCAACATTTTTATCAGGGTGGTGGCCTTGATAAGAAATTCCTTCGGCGTTTTTGTTCCAGACAGGGCAGCCGTCGGGGGCGGCGTAATGCCATTTTCTATCTTCGTTGTGTGCGGAAGGACATGCCCTTTATAGGGATTTTTGTTGGGAGACATCTGGACGTTCATTTCTGTGATTAATCCCTTTTTTTTGCTGGTTGCAATACCCCGGATTTACAAAAACTCACCGAATATTTACTATTTTTCCGGTACATACACCATGGAACCATCCTGGAGCTGATAGGCCACCCCCAGGCGGGTACCCTGGCCCGTCATTTTACTTTTGGACATCTTCACGGCCTTGATCTTATTGCCTTTTTTGGTGATGATCTCCATCTCACCGCTGTCCGACTGCTTCATGATGGTCATGTTCTTTTTTTCATCAAACAGATCCTGCATGGAATAGGCGGAAAACAAGGTCACAATGAGTCCCACAATAAACACCAGCCCCACATCAAAGAGGTTGGCCACCCCGGAAAGGGGATCGTCATCGCTGAATGCAGGATTGCCAAGGGGTTTGTGTACCCCGCTGTGACGTCTTTTTTTATAATACTTCACCGGTGTCTTCCTTTTCTTCTGTTACCCCTGCAATGAGTTCTGCGGCAAGTTCCAGGTTCTTGACATCCTCTTCAATCCAACGGCGTTTGACGGTGTACATGAAAAATGCCGTGATGCCCACGGTCATGCCCACCACCGTGGTGGTAAAGGCAATGACAAGATCCGAGGAGAGCCGGCTTAAATCCCCCTGGCCCAATGCGGCAAGACCGGTGCCCATGGGAATAAGGGTGCCGATGAGCCCCAGTGAAGGGGCCGCACGCACCAGAATCCGCAGGCGGTCGATTTTTTTCCACAGGTTCAAGGTGGTGTCCTGGATGAAATTTTCTATGGCAAGCTCGGAATATGCCGGGTCATGGACCACGGTGCGCAAGCGGCTGATAAAGGTCTGGATGTTCCGGGGCAGGTATGCTGCTTCTTTTTTGTTAAGAATGATGTCGGGCAGGTCCTCGGGCCGGGATTTTTCCAGGCGGGTACGCTGGAGCCATTGGCCGAAAAAGCCGCCACTGAACACAATGACCCACAAAAAAGCCAGTACCAGAAGAAATAGAACAGGATAAAATAAAGAAGCGGAAACAATGTAAATAAAAGTTTTTAAAATTGCATCAAAAGCCATTGAACGTCCTTAAAGGTCAGTTTAAAAATAGATGAGTCAGCTGCAATCTAATGGGATTGCAGCCGATCCCCTGATTTTTAAACAAGCGTTAAAAATTAAGATTTAAACCACAGACAAAGCGAAAGCCGTCGTCGGGGTAGCCATAATGGGATGAGTAGTCGCGATCCAGAAGGTTCATGAGATGCAGATACACCTCACCGGAACGCTTGCATATATGAATGGGTTCGATCACCTTGGCATCCACAGTGGCATAGCCGTGAATGGCCTCGGCCTCTGTGTTATCCGTATCCGTAAACTGGCAGGAATAGGCCCGCAGGGAGCTTTCCAGGCGGGTCCCCCGCTTTAATTTGGACTTCAGCGTTGCTTTAAAGGAGTGGTCCGGCGCGTAACTTAACTCTTTGCCGTTGTCTTCGTTTTCTGTGTCCTGCCATACATGGTTCAGATCCAGGGAAAGGCCTTTGCCCAATTTATATTTAAAGGTGACTTCCACTCCCTGTTTCCAGGCTTTGTCCACATTTTCCGGTCGGCTGATAAGATCTGCCCCCCGCTGGTATTTGATAAGATCCCTGCTGTCTGTGCGAAAGGCGACAAGTTCCATGTAACTTTTTTTCTTAAAATTTTTCTGGATGCCCAGGGTCCAGGAGGTGATTTTTTCTTCCTTGAGATCAGGATTGCCCCGGACCTGATCAATGGAGCCGTGGCTGGGCTGGTAAAGCTGGCCAAAGCTGGGAAGATTGGTGGTATAACCCAGGCTGGTTTTCATCAGAAGATCGGGCATGATTTCATAACTCAGGCCCAGGTTGCCTGCCGGTGAGAAATCAAAATCATTGGAATAATCCCCCCGGGCCCCCATGGTTAAAATAAATGGATTGAACTTCATGGTGTGCATGGCATGCAGCGATACCTGGGTGCGGTCATGTTCTCCTGTGAGGGTTTGATCAACCTGTTCGGTTTTAATCAAGGTTCCCATGCGAAGTTCTTTGTCTCCGGCTTCATTGTTCCAGAAGATTTCTCCACCCCCGCCGGTGGAAAATGAATCCAGGTTGGCCTTTTCCCCTGTGTTGGAGGTGTCTTCAAGATCTGTGAAATCCCCGAAAGCCTTAAGTTCATAATCCAGTGTATCTCCCATGAATCCCTTGATTTTCATGTCAAGCCCTCCCTTTTCATAGCGCTGGTGGGCATGGGGGGTGGGATTGTAGGTGGGGCCGGATATGCCATGGTTGGACAGATAATACTTGCCGTTCACCTGGACATTGACAAGGCTTTGGGTCTCTTTGTCCCAGTTAAAGCTGAAGTGGCCTTTATCCCGCTGGCTGTTTTCCCGTTTGCCATCCCTGTGGCCGTAGCCTGCGGCCAAAAGAAGGTTGCTTTTTTCCCAGCTGGTTTTCCAGGACCCGTTGAGATCAAAACGGCCAAAGGAACCGGCACCGGTTCTCAGTCGTCCGCTGGATGTGGCCGTTTTGGCGGCTTTTCCCTGTTTGGTTTCAATGTATATGGCTCCGGCACTGCTGCCTGGACCCAGCCACACCGGTGCCGGGGGCTTGAATACGGTTATTTTTTTGATAATATCCATGGGAATGCTGCCCAGATCCACACCACTGAATTGACCGGTGTTCATGGGACGACCATCCACCAGTACCAGTACACTGCCGGAACCGCCGCCGCCCCGGATGGATATGCGGGCCCCCATGCCGCTGGACCCTCTTCTGACGTCCACGCCGGGCATGCTGCTCAATACATCATAGGCCTCCAGGAAATTTCTCTGGGCCATTTCCTTTGCATCCATGCTCACCACCTGATTGGGATTTTTATGGATGTAATCGTCTATTTTCCGGCTCACCACGGTGACCGCTTCCAGGGTGACCGCAGGCGTCATGGCGGTGTTTGCCTTTGTTGTGGAGGCTTTTGGGTTCTTTGTTTGACTGTGGTCCGCCCGGACTGTGATTGGCCCCAATATGAATAATACTGTCAATAAAAGGGTGACAATATCCACGGGGCAGATCCTTATCTGCCACAGGGTGAGGCCGGGCCGGAAGCCGGGGATGTGAATTGTTTGAGAGGGTATCATTTTAATTGTTCTCCTGGGTGATTTGTTAATAACGGGCATGTCCTGTGGAACACAACAAACATTGAAAGTACTATTTTTTATAAATATTTTTGTGACGTTTCCAGGGTAAAGGGGCTGGGACCAGGGAATGGAAAAAAGAAGATGGGCTCATCTGGGACATTGCTGTGAGGGTGCCGCCCATGAACAAAAGGGTCAGCAGGGTGAAGGTCCATCGCTTTTCCATTAAAAGATCTTGTCCTGGGGGACTGCCATGCAAAGAGAGGCTGTAAATCTCTTCAATACCTGAAAACTGGGGCATGATGATCACGGACAGCAAAAAATAAAGCGCAATGAACAACATGGCTCCTCCCAACAGATGGTCCGGTGGGGTGTGGGTGCGTTTGCCCAGTCTATACAGGGCTCCCAGGGTGGAAAGGTTCAGGATCATAAATCCCAGAAAAAGCAGGGAAATTGTTTCTTTTACGTGCTCAGGGACATAGGCTGCGAAAAATGCCACAGATAAAAAAATAACCACCATGCAAACGGGGCAGGGCAGTGCCAGCAGCATCCAGCCCCGGGTTTTGTTTTTGTTGCCTTTTTTCTTTCGTATCAGGGCCAGGCTCCAGATGCACATGAGAACCGCCAAAAAAAAATGAAGGGTCATGGCATGGGAAATAATGATTTGAAACAGCGGAAACCAGGCCATGAGGTCGGTGGTGGTAACCAAAATAGTGCAAGCAATAAAAATCAGACCATAGAGCACTGTAAAGAGTGTTGTGCCCCAGACCCTTTTAGGGATACCACTACAGGTTCCCAAATAATAATTAAGGCCAAAACCGCTTTTAACGGCAAAGATTCCCATGGAAAAAAGAACTCCCAGAAACAGGCTCTTCAGGGCCATTGTATCCTCCGGAACAAGGTGTAATCATGGGGCGGGGCAGCAGGGGCGTGAGCGTCCCGAAAGATCCAGACCATCCATGAAAAAAGGGAGGCGGGTGAGGTGATGGATTTTGTTCAGATTTTGAGCAAAAAAAAAGGATCGACATAAAGTGCCGATCCTGGAAATCCCTTTTTATCCATCAGATCTTGAACCACACACGCCATCCACGCGATTACGGGTTCATTTTTCAGACAGGTTTTCTGACTTCCGGATCCTTCTACTGACGGCGCCTTCCCAATCTTTAAGTTTAAAAACAATCAGTGGCATTTTGCCGTGTTCGTCCCCGGTTACAGCGACGGGCTCGTTCCCGAATTTCACGGGATTCCCTTGTCCAGCTTTCCCACAATCTGTTTTGGCTGTTTTCCGGAAAACCGTGTGCCGGTTTTCAGAATTTTCAGCTGGATCTATATCTGAAAAATATTGGTTCTAACTAACTCAATAAATTATTCCTGTCAACGCTTACATTTTTGAGATTTTATTACAACATACGGTGTCCACTATAAACATGTGAGCTGAATGTATAATGTTGTCGTAAAGCCATTATCATTTTTACATGAAAAGGTAAGCTTCAAGATTACCCCAGCAGAGCGCCCTCCCCGAGGGGAAATAGGAACCGGTCAATTGAGCTGTCTACAGAGTTCCGGGCCGGGCCAGCCCATTGCTCCTCGGGGGGGGGCATGGCACTATCTTCTATATTCGTTGTGTCCGATAGGAGATGTCCGTTATAAAAAATGCTTTTTAAGTCTTTAACTTCTCTTTTCAGGGGGATTGTCTTGGGAACATTCGGAGGTTAGCACTTCATTTGGTGGAACCGGGATATTTACATTTGATTTGTTTTACTCTATATCATATAATAAAAATATGGGGTTGATTATAAGCTGGGCCACTATATGTGGGATAAAATTTTATTGATCGCAACATGCTGTAATTAAAAATGTTAATATTTACCACTAATGTTCTATCGCAAAATGGCCGACATTATGACCAAGCCCAAGAATATTTAAGACTAAAATAGTCGACATCTCTCAATATATCACATTTCCATGATCCTATCCCTTGCAGGGGGAGCTTTTTAGTCTAATGAAATGGACTTTTACGCCAATTCCATTTTTCAGGAATATTTCCCCAAAAAAATGAAATCATTTTGGGGGATACAGACAATCCATACTGGTTTAAAAGGATAAAATCATGAGCGATCTTATTCAACTACTTAGGTTTTCCCTTGCCGGTCTTCAATATGCCTTACACCTTGACTCAGTCGACAGAGTAGTACGCTCGGTGGAACCCACTCCATTGCCCAAGGCTCCTGCCAATGTCATTGGTGTCGTTGATGTTCAGGGCCAAATTTTGCCAGTCTTTAATATTAGAAAGCGTTTTGGGATTCCAGCCAAGGAGATTGATCTGACAGACCAGCTGATTGTTGCTTCCACGGTAAGCAGGACGGTGGTTCTTTTAGTGGACAGTGTCAGCGGAATCATGGAATGTTCGGAGCATGAGGTTACCAAGGCCCAAAAAATCATCCCGGGTATGGAATACATTGAAGGTGTAGTTAAATGCAAGGATGGCATGATCCTAATTCATGATCTTGATACATTTTTATCTCTTGATGAAGAAAAATCCTTGGAAAATGCAATGAAAGAATAAGCAAATAGGGCTTAATGACACACTCGATTTCAAATTCATCCCTTTTTCTGGTTAGTGAGTTTCTCTCCGCTAACATGGGGATATCTTTTCCCAAAGAACGGTGGCATGATCTTACAAGGGGTATCGCGGCCGTCAGCCTTGAATTCAACCATAAAGACCCAGAATCTTTCATTCGCTGGCTTACCTCATCAACCCTTACAAAAGATCAGGTTGGCATACTGGCAAGACACTTCACCGTGGGGGAAACCTATTTTTTTCGAGATAAAAATGTTTTTAATGCGCTTGAAATGCACATCCTTCCTGAACTGATACAGATGCGGCGCAATACCGGTAAGCGGTTGCGATTTTGGAGCGCAGGATGCGCAACAGGTGAGGAACCATACTCCCTTGCCATATTGCTTTCAAAAATGATACCTGATCTGAATGATTGGAATGTTACTATTTTGGCCACAGATATCAACCCTCGATCTTTGAAAATGGCTTCAAATGGAGTCTACACCAAGTGGTCATTCCGGAGTACTCCCGAGTGGATCAAAAAAAAATATTTCACAAAAACAGAAGATGGTCATCGTAAAATCAATTCGCTGATCAAAAATATGGTCAAATTTTCAAACCTTAACCTCATGGATGATTGTTATCCTTCAATGATAAACAATACCAATACCATGGATGTGATTTTTTGTCGAAACGTGCTCATGTATTTTCCCCTGGAATATACCAAAAAGGTCATCAGACGTATATACCAAGCCCAGGCCAATGGTGGATGGCTGGTGATAAGTCCGGGAGAAATGCCGCATAAATTTCAATCACGATTCGCCACTATTCACCTTTGCGGTGCTATCCTATACAGAAAAGGTAGATCTCAAGTTCCTTTAGAAAAAAATATTAAAACAAAACAAATACCTCTTGTACCGGAAAAAGTCCTTGATTTTCAAAACAATTTACAGCAGCAAACTGTCTTTTTAGATCAAAAAGATACTTTTGATAAGGTCGCATCCCAGCCTCTGGAAGCTCCTCGGGAATCTTCCAAATCCATAGGAATGCCTGGTAATTCCCATGGGCACTGTCTGGAATTATTTGAAAATGGCTATTATGGTGAGGCCGTGGAATCCCTCCATGGATTATTGTCGCACAATCAAGACGACACAAACGCCATGATTTTGTTAGCCAGAACATATGCTAATAAAGGCAATCTTGCCAAGGCCGCCAAGTGGTGTGAGAGAGCAATTCAAATTGATAAACTCAATCCATCCTTCCATTATCTACTGTCAACCATCATGGCTGAACAGGGCCGGATGGAGGATGCGGTGGATGCGCTGAAGAGGGTTCTCTATCTCGACTATAACTTTGTGATTGCTTATTTTTCCTTGGGAAATATCAACCGTCAATTGGGTAAACTGGAAGAATCAAAAAAGAATTTTGATAATGCCACTTCAATTTTGAGTAAACTGCAAACAAAGGAAATATTACCTGAATCAGGAGGAATAACAGCAGGCCGACTCAAAGAGATTATAAACTCTTTATCCAGTCAGGGAGGCGTAGATGACTGATAATGGGAGAATTTTTAAACAAATAGACTGGGACCGGGTCCACCGTCGCCTGGAAGTGTCAAAAGCCGCCATTGAACAAGGGGTATCATCGAACCCGGAGGAAAAGATCAAAATTCTTAAAAAAAGGGCTTTACTGCTTTCCAGGGAGTCAAGCTCCATTGTGGAAAAAGATGAGCAGATTTCAATGGTGGAATTTGTTCTGGCGCATGAAAATTATGTGATTGAATCCAAATACATCAGCGAGGTTTATCCGTTAAAAGAATTTACCCCCATACCGTGCACGCCGGACTTTGTTTTGGGGGTCATCAATCTGCGCGGAAGCATTCTTTCAATTTTAGACTTCAAAAAATTCTTTGATCTGCCCGACAAGGGAATTGCTGATTTGAATAAAATTATCGTCATAAATTCAGAATTTAATAAATTCGGTATTTTATCAGATAGCATCATAGGCGTTCGATTCATTCGGACAGATGAAATTAATCCCCCGCTGCCAACTTTAACCGGAAAGCGCAAGGCCTATCTCAAGGGAGTTTTAGAGGATAGCACTATTGTTCTTGATGCGGCAAAAATCATATCTGACCCCAAAATAATCGTACACGAAGAGGTTGGAAATTAAGTGTTAAATATTTTTAAATGGAGAGGCGCAAATGCTCAAAAACATGAAAATAAGCATGAAAATCGGATTTGGTTTTTTCGTTATTATGCTTCTGGCGGCGGGGGTGGCGTATTTAGGGTCTTCCGGACTGATTGCCGTGAAGGACCGGGTTGGCAAGGCGGACGACGTCAACCGTCTGGTCAAATATATTCTTGAGGTGCGCAGATCAGAAAAGAACTATATCCTGAGACAGGATCAGCAGCACTCAGATGATGTCCTTGCTAAACTGGAGGAGATGAGAAAACAGGTCAGGGAGACCAAGACAAAATTTACACAGGATGTCAACAAAATCCAGATGGATGACGTGGCAACTGCCGTAGATGATTATGCCAATTCCTTTTATGAATACCTGGATATTGAAGTAAAGCAGAAAGAACAAGAAGCCAATATGGTCAGGGTGGCCCGTGAACTTGAGAAAATAGCCATTGCATTAAGACAAAACGAAAAAAAAGAGTACACCCAGTTACGCACACAAAATGCAAACGAGGCTGACCTGGACGATAAGTTGAATAAGGCGGATGCTGCCAACCGGATGATCAAGTGGATGCTTGAATGCAGACAGGATGAGAAAAATTTTATTTTGCGCAACGATATAGTATCGTCTCAGCAGGTGACTAAAAATATAAAAAAGATCATCAACCAGGCAAATGATCTTAAAAATCATTTCACTAAGGAAGAAAATAAGAAAATGGCCCAGCAAATTATTGTTGATGCCGAGAGTTATCAAAAGGCATTTCTCACCTACAATGAACTGAATAACGGGCTCAACGTAAATTTGGAAAAAATGGTGGAAGCTGCAAGATCCGTGGAAAATACTTGTGGTGATGCAAGAACTGACCAGAAGGCTAAGATGTTAAACGAGATGAATTTGTCAATCAATCTGATGTTAGGCGGCACAATTGCCATCATTGTTTTAGGAGTATTCATTTCATTTGCAATTATCAGAGCCATCACTGTTCCCATCGACCGGATCACGGTGATCGCAAAAGAAATCTCCAGCGGCGACCTTGGCCATGAGGTGGAAATTGTACAAAAAGATGAAATCGGGCAACTGGCAGATGCCTTTAGAAATATGAAGGAAAGTATGCAGGAACAGGCTGTGGTGGCCCAAAAAATATCCCAGGGCGATTTGAACATTGAAGTGATACCCAAATCAACAAAGGATGTGCTGGGAAATGCCCTTGTGGCCATGATCAAGAATCTTCAGGAGCAGGCTGACGTGGCCCAGAAGATATCCCAAGGCAATTTGAATATTGAAGTGATACCCAAATCAACAAAAGATGTGTTGGGAAATGCCCTGGCCGCCATGACCCGGAACCTTCAGGAACAGACCGGCGCATTAAAGGAAGCGGTTAATGTTTTGTCCTCTTCCACTTCTGAAATTGCCACCACGGTCACCCAGCTTGCCGCCAGTGTGTCTGAGACGGCAACCTCTGCCAATGAAACCACCACCACAGTGGAAGAGGTAAGACAGACTGCGGATCTCACCAGTAAAAAATCAAAGGCCGTTTCCGAGGGCGCACAAAAGGCCCAGCAAATATCTATTGACGGTAAAAAGGCCACAGATGAAGCCATTGAGGGAATGGGTCGGATAAAAATCCAAATGACTTCCATTGCTGAATCCATTGTGATTTTGAGCGAGCAGAGCCAGGCCATCGGGGAAATTATCGCCACGGTGGACGACATTGCCGAGCAGGCAAACCTGCTGTCGGTTAACGCCTCCATTGAAGCGGTTAAGGCCGGTGAAATGGGCAAGGGGTTTTCCGTTGTGGCCCAGGAAATCAAGGATTTGGCAAAACAATCCAAGCAGGGAACAAAAAGGGTGCGAGCCATACTCAATGAGATTCAAAGGGCCACAGGAAAGGCGGTCATGGTGACCGAAGAGGGCAGTAAGACTGTTGAAGCGGGAGTGAAGCAGGCCAAGCAGTCAGGGGGGGCGATCTCTACTCTCACCACCAGTATCACCGAAGCGACTCAGGCAGCGATTCAGATTGCGGCGTCCAGCCAGCAGCAATTGGTGGGGATGGACCAGGTAGGAACGATAATGATGGACATAAAAGAGGCCTGCGCCCAAAATGACGCTGGCACCAGGCAGCTTGAAACAGCGGTCCAGAATTTGAGCGAGCTGGGCCAGAAACTAAAACAGGTAATGGAATGGTATAAAGTTACCGCATGAAACGGGGAAACCCCATGAATAATGTTGATTTGATAAGAAAGCTCCAGGCGGCATTTAAAACAGAAGCCAAAGAACGCCTTAGAGAGCTGAGTTCTGATCTGATCAAGCTGGAAAAAAATCCTGGCGGTGACGGCTGCGATGAGGTGATTGAATCCATGTTCCGACAGGTCCACAGCCTGAAAGGTGCCTCCCGCTCGGCCGGTCTGAGGGAGATAGAAAAAATCATAAAAGCCCTTGAGAATGTTTTTTCAGCGTTGAAAAGAAAACAAATTAAAATTATGCCTGAAATGATGGATGTGCTCCATCACGCAACCGACACATTGGCTGATTTTGCTGACACGCTTGGCAATAATCAGCCAAGTGATCATAAAAATCAGGTTTGTGAAATTGTGGAACAAATCAATGCGCTCAGTTCAGGGGAAAGCCCGGGGAAAACTAAATTTGTTAAAAAAAAACCAGAGCCTGTGAAAGAAGCGATTGCGATCATTAAAGAAGAAGAAAGTCATAAAAAAGAAATTCCTCCCCCCAAAGAATTTGCTGAAGATACTTTAACAAAGTCGGATCGCTCCAAAGATAAGACGCAAACGGTAAGGGTGTCGTTAAAAAAATTGGATCTGCTCATGCTGCAAGCCGAGGAAATGCTTCAGGTAAAACTTCTGGCAAATCAGCACAAGAACGAACTTGAGCACATCATTGAAATGCTGGAGTTATTGCAGAAGGAGTGGGGCAGGGTTGCCGATACTACGCGTATTTTAACACAGATTATTAAAAAAAAAGGAGAATCAGGTAACCGGGAGAGATCAGCTTTGAACTCTGTATCCAAGTTGATGGCGCTTGTGGCGTCCAACCAGGATCAATCCAGAATATTTGAATCCAGGCTCATTTCCCTTGTCAGGTCAGCGCACCGGGATAAGCGGGTGATCAGTGAGCTGGTGGAGAGGTTGCTCAAAGATATGAAAGATGTGTTGATGTTGCCTTTTTCAACTTTTCTTGAGATTATTCCCAAAATAGTGCGGGATCTTTCCCGGGATCAAGGGAAAAACGTCAAGGTATCAATGGAGGGAGGAGAGATTGAAATTGACAGGAAAATCCTGGAAGAGATGAAAGATCCGCTCATACATGTATTGCGCAACTGTGTGGATCACGGAATTGAAAAACAGGCGTTGAGAAAAAAAAATCAAAAGCCGCCAATGGGAACTATTAAGGTCATGGTCAGCCAGGTGAACGGTGACAGGATAGAGATTTCCATCTCTGATGATGGCGCGGGAATTGACTTAGAAAAAGTAAAAGAAGCGGCCATTGAGAAAAACGTTGTATCCAGGCAGGAGGCAAGCGGACTTTCTGACAAGGAGGTCTTTGATCTTATTTTTCAATCAGAGGTGACCACAAGTTCAATAGTAACGGACATTTCCGGAAGGGGCCTGGGTATGGCCATTGTGCGTGAGAAAATTGAACGGCTTGGCGGAAAGGTGTCTATTGAAAGCCGTTTGGGTCAAGGGACGATAATCCGGGCGCTTCTTCCCATAACCCTTGCCACCTTTAGAGGCGTTCTGGTGGAGGCAGGCAATCAGCAGTTTGTTGTGCCCACGGCAAGTGTTAACCAGGTGGTGAGAATCAATCCGGATGATGTTAAAACCGTTGAAAACAGAAAGACCATTCCCTTAAACGGACATAGAATTCCTTTGGTTCGCCTTGACGACGTCCTGGAAATTCCGCCTAAGGAACAAACATTTGCATCTAAAATTCCGGCCCTGGTTCTGGGAACCCGGGAAAAACGGATTGCATTCAGCCTGGACAATGTCCTGGATGAGGAAGAGATTTTGTTTAAGAGTCTTGGAAATCAGCTCTCCCGGGTCAGGAACATATACGGCGCAACGGTTCTGGGAAACAGGAAGGTGGTATCCATTTTGAATGTTACGGATTTGATAAAATCTGCAATGCACGTGAGGCCCATGGTTGCAAGGGGTGCCGTTGGCAAGAAAGCAGCACAGATATCTGTGTTGGTTGCCGAGGATTCCATTACTTCACGCATGCTCTTGAAAACCATTTTGGAGTCAGCAGGGTACCGGGTAAAAACAGTAATTGACGGCCTTGAAGCCTTAACAGAGCTCAAGCAAACAAAATATAACTTGTTAGTATCTGATGTTGACATGCCAAGGATGAACGGATTTGTTCTCACCGAAAAAATTCGTAAAGATAAAACGCTTGGCGATTTACCCGTAATACTGGTGACGGCGCTTCATTCCCGGGAAGATCGTGAGCGGGGAATTGATGTTGGTGCCAACGCATACATTGTTAAAAGCAGCTTTGACCAGAGCAACCTATTGGAAGTAGTTCAAAAATATATTTAGCAGTCAGGAAATTACCATGATTAAAGTTTTAATAGCCGATGATTCGCATACAACCATGGAATATCTGAAATATCTACTGGATTCAGACGATGAAACCACCATCGTGGGAATTGCCGAAAACGGCAAAGAGGCGGTGGCATTATCAAAAAAAAAGCATCCAGATGTGATCTTAATGGACATTCATATGCCCAAAATGAATGGTTTCGAGGCAACCCGCATAATTATGGAAAACAATCCCGTGCCCATCATTATTATGAGTGCAATTCACGATGTTAAAGAGACTGCTGTGATATTTCGCGCCATGGAAGCGGGTGCGGTCAGCATTTTAAATAAACCATGGGGGGTAAACCACCCGGACCATGAGCGTGATTATGAAGAATTGCTTCAAAATGTAAAGCTGATGTCGGAAATAACCATGGTCAAGCGTCATAAACACGTAACGGATATGACAAAAAAGCCAAGGCAGCCAATGCCGAGAGTACCTGGGGGCGGGTCTGTGGCAAGATCTGCTGACATAGGCATTATAGCCATGGGCGCGTCCGCAGGCGGACCTCCTGTATTAAAAGAAATTCTTTTAAAAATACCTGACACTTTTCCCATACCCATATTGATTGTCCAGCACATATCAAGAGGCTTCATAGACTGCTTGATAAATTGGCTTGGCCAGACCACGGGTTGTGCCATTCACCTTGCCTCCCACGGAGAGATTTTACTTCCGGGCCATGTCTATTTTGCACCGGACGGTTACCACATGGGAGTTCAGCACTCAAAGAGGATACTCTTGAGCAAAGCCAAGCCGGAAAACAGCTCCCGCCCCTCCATCTCTTTTTTATTTCGAAGTGTCGCAAAGGTATATGGGCCATCTGCGGCAGGCATTCTGCTTACGGGCATGGGGAAAGATGGGGCTGACGGGTTGAAATTTATGAAAGATAAAGGGGCAGTTACCTTTGCCCAGGATAAAGACAGTTCATTGGTGCACGGCATGGCGGGCGAGGCGATGAAAGGTAATGCTGTAATGTATGAACTTTCTCCGGAAAATATAGCCAAAGTATTGATAGATTTGGTTAATAAGGACGCAAACGCAAACGCAAATCAAATCACCTGCAAATTCGGCTGAAGAGTTTCTGTCCCGGGTTTTAAAAAATGAGTTTCAAATAGAAACTATCTGATGCCTGATGAAAATACAGCGATATGATCCTCCAAAAAAGGAATTAGTTATGAAAAATAATGTCTCTTTATTGGTAGTAGAGGACAGCCCCACCCAGGCTATGGAGATTCAATATTTTCTGGAACAGAACGGATACAATGTTTTAATCGCTGAAGATGGTGAACAAGCTTTTGGCATGTTGAGTGATTTCAGGCCCGACATAATTATATCCGACATTGTCATGCCAAGGATGAATGGGTATGAACTCTGTGAAAAGGTCAAGAAGAATGATGAGCTCAAAGATATCCCGGTGATCCTTTTAACAAGTCTTTCCGAACCGGAAGACGTTATCAACGGACTGGTTTGCGGGGCCAATAATTTTATCATCAAACCCTTTGATAAAAAAGTAATGCTGTCCCGAATCAAATACACAATTATAAACATGGAGATGAGAAAATGTGTCACTTCCCAGGTGGGAGTTAAAATATTTTTCAGGGAAAAAGAATATTTTTTATCTTCCGAACGAATACAGATGATTGATCTTTTGCTTTCCACCTATGAAGCTGCCATTCAAAAAAATAATGACTTTAAAAAGGCTAACCTGGAACTTGAGCAAATCAAGGATGAACTGGAAAAACGGGTATTGGAACGAACCCACGAGCTGTCAAAATCCAATCTTTATTTGCAAAAGGAAATCGAAGAGAGAAAAAGCATTGAAAAAGCGTTGCGGCGTTCCGAGAATGAGCTGGCCATTAAAAATCATATTTCCCGGGTATTTATTACTTCCCCTGACGACGAAGTTTTCAAGGACCTTTTAGACATTGTATTAAAGGCCTTAATCAGCAAGTATGGTATCTTGGGTTACATTGACGAGGATGGGGCATTGGTCTGCCCCTCCATGACAAAGGATATATGGGAGGAGTGCAAGGTCCATGACAAGGATATCAGATTTCCCCGTAAGTCATGGACAGGGATCTGGGGTCAATCTCTTATGGAGGGAAAATCCTTGTATTCCAACCAGCCCTCACAGGTGCCGGAAGGGCATATTCAAATAACAAGAACGCTGAGTGTTCCCATTATTTACAATGGAGAAGTCATTGGAAATCTGCTGGTTGGCAATAAGGAGACGGACTATGATAAGAGCGATGTTCGGTTAATGGAGGCCATTGCCAGCCATCTTGCGCCCCTTCTGAATGCAAGGTTGCAAAGAGATAAACAGATAAAAAAGCGTCAAAGCATCGAAGATCAACTCCGCCAAGCTCAAAAGATGGAATCTGTGGGACGTCTGGCAGGCGGGGTGGCACATGATTACAACAATGTACTCAGCGTTATCATGGGGTTCACCGAACTGGCCATGGAGGAGAAGGATCTGACCGAACCATTGCGTGTGGACCTCAAAGAAATCCTAAAGGCTGCAAAGCGTGCAACGGACATTACCCGTCAGTTGCTGGCCTTTGCCCGCAAGCAGACCATTGCCCCAAAGGTGCTTGACCTTAACAAGAGTGTGGATAGTATGATTAAGATGCTCCGGCGCCTTATCGGTGAGGATATCGATTTGTCCTGGTGCCCGGGGGCTGCAATGTGGCCCATTAAGATGGACCCATCCCAGATCGACCAGATCCTGGCCAACCTTTGTGTTAACGCCCGGGACGCCATTTCCGGAGTTGGCAAAGTGAGCATAGAAACAAAAAAAGTATCTTTTGATGCGATTTATTGTGCGGAACATCACGGTTTTATTCCAGGGGAGTTTGTTATGCTGGCTGTAAGCGACAATGGTTGCGGCATTGATAAAAAAATATTGGACAATATTTTTGAGCCCTTTTTCACCACAAAGGGTTTGGATAAAGGTACTGGGCTTGGATTATCCACGGTGTACGGTATTGTAAAACAAAACAACGGTTTCATTAACGTCTACAGTGAGCCCGGTATAGGAACGACCGTCAAGATCTACCTGGCCCGGCATAAAGGCAACGCTGTTGAGATCCAAATGGAGAATAGAGAAGAGATCATGGCAGGTCATGGGGAAATTGTCTTGATTGTGGAAGATGATCGATCAATCCTGAAACTTGCCCGACAAATGCTTGACGGATTGGGTTATATTGTGTTGACACAAAACACTTCGGCGGGAGCAATCCGGCTGGCTGAAGAATATACCGGTAAAATAGATCTGCTCTTAACGGACGTAATCATGCCTGAAATGAACGGCCTTGAACTGGCCAACAGTCTGCAATCCATTTACCCGAACCTCAAGTGCATCTTCATGTCCGGCTATACAAGTAATGCCATTGCCCGGCATGGTGTTCTTGACGAAGGGGTGAACTTTATTCAGAAACCATTCTCCAAAAAAGATCTGGCAAGAATTGTTAGAAAGGTTATAGATGAGTAGACTTCTCAATCAGGCCTTTACATCTGGGGTGTACAAAAACGGGCCATTCGGATGAACTCCTTTTTTATGGAGAGATAATAATATTTTATTAGCTACAAGAGGTTGTAATTACAAGTATTAATTTCTGACACCAAAATTTTATAACAAAATGGCCGACGTTATGACCAAGCCCATTCCGTTTGATGTAAGCTTTCCATGACCGCTCATTTTCTGGCTGTGCTTCTTCCCCATTTGGAGGGGCTTTTCCCAAAAAATTGTAAAGTATTTTTGCGGTCATATAAAGGATCAAAATGGTAAAGTGCTTGACAATTGGCACTCGGTTGGATAATAGTATAAAAAATAATTTTATTACTCTAATATTGATAGGAGGGCGGCATGGTGGCAGCAGCTGCACCCGGCAAGTCCAAGAAAAAATTGACCTCAGTTATGGAAGATTACCTGGAAGCTATTTTTAATCTGGGTATGAAAAAAAAAGTGGTGCGGGTCAAAGATATAGCAAAAGAGATGGACGTCAAAATGCCCACCGTAACCAGTATGTTGAAAAATCTTGGCAGCAAAGGATTGGTGGACTATGAAAAATATGAGTACGTGGAATTGACCAAAGAGGGGAGAAAAATAGGTAAGGAGATGCGCCACAGACATGAGGTGCTTTTTAAATTTTTGAGTGAAATTTTGAATGTGGATTACAAGAATGCTGACAAAGAAGCTTGTAAGATGGAACATACTCTCAGTTCTGAAACCTTGCAAGCCTTTGCCGATTTTATGGATTTTATCCAGAAATGTCCCCGATCCGGGGAGGAGTGGCTCGATTTTTTTCAAGAATTTCGGAATCATGGATGCCGCCCTGAAAAGTGCCGTGAACGCACAGGTACAATAATATGCAAAATTCAAGATCAAGTGGATACCATGTCTAAGGTGAAGCCCTGAACGGGGTATTAATTTGTCTGATGCGCTCATCACGCCCCTGCTTTGGTTTGAATTCTGTTTTGCGTTGACAATATTTTTTGTGCAGCCTTTGATCTGCAAGATTTGTTCTAAACAATAGCTACAACACAAGGCTGTCGTCATGGTGTTACCCAGTGTCACGGTGGAGTGGGTTGTGTCCAAAGCCCATGTTCCATTAATCATTTTATATAAAATTTCAGCCAAGGACTTGTAATAATTAGGGTTCCATTTTCGTTGGAACCCCAATATGATTTGTCCATGGCAGTTTATATTAAATAACCAATCGTCTACCTGAAAAATAACAGGTATGGACGATTTTTTTAAATTTGTAAAGTTAGATAATTAAAACAATAGTAGCTATGTGTAATTATATTGATAATTAAGAATCAGGAGGCTCACGATGCAGGAATCCAGTTTACCCAACAGGGTAAAAGATGAAAACAACCAGGTTTTGAATATTGATTTGATTAAATCCCCGGAGCGGTTGAAATTTTGGGAAGTAGATACTTGCTTTATCTGTCCCATTGTTGGGATGTGCCTGACGGTGGCGGAGCAGAGGCAGGTTTTAAAGAAGACCGATTTCCCCTTGAAAAAGACCGGCCTTTACGAAATACATGAGGCCCTGGTGGTTTGCGGGGACAGTGATAACAAGATTTCCCGCCGTGTGGATGCCCTGCTGGAGAAAAAATTTATGAAAGCAGCAGCCCCGCTTTTTGAACTGGATGACAAGGCGTTTATGTCTCATTTTAAAAAAACTTTTAAAGCCGGTGAGTATTTAATCTCTTTTTGGGCCGCTGCGGCCAACCCTAAACTTTCACTGGAGTCAAAACGAAAGGTGTTTGGTGAAATTCATATGTCCATGCACTGGGGGGGAGACGAGAGTCGGAAAATAAAGCAACAGGTTACCCGTTTGAACGGCTTAATTGAAAAAATGAACGATGAGCTCAAGAAAGGGAAGGCCCACCGACGATCCTTACAAAAAAAGAATGATGATATGGCAAGAGCATTTGCCCGCCTGGAGCAAGAGAACAAATTGCTCCAAAAAGAAAATCAAGACCTTGGAAAAAAATTACAGAATCAGCAAGGGAAAGCAGAAGTGATAAAACTTCAAGGGAGAAATCGGGACCTGGAGGATTCCCTGGAACATGCTTTGGAATCCCACGGAGCAGCCAAGGCCCGATTACACACCTTAAAGGAAGGACGGGAGCGACTTGTCATGGAATTGAAACTGCAAAAAGAACGGACCGAGCAGGTCATCCGGGAAGCCCAGAATCTGATTGGCCACTTTGTGGATTCAAACCAGAGTGGATGCGCAAATTCTGACCCGTGCGTTTGTGATCCTTCCTGTCCGGCATTTGATCTTTGTGAAAAGCGGGTATTGATTGTGGGGGGCATTGCCCGCATGGAATCCCTTTATCGGGAGGTCATCGAGGGGAATGGCGGGGTATTTGACTACCATGACGGCTATATGAGAAAAGGCTCCAAGCCCCTGGAAAATCGCATGAAACGTGCCGATATGGTCCTGTGCCCGGTGAACTGTAACAGCCATGCAGCCTGTACAGTGGTTAAAAAGCTGGGTAAAAAACATAAAAAAAATGTTCATATGCTTCATAATTACAGTGTGAGTGCCATTTCCCAGGTGATCCGGGATGCCACGGAATATGGCGAAGAAAAGATTGTCGGGACCTTTGGATTTTAATCATGCAGGGACGCTTGTCCAAGAAATAGAAATAAAGCCTGTAGTGGATTTGTAATAAAATATTTTGGTCGCCCTGTTAATAAAAGGAATAAAATAGAGGTTTTGTCTATGTTTTTTTTGTTCGTGTGGCTAAAAAATGTTAGATATATAAAATTGTTGTTGAAAATGTTATTGAAGTTGTGTAATGTGAGTTCGATTTTGATGAAGTAATGGGACCTGATATCAATGTTTTTTATTTGGAGGTAAGCAATGCCAGGGTTTGGAAAAGGAAAGAATATGAGGGGACGACGCCATGGAAAGTGTTGCATGTTAAATGATGTGCCGCCGGGGTGCAGCGCAAAAATACATTGCCATCACGCCAAGGGCGCTGTCAGGCAACGCTTGCTTGATCTTGGCTTTGTACCCCAGGCAGAAGTGGATGTCATCCGCAGAGCCCCCCTGGGAGATCCCATTGAATGTCGTGTGGCCAACTACAAGGTGGCCCTTAGAAAATCGGAAGCAGATCTCATTGAAATTGAATATGCTTAATCCAGCAAAAGAACCTGCTTTTGGAAGCAAATGATAAAGTTCATGGGAAACACGATGTCAATATCACCTGAGTTTGTAAATAATAAAATTCTCGTTGGGTTGGCCGGTCAGCAAAATGCCGGAAAATCGACCACGTTCAACATGTTGACCGGAGCCGGTCAGCACATTGCCAACTATCCCGGTGTCACCGTTGATAAAAAGACCGGATTTTATCGATACAAAGATGTGAAGGTGGAAACGGTGGATCTGCCCGGAACATACAGTCTTACCTCTTTTTCCCTTGAGGAGCGGGTGGCAAGGGATTTTCTTATCACGGAAAAACCTGATGTTGTTGTTAATGTTGTGGATGCCTCATCCCTTAAACGAAGTCTGTATTTTTCTTTCCAGGTGCTGGAGATGGGATTTCCTGTGGTGATTGCCCTTAATATGATGGATGTGGCTGCCAGAAATGGTACAGAGATTAACTTTGAAGCATTGCGGAAAAATTTGAAAGTGCCCGTAATTCCCACGGTGGGGCGGAAAAGTATTGGTAAAAAGGAATTGAGGGATGCCATTCTTGAGGTGTTTAATGGTAAAAATCATGGAAAAATTCAAAGCCCCTTGCAAATCAATTACGATGCCCTTGAAAAACCCATTGAGGATCTCAGACAGGATTTGGCACAGACGACCCTGGAAAGCAGATATCCCTGCCGATGGCTGGCTGTCAAGCTTGTGGAGGGAGACAGCGAGGCTGTGAGGCTTGTCACCCAGGCACTGGGAGCGTCTTGTAATGAGTTGCAGACTGCCCGTCGCATCAAGGATGTCTTTGAGGCGCAGAACGATCTGGATGTGGCCGATTATATGATGGGATGCCGGGATAAGCTTGCCACAAAGGTTATCAAGGAAAGCGTCACTGAAAAAAAAGACGGCAGGGACAGGGTCACCGAAATGATTGATTCGGTGGTCCTAAACCGTTTTGCTGCCCCTTTTTTCCTTGTGCTCACCGTTTTTATGATCTATCAGCTTTCCATTGTCAAGGGGTATGAACTGACCCGGTACTGGTGGCCGGTTCTGGCAAAATTCAGGGCCATTGTGGCAGGCTTTTTACCCGATGCCGGCATGCTGCAAGACCCCTATGTGCGATCCATGGGGCTTTGGATGGTGGATTCCGCCAATGCCCTTTTAAATTATATTCCCATTTTTTTGATTCTTTTTGCCCTTATTGCCATCCTTGAAGACAGCGGATATATGGCCCGCATTGCCTTTATCCTGGATCGGCTCTTTAATTTATTCGGGCTCCATGGGCAGTCTACGTTGCCTTTTATCCTGGGCGGTGTCTTTGCCGGGGGGTGTGCCGTTCCCGGTGTCATGGCCACCAAGGGTATTCCAGACGAGCGTTCCCGCATGGCCACCATATTGACTGTGCCTTACATGAACTGCCTGGCCAAGGTGCCTTTTTACACCCTTCTTATCAACGTGTTTTTTGCGCCCTATAAATCGTGGGCCATGCTTTTTCTCTCCACCTTTACAATTTTTGTGGCACTTTTGGTGGCGCGATTTTTAACGGCAACCCTGTTGAGCTCCATGGAAACCGCCCCCTTTGTCATGGAACTTCCCAAATACCATCCCCCCACCTTTTTTGGCGTAGGACAACGGGCCGTTGAGCGGACATGGCAATACATTAAAAAAGTGGGGTCCATTGTTGTTGCCGTTTCCGTCTGTGTTTTTACCATGTTGCAGTTTCCGGGGCTCGGCCATGAAAAGGCGACACAATTTCAGAATGAGATGGATCAGGCCGTGACAATTTTTCATGAAAAGAGTGCTTCAAGCAGTTATGCCCATCAATTTAAAGACAAGGCTGCACTTATCTCCCTTGTGAACGTGTACACTGATTACAAGACCGCCAAATTGACCGTTAAAACGGCAGAAGGGTCCAGGGCATTGGATGCTAAATTTCAATCCAGGTATCCGGACCTGTTTAAATTCTTAAAGCCAAAGGGCGATAAGGCTGCCAAAAAAATTAACAAGAGTTTACGCAAGCTTGTCTCCAAACGAAAAGGTCTGCGCAGACAGATCAAGGAAGAGCAGATTGAAACCAGTTTTCTGGGTATGGTGGGGCGCTCCCTGGAACCCCTGACCCAGTGGGCAGGATTTGACTGGAAAGTAAATGTGGCTATTTTATCATCCTTTGCCGCCAGGGAGTCCAGTGTGGCCACCATTGGTGTCCTGTATCAGCAGGGAGCCGATGAAAATAAAAGCCTTGAAGATCGCATGGCCGCTGAAACAGGTGGAGATAATTTTACGCCTCTTCATGCATTGGCCATCATGGTATTCTTTGCCATGTATCCGCCCTGCCTGGCCACCACCATCATGATCAAGGTACAGACCGCTTCCTATAAGTGGATGGTGTTTTCCATGGTGTTTCCAACGATTCTGGGTTTTGTCGTTGCATCGGGGATCTTCACCGGTGGCAGACTCATGGGGCTCAGCGGTATTCAGATGATGGGGGTCTTTTACGGATTAACGGTGCTGTTGACCATTGCAACGGGTTTGTTCAAGCATTGGGGGAAAAAAATGACACCGGTTAGCGGAGCACCCGGGGCATCTATACAATAATTTTTCAAAATTAAAGATCTTCATATAAAAAAACAGGCGTAGCAAATTATTATTGAAATAAAGCTACGCCTTTTATTGGGCTATCAAGTTAGATATATCTATTATTTTTAATAGTTACTAATGTAATGCGATATTTATAACAGGGATAATAAATCGGGCGGCAATTATGTGCATCCGTCCAGAACCAAAAACAATACAATAAATTTAAGGTAAAAAGGAAACTGTTATGATTCGATTTAACACCAGGTTTATTTCTACTGGATTACTGGGACTTTCTCTTTGTTTCTCAAGCGCTGTTTATGCCCACACCCCCCTTTGCTCCTGCTATGACAACGGAGATAACACCATCACCTGTGAGGGTGGATTTTCTGATGGATCATCTGCCTCCGGTGTGGAGATGCGGGTGGAGGATAAAAGCGGAAAGCAGTTGCTCAAGGGAAAAATGAATGAGGACAGCGAGTTCTCCTTTGATAAGCCGTCTGTTCCTTATAAAGTCATTTTTGATGGTGGTGAAGGTCATGCTGTGGAAAATGACGGTGATGAGATCGTGGAATAAAGATGTGTAGTGGGTAAATTCGACTCAAAGCCGGATTTGCCCGTGCCGATTAATTAATACTATTTAAGGAGTTTGTTCGATGAAAAAGAAAATTGTACTGTTTGCCGGGATGATGCTTCTTGCCATGTCTCTGCCGGCCATGGCCCATTTCCAGATGATCTACACCCCTGAAGCGGCCTTAAACAAAGGCGGAAAAATTCCCCTGGCCCTGGTATTTACCCATCCCTTTGAGGCAGGCCATACAATGGATATGGGAAAACCGGAACAATTTTTTGTGGTGCGATCCAGGGGTGAAAACACCCCTAAAAAGACCGACCTTCTTCCCACTCTCAAGCCTGTTATCTGGACCAGTCTGACCAATTCAGGTGCTGCCTGGGAAACCGGTTATACTGCCCGGGGCGGGGACCACACATTTTGTCTGATTCCCGATCCTTACTGGGAAGAGGGTGACGGCTTTTTTATCAAACAAAACACCAAGGTGATCATCAATGTGGGCGGAGAGCCCGGAGCATGGATGGAGCCTGTTGGTCTTCCCACCGAAATTGTTCCCCTTTGCAAACCCTATGATCGCTGGACCGGTAATGTCTTCCAGGGCCAGGTGCTTTTTAACGGCAAGCCCGTACCCGGTGCTGAAATTGAAATTGAATACATGAACCACAAGCCTCTGCTGGACAAAAAAGCCTTTGCCAAGGAAGCCGCAGCAAAAGCTCCCCAGGACTCCTTTGTTTTGCAGACCATTTTTGCCGACGTTAACGGTGTTTTCACCTTTGGTATCCCTAAACAGGGATGGTGGGGATTTGCAGCTCTGGATCTTGATCCGGATTACACCCATAAAGGTAAAAAATGTTCCCGGGATGCTGTTATGTGGATCAAGGCTGTGGATATGAAATAATCATAGAAGGAAAGGCATCTTTCAGTTACCCCAAAGATACTTTAGAGTTTTAAAAAAACGAGCACCTGAAAATGGTCAATTGACTGTAAAAGTGTACAGCAGGAATGAAAGATGCCGAAGGAAAAAGATGAAAGTTAAAAAGATGAATGTATTGACGGTGAAATGGTTCCAAGCACTATTTTGTGGATTAATGCTTTTTTGTATTACCTCCATGGGTTGGGCTGAAGAATTGTCCAATTTCGCACTTGGAGAACGCATTACCCAGCTTGAAGAAAAAATGAAAGGTGGTGGCGGGGCATTACCCGGCTGGCTGGATCGTATCAGCATGAGTGGTGTCATTGAGGTGGAAGCAGGATTTGAAAGTCTTGATTTTGATAATCCCGCTGCTGAAGATGAAGATTCCAGTGATTTTTCCCTTGCCACTGTGGAACTGGGTATTGAGGGGGAAATCTCAGAGCATGTAAGCGGTTCTCTGCTTCTGCTCTATGAAGACGGTGAAGACATTGTATTTGACGAAGCTTTTATCACCTTGACCGGTGGAGAAAATTTGCCGTTTTACCTTAAGGCCGGTGAATTGTATGTGCCTTTTGGTTCATTTGAGAGTAATATGATTTCAGATCCCCTGACCTTGGAGATTGGGGAGACCCGCGAGACCGCGTTGGAAGTTGGGTATGAAATAGCAGGATTTTATTGTGCGGCTTATCTTTTTAACGGGGATGTGGATGAAGTTGATGGAGATAACGACGTTGATAATTTCGGTCTTAATGCCGGTTATGCCCTGGAAACCGATGCCATGAGTCTGGATATGGGTATCAGCTATATCAACAATCTGTTGGATTCCGATGGAATGGGCGATATTGTGGATGGTTCTGGAGCAGCTCTGGATGAGTATGTGGGGGGGGTTGCCCTCCATGGCGTTTTCAATTTTGGTCCCTTGACCGTCATCGGTGAGTATGTCGGCGCAACGGATGAGCCTGAATGGAACTATGCCAATGGTACCACAGGAGAGGGAGAAAAACCTTGTGCATGGAATGCAGAAGTGGGTTATACCTTTGAGATGGCTGGAAAAGAAACCGTTGTGGGTCTTGCCTATCAGGGAACAGACAATCTGGAAGACGAGCTTCCGGAAACCCGCGTGGTGGGTGCAGTTGCCGTGGCTATCCTGGAGAATACCACCCTTGCTCTTGAGTATCTCCATGACGAATTTGAGTCTGATGATGAGGCAGATGTTATCACCGCCCAGCTGGCCATTGAATTTTAAAATCTGAAACAGCACCGGCACTTTTTATTTGATTTAACCCTGAATTATTCTTCCCTCCCCGGTCAATCAATCAGGGAGGGGGGATATTCAGTGTGCAGGCAGACAATCCGTTTTTATTAACGGATTTTTTTTGAGCTTTAAGTTAGATGTGTAAAACAATGATAGACGTTATGGGGGGGGTGCGTGAAATGAAAGTCATCACATGGGATAAGGGTAACAAAATACTTGTTCCGTCAATAACAAGGTTAAAAAAAATCGTGGGTTTGCGCCGGTTGTTTTTTATCAAACAATGTTCTTAAAGGGGGAAAAACCATGTCCATTGTTAAACGGCCTGAGTCTGATTTGTTCAAATTTTTATTCAGGGATTTATTGAAAAAGGAGAATGTAATGCAAAATCACTTTCAGATGAATATCAAAAAAAGCAATGGAGACCTTCATGTGAGAGCTCAAGGTAGTTTTAATGGAAATTCAGCCTGGGAACTGCTCAACCTGCTCCATGCCACATATAAAGGAAAGGGAAGAATATTTGTCGATACCAGACACTTACAGGAAGTTTTTCCATTTGGATGTGATATTTTTAAAAATTATTTAGACAAAGGAATTGTCCCTCCTGAAATTCTCTATTTTAAAGGCGAAAACGGTTTTGCAATGGCTCCGACGGGGAGTAAAGTGCTCAAAATAGCTGAAAAATCACGCCATGGTTGTAAAGGAAATTGTGTCAATTGTAAATGTAACGTCAGAAAGAAAAAAAAGGTGGGCAAACGGGTTGTTCCACTGGAAAAAATAGCGGTTTAGTTTGATTTTTCGGGCAGGAGGATTCCTGCCTTTTATAAAGTGCCTGCTTGACCTGGTGGTATGGAGGTATGTATTTGTGTGGTTTTCCATAATGTTAAAAACAAAGTTTCGGATCGTTCTTTTTTTTTACAGCGTTGTTCCGGTTTTGATCTTGGGTTGGTATGGATGGTGCCACCAGATGTTCTTAGTGCATGATTTTCAGGCAGCCTTAATTCTTGGAATTGGCTTGGCCGTGGTTCTTCCAATGATTGCCCACATTCTTCCCGGGCTTAATTGGATTGTTTTAAACCAATTAAACACTATTTCATCCCTATGCCGGGAAATCAAAAAGGGCAATTACATGTTTTTTGAGATCCCCAATCCCCCCATGGAAAAGGATGAAGAAAACGAGTTAAACCAGTTGATGCGGGATATGAACTGGATGATTCGGCAGATCCGTAATCGTGAAAGCGATCTGGAAGAAAAAGTTGCCCGCAGAACCCGGGAGTTGGCGGCCCTTGTTGATGAACTACGGGTTGCCAAGGAGGTGGCTGTGGCTTCTGACAAGGCAAAAAGTACCTTTTTGGCCAATATGAGCCATGAGATTAAAACCCCCATGAATGCCATCCTCGGGATGACAGAAGTTTTATCCTCCACCGATCTTGATATAACCCAAAATATGTATCTCCAGACAGCTTCAGATGCCACAGCTGCTTTGATGAGGATCATTGATGATATTCTTGATTTTTCCAAGGCTGCAGCCAACAAAATGACATTGGAGTTCATTCCTTTTTCCGTGGAGAGTGTCGTGGAGGATGCGGTGGCGTTATTCCGTGAAAATGCACGACAAAAAAAACTTACCCTTGAATTGGAGATCGGCGATAAAGTGGCCCTTCAGCATTCCGGTGACCCATTTCGCTTAAAGCAGATTGTGAATAATCTGCTGTCCAATGCAATTAAATTTTCTGAAAAGGGAAGAGTGAAGATTTCGGTGGAGCAAACGACTGAGATAGGGCCGGGGGATGGGAAGGAAGAGGAAAAGCTCTTGTTTACCGTTCATGATACAGGCATTGGCATTGCACCAGACGCCATTGATACGATTTTTTCTCCTTTTTCCCAGGCTGACAACACTGTGACTCGAAAATACGGTGGAACCGGCCTGGGATTGGCCATTTCCCGTCATTTGCTCCAGCTGATGGGGGGGCGCATCTGGGTGGAAAGTGAAGAGAATAAAGGGAGTTCCTTTTATTTTACTGTGACCTTTCCAGTTTGCAGCGTGGAGACCGTGGAGGAAAAGAAGGTACCCTTTTCAGGTCAGTCGCCTCAAGATGTAGAACAGACAATATCCTTTAATAATAGTGATGTGGATTGGTCGCAAATGTCTGTGTTGCTGGAAAGATGCAGCCGGATGCTGGAAGAGAATCAAGTGACGGCCAAAATTTTTATAAATAAACATTTAACCCCATTAAAGGGCACTGATCTCAAGGAGGAAATCATGGATCTTGAAAAAGAGATCAAATTGTTTGATTTCAACAGCGCCCGGAATACCATGGCGCAGATTCGAAGGAAGATCCACTCTTTTTCCACCAATGGATTTACGTCCTGATAATAAAGGATATCACGCTAAGTGCGAGGCAGTTATGAAGAACAAGGTGTTGATTGTGGATGATACCCCTGAGAATATTGATGTATTGTGGGGAATGCTCAGTCAAGAATATCAGGTTTTGGCCGCCATTGACGGCTGCCAGGCAATGCAAGCGGCGTTCAGCAATCCTCCGGATCTGATTTTGTTGGATGTGATGATGCCGGAGATGGATGGATATGAGGTTTGCCGGAAATTAAAAAAGGATCATCGGACCCGGGATATACCGGTGATTTTTGTCTCGGCAAAAAGTGATGATGAAGACGAAATAAGGGGTTTTGCCATGGGGGCAGTGGACTATATTAGAAAGCCGGTGAAAAAAATGGTGGTAAAATCACGGGTGCGCTCTCATCTTGCTTTAAAAAAACATCAGGACAGATTACTTGCAAAATTGCGATATCAGGCGCTTTACGATCCCCTGACAAATATACCCAACCGAACTCTCTTGACTGAACGTCTGAATAGGGCCTTGGAACGATTGAAAAGAAATTCCAATTGTCCTTTTGCCGTGTTGATGATTGATCTTGATCGCTTTAAAGAACTCAATGATTCCCTGGGGCATCTGGCCGGGGATAAAATGTTGATTCATCTTTCAAAAACCATTCAGTCCTGTCTGAGATCCATGGATACCCTGGCCCGTATGGGGGGGGATGAATTTGTAGCAATTGTTGAAGACGTAAAGGATATCCAGCAGGTGGAGGAGATCGCCCGGCGCATGCAGACGGTGATCCAAAAGCCCGTTGCCTTCAACGATGTGGAAGTGACCTTGAGTGCCAGTATCGGGATTGTCTGGCAAACAGCTGTTGGGCGCTCTCCGGAAGAGTTGCTCCGGGACGCGGATATGGCCATGTATCGCGCCAAAAATACCGGGAAATCCTGTTTCAGACACTATGAAAGTTCCATGCATGAACAAGCCCTGGAGCGGATCAAGGTGGAAAATGAACTTCGTTTTGCCCTGGAACGAAATGAATTTTGTCTCTATTTTCAACCCATTATTTCCATTGAAAAGAATCAATTGTCGGGATTTGAAGCACTCATTCGGTGGTGCCACCCCAAGTACGGAGTCATCTCTCCAGAAAAATTTATCCCCATTGCCGAAGAGACGGGGCTGATTGTTCCCATTGGTACCTGGGTGCTGGAAAAAGCGTGTCAACAGCTTTCCCAATGGCACGGCATGGGGGAAGCGGAAAAATCACTTTGCATGAATATCAATGTTTCTGTCAATCAATTTTTACAGCCTTCTTTTGTTCAAATAATTGATAAAATGATTGCAAAATACGGGGTTCCTCCCCGATGTATTCGATTGGAAATCACCGAGTCGTTGTTGATGAAGCATTCCAGGGAAGCTGTGGAAAAATTAAATCTTATCAAAAACAAAGGCGTTCAAATTGCCATAGATGATTTTGGAACCGGATATTCATCTCTGGCCTATGTTCATGAGTTTCCCATGGATCAATTGAAAATTGACAGCTCCTTTATTGGAAAAATCAATGAAAGATCCCAAACTCTGGAAGTGGTGAAATCCATCATTATGATGTCCATAAGTCTGGGAGTGGAGGTGGTGGCCGAAGGTGTTGAAAAGGATGAGCAGCTGGATATCCTGGAACAATTAGGATGCCACAAGGCCCAGGGATATCTTTTTGCCCGGCCTGTACCGGAAAAAATGGCCACTGAATACCTCAACAAACTTATACCACTCAGAAACCCTGTTGATATTGGAGCAGATACTCCTGCTGATATTAAGACGTATTTAACCATGAACCGCAGAACAAGGCATTCTTAAAATAACTGCCACGGGCAGACCGTATTCTGATCTCGCTTTGCCCACAACGAAGCTTGAAAGAGTGTTAGCCTTGCCGATTCTTTTTGTAGAAAGTATCTCAAATAACATAGGTTCTGACGACAGGAGTCTGGTTGAACGATATTGACAATGCCTATGCGCAAGGGGAGTAGCAACGGCCAGGGATTTATCTTTTTAGATGCTGCCTGACCTGTCATTATTAATCCATAATAAATAAAAGGAAATAGTTATGTCACAGAAAAGAGCTGAACTTTTTATCGTCACAGGATTGCTTTTCCTCCTGGCCGTAGCCCTTGCCCTGCCCACACCCTCGGCCATGGCTTCTCCGTCAAAGGTGGGTGAACAGATTCCCGTAATTATGGTGGGAGACCGTTTGGTGGATGCGGCCCACAGTCTGGGGGTGGTGCCTGTAGCCATGGTTGTGCGATGTTCCATGTGGCCCATGTGCGATAAACTCAAATCTTCGGTGCAGGTTCTGGGTTGTCCCGAATGCCTGCTTAAGAAAAAATTAGATCCCCTTTTTAAGTATGGAGAAAAACATGGCATTAAAAAGGTTTTCATCGAAAAAAGCATGGAATTTTGTGCTTATAAAAAAGGCCTGGACCTTGAAAAAATAGGAGATTTGGCCAAGGCCGGAGGTTATGAGGTAAGTTATGTGGATTTCACCCAGGGGTTGGACCATGCAGTGCAGGGGACCGCTGAACTCATCGGTCAAAAGAACAAAGCCGTCCCAGCCATGGGAAAATACCGGCAGGCCATGGAGAAAACCCTGAAATTTATTAAAAACAAAACCTTTGTAAAGAATGTGGTGATCATCCGGGGCACATATCAGGCCGCCAGCGGCAAGACCTTTTTACGCATTGAAAGTCCCAATGGGTATGCAGATAAGTTCATGCTCGATCCTCTGGGGATAAACAATGTGGGACAACTGGCCGTTCCCCAGGGTAAGACCCCTTCAAAGGGTCATATCCAGGTGCGCAAGCTTACCGGGTTGATTGCTGCGGCCCCGGATGCCATTATCATGACCGGGGATGCCCAGGCCGTTCAAAAGGCCATTTACCGGGCTGTAAAAAAGAATCCGGCCTTGGCCGGTGTGCCCGCCCTTAAGGGGCATGCACTGTTCAGCCTGCCCGGATATGTGGATGCTTCTGTCATGGAATATCCCGGAGTTCTTAAGCAATGGGCAGATTTTCTGGCCCTGTGATCCCCCACTTATCTCTTGATGTTCAAGTTTTTTTATATTGATAAAATGGAGGTGGGGTAAGTCTTGCAAAACCGGTCAAAAAAAACTTGAACATCGAGCACCTGGAATTCAAGGAATCACACATGAAAAATAAACAACCCTACTGGGAAATGCGTGAACTTGTTGTCATCGGTGTTTTTGCCGCTGTAACCAAAGTTTCCACTCTCCTTGTGGCCCTGGTGGGCGGTGGAATGAATCCCCTGACCCTGATTCTTAAAAATATGCTGTTTACCACCCTGACCATAGTCCTTTTATATAAAGTAAGAAAATTTGGTGCATTGACCCTTTTTCTTCTGGTCAATGTCATAGTATCCATGCTCCTCATGGGGGGCGGGCTTTTTCTTATTCCCCCCATGATCGTTGCCGGACTTGCAGCTGAAGGATTGATCCTGACTCTGGGTGGGTATAAAAAAAGCGTTAATCTCATGTTTGGGGTGGGATCTTATGATCTGCTGTTTAAGATCGGTTCCGTAGGTGTTTCCTGGTTATATATGCGGGAACAGCAGGAGATGGTTATCATGTCTGCAATTATCGTGGGTATTGGATATATCGGTGCCCTGATGGGGCTGTTCACAGGGGCTCTTTTTGTAAAGGAGTTGCGCCATGCATGTATTATCCGCAGCTGAGCCGCCAACCGGAGGGCACGGCTTTGTGTCCGGCCTGGATGTACGGACCAAAATTTTGCTCTGTCTGTCCATGTCCGTTGCCGTGGTTTTTTTAAAATCCTTTGAGCCTTTGGCATTTCTTACCCTGGCAAGTCTGGTTTATGTGCTTGATATTGGCAGATACAAGATGGTGGGAATGTGCTATCTTGCCATTTGTTTCATGTGGCTGTTATCCATGGCCTTTATGCGCTTGATACATAGCATGAGCCCCATGATTCCGGTGACGGAACCTGTTAAAATGCTGGTTCCTTTTTTGCGCACCATGGTGATGTTTAACACGATTTTAGCCCTGGCTCTGTCTTCTCGGATACAAACCCTTTTAACTTCTCTAAAAAGCTTCAGGCTGCCCATCTGGCTTTATATTCCTTCGGCGGTTATGATTCGTTTTATTCCCTCTTTTATTAAAGATATCCGGCAGATTTACGAAACCATGCGCATTCGGGGGTACAGCTTTAATCTAATTTTTATTTTGCGGCACCCAAGGCTTGCGGTGCGACTCATGGCAGCTCCCATTCTTTTCCGGGCACTGCGTTCCGCCGATGATTTAGGGATCGCTGCCGAACTCAAGGGGGTGGGATATGGTTACTCCACAGAAAATAGCAGAATAGAAAGCTATACTCCCCTGGTTTTTAAATTTAACGACGCTGTTACCCTGGTCGCTGCCTTGCTCCTGCTCATTGCAGCAGGGGGCATTCAAGCGGTGTGGGGCACGGATACAACAGGAATGCTTCCATGATTGAATTGAATAAAGTAACCTACACCTATCCCTTTCAAAAGCAACCCGCTGTTCGGGATATATCCTTTTCCGTCAACCCCGGAGAGGCTGTCCTGGTCACCGGGGCCAGCGGTTGCGGCAAATCCACCCTGGTACGACTTGTCAATGGGCTTTGCCCCCATTTTTTCTTAGGGGAATTTGAGGGCGATATACATCGGAATGGAATCTCCTGTGAGGCCCAGACCCTTAAGGAAATTTCCACCTTGGTGGGTACGGTTTTCCAGGACCCGGAACTTCAGTTTTTTGCCATGAACGTGGATGATGAAATTGCCTTTGCCCATGAATGGCTGGGTAAATCCGCTGAACAGATTCGAAACATTGTGGATAAAACGGCCCGGCGCCTTGGCATAACCGATATCCTGTCTGCCTCCATCCATGAGCTGTCCGAAGGACAAAAACAAAAGGTGGCCATTGGGGGGGTGCTCTCCCTGGCACCTTCCATTCTGGTCCTGGACGAACCTTCGGCCAACCTGGACCCGGAAAGTACCCGGGAGCTGGCCCGGCTTATCCGTGAACTAAAAGCCCGGGATATTGCCGTTCTTGTGGCAGATCATCGCCTTTACTGGCTTGAGGATGTTGTTGATCGGGTTTTGGTGATGGATAAAGGTACCATCGCAGCCCAGGGGAATTTCTCCATTCTGGAAGAGCCTGAATGTAAGGAAAAATACGGATTGCGCAGTCATCGGGTTGAAGATGTACGCCAGACACTGCCTTCACTTCCCGATACCGGCCATATCCATGTGGAAAATTTAACCTTTGCCCACAAAAATGCTCCCCTGCTCTATGAAAATATAAGTTTTTCTCTGGGTAAGGGGGTTACAGCTATTATCGGGGACAATGGTACAGGAAAAACCACACTGGCCCGTCTCTTAACCGGTCTGAGCAGGATGAGGCAGGGAAAGATATTCATAAACGGCAAGCCGGTCCCGGGCAAAGAGGTTTTGAAACGATCCGCCCTTATTCTCCAGAACACTGACCACCAGCTTCACATGAATTCCGTGGTCCAGGAAATCGCAATGGCCTCGGGCATACTCAATCCCGGGAATGTCAAAAAAGAGGGATTGATGGCAATTCTGGAGCGGTTCGGGCTCAAGCACCTGGCAGAGCGACATCCCCAGTCCCTGTCCGGTGGAGAAAAACAGCGCCTGGTCATTGCCTGCGGTCTGGCTGCAAATCCGGATATTTTTATTCTTGACGAACCGACATCAGGACTTGACGGCCGGAATATGAAGCGCATTGCCGATATGATTCAAAGCGCTTCAGATGACGGCATCAGTGTGGTGGTCATCACCCATGACCTTGAACTATTGTCAAAGGTCTGCGATGCAGCCCTGAGATTGCCCATTACAGCCAGACCTGCCCCATGAGCTTGGCTTCATTTTCATTACTCGCGTCTATCTTCCTTTGTCCAATAATGGATTGGGTTATTGTCAGACCCTGTTCACGGCATCATTGCTTGAATATTTTTGATATATGCCATGGCCTGGGAAGCCTCTGTTATAATTGATTCCTCTATGTTTTTCTGTTCAAGCACCTCTTGAAAATACCGGCAGGCCAGTGTGAGCTTTTTCTGTTTCATCAGGGCATAGGCTGATTTTATCCTCAGACTGGGCTTGTCCGTCAATTCAAGGGCCTCAAGGTAGGCCCGGGAGCTTTCATCATATTGTCTCATTAGAAAGGCAATATCTCCCACAGCCTCCCATCGGGCCGGGTTTTTTTCGGATTCAAGGGCTGATTTAGCGGCCTCAAGGGCCAGATCGTAGCGCTTTCCTCCAAGGAGCACATCCTTTATCCGGTCAAAATCCTTGGGGCACGGGGTGGAACCGGCCGCCTCCCTGAAACTTTGGGCTGCTTTCACCGGAACCCCGGCCATGTGATAGTAATGTCCCAGGGCCTTTAAATTTTGTTTCTCTTTTTGGGGCTCAAGGCGAAAGACCACATTCATGGCTGCTGCAGCCCCTGCATAATCTGATTTTTCCCGGGCCACCCACACCGCAAGTTTCCAGGATTCAGGCTTGTCCGGGTAACAGTTTAAAAGCTTTGTCAACATTGAAGATCCTTCATTACAAAGGTTGAGTTCCATGTCCAGCCGGACCATGGAAACCAGCCATGGATATTCGGGCTTTGGCATTTGGCACAATTTTTTCAAAATGGGCCGGGCTTTTTCAGGACGGTCAAGCCCTTGCCAGATAAGAACTGCTCTGTATTTGAGGGCCGGGGCCTCATCTGTGAAATGGACCTGTTCCATGACGGCAAGGGCCTCGGTTTTTTCTTTGGACCTCAGAAGACGGGAGGCAAGTTCAATGAACCAGAGGGACTTGGCGGGTTTGGCGGCAATACTCAGCCGGAGCAGGGAAAGGGTTTTTTTCTGATTGTTTTCCCGATCCCAGAGCATGGCTGCCCGGTATAAATGCTTGCCCTTGCCTGAGATGCGGGCACCCTGTTCCATGGCCCTTGCCGCCTGGAGATTATTTTTCAAAAGCAGATGGGTATTGGACAGGGTAATGCACCATTTTGCCCTGGGATGTTTGGTCGTTGCCAGCCGTGTAAGCAAAGGCAGAGCTTTTTCAGGTGCCTGGGCCTGGAGCCACAACCGAGCGGCCCTGTAATAATGCTTGTTCTTTTGGCTGATATTGGCAGCCTTTTCCATGGCCCTGGCCGCTTGAGGGAATTTTTCTTTCATGAGCCATGCATCGGAAACAGCCTTCATCCATTTGGGTTTTGGCCGGGATTGCTTTGTCAGAAACAAAAGAGAGTTTAAGGCTTTGTCTGGCTGGGTCAGTTGAAGCCGGAGTAAGCCTGCCTGGTAGGCATGGTCGGGGTTTCTGCTTATTTTAAACGCCTTTTCCATGGGCTGGGCCGCCCTGGAAATTTGTTTGGACATGATCCATGACTGGGCCAGGGCCACAAACCAGTCGGCCTTGGGCGGATTTAATTCAACTAATTTCAATAAATGTTTCCTTGAGTTCACCGGCTTGTTTACCTGGAGCCATAGAACCCCTGCCGTATACAGATTTTGGGGGGATGAATCAAGGGTTAGTGCATGCTCCATGGTCTGGGCAGCTTTAAGGGGTTTGTCCAGTGCCATGTAGACATTGCACAGCATCAAAAGCCAGTCTGGCTTGACCTTTTTCCGTTGGGCCAGAACCTCCAGAAGCCCCAGGGCATTCCGGGGGCGGTGGGCATCCACCCAGAGCCAGGCTGCATGGAACCAGAGATCCGGGGATTTTCCGGCCCGGGCTGCTTTTTCCATGGTTCTGGCCATTTCTATTTTTTTCTCCATGGTACCCAGCACATTGGACAGGGCCACCAGCCATTGGGACTTAACAGGTTTTATTTTTTCCAGATCCCGCAAAAGGGGCAGGGCCTTTTGGGGTGATTTGGATTCCATCCATAACAGGGCTGCCTGGTATTTCAAATCAGGATCATGGTTCATGGCCGCAGTTTTTTCCATGGCCCGGGCTGCCAGCTTAAAATCCTTCAGCTCCTGGGCAGCAGCTGCCAGGAGCTGCCATCCCCCGGCAAAACAGGGGGCGAGTTTAACTGTTTTTTCCAGGTGCGAAACCGCAGACTTATGTTTTCCGGCATTGTAGAAAAAGAACCCGATATTATAGTCAATATAGGCAAAAACATGTTCTGGATGTTTTTTTTGAAAATTTGATAAAAGTGCGGCAGCCTGCCCGTGCTTTCCGGCCTTGTCCAGCTCTTCGGCCCGGATGACGGTTTCATGGACCTCTGCTGGCAGGGGTGCCTGGATTGCAGGGCAGGGGGCATGGGTTCCGGACATGCATGTCGCCTGTTGGCCCAGACCCAGAGTCAACAGGAGTGATGCGCCAAAGGCAAAAATAAATTTTAAAAAAATAGTATTTTTTTTTATTTTAGAATTTTCCATTCTTTCCTGTTTTTTCAGACCCCATGCAATGCCTGTCATCAGCTTTTCTCCAGTTTAAATTCTATGCTGGTTTTCATCCATGTTTCCACTGCCCTGCCGTCCTTTTTTCCCGGCTTGAACCGCCATTTTTTAACAGTTTTCATGACGATCTCCTCAAACATATTCGATGGATCAGCCTTGATGACTGCCAGCTTCCGGACTGCGCCTGAGCGGTCCACCAGAAATTTTACCGATACCACACCTTCAATATTCATCCGTTTGGCCCGGTAGGGATACATGGGCTGGATGGCAGAAATTTTTTCCGGCGGGGTATCCAGTTCATCCATATTAAAGCGGATTTTGTTCACCGGTTTTTTTATGGAAGTTTTGGGAACGGGCAGATGTCCGGGTACGGGTTCCTTGGAGAATCTGAACCCGGAGCCTGTCAGATTGGCATGAATCGGCACTCCTTTTACGGCAAGGGCACCCAGGGATGGAAGGTTGACCGAAGCGGATACGGGTTGCTGCAGGGGTAAAAGATCCACAGCTTCCGGGAGTGGGGGTGCCGGAACCAGTGGTTCCGGCAATTCCTGAACTATGGGGTCAGGCACTTCGGGGGGAGGGATATCTATATCCGGCTCCGGGGGGGGGGGGGGATCTTCGGGGATTTTTTCCCGGAAGGGTTCCATTAAGGAGGCAGGCTCCTGGGCGATGAGTCGGATTTCCTGGGCCGAGAATTTTTTGTGCTTCATTGTGGTATGATGCATTAAAAAGGGAATCAGGCCCAGAACCCCGGTTCCCAGCAGAATACCTGCTGACGTAAGAAAGAGCTTTCGCCAGGGATGACTTGTTATGGACAGGGCGTTGTACTGCATTGTTCACCGTCCCGGTTTTACTGCAGATACGGCAATATTTTGTGCCCCTGCCAGGCGGCATTGATCCAGGACTGCCACCAGGCGGGAAGTGGGGCATGCACCGTCTGCATCAATGATTATCCCACCTTCGCTGTTTTCCGTTAAAAAGATTTCCACCAGGCCCCGGACTCTTCTTAAATCAACTTTCTGATTGTCTATGAAAACGTTGCCGTCTTTGGTGATGCCCACGATAAAACCCACAGCTTCCTTTGCCTGGGCCGTAACCGCCTGGGGGCGGTTTACCTCTACACCGGATTCCCGGACAAAGCTGGCCGTAACCAGAAAAAAAATCAGGAGTATGAAAATCATGTCGATCAGGGGCATCATGTTGATTTCAATATCATTGTCATCCATACCCGAGGGACCTGAAAGATTGCCTATTCTGTGCATTTTTCTTTTTCCTTTTCCAGCCATTGATTTACGGCCCGGTGAAAAATCATGATATCCTGGTGAACAGCTCTTATTCTTTTACGCATGAACTGTCCCACAAGAAGACCGGGCAGGGCCACCACCAGGCCTGCCTGGGTGGTCATCAGGGCCTCTTTTATCCCCGAAGCCATGGCCTGGGAGTTGCCCATGCCGTAGAGTCCGATCACCCTGAAAGTTTCCACCATACCTGTGACAGTTCCCAGGAGCCCCAAAAGAGGGGCCGCCGCAGCCAGGGCCATGATGGTGGGGATGTGGCGGTAAAAATCCCTGGTCTGGCGGCGGACGGCCACTTCGAAAAAAATCTGGTCCGGTCGGCCTGGTTTTCCTGCTCTTTTTCTAAAATGATTTTCCAGAAAAAAATTCAGGATTCCAGCCCGGGGGCAGTCCGTAACCGGCACGGGCCGATCCGTGGATTGAAGGCATTTCAGGGCCTCCGGCACAGAAAGAACATGCCGGGTTTTTCGTCGGACCCAATCTACTTTAAGGACGATGAGAACCCACATCCAGGCGGACAACAGGGCAATGGGCACCATGACGGGCCCCCCGGTTTCTATAATTTTCCATATTCTAAAAAAGATTTCCATTGGAGTCGGTTTCTTATTTTCCGTTGGTTTCAAGCTTGAGCAGGGCAGCCATGAGGGCCAGCCCCTTCTCTTCCATGTCCCTGGCCAGTGATTGGGCCCGCTGGGTTAAAAACGCGGCAATAATCATGATGGGGATGGCCACGGCCAGGCCCACCTGGGTGGTGATCATGGCTTCGCTGATCCCCCCGGCCATGAGCTGGGGGTCCCCGGTGCCGTGGACGGTGATCACCTGGAAGGTATTGATCATGCCTGTGACAGTTCCCAGAAGTCCCAGGAGCGGAGCAACGGCTGCTGAGACCTTCAGGGCGGAAAGGAAGCGTTCCAACCGGGGGGTCTCCTTTAGGATCGCCTCGGACAGGGCACTTTCCATCACGGTCTCGGACTCATTCTTAAGTGCCAGCCCGGCCATGAGAACACGGCCCGTGGGGCGCTTTCTATGGGGCATGGTGGCAGCAAGGGCGGCTCTGATGTCACCCTGGGCAACAAGATCTGTGACCTTTGTCATGAGCTCGTCGGTGTTGTGGCGAACTTTTCCCAGGAAAAACAGACGTTCAATGGTCAAAAACAGGGCCACAATTCCCACCACAAGTATGGGGATGACCAGGATACCGCCGTTTTTGAGCTGTTCCATCCAGCTCACGTTTCGGGAAAGCTGGGCAATGGCGATGCCCCCTGAAATATCCATAAAGAGTTTTTCGCTCTTTCCCTCAAGATATTTTTTAAGGTTTTTTCTGACCGGAAAAGGCGGTTTGGCTCCCACCACCAGACGGCCGGATGCCGGGGACATGGTCAGGTACGCGATATTTTTCCCTGACCTGTGAAGGGCCGTCATATGACCCAGACGGGTGATTTCAGATTCCACGGTTTCTCCGTTCCGGTCCAGAACCATTCCTGTATATTGTTTCCGGGTTGCGGAATGATCCATATCTTTGAAACAGATATTAATAAGCGTTTCAAGCTCCTTCATCCCCAGCAGATGCTCTATCTCCAGGAGGCTCTTAAGGGTCTGGATGTCTTCGGGATGCTCAGCTGAACAAGGGCTTTTTTCCGCCCGACCCAGAAGGTTACGGGTCACATCCCGCATAATGGTTTCCAGTTCTTCTTTTCCGGCCAGTCGGGATGAAATCTCTTTTTCAAGACGATCCCTTTCTTCGGCCATTTCCTTGAGCTGCTCCCTGCCGGTTGTAAGTTCCAGCTCTAATGCCTCCAGGCTGTTATTTAATTGCGCAAGCTCCCGGAGCCGTTGACTGCGTTTTTCTTTAATGTCTTTTTTGCTTGATTTTTGAATTGTTACGGCTGTTTTCAGTTCTGAATCTACGACATCCCCCACCACATCAAGGGTTTTGTTAGCAAAAACCGGAGCATTTGCTCCAAGGAGCCCAAGAAGGGCAAGGGCCATAAACAGTGTTTTAATTGTTTTCAATGGAATCTCCTCCCTTCCCGGGTTCTGCCTGGGCAGATCCGGCAGATTCTGTCAGGGTAACAGGAAGTCGACTCAATCCGATAATTCTAATGCCTTCTGCTATTTCCATGGCCTGGGTAATATCTGTTTCCCCTCCTTCCAGGGCAATATAACGATTTTGATCCCTGTCCCAGACATAGGCTGTCTGCCCATCCGGCGTCAATGCAAACAGGCCGATACGGCCCACCCTCAGAAGTTTAACCTGCCTGGCCCGGCCGTCCACCTCAATTTTATCCTCCCTGACGCCCACGCTATATCCCATGTCCACCTCCCTGATGAGAGAATCAAGTACTGCCCGGGTTTTGATGAGAAGTGACATGTCGTAGTCGTCCAATACCGACTGGGAAGAGTCTATGGCTTGCAGACGGCGTTCAAGTTCCATGGGGAGATCCCGGTTCACAAAATAACCCAGTTTCTGCAGGGTTGATTCCAGCACCGGGAGAAGTTGTGTTTCTACCTTTTCCAGCTCAGCACCCTGGGCCTTGAGTGTCTCAATTTTTGCTGCAAGGGTCTGTTGAAAAATTTTATTTTTTTCCACCTGCCACCGGGTGTGTTTCAGCCGGGTTGAAACTGCCTCAATCCGATCCATAAGTTTTTGTTCCTCATCCACCCAGGATTCCACCGCTTTCTGGGTGGCGGTGTCAGTGATGACGGTTTTTTCCGCAACCTTCTTGACCTGGGAGGCTGTGTGGGCGTTTCCCAGTACCGGCACAGGCTGAAATATCAATAAAAGACCAAGGATCAGGCCCGGGGGCAAAAGGGCATAAAATGATAATGGATGCCAGCGATTATTCTTATAACCGCTACGGGACCGTATTCTGATCCGACTTTGCCCACAAAAAAGTTTAAAATATTTCCACAGATCTGCGGAGTATTTCATATAGAACTCCTCCATAAAAACGTCTCCATTTTTACTCCCTGATCATTTTGATTTACTATTCCGCTTTAATTAAAACTTTGGTCAAATCCTTTCTCAAGTGCTCCAGTTTTTTGGACTTAAATGCTTTTCTGGTCTCTTCCAACACCTCAATGGCATGCTTGATGGCATCTTCCAGTGCCGTTTCTCTGGATCGTTTGGGGCAGCGGTCGAAAAAAGATTGGACATGTCTCTCATCCAGTTGATTTTCCAAAATGGATGAGACCAGACAGCAATGCAGATCCATTCTTTCCTGAAGATCTTTGACACTGCTGTTCAGCGTACTGACTATTTCCTGTTTTTGAATATCCATGTTTGTTTTCCAGATTATTATGAATTTTTATGACAGTAATCAATCAAGGCCTGGGCCAGATTGACCTGCCAGAACTGGCCAGCAACGGTGAGATCAATCCAGTCTCCTTTTTGCCGGATCAGGCCCACTTTTTCCCATTGCTCCAAAAGAGGTGCGCATACCCGGGCCAGGTCAAATTGATGCTTTTGCTTAATGCCGGAAAGATTCAGATGTCCCACCTCCAATGCCCCGGTGATGCTGTTGATGACAGGTCTTTGTTCCGGATAGGCCATCAATGCTGCAAGGGGTTTGTTCCCGGTCTCAAGGGCAGTAAGATAGGGTGCCAGCCTGTTAGTGGTAAAACATCCGTATCCGTGGAGGGAACCACCGGCTCCGGATCCCAGGGAAAGGCACGGTGCTCCTTTTTTCATGAGAAGGTTATAAAGATTTCTTTCCCGCGTTTCCCGCCCCCAATGACTCATGGACAATCGTCCATAGTGGGCATTTGACATCATCGACACCCCCCTTTTAAACATGAGGGCCTGTTGCGGAATTGTTGCGGCAGGGGGTAATCGTCCTTTGTTCAGAGCCTTTTCCAAGGGGCTTCCCTTAAAGGTATTGAGTTGATAAAGATCAACCCCATCCAGTTCCAGGGATTGAAATAGCTCAATGTCCTTTCCCCAGACACTCATGGTTTGACCGGGCAGACCGTAGATGAGATCAATGACCGTCACGGCATTGTCGGTATCCCGCGCACGGATAAGATTTTTTATGATGGCATCGGTATCACAGGTGCGCCCAAGATTTTTTCGTATGGTGGTGTCAAAAGTTTGAACGCCCACGGAAAAACGGTTGGCACCCCCTTCCAGAGCAGATGAGAGGATCTCTTCATTCAGATCAAACACAGTGGTTTCCACTGTAATTTCACAATCATTGGCCAGGGGAAAAAAGGACCGGATCGCTTTTAACAGGCGTTTCAAATCCCAGGGGTCCAGCACTGTGGGTGTACCCCCCCCCAGGTAAACAGCGTGGATCGGATATTGGGTGTTGGCCTTTTTATCCACATCCAGAGCCATCTCCCGGATCAGGGCATCGGTGTAAATCTTACTGGACATGGCGGTTACCGGGTTAAGGTAAAAACCGCAGTACAGACAATGGTTCCGACAAAAGGGAATATGAACATAAAGCGCTGTTTGCTGATTCCGGGGGATCTCCATCAGTTCGTCCCAAACTGCGGCCATGCGGGATGGATCCACCGGTTTTCCGCCCAGTCCTGCATGCACAGTGCTTTTTTTATCAAAGGCATGGGTCAAGGGATTGACATTTTCTTTGGCAAAGAAAGTACGATCCTCCTTGTGGGTCATCTGGGATGTCATCAGATCCAGCTTACCCAGATTCTGCGCGTTCTTGTTCTCTGCTTGATTTTCTTTGTCAAGGGCTGACTCATCGCTTTCATGGGATATTTCCCTGGGTTTTGAATTTTCTTTCATTCTGTCAATCCATCCTGTCAATGGCTTTGGTTGAAAAAATAAGGTTTTAAATGCCTTAAAATTTATAGTTTATTCCAGTATAGTACTTGGCACCCAGCACCCTGTCGTGGAGATCTTTCTCCATTTCATCAAAAATATTGTCCACGCCAGCATAGACCTCCACACCGTTAAGGAAACGTTTTTTTATGTTGAGATTGCAGATGGTAAAGTTATAATCCTTTTTATCCTGGAGAAAATCAGACACATATTCACCCCAGATATTGACGTCAAAGTTATAGTCTTCGTTGGTGTAGAAGAGCTTTGCCGTAACCTTGTTCTTTGGACGCTGCTCCAGTCGTTCATCTGTCTTTTTGTCGATGGCATCAAGGTAGGCATACCCGGCTTCAAAGGTGAGGTTATTATGAAGTTTGACATTGAACTCCACTTCCGAACCCTTGATTTCAGCCTCGTCAATGTTGGTGTAATTGGAAATGGTGGCGCCGGTTTCTGCTTCTTTCCCAATCTTGACTGTGTCAATGAGATCATCTACATCGTTATGGAAAAAGGCCATCCGTCCGCCCAATCTGCCCATTTCTCCTTCCAGGGCAATTTCATAGCTGTTGCTTGTCTCGGGTTCAAGATCGGGGTTTCCAATGATATGATACTTGCCCCCCATGCCGTACCAGTCTTTATAAAGCTGGCCTGTTGCCGGGGTGGCATAACTATGTCCGTAGTTGGCTTTTACCCTGAATTGTGGATGGACAAACCAGGTGATGCCGATTTTGGGACTCAATTCATTGTCAAAATCGTCGGGTTTATCATAACGGACACCGGGGATAATCAATAATTTATTACCGATAAACCACTCATCCTGGAGAAAGAGTGAATATGCCGAAGGCTCGTAATCTGACCCTTTAATGGTGATGCCTTCACGTGTCAAGGTAAAAGGGTTGTCACCGGTGCTGTTCCGGGCGCTGTGAAACAACTCTTTGCGCCAGTCCCCCCCCAGGGTGATTCGATGGCTTTCCATCAATACCTTTGAGGCAGAGGCTTCCACTACAGTGGTTTCGCGCTCGTCATTGCTAAAATCTTTTAATTCCCCTTTTGGGTGAAATTTGCCCCGACCGGTGTAATCCTGGGCGTACCTGGATTCATAATCTTTTTCCCAGGTGGAGAAGTAGGCCCTTGCATTGGCCTGGAGCTCTTTTGTGTCGTAGGCAAGACCGACGGATGTCCCCATTTGGTCATAGCAGTTACTTGAACTTCGCATGTATGTGCTGAAATACTCGTTTTCCACGTCGTCGTTGGAGAAATCAAAAGTGATATCCGATGAAAGTACATCGGAAAATTTCCAGGTAAGCTTACTGTTGATGCTGTAAAGTTCCTTGTCAGAAGAAAGATATTCATTTTCATCGTTTTTTAAGGGGGTATTTTTGATGACACTCCCGGAAAGAAAGAAACCCAATCGCCCCATGTTTTCTCCGGCACCAGCTATGTTGAAGGTGGCTTCAGTGGAATCTACATCGCTGTTATCGTTGTAGACACTATATTTGAATCCAACACTGCCACTGGGTTTCCGGGGCGTTTTGGTGATGATATTGATGACGCCGCCCATGGCTTCGGACCCATAGAGTGTGCTCATGGGGCCGCGGATAATCTCGATACGTTGGATGTTATCCGAAGTAATGCGGTCCAGTTCATTGAATTTGCCCAGTGGGCCTGCCATGCGCCTGCCGTCAATGAGGATCAAGGTGTGTTTTCCTTCAAATCCGCGAATGGAGGGGGCGGATCTGAGCATGTTTTCATAAAAATTGACCCCCACGGCATAGGTGAGCACATCCTGGGCCGTGGCTCCGGCCATGTTGCTGATCTCCTTTGCCGTGATGATCTCTGTACTGACGGGAACATCTTTTACATTGTTTTCGGTCCGGGTGGCGGTGATTAAGGTGTTATCCATTATGATCATCTCATCATCGGAATCAGAACCTGCAGCATTTGCAATGGACGTTTTTCCTGAAAACCCGGTTGAAAAGAGTGTAAGCGTTAAAGCAAAGCACAAAAGAAGCGCTAATTTAGGCAACTTTTCAAGCATTTGGGTAAAAGCGTTTTGGGCATTTATTAAATCGGCATTATCGGGGTGTTTTTCAGCTTCCCTTAGTCGTGCTTTCCGTTCCGGTGTCATGGAATGATGGGGATCATCCTTAAATTGTTTAGCCATCCACTCAATTAAAGAAGGGTCTACTTTTCCCTGGCACATGAACGTTCCCAGGATCTCGTTACCCGCCAGAAGGGCTTTGGTTTTTTTCATACTCTCCCCGGCATGATCTGAGTCAGGGTATGCGCCAAGGGTGCCGAATAGACCGATCTGTTTTCCCTTGATTTTCTTAAAAAATTTTTGGGCCTTTAGATCGGCTGTCCCTTTGTCCACCCAGAACCCCAGCGCCAGAAAATCGAATCCATCAACCCTGGGTGCATTCTCCATGGGGTGGATCTCCTTGGGTTCCGGCAGGGTATCAAACACGGCTTGTGCCACCTTTTTGGTATTTCCGGTTTTACTTGAATAGACAACTAAAGATTTCATCTTGTCTCCTCAAAAAATAATTTAAACTCAATTGTTACAATCATTTGTTCTTTGTTTCTTTTTATATGAAATACCCCGCAAACCGGGGGTGTATTTCAAGCTTTGTTGTGGGCGGAGCGAGGTTAGAATGCGGTCCGCCCGTGGCGGTTATATGAAACACTGGCCATGCGTTTTTGAAGTATCTTTTAAAAGTAGTGGGGCATAAGGCCGTTGCTTATTCGAATCACCACATTTTTTTCACGCCTGTCGGACCCTTTCAAGAAAACCCCACTCTCCTGCCCCTGCGGAGAGTGAGAGGAGCTCCACGGCCTTTTTGTTTTGTTAATTAATATGTTGGATGAGATTTCATGGTTGTTACAAACCCAAAAGGGCGTAATCGTATGCGAAAGAAAACAGCTTTCTGTTCACATCCGGTTACGCCCTCACTTTTCGAATCTATTTCAATCCGAACCGCAGGATGCCCCCTGATACCCTTACGTGAATTCAATGAATTTTGGTTTTACCAAATAGACTTAAATTAATGGGATGTCTTTTTTTGTCTCATCCGCTCATTGGGAATCTCAAAAACCAATGTTGCAGTATATTTAAGCTGGCTGCACTTCTCCTTTTCTTCCGGCGGGGCATTGACTTTTATGAAATAACGGACAAACCAGCGACCGGGATTGGAAACGAACATCTTAATGGTGTCACCATTGATCTCTTTGCCGGGATAGTAATGGTCTTCGGCAAGGCTGGAAAAGCCGTTGTAAGTTGCGTCCCAGGTCCCTGATCCAGTGAAAGGTTTTCCATTAAAATAAACTTGCAGCACAAGGTCTTCCCCTACCTTAAGATTATTTAAATCCTTTTCAGGAACCAGCTCCAGAGGGAGGCCGACATTGGCTGGAAAGGGCGTGGATGAAGCTTCGCAGGTGACGTAGCTTTTTGTAAACTGTCGACTGTAAAGACTGAGCTTGATCTCTTTTGCCTTGTCTTTAATCTTGCTTTGGGGCTTGATCACATGGTGCTCCCGTCCCTTTTTATCAACATAAATCGTATAGTAGCCCGGGGTTGTCTGGGCGGTCAGAGCATAGGTGCCCTTGTTCTCGTATTCCACAAGATACGAATGAAGTGAGGTCTCATCCCGAACGCTGATATCTCGCACCTCACCTGTGGGGGTGTGGATTTGAATGGATTTGATCTTTTTAGCTCTCAAGCCATCGGAAACAGGGATATGATGACCATAACAAAAAAAGAGAGGAAAACTTTTTCCTTCCTTGACATCATATCTGCTGGATTGAATGTAGAGAGAGTGGGCTGAGGTGTTGGAAGGTGAAAGCATATTTCCCAGGAGCAGAATTGCAACAAAGAGTATCTCTAATAATTTTATCCTTCCAGGCAATTGTTGAATGGTTAACCCGTTCCATGCAAATTGAATCCAATGCCCTTTTCGATTTATTGTCATTTTGTTTGTTCTCCTTCATGCTATGACGGCATCGCTACTTAATGGTAAATGTGTTTATAATTATAACTATGTGCTAATCATGTTGTTAAGTTAGAATATTAAAACTTTTATTGAGGTTTCTTACTATCCGATCTTTATTTCTCTGTCAAGAGCTTTTCTTTTATCAACTCAACTTTCGGGCTTCATTTCAAAGCCGGCATTTTTAAATGTACCGATGGGCGCAGTGTGCCGACGGGTTCAGGCTTTTGTTATTGATGTTATCGACCAAGGCCTTTGCCAACGAAAAAAGCCTCGATAATGTCAATAACGAAAGCCTGAACCCACCACGAAATGCGAACACCGAAAGTTGAGTTATCAAGTTATAATATTTTTTCCAGTTATCGACTTAAAGCGGAATGGCCTTTAAAATAAAGGCTTTTGGCAGCCTTGATATGGGATGTAATTTGTTTTTGACGTGAATATTATTCAGTGCCAGGTTTGGATATGAATTAGAAACAATGACAATAATGATGCCAATTTGACAAGTCTATTGTCATGATGTAGGTTTGATCCAACTTTAATCCAGATCAAGGAGGAAATCATGTTGGTTCAAGTGGCTCTTAAAAATCAAAAGAAAGATAATCCGGGTGTGAATATCATGCCCCCTGTCGTGTTTTATGCCTGTCTAATCGCAGGAGGCGTGGCGGAGTTTTTTTTTCCGTCTTTTATTCTAATGCTTGATCATCCAATGGTAAGGATAATTGGTATCTTGATTGGAAGCGCCGGTTTTATATTTATGATGTGCGCCCATGAGAAATTTAAAGCCCTCGGCACCAATGTTCCCACCAATCAATCGGCTTCCCTGTGTGTTATTAAAGGGGCCTATCGGTTCAGCCGGAACCCCATGTATGTGGGAGGTTCTGCCTTTTTTTTAGGTCTTGGACTTGCACTGGGAAGTCTTTGGATGATAGTTTCTTATTTTCCATTGGGAATATATTTGGCTTGTTATGTTGTTCCAAAGGAGGAATCGTACATGGAAAGAACTTTTAAAAATGAATATCTGTTATATTGCGAAAAGGTGCGGCGCTGGGTATGATACAGGTAAAAAAAGATACAGAGGAATCCCGGGGGCAGGTGGTTCACGATCTTTTTAAGGAGGTATTTCTGCTCCATGGGGTGTTATCCGCCATCACTGATACTGTTCATGAGCAGGCCGGTCTGGGGACTCCTCAACGTAGAATTATGCATGTCCTGGACCGGCATGGACCAACAACTATTCCCCATATTGCCTCAAGGCTTGGGGTCAGCCGCCAGTTTATAAGAACGGTTTGCAATAAGATGATTGCAGAGGGTTTTCTGGAGTCCGGGGAAAATCCGTTTCACAAAAAATCCATGTTGATTCGGATGTCCGAGTCCGGTGCTGTGAGATTTCAGCAGGCTGAAGAAAAAGAACACCGAATTATTGAACAGGCCCTGCCTGGGATTGATTTAAAAGAGGCTTCCCGGGCTGTCCAGCTTCTTAAACGGATTCGGGGGCAGATCGGTTCTGTGGATTTAGCAACTTTCCCTTGGAGCCAATCAGAAGATTTTGAAAATCCTGAAGAAAGGTATTGAGATTAAAATAGTCTCCATTAAATCCTTTTGGCTTCCATCAGGGATTCACCATGCATTACGATGTGTTGTACTTAATGAGAAAACAAAATCTGATATGGATTTCCTTATGGCAGATTGCATAGGAATTTCCCGGGAAAGGAAAAATCATCTGTATGAAAATTAAATTGGTTTTAATATTTTATTGTTTGGCCATGTTTATTCCTTTATGCATAGTGCCGTCCCATGTACAGGCGCTGGAAAAAAATGGTCTTCTTGCAAGTCCGGTTTCCGGTCAGGTGGGCATGTATTCATACCGGGTGAAAGATCTTCTGGGTTACACCAAAATAGACAACCGGGGCCGGGAGGTAAAAAAAATCGTTATCCAGCGCGATGCCCAGGGGCGTATTGTGAAAAAAACACACTTTGATCATAATGGCCAAGTTAAATTGGAAATTATATACCGGTTTGACAGCCGGGATCGCCTGGTGAAAAAAATAAAACAGACTTCCCAGGGCCATCCCCTGAAAATCAATCAATACTCCTATAATGTCCGTAAAAATATGTGTACCCATGTGACCCTGGATGGGTATAAAACCCTTTTAAAAACGCATTATTATTATTTTAATCAAAATGGGGAAAGAATTCGTAAAACAACATATAATGCTGAAAATCAGCTTATACGAACCCAGCTTTATATTTTTGATGGATCAGGGCGAAGGATAAAGGATTACACCCTTTCTTCAGAGGGGAGTATCTCCAAAATTACTCAATATCAATACGATGGGAAGGGAGATATGAAATGGATTCAATATTTTGACAAAAATTTTAAACTGAAAGGAAAAAGTCTCATTTCCATGGGTAATTCCCAACGTCCAGAAAAAAAGAACCGTTTTGATGCCACTGGAGAATTAAAATACTCCATACGATACGATTATTAAATCATAGATATAATTTATTTCTTAAACGTCGTGGGTCTGACGGATATGATTACTTTTTAAAAAATATACCTGAATTGCATCAAAGAAGAAACAATTCAGGCATAAATGGATATACTGAAAATCAGCAGTCTTTAAAGAGTACTTAATCAAACAGCAGGGAAGGCAGAAACAGTGCAATCTGGGGGAAATAAGTCAGAACGGTGATCATTAACAACAGGCAGATAACAAATGGCAAAGCAGCCTTGAACAACGCCATGATATTACGGCCACCGGTTACATTGTGGACCACAAAAATATTCATACCCACAGGTGGGGTCAGTAAAGAGCATTCAATGAGAATAACCAAAACAACACCGAACATTATGGGGTCAAAACCAAAGGAACCCACAACAATGGGATAGATAATCGGGACAGTCAGCACAATCATGGAGACACAATCCAGAAAACATCCCAACACAAGATAGAGGGGAATAATGCCAAAAAACCATATAATCATGGGATGAATGGGAAGATCTGCCACCAGGGCGCACAGGTGAGCCGGTACCTTTAGCATGGACAATGAAATGGCAAAAATCTGGGCACCCAGCATGATGAACAGTATCATGGCGGTTGTTTCCAGTGCTGCCAGTGCCGAATTCCTCAAGAGGGTGAAACTCAATTTTCTGTTAAGGGCCGCAATGCCCAGTGCTGCCACACTTGCCACGGCAGCGGCTTCGGTGGGGGTGAATATACCACCGTATATTCCTCCAAAAACGATTCCCATTATAAAAAACAGGGGCCATAACTCTTTTAACGCCGCCGGAATACCTGCAAAATATTTCCAGGAAATTTTTTGTGTTTTTTCCGCGATGTTTGGATTCTGTTTTGTTCTGAACCCGACGTATAAGCTGAAAAGCAGAGCCAAGAGAATTCCGGGGATCAAACCGGCGGCAAATAAACGGCCCACCGAAGCCCGCACAATGACGCAGTAAATGATCATATCAATGGATGGCGGGATTAATATTCCCAGGCATCCTCCGGCTGCGATGGTGCTGCCGATCATGGAACGGCTGTAACCACGCTCTTTTTCTTCTGAATATGCAATTTTACCGATTGTTCCTGCTGTGGCAAGGCTTGATCCTGAAACAGCGGCAAAAAAGGCACAGCTCAAAATATTTGTATGTAATAAAGAACCTGGGATAACTTTGGTTAACTTGGAGGCTCCACTGAAAAGACCGTGACTCAGCCCGCTGTGGAGCATGATTTCTCCCATGAATATATAAAGGGGAATGGCCAGCAGGGTATAACTGTTTAAATTCTTAAACATCAGGTTCCCGGTTAACTGGGGTACCTTTACCAGAAACTCCAGACCGAGTATACCTGTTGCCGCAAGGGAAACGGCAATGTACACTCCACCTGCCAGCAGCACAAAAAGCGGTACAACAAGTCTTATAATTAATAACCACAATGACACGATATACTCTCCTTTACTTTTGTTCCTCACGTTCCTCTTGGGAACCGCTCAGGTTTAAAACCAGTTGATTGAGAAATTCAAGGGATAGAACCCCCAACCCAATGGGAATCAGGGCATACACCGGCCACATAAGGGTCCGACTGGGGAACCAGGATCTTTCACCGCCTTCAATGCCATGCATCAACCACTGTATTCCATGCCAGGTAAGATAAAGCGCAACAATAAGTCCCACCAAGTCGGCAAAAATTTTCAATGGTCGTTGCAGTTTTTTGGGGATATTGTCTGCAACAGCAGTGACCTTTACATGGGCACCGCGCCGTAATGCATAGGCAAAGGAAAAGGAAGTTAAAAGAACCATTCCATAACCGGTGTATTCTTCTACAAACATCCAGTTCACATTGAAAAAAGCGCGGGCAGAGACAAATATAACGATAATAAATACCCAGAAAATAAGGGTGGCTGCTGCGATATTAACTAAAATATTTGAAAGAATTTTTGATGTTTTATTTAAAACGGTAATCACGCAATTTCTCCAGGTTATCAGCGATTTCAATAAAAAAATAACGAGATGTGCATGGTTCATGCGGGGCTTTGTTCATGATGGTGACATGGGGAAAAGGCCCGTCTTGATTCTGAAAAATAAGACAAAAACTAAGGTTTAAAATTTTTTCAACTGAAATTGCCTGATATTTTTGTAAAAAAATTTCCGCAGATCTGGGGAGATTTTTTATTTTTGTTGTGGGCGAACCAGAGTTAAAACAAGGTTCGCCCGTGGCGGTTCTATTTTTTTAATTTTGAGGTTTATAGCCGGGAACATCATATCCCAGATCAATTATGAGTTTTGCGACTTCGTCAAATGCAGCAGCGCCTTCGGGACCACTTCGTTTGATCCATGGCTTCCATATGGCTTCATATGATTTTTCACGCACCTCTTTAAAAAATCCCTTGGAGATGCCATGGGCTTTTATATTATCTTTTAAAAATGCTTCTTGAAGGGCCAAACCGTCTTTTTGTACGGTGGCGGTGCGGAATTCATGGTCTTTTTCAGCCATCAAGTTGAGCAGAATTTCTTTTACGTCTGCCGGCAAAGCGTTTAATGCATCTTTGTTCACAATATAGTTGTTTGTACCAAACATGTAAGACATCATTGTGAGATTGGGGGCCAGCTCTGTCAGACGGGTGCTGTAAGCGGAGAAGAAATCGGTGGTCAAACCATTGACAAGACCTGTTGCAAGGGAAGTATACACTTCACCCCATGGAATGTTTATGGGAGTGCCGTTGAGAAGCGTTACAAGATCGGCGATCTCCGCACTCCATACTCGAACTTTTTTCCCTTTAAAGCTGTCCCAATCCTCCAGAAATCCTTTTTTCATGAAAAATTGCATGTTACCCCAGTTATGATGAATCAGAACTTCAGCGTTCCATCTCTCATCAAGAACTTTTTTCAGATAGGAGTCAAAGACGTCATGTACTTTTAAAAAGGTTTCATAATCTCCGCCGGGTAAGAGCATGGGCAGATCCAGTGCGCCCAGTCTGGGATCCACCCCGGTGACATACCCCCCTGAAAGACCGGTTATCTGAAATTCATTATCTCTCACTGCCCGGAGGGAATCCGCAGGGGCGTAGGGATGTTCACCCGGTAGATAAAGCTCTATTTCCAGCCTGCCGTTTGTCGCTTTCTTTACATCCTTAGCCAGTTGCACCCAGTTAAACGCATCTTCTGTGCCGGCGCACATTATGGCGTTGCGCCATACGATTTTTTTTTCCTTTGACATCGCCGTTAATGGCATGGCGAACAGAAACAACAAGCAAATGCTCATTGCGATGAGATGATACAGCAGATTTCTTTTTTTCATTTGACCTTTCTCCATTATGTTTTGAGGATTAACACATTACATTGACATCAGAGCGATTCTTATATATCTATTGGAAATTATGTCAAATGGAAAAAATTAATGCCCTTCCATGAAATTCATTCATGTCTGTGTGGGAGGTGCTTTTGATGCGAAATCGTCATTAATGAATAGCTTTTGTGTCGATACTGTCTATATTGTTTGCTTTTGTTTCGTGTATAGAAGTCTGTGCGATATTAATATCAGCCGACATATCGGCATTTAATTTTTTTATCGCGGAGCAATTGTTGAAAAGCGGCTTTATTTTCAAAGGTTTGTTGAAATTTTTTTGGCATTTGATTATAACCGCCATGGATGGACGTCATTATAGATATTGCCCACCCATCAAATGAAAAAAGGACTGAGTGCGGATGGATCTGAACAAATTAAAGATATTTTATACCCTGGCGGGAACAAAATCATACACCCGGTGCGCAGATAGACTTTATCTGACCCAGTCTGCAGTGAGCCACGCCATCAAAAAATTGGAAACAGATCTTGGATTTAATCTCATAGACCGGGCCAATCGTCAATTCCGATTGACCCGCCAGGGAGAGTTCCTTTCCACCCGGTGTGCCGGAATATTCGATTGCATTGAGGAAACCCTTGAATATCTGGCCCAGGAAGCCTACCTTCCGATATCCATAACCTTGGGAGCACCGGTGGAGTTTGGATCTTCCGTGCTCATTAAAGGCATGACCCCTTTTTTAAAGAAACATACTTATGTTCATATGGATTTTGATCTTAGATCCGATCTTTTGCCGTCCCTTTTAACAGATAAGTTGAACCTGGTTGTGGATTGCGTGCCCCACATTCATCAGGATCTGGTGGTTATTCCGTTGCTCAGGGAGGAATATGTGGTAATTGCCACTCCACAGTATATTAAAGATAAGAAAATCGTAACAATGAAAGATTTAAGAGGTTGTAATCTGCTTTCCTTTGACAGGAATCTGGGATGGTGGAAAAATTTTATCAATGCATTGGATCACAATGCTGATTTTGGGTTTGATTTTATCACCACCATCTCCAGTGTCAGAGGCATTATCAACGGAACCCTGGAATCTCTGGGGGTGGGTTTTGTTCCCCGATATACCGTATTAAGGGAGTTGAAACAGGGAGAGCTAAATGAACTGTTTCCGGAGATAGAGACTTTGAACGATCAGATTAATATTTATTTAAAAAAGCGTAATTATGAAAAAAAAATATTCAGGGATTTGATACGTCATATCAAATCCCTGACTCTTACCTGAGATGCGGTGCACCTGTGTTTAACAGGTGGGCAAAATGCTGCCATTCCAAGCAGCACACTGTGCTGCCATCATCAATGGATGAGAAAAGCTTGAACATATAAGTGAACAATAGATCTATACCTGCTTGATGTGGCAGGGAGTTAGAAAAAAATAATTCAATGGGATTGTTTAATTAATGTGTGCTGGACCATTCCAATTTCTTTTTTACAACCGGCAAGGGCCTGGGCATCAGGATAATGGGCATCTTTGTGAGGTTCATGGGCGTTCAACAACCGGCCAGGCCGTTGATGATTCGTTCAATGAGATAAAGGGCTCCCTGGGAGCCCATATATGCCTTGGGGATCACATGCTGGTATGTACCTGCCGGCAGGGACAGCTCAATACCTGTAAAGGGATGGCCGGACACCCTTAAACGGGCAATCACGGCCCCGCTTCCAAAAACCACATCCGGAATTTCATGGGCCATGTGGGCCTGCCAGGCCCCGGCACAATCTATTTTTTGAAGAAATAGTTTGAGATTGTGCGTGGATTGGGCATCTCCTCTGTTTACCCGGACAGAAACCGGCACCATGCCAAGGTACTCATAAAGCCATGTCACCAGGGGCAATGCCATGGAGGCATCCCCCTCCACGCCAAAGGTGGCTCCCTTGGGCAACCCTGTCAGGGCATTGAATCGATTTAACGCTTCATGGCTTTTTTGCCGGCCATTTTTAATCAATTCCAGGGCCGGTGCAGGGCTGACATCAAGGATTTCGCACACCCCGGATATCCAGGATTCCGTGGCTTGAAATCCCACAGGGGCGCCATCCGGGGGAATAAAACTATCCATGTTAAATCGCTCTGCCATAAAGGGCATAAGGGTATTGGCATACTCGGCATGGACAACAACATTTAACCGGGCCAAATTTATGTTTTTAAGTTCAGCAAGGGTGCATCCCGCACAGACGGTGGTGTTCACCCGGATGCCGCAGGCTTGCAAAAGAGTGGTGAGTTCGGCAATATTGCCCTGCCAATGGTGGTGAAAAATGGAAACTCCCATTAAATTGACACCGGCTTTTTCCCGGGGAGATTCCAGGGGGGCAATGCGGGTGAGCACCTCTTTGACAGTGTTTTGAAATCCCCATGCCAGGGGCTGGGAAAAGCCTGTGTTTTCCACGGCAATGCAGGGAACAGGCAGGTTGGCGTTTTTAATAAAGCGCAGCAGATCATCGCCGATGAGGGCGGCCCCCGGCGAATTGATTACGCCAATGAGTCCCTGGCCTTTTTTTGCCACCACAGGTAAGATTTTTTCAAGTTTGTCCGTGGCGCCAAATACATAATCGTAATCATCCAGATATGTCACCGGCACCCGGGGCTGACCAAAATAAAATTCTTCACTATAGTACAGCGGATCAATAAAATCGGTGCGGGGCATCTGATTTTCAGAAATCGCACCATGATAGAATTTACATCCTGTGGGACCATTGAGCAGCACGGCTGCATCCCGGATGCCTTCAATGGCCATAATGGCTCCGGTGAAGCTGTCGGGAATAATATTTGAATTATCAGAGGGCATCATTTTTCCATCCTTCGGTGACCGGTGCTTTGATTAAGGTTGCCCAGCGATGGGCAAAGGCAAGTCCGCCGTAAAATCCCACATCCGGACACATGGGAATGATATCCACGTGCAATGGATAAGGCAGGTTTTTGGGGGTGTAATTTCCCAGAAGAAGATCCGGTTTTAACCGTTCCAGATCTTTATCTCTTTTGGCTGGATCATAATTGGTTTCCACCTCAAAACGCTCTGGATATCGGGTGATAAAAAGATTGTCCTGGGAAAAGTTTAAAATACATACTTTGATAACTTCCATGCCCAGATCAAAGGCTGCCTCCACAATCCAGTCCACGTTGTGCATGTAGGTGAGAATCATGAGCCGTCGTCCCTTAAGGGTATGTCCATATGTTTTAATCATGGTTTCATAGTGTCGGCGATGGGTGTCAATGACCCTTTCCCCGGCCATGGATTCATGGAAAAAATCTGCAATTTCCCTGACCCAGGCAACGCTTTCGGAAAACCCCACGGGAAAGGGTTGTTTTGCTGTGGGAATCCCCAGTCTTTCATCAATGAAATCTGCCATGAGGCGCCCAAAATAGTCGGTGTAGGCAGGCAGATTCAATGGGGCTTTTAAAAAGCCTTTCAATTGCTCCACAGAGGTGTTTCTCACAAAGCGGCAATTGATATCAATGTTCATCTCCTTGAGAATGTCCGCAATGGTGTTAAAATTACTCTCTGCGTTAAAGGCAATGTTTTTTTCCGCCAGGATATTTACACAATGGGACTTGGGGGTGACGGTTTTATCCATCAATGCGCCGGCCCCTTCCATGCAGGCATTAAGCACCCCCTGCATGTAATCCCCCCGGAGGTTACCGTCGGAGGTGACGGCAATCACCGGTATCTGGGGGTATTTCTGCCGGATTTCATGGATGGCGGCAACAGGATCATCTCCAATGACCCCGGAGGGACAGGTGGTCACCAGAAATACAGCTTTTGGATTTTGTTCCATGGCCTGTTCAAGGGTTTTTACAAGGTTGTCTTTTCCCCCGTAAATCACCACGGATTCATCCATGTCCGAAGAGATCACCGCCGGGGCTATCTGGTTTTCCAGCAATATCTTTTTCCGGGTAAACAGCCTGAACCCTGCCGATAAAATGGCCTGGCAGGCGATGTTGGTACAGCTTCTGGGGCCGTGGGCCACGGTGACGGTGTCTTTGATCTGGGTGGTGGTGGCAAGGGCTCCGGAAAAGGCGCAGCCGTGCAGGGGTTCCCGGGTGAGAAGGCTTTTGGATAAAAAAACGCTTTTTTTATCGCTGGATTTGACCTTGAATTTTTTTTCCGGCGATTTTTCATTAATCCCAGGCGCTTTGGACGGGACCCGATTTTCCGCATCTGTTTGTGCCTGGGGGGGGGAATCTTGCAAAATCAGCTGTTCAAGAACGTCTTCATTTAAAAATCGGGCAGGGTAAAAGGTATGGTTTTCCAGGACATCCCGGGCAAGATCATGAAAGGCCCGGGCCTCCGTGGAGTCAGGAAAAGCTTCAACCACGGTTTTTTCCATCATTTCAGCTTTTCTGAACAATTCACTTCTTGGTACAGTTTGTTTCACGGGCAGTTTAACATTTTGGGCAAATCTTTTTACGGGGTGGCGGTTCTCATGGGTACCCCTGCTGTTCAGGATTAACCCTGCCAGACGATGGCCCCCTTGGTCAAAATTTTTCACCCCTTTAAGGATGTTATTGGCAGCATAGATGGACATGAACTCCTCTGAGGTCACCACATAGACAGTGTCGGCAAAGCCTTGTCGCAAGGGGACGGCAAATCCACCGCACACCACATCCCCCAGCACATCGTATACCACCACATCAAAGGTGTTCATATCAAGGCCCAGGCGCTCAAACAGAGCAAAGGTGCTTAAAATACCCCGTCCCGCACACCCCACACCGGGTTCCGGTCCACCGGCCTCGGCGCACACAATGCCTTTGTATCCCACATGGAGAACCCGGTCCAGCCGTTGCAGGCCCACAGGGGTGTTTTTCATGTAATCCAGGGCCGTCATAATGCGTTTTCCCCCCAGAAGCAATCGGGTGGAGTCGTGTTTGGGATCGCAGCCGATCTGCAACACCTTTTTACCGGCCTTTGCAAGGGCCGCAGAAAGATTGGCTGAAATTGTGGATTTCCCGATACCGCCCTTTCCATAGATTGCGATTTTCATAAGCTCCCCTGGTTTTTAATTTTTTTTGTCGATAAATTAACATTTCATAAAAAAATCCCCACAAACCAAGGCAAGTGGGGATTTTATTTATATCTTTGATAAATTGTTTTTTTTGCCTGGCTCAATCATGGGGTAAACCGGTAATTATGGTTTAAGATTGCAATAATAGTTTTTCAAAATTATCATTGCAAACCGCCAAGAGAATGCAGAGCGAAGGTCAAAGGCAAAAAACAAACATGGTGTTTATCAAAATTTATATTCCACTCCCAGGGCCACAGTGGCACCGTCTGCCGGATAAAAATAATCCTTGCCGGAGCTTGTATAGGCATAGCCGTCGTAATCTTTGTCCAGTACGTTGTCCACGGCAACAAACCAGGTAAAATCATTATATTTCAGGCGAAGTTTGGTGTTGACCAGTGCATAGCCGTTATAGGTGTTGGTGTTTGCATTGTCCATGGCAAATCCATCCTGGGCCATGATGTTGTTGTCCCACAGTACTTTGAATGTATCGTTTTCAAAAAGCAGGAATCCCAGGTCCACATTCAAGGCGTTGTAGGGTACCTTGGTAATGCGATTATCTTTGATATTGGTTCCTGATTTTATGAAAATATCGTCGGAATATCTGGCATCAGTATAAGTGTATGCCACATTGTAGTTAAAGTATTTGCACGGGGTGCCGGAAAGGCCCAGTTCAAATCCTTTGGTGGTGGCTTCACCAATGTTTTGTTTACCCATATACTTGCCGTTTTCGTAGGCAGAATCCATCATATCGTCAATCACCATATGATATACGGATGCATCAATGTTCAACCAGGCAGCATATTGATATCTTACACCTGCTTCATACTGGGTAAAGGTTTCCGGTTCCAGCACATAGGCGTTTTTGGAAGAGTAGGAGCCACTGGCATAATAGTCATAAATGCTTGGGGGACGGTAGGAACGACTGTAGCTTCCATAAATACCAAGGTTGGCCATGGGTTGATAATTAAGACTGAGCTTGGGATTTAATTTGTCATAATCAGGATTGTCATTGTAATCGTATTTGCCACCCTGGGAAAAGTCATACTCAGCGTCGTTGTCAAATTCAAAATAGTCGTATCTGAGACCTGCTGTGAGGGTCAGATTGTCCAGAATGGAGAATTCATCCTGGATAAATACGCCGATCACCTCGCTTGCAAAATCGCCGGTTTTTTTGGGATCAGGTTTGGTATAGGCTGCTCCCACGGTCTTGGACCCTGCTTTGGTGGTGGCAAGGTCGATTTGATCATTGTCATAATCAAACCCCACGGACAACTTATTGGTCCGGCTCATCAAATCGCCTTTATAAGTGACAATGGCGCTCATGCCGAACACATCCTCTTCCAGCTCTTCAAGGTAGGGGGTGGAGGTGGCCATGAGATAATTTTCGTAGGTTTTATCCCGATTTTTATAATAAACTGTGGTTTTGACATCAAATAATTTTTTTGTGATGTCCAGATTTATTCCGGTGATCAGATCGTCATTATCTGTAAGACTGTAATCTGTTGCCTGGGTGGGATCTTCATCTTTCTGGGCCTGGGTCAGTTTCTTAGCAAGGGATCGTTTTTTGTCCATGACATTGACATAGCCGCCAACTCTTACATCATCGGAAATCCAGTAACCCAGCTCGCCGTTGACATTGAAATTGTCAATATCTGTTTCATCACGATAGCCATCTTCATCTCTTTTTTTAACATTGAGATTATAATCCCATTTTCCTTTGCCGCCATTGATAAGTGCAGATAGTCGCCGGTCATTGTTGGACCCGGCAATGGCACTTACAGAACCGCCAAAACCGTCTTTGCCCCGTTTGGTGATAATGTTGATAACACCCCGGGCTGCATTTCCGCCGTAAAGGGATGACATGGGACCTTTGACAACTTCGATCCTTTCCACGTTTTCAATGGGAAGGGCTTCGTAATCCACATATCCAAATTTTCCAATATTAACGGGAATGCCGTTGAGCAACACCAGAGCACCGGGGCTCATGCCCATTTTGGTGCCCCTCAGATTGATTTTCGGTTCAAGGCCCGAAGCATTGGTATAGGAAATACCCGGCAAAGTTCTTAACACTTCTGCCACATTCTCTGCATCCAGCCGTTCAATATCTCCTGCCGAAATAACGGAAATGTTGGATGCTGTTTTCATAATGGAATTTTCGGTTTGGGTGGCGGTTATAACCACCTCATCCAGTTGTTGAACCGTTTCACTGGCCTGGGCCGGGGTCAATCCCGGCAAACAGCATATCCCTGCAACAATAATAGCAAATAATTTTTTTTTCATCTTTTTTTCCTCTTACAAACACAATTTAACAAAAATACATTAAATATGCATTTCTGCGGTCTGCTTTTTTTGCAAAGCAATTTTAAACATGGTGAACAATTACGCCGGTGGCGTAACTGTCCATGTAAAGTCAATGCACTGAGTTGAAACGTATTCTTTCCTGTGAAGCAGGAAAAAAAAAGCTTCATTTACAGGCGTTTGCCTTTTTTTTACGAGGACAAGATTTTATGATTTGAATTGTATTTGTGAAAATCGCATTCCGGTGTATCCATGGAAACACAAAAAAAATGCATTTCAGACCATGGCAACAGATGCAAAAAACACCCCAAATCATCATAAAACAACGACCTGGGATGTCCCATTTTTATCCGGCAGGATCATTAAATCATTTTTCCCGTCCACGAAAAAATGATTCATCTATTGTTCAGGCAGGTCTTCTGACTCTCCTTACCCTTTCAGCAGCCTTCCCACCCGGGATTGCATCTGTTTTTACAAAGCAGGCTTTTAAGCTATAATTTTCCATATCAATGATTTTGTAAATCATTGAAAATTACGGTTTAAAATCAAGCTGAAAACAAATCCAATACAATAAGGCAGTGGCATACACAGCTGAAGTGGCTTTCCCTTTAATTATGGAAAAAACGGATTACAGCGGCGGGCCCGTCCCCGATTCTCACGGGGTTCCCTGTTCAAAACATCCCATTGCCGTGTCATTTTTTTTATGACACTGCATCACGGGACATTTCTATGCATATCAAGCACCCAAACAATTTTATTAGATCGCTTTAAGCAGCTTTTGGGTGAATAGTCAATGTTTTTATGTGGCTACCTCTATTTTTGATTCAGGTTCAAGGTCCGTTGGATTCAGTTTTTTATAAAAAGACATGGCCTGCCGGTTTTTTATTTTTTTAAAAAAATGTTAAAATTTATATTCCAGACCCACAATCCAAAGCAGGGGAGGGGCAAGCAGGCCATCTACGAAATAATAGGTGGTATCGGCAATGTTTTCTATTTCTGAAAAAACACTGAATTTCTGGAAAAAATATTCTGCCCGGGCATTGGCAATGAGGTATTGTGAAACACTCCGGGTATTGGATTTGTTGGTGTAGTTTTTGGATGTGTACAACAAATTAAGATTAAAAAATAGTTTCGGAGTGGGGGTGAAATTAAAATCCACATTGGCCCGATGGGCAGGCTTGGCCGTTAGCCATAAGCCTGTTTTTTCATTTTTTGCTTCAAGGTAGGTGTATGAACCGTTGATGGCAAGCTGTTCCAGGGGGCGATAATTGATGCCCAGGTCTCCGCCTTTGTAAGTTGCCTCTCCCAAATTTTGATATTGGCCAATGCCGTAATCATTGCGAACATAGGTGATTTTGTCTTTGAGCCGGTTGTAAAACAAGGTCACGTGGGTGGAAAGTGCATCAGAATGGGTCATGGAGAGCCCCAGTTCATAATTGTTTGAGGTTTCCATGGTCAGATCAGGGTTGGGAATGGTGGACGAGGTTTCATTGTATCTGTGATAAAACGACGGTGTATTATTGGCACGATTATAGGATGCAGATATCTGCCAGCTGTTTTTCTTGTAAATTATTTTTAATTCCGGGTTTACGGCATTTTCAAAATCTGAGTTATAATTGCCGCGAAGCCCCATGGAAAGGGTGATGGGCAGGGAATCAAAGCTCCTGGACCATGTGGAAAATGCAGAAAGAGAATTTTCTTCTTTGGAGGAAAAGGCTGTGCCTGATGCTGTGTTTAACTCCCAGGCTGCCCCCAGATTAAATCCATTATTTTTGTTGAATTTCCAATTATACTTGATGTCCTGGCCCCATTTTTTTACTTTAATGCTTTTATCCAGACCTTTGCTGATATCGGTGTTGTGTTTTTTCCCCTGGTTCAGGTATGTTTTTGCGGTGACGGCATTAAATGAAGAGAGAAGAGAAAAAATGGAGATATCTGTTTCTTTACGTGAAAAGGGCGTTGGAAAATCGGGCAGGCCGCTTAACCCGCGTTCATCGTTCATATAATCAGCTGTTAAAATAAAGTCTGCGGCATCCCCGGGGGAGTATTCAAGTCGTCCCCCCAGCCTGTGGGTCTCTTTGTCATTATTTAGTTTGTATCCATCGTCTGTGTTGTATTCTCCAGATAGACCAAGGCCCATTTTTCCCAAAAGCATGGTGGCGTTTGTTTTTGCGTTGAATACATCATTTCTGCCCACATGGGTTTTAACGCTTCCTTTGAATTTCGTAATTTTTCCGGTGGAAATTAATATCACCCCCCCTGCGGCATCACTGCCATGGGATACCCCGCCCTTACCCTTGAAAACCTCAATTTTTTCAATGTGATCGATGTCCACCATATCCCACCGGACACCACCGTGGGTGGCTGTGGGATCGTTAAGGGGTTTGCCGTTCACATAGACCTTGACCTTGGATGAGCCGTGGATGGATACCGATGTGTCTCCGCATCGCACCCCCGGAATCCGGTTTAAAATATCTGCCATGGTATTAACGTTCATGGCTTCAATTTCTTTGGCTGTGATGGTGATGGCATCACTGCCTTTGGATGCCGTTGAAGTTGTTGGGAAGTTCAAAAACAAACACCAGATTCCCAGAGCAATTGCCGTAAAAATTTGTTTGTCTGCCATACTGTTTCCTTGACCTTTTTTAAGATGAATATCAATAAAATGTTGTTTTTGAACAAATGCTTATTGTCGGCTGGGTGAAACAGATATATGATATAAGGCGCTTTATCAACTGAAAATTTTATTTTAAGCTCGTAAATATTTACTTAAGCTCTGGAAACCAAAATGGAAATCGTTGAAAAGTCCCTTCTCCACATTTCCACCACGTCCACCCTGGGTTCGGTTGTTCTTTTGCGCTTGACTTTCCTTTTTATCCTTTGTAATTTGTCCAGATAATTTATCAGGTTTTGCTGTTGCAAACAGGGAATCCCGTGAAAATCGGGAGCGGGCCCGCCGCTGTAATCGGGGACGAACACTGCAAACATGTCACTGGATATTAATATCTGGGAAGGCGCAGTCAGTAGAATGATCCGAAAGTCAGAAGACCTGCCTGGTGAAGAAAAGCAATTTAACCCCGAAGATATATTTAATATGCTTGGGGGCTGACAGGTAAAACATCACCGATCTGATCGGTGGGTGTCCGACAGGTGAACATGTCGACTTTTCCCCGTTAAATTGCTTAAGGATACATTGCATGGGAGTGCTATTGTGTCCAATAGACTCCCATGGATAAAAAAGGGAAATCCACGGATCTGCTAATTGTGATCTGTGGATTTTTTGCGTTTATGGGGGAACATGAAACACCGAACAACATATTTTGCCTGCAACTGCCTTTCTTTTGTCACCTCCATCTGCGTTTTTTGCACATATTTTAAGGAGCGTGTCATCTGCCATGTCTGAATTCATACAGAGCAGTTTTTTGGCGGCAACCCTGTGCTATATCACCAGCCTGGCCTTTATGCTCCGGCGTCATATCGTTGGTGCCACTTTTTTATTAAGCGTGGGATGTTTTTGCAATGCTTTGTCCCTGGGGGTACGCTACTACACGTCTTTTCCCCTGCTTCCCCTTTACCAGGGCGCGTATTTTGTACCCTGCATCCTCGGTGTCTGCTGCATCAAACCGGTTTTTTCCCGTTCAGGCCATCCTGTCCATTTATTGACAATTTCATTGCTGGCCGTCACAGCACTGTTTTTCCCCAATGATTATTATCTGCCCTTTTTACAGTTTAAAACACTTTTTTCGCACCTCTTTTTTCTTTTCGGAGTTGTGGGTAAAGCCATGTTTTTTATGTCCGGCATCTGGGCCGTGATGATCTTAATCAAATCAGATGATTCAGGAAATATTAAAAAAATGAGTACCACCACCATGTGGGGATTTTTTTTCTGGACATTGTCCATTTTTTCCGGTGCCATGTGGTCTTATCTGGGGTGGGGCTCTCCTGTTATCTGGGATGATCCGCTTTTAAGCACCACCATGGCCGTGTGGCTGTATTACACTTTGTTTTTGCATCTCCATCTTATCCCTGCATTGTACCGGCCCGTTCCACGATCCGTCCTGGCATTGCTGGGTTCGGTGACGATGTTTGTGAGCACTTGTGTGCCGGAACTTGGTATTTTCAGATGTCCAGGGGGGCTGTTGTGAAAATTATTCATGCCATCTGGTTTTTTTGCGGCCATATTCACCTGACCCTGGTTATCATTGGACTGATGATGCTGGATCTGTTTGCAGGATATCATCCGTTGAAACATCATCCAGAGTTTTTTGCCCCCATCAATGATGTGGGATTTTACAAGTGGTCCATGACCTACGGGGTTCATTATTTAAAACATACATTTTGGCTGTTTATGCTGGTGGGACTCTTGGCATCTCTTTCCATCAACACCTTTGTGTGCACCACCCAGCGCATGACAAAATTGATTCGACACCGCAGCGCATTTTCCACCCGCATTCAGTTTGTCTTAAGATTATCCCCCCACATCATTCATTACAGCATGCTTTTGATGTTCCTTGGGTATCTTATCAGTTATCTGTGTGCCGGTACCCACATGGGAAAGGTTCTGTTGCCGGGAACATCTATCTCCCTTGCCACGCCTGCCTGCACCATCACCCTGGAAAAACTTGATATTGATTACTACCGGGGAGATCGCATTGCCAACATGGCAAAAAGAGCCATTAACGTAACGGCTGTTATTGCCATTAAAAATGATCACAGGCAAAAGCGGGCCGTTCTGGGATTTAATCAGCCCATCTATTTTTCCCCAATTTCCATCCATTTAAAGGACTTTGCCCCTAAAACCAGTGGGGGAATGGGGCGCAGGCGGTTTATCCACGTCATTATCAAAAATGATCCGGGAAAATATTACTATTTTGCCGGCATGTTGTTTTTCACCCTGGGGCTTTTCATGTATCTCTGGGAAAAACGGGTGAAAAACGGAGAGTTTAAGATAAAACAAACAATGACCCAGGGCCAAGGTCAGGAGAACAGGTTATGAAAAATAAATTAGTGGTAATGCTGATGGGGGCGTTGCTGATGATGTCCGGATGCACCTCTGATGACAAGCAGGATGCATCGGAAACAAAAGCAGATAAAACAAGCTTTATGAGTATAGGAGGCTTTTCTGTTAATCCCATTGATAAAGGCTGGGTGGAAGTCCGGGACGGTGCCGGTAGAGAATTTGTCCTCATCCCCCGGGGGGAAACACCACCGGCAGGATACGAGCCCCGACAGATTATTTACACACCTGTTCAAAGGGTGGTTGCTTATGGTTCCTTTGATATCGCCATTTTAAAAGCTTTGGGGGTTATAGAAGATGTGCTGGTGGGGGTCACGGCCCCCAAAAAAGAGTGGGCCATTCCCGAGGTGGTCACCGGCATGGAAAAGGGCAAGATCGCCTTTCTCGGCAATTATAATGCCATTGATTTTGAGCGACTTAAACAAAGTGAACCGGAACTTGTGATGACCTGGGACATGTCCATCATCCCCATGGTGGAAGAGATGGGAGCGGCCTGTGTCATTACCACCACTCCTGTGGCCATGTGCCTCAATGCCAGGATGCACTTTGTCAAGTTCATTGCGCCTTTTTTCAACCGGGAAAAACAGGCTCAGCAATATTTTCATAAGGTGGCAACGGCCCTTGAAAACATCCGGGAAACCACCCGGAACGCCACAGACCAGCCCAAGGTGATGTGGGGGGACATTTACGAAAAAAGAGTGTTGGTGGAGCCCGGCAATGCCTGGGTGGGAGAACTGGTGGGGCTTGCCCAGAGCGATTACCTGTTTGACGATGTGTTTGGAAAATCGTGCATTGAAATCTCCCTGGAGCGCTTTTTGTTCAGTGGCCAGGATGCCCAGATTTTCTTTACCTACCGCACCCCGAAAAACGGAGCCACCTCCAAGGCGGCCCTGGCCCGGGCCAACCCCATGATTGCCGGATTGAAACCGTTAAAAGACGGTAAGGTTTACTCTCCTTTGCCCCATTATTCCCAGTCCGGGGATCGACTGGATGAAATTTTAACGGACATTGCCGCTATTATTCATCCCAGCTGTTATCCGGGGTATAAATCTAAATTTTTCCGGGAACTGCCTGACAAAGACCCTGAATCCTAAGTAAAAAATAAAGGTGAAACAGTGACAACCACAGCAATCAAATCTTCGGGCACCATGGCATTTCGCCGGAAGGTGATGAAACGACAAAATATCTGCCTTGCCGTTGTGGGCATTCTATTGGTGATTTTTATGGCCGTAAATATCCTGGTGGGCTCCATAAGCATCCCCTTTTCTGAGATGATGGATATTTTATTAAGCCATGAAACCACAAGTACCAAGGGCTTTATTATCTGGAACATTCGCATTCCCCGGGCCATTGCTGCAGGTCTTGGCGGGGCTTACCTGGCCGTGGCCGGTCTGCTGCTCCAGGTCTATTTCAGAAACCCCATTGTGGGACCGTTTATCCTGGGGATCTCTTCCGGAGCCACGTTGTTTGTATCAGTGGTGATGCTCTCCACCATCTCTCTGGGCTTTACCATGTTAAACCCATTTATGTGCACCCTGGCCGCCTTTGCCGGGGCCTATGGCACCATGCTTGTGGTGTTAAGTGTTGCCTCCCGGGTGAAGAACGGAGTGACCCTGCTCATTGTGGGGTTGATGATGGGTTATTTATGCCATGCCGTCACCAGTGTGCTGGTGGCCTTTGCCGAAAAAGAAAAGATAAAAGGGTTTGTTTTGTGGCAGCTGGGCAGCTTTTCCGGATTCAAATGGACCGAGATTGAAATCATGCTGGTGGCAGGGGGGGCCATACTGGTGTTGGTCTACTTTTTGGCCAAACCCTTGAATGCCTTTTTACTGGGGGAGGATTATGCCGCATCCATGGGCGTGAATATTAAATTGTTTCGCATGCTCATTTTGCTAAGTGCCTGTGCCCTTGCCGGCATGGTCACCTCTGTGGCCGGGCCTGTGGCCTTTGTGGGTCTTGCGGTTCCCCACATGGTGCGCCTGTTGTTCTCCACATCGGACAATAAAATACTCATCCCCGGCACCATACTTGTGGGGGCCATGGTGATCAGTCTGTGCGATTTCATTGCCCGCATGGTTTTTTCCCCTGTGGAACTTCCCATCAGTGCCATCACCGCATTTTTCGGGGCGCCGGTGGTGTTAAGTCTTCTTATGAAAAGGAGGGTTGATATATGAACACCCAAAACACCATCTTATCCACCCGGAATCTTTGTGTGGGATATTCCGGAAAAGAGATACTCAAAGGGGTGGAACTGCAATTTAAAAAGGGAGAATTTATATCCCTTTTAGGGCCCAACGGGGCCGGTAAAACCACCCTTTTGCGCACCCTGTCCAAACATCTTAAAACCATCAATGGCAAGGTTCTGGTGAATAACGAAGATATCAGCGCCATGAAACAGGAACGCCTGGCACAAACCATGTCTGTGGTACTCACGGAAAAGGTCAAGCCCCCCCTGTTTACGGTGTATGATTTTGTGGCCATGGGCCGCTATCCCCATACCCACTGGAGCGGCAGGTTGGAAAAAAAGGATGATGGGGTGATCATGGAATCCCTCACCATGGTCCATGCCCGGGAACTTGTTTTTAGAGATCTTTCCACCTTGAGTGACGGTGAACGGCAAAAGGTGCTGGTGGCAAGGGCCCTGGCCCAGCAACCGGATATTATTTTGCTGGATGAACCCACCATGCATTTGGACCTGAAACACCGCATGGAGGTGATGTCCATTCTCCAGAGACTGTGCCGGGACAAGGGCATCTGCGTTGTGGCTTCCCTGCATGATGTGGACATTGCCGCCAAGCTCTCGGACAAGGTGGCCCTGGTTAAAGGAGGTGCCATCCAGGCCTTTGGGCCTCCGGAAAATGTGCTGCAGGATGATGCGGTGACCCAATTGTATGATTTTAGTAATGCCAGTTTCAACCGCATGCTTGGCACCATTGAGATGAAAAACAGTGAAAAAAAAGGCAAGGTTTTTGTGGTGGGGGGCATGGGCAGTGCATCGGTACTGTATCGGCTTTTGGCCAAAAAAGAGTATCATATTTTTACAGGCATGCTTCATAAGAATGATATTGATTACCATGTGGCCCATTCCCTGGGTGCCCATTGTCTGGTGCAGCCCCACATAGATAAATTTTCCGAGGAGATATGCAAGTGGGCAAAGGAGGAGATGAGCCAATGTGACTGGGTCATTGATACCGGGTTTGGCCTGGAAAAGGTTAATGGAGATAACATCTGTCTGTTAAAAGACGCCCTTGCCATGAAAAAACCGGTATTGAGTCTGAGGAACGGCCAGAGTCGGGAGCATTTTACGGCCCTGGAATACGATGAGATTCATTTTCTGGATGATGAATGTCAGCTTGTGGATGAAATGGAAACGATTACTTTTAAGGCAACATAAAACGTATGGATTTTTCTCCGGATTATCTCATCTTAATGCTCACCGATGCCTGTAACCTGGAGTGTGCCTATTGTTATCTGGGGAACCATAAATCCACCCACACCATGGCACCCCACACCATTGACCGGGCCATGGATCTTGCCCTGGCATCGGGAACGCCTTTTCATGTACAGCTTTCCGGCGGAGAGCCCACCCTGGCTCCCCGGGCGGTTTTTCATGCCGCAAAAAAGGTGAGAACATTGAGCCCTGATTCCACCCTGGGCATTCAGACCAATGCCACCTGCATTGACAATGCCATGGCCGACATGATGCTGGACTTTCATATGGATGTGGGGGTGAGTCTTGACGGCCCTCCCCAGATCCAGGAAAAGCTCCGGGGAAAGGCAAAAAAAACGTTTCTGGGGCTTCAATATCTTGAAGATCGGCAAATTCCCTTCACCGTCACCACCGTGGTCACCCGGGAAAATGTTTCCCATCTCCATGCCCTTGTCATGGTGCTGGGGGGATTTGCCCAGGCCCGGGGCCTGGGGCTTGATCTGCTGGTTAACAAGGGCAATGCGAAAAACCATCTTGTTCCTGATCCCTGTGAGCTGGAACAGGGAATTACAAAGATGATGACAGCCCTTGATGGGGTGAACCGCCTGCGGCCCATTCCTTTGCAGTTAAGGGAGCTTAATCGTCTGACATCATCAGCCCGGGGCAGGGACAATTGTCACTTTTGCCATGCCGCTGTTAATAAAAGCCTGGCCGTCACACCGGAGGGGGGCCTTTATCCCTGTACCCAGACAGCCTTTGATCCTGATTTTTTCTGGGGCACCCTGGAGAATCCTCATTTTATGGATGCTCCGGCATCCCTGTCCGGGTTAAAACGGGCCGGGAATTTTGATCCGGAATACTGTGGAGCCTGCCCGCTGAAAGGCAGATGTCCCGGAGACTGCCCCGGCCGGATTTATTATAACGGCAATGCCGCTTTGGCCTGTGTTATGTATAAAACATTATATGGATGTTTTTTTGTATGAAGCTCCATCCAAAGACTTGTAATGGTTAGAGTTTCACTTCTCGTTGTGGGCCGGTCAAATCCCGATACGATCTGCCCATGGTAATTTTTTATATGAAATACTCCGTACAACCGGGAGTATTTCAAATTTTGTTGTGGGCGAGCCGAGATGAGAATATCGCTCCGCCCGTGCGGTTATTAGAAAATGCTGCCTAAATCAACCTCAGCAGAGCCGCCCCCCGACGGGCAATAGGAACCGGACAATTGAGCTGTCTACAGTTCCGGTCCGGGCCCATTGCCCGTCGGGGGGCGGCGGTATAATACCCTTTGGCTCCGCGTCTACGACCTTATATTTGTTTTGTCCCACAGGACATATCGGTTAAATACATGGACGAATTTTTTTCCTGTTAAGGTTTTAAATAACACCTGCCGTCAAGGCAATAATTGATGGATCAAGGGAAAAAAATTATGTCCTACTACTTATAGAAGGAAAAGCACCCCATGACATCCTTTCAACTTTGCTACTACAGTGCCACATCCATGGAAATTTCCTCCCTGTCCCAGGGCATTGATCAATATCAAAAAACCGGTGGCAGCGTTGGTGTATACGCCAGAACCCAGACCCAGCTCTTTGACCGGAGCCGTATCAATGTGTTTGTGGAAAAGGCTCTGGCATCGGATATTATTATAGTGAACCTCCATGGCGGCAAGGATTCCTGCCCGGCCTTTGATGCCCTTATCGAGGCAATGGATTCCCATAAGGAAAAAGGGAATACATTGCCATGGCTGCACATTCAACCCACAGGGGGGGATGAGGACGGCATTGCCATGGCCCGGCAGCATTCTGACGGGTTTGGCACCCCTGCCTGGGATACCATACATGGGTATTTAAAACAGGGGGGAAGCATTAACTATGCCTATCTGTTAACCCATCTTTGTAATAAGGTTCATAACCGGGATAACCAGGCTCCTCCTGCCATGATATTACCCAATGAAGGGCTTTACCATCCGGACATGCCCGGTATTCCCACCATGGACCAATACCGCAGTGCCCGCATAAAACCGCATCGTCCCACCATTGGCCTGTGGTTCAATCAAACCTATTGGCTGAATAATAATTTGACCTTTGTGGATGCCATTATCCGGGCTGCAGAAGGGGCCGGTGCCAATATTATTCCGGTGTTTCACCTCCGATATAAAGATGTCCAGCTGAAAAACAACGGGGCAGACTACATTGTGGAACAGTTTTTCATGGACAATGGAGAACCCGTCATTGATGTGCTCATCAGCCCCATGATGTTCTCTTTGACCCTGGCCCATGAGGACTATAAAACCCTTTATCCCCGTTTAAACGTTCCCTGTATCCAGGCCATGATTACCCTGCAGCCCTTTGAGAGCTGGCAGGAAAATGTCCAGGGAATGACCACCATGGAGGTCTCCTTTTCCGCAGCCCAGCCCGAGTTTGACGGATGCCTGATCACCGTGCCTGTGGCCTCCCGGGAGCAGGAAGAAACCGATCCCTTGACCGGGGCACTCATGGCCCGGTACATCCCCATACAGGATCGCACGGCCAAGGTGGTGAGAATGGCCATGAACTGGGCGCGACTGAGGCAAAAGAAAAACCGGGATAAAAAAATGGCCATTATTTTTCACCACTATCCCCCCCGCAACGATCGCATTGGATGTGCGGCCGGTCTTGACAGCTTTGAAAGTGTCAAAAAGATAATAGATACCCTGAAGACAAAGGGGTATCAGGTGGAAAAAACCTATGAAAACGGGGATGAACTGGCCCATGAAATTGTGTCGGGCATGACCTGCGATCAGCGCTGGCTGTTGCCGGAACAGATGCACGAGCGATGCCGGGCCCGGGCGTCAAGGGAGGAATTCATGCCCTGGCACCGGGAACTGCCCCCATCCACCCGGGAGAAAATGGTCCATGACTGGCAGGAGATGCCCGGTGATCTTTTCGTGCACAATGATGAGCTGATGTTCTCCGGCACCTTGAACGGAAATTTGTTTATCACAGTGCAACCCCCCCGGGGCTACCTTGAAAATATAGAAAAAGCCTACCATGACATGTATCTGTCTCCCCCCCACCATTACCTTGCCCAATACCGATACATCCGGGACTCTTTTAAGGCCGATGCGGTGATCCATGTGGGGAAACACGGCTCCCTGGAGTGGCTTCCGGGCAAGGCCCTGGGATTGTCCCGGGAGTGTTATCCTGATCTTTCCATCATGGAGCTTCCCAATATCTATCCTTATATTATTAATGATCCCAGTGAAGGCACCCAGGCCAAGCGTCGCTCCTTTTGCTGCATCATTGATCATCTCATCCCGGCCATGACCAATGCCGATCTTTATGAGGAACTTTCCACGGTGGAAAACCACATCAAAGCGTATGGGGACGCCACAAGGGAAGATCCGGGTAAATGTGAGGTGCTCCGGCCCATGATCTGGGAAGCTGTTGCTGCTGCAAGTCTGGACAAGGATCTTGACATTACCCGGGAGAGTGCCTTTGATGATTTTGAAAAATTTCTGGAATCCCTTCACACCTATCTCGGGGAGCTTGCCGACACCATGATCAACGACGGCCTTCACACCCTGGGAACGCCGCCGGAAGGGGACCGTCTGGTGGAGTTCCTGGTGCAACTCACCCGCCTGTCCAACGGTGAAGTTCCCTCCCTGCGGGAATCCATTGTCTCCTGTCTGGGATATGATTTTGACCATGTGGCTGAGAATAAAGGCAGTATTGTGGATCCCGGTAAGGGGCTTTCCGGGGGTGACATCATTGCCGGGGCCCATGGGCTTGCCGTGGCCGTGGTAAAAGCCCTGGCAGCCTTTGATTTTGATCTTGACCGGGCAAAACCTGACATTGAGGGGCTTTGGGAAAAGGATGTCATGGGTGAAAAAAACAATGGGGCTGATCCGGCATTCCCCGTGGGCGAACCGGGCAGGGCCATTGATATGATTGCAAAAGCTCCCCCCGTCAATGCCGGTGCCTTTGGAGATCTTATGAAAAGCCTTAAATACATTGCAGATTATCTTCTGCCCAATGTTTATCAGACCACCGATGAAATGGATGCCACCCTCACGGCCCTGGACGGTGAATTTGTACTTCCCGGACCTTCAGGGGCCCCCACCCGGGGCCAGGCAGATATTTTGCCCACAGGCAGAAATTTTTATTCCGTTGATCCCAATAAAATTCCCAGCCCCGGGGCCTGGGAAGTGGGCAAACGCCTGGCCCATGCCCTGTTGGACAGATATCAGCAGGAGACAGATAATTATCCTGAAAGTGTGGGGATTATTGTTTACGGCGGCTCCACCATGCGTTCCCGGGGGGATGATATTGCAGAGATTTTCTACCTTTTGGGGGTTCGGCCGGTGTGGCATCCCACCAGTCAGGCCGTCACCGGCCTTGAGATTATTCCCCAAAAAGAGCTCAACCGTCCCAGAATAGATGTGATTCCCCGGATATCAGGTTTTTTCAGGGATTCCTTTCCCATCCTGGTCCAACGCATTGACGAGGCTGTGCGCATGGTGGCTCTTCTGGATGAACCCCATGAATCAAATTTGATCAGAAAGCATGTTTTCACGGACGTAGAAGCGTATAAATCCCAGGGGATGACAGAGGATGACGCCTTTCGTGAGGCATCTTTCCGGGTGTTTGGCTGCCCTCCGGGCACCTATGGGGCAGGAGTTTCCGAGCTGGTGGAGTCCAAGAACTGGCAGACCCAGGAAGATCTGGGTAATAACTACATCCGCTATTCCAGCCACGCCTATGGAGAGGGAAGCTATGGTAAGCAGAAACCTTCGGCCTTTAGAACCGTTCTTTCCCGCATGGATGTCACGGTAAAGAACGAGGATTCCCGGGAATATGACATGATGTCATGCACCGATTATTATAACTATTATGGCGGGCTGATTGTGGCAAACAAAACAGTGCGGGGCAAACTGCCCTTTTCCATGGTGGGGGACAGTTCTGATCCCAAACGGGTGATCATGCGCACCACGGCCGAGGAGGCAAAACATGTGCTGCGATCCCGGCTGGTGAATCCCAAATGGCTCCAGGGAATGATGCGCCACGGGTATAAAGGGGCCGGTGACATCTCCCATATGATGGATGTTGCCCTGGGATGGGATGCCACTGCCGAGGTCATGGAAGATTGGATGTATGAAAGCATGGCCAATAAATATGCCCTGGACGAAGATATGAAAGAATGGATGGAGTCGGTGAACCCCCATGCCCGGCAAAATATTCTGGATAAACTTCTGGAAGCCATTGCCCGGGGTATGTGGGAGGCGGATGCTGATATGGAAGAGCGTCTTAAAGAAGAATATCTTGAGATTGAAGGGGATATTGAAGAGCTGAGTTGAACACTTAATATGCTATAGCATTGATTTTTCTATTTAACCTTTGTAGTGTCATACTTGATTAATTTCCGTAGAGGGGTTGCATTATTAGCAGGGTTATGTTGGTTCAACTGTGCCCCCAGAGGCTTTGAAAAGATCATGGAGCATATACTATGGAAAACAGATGGAAATAAAGAGGTGTACAATGAAATGCCATGAAGTAGATTATGAAATTTTCGGGGACGATATGCAGGTGGTAGAAGTGGAACTGGACCCCGGAGAAACCGTTATTGCAGAAGCAGGGGCCATGAACTGGATGGAGGAAGAAATCTCCTTTGAAGCCAAAATGGGCGACGGTTCCCAGCCGGAAAGGGGATTGTTCGGCAAACTTCTGGACACCGGTAAAAGGGCCATCACCGGAGAGTCCCTTTTTCTGACCCATTTTACCAACCAGGGAACGGGTAAAAAAAGAGTGGCCTTCAGTGCTCCCTATCCCGGTAAAATTATTCCAGTTGACATGGCCACCATGGGGGGCGAACTGATCTGCCAGAAGGATGCTTTTTTGTGTGCGGCTCTTGGTACCCAGGTGACCATTGCCTTTAATAAAAAGCTTGGCGCTGGTTTTTTCGGTGGAGAAGGGTTTATTCTTCAACGTCTGTGTGGAGATGGCATGGCCTTTGTCCATGCCGGTGGCACCATTGTGAAAAAAGAGCTTGTCAATGAAACCATCAAGGTGGATACCGGCTGCATTGTGGGTTTCACCCCGGGAATAGATTATGATATCCAGCGTGCCGGAAATCTGAAATCCATGTTTTTTGGCGGTGAAGGGCTCTTTCTTGCCACCCTCAGCGGTACGGGTACCATTTATCTCCAAAGCCTTCCGTTTTCACGGTTGGCTGATCGGGTGCTTGCCCATGCGCCAGCTGTCGGAGGAAGTAACAAGGGAGAAGGGTCTGTCCTGGGGGGCATTGGAAGGCTCTTTGACGGGGACTGATTTAGACTTATGGCACCGATTACATTGGTTTTGGCTTCAACGGTCTGGAAAATCCAGTATCAGTAAATACGGTCTGCCCGTGGCAGTTATTTCAAAAGAACCACCCCGGCCAGCCACATCATTTGTTCTTCCCGGGGGGCTTTAGAAGAAAAAAATTCTGAACTCCATCCGGCACACTTCATCAGCTTTCCAACATTTACACCAAAACCGGACATGGACGGACGGGCGCTGTCGGGGTACCGACATGTGCCCTTTCTGGAAAGAACCCGGCAAAAGTCATGTTCACTGCAGAAACTCTGTTTACATGATCCACCGGCAAATCCTTCCGACTTTGTAAACCCCAGTGATTTTGCTTTCAGCTCTGTTGCCGCCACAATCTCCTGCAATATTCGAAAAACCTGGGGACGCTCTTCGCCGATGAGTGATCCTGCATCGACTTCCAATCGAATTGCCACTGCATATTGCGTTTCCTTTAGTTTTTTCCTGAATCCTTCCGGACCTGATACATGGGGCGGGCAGCTCATGGATCTACCAAAATTGGGACATTTGGGTTCTTTGCAAAAAGCTGCAAATCTGTTCTTAACATCAATGTCCCGGGATGAAATAACAGCGGCTTTACTTGCTCCGTTGTCCAGGGCAAATTCTTCTATTTGCTGCATTTTCTTTGTGGAAGTAGGCATCGTTCTCCAGAATTTTTATTTATCAGGCCCCATGCTTTTGACAATGATTTGTATTGAGATAAAATTTAAGTATTATTGTCAATAATGCAATCCTTTCTGCACAAATGTTTGGCCGGTGCCCCATATTCATTTAGTTGAGACTGCGTAGTATGAGCAGGTCAAAAAGAGTGAATATGGGTGCCGGCCGAATATTTATTCAAAAAAAATCAGACAAGGTCAAAGCGATCAAGGTTCATCACCTTGTTCCACACCGCCACAAAGTCGTTCAGGAACTTCTCCTGGGAGTCCGCACATCCATATACTTCCGCCAGGGCCCGCAGCTGGGAATTGGAACCAAAAATCAGGTCAACACGGGTGCCGGTCCACTTGAGCTCCCCTGTTACGCGATCACGACCTTCGAACAGGTCTTCATTTTCCGAGGTTGCCTTCCAGGTGGTGCCCATATCAAGCAGATTTACAAAAAAATCATTGGTGAGCATCCCTGGCCGTTTGGTGAAAACCCCATGCAAGGATTGTCCGAAATTGACATTCAAGACGCGCATACCGCCAAGAAGCACCGTCATTTCCGGGGCAGTCAGGGTCAGCAACTGGGCGCGATCAACCAGCATCGCCTCTGCCGATACGCTGTATTTGGTTTTGAGATAATTACGAAATCCATCGGCACCCGGTTCAAGCACGTGAAATGAGGTCACGTCGGTTTGTTCCCGGGACGCATCCGTGCGGCCCGGTGTAAAGGGAAGAGTCACATCATGCCCGGCATTCTTTGCAGCCTGCTCCACGCCTGCACATCCACCCAGGACAATCAAATCTGCCAGAGAAACCTTTTTTCCACCTGACTGGGCAGTGTTGAATTCCTGCTGGATGCCTTCAAGGGTCTGCAGTACCGTGGACAATTGGGTGGGCTCATTGACTTCCCAATCTTTTTGAGGAGCAAGACGAATGCGTGCCCCGTTGGCCCCGCCGCGCTTATCGGAACCCCGGAATGTGGACGCCGATGCCCAGGCAGTGGAAACCAGTTGGGAAACCGTCAGCCCCGAAGCAAGTATTTTTGCCTTAAGCGTCGCGATGTCCCGGTCATTGATCAGCTCATGATCCACTGGTGGCACCGGGTCCTGCCACACCAGTTCCTCCGTGGGAACCTCCGGACCCAGATAACGTGAACGGGGCCCCATATCCCGGTGGGTGAGCTTGAACCACGCCCGGGCAAAGGCGTCGGCAAATTCATCCGGGTTCTCGTGGAATCGTTTGGCAATGGGTTTATAGATTGGATCCATGCGCAAAGAGAGGTCTGCTGTGGTCATGATGGTTGTAACCCGCTTGGACGGATCATGGGCTGCAGGGGCAAGATCCTTTTCATCGGGATTCACCGGAACCCACTGGTAGGCACCGGCGGGGCTTTTTTCCAGATTCCAATCGTAGCCGAACAGCAAATCAAAATACCCCATATCCCATTGGATTGGGTTTGCTGTCCAGGCCCCCTCAATGCCGCTGCTGATGGTGTCATCCCCCTTGCCGCTGCCAAAACTGCTTTTCCAGCCAAGGCCCTGCTCCTCAATGCCTGCGGCTTCGGGTTCCGGCCCCACCAGGGCTGCATCACCGGCCCCATGGCACTTGCCAAAGGTGTGCCCGCCGGCCACCAGCGCCACGGTTTCTTCGTCGTTCATGGCCATGCGGGCAAAGGTTTCCCGAACGTCATGGCCGGAGGCCACGGCATTGGGTTCACCGTTGGGGCCTTCGGGGTTCACGTAGATTAACCCCATCTGCACAGCGGCAAGGGGATTTTCAAGTTCCCGTTCGCCGGAATAGCGATTGTCACCCAGCCATTCGTTTTCGGTTCCCCAGTAAATATCCTCTTCCGGTTCCCAGATGTCTTCACGCCCACCGCAAAAGCCAAAGGTCTTAAATCCCATGGATTCAAGGGCGCAATTGCCAGCAAGGATCATAAGGTCGGCCCAGGAGATCTTATTGCCGTATTTCTGTTTGATGGGCCAAAGCAGTCGGCGGGCCTTGTCAAGATTCACGTTGTCCGGCCAGCTGTTCAGAGGGGCCAGGCGCTGATTGCCGGAGCCTGCCCCGCCCCGCCCGTCGCCCATGCGATATGTACCTGCGCTGTGCCATGCCATGCGGATAAAAAGTCCACCGTAATGGCCGTAATCCGCTGGCCACCACTCCTGGGAGTCGGTCATCAGGGTATAAAGATCTTCCTTGATCGCCCCCAAATCAAGCTTTTTGAATTCCTCCGCATAATTGAACCCCGCGCCCATGGGATTGCTCTTGCAGGAGTTTTGATGAAGAACCTTGAGGTTTATCTGGTTCGGCCACCAATCGCGATTTGACGTGCCACCGCCGGCAGTGGGGTTAGCCGTTCGTCCCGTTACCGGGCACTTGCCATTTTCATTGGACATGTTGACCTCCTCATTTTGTGTTCAAGGGGATTAGGATACTATGTGATAACGATTATCAATTAATGGCAAAAAAAATATTACACTTTTTCTGCCATGCAATTGCTGCAAATACCGAAAAAGTCCAATCGGTGATTCAAAATTTTAAAGCCGGTCTCCACAGCGACTTCGTCTTTCAGATCATCCAGGCTTCCCAGATTGGAATCAATTACTTTTTTACACTTAATGCAGATCACGTGGGGGTGGGGGTAAGGTTTGTTTCCGTCATATCGATTGCGCCCATCTGGAAATCCTAACTCAAGAACTTCACCAAGTGATTTTATTAATACAATATTTCTGTATACTGTGGCAAGACTCATTGTGGGAAAATCTTTTTTTATTTCATCATGGATATCTTCAACACTGGGATGCCCTGTGCTTTTGGCAAGAATTTTCACGATGGCCATACGCTGGGGCGTTATCTTCTGGCCATTCTCCCTTAATTTCTGGATGATGATTTCAAATCTTTTTTTATGATCTGCCATGGGACTCTCTTGATATTAAATGATAATTATTCTTATTTAACATCTAATATCTTTTTGGTCAAGATTGTTTTCAAATTTAAAGGAGAGTATAGACTAAGCTAAACTTCTCCATGGCGGTTATAGGGTATCTGCTGCAACAAAGTCATAATTTGTGTTATGATGCTTTTTTACAATCCGTTTTATCAAGACAAAGGACAATAACGCACGTTGGAACCTGTCTGAACAGGCATCAAAAGGTAAGCAAATGATTAACCGCTTGAAAATCATTATTTGGAGAAATTATGAAATTATTGGAAAAGGACGCAACTCTTTTTTTTGTCGATACAACCAGTCATAACCACCGCTAAGCAAGCTAATCAATAAAAACATCCCCCCTGCGGGAATCACCAGCCAGGTGTATCTTCCCAATAAATCTTTAAAAATTTGCCCTGTGTGAACGGCCCGCATAAAATGCCATAATGACATTTGATTGTTAAAATTCTGTGCTTTGGGCATGGTGATGGATTTCGCCTCAAGTCCAACGGGTATTATTCCTTGTCTATAATCCACCCAGAACAGCAGTTCTCCCTTTTTTATACCGGCTCCCACCGCTCTGTTTTTACGGCGTTTTTTAAAATTCAGCATGGTGGGATTATTTTCTTTTATGGCATCGGTTACAGCACCGCTTATAAGATTTTTGATATACAGCCCGTTAAAAGAACCAACAAGTATCTGATCCCCGGAAAGGGATTCCAGCACATTCACCCCCATGCCGCTGACGGGAATCCCCATGGGAGTCAGGGTAAAGGGTTTAGAAAAATCCGCCGCTCCCATGAAAAACCCCACCTTGGTTGCCAAAAGAAGACAATTATCTTTTTCAAGATAAAGTGCCCGTCGAATTTCAGGATATTGATTCCCGGAAAATTCATCAAATTTAACCCAGGTGGATGGAATGGTTTTATTGTCAATGGGGTGACGAAAGGGGGGACGGATAATCATGCCGGTCAAGGTTAATACCAATAAAAATAAGCTGGTATAAATGCCAAGTTTTAAATGATATTTATGCATCCATCGATAGAGATATGCATCCATGGTGCGTTTATATAATCGTTTTCTGCGCCAGGGAAGATACCACAGCCAGATGGCAGAAATGGTTAAAAATATTAATCCCACTCCCAGAACATCAACAAATAATTTGCCGGGAAGTCCCAGGATGCTGCCGTCATGAATGCGCAGCATCCCTATGACCATGGGTACGGTTTGTAAAGGACGGGTGTCAAGTTTTAGCGGCATGGGTGAAAGGGTGGGATCTTGATTAGATGGGTCAATGCCAAAACATCCCCGGGAAGTGAATACCACGGGGGTTCCATGGATCAAAACAATGTCTTTTATCCCCATGTTGTTCACATCTTTGTGGGTAATTTGTGTCCATTGCCGGGTGCGAAAATTCCAGAAAAAAAGGCCTGAGCGGTTACCGGCATATAGTGTTTTTTTACCATTGTGCCGGGTTAACAAGAGGCAATTGGTGTCACGATCAAAGGCTGACAAAGGGTAGCCTGTGTCCATGGGAGAAAATGTGCGGCCCCCATCGTTGCTCTGCCAGACACCCATTCTTCCTGCGACAAACAGGGTGTTTGCTCTTTTTTTAGAATAGACCACCTCTTTTATGGCCATGCGATTCCAGTTTTTGTAATGGAATCCCGTTGGCACAAAGGGGGTTGGAATTGATATTCCCCGAATCAGTGCCGGGTGATTAATCAGTACACCGCTGACCCCCATCAATAAAAACCAGAACAGACAGATGAGTCCCACATATTTGTGAATTTTTTTGGATATTTTATAAAAACTGCGTTTCATTTAAGTTATTCCTGATGTTCCTTCCAAGGGGGCTATTATTAAGGGGTGCGCATGATAAGTCTCAGAGATAATAATGAATAAATATGTTTTTGATTATTTTCTGGAAGACGCTTTGTTAACTACAAATGAGGCGCTCTTTATACCGCTTAACTGGGACGAAGGCAATTGTTGTTTACAGGTGTGGGGGATATGAATTATCTTCACGAAGAATTGATGGAGGAGATAACGGTTATTTGGCTGGGAAATCTTTAAATGTCCGGCAAAATGGCACTATGAATTGCATTGAGATAATTGAAAACAAAGGGGTTCAAGGAAGCAAAAATGACAAACAAACCACTTAGACCGGGCCAACCCCCAAAACGATCAAACCTGCAACCCTCTATTCAAGGAGATGTGGAACATCTTTTTAAAAAAGCCGTTTCAGCCCACAGACAAGGCAGACTTGCCAGGGCAGAAAAAGGGTATCAAAAAATATTGAAAAAAAAGCCGGACTGGGGTCGGGCTTTGAATGCCCTGGGAAATCTCTTTCTTGACCAGAACCGGCCGGAAAAAGCCGCAAAAATATTTGAAAAAGCCACCCGGATCACGCCGCCTGATTTATCTGCATGTTATAATCTGGGCCGGATGAAGCAGATGGATAATAATCACAGGGGAGCCATACCCATTTATAAAATGATGCTGGAACAACAGCCGGATATTGGTGATGCATGGAATAATCTGGGAGTGGCATACCGGGAAATCGGAAACAAGCACCATGCCCTTTCCTGTTTTCAAAAGGCTGTTAACTTTGCTCCGGGCATGGCAGAGGCATGGAATAACCTTGGGGTGGCCCAGGATGAGTTAACCCAGAGCAAAAACGCCCTGGACTCATATAATAAAGCCATTGAGATAGAGCCGGATTATGCTTCGGCCCATTTAAATATCGGGATTTGTCTTCAAAAGAGAGAAGAGTTTAAAAAAGCGCAATCACATTATAACAAGGTCCTTGAGATCCAGCCGGATAACAAGGTTGCAACTTTTATGCTCCAGAGTCTGGGAATTCTGGAAACACCGGATGCGGCCCCGGTGGAACATGTGCGCAATATCTTTGACCGGTGTGCGGATAATTTTGAAACCATTTTGGTAAAAGATCTGGCGTACAAAACCCCGGAGCGCCTGTTTGAGCTTGTTCAGCCCCATTTAACGGAAAAAATGAATGTGCTGGATCTTGGCTGCGGTACCGGTCTTGGAGCACAGTTTTATAAGCCCTTTGCAAAACATCTTACAGGGGTTGATGTGTCTTTGAAAATGCTTGAAAAAGCGGCTGAAAAGAATATTTACAACCGGCTGGAGGTGTTTGATATTCTCCAGGAATGGCCTTTTTTTCATAAATTTGATCTGATTTACAGCTCTGATGTTTTTGTATATTTTGGAAATCTGGACTCCATTATAAAATCTGCATCAACCTCCCTTGTCAATGGTGGTATTCTTGGGTTTTCTGTGGAATTGCTGGAGGACTCCAGCCATGGGTATGCGCTTTTTCCCAGTGGGCGTTATGCCCATTCCCAAGCCTATATTGAACAATGCCTGGAATGTCATGGATTTCAATTAATGGAAAAGAAAAAAGCCGATATCAGAAAGCAATCAGGAGTCCAGGTTAAAGGAATGTTGATTGTCGCAATAAAAATATCATGAGTAAAAGACATTGATAAGATTGAGCTTTTGTTATGCAATAATGAATCGTTTGATTCAGGTTGATGCGCGACGGCATCACTGCGCCATGTGAATTAAGTTTTTTTTAAATATTTTTTGATGATTTTTATCTGCATGATAAAACTAATAAGTATCTGAATCTATGCATCATTCTTGATATGTTTTCAAGAAAAACAGGTTTTTAAAATTAAAAATGAGATTAATATTTAGCGCTGTCCGGTTAACTCTTTGCATTGGTACTGTTGGTTCTTTGACAATGCGATCAAAATTTAATCCGGATACTATCATTAAATTATTCGGATTTCTTCATCCTCTTACCCTTAGTTTTTTTTTGTTGTAAATATTCGGTTTGGTTATGTAAATGTTTGGGCAGTGCCTCATATTCGCCTGTTTGGGGCTGCGCAGCATACTAATACTCGGTGCGCAGACCAAAACAGGTGAAGATGGGGTGCTGACTGAATATTTACTTTTTGTTTCACAGAAAGCAAAGTAATCCCAGATTTTATGCTTGATCTGCCGGAAATTATTTTGTCGGAAATTCATTTCAAATTTTAACAGTACGCTCCGCTCTTCTATCATTTCCAAGAGAATATCTCAGTTCGCCATATTCGCGAAACAATCCATTTTCGTACATGATAGCATTGTCCCGGAAGGCGGCATAAATCGCCACGGGCGGAGGGCTAACAACCATGGAGGGATAGCTGTGAGTTAAATCCTGAAAAAAGTAAATAATTGTTGAACAAATAATATCCTGAGAAAGAGTAATACCATTATCAATCAAAGGAGTTTCATATGTCGACCACATCAGCAGTTCAAAGCAAAACCCAACAAACCAAAGGCCTGATGGAAAAAATATTAAAGGGTTATGATCCAAAACTTTTCTGGCCGGTTCTCACCTTTTTTCTCATCATTCTAATCTGTGCCGTTGCATTCCCAAAAGAAACTGAAAAGACATTTATCACAGCCCGTAACTTTATGATATTTAACTTTAGCTGGGCCATTCTTTTGGGGGTGGGATTTACACTTTTCTTTTGTATTTATCTTATCTTCAGCCCATATGCCGATATTAAGCTTGGAAAGGAAGATGATATTCCCGATTTTTCATTTTCAGCATGGATCGCAATGCTGTTTAGTTGTGGTCTTGGTATTGGATTCGTCTTTTACAGCGTGACAGAACCTTTAATTCACTTATATAAAGCCCCCTATATTGCTGATGCCGGTCTTACAGGAACTGCAGCCGGTATTCCCAGGGCCATCCATCTCACCCTTCTGGACTGGGGCCTGCATGGTTGGGCTCTTTTTGTCGTTGCCGGATGGGCCATTGCTTACCCGGCCTACAGGCTTGGAAAACCAATGACCGTTGCCACCGGCCTTTACGGAATACTTGGAGACAGATGCAATTCAAGTATTTGGGGACGACTTGCAGATGGCCTTGGAGCCCTTGGAACCATTGGCGGAACTGCCACAATGATGGGACTTGGCGTTGCCTCCATAAGTTTTGGAATTAACCAGATCTTTGGTGTCCAGCTTGATAATGTCGGAAAAATAATCCTTATGCTTTTTCTTATTGCTGCTTATGTCATAAGTGCTGCAAGTGGTGTTGAAAAGGGAATAAAAATTTTAAGTCAAACCAATATGACGCTTGCCGGTATTCTTCTTTTAATAATACTTTTTTGGGGGCCTGCTCCAACAAATTACCTTCTGAATATGATCACACAGATGACAGGTGATTATGTAACAAAATTGGTTGAATTTTCCTTCTGGAGTGATGTTGAAGGTCTCAAACAAAGGGAATGGCTTGGCTGGTGGGTTGTATTTTATTGGTTATGGTACATCTCCTATATTCCGTTTTGTGGTGGATTTATTGCCCGTATTTCACGGGGCAGAACATTAAAAGAATTTGTTGTGGGGGTTATGGTTGTCCCCATGATTCTTACTGTTTTATGGTTTTGTATCTGGGGCGGCTCCGCCACCTATGCCGATGTAAGTGGAATCGTTCCACTTTGGGAAAAAGTTCAGCTGAACAATGAAGCAGGTATATATCTTCTCCTTGGAAGTATGAAGGGAGGATGGTGGTTGAGCCTTATCGTTCTTACCAACCTTATTATTTTTGCTGTTACAACTGCGGATTCTGCATCCTTTTTCATCGCAATGCAGATGACAAAAGGGTCTTTTAATCCATCCATTGCCATGAGACTTCTCTGGGGAGCAATTATTGGTCTAACCGGTATCCTTTTCCAATTGACGGGGGGATTTGCTGCAATCAAGAGTCTTGCAATTGTTTTAGGTGGGCCATTTTTCTTTGTCAGTATCGCATTTATAGTCTCGACCTATAAAATGTTGAAGATGACAAGGGAAAACAGGTTCAACTAAAATTTTTTTCCAATATTCGTTGTGTTCCACAGGAGATGCCCGTTATATGAATTGTCTGCATGATTAATTGGGATATTTCATGCCCGGTTTTTGCCTTTCATGATAATTAAGATATTGACAGTTTGGGGTGATTTGGATAATTTTGCACCTGTTTCAGGTGCCATTGGCTGAAAAGGGAATCCCGTGAAAATCGGGAGCGAGCCCATCGCTGTAATCGGGGACAAACACCGCATGATGTCACTGGAAGCGTTGAAAACAAAAGCTGTTATTTTTTGTTTCCAACGGTCCGGGAAGGCGCGGTGAAGCGGATGATCCGAAAGTCAGAAGACCTGCCTGGACAATAAGGACTGTAATGCATGGGAGTGCATACAAGTCAGTGGTCTAATGGATAAAAAGGGAAATCCACGGATTGAATTAATCGGTCCGTGGATTTTTGTTTTTACGGGCCTAAAAAGCATATCTCAATTTTTGGATATCCGCTTTGATGAACAGGATCAGGTGTATTCCATTGTGTTGCTTGAGAGAATATGAGGGAAAGGAATGATTTTCAATGACGTTTTTCCGTTTTCAGCCATTGTGGGCCAGGAGGATCTCAAACTTGCCTTGATGCTCAACGCCGTTCATCCCGGTGTGGGGGGCGTGCTCATTCGTGGTGAAAAGGGAACTGCCAAATCAACCATTGTCCGGGGACTGGCAGATCTGCTCTATCCCATTGAGGTGGTTTCAGACTGTCCCTTCAGCTGTGATCCTGGAGGAGAGGTGTTGTGTGATGACTGTCAACAAAAAAGACAAAAATTCCAGACACACCTTCGTTCCCAGCGGGTGGTGACCCTTCCTTTAAATGCCACCGAAGACAGGGTGGCAGGGGGGATGGATTTCAACAGGGCTGTTAAAGAGGGTAAAAAGGTATTATTACCCGGACTTCTGGCCCAGGCCCACCGGGGGATACTCTATGTGGATGAAATTAATCTGCTGGATGATCACATCGTGGATATTATCCTGGATGCGGCGTCCTCCGGGGAGAATCGCATTGAACGTGAGGGGCTCTCTTTTTATCATCCGGCCCGGTTCATAATGGTGGGAACCATGAACCCTGAAGAGGGGGATTTAAGACCCCAGCTGCTGGATCGTCTGGGGCTTTGTGTGGAAGTTGAATCGGAAAAAGATCCCGAGGTCCGCATGACCCTTATGGAGCAGCGGGAAGCCTATGACAACGATCCTGCAGCATTTAGAAAAGCCCATGAGGTGCAGCGCCTGGAGTTGGCCCGGAAAATTATTGAAGCCCGGGATATCCTGCCCCGGGTGGGCGTCAAACAAGAGCTCAGAGGTTTTATTGCAGAGTTGTGCGCCACCAACAATGTGGCAGGGCACCGGGCTGATATTGTCATGGAACAGGCAGCCCGGGCCCATGCTGCCCTGGAGGGCCGGATCCGGGTGGAAGTGGAGGATATTTCCCGGGTGGCACCTTTTGTGCTGCTTCACCGGAAACGGGATGCTGCCCCTCCGCCACCGCCGCCGGAACCGCCGGAAGCGGACAATGACTCCCGGGAAAATGAGCAATCCCGGGAAGAAGAAAAACAAGAGCAGGAAACGGCCCCCCCACCTCCCCGGGATGATGAGACATCATCTCCCCGGGACGATTCCTCCAGAGAAGATGCTTTATCCCCTCCATCGCTTCCTGAATCTTCCAGGGATAAGGACAGGGAAGAGTCCCCATCGGACAAGGATACCGGTGGAGATCAGATTTTTGAGATTGGAGCCACATTTCAGGTGAAAAAAATCAGTTCTCCCAAGGATCGTCAAATGCGAAGGGGGTCTGGTAAGCGCTCACGCAGTCGGGTTTCCCAAAAGCAGGGACGTTATGTGAAAAGCAGTATGAAACGCCATAATAATGATGTGGCATTGGATGCCACCCTGCGGGCTGCGGCCCCTTTTCAGGCCACCCGCACCATTCCCCCGGGGATGACCATTGCACTGAAATCCCAGGATATTCGGGAAAAGATCAGGGAAAAACGCATGGGCAATTTTTTGGTTTTCAGTGTGGATGCCAGTGGTTCCATGGGTTCCCGGGGCCGCATGGCAGCCTCCAAAGGGGCCATTCTCTCCCTTCTTCTGGATGCCTACCAGAAAAGAGACCGGGTGGCCATGCTATCTTTTCGCAAGAACGAGGCCGTTGTCAATCTGCCCCCCACAGCTTCCATTGAACTTGCGGCCCACTATTTAAAGGAGATGCCCGTGGGGGGACGAACCCCCCTTTCCGCCGGCCTGGACCAGACCCATCGTCTGGTTTCTGCTGCCTTGTTAAAAGATCCTGCCATCCGTCCCATTGTGTTGATTATCACCGATGGAAAATCCAATGTGGCCATGGGCTGGGAAAAACCTGTGGAAGAAGCCCTGAAATTTGCATCAATCATGGGGGATGATGACCGGGTTCAGTACATTGTTGTGGACACCGAGCCCCAGGGCATTGTCACCTTTGGTATTGCCCGGAAGCTGGCCCTGGCGGCCCGGGCTGAATATTGCAAAATAGATGATTTAAAGGCTGAATCCCTGGTGGATCTGGTTCATGGTGCCACCGGGGAGAAATCTGTTGGATATTGAGAATGGTATTATGCCGCCCCCCGAGGGGTAATGGCCCCGGCCCAGGAGTGTATTGGAGTTTCATATAACCCACATGTCCTGTCGGACACAACAAATATGGGGTCGTAGACGCGGAGCCAAGTGGTATTATACCGCCGCCGCCCCCCCGACGGGCAATGGTCCCGGACCGGAACTGTAGACAGCTCAATTGTCCGGTTCCTATTGCCCATCGGGGGGCGGCTCTGCTGTGGTTGCCCGAAAGTAAATATTTTAATAAACATACATGGCTATGAACACCAGCCACAACGAACAATGAAAAAGTAGTTACTGTGAACATCCAGTACCTAATACCCAGCACCCAGTACCTGCTTTGTATATAAAAACTGCCATGGGCAGACCGTGTTCTGATCCGGCTCTGCCCACAACGAAGCATGAAATACGCCCCTGATCTGTAGAGTATTTCATAAAAAAATAGTAAATATTCGGCAAGCACCCCATCTTCACTCATTTGGGCCTGCTCACATAGCAATAGTATGCTACGCAGTCCCAACTAAACGAATATGGGGCACTTGCCAAACATTTACACGACCAAGCCGAATATTTACAAAAAATAAAAAGGAGAAAATTTCATGGAAAAAAGAGCCACATTTCCCTTTGTTGCCATCGTGGGCCAGGAGCAGATGAAACTGGCCCTGATTTTAAATATCATCAATCCCGGTCTTTCCGGGGTACTCATCCGGGGGGAAAAGGGAACCGCGAAATCAACGGCGGTGAGGGCCCTGGCTGAAATTTTGCCCAAAATTGACACGGTAAAGGGGTGTCCTTTTCGCCTGTCCCGCCGGGAAACAGGAAATACCTGTAGGGAATGCATTGTGGCCGCCTGCCCTGTTAAAGAAGGAAATATCAACCGGCCGGATATGGAGAAAACTGGCATCAAGGTGATTGAATTGCCTGTGGGAGCCACTGAAGATCGTGTGGTGGGCACCATGGATCTGGAACATGCCCTGAAAAAAGGAGAAAAACGGGTGGATCCCGGTATCCTGGCCGCGGCCCACCGGGGCATTCTCTATGTGGATGAGGTCAATTTGCTGGATGACCATGTGGTGGATGTGCTGCTGGATTCTGCAGCCATGGGGGTAAACACCATAGAACGTGAAGGTCTGTCTTTTTCCCATCCGGCAAAATTCACCCTGGTGGGTACCATGAATCCCGAAGAGGGGGAGTTGAGGCCCCAGTTGCTGGATCGTTTTGGGCTGTGTGTGAATATAGAAGGTGCCCATGATCCCGAGGATCGGGTGGCTGTCATGGAACGGCGGGCAGCCTTTGATGAAGATCCCGGGCTTTTTTGCAGCCGCTGGCAGGATGATTCCCAGGCCCTTTCCCGGAAAATTGAAACCGCCATGGCCCTTTATCCCAAGGTTACCATGGATCGTTCTCTGCTGTTTGAAATTGCCTCCTTTTGTCTGGATGTGGGGGTGGACGGTCACCGGGGGGATATTGTTATTTTAAAAACCGCCAAGACCCTGGCGGCCTACCATGGTCGCACCGAGGTGATTCTTGAAGATATTGAACATGGGGCGGAACTGGCCCTTCCCCATCGCATCCGGCGCAAACCCCTCCAGGAAGTGGCCCGGGATGTGAATGCCCTGCGGGAGCAGAATCGGACCCGGAAAGCAAGCTGAGTCCATGATATTGCCCGGTTTTTTTGTGATAGCGAATTAAACCGGGTAAATGCAGGCACGTTTCATTTTGTGCACTTCATGAATCCATGATTTTCCATAAAAAATAAAAAACTTGATCCGGATCAAGGAAAAAAGCTTTTTCATGTCTTATATTCAAATCATGCCTTGGAAAGGCAATCTTAAAAATTGAGTTGTTTAAATTTGATTCCACGTCAGCATCAATGGCCGAGAGCCTCTGCTGCTGCCATGAAACCCAAGGGTTGACTTAAAAGGCAAAAGCCCACATGGAAAACAGTCCATGGATACAACGGGTGGATTAACAAAGAGACCACAGGGAGGCAATCATGAAATGTCCCGGACAGGATACCCAATATTGGAATGAAGAAGCGATTTTTGAAATTGCATGTCCCGAGTGCGGAAATTCCATTGAATTTTTCAAGGACGATACGGCCCGAAAATGTAAAGGGTGCGATAAACGCATTGTAAATCCTCATCTGGATTTTGGATGTGCTTCCTATTGCCAGTTTGCAGATCAATGCATTGGTACGCTGCCAGAAGAATTTTTAAAAGAACGGGAAGATCTCCTTAAAGATAGAGTGGCAGTGGAGATGAAGCGCTATTTTAAAACTGACTTTAGACGCATCGGGCATGCCATGCGGGTGGCTCGGTATGCCGAAGAGATTGGACGCAATGAAAAGGGAAATCTTGCTGTGATTCTGGCAGCGGCCTATCTCCATGACATCGGCATTAAATCGGCCGAGGAAAAATATAATTCCAATGCCCCCAAGTACCAGGAACTGGAGGGCCCGCCCATTGCCAGAAGCATATTGGAAAAATTGGGGGCAAAATCAGAACTCATTGATGAAGTGTGCGATATTGTGGGACACCATCATCACCCCAGGGAAAATGAGACCGTTAATTTTAAGGTTTTGTATGATGCTGATCTTATTGCCAACCTGGAAGAAGAATATAAAGAAGAAAAAATGGCATTTGAACAACTGGATCGTATGCTTGAAAATTTTTTTTTGACGGATTCTGGAAAAGCCAAGGCATCCAGAATTCTGGGTTGAGTTAAAAATTTATATGCCGACATTCAAAGCCGGATACCCTGTAACCATGATTCGGATAGACGGTATTTAATGAAAAACAGGGGCGCTCCCCCTCACAGATATGGGCCTGCATAGAAATAAATGAATCGGTTGCAATCTTTTGAGATTTCAATTCGATATTCTAAATTTTATATAGGCTTTAAAGGAAAAATACAATGAAAGTACTTAGAAAAATAATCGAAATAGATGAAGAAAAATGTGATGGCTGCGGTAATTGCGTTCCTTCTTGTGCCGAGGGGGCCATACAGATTATTGACGGCAAAGCCAAGGTAATTAAAGATCAGTATTGTGACGGTTTAGGAGCCTGTTTGGGAGAATGTCCCCAGGATGCCTTAAAGCTTGTTGAGCGGGAAGCTGATGAATTTGATGAGGCTGCTGTGGAAGCGTTTCTGGAAGAACAAAAGAAACAACAGGCCCAACAAAAGAAGGCTGCGCCCAAATTGGATTGCGGTTGCGCCTCCACTCATCTCAAGACTTTTCCCGTGGCGGGGGGGTGCCAAGAGGCCAACAAACCCGTCGACATTTCAACGGGGACCTCGGCCTTAAGTCACTGGCCGGTTCAGATCCGCCTCATTCCCCCCACAGCTCCCTTTCTTAAGGATGCAGACCTTTTGATCACCGCAGATTGTGCGGCAGTATCAGCCCCGTCTTTTCACAATGATTATCTTAAGGGAAAAGTGGTGATGATGGGATGTCCCAAGTTTGATGATGTGGACTCCTATGTGGAAAAATTTGCCCAGATTTTTAAAGTGGCTGGCATTAAAAGCATCACCACCTTGATCATGGAAGTTCCCTGTTGTTCCGGTCTGCCGGGGCTTGTGGAAAAGGCCATGGCCCTTGCCGGTGTTGAGATCCCCATGGAACAAGTGGTGATCAGTGCCAGGGGAGATGTGGTTCAATGAAGTGGTCCCCCGAAGCGGACAAGGCAATGCAAAAAGTACCTTTTTTCGTAAGAAAAAAGGTACGCCAAAAAGTTGAGCAATATACCTGGGACAAGGGAAAAACCCTTGTGGGAATTGCTGATGTCAAAGCCGCCAAAAAGAAATTCCTTTCTTCCATGTCCACAGATATCAAGGGATATCAGCTGGATCGTTGCTTTGGTGCATCGGGATGCCCCCATGGGGCCATGTCCTGTGAGGGGATCATGGAAAAAGCTGAAGCTGTTTTTATGGAAGAAGATATTTTGGGGTTTCTAAAAAAAGAGGTCAAAGGTGATCTTAAATACCACCATGAATTTCGCATGAGCTGTGCTGATTGCCCCAATGGGTGTTCCCAACCCCAGATAAAAGATGTGGGCATTTTAGGGGCAGTTACTCCCCGTTTGACAGACGAGACCTGTTCCCAGTGCCTTGCCTGCGTGGCGGTTTGTCCGGATCTCTGCATTTCTCTGGATGACAATGCGAAAGCGCCATCTATTGATTTTGATGCCTGCATGATGTGCGGCAAATGTATCAATGCTTGTCCCAGTGGCACCATTGATGAGGGTGAAAAAGGCTTTCGGGTACAATTGGGAGGACGTCTTGGCAGACATCCCCGCCTGGCCATGGAGATCCCCCGGCTGATGTCGGAACTGGAAGTTCTTGAAGTATTAAAACGGGCACTGGCATTTTATAAAATTCATTCAAAAAACGGTACCCGCTTCTCAAAAATGTTGCGCCCAGAACACATACAGGTCATAATACCCGCCAAGTAAAGTATGATCAAGGTGTAATGATCGGGGTGTAAGTGGAATGCAGCTTCTTAAAACAAAATTTCATATTCCGGGGCTAAGCAATGGGGCCATGGTTCACCGGGAACGAATAAGTCGTATAATGGATGAGAGCGCTTCCATCTGTATCCTTTCGGCACCGGCGGGCTTTGGCAAAACAACCCTGTTGAGCCAGTGGGCAAGGCGTTGTAAAGCGCAGGTGGCATGGATCTCCCTTGAAAAGAGTGAAGATATTCCTGTGGTTTTCTGGCGTTATTTCATAACCGCCGTCTCGTCTGTTTTAAAAAAATACGATAACTGTTCTCTGGAACAGATTAAGTCATCCAATGGTGCCGCCATTGAAAATATTCTCATTACTCTAATCAATGAAATTATTGAGGATAAGACTGAATTCACTCTTGTTTTAGATGACTATCATGTGATTTCCCATGGATCAATCCATGGAGGAATGGAGTTCTTAATGGATCATCTTCCCTGCAATATGCGGATAATCATTGCAGGCAGGGAAGAGCCCCGGATATCACTTTCAAAATATCGTGTGTGGGGAAAACTGATTGAAATTCGGGAGATTGAATTTCGATTTAACACCGATGAGACAGAGGCGCTGCTCAATGGGGTTCACGGCTTTAACTTGAACAAAAATGCGATTTTATCCATCAGGAATAAAACCGAAGGGTGGATTGCAGGACTTGCCCTTGCGGTTGTGTCCATGAAAGAGCAGACTGACCGGGCAGCATTTATTGATGCCTTCACCGGCAGTCACAGATATATAATAGATTATCTTGCCGAAGAGGTGTTGTCCGGTCTTGGGCAGGAGATCAAAGATTTTATGATCAGGATTGCAATTCTGGAACGATTTTGTCCGGCCCTGTGTCGGGATGTGACACAAAATCCTCAAACCCACTCTATTTTAATGGACATGGAACAGCGCAATCTTTTTATGGTGCCGTTGGATGACCGGCGGGAATGGTTCCGGTACCATCATCTTTTCAGGGAATTTCTACTTAAAAGACAGGTGGATCTGCCCCCCCGGGAGGTAAAGGACCTTCATTTTAAGGCCTTTGTCTGGCTGAAAGATAAGGGCTATGCCACTGAAGCTTTTGAGCATGGGCTGCTGGGTGAAAATTACAGGGCAGCAGCAACACTTCTGGCAGAAAATGCACCGGAATTATTCCGGGAATATGGTGGATATATGCTCAAGCAATCCATTGATCGTCTGCCCCCAAGAATTGTCCATGAAAATGCGGTACTATGCTGTTATTCGGTGTGGCTCAATGTTCTTGCCGGTGATTTTAAAGGTGTTGCTTTACTTTATAAGGAGCGTTTCAAGGGCGATAAAGGGGTGGCAGGTTTTACATCTCTGATAAAAAGTTATCGCTATTTTTATCAGACCGGGGAGTTTAAAAAAAGTATAAAAGAGGTGAAATGCTCTCTTCAGCTTTTGCCGGAAAAGGATTCTCTGGTTCGTGAGATGGGGCAGCTGGTGCTGGTGCTTGCCCTGCGGTATAGCGGTGACATGGCATCGGCCCATGCCTATCTTAAAAAAATGCCCATGGATGCTGACACCTCTGTATTACGGGCCATTAGTTATGCCGATGTGCTTCTTACCATGGGAGATCTTTCCATGGCTCTGTCTTTCATCGAAAAAATCATTGAAAATGGAATCCTCCGTTACGGGAATGATCTTGTTCCGGAATATGGCTTTCTTTATATCCTTAAAGGGGGAATTCTCCGGGAGAGGGATGATATTAAAGGCGCTTTAAAAGCCTGCCGCAGGGGATTGTTCCTTGCCAGAAACAATGAATATGCTGAAATTATTTTTCTGGGTAACCTGGAATATGCAAGAATTCTTGCGGCGGACAAAAGTTATGAAGCCTCTGAAAAGGCAATGGTGGTTTCCATTGAGGCGGCCAGGGCAAGCTCCACATGGGGTGCGTTCATGTCCATGGCCCATTGGGTCAGAATCCAAATATCCCGGGGGAACATGGCTGGGGCAAAAAGCCTGCTTAAAGAGATGGGGGATTTTTCACAAACAGATATTCCCTACCACAGACAGTGTGAATATCTTAGCTTTTGTCGGTATTGTCTTTATAATAAAAAAACTTCACAGGTGCATGAAATTACAACAGCCATGATTAAAGAGGATCTTGTTGTTAAGAGGAATGGGCGGCTTCTTGAATGTTATCTTCTCAAGGCCATTGCATATTTTGTGGACCGGAATATGGAAAAGGCCCTTGACACCCTTAAAAAAGCATTTGATATTTCTGAAAAAGAAAAGCAGGTACGGATATATATGGATGAAGGGGCGCCTGTTCAGCTTTTGTTTAAGGAGGCGTTAAAAAGAGAGCTCCTACCCGATTATTTAATCCCTTTTGTTGATGAAGCATTTCCCAGGCAATCTCAAACACGATGGGTCATCATCAATGAATTTAAAGAGAATTTTAATGACCGTGAAATTGAGATTCTCAAACTGATGAAAAAAGGCAGCTCAAATAAGATTATTGCCAACACCCTTTTTCTATCCGTGAATACCGTTCGATGGTATGCCAGTCGTATTTTTGCAAAACTCAATGTGAAAAGACGGGGAGAAGCCGTGGCAGTGGCTGAAACCTATGATCTGATCTGAAGTGCTCTTGATTAAAAATGACAAAAAATACAACCGACCGGGGTATCATCTCCCGGGATGGTTACGATGTGATTAATTTTTCACCCCATCCTTACCTCATTTTTCCCAGCAAATCTTGATTCTTTCCCTGAAAAAGCTCCCTTATTTCCATCCTTTTGGATGGTGATTTTTATCCATGCTTTCATTATACCATCATGGTTGATGGCATTAGCAGGGTTTTACAGGCGTTTCTTTCCCTGTCAACGGGTGGAAGTGTCCTGTGGAGTTGATAAAAACAGTTAAAATGAAGACAAGAACAAAGGCCTGACAATCCCTGCCATGGATTCATTCCGGAAAAGGCGATGTTGTGATCCATTGTGCTTATTAAGATGCTGTCTCGTTGAAACTTGCTTGATTTCATTTAAATCAGATGAACATGGGAGACAAAATGAAAGACACGGTTAAGGGGCTGAACAACTATTTTGAAAATCTGCCAAAGATGCTCAGGCGGCATAAATTTGTGGTGCTGGCAGTGATGCTTGCCATAACTCTGGTGTTGGGCGGAGGTATCCGTGGAATTATCATGGACAACTCCCTGGACTCTTTTTTTAAGGACGATGATCCTGTAAAAAAACAGTATGACAGCTTTAAGGCGGTTTTTGGAGGGGATGAATACATATACATTGTTTATCGTGCCAGGGACGGGGATATTTTTTCAGCAAAATCCATCCAGGCCCTGAAGGGATTTTATGACGATATTGCCCAGTATCGATTGGGATTACCGGCCTTGCAAAAATCGCCCCTGGATCATATTGTTGAAATTAAATCCTTGATTAATATAAAATTTCTTGAAGCCTCAAAAGATACCCTCTACTCAAGAAGTCTCATTGGAGATAATTTACCGGAAAACAGGCATGAAAGGGAAATTCTCCGGGAAAAAGCTCTGAATCATCCGGATTATCCCCATCTTTTTTTATCAAAGGACTCACGTTACGGGGGAATGCTGCTACGAACCGATTTTAACAGTGAAATTGCGGCCTTGGGTGATGGGGGGGGTGAGAATACCGAAACCTTTGACAATGAGGATGAGTTTGATGAAACCTGGGATGATTCTGTGTTCAGTGGAGAGCCCACTGATATGGTGTTTAAGAAAACAGATATGGGCGAATATCCCCTTTTATTGTCTGCCCTTAGATCACTTATGAATAAAAAGGAATATAGTAATGCCCTGGATTTTCATCCCGTTGGCAAGCCGGTGATGATGGATTTTTTCGCCAAGGTTGTATTTGAAGACATGGGCAAAATCATGGGCCTTGTACTGCTCATCATCGTTGCCATGCTCTGGCTTCTATTCAGATCCTTTTGTGCTGTGGTGTGGCCGGTGGTTTTGATTGTTACCACTGTGATCTGGGTGATGGGGATCATCGGTTGGAGTAAGGTTCCCATGTCCATCATGTTCCAAATTATCATTTTCATGATTTTATCCGTTGGTGTGGCAGATGCCGTGCACATTTTATCGGGATATCTTTTTTTCAGGCAGGGTAATTGTGACCATGAAAACGCTTTAAAGGCAGTGATGAAAAAATCGGGTCTGGCCTGTTTTTTAACAAGCACCACAACGGCGGTGGGGCTTTTATCCCTCTCCCTTGTGCCCATTAAACCCATTGCTGTGTTTGGGATTTTTACTGCTCTGGGGGTTTTGACAGCGTTTTTACTCACCTTGGTGTTGATGCCGCTCATGCTTGACCTGTGGCATCCGGGTCCCCGGGTTGGCGTAAAAAAACAGCATTTTATACAGCGCATGATTCAAAAGGTTGAAAACACAGGTCTTGTGGCTCCCGGTAAAGTGATCATGGTATTTACAGGATTGGGGATAATTTTTTTCATGGGACTTATGACCCTTCGCATAGATTCCGATGAAATTGAAGTGTTGAAGAAAGGGTTGCCCCTGAGGGCCTCCTTTGATGTGGTAAATACACACATGGGCGGTACCGGTAACATGGAAATCTCCATTGATTTTAAAGAGGCGGATGCCTTGAAAGACCCGGCAATTCTTTATAAAATCCAGGCATTGCAGGATTATTTAAGGGATGTTGAGGGATCAAAGGTGGTGAAAACCATTTCCCTTGTAAATGTTGTCAAAGATTCATACAAAGCCTTGAATAATGGAGATAAACATTTTTATAGGATTCCTGATGAGCCCGGTGTGCTGGCCCAGACCTTATTTCTTTTTGATAATGCAAATCCAAGGGACAGAAGGCGACTGGTGTCTGATGATTACAGCAATGCAAGGATAGGTATACATTCAAAAAATGCAGGATCTGTGGAATCTTTGTTGTTTAAAGAAAAGGTGCAGCATTACATTGATGATAATTTTAAAGAGATAAGGGAAAAATACCCGAACAGTGAGATAACCCTCACCGGAAACATGATTCTTCTTGCAAAGATGCTGGATTATATTTCCTGGTCCCAGATTAAAAGTTTTGGCCTTACCCTTGTGGTGATTTCGGTGATTCTGTTCATGGTGCTGGGCAATGTAAAAGCTGGGATCATGGCCATTGTTCCCAATGTTTTTCCCATCCTTGCCACCTTTGGTATCATGGGATTTCTGGGGATACCTTTGGATATGGATACCCTTTTGATCGCTCCTGTCATAATTGGGCTTGCCGTTGACGACACCATTCATTTTTTAACCCATTACCGGCTTGAAGTGGATAAATACGGAGATATTAAAAAAGCAGCCGTTAGTTCCATAAGGGAGGCCGGTCAGGCTATTTGTTTCACATCACTTATTCTTGCAACGGGGTTCTCAATGTTTTTTCTCTCATTTCATAAGGGATTGAGTCATTTTGGCATATTTTCGGCCATCGCCATTATAACGGCATTCATTGCCGATATTTATCTGCTTCCGGCCTTGTGCACTTTTTTTAAGGTGGATTTCAAATCGGGTACCTTTAAAAAACGATATTTTTTCTGGGGGAAATACTCCAGAGAAAGCTCAAGATCTCCTGAAAATTGTAAAAATAGAGCTAAAAAAAGACAATTGCCGTTAAAAAACAGTATCATCTCACTGGTGGTGATGTTAATTTTGCCAGTGTCCATCTGCTTTGCCCAGGATGCAAGAAGTATCATGGAAAAGGTGGATAAACGGGACGATGGTTCCAGCCTTATTTCCCGGGTGCGCCTGACAAGCTATCGATATGTAAAAAAAGGAGGAAAGTACGTACCAGCTGAAAAACCAAGGGTCAAATTAATGGATTTTGTCAGAAAAGATTACGGTCCCAGGGAAAAAGATCATAAAAGTGTATCCACCGTGGTCCAGCCTAAAAGTGAGCGAGGCATCAGTTTTTTGCAATACGATTATGAAAAGGTGGGAAGGGATACAGATCAATGGATGTACCTGTCGGCCATGGGTAAGGTAAAACGTATTGTTTCCGGTAATGACAATGAGCCCAAAACCGGCAGTTTTTTTGGCACCGAATTAAACTATGAGGATATGGAATTCTATAATATAGATGACTATACCTACAGAATTCTTGGCAGTGAACTCTATGGGAAAAATCAGTGCTGGGTAATGGAGGCAATTCCTGTGATGCGAAAAGCCGTAAAAAGTAACTATAGCCGTGAAATTCTATGGATTGACAAAAAAAGGGATTTTATTTTGAAATCTATTTTGTTTAATCGTAACGGCAAAAAAGTAAAAAAAATTCTTTATGGTAATATTAAAATCATTGATGGCATCCTGGTTCCCATGAAAATTATTGTAAATAACGTTGAAACCGGCAGACGAACCATCATGGTTTATGAAAAAATCATATTAAACAGGGCTGTGGATGATGCTTATTTAACCCAGAGAACCTTGACGGACAAGGGATTCAGGGAACAAAAACTAAAAGAATATCAGGAGTCCGGGCGGTGAAATTTTCTTTTTTGTCCAGGGGGAAAAGAATAATTTGTCTTCTTGTCTGGTGTTTTTTTTTTATGGTTCATTGGGCTTTGGCAGATACCCCGGGTGAGCTTACCTCCCCGAATTCGGTTGAGGCTCTTGAATTGTCAGGAGGATTTGATAATTTTGGAGAGCTTGGGGAGTTCGATGTTTTTGAAACCTTTGACGGGGACGATACATTTCAGGAAGAGATCCCCACCGAAACTGAGAAATCTTTTTTTTTAAAAGATTTAACGCTTACTTTTGCCCATGATCTCTCCTGGGCTGTTCAAGCTTCCGGTTCTGAAGTTGTTACCAACAGATCTTCCCTGCGGTGGGAGTTTGACAGATCCTTTGGTGATGGTTTTTTTGTAAAATTTGACGCCGGGACATCCTTGTATCTTCAAAACGATCATGTGGCAGATGCAGAGGGAAAATCAGCCGTTGTTGATGGAAAGATAAGAGAATTTTATATCCAGGCCGGATTTGATAAATGGATGATCCGGGCTGGCAAACAGGTTGTTGTATGGGGGGAAACCGACGGTGATGTGATAAATGATGTGATCTCCCCAAGGGATTTGTCGGAATTTGTATTTATGGACCTTGAAGATGCCAGGCTTGGTCAATATATGCTCTCCATGGATTATTATTCCAAACTTGGGGATTTCTTTTGGTTTTTCACGCTTGATCCTGGTTTTAATGACAATCCTTCCCAGGGAACCCGATATTTCAGAGAGAAATATCCCTTTGTTGTGATACTGGATCGTCCCCATTTTTTCCATGGAGAGTTGGGGGTTAAATGGAAAAAAATATATGACAAATTTGAAATTTCATTGATGACGGCATCATTGCTTGGCAATGACAGGGTTGTTGTCGGTAGCGATGGAGAAGCCTGTCGTGGCGTTTATGGCAGGTACAACTTCTACGGGGTTGGAGCAAGCTATACCATTGGCAGTTTTCTGTTTAAGATGGATATCGCATTTAAAAAAGATTTTTTGTTTCAGTCCATGGAAACACTTTCTCAATACAGCGCAGAGCAAGGGAATGTCTGGGACACCGCCTTTGCCATGGAATATGATGCCAATGGAAGGTATGTGATAAATATTGAACTGACCAATCGTTATATAGTTGATTATACAAGCGAGTTTTACGGTGTGAAAAAAAATAATACAGGTCTTTATTTTCAATATAATAAATCGTTTTTCCGTGACACTCTGACAATTGAATATGTGTGTTATAGTGAAGTCAGTAAAAAAAATGCTTTTCATAAAATTGGTTTTGATTATGATTTTTCCGACGATATCGAATTTTCAATGGAGTATGTTTTTTTCCAGGCACCCCATGGTGACAGTTTTTTATGGAACCATAGAAATGAAGACAGGGTCGGGTTGGAATTGAAATTTTATTACTGATGTTTTCAACATCCATCATATAGCCCCCGGCTGCCCTGAGGTGTCCTCCAAAAACCACTGATGTCTAACCACCGGGACCACCTTAAAAAAAGGTGCGCGGTTGGTGAAAAATAGTATTCCTCCAAAGGAATATGTTATTTTAAAGAAAATGCTCGGGCCAGACCCGGGGGCAATCCGCCTGATTTCTTCAATTGTGGGGGCTCATCCCCCCTCGGCCATATCGGCCACTCCCTGGGCATCCAGAATGGAAATAATTCCCCGGTCCACCCCGATAAGCCCCTGCCCGGACATTTTACTGAAGATTCGGGACAGGGTTTCAGGAGTGGTACCCAAAAGCCCTGCCAGTTGATTTTTAGACACTGGAAGGGTGACCACGGATAGATTGTTCTGTTCCTTTGTTAATACTCCCAGATAAGATGCCAGCCGGGCCGGAACTTCCTTTAACGCCAGATTCTCCACCATCACTGTGAATTCCCGCAGGCGCTTGGATAGTACCGCCAGCATATTCAATGCCAGGGATGGGTTTTCTGTAATGCGGGCGATAAAATCCTTTCTCGGGAAAAAAATTAAAGTGGAACCCACCACGGCCTGGGCTGTGGCAGGAAAATTTTTTCCGGTGAACACCGGCACCTCACCAAAGGGTTTTCCCGGTCCATAGATATGAAGAATCTGTTCTTTCCCTCCAAAGGAGAGCTTGAAAATTTTAACCTTACCTGTCTCAACTATATAAAAACCGTTCCCTTCATCTCCTTCATTGAAAATCAATTCGCCTTTTTTATACTTTTTACGCTGGGCAATGGCAGTAATACCTTCAAAATCTTCTTTATTTAAACCACTGAACAATGGAATGGTGCGTATCTTTTGGCAAGTTGTGTCCATTGGAATTATGTTTTTATCCATTTTTTACATTGTCCTTTTGTGTCGAAAGGTTTGGGTTTCGAGATGGTCATCTTTGGATAAAAGGTTAAAAGGGTGGTTGTTCTCCTTATAAAGCCATGCTATAGGTAAATATTATTTTATTGTAACTCACTCAACTTTCAGTGTTCGCATTTCGTGGTGGGGGCAGGCTTTCGTTATTGACATTATCGAGGCTTTTTTCGTTGGCAAAGGCCTTGGTCGATAACATCAATAACAAAAGCCTGACCCCGTCGGCACAGTGAGCCCATCGGTACATTTAAAAATGCCAGCTTTGAAATGACGCCCGAAAGTTGAGTAACTCATATGATAGACTTTTTTACAATAAAATTTAAAAAATTTATATTCACGGTCTTTGCAAGAGATATTGTAAGGCTGAATATTTACCAGTAGAACTGTATGTTGTCAATAAGTCCGGGTATTCAGGACTGGCTTGTGGGTATCACCAAATATTTGAAGGGCTGAGAATAATTTTTTACCCCGGGTTATTGAGATATTATGTAGAGCTTGTACAAGTGGTTGTAATGTTTGTCTTTTGTTGGAGATGGTGGGATAACATGTCGTCATTAAAGTGTTTTCATGGAATAAAGATAATATTAATTGTTTTCTATCTTGGTTTTGCCGTGCCTGCGTGCCACCGTCCCTCACCTGAAGTTTCATGTGATGACATTTTGGGCTGTGTGCGTGTGGAGCCCGGGGCACCATTGAAAATTGGAATTCTACAGGCTCTCACCGGTAAGGTCGCCTCCATAGGTAAGGGGCAAATCCGGGGCATTGAGCTTGCACTGGAGGATCGTAACGGCAAGGTGGCAGGGCATGATGTCCTTTTTCAGATTGAGGATACAGGCTGTTCCCCGGAAGGGGGTGCCAATGCTGTGTTGAAAATATTGGCAGATCCTGAACAAATAGCCATACTGGGAACCACCTGTTCCGGTGCGGCGGCAACGGTATCCAGGGCCATGTCATCTGCCGGATTTACCATGGTTTCGGGAAATAACAGTGCCACTTTTCTCACAGCCATTGGGGGTAGGCGTGCGCCACAATGGCAACCCGGCTATTTCAGGACCGCTCCCAATGAGGAAAACGCAGGAAAGGCCGCTGCCATGTATGCTGCTAAGGTTCTTGGTGTTTCAAAGGCCGCAGTGATTAATGACGGAGATATCTACACCCAGGGGCTCACCCACAGCTTTGTGAAAATGTTTAAGGGGCTTGGGGGGAAGGTGGTGCTGGATACCGCCATCAATAAAGGGGATAAAGAGATGGCACCAGTGCTCACCGCCACGATAAATTCCGGTGCTGAATTTTTATTTTGCCCCTTATTCCAGCCTGAAGGAAATTATATTTTATTAAAAACCCGGGAAATGTCAGGTTTTGAAAATATTCCCGTAATGAGCGCAGGGGCATTAATTGATCGCTCTTTTCTCAACGCTGTGGGAGAAAAAGCCAGGGGTATGTACTTTGTCGGACCATCAAGTCCTGCAACCTCCATCACCAAGGAACTTGGTAAAAAATATACTCTGAAATACGGGGCACCTCCTTCCACCTCTTACTACCTCAGTGCCTATGATGCCGCCACCTTGTTGTTTGAAGCCATTGAAAAAGTAGCAGTTCCCGGCCATGTACCGGGAACATTATACATCGGGAGGCAGGCCTTGAGAAAGACGCTTTATGGAATAAAAAAATTTAAAGGCGCAACGGGCCTTTTGACGTGTGATGAGTTTGGCGATTGCGGAGACCCTGCCTTTGATGTGTTTCGAATGGATGAGCCGTCATTGGGGATGGAAGGATTGTTGTTGAATGTTCAGTTCTCTTACTCCCCCGTGGGACAGCGGGAAGAAGATGTGGCGGGAGCTCACAAATGATCAATTGGAAGCGTTGTTATAAATTCTGGCATAATCAATCCATTTCACTGAAATCTTCCCTGGGGCTTGGTGTGCTGCTGCTGCTCATGGCAGGGGTGGCAATCACTGCCTATATTTCCTTGAGATATGTTCGCATTGCCAATAACGCCATTGAGGTCAGCACCGAAATTCAGCGCCTTGTGCTTAAAATGGACGGTGAAATGTCAAAGGCCCGCCATTTACACGGTAAATTTTTTCTTTATTATCCCAGAACAGGCCTTAACGAGGCCCATGAAAAATATGCCCAGCCATCCATTCGCCAGACCGCCCGGGTGGTTTCCATCAGCAGGCTGTTAAAGGATATGATTGAGCGGCCGGAGGTGAGCAATGCCATCAGCAAAAGTCAGATTGATGTTAATCTTTATCTCTCCTCGGCAAAGCGTTTTGCCGATACCTCCATAGATTCTTTTGAGTTGGTCACCCGACTGGCCACACCGGAAAAAGGACTGTATGATCGCTTGGAACGTCTGCTTGGCAGTCTTAAAACAGCATTCAAAGATATGCCGGACCTCTATTTTGAAATGGCATCCTTTGCCCGGCAATATCAAGTCACCCATGAAAGATTTTTAATGCAGTCTGCATTTAATGTTGCATTTAAGCTGCGAAAAAGCATGGCAATGGATCCTTCATTCACACAAATGCATAAGAAAAAAATTAATATGATGCTGGATCATTTTCAAGAGCTTGCAGAAGAAAGCATGACCGTGGATGTGGCCATTCATTCCAGATTTAATGATTTTGTACTCCAGGAAAGGATCACCGGCACCATTTCTGAAACCCTGGTGGCGCTGGCAGAAAAAGAAGTGGTTAACGCCCGTAAAATCATTGAAGATACCCACAAACTCACCACAATGATTTTGCTGCTTGTCATCGTTGTGGGATTGATCACGGCGGTGGTCATCTCTCGGTTTATGACCATAAATATTACCCATCGGATTTTGTTGCTGACCAAATCTGCCCGGGCCTTTAAAAAAGGCCATTTTGAGTTTGGTGTTACGCCGGGGGGGGAAGATGAAATCGGGCAGCTGGGTCAGACCTTTAATTTCATGGCCATTCGCATCAAGGATCTTGTGGAAAACCTGGAAAAAACCGTTGAGCAGCGTACCGCAGCCCTTGCCGTCAGTGAGAATCGTTTCCATGAGCTCTTTGAACACGCCAGTAGCGGAATGGCCATTTATGAAGCCATTGACGGGGGGAAAAACTTTGTACTCAAGGAGATAAATCCGTCCATGGAGGAGATCTTCAATATTCAGGCAGCGGATGTTTTGGGAAAAAAGTTGAGTGAAATTCTTCCTTCAATGGTTGATACCGGGGTGTTTGCAGTGTTTAGAAATGTCTGGAAGACAGGCAGACCCCAGGAGCACCCCATAACCTCCTATGACGGTTCCAGACTGCTTTTCTGGTCTGAGAATAAAATATATAAGCTCCCCGGAGGGGACATTGTTGCGCTTTGCAATGATAAAACTTTGGAAAAACAGGCTGAAGTACAGAAAAAAACCATGGAGTATCAATTGCGGCAGGCCAGAAAGATGGAAGCCATCGGTTTGCTGGCCGGGGGGGTTGCCCATGATCTTAATAATATTTTGTCACCCGTTGTGGGCTATCCGGAGTTATTTCTTCCGGAGTTACCCCAACAAAGCCCCCTGCGGGCACCTTTAACGGCCATCCATGAATCAGGAAAAAAGGCCCGTAATATTGTTGCCGATCTTTTAACCGTGGCCCGGGGGGTGGCCAATACCAGAGAAAATTCAAATTTGAATGATCTTGTGAAGTCCCAGCTTGATACCCCCGAGGCCCAAGAGTTATCAACGCTTTACAACGAAGTTGAATTCCGGGTAATCCTTGGCCTGGAATTGCTTAATATCTCCTGCTCCCCGGTTCATATTCAAAAATGTGTGATGAATCTATTGCTTAATGCCATGGAGGCTGCAAACGGTACTGCCGGTGGTGTGGTTTTTCTTGCAACATCAAGTTGTGAAATCAATGAAGGTCAAGCCCGGGAAAAAGCTATTATACCGGGGCACTATGCAGTTTTGCAGATAAGCGACAGTGGGCCTGAAATTTCCCCGGAGGATCTGGAACACATTTTTGAACCTTTTTATATCAAGAATGTCATGGGACGAAGTGGCACAGGCCTGGGGCTGGCTGTGACCTGGAATATCGTCCGGGAGCATGGCGGTGCCGTTGACATTAAAACCGGGACAACAGGAACTTCTTTTTTTATATATTTGCCGGTCATAAAAAATGAGCCGGCCCGGAACAAAAAAAATTCTACAGTTACAGACGATCTCATGGGAGAGGGTGAGCGTATTCTTGTTGTGGATGATGATGCCCAGGTGCGTGGGCTTGCAAAAAGTATTCTTGAACGTTTTGGTTATCATCCGGTGTGTGTCAGTTCCGGTGAAACTGCACTGGATTATGTGAAGGAACACAAGGTTGACCTGGTTCTTCTTGATATGCTCATGGAGCCGGGCATCAATGGACGTCAGACCTATGAGGGGATTATCAAAATTCATCCCGGCCAAAAGGCTTTGGTGGCCAGTGGGTTTTCAGAAAGTGAAGACATTGAAAAAACTTTGCAAATGGGTGCCGGGGGATTTATTAAAAAACCATATACAATTAAGGAGCTTGCCGGAATGGTGAAATCTTCTTTGGCATCTTGAGCGCATCCATTGGCGCGCTTGAAAACAATAATTCCGGTGGGAAATAGCCTCTCTGGGTAACGCGTTATTCATTGGAGGAGTTTTTTTGAAATTCTTTTAGCAGAATGGGTGAACTGATAATGTAGTAGGCATTGCTTTGGGGGGGTGTGGTGTCTGTGTCCGAAGGGGTCATGATGGCGATATCACTGTTGAGTTTCACCGTGGCCAGAATCGTCAGATGTTTTTTTTCATCTTTGGCTGCCTGGTATTTTGAGGCAGGAATTTTTCCCTTTGCATCATAGGCCCAGTAAATGATTTTATCATGGGCCGATACTGTGGGCTCGTCAAACTGCATGAAAAGATTTCCCACAAGATCTTGAATACGCTGGGGAAAGACCTTTTTAAATGATTCAAATATAATTAAAACCCGGTGGTTTGCAGCATCAGCCACCACGCCCAGGTTGTTGTCCATGAATTTGTATGTTCCGGGGGCGGATCCTTCCACCAGATGGGAGAGGGCCTTTGCTTGCTGGGCAGAGCTCAGTGGGGCTCCCAGGATATAGCCCTTGTGTTCCAGATGAAGGGAACTGACTTGATTATACAATGTCTCAAGGGGAAGGGAGGTCGTGCCAAGGCTCAGGGAGGTAACTCCCAATAAAAAAAGGGATATGATTAGTTTTTTTGTCATGATTAAACATCCGTAAAGTTTTTTTTTATATGAAAAGGCAGCCTCCAAGGCAACCTCAGCAGAGCCGCCCCCCGATGGGCAATAGGAAAAGGTAGAAATACTCCACAGATTTGTGGAGTATTTCATATAAAAAATTATTGATTATATCTTAATTTCCGTTCTTCTTCGATGAGTTTCATGGTTTCAGCACTGCCCCCGGTTTTGATCCACAGATGTTCCGGCTGGGCCAGCAGGGCTTCTATGTGTGTTTTGTACTTTTCTCCCATGCCGGCGTGGTCGGCCATTTCCTGAACTTCGGGCAGGAATTCATGATAGAAATTTCGTGAAATTTCATAAAGACCGTGCCAGTGGGTATAGTCCGGGGCAAACATGGCAGCCGCCATGCGGGCCCTGCGACCTTCATGGTGCCATATCTCAAACCAGGTGTACCCCAGTTTGTTCTGGAATCCGCTGTTTTCCCAGATGCCGTCCTTTTTCATCATGCCCACCAGTTCCACACCGGGTTTGGCAAATTTATCGTTGTAAAGGTTGACCACGTCATCCAGTTGCTTATAGAAATCGCGCACCTGATTGACACCGTGGCATGATTTGCACACTTCCTGCATGGCGGTGCGACGCTCCTTCCAGGAAACCACGCTCTTGATGGTTTTTTCCTCAATGACTTTCTTAAGTTTGTCGCCTTCCCGTACATAGGATTTCTTTTTGGCCTTCTGTCCCGGACGGGGAGGAATTTCACCGGGAATATCCGTGACAGTATCGTCGGTGAAGGTGACCCTGTTCAATTTGGAAGAGACAGGCGCCCGAAGGTTCCAGGAGAGACGATCTCCCACATTGTGGCTGTTTTTAGCAACCGCGCCGTTGAGTTTCACAAATGATCCCATGTGGCAGGTGGAACAGGTGGGGGCAGTGTAATAATCATCCCCCAATACCCAGGCACCGTCTTTGTGAATGTTCATGCCGTCGGGTCCGGGGCCCTTGGGTGCCGTGAAATAAGCAATGCCGTGTTTGGATTCTTCGTAGATCTCTTTTTGTGGATGGTCCGGTCCCAGATGACATTTGCCGCAATTTTCCGGCTGACGTGCCCGGGAGGCACTGAAGGAATGTTTAGAATGGCAGGCATTGCAGACGCCCTTGGTTCCGTCTGGATTGATACGGCCAATGCCGGAGTTGGGCCAGGTATTGTGATCCATCTGGGGGGCATCGGTTTTAGAGCGCAGCAACTTGCCGTCAACATCCCGTTTCGGGGCCACCACAGAGCCGTGGCACTGCCAGCACCCACTGACCATGTTCGCTTTATTGGTGGGCATGCCACCCACCACTTCGGCCAGCATATTGTCCAGGGAAGCCATGATTTCTCCGGCTGTGGCATGGTGGGAGACGGCCATCTCCTTTGCTTCCGGTTCATGGCATTTGGCACAGTCGTTGGGGGAAAGGATGGCCTTGATAAAGGCACCTTCGTGCTGGTAACCCATTTCATCACCCTTGTCCGCAGCGTGACAGTTGTAGCAGCCCACCTGTCCTTCTTTGGCTGCGGCATGGGCCGATGATTCCCATTGCAATACCAGGGATTTGTTCTCTTTCAGATGACAGGTGATGCACTTTTTGTTCATCTCCTGTACTTTGGGATTTTTTACATCAAAGGATTCCTGGGTCAGTCCCAGTGCCGATCCTGCGCTGACAAAACCCAGTAATGTCATCACGGTGAAAGCCCTCAATAAGGTCATCTCATTTTCCTCCCTTTTTCAAGTTTCAGTTTAACTTAGGACCGCAAATCTTATAACTTGAGCGAAATAGCTTGCCTTTTGGCCCATCTACTGCGTTGCATCAAAGGCCAAATAGGCTTGCTATTAAACCTTTAATGCGCCTTGTAGATGAACCAAGATTCTGCGCTATTTCTGCTCAAGTTATTTCATCTGCGGTCCTTATGTTGTTGTTCCACGGATATTAGTCTATGGACTCTCCCCGGTCATCACTCCAGAAGGGAAAAATTTTACCCAGGACAAAAAGAATGACAAAGGGGATGATCATCACCACAATCACCGATAAGATGCCTTCTTTGTCCAGCCATTCCGGATGAAATACTGTGTATCCCCTGGCACTTTTGGACATGAGCTGCCCCCCGATGACCACATTCCAGCGCATGATAAATACCTGGAGCAGCAAAATAGCAGACACCCCTGCCGCCAGAAGATTATAACGGGTTTGCGAAAGTTTGATAAAAGCCATGACCCCCAGCAGGACAAGGGGAATACCTGAGCATATTTTTACCTGCCACAGCCAGAAAGAGGCAGCCAGGGGGCCGTTTAACAATCCTTCCACCATGTGGTGATATCCAGATTTGAGATAGGAATGGGAAAAGACTTCCAGCATCTCAAAGGAAAAGGCCAGAATGAAGAAACCGGTGAGGGTTTTAATACAGGTGATGATGCAGGGACCGTCAATGGCTTTTCCGGTGAGTTTTCGTATTACAATATAGGCAAGGACAATGGCGGATATACCGGAAACACAGGCAGAAAAGAGAAAAATCACCGGCATCAATGGGGTGGACCAGGTGGGGTTGGCCTTAACCCCCCCAAAGATGAAGCCCACATAACCGTGGAGCACGGCAGCCACTGGGATGCCAAGTCCCACCAGTATTTTAATCAATCGCTCATTAAGTGCCATGGCTTTGGGGGAGAGATCATCACAATCAAAGGTCAACAATCGGTAAATCAGTTTCATCATGCCCCGGGATTGCTGTTTGAGCCTTACCAGATCTTCCCGGTAGACAAAAAGTACAATGAATCCCAAAACCCCCATGGACACGGCATAGATATAGCCGAATCCAGCCATGGCTGAACTGGGGTTGGGGGTGAGCAGCATATTGAAGTTTCGTTCCGGTCTTCCCAGATGCAGCAGCAAAGGGATGGTGGCACAGCACAAAAAGGCCAGGGCAAAGAGCAACGAAAACCGGGCCACGGGTTTCAGGGTTTTGATGTCAAAAAGGTAATAAAGGGCCGCAATGATAAAGGCGCCGTCCACAAGCCCTGTGATGTAAGGATAAAGGACGATCATCATGCTCCAGTGCACATGGAGATCATTGGGCAGAACAAAGTTGGACAGCAGCATGGCTGAACCTTCATGGAATCCACTCATCTATATCACCTCCAGTCGTGCGCCCAGATAGTAAAGGGCGGGCCAGGTCCCCATGGCTTCCTTGAGCACGGTGAGTACCCCGGGGCCCTTGAGAATTTTATAGACTTCCGATGTTTCGTCTTTAAGACTGCCAAATTTTCTGGCCCCGGTGGGACACACCTCCACACAGGCGGGCAACAGTCCCTTTCTCACCCGATGATAGCACCAGGTACATTTCTCTGCAGTGTGGGTAACAGGGTTTAGAAACCGTGACGAATAGGGACAGGCCTGGATGCAGTATCCACACCCCACACAGCGGTCACTGTCCATGAGTACAAAGCCGTCCGGGGTGGTGAAGGTGGCCCCCACCGGACACACTTGGGTACAGGGGGTTTCCTTGCACATGTTGCAAAGTTTGGGTACAAAAAAGGTGTCTCGAACCTGGACGTCAATGTCTTCCCTGGGCTTCTGGTAGCCGTCAAGCCCGCCGTTGGGACAGTCCACATACACCTGATCGTCAAAATCCTTGATATATCGTTCCACCCAGGTGCGGTAATACCCATCTGGTACATTGTACTCCCGTTTGTCCGCCACACAGCAGGAACCGCACCCGATGCAGCGGGTGATATCCACAATAAAGGCAAATTTGCGCTCATGGATGTTATACGCTTTGCCCCGGATGCCTGGAATTTGTTCCGGCATATCAGGCATGGTGGAGGGCTGGAGCATGTCAAGGGCATCGCCCCCGCCCATGGGATAGATCAGAAGCAGCGAACCTGTGACACTGCCCTTTAACACTTTTTTGATGAAGGCTCTGCGGTTGAGTTGTGGCGGTGCCTGTTCAATTTTCATGATTCCGCCTCCGTTAATCCTGTTATCTGTTTTGCCCGGTTGATGTATTTAAGCGGTGCATGGACATGGTGGCACTGGTTGCAGGTGTGGGTGAGTTTTACTTCCTGGGATTCAAGATGTTGGGGCATGGCAACGGTTTTAATCACTGCCTGGGATCTGGCCTTGATTTCTGTGTTGTGGCAGCGAAGACACAAGGTGGAGATTTCAGTGTTTTTTTTCACTGGCAGAGTGCCGGATTTTTTACCGTTGCTGACATGATCGGCATAGGTGCCGTGGCAGAATTCGCAGGAGATGGTGTTGTGGCGGCCCTTGAGGTGGATGGCCGCCTCATAGGTATGACATTTAAGGCAGGATGTATTGGTGCCGTGGCGGATGGGTCTTTGAACCTCTTCGTCAATGGCATTTGCCCGGTAATGGCCATATTTCCCAAAGGAATCTGGAATGAGCTGGGCCTTTACCACAAATCCGATACCCGTGGCCACAACAAGGGTAGTGGCCACTGCAATCAGTCGAAGCGCATAGTTGGACATATTGATTTCTCCCTCCCTGCTATCCATGATTTTTTGGAAGACCAAACCACCAATGGGCAGGTGTGCGCCGGTTAAAAAACCGGGCAACCCGCCCTGTGGGCCAGTTAAATTAAATTATGGTAAAGATGGAAGCGTTATTTTCCCAGCATCATGGCTGCTATGTCTTCGTCCACATCCCCAATGGGTTTGATATCAAAGTTTTCCACCAATACATTAAGAACAGTGGGGGAAACAAAGGCCGGAAGTGTGGGCCCAAGCCGGATACCTTTAACCCCCAGGAACAAGAGGGCCAGAAGTACAGCCACAGCCTTTTGCTCGTACCATCCAATGTCAAAGGAGATGGGCAGATCATTAATGTCGTCAAGTTCAAACACTTCTTTAAGCTTCAGTGCAATGACGGCCAGGGAATAAGAGTCATTGCACTGACCGGCATCAAGAACCCTGGGAATACCGCCGATATCGCCAAGATTGAGCTTGTTGTAACGATATTTGGCACAGCCTGCGGTGAGGATGATGGTGTCGTTTGGCAGTTTTTGTGCAACTTCAGTGAAATAGCCCCGCCCTTTTTGCCTGCCGTCACAGCCAGCCATGACAATAAAGCGCTTAACGGCCCCGGATTTAACGGCATCCACCACCTTGTCTGCCAAGGCCATCACCTGATTGTGGGCAAATCCACCCACAATGGTGCCGGTTTCAATCTCTGTGGGAGGGGCGCATTTTTTGGCCCGATCAATGACTGCGGAAAAATCTTTGCTCTTTCCGTCGGCACGGTCTGCCACATGGGTAAGCCCGGGATAACCCACCACGCCGGTGGTGAAGATACGATCCTGGTAGGTGTTTTTCTTTTTAATGGGAATGATGCAGTTGGTGGTCATTAAGATGGCACCGTTAAAGGTTTCAAAATCATCATTTTGTTTCCACCAGGAACTGCCGTAGTTACCCTTGAGGTGATCATATTTTTTAAAGGCGGGATAATAGTTGGCCGGCAGCATTTCGCCATGGGTGTACACATCCACCCCTGTGCCCCGGGTCTGTTTTAACAGCTCTTCCATATCTTTTAAATCATGGCCGCTGATGAGAATACCGGGGTTGTCAGCCACACCGATATTGACCTGGGAGATTTCAGGATTGCCATAGGCACCGGTGTTGGCTTCATCCAGGGCTGCCATGGTGGTAACCGAGCACTCACCCGCCTTCATCACCATGCCCACCATTTCATCCACTGAAAGATCCTGGGTGGTGGAGACCAGAGCTTCTAAAATAAAATCATAGATTTCATCCTTTTCCACACCCAGGACGGCGGCATGATCAGCATAGGCGGCAATACCCTTGATGCCGATGATCAAAAGTTCCCGCAGGGATCGCACATCTTCGTTTTCCGTGGCAAGAACCCCCACGGTTTTGGCTTTTTCCCGGTAATCAGCCACATTGTCACAGAACCAGGTGGCTGACGCATGCAGGGTGTTCAGAATGTCGTCATCAAGTTTTGTGGACAACGCTTTTTTGCAGGTCAGGGATTGATCCACCCATTTCACAAGACTGTCATCATCAAAATTGGCATTGGTGATGGTGGTGAAAAGGGCTTTGGATACAAAATGACCCACTTCATTGTCTGTTTTTTTCCCATTGGCTTTCAGTGCCTGGGCAAGAACGGCAATACCCTTGAGGTTAAAGATCAAAAGATCCTGGAGATTGGCTGTCTCTTCTTCTTTTCCACACATGCCTTTTACGGTGCATCCGATATTTTTCGCAGTTTCCTGACATTGAAAACAAAACATGGTCGCTCTCCTTTTATTTGGTTAGGGTGCTTTTTTTGAGCTTGTTCTGATGATCACTATAAAGCAGTTTTGGCGAAAAAAATTTGATCTGGATCAATCTTTTATAAAAAATACAATATGGCCGTGGTCGTTATATTTATTTGTGACAGAGATGATACGTATTATATTGGTAGTTGGAATCTTTGGGGTGGCTGAAATCATGAAACCCATTGTGTATCATTGTGGAGTATAAATTGTTTACTTTAATGTGGCAAGGGCTTTGTGACAAAGATGCAGATTAAAATTCGTGCTCAAGGCTGGCAAGGATTGCATAAAAGCCCGGGAGGACTTGAAATGAAGGGTTTTTAAGCATGCTCCTTCTTGATTTTTTTTGTTCAAACAGATAAAACGTCATGGAAGTCAGTAAGCTTGTTATGAGCATTCTTTTTTATATGAAATACTCCGCAATCCCGGGGAGTATTTCTAACTTTGTTGTGGGCGGAACCGAATCAGAATACGGTCTGCCCGTGGCGGTTTATATGAAATACCTCTCAAACCAGAGGTGTCTTTCAAGTTTTGTTGTGGGCAGAGCGGGTTCAGAATACGGTCTGCCCGTGGCAGTTTTATATACAATGCAGCCTCCAAGGCAACCTCAGCAGTATTGATTCAAATAAAGCAGCAATCGGAGAAAAAATGGAAATTTATCAGGGCATTATTCTTGGCATTCTACAGGGACTCACCGAATTCCTACCCGTCAGCAGTTCCGGGCACCTGGCACTGGGCCAATCTTTTTTCGGTATCACAGAACCGGCGTTGTTTTTTGATGTCAGCCTCCATATGGGTACATTGCTGGCCGTTGTGGTTGTTTTTTTCCAGGATATTAAACGCATGCTCATTTCACTGTTTGAACTGATTAAGCTGATTTTTTCCGGAAAAGAGTTTCTGGAGACAGTCAAAACAGATGAAAATGTTCGACTGGCTTTTTTAATTATTGTTGCGTCCATTCCCACGGCCTTTTTGGGGCTGGGATTTAAACCGTATGTTCATACCTTATTTTCTTCGGTATCCTTTGTGGGGTGCATGCTCCTTGTCACCGGCACCTTTTTATGGATGACCCGCCATGTTGCCCCACAAGGAGACGGTGTCATGACCTTTGGAATGAAACGGGCGTTGTTGGTGGGGTTGTGCCAGGGATTGGCTGTAATACCCGGTATTTCCCGGTCCGGCGCAACCATTTCCGCAGGGCTTTTTGGAGGCATTGACCGGGAAACTGCGGCACGGTTTTCTTTTTTACTGTCCATTCCGGCCATTGTGGGGGCGGAAATTTTAAGTATTAAGGATTTCATGCAACATGGTTCTTCCATAGATCTGGGAGCCACCCTTTGTGGCACAGTCATCGCTTTTGTTGTGGGGTATGGCGCCCTGATTTTTTTGATGCGCATTGTTCGAAAGGGCAGATTGCATCTCTTTGCTCCCTATTGCTGGGCACTGGGAATTGTTGCCATCATTGCCGGACATATTTGTTGATCGTACAACTGCCACGGGCAGACCGTATTCTGATCCGGTTCTGCCCACAACAAAGATAAAAATTCTCCACAGATTTGCGGAGTATTTCATATAACTGCCATGGGCAGATCATATTGGGATTTGACCTGCCCACAACGAAATTTGAAACTCTAATCATTGCAATGCTTTGGGTGGCGTTTCATATAAAACGGGCATGTCCTGTCGGACACAACGAATATAGGGTCGTAGACGCAGAGCCAAATGGTATTATACCGCCGCCCCCCGACGGGCAATGGGCCCGGACCGGAACTGTAGACAGCTCAATTGTCCGGTTCCTATTGCCCGTCGGGGGGCGGCTCTGCTGAGGTTGCCTTGGAGGCTGCCTTTTTATATAAAAAAAAATAATTTTTAAACATAAAACCAAGGCTTTTAAGGAGGCTGCATGAATCCGGGAATTTTCAGGGAATATGACATAAGGGGTGTGGCAGGTGAAGATTTTAATGATGAGGATGTGATTAAAATTGGAAAGGCCTATGGAACGCTTTTAAACCACCATGGAAATAAAAAAGTGACCGTGGGCAGGGATTGCCGGGTGACCGGTGAAAATTATGCCCGTCTGTTTATCCAGGGAATTCTCTCCACCGGATGTGATGTCATTGATATTGGTGTTTGCCCCACGCCGGTGCTCTATTTTTCCATTCACCATTGTCAAACCCAGGGTGGGGGCATGGTTACTGCCAGTCACAATCCTCCGGAATACAATGGGTTTAAATTGATGAGTGGGTTTGATTCCATCCACAGCCAGGGGCTCCAGGATATCCGCAGGATTATTGACAGCGGTGAGTTTGTGCAGGGAGAGGGTTCCCTTGAGCAGGTGGACGTAGTGACCCCGTACAAAGCCTACCTTGAAGAAAATGTATCCATTGATAAAAAAATACGCATTGGCATTGATGCAGGCAATGGTACCGGTGGTGTAACCGCCCTTCCGGTGTTGAAATCATTGGGATGTGAGGTGCATGAGCTTTATTGCGATATGGACGGGAATTTTCCCAACCATGAAGCTGATCCCACGGTGAAAAAAAATATGCTGGAGCTTATTGATCTTGTAAAAGATAAAAAACTTGATCTGGGGGTTGGGTATGATGGAGACGGGGATCGCATTGGTGTGGTGGACGAAAACGGAGAGATAATTTACGGGGACCAACTCATGGTGATATTTGCCAGGGAGATCCTTTCCCGGAAGCCAGGTGCCACATTTATTTCCGAGGTGAAATGCTCCATGACCATGTACAATGACATTGAAAAACATGGGGGGCGTGCCATCATGTGGCGCACAGGGCACTCTTTGATCAAGAAAAAGATGAAAGAGGAAAACGCGGCCCTGGCAGGGGAGATGAGCGGTCATATCTTTTTCAGTGATCGTTTTCTGGGGTTTGATGATGCCTTGTATGCCACCTTGCGTCTTCTGGAAATCATGGTTAATTCCGGTAAAACCGTTTCCCAGCTCATTGAGGATCTTCCAAAGACCTTTACCACCCCGGAAATCCGGGTGGAATGTGCCGATGATATCAAGTTTGATGTGGTGCAGCGGATCACGGATTTGTTTAAAAAAGGGTATGAGGTCATTGATATTGACGGCATGCGTGCCCTTTTTGAGGGAGGATGGGGGCTTGTGCGTGCCTCTAATACCCAGCCGGCCCTGGTGCTTCGGTTTGAGGCCGACTCTTCGGAACGTCTGGATGAAATTCGAAATAAAGTTGAAACCGAGTTGAAGAAAATTATTGCCTCCTGAATTGAATTTCTTCTAACCCATATGTCCTGGCGGACACAACAAATATAGGAAATGGGCATCTTCATTTTTCAGTTTACACTTTTCAGAAAGGTATACCCATTTTTCGGAAAAACTTGATAAAAAAGTGTCAACTACTTTTGGGGGCATATGAAAGATGCCATAAAATGGTATTATACCGCCGCCCCTCCTACCGGACCGGAACTGTAGATAGCTCAATTGTCCGGTTCCTATTACCCGTCGGAGGGGCGGCTCTGCTGAGGTTGCCCGGAAGTTTTATTATCTAATACTGCCACGGGCAGGCCTTATTCTGACCTCGGTCTGCCCACAACAAAGCTTGAAATACATCCCCGGTTTGCGGAGTATTTCATATAAAAAAAAACAGTGTCCGGTGTAATTTCCAGGCACTGTTTTTCAATTTGGAGCTATAAACCGTTCATGGAATTATCACAACAACAGCAAAACGCGGTGAATCATTCCGGTTCTCCGGCCCTGGTGGTTGCCGGTGCCGGGTCCGGCAAAACAAGGACATTGACTGCAAAGATTCTGCACTTGATTGAAACAGGTCAAGACCCCGGTCGAATTCTTGCCATCACTTTTACCAATAAAGCCGCCGAAGAGATGAAAAATCGGCTCTACAAGCTCACAGGCATGGGATATTCAAAATTTTCCTGGGTGCGCACCTATCACTCTGCCTGTCTCTTGATTTTTAAAAAACATTGTCACCTGCTGGGCTATGGGGAGCCCATACAGATATGTTCCGTGTACCAGCAGAAAAAACTGGTCACCGAAGCTCTGGTGGAAAGTAATTTTGATAAAAAACATGCTTCAAATTTTATTTCCGCCATTTCCCGGGCAAAAAACAGCGGAAATCCGGAAAGCTATTTTGATTTTAAATCCCACATTGCAGGGATAAGAGTGGCGGATATATTTGCAAAATACGAGCAAAAACTGTTGGAAGCCAACAGTGTTGATTTTGATAATATTTTGTTGAAAACCCGGGATATTTTAAGGGATCATGCTGACATCCGAAAGCATTATCAACAATTGTTCACCCATATTCTGGTGGATGAGTACCAGGATACCAATAATCTTCAGGATGAGCTCACCCGCTTGCTTTTGGGAAGCCATGGCAATCTTTTTTGTGTGGGGGATGACTGGCAGGCGGTGTATGGATTCCGGGGCAGTAATGTCAACCATTTTCTCGATTTTCCCAAGCGATATGACAATGCCAGGATTTTCCGCCTGGAGGAAAATTACCGCTCCGCAGATGAGATCGTCCAAGTGGCCAACGGCCTCATTGATTTTAATGCCGACAAGATGGAAAAAAAATGTTTTTCCAAAAAACGGGGGGGCACGGTGGAGATCCACGATTTTTTCACCGATGCCGAAGAAGCCCAGTGGGTAACGGCCCGGGCCAAGGCCCTTAATGCCCATGGAGATGGCATTCCCTTTGATAAAATGGCAGTGGTGTACCGGACCAAGTTTTGTTCCCTTGCCTTTGAGAAAACGTTTCGGCTGTTTAAGATCCCCTATCGCCTCATGGGTGCCCAGGGTTTTTTTGAGAGAATGGAAGTTCTGGATATCAACTCTTATTTAAGTGCAGCCCAGTTTCCCAATGATGATGTCTCCTTTGATCGGGTGATCAATACCCCCAAACGGGGCATAGGACCTGCCATGGTGAAAAAAATCGGTGCCCTTAAAGAGCAGGGCATGGGGTTGCAGGAATGTGCCCGGGTCATGGTGAAAGATCGGGTGCTCACGCCAAAGGTTCATAAAAATTTATCTGATCTTCTGGACCTTCTGGATGATATTCGGGATTTGACCCCGGATGAGGCCATTGACCGTGTCATTGATGCAACGGATTATTATGGATATCTGAAAAAAAAGCTTAAAACCGAAGGGGAATTTATCTCCAAAAAAGAAAACCTGGAGCAACTCAGATATGCGGCCCGGGAAAAATCAGATATTCTGGAGTACCTTGAAGAGGCAGCCCTGATCCGGGAGGACACCAATGATGAAGATGAACCTGAATCCGGGGTGGCACTTTTAACCATCCATTCAGCCAAGGGGCTTGAGTTTGATACAGTGTTTGTGGTGGGGTGTGAAGAAAAGCTTTTCCCCCACTGGCGTTCTGTGGATGCCGGTGCCAAGGCATTACAGGAAGAGCGACGTCTTATGTATGTGGCCATGACCCGGGCCGAACGTTTCCTCTATCTGACCCATGCCAGCTATCGTAAGGGGCAGTATGCAAATAAAAGTCGTTTTATAGATCAAATTGAAGAGTGTTTACCCTGACAGACACAACAAATATCGAATTCTGGGGTTTTATGGTCCGGCAGGTATAATCCAGGGGGCAAATTTTTATTGCACCCCTCTCTATAACCGCCACTGGCGGAATACAGTCTGCCCGTGGCAGTTCTTTTAAAGATGCGACGCATTTTTTTTATTGCGTTGCATCTTTTTTATTGCATATGGGGCATCCATAAACCTCATATAATATGAGGCCCGTCTGTTGCGGTTCTTTTTATATGAATTACGCCGCAAATCAGGAACATACTTCAAGTTTTGTTGTGGACAGAGCCGGATTAAAACAAAGTCTGTCCATGGCAGTTATATACAATGCAGCCTCCAGGCCAACCTCAGCAGAGCCGCCCCCCCGATGGGTAATAGGAACCGGACAATTGAGCTGTCTACAGTTCCGGTCCGGACCCATTGCCCATCGGGGGGGCGGCGGTATAATATCATTTGGCTTCGCGTCTACGACCCTATATTCGTTGTGCCCGCCAAAACATGCCAGTTTTATATGAAACACTCCGTAAATCTATGGGGAATTTCTATCTTTGTTGTGTCGGTATGGAAATTGCTTATAAAAAATGAAAATTTAAATTGGCTCTTAAGAGTCCCCACTCTTTGAAATCAGTATTGGATTTGGTTTGGCAAATCCATAAAACAGTGTTGAATCGTGCGTTTTAAAGCTGCAAGGCAGCATCGGGTGCGTGGTTCACATGGGAGGTTTATAAAAACGCATGGAGAAAACTTATAGCATTTGCGGTATGTGTACGGTTCGGTGTCCCATCGAGGTTTTCACTGAAAATGGTCAGGTGGTTAACATTGAGGGAAGCCGTCCCGGCGGCCTGGATGGCTCCGTGTGTCCCAGGGGGGCCGCAGGGGTCGGCCTGTTAAATGATCCTGAAAAACCCCAGAAACCCCTTATCCGGGTGGGAGAGCGGGGTGAGGGTAAATGGCGTGAAGCCACCTGGGAAGAGGCTTTTTCCTATGTGGGAGATAAACTTAAAAATATCATGGCAGAGTATGGCAGCAAAAGTGTGCTCATGTCCGATCGGGGGGGGCCCTTTCCCGATCTTCACAAAGCTTTCATGCGAAGCATCGGCTCCCCCAACTATTGCAACCATGATGCTTCCTGCGCCCGGAACGTTCACCATGCAGCCCAATCGGTGATGGGGCTGGGCCGAAAGGGCGTCAGTTATGATCTTAAAAATGCAAAACATGTGATACTCCAGAGTCGCAATATTTTTGAAGCTGTGAACGTGGGAGAAGTAAATCAGTTGATGTCTGCCATGGAAAACGGTTGCAGGCTGTCTGTCATTGACGTTCGTTCCACGGTGACGGCATCCAAGGCACATAATTTTTTTCTGGTCAAACCTGGAACAGATTATGGGTTTAATCTGGCGGTGATAAACACCCTCATTGCCCACAACCTCTACGATGCAGACTATGTGTCACGCCATTTCAAGGATTTTGACGCCCTGGCAGAATTTGTGAAACCCTATACAGCCCAATGGGCCGCCAAGGTGTGTGACATTGATCCGGATCGGCTGCTGGTCTTTTGCCGGGAACTTGCCAAGGCAGCGCCCCGGGTGTTGTGGCATCCGGGCTGGAATACGGCCCGGTTTAAAGACTCTTTTTATGTGAGTCGCACCGCTTATCTTATTAACGGACTCCTGGGCTCCCTGGGGGCCAAGGGTGGCCTTGCCATCACCAATAAAGCCAAAGACTGCAATCAAAAGGGATTAACTGCCCTTGCCGATCTTTATCCCAAACCCGATGAAAAAAGAGCTGACGGGGTGGGGTGGAAGTACAACCATTTTGATGCCGGTCCGGGGCTGCTTCATCTGGCATTTAAAGCCATTGAAACGGCTGAGCCCTATCCGGTGAAGGCCTATATTGCCTTTCGCCATGACCCGTTGATGGCACTGCCTGATCCCGAGGCCCAGAAAAAAATATTTGAGAACCTGGACCTGCTGGTCTCCATTACCTTTTCCTGGAGTGATACTGCATGGCACTCTGATGTGGTATTACCTCTGTCCACCTATCTTGAACGGGAAAGCATCATTGCCCATAAAGGTGGCCTTAAACCTAAATTTTTCATGCGAAAAAGGGCTTTGGCGCCGCGGTATGATTCCCTGGCCGACTGGGAGATTTTCACCGGTCTGGCCCGGGAGCTGGACGCAGGCAAATTGGGAGAATTTAAAACCATTGAAGAGATCTGGAACTACCAGCTCCAGGGAACCGGTCTGACCATTGACGATTTTGATAACGGGGCACAGGTTCCCCTTACCAAAGATCCTATTTATCATGACATGGATTCTTTTACCTGGAAAACTCCGTCGGGAAAACTTGAAGTCATCAGTGAAAAGCTTTCCAAGGCAGATATAGATTCCCTGCCGCCTTATAAAGACCCGGACCAGGATACCAATACAGATGGAGAAAAGCGTTTCAGGGTTGTTTTTGGCCGCTGCGCCCTGCACACCCAGGGGCATACAGTGAACAACCCCCTTCTCCATGAGATGATGCCCACCAACACTGTTTGGATTCATACCGATGTGGCCCGGGAAATGGGTATTCGGGACGGAGATTCCGTGGAGGTCAGTTCCAATGGGTATTCTGCGGTGACCGGTGCCAATGTAACCGATGTTATTCACAGGGACTGTGTTTTCATGATTCACGGGTTCGGGCATAAATTGCCGGTGGAATCCCGGGCCTTTGGCAAAGGGGTTGCCGACCATGAACTGATGAAAGGCGGTCTTGAAAAATGGGACAAGGCCGGTGGTGCCGTTGCCATGCAGGAGCATTTTGTCACCGTTAAAAAAGCTTCCTGAGAATTTTGTGTTTATAAAATAATCCCCCCAAAAGACAAATGTGCTTTTGGGGGGATTTTTGTTTGGTGGGTGTGCTTTTATTACGGATTGTTGTGACTGTGTGGAAAGAATCGCGTGGCAGGTTATGCCCTTGACACACTTGTGTCATAAAGATATGAATCAACAGGGCTGTTTCTGTCAAAGGATATACCGACTCGGTTGTTTTTTACCCGTCTTTTGTATGGCGTGTTTCCATGCATGGAAACGGGCTGTCTTGAATACGAATAAAAAAAATATACATCCCGGTATGTTTTTATCCGCCAATGGCCCGGGGGAGAACCAATGACTTGATTCTTAACTGTGGAGGAGATAAATTCTGTGAAGACATTCCAAGATAAAATTCGCGAAACTGAAAAAAATATCGAACAATTGATTTCAAGCGGTATCCCTGAAGAAAAAATTATTTCTCAAATGGAGATTTTTGATAAGGGTTTTTCCTTTATCTCCCTTGTGCGTCCCTGCACCCCCGGAGACGGCATTGACAGAATTGCTGAGAATCTGTTTGACACCTATCTTGAATGTTACAGCCAGGCTTTGAATGACCATCGTATTTTAAAATTTGTTCCGGCATCCGGTGCCGCCACCCGTATGTTTAAAGCGTTGCTGTCTGTGTATAATTCCAATAATCCCCTCACCCGGGAAAGTATTGCCACAGCGGCAAAAGAGAATGCAGATTACAAACTATTCTTTGAATTTATTGAATCCATTGATAAATTTGCTTTTTATGATGGGCTTTCGTCCTGCCTGGCCCGGAAGGGGTATAACATGGAAACACTTCGGAAAAAGGGGGCGTTCCGGAAAATCCTGGGGGGGGTTCTGGAGCACTGGGGGCTTGGTTATGGGGAAAAACCCAAAGGACTTATTCAATTCCATAATTATGATGATCACCCCCGCACCGCCTTTGAGGAACACATGGCAGAGGCCATGGCCCAGTCCCGGAGTTCTGAAATGCCCATTCCCATTCATTATACCGTTTCCAAGGTCCATGAACAGGCCATAAAAGATCACATTGCATCGGTAAAACATCGATACCGGCACAACAGTCAATCCTTTGATATCAGCTTTTCCACACAGAAAAAATCCACTAATACCATTGCCGTGGATATGAGAAACAGGGCATTTCGCTCCCTGGATGATGAACTTATCTTCCGACCGGGGGGCCATGGTGCCCTTTTGGAAAATCTCAATGATCTTGGTGCGGACATTGTATTTATTAAAAACATTGATAATGTGGTTCCCGATTGCCACCGGGGCGATACCATCACCTGGAAAGCATTGCTGTGCGGTTATTTAATTCATTTGCAGAATCAGGTGTTTCAGTACCTTGGTTTTCTGGAAAAGGGCAGGAAAGTTTCCGTTGATGCCATGGAGAAAATGGTTGGGTTTGCCCGTGAAACACTTCATTTGACATTGCCGGATGATTTTAATCTTATGAAAGCATCGGAAAAATTGTCCACTTTATTTTCTCTTTTTAACCGACCCATCCGGGTGTGCGGCATGGTTAAAAATCTTGGGGAGCCCGGAGGAGGGCCTTTCTGGGCCAGGGACAGAAAATATGGGTGTTCCCTTCAAATTGTGGAATCGTCCCAGGTGGATGATGACGATCCCATCCAGGCACAGATTCTTTCCTCTTCCACCCATTTTAATCCTGTGGACCTGGTGTGCGGCGTACGGGATTACAAGGGAAATCCTTTTAATTTAAATGACTATGCCGATTATAACAGCGGCTTCATCACCATGAAATCCAGCCAGGGAAAGGAGCTTAAAGCCATGGAACTTCCAGGATTGTGGAATGGCTCCATGGCGTTCTGGACCACGGTGTTTGTGGAAGTGCCCCTTTCCACCTTTAATCCGGTGAAATCGGTGAATGATCTGCTTCGTCCTGAGCATCAGAATATTTCCGGGTGATGCCGGTGGATGAAATGGTAATTTCCCTCTCCCGGTAGAGCCGGGAAATGGATCGTTTAAACTCTTTTTTACTCATGGCAAAGGTTTTTCTGATAATTTCCGGGTTGGTTTTGTCATGGCAGGGGAGAAACCCCCCTGCTTTTTCAAGAATATCAAGAACAATGTCGCTGGAGCCGGACACCGATGCATAACCGGGCTGCTTGAGCACCAGATCTATCTTTCCGTCTTCCCTGATTTTATGGATAAACCCTTTGGTTTTATCCCCCACGGTAAGCGGGGGAATGGTGTCGGCCTTGTACAGCATACCGCTGTGACTGTTGTTGATGATGGCCTGGTAGCCCATATCTGTGATGCGGTAAATCAAGAGGTCCACCCCGTCCCCCCGGGATATACCGGCCTTGTATTTACTTAAATTCTGCTCAATGCGGGCCGTGGCATACACCCGCTGGGTTTCCGGGTCCAGGCACACCTTGACCACATGGCGTTCTCCCTTTCTCAGCCGGGGGGACATTTCGTCCGCCGGTACCAAAAGATGCTTTTCAAGGCCCCAGTCCAGAAAGGCCCCAAAACTTGTGGTGTCCACCACGGTCATGCAGGCAAATTCCCCCACCACAGCCCGGGGGGTAAGGGTGGTGGCAATGGGTCGATCTTCTGAATCCGTATAAACAAATACCGTGATGGTATCCCCGGGTTTGAGTCCACTGGGGGCATATTTTCCAGGGAGTAATACCTCATCCTCTTTGGGGTTGAGGTAAAATCCAAATGAAACCTCCCGTTCCACCACAAGATCATTGTAACTGCCGATGATTAACATGATAAATATATTTTCCTTTATCCGCCGCAAAGGGAATTGATCCTGCCATTGGCGGCGTTGTGATATTGTTAAAAAAGTGCCTGCTATGCTTCTGTGGCACCCTTGATATCTATTATTTTTGATTTCAGGTATGACTTGGTTTTATAGCTGGTGATGTTCATCAGGTTATGATTTAACTTTGCCATGCGCCGGCTCTCTTTCATGATGATATTTATTTTGCGCTGGACCTTGGCATCCAGGCCATGGACATCTGCCAGCAGTTCACAGCATCCGGATATGATCTGCAAAGGCTGGTTTAATTCATGGCACACAGCCCCGGCGGTCTCCATGACGGCTGCCAGACGTTCTTTTTCATTAATTTCTTTTTCTGCAAGCTTTCGATCGGTGATATCCCTTACAGATGATGCAATAAAGTATTTTTCTTCTTCAAGGCCCATGATGGGGGCTGTGTGACTTTCAAACCAGCACCTGCCCTTGGGCACATCCAGGGCATATTCAAAAAACTGGCTTTTCTGGGTCTGGATGGTTTTTTCAATCACCTGCATATGCTGTCTGGCCACCTCCGTGGGCAAGGTGTTTTTAATATAATTTCCCTTTAATACTGTCAGTTCATCAAAAAGAAGTTCCGATGCACTGGTGAAAATTTCAATGTAGCGGCCGTCTTCATCAAAGATAAACAAAATATCTGGAATGGCCTGGGTAAAGGCCCGAAAACGTGCCTCCTTTTTTTTCAATGCCCTTTCCATCTGTTTTCGGTGGGTAATATCGGTGAATATCCCCACAATACCCGTGATTTCTCCCTTGGAATTGATGATGGATGCTTTGTCAATAATAATGTCACTGAGTGTTCCATCCATCTGGGTCACCTGGGTTTCAAAATGATTTTTCCCGGGTTTTTTCAGAAGAGCGGTATCGTGTTCGTGATATTTTTGGGCCAGATGTTCAGGGGCCGTTTCAAACACTGTTTTACCCATTAATTCTCTTTCCGGGATACCCATGAACTCCTCGTAGGCGGTGTTGCAACCGGTGTATCTGCCCTGGGCATTTTTGTGAAAAACAGGATTGGGAATGGTCTGGAGCAGGGTTTTGATGAAATAATGGCTCTGTTCAAGATCTTTTTCGGTTTTTTGTTTTTCAGTGATATCAATACCAAAGGCGATGTGAATGTTTTCGCCAAATTTAAAGTTGGCCCATTCCTGGATTCTCATGTCACCGTTTTTGGCTTTAAGCCTGAATTTTCGGAATTTACCGTCTGCTTTCAGGATAATTTGTAAAATTTTCTTACGATAGGTTGGATCTGGATAAAAAAGGGCCAGGGGATCATCGCTTTTGATCACTTCTTTTTTTGTCCAGCCCAGGAGTTCCTCTCCTTTTTTATTCCAGAATACGCAGTTTCCCCGGGTGTCAAAGGCATCAATGATTAACGGTGCATTGTCAATGATCATCTCAAATAAATTATTTTCATGGGGGGTGCCCATGCGGGAAAATATACCCTGGTAAGATTTTGCAATATTTTTTTTAATATCTGTGAGTTCTTTTTCCAGGTCCGCTATTTTTTTGAGCAAATCCTTGCAGTTTGACTGGACGGTCATTGTGCGCTTCTCCATGTTGAAAACATCGGGTTAAGGCGTTTATTTAACAGAATTCACCTCGTTGTAACGGTAAATATTCGGTCAGTACCCCAACTTCATCCGTTTTGGCCTGCTCACCTTAGCAAATAGAATGCTACGCAGTTCCAAACAGGCAAATATGGGGCACTGCCCAAACATTTACATTCCCAAGTCAAATATTTACTTGTAACGATAATGTTTGTTTGTGGTGCATCAGGTTATCCTTATATGTCATGTTCTCCGGGCCTTGCCGGAGATATCTTTTTTTGAATCAATGAAAGGGATCGGGTGAATATAAAAAACAGAATCACCCCTGTTGCCATGAGGATGGTACCACAGGGAAAGGCATATTCAAGGGAAAAATAGTCCATGACCCCGCCTGCCCCCATGGCCCCCACCATCATTCCCGCACTGTGCGCCACGGTTAACATGGACATCACCGATGCCATGGAGTTTTTTTCATGCCCCAGAATGACCCCCATGGCCATGATGGCGGGCATGGAAATACCCCCTCCCAGGCCAAAAAACGATATTGCCAGGAGTAAATCCCGGTGGGTGGCTGCGGTGAAAATAAGCATGAACGCTATTCCGCACAAAATTCCCCCGATGATCACCATCCATCGTTTATTGATAGCGTCGGCCAGTTTTCCCATGGGGATCTGGAGAAGACCACTGATGAAGATGCCAAGGGTTACAAGAATACCCGTGGATGATCCGGACAGATTAAAGCGATTCTGGGCAAACAACGGAATAAAGCACCAGATGATGGAGATGCAGGCAGTATAAGCAAAACGATAAATAAAAAGTCCGGCAAAGGAAGGGGTTTTAAAAAGCAGTTTCCAGGCAATGGGTGTCGTTTCTCTGGCAGCGGCAGGTTCCCGGCTCACCGGGGGAAGATAAAAGGCACTCAGGGCAAAGCCAAGGGCTGCCAGAAGTCCCATGCACAAAAAGGCTGTATCCATGGACCAGGCATCGGTGATGACCCCACCCAGGATGGGGCCGATGCTCAGGCTTGCAAACATGGACATGTTAAAAAGCCCCATGGTGTAGCCTTCCTTGCCCCGGGGTGTTATTTCTCCCACATAGGCCTGGACCACGGGCATTACCATGGCCGAGGCAATTCCCTGGAAAAATCGTGTGAAAATAAGGGCTGTCACCGAGTCTCCGGCAATGAAGGCAATGGACATCAGGGTATACCCGGCAAGTCCCATGAGGATAAAGGTTTTTCGTCCCTTCTGGTCCGACAGTTTCCCAAACCAGGGAAGAAACAGGGTCCTCGACAGGGAGAAAGAGCCGAATATAAGCCCCACCTGGATGCCGGCGGCTCCGAGATGTTCTGCATATACCGGCAGCAACGGCACCACAATGCCCACGCCGGTGACCGTGGCAAACAAGGTAAAAAAAAGCGTGAAAAAAATACCTTTATGGGGGGTGAAGGTATTGATGGTTCTTTTTTTTACGGTGGTTTTTTTGTTATTGCGGGATTTCATGGGGAGGTTATATCCATTTTCTCAATGGCTGGCAACCTCTCAATGGGGAGAGACGTTAAAAACAAGAATCAAGATCAAAAATTTCAATATCTTGCCATAACAGTAAAGACATGGTAGAAAAAATCGATTATTTTAAGAATTTAAATTTCAGGGAATTTAGAGAATTGGCCGGTCCCGTCATCAAATGGTCAAACTGAATTGGCTCTGGAATCATATTGTGCAACGCTGATAGTAAGATGATTTAACTTGATTAACCTGCAATCGGAGTATTTTTTGATGAATTATATTGTAAAAGATTTAATGGTCCCAATTTCCGATTATGCCACCATTTCAGAAGGTTCTACATTTCTGGAAGCCCTTCTTGCCCTGGAAACCCCTGAGGTGGATTTGAAAAATTCCATCCATCCCCATTGGATAGTGCTGGTGCTCAATAGTGACGAAAAGGTGGTTGGTAAGCTGAGTCAGATTAACATGCTCCGGGCATTGGAGCCCAGAACAGAAGATGTCAAAAATATTGATAAACTGGGTAAATTTGGGTTTGGTTCAAATTTTATCACCCAGTTGCGGGAAGAACTTCGCCTGGATGACACCTCCATTGAAAATGTGTACACAAGCTCCACAACATTACAGATGAAAGTGGAAGATTTCATGAAAAAACTTGCTGATAATGATTTCATTGATGAAAATACTTCCCTTGCCACGGCAGCGCACCAGATGTCTGTGCGAAAAAGGCTTTCCATGCTGGTCACCCGGGATGACGAAGTCGTTGGCGTATTGAGATTGTCCGATGTGTTCACTGCCGTGATCAATGCCATGAAATCAAAAACCTGATGATAAAAAGTTTGAGGATAAATCATGAAAGAGATACAGAAGCTGTATGACCGGATTATCCAGCGTGCCAATATCAATCTAAGGGAGCTGGAGTTTGATGTAAATCCTTATGTTCAAAACGTTATCCCCTTTGAGCAGATGATTAAATTTTATGCTTTTTTTGGGATATCCCCCCATCATCGTCTCAATTTTCAATTTAAAAATTCCAATCTTGCCGGCAGTTATTTTCTGGGGCAGTGTCGCATCACCAATTCGCTCTTATATAAAAGTGATATCCGGGGCGATGAGCTTAAAAGGGCGGGAGATCTTTTTGAATATCAAGGCTTTGAAATTCCCGTGAGCCGGGATGAAGAGATTGAGATCACAGACAGTCTGCTCATTAAAACCCTGGTGCACAATTTTTCCCATGATCCGGAAACCTTGGAAGAATTTTTTATTAAAGACACCATCTCCATGAATTATGCCAATATCCATGGTGCGCCCTCTGACGGCTGTTTTCTGGGCTCTTTTGCCACAGTGGATCTCACCACCATGAGAGACAGTGTCATTGGCAACTTTGCCTATGTCCAGGCCGGAGAAATCAGTCATCTTGACATTGCACCGGGAACGGTGTGGGTCCGGGTTCCCGGTGAATTTAATTTTATCTATACCCATCCCCAGGAAGAGTTAAATCATTATATTTATTTTAAAGCAGGAATTGCCCCCCAGGGACAGCTCATTGATTTTGTGGAGGATCGCAAAGAGGCTTTTCAGCGGGTGTTTGATGTGGTGAATATTGAACAATCCATCCCAGTGCCCAGCTCTGCTTCCCTGGATCGATATGCCGTGAGCAAATCCCCCATCCATATCGGGGAGAATGTACTGGTATCCCAGAGGGCTTTTTTACAGAATGCCTGGCTGGGCAAAGGTGCCAATGCCCAGGAAAATTGTTATATCATCAATTCGCGTCTGGAAGGGTGTAATGTCACGGCCCATGGAGCAAAGATCATTGAAGCCGATATGGGTACCAATGTATTTGTGGGATTTAACAGCTTTTTAAAGGGCGGTCCGGACAGTCGGCTGACCATTGGCAAGGATTCCATTGTCATGCCCCATACCATCATTGACATTAAAGAGCCCCTTGAAATACCGGCAGGGTCTCTTGTGTGGGGGATGATCAAATCTGCAAAAGATTTGAAAAATCACAGTATCTCCATTGAAAAATTTTCAAAGATAAATGGTGGCCTTTCCATGGGCAACATGTTCTTTGAAGGGGATGGTGCAAGTTTTATTGCCGGTTTTCAAGATCGCATTCATCACATTCTGGAGGCCAATGGGGCCTTTTTCAACGGCAGCGATAAAAAAGGCCATGCCCAGAAAAATCAATATATCTCTTTTAATACTTTGCAACCTTATCCCGAGGGACCCAGAAAGGGGCTGTATCCCACCATTGTCATTAAACCATAGAAAGGATGGAAAAAATAAGGGGGAGGATATTGAGGGCTATAAAAAAATACGATATAACTGCCATGGGCAGACCGTATTCTGACCTCGATCAGCCCACAACAAAACTTGAAATACACCCCTGATTTGCTGAGTGTTTCATATAAAAAAAAGGCCTTTTCCAAAGTGATTTGGGAAAGGCCTTTGATGTTTTGGGCAAATGGTATCTGGTGAATGTCCCTCCTGAATCAGAAACTCAAGAGGGACGCTACCTGTTAAAGGGCAGGATCAGGAAACAGCAATATCCTCCAGTGGCTTACAGGTTTTAAGGGGGCAGGAGACACAATCGCCTTTGTCATGAATGGCCTTGTGGATATGGTACAGGGCCGCACCTGATTCAGGATAGATATTTTCCTCTCCGATTTTCTGGATCAGATTGGTCCGGGTGATGACATCAAGGACCCGCTCTTTGAGTCCGCAAAAGGAGATCTCTCGACCGCTTCCCCGCACCGTATCAATGAGAATGGACAGGGCATCTTCCCCCGACGCATCCACGTCGTTGATGCCGCTGGATTCTATAAGCACATGGAGAAGATCAGGCTTTTCAGAGATGTATTCCAGTACCTTGTCTTCAAGGTAGGTGGCGTTGGTGAAAATCAATGCACCGTCAAATCTCACAACTGCTATGTGATCACACTCTTTAAGACCGCATTTGATGGCACTTTTCAAGGTATTGTCCTTGGACATGGACAACAGGGCCACTTTGGGCCTCAGGTGCTTATAAATAAACAAAAAGAAGGTCAATGCCACACCCACCATGATACCTTCTTCAAGATGGGGTGCAAAATAGAGTGTGCATACAAAGGATATGACGGAAATTATGCCGTCGGAACGTTTGGCTTTCCAGGCATGGACAAAACCTTTGGTGTTGATAAGGCCGATGACCGCCATCATGATGACAGATGCCAGCACTGCCTGGGGGAGATGATAAAGAAGCGGGGTGAAAAACAGAAGGGTCAGTGCCACCATGACACTGGTGACAACCGAAGATACTCCGGTGACGGCATTGGCCTGGAGGTTCACCGCCGAGCGGGAAAAGGAACCGGATACGGCATAACTTTGCCCAAAAGAGCCAATGATGTTGGCAAGCCCCTGGCCAATGAGTTCCTGGTTGGGGTCCAGCTTTTGTCCTGTTTTGGCTGCCATGGATTTAGCAATGGCAATGGCTTCCATGAATCCCAGAAGGGAAATAATCACAGCATAGGGGAGCAGCTGTATAAATGCGGCCAGGTAGGAGGTGTTGTCTGGTGCCTTGGGAATGCCTACTTTTAATCCCTTGGGGATATCCCCCACAACGGCACCGCCGCCGATCATTTTTAAACTTTCAATATTTAAGGCTTTATTACCTATCTTGATGCGCCATTTTCTTCCATCGGTTTCTGAGTTGTCCGGAAGGGCGGGGCCTACGTAAAATTCCGGTGTGTCACCCCCCTGTTTTGCCACGGAAAAATGAATCAGTCTGAGTGTTTCCCGTTTTTCATGGGCCTTGGCCTTGGCATGATCAATTTTTGCCTGGAGGAGTGACAGTTGGTGATTCAGCTCGATTTCTCTGTTGGAGATAAAATGACCGCCATGGGCCTTGGATTCTTCTTTGGCAGCCTTCATCTCATTGTTCAAGATGGCACGTTCTGATCCCAGTTTTTCAATTTCAGCGATTTCATGGTTGAACTCGTTGATTATTTCAATAACTTCAGGATTTTTAATCTGGGTAACAGAGACAAAGGTATCATTGTTAAAATGGGTGAAGTAAGACAACACAGTGGTAACGGCCACAGCCACCAGTACATTGGGAATTCTGGGATTATAACGCCTTAACACAACCATGATCACAATGGCCAGGACACCCATGCCAAGGGTGGGGAAATGGGTATAGTGGAAGGCTGACTTGCATACGTTGATGATGGTCTGGTAGTGATGACCTGCTTTATCCACGTATACGCCGAACAGTTTGGAAAACTGGGAAGAGGCAATGACAATGGCAGCAGCATTGGTAAAACCGTTAACCACAGGGTGGGAAAGAAGATTCACCACAAGTCCCAACCGGAAAACACCCAGAAACAGCTGGAATGAGCCCACAGTGAAAGCCAGAATGATGGAATAGGCAATAAACTGGGCGCTTCCTGCCGTGGCAAGGGGTTCCAGGGAGGCTGCGGACATCAGCGAGACCACAGCCACGGGGCCTGTGGCCAGCTGACGACTGGAACCGAAAAGGGCCGCCACCATGGGGGGCAAAAAGGCGGCATACAGGCCGTAATATGCAGGCAGTCCTGCCAGTTGGGCGTAAGCCATGGATTGGGGAATAAGGACCATGGCAACGGTGATACCCGCCACCACATCCAGTTTCATTTTGTCCCCATCATAGTCTTTAAACCACAGCAGAAACGGAAAAATTTTTGTCAACATGGATCATCATCTCCCTTTGTTAAAATTAATTTTCTGGGTTAAAAATATCGTTTGACAGTATATTACATGTGGTCTGTCAACCACTTCTATTTGATTGTTGCAGTATCATTTCCAGCCCACATTCATCTGACCGTTTATGGTGTCAATGGAATTCCAGGGGGGCATAATTTAAAGTGATACAGATAAAAATTAATATATGAGCGGACTTTTTTTGTCAATGCCAAGCCTGAAAAGCGGTTCATTCTTATTCTGGCCGTTTGGGTGGCAACAGGGGAGCGCCATTGCTGCCCATTGCTTTTAATCAACTGATAGACTGGAATATAGGAGGGGCGGGGAGGCGGATTTCTCCGGCAAAGGCAATGCTTCTGCCGGAGAATTTTTTTTGGGTAGGGATTAATCGGCGAATTGAACTCTGAGCACTTTTTTGTCCAGTTTGCCAACACCGGTTTTGGCAATTTCATCCACAAAAAGTACTTTATCCGGTACACCATATTTGGGAATTTCGCCTTTTTTAAAGGCATCCATGAATATGGCTTTCATCTCCTCTTCCAGGCCCTGGGAAGGGGTATCCGGTTTAAGTACAACCAGCACAATTGGGCGTTCTCCCCATTTTTCATCGGGTATGCCAATGGCGGCTGCCTCACTCACTGCCGGATGTTGACTGATGATGTCCTCCAGTGTCAGAGAAGAAACCCATTCTCCCCCGGTTTTGATCACGTCCTTGAGACGGTCGGTGATTTTAAGGTACCCTTCGGTGTCAATGTGGCCCACATCGCCGGTGTGTAACCAGCCACCTTCCCAGAGCTCTTCACTTTTGCTCTGATTATGGAGGTATCCCTGGGTGAGCCATGGGGTTCTTGTCACCACTTCTCCGGTCTGGACACCGTCATGGGGTACAGGGTTGCCCATGGGATCTATGATTTCAATGTCCACCAGTGGAATGGGCATACCGGTTTTGCATCGGATGTCAATCAAGGCATCTTCATTCCATTCTTCCATGTGGGGTTTGATGTGCGCAATGGTGAGGAGGGGGCAGGTTTCTGACATGCCATAGGCGGAATAGAGATTTATTTTATGTTTAAGTGCTGCACTGCAAAGCCCCTTGGGCAATGCCGAGCCTCCAATGACCACCTTCCATTGGGAAAGATCCACCTTATCCGCCACAGGAGAGTTCACCAGCATGTGAATAATGGTGGGAACGCAATGGGAAAAGGTGACCTTTTCTCCCACCACCAGCTTTAAAATCATTTCCGGTTCATAGCGTCCCGGATAGATCTGTTTGTTGCCAAGCATGGTGAAAAGATAGGGCATGCCCCATGCATGGACATGGAACATGGGGGTCAGTGGCATGTACACATCCTTGGATGTCATCACTGCCTGGGAGTCAATGGCGCATAATCCGGTCATGAGGCCAAAGGTGTGCAGTACCAGCTGACGATGACTGAAATAAACCCCTTTGGGGTTACCGGTGGTGCCCGAGGTATAAAAAGTGGTGGCCATGGCATTTTCATCAAAATCGGGGAACTCATACCCTTTTTTGGCATTGGTGACCATATTTTCGTAGGTGTCGTCAAATTGGATGGCTGTTTCCGGGGCCTTGTCAGTCTCCTGGATGAGAATGATTTTTTTGACGGTTTCAATTTTATCTTTAATGGGTTCCAAAAGAGGCAGAAGTTCGGAGTTCACCAGAATCACATCGTCCTGTGCATGGTTGATGGTGTAGAGAATCTGTTCCGGTGACAGTCGGATGTGCACGGTGTGAAGCACGGCACCCATCATGGGAATGGCAAAATAACATTCCAGATATCGATGGCTGTCAAAATCCATCACGGCCACGGTGTCTCCCTGTTTCACACCAAGCTCACTAAGAGCGTTGGCCAGTTGCCCCACCCGGCGATGTAAATCCCGGTAAGTGTATCTCATCTTGTCCCGGTAGATGATCTCCTGATCGGGGGATCGTATCAGGGAATTTTTAAAGATGTTTTTGACAAGAAGAGGATAGCTATAGGCCGAAGGGGTGGTTTCAATGAGTTTTACGCCCATGGTGTTACTCCTTTGGTAAAAGGTTGGCTGCCACGGATGATCGGTTGGATCATCCATTATAAAAGCAGGACTCTTGGGAAAAGTTCCCCGGTCCAAAGATGCCGGTGGCATGGTGGAAAATAGTTTAAAAGTTTTGGAGATTTGTTGCTCTGTTTGTCCCGATTTTGCTGTTTTATCTGAGGATGATTAAAGTGTTGCCGGAGGATTTTGCAAAAGCAGGGTCGAAATTTTTGGCTTTGGTGTTCATTCACCAAAAGGGCCTCACTGTAAAATTTCACAGGAAATGCCCTTGTTTTCATTCTGGGTTCCCGAAATTTTTTACAAAAAATAATCAGCAAATATCAAGATAATAAAAGCAATCGTTGTGATAGTATGTGTGTGTATCTGTCTTGTCAAGAGAATAATGTTTACATTTGTGAGCAATGCAATGCCTTATATCTTAAATTTGACATGCGCTCTTAATATAATTAGAGTAAATAAATAACTCATGAGTCCGAAGTTCTCATTTCTCATACCACATGGGATATGTTAATTTCAAAGAAACACATTGTGTGGCGTCAAACTGGAGAACTTATGACTGACGAGTAAATAATAGCTGGAAGGATTCGCTGCACTCGTTTTCCAACCAAAAGTTGCAACAGACATCCTTCGCATGCTGATATGATTCCAGACCTTTGGACAGGAGTTTCATGTAAAAAAATACTATAAATTTAGAGGAGAACCGCACATGCTCAGTAAAAAAATGGAAACCGCATTAAATGATCAAGTGAACAAAGAGATGTTTTCTGCCTATCTTTATATGTCCATGTCCATCCATGCCGGAGATATGGGTCTTAAGGGATTTTCCAACTGGTTCATGGTGCAGTACCATGAAGAGATGTCCCATGCCATGAAATTGTATGACTATATTCACAGCCGGGGGGGACGGGTGATTTTGAAAGCCATTGAAGCCCCGGCTTCCTCCTTTGAATCCGCCATGGACATGTTTGAGAAAACCCTTGCCCATGAAGAGTTTATTACGGCCTCCATAAATGATTTAATGGAAACCGCCATGGAAGAAAAAGACCATGCCACCCGGATTTTTCTCCAGTGGTTTGTGACGGAACAGGTGGAAGAAGAGGAAAATGATCATGACATCATTGATCAGCTTAAACTCATTGGACCCAGTCCCCAGGGCCTTATGATGCTGGATAAAGAACTTGCCCAGCGAAAGGCCACGGTTCGCCTGGATTTCAGCCTCAATGGACCCGGGGATGAAGATGTTTAATCGCCATGCCGCCGGTAGGAACAATGAAAATACAATAATGGCAGACCCCGCGTTTCTTTGAGTTTCAAAGCCGTTTCAGACGGTATCAAAATTCAATTTAAAATCATGGAGGTGAATTGTGAAAAACAGGACATTTGATGATGCAGAAAAAGTAATTGTAAACGACCTGGATTTTGAAAAATTTATCCTCACAATTGAAGTGGTGCCCCCGGGGGGGGATGATCCGGAAGCCCTTTTGACCTCCTTGGAAGCGCTTGGGGATCTGCCTGTGGATGGTTTCAGCGTGGCCACCAACCCTGTTGCCAAACCCCGCATGTGCGCCATGGCTTTGTGTGCCCTGATTCAGCAGCGCACCGGACGTCCGGCTGTGTTCCATTGCACCACCCGGGATCATAACCGCATCAGTCTCCAGTCCCTGATGTGGGGGGCCAAGGCATTGGGAGTTTCTTCCGTCCTGGTTGCCACCGGGGATTTTGTGGCCATGGCAGATCGAAAAATCGTGTCTGATGTTAAGGATGTTAATGTATTTGAGCTGGTGACCATGGCCCGGGAGTCCGGTCTTCACACCGGTGCAGTACTGGATTTTCGTCCCGAAGTGAACGGCCTGGAACGGGAAGTGAAACGGTTGGAGAAAAAAGTGGCAGCAGGGGCGCAGTACGCAGTGACCCAGCCCATCTATGACCGGGACACTGCAAAGGAAATTTCCCAGGCTGTGGCCCACTTGAACATTCCCGTTATCATGGGAATTTTGCCTTTAAGAACCCCCAGGCATGCGGATTTTCTCCATGAGCGCGTGGCAGGCATTGCTGTGCCTGAAGCCCTTAGAAAAAAGATGCACAGTGCCTCGGATTCCGTGGCCCAGGGGGTGTCCAATGCCCGGGACATGGTGGCTGTGGCCCGGGAGTTCTTCCAGGGGGCCTGTGTGATGCCTCCTTTTGATCATTATGAAATTCTGCCTGATGTCCTTGGGCGTGACCTGTAATCTATAATCTGGATTTTGTTTTAAAAATTTACAGAAGCTATTTACTGGAGATTCAAAGCGTCGCTAACGTGTGGGTGGTGGGGCGCTGGGCGTCATTTTCACCTGTGATGGAGATATTGAATTATTGGATACCATTGAGCATATAAGTTAACATATTTGAAATAAAACATAGGCATATTATGTCATCGTTACGCATTTGTTATCAAACCATTGAGTTTGATGAAGTAGATATTCATGTCCGAACCTTACGCGACAATCAGCAATACCGTGATGATGATGGTATCGCCGAGAAATTGGGAATTTCATCGGCAACATGGCCCTTGTTTGGCGTTGTCTGGGATTCCGGCCTGGTATTATCTCATTTTCTTTTTGATTTTAATATCGCTGGAAAGCGAATTTTAGAGGTGGGGTGTGGCATCGGATTGGCCAGTCTTTTGTTGAATCATCGTTGTGCTGATATCACTGCCACAGATTACCATCCTGAAGCTGAAAATTTTCTTCTTGAGAATATCAAACTGAATCAAGGAAAAAATATACCCTTTGTTCGTACCGGCTGGGAAGATGAAAAGAGTGATCTGGGCCAATTTGATCTTATTATCGGCAGTGACCTTTTGTATGAAAGAGACCATGCACAAATTTTATCTCTTTTTATCAATCAACATGCAAAAAATAACTGTGAAGTGATTATCGTGGACCCGGGACGCGGAAACCATGCCAAGTTCAGTAAAAAAATGGTGAAATTGGGTTATTCCCACACCCAGACCAAACCCGGTGCCACAGAATACTTAGTGCAACCGTTTCGAGGAAGAATATTACGCTATCGCAGATAAATCTTTTGCCATTATGGGCTGCCCGTGGCAGTTTTTATATGAAATACTCCGCAAATCAGAGGTGTATTTTAAGCTTCGTTGTGGGCAGACCGAGGCCAGAATAAGATCTGCCCGTGGCAGTTATAAACTCAACTTTCGGTGTTCGCATATCGTGGTGGGGTCAGGCTTTCGTTATTGACATTATCGAGGCTTTTTTCGTTGGCAAAGGCCTTGGTCGATAACATCAATAACAAAAGCCTGACCCCGTCGGCACACTGACCCCATTGGTACATTTAAAAGTGCCGGCTTTGAAATGAAGCCCGAAAGTTGAGTTATAAAGAAGTTATCTGTTGGTATACCGTCTTTGACGGGAAAGAATTTTTTTGCGAACCCGGATACTCAAAGGCGTTACTTCCACCAGCTCATCTTCATTGACAAAGTTCAATGCCTGCTCCAGGGTCAGGGGTTTCACCGGAGAACAGGTGGTGCTGTCATCCTTACCCGAAGCCCTCATATTCGTTAATTTCTTTTCCTTGCAGGGGTTGACATCCAGATCGTTGCTCTTGCTGTGTTCTCCCACCACCATGCCTTCGTAAACAGGGGTGCCCGGGACAATCATGAGACGCCCCCGGGGTTCCAGGTTGTAAAGGGCATAGGGGACGGCTTTTCCTTTTCTATCACTGACAAGGGAGCCCGTTCGCCGGGTGGGAAAATCCCCCCGGTACTCCTCATATCCATCAAAGATGGAGTTCATGATACCGGTACCCTTGGTATCAGTGAGAAATTCATCCCGGTAACCAATGAGGGCCCGGGAGGGAATGGAAAATTCAATGTTGGCTCGTCCCCGCTTGTTGGAGAGGTTCACCAGACGTCCCTTTCGAATGGAAAGTTTTTCTGTGACCACACCGGTGAAAGTCTCTTCACAATCCACGTAAAGGCGTTCCACCGGTTCTGTTTTATGGCCTTTGTCATCGGTGCGATAAATCACCTCGGGTCTGCCCACACAAAGCTCAAATCCTTCCCGTCTCATGGTTTCCACCAGAATGGCCATCTGGAATTCTCCCCGTCCCTGGACCACAAAAGAGCCCCTTTCCACGGTTTCTTTAACGGAGATTGCCACATTGGCCAGGGCTTCCTTTTCCAGGCGTTCCCTGATGCGACTGGACTGGACAAGCTTGCCCTCCATACCGGAAAAAGGGGAGTCTGACGAGGAGAACATCATGGACACCGTGGGTTCATCAACGGTGATGCGGGGCAATGCTTTGGGAAACTCCTTGGTGCATATGGTGTCGCCAATTTCAAAGATGTCAGTTCCCGAAACCACAGCAATGTCACCGGCCTCCACCACATCGGCAGGACCAAGGGATGCACCGTCATAACTTTGAAGGCTGGAAACCTTCAATTTCATGGGGGTGTTGTCTTGTCCGATGAGCACCAATTCATCACGGGAACTGACCCGACCGTTGGCAATTTTACCAATGGCAAGACGCCCGGTGTAATCGGAATGGCCCAGATCAGATACCAACATTTGAAAGGGCTCTGCCGGATCAAAGGTGGGGGCAGGAATTTCATTTAAAATAACATCAAACAGTGGCTGAAGGTCCTGGGAATCATCCTCCAGTTCATTTTTGGCAATGCCGTCCCGTCCCACTGCATATAGCACGGGAAAGTCAATCTGATCATCCGTGGCATCCAGATCAATGAAAAGGTCATAGATCTCATCCAGCACCTCCATGGTCCTTGCATCGGCCCGGTCAATCTTGTTAATCACCACAATGATACGAAGCCCGGCCTCCAGTGCTTTTTTCAGCACAAACCGGGTCTGGGGCAGAGGGCCTTCCGAGGCATCCACCAGAAGGATGGCACCGTTCACCATGGAAAGGGCACGCTCCACCTCGGCACTGAAGTCGGCATGGCCCGGGGTGTCCAAGATGTTGATTTTGGTCTCCCCCAGCATGACAGCGCAATTTTTGGCGGAGATGGTGATGCCGCGTTCCCGCTCCAGATCCATGGAATCCATGATGCGGTCATCCACCTCTTTTCCCTGTCTGAACACCCCGCTCTGTTTGAACATGGCATCCACCAAGGTGGTTTTACCATGGTCAACATGGGCAATGATGGCGATATTTCGAATGTTTTTATTTTCTTGTTTCTGGCTCATTGGTGCGTTTAATCCTTTAATTCAAGTATGGAAAAACGGGTTGTTTAAACCCGGATTTTTCAAGTTGTGAGGAGGACCTCGTCATTTTCAAAGGTTTTATTTCGGATGGAACCAAACATATCGATGAGTTTTGGAATGGTCAGCGATTTTTTGGTGTCCCCTTGTACATCAATTATAATTTCCCCCCCGTCCATCATAATCAGTCGATTTCCAAATTCAATGGCATGCCCCATGTTGTGGGTGATCATAAGGGAGGTCAGTTTCTTTTCGATGATGAACCGTCGGGTCAGTGCCATTACCATGGTGGCATTCCTTGGGTCAAGGGCTGCCGTGTGTTCATCAAGCAATAAAATGTCCGGACGGGACAACACGGTCATGAGAAGGGTCAATGCCTGGCGCTGTCCCCCGGAAAGGGTACTGACATTTTCCTTCATGCGGGACTCCAGCCCCATGTCCAGGCAGGTGACTTCTTTTTGAAAAAATTGCCGCATTTTTTTGTTCAGGCTGATCACTGGCCATTTGAACCCCTTTTTACAGGTGATCATCATGTTGTCCTCCAGGGTCATGTTGGAGGCGGTGCCGGCCAGGGGGTCCTGGAATATGCGGCCGATGTTTTTGGCCCGGAGGTATTCGGGCAGGGTTGTGACATCATTGCCACGGATCAGGATGCTGCCGGAGGTGGGGGATATGGCCCCGGAAATGAGATTGAACAGGGTGGTCTTTCCGGCACCGTTGCTGCCGATCACTGTGATGAAATCCCCGGGGTTCACATGAATATCAATGGATTTGATCACCTGTTTTTCGCTGGCGCTGTCCCTGTTAAAGGTTTTGGTAAGACACTTAAGTGTAATCATGATCTGCTCCCCTTTTTAATGCCCTTGAAGTTGGTGGCCCCAAGGGAAAGGATGATCAGAATACCGGCAATGAGTTTCAGATCATTGGGGGTCATGTTGATATAATAGCCGTAATACCGCCCCAGATACATGATGGCCTTGAACAAAATGGTTCCCAGGATCACCCGCAGGGTCAGGACAGATATTTTGTTTGATTTTAATAAAAATTCCCCAAGCATCACAGAGGCAAGGCCTGTGACCACAATGCCCTGGCCCAGGTTAATGTCGGCAAATCCCTGGTATTGGGCGGCAAAGGCACCGGACAGGGCCACAAGGCCGTTGGAAAGCCCCACACCAATGAGTTTCAGGGTGGCAGGATTGATGCCCTGGACCCTGACCATCTGTTCATTGTTTCCAAGGGCACCAAATACAAGTCCCATGTCGGTGATGAAAAAAAGATCCAGCAATTTTTTAATAATAAATACCACCAGGATGAAAAATAAAAGGGAGGCATATTCCGGGGGGATAAATTCCCGGGTGTAGTCATGGACCCGGGTGAGAAGGGTTTCCACCCGTAACAGGGGCAGATTGGCCCGATTGGAAAGGATGCGGATGTTCACCGAATAGAGCATGGTCATGGTGAGAATTCCGGCCAGCAGATGGGGTACTTTGAGTTTGTTGTGGATGGCTGCCGTGACAGCGCCGGCTGTCAGCCCGCCGCAAAAGGAGAGCAGCAGCCCGGTGAGGGGATGGATGCCGCCGTGGAGACAGGCCGCCATGATCACCGCCCCCATGGGAAATGAACCATCCACTGTGAGATCTGGAAAATCAAGGATTCTGAAGGTGAAAAACACCCCCAATGCCATGATAGAATAGATCAATCCTTCAACAAATATACCTTCAATCATTGGTTGTTGTGTGACTCCTGATTATTTTTTAAGCGGTTCTGTCAGTTTACCGTTTTCAATGATTTTATTGGCCGTGGCTTTTATATCATCGGGGAAGCTCAGCCCCAGTTTTTTGGCCACGTCCATGTTTAACAGAATATCCACATCCGAAGGATCGGTCATGTACACCGTGGGAATATCCACGGGGGAGGCTCCCTTGAGAATATCAGCGGCAATATGCCCGGTTTTTTCCCCCATTTTATAATAATCAAATCCCCAGGCAGCAAGGACATCATTGTCCACGGCAGAACTTGGGTCGGCGGACATCACCGGGATACCATATTTCATGGCCACTTCGGTGACAGCACCCAGGGCGGAAAAAATGGTGTTGTCATTGCTCAGATAGATGCCGTCCACCCGGGAGGCAATGGTCTGCACTGCCTGTTTAACCTCGGCGGAGTTGGTCACCGTGGTTTCAATAAAAATGATGCCCATCTCTTTGCACACCTGCCTTGCAATGGCGGCCAGGGTGACAGCATTGGCTTCGTTGCTGCAATAGACATGCCCCAGTTTTTTGATGGGTTTAATGCGGTTGAGCAGGGCAATTTGCTCTTTTACCGGAGTCATGTCCGATGTGCCGGTGACATATTTTTCTCCCTTGTGAACCGAGGCCACAAGGCCTGCCCCCTCAGGGTCGGTGACGGCACAGAACAGTACGGGTCTGTCTTTGATGGCTCCCACCAGGGCCTGGGCTGTGGGAGTGGCAATGCCAACAGCCAGGGAGACCTGTTCTGCCTTGAATTTCTGGGCAATGGATGCGGCGGTGGAAAGTTCTCCATTGGCATTTTGAAGGTCAAATACGGCCTGGGGAAATTTTTCCTTTATGCCATCTTGAACCCCCTGCTCCAGGGCATCCAGGGCCGGGTGGGCCACAATTTTTGAAATACCCACCAATATATTATCCGCAGCCGGTGCCGCCATGGGCGCAAACCAGACCAGTAAAATAACAAGTAGACTCAATACCGCTCTTTTTTTCATGGGGTTCTCCTTGTGTTGTTTTGCCATTGACGTTGCAAAAGAGGTGTTCACACGAAAATGTTATTAAAATAAAGGCATCCGCCGTTGCCCAAAACCAGTTGGTATTTTCCAGGCAAGCCTTGAAAAATTAACAGAGATATTTAAAGAGTATCAAGTGGTTTTAAGGGAAGCTAAGATAACCACAAAGTATAACCCGAGAGCCAATTATAAAGCAAGATAAAATTACATTTTTTCGGGTTGGTTTTTGGCAATGGCGTGTGAAATTACGAAATCAATAAAGGGATGTCGTTTTGGGTGTTTTTTTGTTCATCCGGGCCGGTTAAAGAATGCACCGATGTGAAAGACAATCACCGATGCGGCACTGACCACATTGATGGAATTTTTTCGTCCCAGCATGGGGATGTGCACAAAGGCATCGCACACCCGTAATACATGGGAGGAGATACCGTACTCTTCATTGCCAAGAACAATGATCGCTTTTTGGGGCCATGCATATGCAGCATGGGAAGAAGAGTTTTCTGTGGTTTCAATGCCAATGATGGAAAAGCCCTTTTTTTTCATCTCCAGGAGCTCCCCTGCAAGGTCCGGGGTGGTGCAATGGGGCATCCAGGCCGAGGTGCCCATGGAGGTTTTCCGGATGGTGGGGTGGTCTCCTTTGGGGATATTGCCCAGAATAAGGCCTTGAAATCCCCCGGCATCACAGGTACGAAAAATACCCCCCACATTAAAAAGGCTTCGCAGGCCATCCAGGGCCATGTGGTAATGGAAGGCAGGTAGGACGGATTCTTTTTTTTTATCCCCGGTGCGTACATTGGGCAGCAGATCATGGTCCCGGGGAGACAGTCCCATGTGCATGCGATGAAGATGGATGGCATTGGATATGAACTCCATCCATTCCCTTTTTTCCATGACATCCGGGAAGTCCAATGACTCAAATCCCATCCATTTTCTAACAGTGGTGTATTGGTGGGCAATTGAGGTGCATTCCGCCGGGGATACACGGTTGGTGGTTAACCCATGATAAAATGTTGACAGCCATTTAATGATCCAGCGGTGTTTTCCCGTGGGGGAAAGGGTGTGAAATTTTTTTTCTGTGAATGGAAAGTTTGTCATGGTTTTTTTGTTTTGTCTGGCCCATGGGGGGGGCGGCTGGCCGTGGCTTTGATATTACTGTAACGGGTCAGCATGGTTTCAAGATCCTGTTTTTTCATGGGTTTTGCCAGGTAGTCATCCATGCCGTTGGCCAGGAAATGTTCCCGATCTCCTTTCAGGGCGTTGGCGGTCAAGGCAATGATGGGGGTGGGTTTTTTATTGTGCTGAGCTTCGTTTTTCCGAATCAGGGCTGTTGCTTCAAGGCCGTCCATTTCCGGCATATTTATGTCCATGAGAATAATATCCGGCGCCATTTCCAGGTGGGCCGTTACAGCCTCTTTTCCATTCATGGTTTTAATGGGGGTGTGCCCCATTTTGTTGATCATTTTTTCCACAACCATGAGGTTCATTCTATTGTCGTCTGCAATTAAAATTTTTAAATTCCCCCCCCTGGGAGGGGGCGCCTGCCTTCGTTCCCCGGGGTGATCTTCCCGGGTGAAGTTGTACTTTGTCAGCAGTATATCCGGACGTCTTTTGGCCTTTGGATGAAGAAGGGTGCCCAGGCACTTGAGCAGGGCCTCTTTTTTGATGGGTTTGGTAAGGTAGGCATCAAATCCCGCATCTCCGGCTTTTTGGGCATCCCCCCGCATGGCTGCAGAGGTGAGCATCACCAGCACCATGGGATCAAATTGTTTTCTTTGTCGGATGGTGAACCCAAGGTCAATACCGTTCATTCCGGGCATCATGAAATCCACCAATGCCAGATCAATGGGCGTTGGGGGAGGGGAATTTAAAATTTTAAGGCAGGCAGCGGCACAATCGGCTTCAAGGATTTGACAATGATATGGGGCAAGATATTTTTGTATCACCGTGCGGTTGGTTGCATTGTCATCAATGATCAAAACAGTTTTATTTAAAAGGGAAGTGCCAAGAGATGCCTGGTGGGCAGGGTTGAGGGGGGTTGTGCTTTTTCCAAAGGGGATGGTGAACCAGAATGTGGAACCGTGACCCGGGGATGAGGTGACTCCCATCTCTCCATTCATGAGGCCGGTGAGTTGTTTTGAAATGGCAAGCCCCAGGCCGGTGCCACCATATTTTCGGGTGGTGGAGGCATCAGCCTGGGTGAATTTTTCAAACAATTGTCCCACTTTTTCTTTGGAGATGCCAATTCCGGTGTCTTTTACGGTGAATTTCACTGTGGTGGTGTGGTCTGTGATGCTCTCAAGCTTTGCCTGGATCACCACCTCCCCTTTTTCTGTGAATTTAAGGGCATTCCCCCCAAGGTTCATCAATATCTGGCGTAGTCTCCCCGGGTCTCCCTTGACAAAATCGGGGATGTCATTGTCAACCATGCAGATGAATTCAATGCCCTTTTCATTGCTTTTATGGGATAAAATATCGGCAACGCCTTCAATAATCACGGCAAGGTTGCAGTCGATGTGCTCAATGTCAATTTTACCGGCTTCTATTTTGGAAAAGTCCAGGATATCGTTGAGGATCACCAGCAGGGCGTCTGCACTGGTGGAAATGGCCTGGGCATACTCCTTTTGTTCGTGGTTTAAAGGGGTTTCACACAAAAGTTCTCCCATGCCGATGATGCCGTTCATGGGGGTTCTTATTTCATGACTCATGTTTGCCAGAAACTCGCTCCTGGCCCGGGATGCCTGTTCGGCGGCGATTTTGGCCCGTTTCAGCTCTTCTTCTTTTTTCTTTATTTCAGAGATATCAATGATGGCTTTGATGAGCATCTCCTCCCCGTAGAGCCTGGCGGGGATTACCGTGGTGAGTACTGGAATAAATTGTCCGTTTTTCTGCTTAAGAAGCATTTCCTGATTTTCAGGATGAATTCCGGTTCTTTTAATGGGACATCTGGGGGTGGGATCAATGCAGAAATGGTGGTAGCAAGGTTGCCCCAGGGTCTCTTCTTCGGTTTTTCCACAAATGGCAAGGGCTTCTCTGTTGACGCTTTTTATCCGGTGATCACCATCAATGAGGATCATGCCAAAGGGAACCTTTTCAATGATGATTTTCAACGCCTCAATGGAGCTCTGGAGATGTTGACGGCTCTGTTGTACCTGGGTAATCATATCCCTGAAGGCCCGGCACAGCTCCCTTATTTCCCCTGCCCCCCGGGGAGTGATGGGGTGATTGTAATTTCCCCGGGAGATCTGGGTCGCGGCCCGGGACAGATCCAGAAGAGGTTCTGTGAGCCTCCGTGAAAGAACCATTACCACCAGAAGGGTGATAAGGGAGATCAGAAGGCCCAACAGGGCTTGGGTGCGCATCTGTTTATCAGCATTTTTTGTGGCTGCTGTAAAGGGTATTCTCAGGCCAATGGACCAGATGCTTTCTGAGTTTTTGAAATGGATGGGAATGTGGGTGCCGATCTCTTTTTTACCTTGAATTATCATGGTGATGATCTGGGATTGACCTATTTTTTCGGTGCCATGCAAGGGACTGGGCTCAATGTGTTGCGCTTCAAGGGGCATGGCTTGGTTACCTTGAATCGAAGCGGTTTTTAACTGCCACACAAGGGCTCCGCTGTCGGTGAAAAGATCCATCTGGGAGATCTCTTTTGCCAGGGAAAAATTGTTCAAGTTATCGATGATGGGTTTGCATATCTCTTTGATGGAAAGCTCCACACAGGTGGTGCCCTGGAATTTTTTGTGCCGGAACACCGGGGTTACAATGGCGCACAACAGGGTGTCCGTCATTTCCGATGGATCGCGATAGGGGGTTGAAATAATGGTCTTAGCTGATATTTTGGCCTGCATGGCACTTTTCATGACCTCGGGAATCTGGGACGGGTCAAAAAATGTGCTGCTGGTTTCCCCTGTGGGGGTGGTTTGCCAGAATTGAATGAGTTCATCGTTGAGACGTCGGGTGTCTTTTTTGGCGGAAGGGATGATGAAAATGCTTTTAATACCGGCGATGTGACTGTTTTTTAAAATATTGTTGAGAAAAATAGTTTTTTGCCATTGGTGGTGGGTGGCGGCGATGTACTGGGCAAGGATGTGGTTCAGTTGAATGGCATCCTGTATTTTTTCATGGATTTCCTGGCTGTTCTTTTTTAGAAAAAGCCGGGTTTCCTGCTGGCTGTTTAACAGTGTGGTTTCACGGATTTTCCAGGTGGCTGTGGCCGTGATCATTCCAATGGATAAAGAAACAATCAAAAAGGCTGACAGCGCAAGTTTTGTGCGTATGGAATGAAATAGGGTCATGATCTTTTGTTTCCCGGACTGGAGGCACGATCTCTTCTTTTGCCATGGCAGTGGGGGGCACACCGGTTGTTTATCTTTTTATGGCAGGGTTTGGAGCCTGCTGCTTTTCCATGACGTTTTGGGGCGGTTTTTCCAAAACCTGTGATCATTTGTTTTTGTTTCTCTTTTTCCGGGACATTTTTTTCCACAAAAATTTTTTCCATGGAAAAGGGATTAAAGCCTGTGACGTACATTAAGGTGGCATAGGTGGAAGGGGTGGGGGTGAAAATCTGGACCTGTTCGGGGTGTATGCCAAGCTCTTTTTGCACAAATTGTCGCAGAGCGCCCATGTCTTTTTTTTGGCAACCCGGGTGGGCAGCCATGAAGTAGTAGGTGAGAAATTGTTTTTTATCTGCCTTTTTGGACAGGGTGTCAAAGCGGTTTTTAAACGCCACAAGGGCTTTTGTTTCACCGGGTTTGCCCATGAGTTCAAGAACGCCTTTTTCCGTGTGTTCCGGTGCAATTTTCATCTGACCGGACACATGATCCTTAACAATTTGTCCAAGGTATTGCTGTCCGTGTTTTTTATCTGCCAGGATCAGATCATACCTGATACCCGACGCCACAAATACTTTTTTAACACCCTTTACAGCCTTGATGCGTTTTAAAAGAGATATCTGGTTGGCATGGTCGGGCATAAGACTGTTGCAGGTGGCTGGGAAAAGACAGCGTTTGTCCCGGCAGGGGCCCTTTGTTCGTTTCTTTTTGCATTCAAACCCATACATGTTGGCTGTGGGGCCTCCCACATCGGAGATGTTGCCTTTGAATTTGGGGTGGGCTGTCATTTTTTCCACCTCTTTCACAATGGCATCCTGGCTTCGCCAGCGCACCGTACGTCCTTCATGGAGGGCAATGGCGCAGAAATTACATTCACCATAACATCCCCGATGGGTGGAAACAGAAAAACGGATGGTGTCCAGGGCTTTTACATGTCCCATTTTTTCATAATAGGGATGAAGCTCCCTTTCAAAGTCAAGGTCGTGGATGCGGTCCATCTCTGCCGTGTCCGGCACCGGCCAGGGGGGATTTTGCACCAGATATCTGGCATCCTGTTTCTGGATAATCCCTGTGGCAGTGAGCGCATCATTGTTTTGGTAAAAATCATGGAAGCTCTGGATAAAGGCTTTTGGATCTTTTTTAACCCTATCAAAGGATGGCAGTTCTTTATAGCCGGGTACAGGGGTTCTGGAAATATGGCAAAGCCCTTTTATTTTAGATATGTCCCGTTGAAGTGTGTCCGGGCAGGGGGCTTTATCATGGCGATGAAGGGCTTTGGCCAGGGCCATTACACTGTTTTCTCCCATGCCGTAGATGAGATAATCTGCTTTGGCATCAAAAAGGATGGAGCGCCTGATTTTATTGCTCCAAAAATCATAGTGGGCCACCCGGCGCAGGCTTGCTTCCATGCCCCCCAGGACAATGGGGCAGGTTCCTTTAAAATAGTGTTTAATTAGATTGGTGTAGGCAATGACGGCCCGGTCCGGGCGGCGGTTGTTGATGCCGCCGGGGGTGTAATCGTCTTTTTTTCTTCGCTTTTTTGTGGCAGTGTAGTTGGATACCATGGAATCCACGGCCCCGGCGGTGATACCCCAGAAAAGTTTTGGTTCCCCCAGGCGAGTAATATCCCCGGGTGAATCCATGTCCGGCTGGGCAATGATTCCCACTTTAAACCCCATTTTTGTAAGGGTTTTGCCAATGACGGCAGCCCCGATAAAGGCAGAATCAATGTAACTGTCACCGGTTACAATGATCACATCCAGCTGTCTCCAGCCCCGTTCCCTGCACTCTTTTTTTGTGGTGGGCAGAAACATCAGTGGGCAGGCTCCCCGGTGTCTTCCATGACCTCACGGATATACCGAAACAATGTCCGGGATGCCTTGGTTCTTTTTTTTTCATCCCTGGCATTTGCAGCATTGCGGATGAGCTGCCCCAGCCGCTGGCGATCTGTGTGGGGAAAGGCGCTTATAAAATCTTTCGGTGTGTGTTCTTTGCTGTCCGAGGATATCAGGTGATCCCGCCAGGCTTCCATTTTCTGGAATTGATGGGCCGCCTTTGCCCTGTCCAGGGAAAGATGCTCCACGGCCATTTGTATGGGTTCCGGATCAAGGTTGCGCATCAAAGAACCGATATACTGGAGCTGACGCCTTCTGGAGCCGTGTTTTGTCATGGCCTTGGCCTCCAGTACAGCCGTTTTCAGCTCCCCGGGAATATCCAGGCTTTTGAGCTCTTTTTCCGGAAGTTCCACCAGGGCCACGCCAATTTTTTGAAGGGCCTCGGCGTTTTTTTTCTTTTTGGTTCTGCTTGGGGCATCCATGCTATCGGTTGTTTCCATTTTGATATATATATCCTTGGACATTGGTGTTTTTTTTGTATGAAAAAGCAGGTACTGGGTGTTCATTGCAACTACTTTTTCATTGTTCGTTGTGGTTGGTGGTTACAGCCATGTATGTTTTATATAAAAATACTCCGCAAATCCGGGGAGTATTTCAACTTTTGTTGTGGGCGGAACGGGATCAGAATACGGTCCGCCTGTGGCGGTTATTAGAAAATAAAATTTCCGAGTAACCTCAGCAGAGCCGGCCCCCCGATGGGCAATAGGAACCGGACAATTGAGCTGTCTACAGTTCCGGTCCGGGCCCATTGCCCATCGGGGGGGCGGCGGTATAATACCATTTGGCTCCGCGTCTACGACCCTATATTTGCTGTGTGGGCAGGACATGCCCGTTTTATATGAAACATCCCGCAAATCAGGGATGTATTTCAAGCTTTATTGTGGGTGGAATCGGATCAAAATACGGCCTGCCTGTGGCAGTTATTCAGCACAGGCATTGTGCCATGCCACCACATCGGCATAGGGTATGCTGCCCCCAAAAATATCAAGGGCACTGCCAATGGTGAGATCCACCCGGTTTTTGCCCAGTTTTTTTACCCGCTCAAGATCGGAAAATTCACCGGCTCCCCCGGCATAGGTGGCTGGGATGGGGGAATATTTCCCCAGTATCTCAACAAGTTCGGTTTGTATGCCTGCCATTTTCCCCTCCACGTCCACCCCGTGGATGAGAAATTCATCACAGTGGGCTGAAAGATCGGCAAGGGTTTTTTCGGTGACAGGCACACGGGTAAAGGTCTGCCAGCGGTCGGTGACAATAAAGAACTGTCCGTCCTTTTTCCTACAGCTCAGATCCAGCACCAGGCGTTTTTTTCCCACTTTTTTTACCAGGGTGTCAAGTTTGTCCATGTCAAGTTTCCCCCTGGAAAAAACATGGGAAGTGACAATGACATGGCTGGCCCCGGCATCAAGGTAGTCAAAGGCATTGTCCGGGGTAATGCCGCCCCCCATGTGCAGTCCTCCGGGGAAGGCCTTAAGGGCGGATATGGCGGCATCATGGTTTCCTGGGCCCAGTGCAATCACATGTCCCCCGTGGAGTCGGTCTTTTTTGTATAATTGTGCAAAGGCCCCCGGGGTTTTTTCGGTTTCAAAATTGGTGACAGGGGCCTTATCCTGATCATCATTAAGGGTTCCCCCCACAATTTGAACCACTTTGCCGTTTTTCAAGTCAATACAGGGTCTGAATTTCATAGGTTTTATCCACCCAGGTATGCTTTTTTAACATCCGGGTTGTTTAGAAGGTCTTTGGCTGAGCCCCGGGCCACAATTTCTCCGGTGTCCAGGACATATCCCCGGTGGGCAAACTTCAGGGCAAGGTTGGCATTCTGTTCAATGAGCAGGATGGTCATTCCCTCTTCATTGAGCTTTTTCAACACCCTGAACATATCATACATAAGAAGGGGAGACAATCCCATGGAGGGTTCATCCAACAGAATAAAATCACAGGCCGTCATAATGGCCCGGCTCACCGAAAGCATCTGCTGTTCGCCGCCGCTCAGGGTTTCGCTCCGTTGATATCGCCGTTCTGCCATTTTGGGAAACAGATCATAGACCCGTTCATAATCCTTTTTTCTGGCCGCATCATCCTTTCGGGAATAGGTGGCAAGTTTCAGGTTCTCTTCCACGGTGAGGTTTCCAAAAATATGACGTCCTTCCGGGGCCAGGGCAATGTGATAGTCTGCCACAATGGAGTGGGCCGACACATTGAGAATGCTTTTTCCATCGTAAAGGATATCCCCTCCGCTCACCTTGGAGCCCTCGGGAGGGGGCACCCGGGTGATGGCGTGGAGGGTGGTGGTTTTGCCCGCCCCGTTGGAGCCGATGAGGGTGACTATTTCACCCTTGTCCACAGTGAAGGAGATGCCGTGCAGGGCTTCGATATTGCCGTATTTAACATATAAATTTTTGATTTCAAGTAACATCAGATATTATCATCCCCCAGATATGCTTTAATAACCGCCGGATTGCTCTGGATCTCTTCGGGGGTGCCCTGGGCAATGGTTTTCCCGAAATCAATCACCTGTATCCATGAGCAAAGAGACATGACCACAGCCATTTGATGCTCTATCATCCAGATGGCAATATTAAACTCCTTGTGAATCCAGGCAATGAGCTTTATCAGATCCTGGACATCTGCTGAATTCAGTCCGGCTGCCGGTTCATCCAACAGCAGCAGATCCGGTTTAACAGACAAGGCCCTGGCAATTTCAATTTTTCGCTGGACCCCATAGGGCAGGTTCCCAGGCCTTTCATCTTTAAATTGAATAAGATCAAGTTGTTCCAGAAGATCCATGGCAATGGTGCGCATGCGGTGCTCATTGTCCACATATCGTTTGTTTCGCAAAAAAGAATCAAGCAAGGTGTAGCCAAGGTTGTGGTGCTGGGAAATAAGAATATTGTCCAAAAGGGACATGTCATGCCACAGACGAATATTCTGGAAGGTTCTGGCAATACCCATGCCTGTCACCACGTGGGGTTTAAGGCCGTTGATGGGTTTGTCTTTAAAAATAATGTTGCCCCGGGTGGGGGTGTAAAAACCTGACACAATATTAAAAACAGTGGTTTTCCCGGCACCGTTGGGGCCGATAAGTCCCATGAGTTCATTACCCTGGAAATGTGTTGAAAAATCAGATACAGCGGTTAACCCTCCGAATTTCTGGGTTAGACCCTCTATTTTAAGTAAAGACATAAATCATCTCTCCGTTGAAAAATTCCCAAGATGCGTGGTTCCGCTTGAGTGCTTAATGGGCTGTTTACCATGTTTTTTGCCATGCCGCGGCGGCTATTTAAAAACATAGAATCGCTTGAGTTTTGGAAAAAAATCAGACAGCTCCCTGTTTCCCATGATGCCTTCGGGTCTGAATTGCATGAGAATCACCAGGATCAGGGGAATAATTACCCATTTTAATACCTGGCTTAAATGAAAGGTGTCCGGGATCAAGGGAAGATAGTGGATCAGGGTATCGGCTGCCGGGATGATGAACCGTAATCCTTCAATGAGCAGGGTAAAGAGGATGGCCGCAATGATGGAACCGCTCAGGGAACCCATGCCGCCCATGTACACCATGACCAGACATTCCGTGGATTTTAAAATACCAAAGGAGTTGGGGTTGATGTATCCTAATATGTGGGCAAATAAACCTCCGGCAACACCGGCAAGGCCCGAGGAGAGCATAAAGGCCACAAGTTTCATCTTATCGGTGTTGACACTCATGATTTCTGCGGCGATTTCATCCTGGTGGATGGCAATAATACCCTTGCCATAGGTGGAGGTGACAAAGCGCCGGATGATGAAGACGGTGAGATAGGTAAAGGTAAACACCCATATGAGCATCCAGGGGATAAAGACAATGTCTTCCATGGCAAATATAATTTGTTTCATTCCCATGAGCCCCCGGGCACCCCCCACAATATCCATGTTGATGAAAAGGCTGACAATGATGAAATTGGCGGCAAGGGTGATGATGGCCAGATAATCGTCCCTTGTTTTAAAAGAGGGCACCGCCACAATAAGCCCGGTAATGGCAGCGGCAATACCGCCCAGTATCAGCGTCACCGGAAAGAAGTACAGCGCAAGGTCCGGGGAAAGCAATGGAGGGCCAAAGGCCTTGCTTTTGGTAAACAGCATGAGGTTTAGCACCGAGGTGACATAGGCTCCCACGGCCATGAATCCGGCGTGGCCACAGGCAAATTCTCCCATGTAGCCGTTGATGATGTTAAAACTGGAAGACAAAATGATATTAACGCCCACAAACATGATCACCGTTTGTATGTAAAGATCCAGCAGCTCAAAATGGGCTGCCAGCACAGTTCCCACGGCAATGAGGGCCAGCAGAAGGGGTATGGATAACTTTTTCATGTGAGAACCCTATATTTTGGTTGATTTTGCAATGCCGAAAAGGCCGGTGGGTTTTACCACCAGAATCATCAGAAGAATGGAAAAGGCAATGAGATCCCTGAAGGTGGAGGGAAACACCGCCACAGCCATGATTTCCACAATCCCCAATAAAAATCCGCCCACAAAGGCCCCTTTTATATCTCCGATGCCTCCCACCACGGCGGCAATAAAGGCCTTCCACCCAATGAGTGCCCCCATGAACGGGTCCAGCACCGGGTAGGACATGGCAAAGAGAATACCGGCAAGCCCGGCCAGGGATGAGCCCAGGACAAAGGTGACCACAATGATGGTGTCTATGGGAATGCCCATGAGGGGAATGGCAAATTTATCATAGGAGATGGCCCGCATGGCCATGCCGATTTTGGTTTTTGTGATAAAGGCATTGAGGATGAAAAAGACAATGATGGAGGAGAGTACCACCCCGATTTTCAGGTTGGTCATGCTGATGGGACCGAATTGATAGACCACCTTGTCTATGAGTTCGGGAAAACTTTTCCGGCTGGCCCCGAGAAAGGCAAGGTTGCCGTTTTCCAGAATCAAGCCGCACATCAGGGCGGTGATCACCACGTAGAGTCGGTTGGCACCCTTGCGTCGCAGGGGGCGGTAGGCAATACGTTCCAGGGTCACCCCGCAGATGGAGGTGAGAATCATGGTTAAGGGGATGACAAGGACAAGGGTGGTGCTGCCGGAGAGGGCCAGGTCTCCTTTAAAAAAGAAGATCGAAAGGAAAAAGGCAATATAAGCCCCCACCATGAAAATATCTCCATGGGCAAAGTTGATCAATCGGAGCACTCCGTAAACCAGGGTGTACCCCAGGGCGATGAGGGAGTAAAAACTGCCCCATTGCAGTGCATTGAATAGGTTTTGAAAGATACTGTCAAACACGGGAATATCCTTTTTTTATAACTGCCGTGGGCAGACCGTATTCTGATTGGGTTCCGCCCACAACAAAGTTAGAAATACTCCCCGGGGTTGCGGAGTATTTCATATAAAAACCGCCACGGGCAAAATCGGATTAAGGAACGGTCCGCCGTGCAGTTATAAAAATAGGCAAGCCCCCCCGGAGTCTTTAGTTCGGGGAATTACCCCAATTTTTATGGACAGACAGACTCCGTGAATTCAAATTCACCTGTGTCACTTATTTTAACCACAACAGCACATTTGATGGGATCTCCCTGCTCATCAAATTTCATGTTGCCGGTGATGCCCTTTACTTCTGTGATGGCGCTGATACCATTTTTGAGATTTTTACGATCTTTTCTAAGGTTACCGGTGACTTTCCCGGCATTCTGGATGCCTGCCAGAACCACATTAATGGCATCCCAGGTCAGGGCTGCCACATCTGCAGGCTGGTATCCGTACAGTTTGGTATACTTGTCAATGAATTCCTTGGTGGCACCGGTGGCACCGGCGGCGGCATAATGGGTGGAAAAATAGTGGCCTTTACAGTCATCCCCGCAAAGGGTCATGAGTTCGGAATTCCCCCAGGCATCAGCCCCCATGAAAGGGCCGTTCCAGCCAAGGTCATGGGCCTGTTTTACAATGAGGGCCACTTCGTTGTAATTGTTGGGCAGAAAGATAAAATCGGGTTTTGCAGCAAGGATTTTGGTGAGCTGGGCACTGAAATCCTGGTCTTTATCCCCATAGGTTTCAAAGGCAACCACAGCCCCTTCTCCCATTTTTTTATTAAAGTCTGCCTGGAAGATTTCAGCAAGGTTTTTACTGTAATCATTGGCAAGGGCATAGAGAACGGCAGCTTTTTTTGCATTAAAGGTTTTAATGGCAAAATCCGTGGCCACAGGTCCCTGGAAGGGATCAAGAAAGGCCGCTCGAAACACCCATGGACGGTCTTTGGTGGTGTCGGGGTTGGTGGACCAGGGGGAGATCATGGGGGTGCGGTTGTCGTTGCACACCTGCCCTGCCGGCACGGCCTGTTTACTGGAGTTTGGTCCCACAATGGCAAGGACCTTGTCCCGCTCAATTAATTTTAATGCTGCGGTTACGGCTGATTCAGCCTTGGATTCATTGTCTTCGTAGACAAACTCCAGCATGTATTTTTCGCCACCCACTTCAAGACCGCCATTGCCATTAATTTCGTTCAACAGCATTTCTCCGGCGTACTTGGATTCTTCACCCACCTTGGGAATCTCTCCTGTGAGGGGAATATTAAATCCAATTTTAATGGTTTGACCAAATACCATGGGTACACAGGCAAACATGACAGCCACAACACATAAAGAACTGAAAATCTTTTTCACAAACAGTCTCCCTTAGTTAATGGTTTGAAATATTTTGAAAAAATGATGTATGCGCGATATGTCCACGGTGCGCAGTAAATTAATGACATCATGTCCAGGAAGAAGAATTTTCCATTGAACAGTCCTGTACACAGAAATTAATGTTTACACAGGGTATGACATATCCCGGGCATACGGGCTCAAAAACTTGCTGTCCATTGTGAAACGTCATCAAGCAGTGGAGATTAACAGAATCACTTTGGTTGCATAATGCAAGCTGGAAAGTTAGAAAATTAGCACCAAAAATAGATAAGGGCAAGTAAAAATGGCTTGACTAAAGCCTTAAATAATAAATATTATAACAACTTTTGTGTTGTCGGTATCCCCCCTTGGAGTAAAGCCGGGCCGTGGGTTGGATATCACAGCTTTTTTAATGATATTGTCCACTGATTCCGGTCAGATGAGGTTTGAATTAACTCAAAGGCTCAACTTTCGGTGTTCGCATTTCGTGGTGGGGTCAGGCTTTCGTTATTGACATTATCGAGGCTTTTTTCGTTGGCAAAGGCCTTGGTCGATAACATCAATAACAAAAGCCTGACCCCGTCGGCACACTGAGCCCATGGGTACATTTTAAAATGCTGGCTTTGAAATGAAGCCCGAAAGTTGAGTCAAAGGTTTGTCTTTAAAGGCAATGGGGAGTTTTGCAGATAATGGAAACTAAAAAGAATATAATTTTAACAGGTTTCATGGGAACAGGAAAGACAACCGTGGGTAAACTTGTGGCACAGGCCCTGGAATACGAATTTGTGGACACCGACATTGAAATCATGAATCGCCATCATTGCACCATTGAAGAAATTTTTGAAACCCGGGGAGAATCTGCTTTTCGATCCATGGAAGCCGAACTTGCCCGGGAACTTTCCCACCGGCAGGGTCTGGTGATTTCCACCGGGGGGAAAATGATGCTGGATAAGGCCAATAAGGATATCCTGGAAAAGAGCGGTGCTGTTTTTTGTCTTGTGGCAGATCCTGTTGCGATCATGCATCGGGTTTCCGGAGATACCGGGGTCAAAAGGCCCTTGCTCCAGAATGCCCACGGCATGGAGACGCTTACGGCCCTTTTGGCGGAACGTAAAAAAGGATATGGGCAATATCACCAGGTGGACACCACGTCAAAATCCCCCGGGGAGGTTGCCCGGGCGCTCATGGCACTGTTCCATAAATGCCCATAAGGGTGTAAAAATATCATTTCCTATCTTTGTTGCGGGCCAAAATAAGGCTATGGCGGCCACAACGAATACAGAAAATGGAATTATGCCGTCCCCCCGAGGGGCAATGGGCCCGGCCGGAACTGTAGACAGCTCAATTGGCCGGTTCCTATTGCCCCTCGGGGGGCTCTGCTGAGGTTGCCCGGAAGTTTTTTTGTTAACAAAAAAATATGGGGCTTGGTCATAACATCGGCCATTTTGTGATAAAATTTTGGCGGTAAAAATTAATATTTGTAATTACAAAACCTTGTAGCTAATAAAATATTATCTCATGTATAGTGGTCCAGCTTATGATCAACCCCAAAATATGTAAATCGCAAATGGGGGACCCCATGATTTTATATTTTTTCAGGAGTAAGAATAAACAGTGAATATGCAGGAATTGGCGTTAAATAAAGAATTTGGTGGGTTGATTACCCGCCTTATTCGAAGGGAAAATCTGGACAGAGACGAGGCCAACAAGGCCTTTGAGCACATATTAAATGATGACGTCACTGCCATGCACCAGGGGGCCTTTCTGGCGGCCCTCACCGCCAAGGGGGAAACAGCCCACGAAGTGGCGGGCAGCTGGGAGGCGATCTATGAACTGGACACAAACAAGGTTAGTTTAAACGGATCAAACCCGGTTGTGGAGAACAGCGGTACGGGCATGGATACGTTTAAGACTTTTAATATCAGCACGGCCGCTTCCATCATTGCCGCTTCCGGAGGTATCCGCATGGCACGCCACGGTGCCCGGGCCATCACCTCCCGGTGCGGCACCGTGGATCTGGCAGAAGCGCTGGGTGTGGATGTGGAGTGCCATGTGGATGTGGTGGCCAAAAGCATTGAAACCGCAGGATTGGGACTGTTCAACGGCATGAGTCCCCTGATTCATCCCATGGCCCTTGGCAGAATTCTTTCACAGATCTCCTTTGGCTCCACCCTTAATATTGCAGCCTCCCTTGCCAATCCTGTCATGCCGGATCGTGCCGTCCGGGGGGTGTATGCAAAGGAGATGATTCTTCCTGTGGTTGAGGTGATGAAGGCCATTGGATTTAAACGTGCCCTGGTGCTCCATGGAGGAATCAACAGGTCTGACAAGGGAATGGATGAAGCCTCGGTGTGCGGCACCACCTGGTGTGCAGAACTCATGGAAAATGGTGATATTTCTCAGTTTCAGTTTTTGCCTGGGGACTTTTCCCTGGAATGCCATGATCCTGTGGATTTGGCCCCAGAGGTAGATATTATCAATGAACCGGCCCGTTTTGTGGCGCTTATTCGGGGCAGGGAAAAAGGTGCCCGGTATGATGCTGCCATTTTAAATGCGGCTTTGATTTTTTATGTGGCCGGTAAGGTTGACACCATTGCTGCCGGCATTGAAGCTGCCGCAAAGGCACTGGACGGCAATGGTGCATTTGAGACCCTGGAAAACTGGGTCTCTTCCCAGAACAGCGAGCCTGAGCAGGGATTGAAAAAACTTGATACGCTTTTATAGGTGCCATGGGTAAAAAGCATTCTAAGCTTGGTCACCCATAACGAAAAATAGAAATGGTATGATCCGCCCCCGACGGGCAATGGAGACCCCATGGAGACACAATTGTTGATTATCAAAAACGGCAATGATTATATCCGGGTGAAAGAGGACCACTTCCTTGTATGTGGACTTGACAAGGCCTCTGTTTTTCCCATGAATAAACTTGAAATTGTTAAAGCCCATGTGGTGGCCATGGAAAAAGAGCATGGATGGCAGGGGCGCATTCATCGCCTGATTCTTCGGGAAGAGCCCTTGGCATAGGGGATATTTTTAATAACCGCCACGGGCGGACCGTATTATACCGCCGCCCCCCCCGACGGGCAATGGGCCCGGACCGGAACTGTAGACAGCTCAATTGTCCGGTTCCTATTGCCCGTCGAGGGGGCGGCTCTGCCTTAGCTTGCCTTGGAGGCTGCATTGTATATAACTGCCATGGGCAGACCGTATTCTGGCCTCGGTCTGCCCACGACAAAACTTGAAATACACCCCTGATGTGCGGAGTATTTCATATAAAAAAAGTTGCTGTTCATTGCAGGCGGATAAAAGAGGGTTTATATGAAAAAACTGGTATTGGCAGGCTTGAAACGCCTTGAGTACGTGGATACCCCGGAGGATGATTTTTTAACAGATGATTCTGTGTTCAAGGTGCGCTGCTGCGCCGTGTGCAGAACCGATGCAAAGATGTGGGCCCAGGGACACCGGGACCTCTCCCTGCCCCGGGTACCGGGCCATGAAATGGTGGTGGTTGACCGTGGGGGCCATCGCTTTGCCGTGTGGCCGGGAAAGAGCTGTGGCCATTGCCGGTATTGCCGTGGGGGCCGGGAAAATTTGTGTGAAGAGATGAAAATCATGGGCTTTCACACCCATGGGGGGTTTGCCGAAGAGGTGGTGGTCCCTGCATCAAGCCTGGTACCGCTGCCCGGGGAGCTTTCCGACCCCATTGCCTGTTTTGCCGAACCTGTGGGGTGTGTATTTAATCTTCTGGATAAACTGGGAAGTATCAGGGATGATCGGGTGATCATTTACGGCGGCGGCACCATGGGGCTTGTGGCGGCCCTGGTTTTTAAAGATGCCGGGGCAAAGGTGCTTGTCGTTGAAAAAAGTGAAGAAAAACGATCCAGGATCGCCCCTTTTCTGGAGGCCACGGCTATTTCCTGTCTCAAGGACACTGTGGAGAGTGAATTTGATGTGGTGGTGAATGCCTGCGCTGATTTCATTGCCTTCAGCCTTGGTATTGTCAAGGCGGGAAAGGGGAGCAGGATCTGTTTTTTCAGCGGCATCACCAAAAATGAAACCATTGAAAGCAATCTTTTAAACCTTATCCATTACAAAGAGGCTGTGGTGTCCGGGGCCTATGGCTTGACCCGGAAAAACATGGTGGACGGGGTGCCTTTCATGGAAAAATATCAGCATTTTCTGGAATTGCTGGTGGAGGCCTGTGTATCCCCTGTTGCCGTTGCCGGACTCATGCAGCAGGTGGTGGATGGCAAAGCCTTGAAATATATCATTGACTTTACCGGTGATTATCTGGAGGAGTTTTCTGTCTTGCAGGGGGGGGGATCAGGGAATGGATCCCCCATTGATGCAGAAAAAAACGTTGTTGCCCATGGGATCAAAAACGGGAATTACACGGGTGCCCATGGCCAGAGCACATCCGGCTGTGTCATGGCAAGGTCCCTGGATAGTTCCGGGGGAACATCGGAAAAAATATCCGGTAATATATCCACTGAAACGGCCCTGCCCGGTGAGGGGTTTTGCCGGGATCTCATTAAAAGCATTTCACCTGTGGATATGGCAATGGCGGCCCGGGTCCAGGAAAAAATTGATAATAAAACAAAACCATTAGGTGCCCTTGGTACCCTTGAACAACTGGCTTTTCAAATGAGCATGATCCAGCAGAATTTGAATCCCTGCATCCATCGAAAGGCTCTTTTTGTTTTTGCCGGGGACCATGGTATCACCGAAGAGGGGGTGTCTGCCTATCCCCGGGAAGTGACCCGGCAGATGGTGAAAAATTTTCTGGATGGCGGGGCTGCCATCAATGTGTTGTGCCGCCATCATCACATTGACATGAAAATTGTGGACATGGGCGTGGATGGAGACTTTGATTCCCATCCTGATCTCATTGTCAAAAAGGTCCGCCGGGGTACCCGGAACTTTGCCCTGGAACCTGCCATGACCCGGCAGGAGATGTTCACGGCCCTGGGACATGGCATGTCTGTGTTTCTGGAGAGCCATGATAACACTCCCGTGGACATTGTGGGGGTGGGGGAGATGGGCATTGGCAATACCACCTCAGCCTCGGCCATCATTGCCACCGTCTGCGGTATTACCCCTGCCCAGGCAACAGGGCGGGGAACCGGTGTGGACAATAAAGGGTTGATCCATAAAACCGAAGTCATTGAAAAGGTCCTGGCATTTCAGCAGCCCAACCCCGCAGACGGCCTGGAAATTCTGGAAAAGGTGGGGGGCTATGAAATTGCCGGCATTGCCGGGGCTGTACTTGCCGCCGCCTCCCGGGAATGTGCCGTGGTGCTGGATGGGGTGATCTCCACTGCAGCGGGCCTTGTGGCCTGTGTGATTAACCCTGATATCCGGGGATATCTTATTTCCGGTCATAAATCCGTTGAAGTGGCCCAGAAATCGGCCCTGGAATACATGGATATCACCTCTGTCATTGATTTTAAAATGCGCCTTGGGGAGGGCACCGGTGCGGCCCTGACCATGGACACCGCAGAAGCTGCCTGTAAAATTATGTGCGAGATGGCCTCTTTTGATGATGCCGGGGTGGCAGGGAAACTTTAAAATATATCGGGAAAGATGGATTGTATTTTTTCCTGGAAGGCCTCCCGCTTAAGGGGTTTGGACAGATAGTCGTTACAGCCTGCCTTGATGTATTTTTCCCGATCCCCCACAATGGCATTGGCAGTGAGGGCAATGACGATAATATTTTTCAGTTCCGGTGTGTTGCGGATGGCGGCAATGGTTTCCATGCCGTCCATAACCGGCATGTGCATGTCCAGAAGAACCAGGTCATAGCGACTGATTCCCAGCATGGTCATGGCCACCGCACCGTTTTCTGCACTGTCGTGCTCAATGTGCATGCGTTTGAGCATGGCGGTTACGATTTTTAAATTAAAGGCGTTGTCCTCCACCACCAGTACCCGGATCTTTTTTTTTGCCAGAAACGGCTGTTTTTTATCTTGCACGGGGTCGGGTGATTCTGTGTTTTTCGATTCCGGTGTGGCCAGGGGCAGGTGGATGGAAAAGCAAGAGCCTTTATCCGGTTCACTTGAAACCTCAATGCGTCCCCCCATTAATTTTACCAGGGATGAAGAGATGGCAAGCCCCAGACCTGTGCCGCCATATTTTCTCACCGTAGAGCTGTCTGCCTGGCGAAAGGATTCAAAAATATGGTTGATACTCTTCTTTGGGATGCCCACCCCGGAATCTTCCACCTGGAGGAAAAAGTGGGTGTCGCGATGGTCTGCATGGATCCGTATGGAGCCATTTTGGGTAAATTTAATGGCATTTCCCAGCAGGTTGATCAGTATCTGCTGAACCCTGAGTTCATCCCCCAGGGCATATTCCGGCATATCTTCCCTGATATCCAGGACAAGCTCCAGTGATTTTTCTTTTGCTTTAAATACAAAAAGACTGTGCACTTGATTTAGCAACGCTTTCATGGAAAACGGCAGATTTGCCAACTCAATTTTTCCTGCCTCTATTTTTGAGAAATCAAGGATATCGTTAATTAGCTGTAGCAGGTTATGGGCAGATTCTGAAATAATTTTGAGTTTTTCTTTTTTATCCTCCCCGGACTCTTCGGACAACAGCAGGTCGGTGAACCCCATGATGGCATTCATGGGGGTTCGGATTTCATGACTCATGGTGGCCAGAAATTCAGATTTGGCTTTGTTGGCGGTTTCTGCTGCAGTTTTTGCTTCAATCATTGCCGTTTCTGCCTGTTTTCGTGCGGATAGGTCCATGAAGGCTTCCAGCAGTACCCGTTTTCCCTTGAGCTTTATGGGGATGACGCTTTTTAGAATGGGAATGGTGGTACCGTCTTTTTTAATGGCATATTTTTCTTCCAGAATTAGCTTTGATTTTTTGCCTTCAAAAATGGGACATTCACCTGATTTTAGAGTGCAATAATTACCATGGCATACCCGGTTTTTCAAAAAATGTTCTGCTTCATTGGGGGCATACCCCAGTATCTGTTCTGCCTCGGCATTGATCTGGAGAATTTCTTTGTCTGTATTTACAATGACAATACCCACGGGCAGGTTGGAAAAAATTTCTTCAAACACCTCATTGGCTTCTTCATAGGATTTCAAGAGGTTTATTTTTTCCGTCATATCTTCTTTAATGGCCAGAAACTGATTGATGCTGCCGTCTTCATCGTACAGGGGGATGATGGTGGCACTTTCCCAGAAAAGTTCTCCGTTTTTTCTGCGGTTCTGAATTTCCCGGTTCCATATTTGTCCGGAAAGGAGGGTCTGCCACATCTCCCGGTAAAACGCGTTGTCATACTGTCCGGATTTCATGATCCGGGTGGATTGGCCAATGGCCTCTTTTGCTGAGTAGCCCGTGCTTTTTTCAAAGGCATGATTAACATACTCAATTATGCCGTTTTTATCGGTGATGATAAAGGTAAGCGGGCTTAATTTTATGGCTGATAAGAGCTGTTTGTTTTTATCTTCGGCAATTTTTCGCTGGTTTAAAATGCGCATGATTCTGAATAAGATCAAAACCATCATGGTGATGACAAAGATTTGGATTAAAACAAAGAAAATATTTCTGATTTTCTGGAAATTTTGTTTCTGCTGATTTCTTTCCTGGATGAGCCTGGCCAGGGTGTGGCTGGTGTCATGGCTTATTTTATTGGCATTTTCCCGGCAGCGGCGGAACAGGGGATCTGCCTCCAGTGCTGTTATGGCAATGCCGTTTTCAAGGCTTGTGTCGGTTGTGGGCTGGTCCAAGGTATCCAGCAGCAGCGTTGTGACGGTTAAAAGAATTTTTTCCAGCTGGGCAAGTTTGGGTGAAATATTAATGACCTCAACAGCCATTTCTCCGGGGGTGTCCCGGGTGTATGAGATGGTTTCCTGGAACAGATCTGTGCGGTTGAGGTTAAGTTGCATGGTTTCAATGAACATTCCTCCCCTTTGAAGGATTATCAGCATTTTTTTAAGTGACGCAATGTGTTTTTGGGATTGCAGGGCGATCTCTTTGATGGCATGGGGGTTTCTGGAAAGTAGCATTTGTCTGAAGTTCAATTCCAGAAGTATAATTTTCTGTTGGATCAACTCCCCTATTTTTTGTTTGGCCCGCTGGTTCTCAACAATCTTATTCTGGCTTTCCAATTTACTTAATAAAAGGTTTTCCACCATGATCTGTGCCGTGGAGCTCAGAATCAGGATGGCCATAAAATAGATGAGTAACCGGGTAATGGGTTCTGAAAAAATAAGTTTCACAACAGGATGTTTATGTTGCATAGCTGGATATCCGATGCCGAAAAGCGGTGATGGGGAACCTGATTAAAAATGCAATCCATATTTTTTAAAAATGGCCCGGCCCTGTGGAGATGCTGCCAGGGCCATGAATTTACGGGCAATTTCGGGGTGCTTAGAAAATTTTAAAAGACCCAGAATTAAGGATTTTGGTTTTGCATGGCGTGGATCAATGTCAATGGTGTCCATGAATTTTGCGTTTTCCTCCCAGGTGGATACGGCATACCAGTTGATGACCATATCGGCTTTTTTCTCTCTTAAGGCCCGGGCCAGATCCTTGGAATCGGTGGTCAGATGCATGGTGTTGGCCAGGACTTTTTCGTAGATGCCCTTGTTGGTGAAGATGTTTCGGGTCTCCTTGCCAATACTGCCACTGGTGGCATTGCCGATGATCACAGCATATTCCGATCGGGTGAAATTCTCAAGGTCGGATGAAATTTGCCTGGGATTTCCCTTCTGCACCATGATGGCAGCCCGGTTTTTTCCCACCGGAACCTGATCCACAATGAGGCCCGGGTGATCTGTTTTGATGGTCTGGTAATACCGCTCTGAGCCGGGCAGGTATAAATCGCCCTTCTGGTTAAACACAATGGATTTTAAAAGATTTCCTGACCCCCCCTTGGTGATGAGGATGTTGATGTTTTCTTTGGATTCAATGATTTCGGCAATGTCCATCATGGGTTTGATCATTGTAATACCGCAAAATATGAGCATGGTCGGGGTGGGTGTGGGGGGCTTTTCAGACGGACATGCCGGCAGGATGATTCCGCAAAAAAGTAAAAAAAGCGCTGTTATTTTTTTCATGGCATAGCTTCCTGTGGCATTTGTTTTCTCCCCTTAGAGAAAAGACCCTGCCCATGACGGCAGGGCAGGGATTTTCCGGATGTCAAAATTGATTGAACGGAGGCAATACCTGGATTGTCAGGCAAGAATGGCATCTTTCATGGTGTCCAGCCCCAGGCGGTCGATCATTTTACCGATGCGTTCACCTTTTTTGCCGTTTTCCTTGTAAAATGCTACGATTTTTTCAATGAGATCCAGGGCCGTGTCAGAGTCCAGCTCCTGGGCAAAAACTTCGGCAAGGCGGGGACGGGAGGCACCGTTGCCTCCCACCATGAGGGTCCAGCCTGATTTTTTGCCCATGAGGGAGATGTCTTTGATGCAGTTTTCAGCGCACTGATTGGTGCAGCCGCTTACCCCCATCTTGGTTTTGCTGGGCAGCTCCATGCCGTGGTAGATTTCATCCAGTTTCATGCCCATGCCCAGGCTGTCCTGCTGGGCCAGTTTGCAAAAAGTGGTGCCGGGACAGGCTTTGATGCTTCTGACGCACAGCCCCACGGCATGCCCAAGATGCAGAGAAAGGTCTTTCCAGGCATTGTCTATGTCTTCTTCTTTAAGGCCCACCATGGCAATGCGGGAGGCGCTGGTGAGTTTTAACGCCTGGGCTTCATATTTATCTGCAACATCGGCAATGGTTCTGAGCTGTTGAGGGGTGATGACCCCGCAGGGGATGTGGGGGGCAATGGCATAGGTCTTTTTGTCACGCTGGGGCACAACACCCTTTTCTCCAAGTTTAAGCATGGTATAAATCCTTTTTTATTAATGTATTTGATTCAAGAAGCAAGTAATGTAACGCTGGTATACTAACCAAAAATTACTTGCACTGTCAAGGGCAGACGTGGTTGCCTTGGCCTTGTCATCCATGGGGTAAAGGGGCTTCCATGGTTTTTATTTCAAAGGAATGGGAACCCCGGTGTTTTTCGGAAAAAAAGTCTTTCAGGGTTTTGTGGATCACAGAAAAGGCAATGTTATCCCAGGGGATTTCTTCTTTTTGGAACAATTGCACATGGGTGCTTTCCGGTGTGGGACCAAATTCCCTTGAGGTGAGTTCGGCCCTGAACATCATGTAAATCTGGTTGACATGGGGAATGTTGAACAGTCGGCAGGGACCGGTGATATTCACCATGCCCCGTGTCTCTTCCAGGGTTTCCCTTGCGGCCCCGGCTTCCATGGTTTCACCGTTTTCAAGATATCCCGCAGGCAGGGTCCATTTTCCCTTTCCCGGCTCAATGTTTCGTTTGCACATGAGGATCTTATCCCCCCATTGGGGAATACAGCCCACCACCACTTTGGGGTTAAGATAATGTATGAAGCCACATTGTGTACAGATGGCTCTCATGTGGTCATCGCCGTGGGGGATGCCTTGTTTCATGTTGCCGCCGCAGTTGCTGCAGAATTTAATTTCCATTGTTTTCCTCTATGCTGATACACTTTGATTGAAATTTGATTACTGTTTTTTACTTTTTTAAATATGAAATATTTCGCAGATCCGGGGTGTATTTCAAGCTTTGGGCAGGCCAAGGCCGGAATAAGGTCTGCCCGTGGCAGTTATTCAACCGTGAGTTGCTTGTGGATGGTGAGATGATTGCCCTTGGCATTGTATTTTACCAGGGAGCAATATTGCCGGATGATGAAGATTCCCCTGCCGCTTTCGGCAAAATTCTCAGGCAGATCGTATCCTTTTTTTTGCCATTTAAATCCTTCCCCCTGGTCTTCTATTTCCATGAGGATGGCATCCGGTGGACACGCCCTTATGGAAAAATGAACCAGTTTATCAAGGGCAAAGGCATTTCCGTGTTTCACCGCATTCATAAGGCCCTCACGCATGAGCAGGTTGATCTCAAAATCATGTTCAAAGTCACTGATCTTTTGGTGCAAAAACTCAAGGGCATGGCCGCATGCCTTGTCCACATTATCCAATGTGGAGTTAAAGGTGATGGCCAGACGGTCTCCTCTGCGTGTCATGGTAAAAGTGGTGTCACTTTGCATGGATTACACCTCTATGCTGAGCAGTAAAATATCATCCTCCGGAGGGCCTGAATTGTTGAAGATTGTCTGAACCAGCCGGCGGGACATCTCTTTAATGGGCAATGGGGGTGCCTTTTTAAACATGGGCAGAAGGGTGTCTGCCCCACGGCACCAGGTGATTTTGTTTTTTACGGATTCAACCAGGCCGTCGGTGTACATGAACAGCCTGTCTCCGGGGTGAACTTTGAACTGCATCATGCCAAAGGTGGCATCGGTGAACATTCCCAGAATATCGCCATCGGTTTTCACAAGATGGGGGGCTCCGGATACCGGAAGCAGTATCACCGGCAGATGACCGGCATTGATGATGGTGGCAATGCCTGTTATACGGTTGATAAGAAGATAGCAGGCCGTGAGGTATTTTTCTTCGGGGAGCAGTTCCACCAGCACGTCGTTGATGATTTTCATGCTTTCCACAGGCTTATATACGGGGATGAAGTTCTGGGTGAGCAGGGCCTTGAGGGAATAGGTCATATAGCTGGTTTCAATGCCATGACCGGAAAAATCTGCAACAAAATACCCCTTGATATCCTTTGCAACGTCAATGATATCGTAGAAATCCCCACCGGCTTCTTCCATGGTTTTATAAAAAACGCCAAAGGTGGCATCGGGGTGTGCTTCCGGTGTGGGTAACAGTGATGCCTGGGCCTGGGTGATCTGGCGCAATCGGCCTGCCTGGGCCGTGATCAATGAGTTGGAGGCAATGGAGAGCTTAAGGTGCAGTTGAATCCTTGCAATGACCTCCTGGGGATGAAAAGGTTTGGTGATGTAATCCACGGCACCCAGCTGAAAACCCTTGAGCTTTGACTTCACTGAATGGGATGCCGTTAAAAAAATTACGGGAATGGCGGTGGTTATAAAATTTTTTTTCAGGGCACGGATGACATCAAAACCGGTTTCACCGGGCATGGTAATGTCCAGAAGGATGAGGCTGGGGTGCTGCTCCACGGCCAGCTTTCTGCCTTCAGGGCCGTTATCTGCACAAAGAACCCGGTACCCTTCCTTGGAAAGGGCCTTTTCAATAATCTTGAGATTAAGGGGATGATCATCAATGGCCAGGATGGTCATGGGGTGTGTGGTAAACATGTTAAAAATCCGGTGATGCAGATGTGAAAATGTTGAATAACCGCCACGGGCGAACCGTATTTTAATCCGGCCCTGACCACAACGAAGTAAATATTCGGTTTGGTAATTTATAGAAAAAACCTCCCAATGCAGGCGCGGCTGTTATCATAAACTCAACTTTCGGTGTTCGCATTTCGTGGTGGGGTCAGGCTTTCGTTATTGACATTATCGAGGTTTTTTCGTTGGCAAAGGCCTTGGTCGATAACATCAATAACAAAAGCCTGACCCCGTCGGCACTGAGCCCATCGGTACATTTAAAAATGCCGGCTTTGAAATGAAGCCCGAAGGTTGAGTCATAAATTTAAAGCACAATGATATCATGCCACCCAGGCCACACCCCGTTGGAACAGGAAAGGGACATTTTTCAGCTGGAAAGGGCACTGGAAATGGTCTGCAATTGTGTTTTTATGGTCATGACATGGGAAGTGAGTTCATTTATCTGTTGAGAACGTGCTGAATTTTCTATTGTTTCAGCGCAATTTGAAAGTTCCGTGAATCCCAGATTCCCGGCAGCGCCTTTGATGGAATGGGCTGCGTCCTTTACCTTGTCAGGGTCGTTTTCTTTAATTCCCTGTTCAAGGTTTTCCAGATCTGTGAGTGAAACAGTAATTAATAACTGGGCCACTTCCTTGAACTCATCTTCGTCAAAGCCCAGATTTGAGGCCATGGTGCTGAAATCAATATTTTCTTCAGTCATTTAGTCTATTCCTATGCCTGGTATGAGTGGATAAACCTTAATAAGGATGTTAAAAATGATGAATCTTATTTCTTCTTTAAGATTTTTAAGGTAATTTCATTAAAAAAAAAGTAAATATTCGGCAAACGTGACGGCTGGTCTGCTTTGTTGTGGGCAAACCGGGGTCAATATGAGGCCTGCCCACTACAGTTATCATCTGATGATCAAATTTTGACAGCCTGATTTTCCATTGATTCATAACATAAAATTATGGGGGATGGTGTTATGGCCAAGTTTTGTAATTATAGTTGAAATGTCTGTTTTGAGCAAATGTTTTTGTTGGTAAATCACAGGGGCGGCAATGACGGGGGGGGTAAAGAACGCCTCCACTGAAGGAAGAAGCCGCCGGGCGGGATCCAGTGAAGGCGGTGTGTAAGGAAAACTGTTTGGCAGCACTCCTTGACAACACCTGTCATATATCAGTAAATTCCACATACGTCAACGTGGAGGGACGCACAGAAAAATTCATGGAACGAAAACGATCAATCATTCAGCTTTTTGATGTTTCCAAACAATATGGTGCCGGATACGCCTTGAAAAACATCACCCTGTCCGTGAAGGTGGGGGATCTTGTTTTTATCACCGGTGCCTCTGGAGCCGGTAAAAGCACATTGTTAAATCTTTTATATCTGGCCACGCCGGTGACCCGGGGCCAGATCATTGTGGGGGGCATGAACCTGGCACGATTGTCTCCGGAAAAAATTCCCTATTTAAGGCGGCGCATCGGTGTTATTTTTCAGGACTTTAAATTGATTTCCCACCGAAGTGTGTTTGACAATATTTCCCTGGTCCTGGAAGCCGCAGGACAGCCCCCGGCTGTTATTAAAAAGAAAGTGGAGGAGGTGCTGGAGCGAACCGGTATGACAGAATATATGAATGCACTGCCCCCTTCCCTTTCCGGCGGTCAGCAGCAGAAGGTGGCAGTGGCAAGGGCCGTGGTGGGAGACCCGGATATTATCCTGGCAGATGAGCCCACCGGCAGCCTGGATGCCTGTTCGGCCGAAGTGATTACCCGGTATCTCATGGAGTACAAAGAAAAAGGAACCACCATACTCATTGCAAGTCACAATACGGCATTAATAAACAGCACAGGCTTTGATGTCCTTTATACCCTTGAAGCAGGACAACTTGCACAGCCCGGAGAAAATATCTGTGCAGCCATGAATCCAATCATGGGGAATGAGACCCGGGGGAGGGTTTCTTGAGCATGCGATCCTATGTAAAACGGGCACTGGAAAATATGGCTGCCAATGTTTTTCTCACCGCCACCACCCTTTTCACCATTGCACTGTCTGTGTTGATTGCCGGTGCCTTTTTTCTTTTTTTTGAAAATGCCGCCCGCTTGGCAGGGGACTGGAACCGGGGCATACGGGTCATGGCGTATCTTGATGAGCGCTTTACCCCCCGGGATCTGGCAGGTGTAACCAGGGATCTCAGAAGCATTGAGGGGGTAAAGGATATTCGTTTTGTTTCCAAAGAGACTGCCCTGGAACAACTGCAAAAAGACCTTGAGTCCAGCGGTGTTACTTTGTCTGATCTTGGGGAAAATCCCCTCCCGCACACCCTTGAGATACTTCTTTCTCCTTCCCTTGATACCCTTGATGCCGTGGAAGCCTTTGTGGAGAGTGCCGGGCAAAGGGCCCATGTCAAGGAGGTGGTGTATGGGCATGGCTGGGTTGCGGCTTTTTTACCCATGGTTAATACTTTGAAAACCGGGGCCCTGGTGCTGGGAGGCCTTTTTGTAATAACAGCTCTTTTTGTGTCTGCCAATACGGTGCGACTGGCCTTTTATGCAAAACAGGAAGAAATTGAGATCATGCGCCTTGTGGGGGCCACAGAGGCCTTTGTGAACACCCCTTTTTACCTGGAGGGCATTTTCCAGGGCTTTTGCGGGGGGAGTGTGGGTCTTGTTATTTTATTTTTTCTGTTCCAGGGGATACGGGGGGCAATCCCACCGGAGGCGTCCTTGGTTCCGTTGATGGATATTCAATTTCTCTCTTTTCCCATGATGGCTTTAATCGTGGGTGCAGGTATTTTTCTGGGATGGCTGGGATGTTTTATCTCTTTAAAATCGAATTAAACAAAATAAATATACTGGGAATGTTTCTTATCCTTGCGGTGTCATTGGGCTGGATCATGGTGCCCCCGGCCCGGGGAGAGACGGTGGCGCATAAAAAATCCCTTAAAAAGATGACCCGGAAAAAAAATGTGGTGGATATCCGTCTCCTTGAAAATCGAATTTCGGCCCTGGAAAAAGAGGCCAATCAATTGAGCCAGACCCGGTTGAACATTGTCCGGCAACTGGATGATGTGAATCAAAGCATCAATCAACGCAGACTTCGGGTGTCCCTTGTCTCCCAGGAGAATAATGAAATAACTCGGGAAATCAAGCGCCTTGAAAAGAAGCAAAAGGCAGTTATAAACACCATTGATCAAAATCGCAGCATAGTGGGGGAACGTCTTTGTGCGCTGCATCGCATCAGGGGAACCGGTTCCTGGTCGCTTTTTTCAAAACCCCGATCGCTTTTTGATTTCTGGAAACGACAGCAGACATTAACTGTTATCCTGGCTTCAGATGTGGATCTTGTGAAAAAACAGGCTGCAGACCTTAAAAAGCTTGAACAAACCACCCTTTTGCTTGAAGGTGAAATCAGGGAGAAACAGCGCCTTGACAGCCGTTTGAACCTGGAGATCAAAGCCCTGGAAAACCAAAAAGCAAAACGCCAGGCCCTGCTGGCAGAGGTAAAGGGAAAAAGGGCATTGACAAAGGCGGCCATGGTGTCTGCTAGAAAAGCCCTGGTAAAGACCATGCAGTCCCTGAAAAAATCATCCCTTTCCTCCGATGACATATCGGAAAAAAAATCCCCGGCCCGGAAATGGAAAGCTGAAAAAGGCCTTTTTTTATCCCGCAGGGGGCGTTTACCCATGCCGGTGGATGGGCATATTTTGTCAAAATTCGGAACCCGAATTGACGAAGATGACAAGACCTTCACTTTTCAAACGGGAGTTGATATAAGGGTGGACATGGGGGAGCCGGTGAAATCGGTTTTCAGGGGTGAGATCCTTTATGCAGACTGGTTAAAAGGATATGGCAATCTTATCATTATCAACCATGGCGATAACTATTATACCCTGTATGCCCATGTGGAAGAGCTTTTCAAACAAAAGGGAGATGTGGTGGAGGACCGGGAGGTCATTGCCACAGCCGGGGATACGGGAACGGTGCGGGGCCCATACCTTCATTTTGAAGTCAGACACCATGACAAACCGATGGATCCCCTTAAATGGCTGAAAAAAGGAGCGTAAGATGAGAGTGCGTTTGGCAAAGCTGATGCAACAGTGGCTGCCTTTGGGTGCAATGGTGGTGATGTTCATATTGGGGGAGGGCTTTGCAGGGTCCCTGATGGCGGAAAAAGAACAGACCTATGAGTCATTAAAACTTTTTTCCGATGTGCTGCAGGAGATAGAAGAAAATTATGTGGATGAGGTGGATGCTGAACAATTGATCCAGGATGCCATCAAAGGCATGGTGGACAATCTGGACCCCCACTCCAATTTCATGCCCCCCGAGGCCTTTGATGAACTCCAGGATGATACCAAGGGAGAGTTTGGCGGCATCGGTATTGTGATCTCCATGAAAAAAGGTGTGTTGACGGTGGTGTCCCCCATTGAAGGTACCCCGGCATACAAGGCCGGTATCATGGCAGGAGATGTCATTGTCAAGATTGATGACCATGACACCGCAGAACTTGCCCTGTGGGAATGTGTTAAAAAAATGCGGGGGGCCAGGGGAGAAATTGTTGTATTAACCATTGTCCGTAAGGGAGAGACGGATCCCCTTATTTTTTCATTGGAACGGGATATTATTCCCATGACCAGTGTGCGAAGCACCACCCTGCGGCCGGGGTATGGGTATATCTGGGTGACAAATTTTAGGAATAACACGGCCCGTGACATGGTGGAGGCTTTGACAAAACTTGAATCCGCCGAGGTTCCTTTAAAGGGATTGATCATGGATTTGAGAAATAACCCCGGAGGCCTCTTAAACCAGGCTGTGGCCGTGTCTGACACCTTTCTTGACCAGGGAGTCATTGTGTCCATAAAAGGCCGTCAGGCAGACCATACGGAAATTTTTAAGGCCCGGGCGGGTTCGGTGAAGCGGGGATATCCCATGGTGGTGCTCATTAACGGCGGCAGTGCCAGTGCTGCGGAGATTGTTGCCGGGGCACTACAGGATCATAAAAGGGCCGTTATCCTGGGGACCACCTCCTTTGGCAAGGGATCTGTTCAAACGGTGAAACCCATGAAAGACGGTTTTGGGCTCAAGTATACCATTGCCAGATATTATACCCCCAGCGGCAGATCCATCCAGGCCCAGGGCATTCACCCGGACATTGAAGTGTCCTTTCACAAAATAATGGATGAACCGGAAAATGGGACAGAAAACAAGGAGCACAAAAAATTTTCCATGGAACATATGCTCCGGGAAAAGGATTTGAAAAACCACCTTGAACCGGAAATGGAGCTGCTTGATAAATCCGGCAAAAAGATAAAAAAAGAGACAGATCACCTTGCTCCGGCAGATTCCATTGGTTTTGAGGGACTTAAAAATGATTCCCAGGTCCGGCAGGCATTGGGAATCCTCATGGGATACAGTCTGCTGAGCCGTTCAGAGGCAACCCGGTAAGCCCATGGCTGTAGAGCGATGAAAAACTGGGATAAAAAAGTCCCGCAGAGTGAAAATAATCAAAGGAAAAAAGAAAAAAAAAACCATATTCTTTTTGAGTTTGCTTCAAAAAAGGGGGGTGCCTTTTTGTTGGTTTTTCTCTTTTTTATTTCATTGGCACTTCTGGGAATTCATTTTTATGTGAACCATGGAGATTTGACGGAGAAACCCGATGTCCCTCCAGAGAGCATGGTATTTGCCCCACATCCATCTTCCGGGCCGGAAACATCTGTTGAAACCGGCACGGACAGTGATTCTCAAGGGACTTTGCAGACCTTGGGTGAAAAAGAAGTGCCTGAAAAGACAGACCCGACATTGATTTTCCCTCCTCCTCCTGATTTAAGCGCCGGACAATCTGTTTTGGAATCGGATTCCCCCCCCTCCCAAGTCATTGAATTTGACACTGGTGCTGTGCAAGGGGAGAGACCCATATATGAGGTGTTTGATAAGGAGAATCTTTCGGTTTACGGGCCGGGGGAGATGCCTGTTGCCAAAGGCAACGAACCATTACCCTTGGTGGCCATCATCATTGATGATGTGGGGTTTGATAAAACCCTTGCCATGGCATTTTCCCGGTTACATCCCAATATCACCATGGCCATACTGCCGGGATCACCCTTTGGTAGAAGCCTTGCTGAACGGCTCCATGTCAGGGGATGTGAGATCATGCTCCATCTGCCCATGGAACCTTTGCAGTACCCGGCCGTGGACCCGGGACCCGGGGCAATCATGACCGGGATGTCACCGGATGAGCTTTTACAGACCCTGCGGAATAATCTTGATCTCATACCCCATGTAAAAGGGGTGAACAATCACATGGGATCACGGTTAACCACCCGGTCTGATCAAATGCGCCAGGTCTTTACTGTTTTGAAAAAAAGGGAACTTTTTTTCATTGACAGCCTGACGGCGGGAGAGTCTGTATGCAGGGACTCTGCCCGCCTGTTCCAGCTTGCCTTTGCCCGGCGGGATGTTTTTCTGGATAATATCCAGGATAAAAAGTATATCAGCGGGCAGATTTCCCGATTGATTGGCATCAGCCGGCACCATGGGGCTGCCATCGGCATCGGGCACCCCTACCGGATTACCCTGGCCACTTTGGAGGATCTGTTACCGAAAATCCAGAAAAAGGCCCGTATTGTAAGGGCCTCGCAACTGGTGGCCGTGCCGCAATGATGGCCTGTGACATTACCCTTTACCGGAAAAAATGGCGCAAATGGCCACCCACTCGCCTTCTTCCCTGACTTCTGTGACAGTGAACTCATTTTCCAGGAGTTTTGCCACAATACTGTCTTTCTTTTCCGTTATAATTCCCGATAAAATAGCTGTTCCCCCGGGTTTTATCCATTGCTTGATGTCTGTGATGATTTCCAGAATTATTTCAGCAATGATGTTGGCCACCACCACATCAAAGGGTCCCATGCCCTTGTCCGGGTATTGATCCAGGGTGGTTTGCGCCAGATGATAAATCTGCGGGTCAACTTTGTTTTTTTCAAGGTTGTCTCCCGCCACCTGTACTGCCACCTCATCGGTGTCAATGCCTGCCATGGCAGATACCCCCAGAAGAGCGGCTGCAATCATGAGAATACCGGAACCGGTTCCCACGTCCAAAAAGGTCTGACCCGGTTTAAGGGTTTCTTCAATCATGGCAATGCACATGGCTGTGGTGGGATGGGTGCCTGTGCCAAAGGCCATGCCCGGATCGATGTGGATGATAAGATCGTCATCACCGGCCTCAAATTCCCGCCACTGGGGTTTGATGACAATTTTGTCGGTGATGCGGGTGACAAAGAAAAATTCCTTCCAGGAGTCTGCCCACTCTTCCTGGTCCACCAGTTGGGTGGTGATATTTACTGTTACGCCGCTGGATAAAAGCTCTGTGGATTTTTGTTTAATATTGCTTAAAAGGTTCCGGGAGGTGTCACTGTCAGGAATATATCCTGAAATGGCGTTTTCCGTGGACCGGGGCAAGGCATCGCTGGCAAATCCATCCACAGGCGGTGGAAGGGGGACATCACACACCACTCCTTTCAGGCCAAGGCTGAGAAAAATATCGGTGACCAGCTCTTCTGCCAGTTGTTCATCATTGCCGGTAAAGACGGCTTTTACATGTATCCATTTCATGGTATCTTCTTTTCTTTTATGCGTTCATTACTTTTTCATTGTTCGTTGTGGCTGGAGCGTGGGCTCATTGGAAAATTGTCCTTTGAATATCATGGAAAAAGCTCTTTTTTCAACATGGAAACACAACGCCTGTTATTTTTTTGCGGGATCTGGCATAAAATGGATTAAAATAAGGGGGTTCATGGAACTGCCATGATGAATGAAACCATCTATCTTGAAAAATTCAAATTGCTCACCGGTATGGCTATGCTTCTTCAAAGCTGTGATAAGGAAGAGGAGTTGTTTGATGTTATCTTTTTATATCTACCCAAATTGTTTCCCGATGTTTATGGCGAGATCTTTTTACAGGATACGTTGGAAAAGGAGATTCATTCCGCATTTGTCTGGGGAAAATTAACAAAAGAGATGCCCATGCCGGATTTTGAGCACTGCCGGGCCTTTGCCTGCGGTGTTGTTGTAAATACCAGTGAGAATAGAGCGATTCCCTGTGAAAAGTGTCGTCGGGGGGAGTGTTGCATTCCTTTCTGTGATGGGAGTCACGCCTTTGGCATACTGTGTTTAAGTGGCGCAACTGCCCGGATCAGAGCCGGTTACCGGGGGCTTGCCTTTGTTACGGCAGAATATCTTGCCCTGGCCATTGTTAATTTAAGGCTCAAGAAACGCCTCCATGAACTGACCCTGAAAGATCCGCTCACCGGTTTGTTCAACCGCAGACACATGGATGAAACTGTTCCCCGGGAAATCATACGGGCCAAAAGAGCCGGGGCATCCCTTGGTGCCATCATGGTGGATCTGGATTACTTCAAGGATGTTAACGATAGTTTTGGCCATGATGCCGGGGATGAGGTGCTGAAAAAAGTGGGGCACTTTCTTAAATCAGCTTTCAGGGTTGAGGATCTGGTGTGTCGCTTTGGCGGAGAAGAGTTTTTTATATTGATGACCTCCGGGGAAGCAAAAGATTATTGCGCCCGGGCCCGGAAACTCAGGGAGGGAATCAAAGGGCTTGATATCTCCTGGGAAGGCCGGCAGATAAGTCCAGTCACCGCCTCTTTGGGGGTGGTGGTGTTTCCCGATAACGGCAAGACATTTGAAGAGTTATTACACCGGGCAGATCAGGCTCTTTATCTGGCCAAGGCCCAGGGCCGGGACAGAGTGATTCTGGGTGACAATGAAGCTTGAAAAACACCTTTGATTTGCGGAATATTTCATATAAAAATGGGCATGTCTCACGGACACAACAAATATAGGGTCGTAGACGCGGAGCCAAATGGTATTATACCGCCCCCCGATGGGCAATGAGCCCGGACCGGAACTGTAGACAGCTCGATTGTCCGGTTCCTATTGCCCATCGGGGGGGGGGGCGGCTCTGCCGAGGTTGCCTTTTCATAAAAAAATAGATAATTAACCTTGAAATGCGCCGGGATAATCCAGCTGGCGCGTCCATTGCAGGAGGTCTTTTTTGTCCAATCCCTATGAATATCTTTATATTTACTATCTGGAGGGCATTCCCTCTTCCCTTGACCCGGCCATTAAAGAGAGTACTTTTATCGGCAACTGGGAAGAGGATGGTTTTTCTTTTCTTTTTTTTTCTTACCCCCATGATGATCTGATCAACGAGATGGTTGCCCGGGAAGACCACCTTTCACTTATTGATAAATATGAGATGACCAGTGATCAATGGCATGGTGATAAAATAGAGTCCTACACCGCAGGCAGTCTGGTGATTTCCCCCCCCTGGAAAATTCCTTTTGTCAATCAACGGAATTTGACCCATATTCTTCTGGACCCCGGCGTGGTGTTTGGCACCGGTCGTCATCAGACCACAGAGGATTGTCTGGGATACATGGAATACCTTTGTCGGAAAGAAAAAATTTCCACGGTTGTGGATATCGGCACCGGAACGGGTATCCTGGCTTTGGGGGCTGCGGCATTGGGCTGTGACCGGGTGCTGGCACTTGATTTTAATCTTTTGGCCGTGCGCACCACTTTGAACAATATTCGATTAAATGATTTCCATGACAGAATTTTGGCCATTCAGGCCCGGGGGGAGGCTTTTATGGCTGTACCTGCCCAGCTTGTGGTGGCCAATATCCATTATGATGTGATGAAAATTTTAATTGAAGCACCGGAATTTGTGGAAAAACCGTGGCTCATTCTTTCCGGGCTGTTGAAAAGCGAGGCAGATAAGGTGTGTGAGCGTCTGAAAGAAAAATCGGTTACCCTGGTGGAGCGCATCAGCCCTGACGGGGTGTGGAACACCCTTCTGGTTCAGGGAAGGAGTGTGCCCACCATTTAGTTAGCACTGTTGTAGGGACGCAGAGCTTATTAATTTACCATTTAATAAGCTCTGATTCTTATTTTTCGCAAATGAGACTTCGAATAAACGGTAAGTTGAAAATTACTGACTTCCTTATCTCACCGGCGGATTAAAATAACCGTGGATGAGGTGGGGAAATCGCTGGGAAAGTTTTTTAATAATAAATTCCATGCCCAGGGCCTGGCTTTTTCCCCCGGCGGTTTCCATGATTTTAAAATATCCCAATGGATCATAGTTCAGGTTGCGCCATTGGATCATATTGACCCGGTGGGTGGATAAAAAGCGGTTCAAGGCCTCAAATTCTGCTTCGGAATCTGTCACTCCGGGACAATTGAGGTAATTGATGGAGATGAATTTTTGTTTTTGTTCTGCAATGTCAAAACTTTTCATCACATCCTGAAAGGTGTAGCTTTTGGGCCTGAAATAGGTGGTGTAACAGGTTTCCCGCACAGAGTTCATGCTCACCCGCATGGAATCGAGTCCTGCATCAAATAATTTATCAAGGCGATGGGGCATGCCGGCGTTGGTGTTCATGTTAATGGTGCCCTGGTCTGTTTTTTCCCTTACCTGGTAAATGGCAGGTTCAATGACATGGAATGCGGTGAGGGGGTCGCCTTCACATCCCTGGCCAAAGCTCACCACACTTTTTTTCACCTTGGGGATATGTTCAAGGCACACCTGGGCAATTTCATGGGGCTCGGGGGTAAAGGATATGCGATCCTGGCAGGCGGCAAGATTGTCAGTTTTTTGAAGGGAGATGCAACCCATGCAGTTGGCATTACACACCTGTGATGTGGGCAACGGGGCTTCAAATCTGCCCAGAAAAAAATTTTTTGCCGCAGGGCAGCTGTATTCCAGAGCGCATTTTTCCAGATGTCGCATGAGGCGATTGTCCGGGTACTTTTTCTGCATGGCCTTGACCCCGGCCACAATGCCTTTGCGGGGCATGAGGCGCAGATCCTGACGTCTTTCCCGATCCACGCAAATGGCAGCGGACCTGAATCCCCCCTTTCCCCAGCCAACGGCGCCGTATGAAAACAGGGGCAAAAGAGCACCTTTTACGGCACTTTCATAGGCGGCAACATATCTGTTGACATATCCCGGAGAGTTGAAAACAGACACCGCATGGATGGGTTCTTCGGGGTTGTAGGGGTTTGTTTTAAGGGTTTCAAAACAAAATTTATCAAAATTGAATACCAGGGGAAAGCGATCCGGCAGCATCATCAATTCACTGCCGTAGGGCATTTCTATGCTTTCTCCCCGGGTGAGAAGTATCGGTTGATCACCGGCCATGGCCGCGGCCCCAAAGCCTTCCAGTTCAAAGATTTCTCCGTCTTTGTTGGCCACCACCGGTGCCAGCGGGGTTTTGTTCATGGTTTTATGTTTGGGTTTGCGTGGGTTTGATTTTTTCATGGCCTTATCCTTATTTGTATGAAAAGCAGGTACTGGGTACTGGGTACTGGGTACTGGGTACTGGGTATTAACAGTAACTATTTTTTCATTGTTCGTTGTGGCCGTTGCTTACAGCCATATATGTTCTTTTTATATGAAAAGGCAGCCTCCAAGGCAACCTCAGCAGAGCCGCCCCCCCCCCACGGGCAATAGGAACCGGACAATTGAGCTGTCTACAGTTCCGGTCCGGGCCCATTGCCCGTCGGGGGGCGGCGGTATCATACCATTTGGCTCCGTGTCTACGACCCTATATTCGTTGTGTCCGCCAGGACATGTGGGTTTATATCTCAACTTTCGGGCTTCATTTCAAAGCCGGCATTTTTAAATGTACCGATGGGCTCAGTGTGCCGACGGGGTCAGGCTTTTGTTATTGATGTTATCGACCAAGGCCTTTGCCAACGAAAAAAGCCTCGATAATGTCAATAACGAAAGCCTGACCCCACCACGAAATGCGAACACCGAAAGTTGAGTTTATATGAAATACTCCACAAATCAGCGGCGTATTTCAAGCTTTGTTGTGGGCAGAACCGGATCAAAATAAGCTCTGCCATGGCAGTTATTCAACTGTTTTAGCTTGGCGTTTGCGCTCCCCTTTCGGCTCTTTGATTTGGAAGAGAGCGTTGAATGGACAGTATCCGGACGGTTTTTTGAGAGCAAAAGACTCACCCCCGGCCCAAAGCAAAGGGGTTATAGCAGAAAACCGGTTCCATGTCATTATTTACATCCCGTCCTTTGAATGTTAATAACGGGCATGTCCCGGCGGACACAACGAATATAGGGTCGTAGACGCGGAGCCAAATGGTATTATACCGCCGGACCGTATTTTGCTCCCGTTCCGCCCGCAACAAAGCTTGAAATACGCCTTGAATTTGCGGAGTATTTCATATAACCGCCACGGGCGGACCGTATTCTGATCCAGCTCTGCCCACAACAAAGTTTGAAATACACCCCCGGTTTGTGGAGTATTTCATATAAAAAAAAGGAAAACTATGTCATCCCAGCTGCATCACTTCACGGCCCAGGTTTATTATGAAGACACCGATCATTCCGGTGTGGTTTACCATGCCAATTATCTTAAATATTTTGAAAGGGCCAGGGAAGATATCATCGGAATTGAGGAACTTTCACGGCTCTGGCATGAGGAGGGGGTGGGGTTTGCCGTTTACCGGGCAGATCTTTCCTTTCATGAAGGGGCTGTCTTCGGCGATACCCTGGATATTCGTACCCGGTGGGACAAAGAGAGTCTGTACCGGGTCATATGGCACCAGGAGGTATGGCGACCCGGTGGAGAAAAGCCCGCTGTCACAGGAGAAATTCATCTGGTGTGCCTGGACAGGAATAAAAAACTAAGACCCCTGCCTGAGATTTCCCTTGATTAATTTTTCAGTGTGCCCGCATGCTATTGGGCGGCATAATACCATTTTAATCGTTCCACCTCGTACTCCCCCATACCTGAGATGTTAAATTCTGTGACATGTGCTTTTGTACTGTCAATGGGGATGATGCAGTGGGCATAGTCCTGATGGTGAATTCGAAAATTTATCCAGGCCTTTTTCTGGGCCTTGGTAACCCTGCGAAGGAGGCACATGAATGGGTAAGCATAGGCGTCATGGAGGAACTCTGATATTTTTCTTCCCCGGAGGGGAATGTTATCCAGGGGCATTTTGACTGTGGAGCTTAAAATGGTGCCGTCTTTATACATCACATGGTGATCGTGCAGGTTTCTTATTTTTTCCATGTGTTGATTCATGCTTTGGTAGCTGGCTTTAATCTGGGGCTGGGTATTTTTAAAAAGCCATGCTTCACCCTGGAAAATGGATTGAAATATTTTTTCTTTTTGTGAAAATTCTTTAAAGGGTAAGGGGCATATTTTGTCTTGGAATACTCCGTTGTCCACCACAATGGAAATGCGGTTATACCACCGTTGGTGCTGATCCATGAGATAATTGTGAAACGCGGTGATCTCCTTTAAAAGGAGGTTGCTGATATCAGCAAGACGGTAATCAAAAAGGATGTTCATGTTGGGAAGGTATTGGGGATGGGTTGCAATGTCCATGAATGGCTGTATGAAGCCGTCCGGCTTGACAGGCCCTTTATGTTTCATGTAGGCAAGGTGAATATGCGGGCTGATTATAATCATGACTTTTTTTGACTTGCTTTCAGTTTAAAAAAAGTGTTACATCAGAATCTTTTAGTGCATATTTTCCACATTGTCAATGGCAAGTTTTTGATTTGGGTATTTTCAGGGGCGTTTCCACCTGAGTTCCTTATTGACTCATTTGATGGGCCCGGGTACTATACCGTAACTGAAATTAAATGGGGTAAATCAAAATATGTGTCTTGCCGTTCCTTCAAAAATTGTTGAAATAAAAGAATCTCTGGCAACCGTGGATGTGGATGGGGTGCGGCGGGAAGCCAGCCTCTTGCTCCTGGAGGATGTCAGCATCGGGGATTACGTCATTATCCATGCCGGTTTTGCCATCAGCAAGGTGGATGAGGATGTTGCCAGACAGGCCCTTGTGGATATGCGGAACATGCTGGATGCTGCGGGTGACATGTCCGATAAAACAGTGTGATGCATCGGCATGGAGATCAATAAGAGCATTTCAGCCGGAAGGATTAATATCTCCGGCGTTGTTCAGGGTGTGGGATTTCGTCCCTTTTTATTCCAGCTGGCCCATGACTATGGATTTAACGGAGAGGTCAGCAATACCTCCCGGGGGGTTCGCCTGGTGGTGGAGGGCAATCCTGAAAAAATGGACGACTTCTGCCGGGACATTGTAAAAAAGCATCCCCCCCTTGCATCTGTGTGTGATTTGCAATACACCCCGGTTCCGGTGCGGGGATATATTGATTTTACCATTTGTACCAGCCATGGGGAGGGGGAACGGTCGGCATTGATATCTCCGGATGTCTCTGTCTGTGATGATTGCCTTAAGGAGATGACCGATCCCACGGATCGCAGGTTTGAATATCCATTCATAAATTGTACCAATTGCGGGCCCCGATACACCATCATTAAAGACATTCCCTATGATCGTCCCAAAACGGCCATGGCTTCTTTTCCCATGTGCCCGGCATGCCGGAAAGAATATGATGATCCAATGAATCGACGTTTCCATGCCCAGCCCAATGCCTGCCCCGTGTGCGGCCCCCATACCTTTCTGGTGGATGCCGGGGGAAGGCCGGTGGATTGTACGCCCGGGGAGGCCGTGGAAAAAGCAGCCTTGCTGCTAAAGCAGGGACACATTGTCGCAATAAAAGGACTGGGGGGATTTCATCTGGCTGTGGATGCCGCCTGTCATCCCGGGGTGACCCGCCTGAGGGAAGCAAAAAAAAGACCGGATAAACCCTTTGCTCTGATGGCGCGATGTCCCGGAGATGCTGCCTGTCATGTTGTCATGACCCCGGAAGAAGAGCGTTTGCTCACCTCCCGTCACCGTCCCATTGTGCTGCTTCAAAAGCGCCGTTCCCCTGGTGACCGGTGTCTTAATGATAATGGGCAGGAAAGGGGCTTGCACGGGGCCCTGCCCTTAAGTGATGCTGTTGCCCCGGACAATCCTTTTCTGGGGGTCATGCTTCCCTATACCCCCCTCCATTATCTGCTTTTGGAAAAAGGGCCTTCCATACTTGTCATGACCAGCGGTAATCCCGGTGGAGAACCCCTTTCCATTGACAATGACCATGCCCTTGCCGCCTTTTCCCACATGGCCGACTATTTTTTGCTTCACAATCGGGATATCTATTTCAGGGCCGATGATTCCATCATGCAGGTTCAGGAAAATGTGCCGCGATTTTTCCGACGTTCCCGGGGGTATGCCCCCATGCCGGTCTTTTTAAAGCAATCCATGCCCCGGGTCCTGGCCTGTGGCGGGGGATTAAAAAGCACGCTGTGTCTCACCCGGGAGAACAGGGCGTTTTTAAGTCAGCACATTGGGGATCTTGACAATGAAAAGGTTTTTCATTTCTATAAGACCAGTGTGGATCATCTTAAGCGGATACTGGATATCTCCCCTGACATCATTGCCCATGATCTTCATCCGGGTTACATGAGTACATCCTGGGCCGGGGAGCAACAGGGGATGATAAAGGTGGGGGTTCAGCACCACCACGCCCATGCCGTGTCGTGCATGGCGGAAAACGGCATTGTGGAACCGGTGATTGCCGTCACCCTTGACGGCACAGGCCTTGGCAGTGACGGTGCCATATGGGGCGGTGAGGTGCTTACCTGCACGCTGACCGATTTTCAACGCCGGGCCCATCTTAAATACATTCCCATGCCGGGAGGGGATGCAGCGGTTCTGGAACCGTGGCGCATGGCAGCGGCTTATTTGTGGCACATCCGGGGAAATGATTTTCTGGATTTGAAAATTCCCCTGATCCAGCGTCTGGGGCGGGCCAAACTTAACTTTGTGGCCACCATGATGACCAGGGGGGTGAACTGTCCCCTGACCTCCAGTTGCGGACGGTTGTTTGATGCCGTGGCCTCCCTTTTGGGACTCCGGGATAAGATCAGCTTTGAGGGGCAGGCAGCCATGAACCTCCAGGCAATGAGTCACATGGAAAACAAGGGGGCCTATGGGATTGAATTTAATGATGCCTTTGATGAGAACGGGCAGTCTGTGATGGAAATGGATCTGGCTCCGGCTTTTATTGAGATGCTGCAGGAGATGGAACAGGGCCTTTCTTGCGGCAGCATCGGGGGACGCTTCCATGAAACCGTTATTGAGGCATTTTCCCGCGCTGTCCTGGTGGTGAGTGACAAGACAGGTATTTGCAAGGTGGTGCTGTCCGGTGGTGTTTTTAATAATGGATGGATATTGTCAGGGATTTTAAAACGCCTTGAAGATCAGGGATTAAAGGTTTATACCCATGAAAAGGTTCCTGCCGGGGATGGGGGCATCAGCCTGGGCCAGGCCGTGATTGCCGGACAACGGGCAAAGATATCAGAATAAAGGAATTCATATGGCATTAAAATATGTTCAGGAGTATCGGGACGGAGAGCTTGCCCGACAGCTCATTGCGGCCATTGGTGATATTGAGGGTAAAAAAATGCGTCTCATGGAGGTGTGCGGTACCCACACCATGTCCATCTTTCGCCATGGAATTCCCAGTGTATTGCCTGATAGTATAACCCTTTTGACCGGGCCGGGGTGTCCTGTGTGTGTGACTGCCCAGCGGGATATTGATATTTTTGTGGCCCTTTCCATGGTGCCGGAGGTGATTCTTACCTCCTTTGGCGACCTCATGCGGGTACCCGGAACCCTTTCGTCTCTACAGCAGGAAAAGGCCCGGGGCCGGGATATCCGGGTGGTGTATTCCGCCTTTGACGCGGTGAAGCTGGCGGCGGAGAACCCCCATCGTCAGGTGGTGTTCTGTGCAGTGGGATTTGAAACCACCACCCCCACAGTGGCGGCCTCCATCATGGTGGCACAGCAGCAGGGGCTCACCAATTTTTCCATCCATTGCGCACATAAACTCACCCCTCCTGCCCTGGCAGCGCTCATGGAAACCCCGGGGGTGGAGATTGATGGATTTTTGCTTCCCGGCCATGTTTCTGTGATCACCGGCACCGGGGCCTATCTTCCGGTGTTTGATCAATATAAAATACCGGCGGTGATTGCAGGGTTTGAGCCAGTGGATATTTTAAAGGCCGTTTTAATGTTGGTGAGACAAAATGTTTCCGGTGTTCCGGCCCTGGAAAACGCCTATCCCCGGGCTGTCTGTGACAAGGGCAACCCCAAGGCCCTGGCCGTGATGGACCAGGTGTTTAAAAAAGCAGATACTGTGTGGCGGGGCATTGGCATGATTCCGGCCAGCGGGCTTGTACTCCGGGAGGGGTTTAACCGGTTCAATGCCCTGGAAAAATTTGATATCCAGGCCGGTGATGCGCCGGAACCTGCCGGGTGTGCCTGCGGCGACATTTTAATGGGCCTGAAAAAACCTGATCAGTGCAAACTTTATAAAAAACGATGCACCCCCATGAATCCTGTGGGACCCTGCATGGTTTCCAGCGAAGGGGCCTGCGCCGCATTTTATCGCTATGGATGATTGGTAAGGTCAAAATAGAATCCGCCCTTGGCGATTATTGAAATTAGAAAAAGAAAGTAAGTATTTGATTTGCTATTGTAACTGTTTGACCGGTGCCCCATATTGGCTTAGCTGGGGCTGCGTAGCACACCAATGCTAAGGGGGGGGGGGCAGACCAAAATGAGTGAAGATGGGGGATTCTGACCGAATATTTACAAAAGAAAGGACAATATATGGGCAATGACAAGGTATTACTGGACCACGGCAGCGGCGGGAAGATTTCCCATGCCATGATTTCCAACATGATTCTTCCCGCCTTTAACAATCCTGTGTTAAACCGCCTGGATGATGGTGCCGTCCTTGAAATGAACGGCGGTCGGGTGGCTTTTTCCACAGATTCCTATGTGGTGGACCCCATCTTTTTCCCCGGTGGTAATATTGGAGATCTGGCCATTAACGGCACGGTGAATGATGTGGCCATGTGTGGTGCCATCCCTGAGTATGTCAGTGTGGGATTGATCCTGGAGGAAGGCTTTTCCTCGGATGACTTGTCCATTATTCTTCAATCCATGGCCCGGGCCGCCCAAAAGGCCGGTGTCCAGGTGGTCACCGGGGACACCAAGGTGGTTCCCCGGGGCAAGGCAGATAAAATATTCATCAATACCTCGGGCTTTGGTATTATTCCCCCGGGGATTCATCTTTCCGGCAGCAGTGCAAGCCCCGGAGACCGGGTGATCATCAGTGGAACCGTTGCCGACCATGGGATCACCGTTCTTACGGCAAGGGAGGGGCTGGGAATTGACTCTGAAATTGAAACGGACAGTGCTCCCTTGAACCATATGGTCAAAGAAATTCTCAAAGCGGCCCCGGGTGTCCATGTCCTTCGGGACCCCACCCGGGGGGGCGTGGGAACCACCTTGAACGAAATTGCAGCCCAGTCCGGTGTGGGCATTCGCATAAAAGAGCAGTATATCCCTTTAAAAGGGGCCGTCCTTGGCATGTGTGAACTTTTGGGGTTTGATCCCCTTTACATTGCCAATGAAGGAAAATTGCTTGCCGTTGTTGCTCCGGAAGATACCGATGCCGCATTGAGGGCCATTCAGAACAGTCCATTTGGCAGGGACGCGGCAGTTATCGGGGAGGTGACCGCAGAAGATCCCGGCAAGGTATTTCTGGAAACCGTCATCGGGGGTGCCCGAATTGTTGACATGCTGGCCGGGGACCAGCTCCCCCGGATTTGTTGATTTTTTCATTTTTAAACTCTGGGGCATAAAAAGGGTTGACTCTATTATAAAATAGGTGTAAACGCTGCGTTCTTTCCTTGGCGGTCGTGTGGCCTTCCATGGGAAAGATATTCCGGTCATGTGTCGGGAATGTGTAAATATTCGGCTTGGTGATATAAATGTTTGTGCAGTGCCCCATATGGGGCTGTTTGGGACTGCGTAGCATACTATTGCTAAGGGGGTGAGCAAGCCAAAACAGTGAAGATGGGGTGCTAACCGAATATTTGCGGAAATGTACTGAATTGTTATTTAATACCTGGAGGTTGCATTCATGGCTTTGCATCTTGAATGTTACTTTCAGGAGATATGATTCCATGCCCTTTAGTGGTCTTTAATTGGAAATTTTCCCATGAGTGTTGAAAAAAAACAATTACTCTCCTCTGTATTGTGGAACCTTTTGCTCCTGACTGTGGGTTCCATCATTCTTGCCATTGGTATTAACGCCATTGTTATTCCCCACGGATTTATCACCGGGGGATTGTCCGGTGTGTGTCTGTTGATTTACTATGCCGCAGATTTGCTTTCCACCGGTGTCTGGTACTTGATTATCAATATCCCCCTGTTTCTTGTGGGCTGGGTGAAAATCAGCCGTCGATTTTTCTTTTACAGTCTTTTTGGAATGGTTGCACTCTCTCTTTGTATGGAAATTTTTTCCTTTGAGATTGCCATAAACGATCCCTTTCTGGCCATTTTGGCCGGGGGGAGCATCATGGGGATTGGTGCGGGGATTGCCCTGCATTCCCTGGGATCAATGGGGGGACTTGATATTGTTTGTATCATGCTTAACCAAAAGTTTGGTATCCGCATCGGCAATTTTCTGTTTGCCTTTAACATGGTATTGTTTCTTTTCAGTTTCAGTATTATGGAGACAGATCTTGTGCTTTATTCCATTGCATTGAGTTATGTCACTTCCCAGGTGCTGGAACATGTGTTAACCATGTTCAACCAGCGAAAAATGATTTTAATTATTTCGGATTACCATGATCAGATTGCAGATACCATTAAAAACAAATTAAACCGGGGGGCCACTTTTATTAACGGTGCCGGTGTTTACTCCGGCAAGGAGAAAAAAATTATTTTAACGGTGGTTCATAATTATCAGCTCAAACGCCTTGAAGAGGCTGTACTTTTGATTGATCCCCTGGCTTTTATGATCACTGAAAATACCTTTAATGTCCTTGGAAGGGGCTTTTCAAAACCTAAAACCTATTGATGTAAGAGCTTGTTTAAAAATAGATGAATCGGCTGCAACCCCATGGGAACGGTCTTGAGTTTTCCGGATTTTCGGTCAATGGTCCGGCTGTTAACAGAAAATTTGAGAAAATCGGTTCCGGTTTCCATGGGATTAGGCGTTGATTTCCTGATTTTTCAACAGGATCTGAGGAAAGTATATTGAAAGAATTAAAAGGATCACAACGGAAATATTTAAGAGGGCTTGCCCATGGATTAAATCCGGCAGCCTTTGTGGGGCAAAAGGGAATGACCGATGCCCTTATCAGTGAGGTCAACCAGGGGCTGGATGCGGCGGAGTTGATCAAGGTAAAATTTGTGGATAATAAAGAAAAAGAGACCAAAACAGCACTGGCCCGGGAGATTGCCCGGCGTACCCAGTCCCATCTGGCCGGGCTCATCGGCCATGTGGCCATATATTACAGGGAACACAGGGAACCTGAAAAACGAACCATCACAATTCCCTGAGTTTGTTTTTTTTGAGCCCGGTGTGGTAAAATCCGGGCATTGATCGGAAAAATTATTTGTGGGATCGGGCAGCGTATTTGTCAATTTCGCTGGTTTCGTGCCCCAGGGGACGGGTCATTAAGCGTGTGATGGCTTTTTCAGGATTGCTGTTTTCATACAGTGCCCGGTAAACTTCATTGATGATGGGCAGCTCTATGTCCAGTTTTTTGGCCAGGTGGTAGATGGATTTTGTGTTCCGGACCCCTTCTGCCACGGTGCGTCGTTCCGCTTGGATTTCCGCCAGGGTCATTCCCCGTCCCAATTGTTTTCCCACAGTGTAATTCCGGCTTAGATCCCCTGTACAGGTAAGAATCAGATCCCCCACACCGGACAGACCGGAAAAAGTGTGGGGATTGGCCCCCATGTGCAGGCCAAGTCGTCTTATTTCCGCAAGTCCCCGGGTGATGAGACCGGCCCGGGTGTTGAGCCCTAAGCCCACGCCGTCCACAAATCCTGCGGCAATGGCAATGACATTTTTCACTGCCCCCCCCAGTTCCAGCCCGATGGGATCATCATTGACATATATCCTGAAGTAATCTGTGGCAAAAATGTGTTGAACCCGGGTGGCAACGGCATTGTCTTTTCCCCCCACACTGATGGCAGTGGGAACCTTGAGAGCCACTTCCTTTGCAAAGCTCGGGCCGGATAATACGGCAATGTTGTGGGGATTCAGGGAGGGAAGACACTCTTTCAGCACGCCGTACATGGTCAGATAGGTTCCGTCTTCAATGCCCTTGGATGCCGTGATGACAATGGTATCCTCTGCAATAAAGGGGGCCATTTTGCCGCCCATGTCCCGCATGGTGTGGGAGGGGACCACCACCAGTATGATTTTATTGCTTTTCACCACCTGTTCAAGGTCATTGGAGGGAATAAGGTTGGGAGACAGGGCAATGCCGGGGAGAAACATTTTGTTTTCCCGGTGCGTCATAATATCCTGGACAACTTCTGTTTCATAGGCCCACAAATCCACCTTGTGCCCCTTGTCTGCCAGAAGGTTGGCAAGGGCTGTACCCCAGCTTCCGGCACCGATTACACCGATTTTTTCTATATCTTCAATCGCTCCAGCCATGGTATGTTTCCTGAGTTATATTAATGTGGTTATTTTGTGTTTGTTTTTGTCAACATAAAAAAACTTGCACGTGGCGCACAAGTTCAATAAACATTGTATTTATAATTTGAATGGTTGTTTGTCAATTGCTTTACCCCCGGTGCGACATGCTCCGGGATTTTCAGGGTAGGGGAATATTGTGATCATATCCACCATACAGGGGATGAAAGATGGATAAAAAAGAAAGTATCTGGGATGTAAATTTTTCCATGAATGACACCGTATTTGATTCCCTGACAGCCCATCTTGCCATATTGGATGAAAACGGCACCATTCTTTCCACCAATCGGGCCTGGAATGAAAGTGCCAGAAAAAGGGGAAACCCGTGTGGTTATGATGTGCCCGGAGAAAATTATCTGCAGGTGTGCCGAAAAATAATGGGGAATAATCGTCAGAAAACCCTTGAAATCATTGAGGGTATTCAGGGGGTTATTGATGGTTCCATTGGGGAATTCTGCCTGGAATATCCACTTCATACTCCGGGGGAGCGTATCTGGTACTATATTCGGGTCATGCGTCTGTCGGCCCGGGGGGCCTTAAAACTTCTGGTGAGCCATGAAGACATCACCGGGCTGAAGCTGGCACAGGAGGCCCTTCGACTGGGGGAGGAGAGTCTTAAAAAACAAAAAAAAATTCTGGAAGAAAAAAATATTGCGCTTAAGGTGCTGCTGGAGCAGCGAGAGGCAGATAAAATAGAGATGGAACAAAATGTTCTGACCAATGTCAAAGAGACCATTTTGCCTTACCTTGAGCGATTAAAGGCAGCCCCCCTTCGGAAAGAGGAGCAAAAAATTGTGGACATTATTGATTCCCAGCTCATGGCCATCATATCTCCTTTTATGAATCGCCTCAGCCATGCCGGGATTTTTTTGACCCCCCAGGAACTCCAGGTGGCCACCCTGGTCAAAGAAGGCAAGCCCAGCAAAGAGATAGCCGATATTTTATATATCTCAAAATCAACCGTGCATTTCCATCGAAAAAATATTCGTAAAAAATTGGGTATTTCCGATCGAAAGAAAAATCTGCGTTTCCATTTGATGGCTCTTTCCTGATTCGTCCATAAAATCCAAACGATTTCAAAATTGTTACTTGCAATGCAGCTAATTGAAGTTGCTGAATTATTAAGACAACCATCACTCAACTTTCGGTGTTCGCATTTCGTGGTGGGGTCAGGCTTTCGTTATTGACATTATCGAGGCTTTTTTCGTTGGCAAAGGCCTTGGTCGATAACATCAATAACAAAAGCCTGACCCCGTCGGCACATGACCCCGTCGGTACATTTAAAAATGCCGGCTTTGAAATGAAGCCCGAAAGTTGAGACCATCACTTGAGAATTTCTTGTAATGCAATGGCAAGACGGGGAAATTGAAATTGAAATTTTTCTTTTAAAAGCGCCTTGGGAACAGCTTTTTGACTGCCCATGATGGCCTTGCTCATTTCCCCCAATGCAAGCTTCATCATAAATGCAGGTGCCGGCATGATACTTGGGCGTTTCAATGCGTTTCCAAGCTCCTTTGCAAAGGTTTTCTGGCGAACGGTTTCCGGCGCACAAAAATTAAACGGTCCGGAAAACTCCTTATTTTGCATGAGAAAAATAATTGCCTGTAAAAGATCTGCCACATGAATCCAGGGAAACCAATGCCTGCCACTGCCCAATGGACCCCCGGCAAATAATTTAAATGCGGGTATCATTTGGGCAAGGGCGCCTCCTTCTTTGCCCAGTACCACCCCAAAACGCATTAAAACCACCCGACATCCCTTTTCGGTGGCCCTGAGGGCCTCTTTTTCCCAGTCAATGCACACCGATGCCAGAAAATCATCACCGGGTTCCCGATTTTCTGCCAATGTATCCTCCCCGCCGTCTCCGTAATATCCAATGGCGGAGGTGTTCATCAAAAGGGGCTGGCTGCTTTCTGGGATTGAATCCACAATGTGTTTTGTGGTTAAAATTCGGCTGTCATAAATTTGGGATTTATAGCGCTTTGTCCAGTATCCGAAAATGTTTTTACCAGTTAAATTTATAATGACCTCTGCTTGGGATATGTTTTTTTGCCATGGTCCGGGGCGGGTGGTGTCGGCGCTGATCCAGTTAAAGTTTTTTGTTCCTTCCCGGGGGTGTGTGGCAGAGGTTCCCACCCCTGTTACGGTGTGTCCCTGCTCAATCATGATGCGTGTGAGATGGGTGCCTACAAACCCTGATGCGCCTGTGATGGTGATTTTCATATTTTCCTCTTTACTGTTTATTTTGTTTTTTAAGAGTTTCTTCTGATGCCTGCCACGGGCGGACCGCATTCTGACCTCGGTCTACCCACAACAAAGGTAGAAATGTCTCTCAGGTTTGCGGAATATTTCATATAACCGCCACGGGCGGACCGTATTCTGATCCCGTTCCGCCCACAACAAAGCTTGAAATATGCCCCAGATTTGAGAGGCATTTGATATAACGGGCATCTCCTGTTGGACACAACAGATATAGGGTCGTAGACGCGGAGCCAAATGGTATTATACCGCCGCTTTCCGACGGGCAATGGGTCTGGACCGGAACTGTAGACAGCCCAATTGTCCGGTTTCTATTGCCCGTCGGGGGGCGGCTCTGCTGAGGTTGCTTAAAAAAATCGGGACACCTGCCACAGCGAATTGCCCTTTTAAATTTTTCCAGGCCGGTTGGGCTGAGAACAAGTGATGGTGCAGCACGAAGGGACTCAATCAGACTTTATTGAGTTACCATTGAATAATCTTCGCTTATTATTGTCCATGGCTGAAATCCTGAATAAACGGTGAATTCAAAACTTCTGAATCTCTAACTCAACTTTCGGTGTTCGCATTTCGTGGTGGGGTCAGGCTTTCGTTATTGACATTATCGAGGTTTTTTTCGTTAGCAAAGGCCTTGGTCGATAACATCAATAACAAAAGCCTGACCCCGTCGGCACACTGAGCCTATCGGTACATTTAAAAATGCTGGCTTTGAAATAAAGCCCGAAAGTTGAGTCTCTAAGTTAATTAATGCCAAGTAGTTGTTGATTCTCTCTATTTTTACTGAAGTATAATAGTATTTTAAATTAAAGTCTATTTTGTTTTGAAATTCTTTTTTATTATTTGCTTGACACATATTGAAAATATGTGAAGAGTAGGCAGTGAAAGAATGCAAAATCGTGGTACCATGGGGTTATATCAGTTGATATGTTTAATAAGGGTTGCCCAAACTCTTTTAAATATTCGGAAAAATCCAGAGAATCAAAAATATACATAAGTTTTCAATTGAGTCCGGCCATTCAGAACTTTTTTTGGTATGAAATACTCAGTAAATCAGGGGTGTATTTCAAACTTCGTTGTGGGCAGAACCGGATCAGAATAGAGTCTGCCCGTGGCAGTTTATATATGAAAAGGCCGCCTCCACGTTTACCCCGGCAGAGAGCCCCCCGAGGGGCAATGGGAACCGGCCAATTGAGCTGTCTACAGTTCCGGCCGGGTCCATTGCCCTTCGGGGGGCGGCATAATACCATTTGCAATATTCGTTGTATCCGCCAAGAGATGGAGAATATATGAAATACCGTATGGTGACGGACCACCATAATTAAATAGACCAACTTGTTTGAAGCCAGTAGCACTTTCATGGGTGCCAGAAAAGTTTTATTAACAACATTGAAATAATGAATTCCGGTTTACCGGATGGGGAAATTTTTATATGAAAAGAACTGGTTATTTGCATGATAATAGATATATACTACACGATACAGGGCCTCATCATCCCGAGACGTCCGATCGACTTCTGGCCGTATACGAGGGAATTAAAGAAGAAGGGATACTGGAACACCTCACCATGATTTCTGCTTCCCGGGCCGACTTGAAATGGATTGAAACGGTCCATGATCCCGTTTATATAAGGCGGTTTGAAGAGATCTGTCTGTCCGGACACAATACCTTTGATGATCCGGATAATTGTATCTCCATGGACACCTATGAATCTGCCTTTCTTGCCGTGGGGGGCATCCTTGACACCGTTGATCTGATGATGACAGATAAAATTGATAATGCCTTTTGTGCTGTACGTCCACCGGGACACCATGCGGAAAAGGACAAGGCCATGGGATTTTGTTATTTTAATAATATTGCCATTACTGCTCGATATCTCCAGGAAAAATGGGGAATTGAAAAAGTGGCTATCATTGATATTGATGTGCACCATGGCAATGGTACCCAGCATATTTTTGAACAGGATGCATCGGTGTTTTATTATTCCATCCATGAGCACCCTTCCTTTGCCTATCCCGGAACCGGAAGGGATTTTGAGGTGGGAACCCTTGGAGGACACGGTTTTACCAAAAATTCACTGGTACTTCCGGGGCAGGGGGATGATGTTTATTACATGTTAATCCAGGGCGATCTCATGCCTGCCATTAATAAATTTGAACCGGAGGTGATTTTGGTCTCCACGGGATTTGATGCCCACAGAGATGACGAGATGTCTGATATCAAAGTCAGCACCCAGTGTTTTTCATGGATGATGCAGACCATCATGGATCTGGGGGAACGCCATTGTGACGGTCGGGTGATATCCATTCTCGAGGGGGGCTATTCCCTGCAACGATTACCGGAACTTGCCGGAAATCATGTAAAAATTTTGCTTGATTCATAAAAAACTGGAGGGTAAAAGATGTTTGTCAGCAATCACATGAAAAAAACCGTGATCACCGTGGACCAGGATGCTTCTGTTTTTGAAGCACAGCAACTCATGGCAGAAAAACAAATTCGTCATCTGCCCATTGTGGATGCTGAAAATAGACTCTTGGCCATTGTGACGGACAGAGATATCAGAAGTGCCTTGCCCTACACCCTGCTCAAGGGGTCCCACACCGATGAGGAAAAAGCAGGTTTAATCGATCTTAAAGTTAAAAATATCATGACCCTTGATCCCAAAAGCATTTCTCCCATGGATACCATCCAGGATGCTTTGCTTTTGATTCAGCAGCACAAAGTGGGGGCTTTCCCTGTCATCAACGAAAAAAAAGAACTCATGGGAATTCTTTCCGTGCGGGACCTACTCAGCTCATTTATTAATGTGCTCAATATCAATGAGCCGGGCACATTGCTTTGTGTGCTGGTGGAAGAGAAAGTGGGGCAATTGAAAAAACTTGTGGACACCATCACCGAAGAGGGGATTTCCTTTGGCAGTGTACTTGTCAATCGCCATTGGGAAGAAGATAAACGGGCCGTTTTTATTTATCTTTTAACCAACAATGTGGTGCGGGTGAAAAAGAAAATCACAGCCCTTGGATTTTCTTTGTTGGACCCCATGTCCTGGTATATTGATAACCTTTCCCAAAAAGAATAACTCTCTTGGAGTCCCGGCGATTGTCCGTAAATATTCGATTAACACCCCATCTTCACCCGTTTTGGCCTGCCCTACGCCGCCCAAATGGGTGAATATGGGGAACTGCTCAAACATTTACATTTATGAGCCGAATTTTACGATTGTCCTGCTTAAAAAGCATCGGGAGCGTTGCCGATCAGGATATGGCAATTGTCGGGAGGCATGATAGCCTTAATAAGATTATGATACATATCGTGTGTTGTTTTTTCAGGGATGCCTTGAAGTATAATGTTATTATCTGTTCCTTTGTGTTTCTATTTTACCCATGATGCTGTTTTATCACTCCTTAATTCAATCTGAAATCTCTAAATTCCTTTTCTTGCCTGTACACCGCCCATGGGGAAAATATAAGAAAAATTGGATAAATTACCAACTTTACCTTGACAATATCATCGTCAATGCATACCATATGCTCATAATTCATGACGCATCCTTTCATTATTGTTCCTGATTCCAGGGACGCCCAGTGTGTAATTCTTTGTCATTTCCGGTGGATTGACAATATGCGCTAAAAGGGATTTACCTTGTCTTCGTTCCCCTGAAGCCAAGGGCTCATAATAACAACCTGTTTTCACTTTTGGGCTGTGTCGTGGATATTTTTGTGAAAACGGTTAAAGAAAGGAGAAATTTAATTATGGAAAACGTATGTAAAGCATGTGGCGTAATACTCTTGAAAAATCAGAAAACCTGCCCCTGTTGCGGTGCGGTAAAAACCTTTGAATCCCATCACGATCCCATGCCTTATCCTGAAGTTGAATTGAACGACTCCCTGAGAGACCCCTTCATCGCCGATCGCCATGCAGGTTACTGACACGTTCCCGTGTTCAGCCTTTTCCCATACAAATTGTACCGATAATCTCCTGTCCCGGTAAATTCTGCCCGTTTACATTGATTGATGTAGATTTTTGCCTGAAAGTTGACCGCATCCTGCCTGAAGACTTCGGCCCTTGGCCCATCGCTTGACCACAAAAAGTCCTTTGGCCTCCAAGATGGCGGCAAATTGATGCATGGCGTTGTCATCAACGGATTGTAAAGATAAATTTTGAGGACGTTTTCGTGATATCCCGGCGCTTGAAATCCCATGATCAGGGGGATTATAGGCGATGAGATTGACCCGCACCGTCAATCCGGAAAGGTAGTTTACCAATTTTTCTGCGTCTTTGGGTGAGTCATTGATGCCTTTGATGAGAATATATTCAATGAGGATCACCCGCCGGGACATAAGGGGGTATGCCAGCAGAGCCTGTTTTAATTTTCCCAGGGAATAGCGTTGATTCACCGGCATGAGCATGGAGCGGGTTTTATCACTTGCGCTGTTGATGGAGACAGCCAGATTGATTTGGGGCATGCCTTGGCGGGCAAGGGACTCAATGCCCGGTATTACGCCGCAGGTGGATACGGTCATATGACGAAGGGCCATGTCAAATCCCCGGGGATCGTTAAGTACCCGGATGGCCTGGAATAGCGAATCCAGGTTATCAAAGGGTTCTCCCATCCCCATGAAAACAATGTTTTTGATTTTTTTTTGCAGCGTGAATCTGGCGGAAAAGAGCTGTCCTGTGATTTCGTCAACGGCGAGATTTCGGTGAAATCCCTGTTTTGCCGTTTCGCAGAAAATGCATCCCATGCGACAGCCCGCCTGGGTGGATACACAAAGGGTGCTGTAGTGCTTCATGGGGATGATCACCGATTCAATGGTCAGGCCGTCTTTAAGCTTTGTGACAAATTTAAGGGTTCCTGAATCCTCTTGCTGATCAATAATTTCCATGGACGGCAGTAAGAGGTCCTGCTCCAGCTGCACCGTCAGCCGGGGAGAATTTGTAAATTCCCGGGCCTGCTGAAATTGTAAATTGCCTGTTTTTATGATTTCACGGATCAGTGCCCTTGCGTGAAATTTTCCTTTGCCGTAATTTTTTTCCAGGTAACGGGTGATTTGGCTGCATGTCAGCGCCAGAATATTGAGGCTCATCTGTAAGTATCAGCTTTAATGGTAAATCGTTTCATTATCTGTTGCAGGGCCTGGCGCTCCAGACCGCATTGTCGCGCAGCCTGGGTGACGTTGCCCCCTGTCAGGGAGAGAAGGGTGCCGATGTAATTGTGGTTAAATTGCTGGAGTAACTGCTCTTTTGCCTCTTTATAAGGTAATTTAAAAAGGTTTTCTGTATCTGGAAAAGGAGGCTGAACTGTTTTTTGCTGATCGGCCAGATCCATGTGGGACGGGGAGATGGTATCTCCATCGCTGTGTAAAATACCCTGGATTAACATATTTTCCAGCTCCCGGACATTTCCCTGCCAGTGCTGCTTCAAAAGAAGATCCATGAGTGCCGGATCTATTTTCTTTGCTGTTTTATTGAGTTTTTTACAATGTTTTTCCACCAGATGACAGGCAATGGGGGGAATGTCTGTGATGCGATCCCTTAACGGTGGAAGCGTGATGGTAAACACGCTGAGTCGGTAGAAAAAATCTTCGCGAAATTCGCCTTTCTCTATTTTCCGGGCAAGATTACGGTTGGTGGAGGCCACAATGCGCACATCCACTTTTCTGGACCGGGTGTCCCCCAAGGGTTTAACTTCTTTTTCCTGGAGTACCCGCAACAGCTTGGTCTGGATGGTGGGGCCGATATCTCCGATTTCATCAAGAAAAATGGTGCCTTCATGGGCTTCCTGGAACAGACCTGACTTATCCCTCATGGCATTGGTAAAAGCGCCTTTTTTATAGCCGAATAATTCACTTTCCAGAATGGCTTCGGGAACAGTGGGGCAGTTCACCGGGATAAATTTTTTTTTTTTCCGTTGACTCAGGGCGTGGATGGACTGGGCCGTGAGATCTTTACCTGTGCCGGATTCACCGGTGATGAGCACCGTGACATCACTTTGGGCCACCATGGATATTTTATCATACACCTCCTGCATGGCCGGGCTCTCTCCAATGAGTTTTCCAAAGGTGGCGGATTTTTCTCTGTGGAGCTTTTTATTCTCCTTTATGAGTCCCCCCCGTTCCAGGGCTTTTTTTACCCGGAAAAGGATTTCGTCCTGCTCAAAGGGTTTGGACACAAAGTCATAGGCCCCGCTTTTGATGGCTTTAATGGCCACATCAATGCTGCCAAAGGCGGTGAGCATGAGCACAGTGAGGTCCGGGTAATGCTCCACGGTGTGCCGGAGCAGTTCAAAACCGTCCATGCCCGGCATTTTAATGTCACACAGCATGAGATCAAAGGATTCCCTGGCAAGAATGTTCACAGCTGTTTCACCGGAAAATGCCATGGTGACATGGCAGTTAAATTCAATTTCCAGGGTACGCTTTAACAGTCTTGTCATATCTTGTTCATCATCCACAACAAGAATATGTGCAGCCATTAATAATCTCCTTTTTCCGGTGGCAGGGGCACGGTAATGGTAAATGTGGCCCCTTTGTTTTTTTCGCTTTCTGCCTGGATACGGCCACCGTGTTTTTTAATAATACCATAACTCACGGAAAGACCCAGTCCGGTTCCCTGGCCTACAGGTTTGGTGGTGAAGAACGGATGGAATATCCGGGTGATGTTTTCCGGGCTGATTCCTTTTCCATTGTCTTTTACCACAATTACAGCCTCATCTGAACGGTTTTTCCGGGTGCTGACAGATATATTTCCTTTTTTGTCCAGGGCATGGCAGGCATTTATCAGAAGGTTTATAATTACCTGTCTGAGTTCCTGTTCATTGCCCATGATGTTGAGGGGGAAATTGTCAAAGAGATTCAGTTCAATGGTGATGTTTCTGAAATCAGCGTGGTTATGGATAAAATTCACCACATCCGTCAACACCTGGTTAATGTTGATAATGCCCCGCTCCAGGGTATCCTTTCGGGCAAAGGCCAGCATGTCTGATACCACTGTTTTGCAGTTCTTTACATGTTTTTCAATGATTTTAAGATCATCGTGGTAGGGAAAATTGTCTTTGTTGGCGGCTTCGGCTTTGAGCATCAGCTGGGTGTACCCCAATATGATTCCCAATGGATTATTGATTTCATGGGCCACCCCTGCGGAAAGTTCTCCCAGGGCTGCCAGTTTGTCTGCCTGGACGATCTGCTCTTCCATCTCTTTTTTTTCATTGATATTTTTGATGATAAAATGAAATGTTTTTGCACACCCAAAGGCACCATAATCAATACCGCCGGTGATGATTACGTAGAGTTTGTTACCCCGGACTCCTTTAAAATAGGTCTCTTCATTGAGGATAAATTCATTTTCCATGATTAGTCGGCTGATTCGCTGCCAGTCTTCATCCGAGGCAAATAACCGGTCCATGGGCATGTTTTCCATTAAAAGTTCCTCTTTGGTATATCCGGTCATGGCCACCCCTGCGGGGTTGATTTCCCGGATGTGCCAGTGATCATCTGTGACCAGAATGGTGTCCAGGGATTGTTCAAAAATACGTCGGCATTTATGTTCCGAGGTGGTGAGCATTTCAGTGCGCTCCACCACTTTTTGCTCCAGGGTCTGGTTCAGGCTCACAAGTTGGGAGTGGGTCTCTTCCAGGGCCCTGCGGCTGGACAAAATTTTGGTGTTGATGGTCCAGCTCTGGTTGAAAAAAAGGGTCACAAGTCCCACAAGCATGAAAGAAACGGTGTTGATGGTGCCGCTGTAAGGACCGATGGCAGACCAGATATGGCCGTGGGAGGTGAGCAGGAGAACCTGTTTTAAAATGTGGCCAAACGCGCGGGACAGAGCAAAAATGGTAAGACCGGAGCAGATCCACACCAGATAAAGGCAGATGGCATTATCCGGTTCCTTTGCCCTTAATTTGCGGGCTTTGGAAAGGGAAACACCCGCAATGCAGATCATCCCCAGTGACCCCAGGACATCAATGGCCAGAATGGGCATATAGGGAAATATCATGGGGTTTTCCTCTGCAGTAAGTGAGAAAGTCCTCTGTGGAGAAATATCATTGCTGGCAGACAGAGAAGATGATCCAGTCGCAGCAGATAGTAGAGGATGGCCAGCCCTTCATGGTGCTCCAGGGTTTTTATGTGGATGTTAGTCATGGAGATCAGGGAGGTGGAAATAAAGGTTGTCTGATTATCGAGCAGATGCACCAGGATGGCATCCATGTTCCAGAAAATAAAAAACAGAGCACTGTATTGTATCAACCGCCATCCCCGTTCCATGTGCAGTCTTTTACCCTGGATGGTGAGGATGAGAATGGCCATGGAGATCAGAAAAAAAAGATGTCCCAGCTGATGAACCAGAATACCTTCTTTGGCGCTGTGCATCTGGGTGGCGTGGGACAGGGTTGGAGAAATGATAAAGATCATTGCCATGATTATTGATCTTTTAGTCAGTCTTTTTTGTAAAGGAAGGATTTTGTTCAACGGCTTTTCCTGAAAATATGGTTGGCCCGTCATCCATATGGCGGATGATGAAAAACAGATGATGCTGTATTGAACTTTGGGCTATTCACCATGATTAAAAATCGTTTTGCGCACCCATGCCATGGTGGGAAAAAGTGCATAAACAAGCAGCACTGAAATGAAAAACCAAAAGATTGAGGGAATTGACCAGGGAAGTATGGAGTGACCATTGATCATGAAAAGTTCGGGCCTGCCAAACCATTGCATGAGCCCACCGGGGGTAAAACTTCGATTTACATATGCCAGGGTGCAAAGAAGGGGCAGCCATGTGGTGATAAGGCTCTTAAGTAACGATTCAAAAAAGAAGTCATAATAGGCCCGGTTGAGTTCTGCCTGGTCAATGTTTTTGGCCATGGCACGCCCTTTTTCTGTTTCTGCATGGTTCATGGCTTCCTGGCGAAGTTCAAACCAGTGGTCAAAATTTTTTTTCAGCCGGATATATCGTTGGGTGTTGTAGTGTTTTTTGAAAAACCGGGAGAGCGTTATACACAGAAGAACCAGAATAAAAATAATCATTTCCGGCCCCAGAAACCGCAGGGGCAGGAGCAGCGCATCCATAAACCCGGCAATTTTTTGGATACCGGCTTCAATCCCGAACCACACATTGTCCAGCATATCATCCATTGATATCCCTTTTTTTTTATTTTAAATCCGGGAAACAGCAATGACGCTGTTTCCCGGATCTGTTTTCATTCACTGTTTTGTTTTGTCAAATACAGTTTAAAATGTTTAGATCCAGATTTCAATCTTAAAAAATCTGAAAAAGAGAAAAAACAGGGTGATGGCAAGAACCCATTTCAGCTGAATTTCAGAAAACAGCGTCTGAAGTCTGCTGCCCAGCATACCGCCGGCAAATCCACCGATGATGATACTGATGGCAAGCCACATGTCCGGTAGATACCCGTTGAGCAGATATCCGATAAAGGAACCGATACTGCTGAAACAGGTTCCCACAAGGGCGATGGGAACAGCAACATACATGGGAAGGGCTCCCAGGCTTGTCATGGCAGGCACCAGAAGGAATCCACCACCAATACCAAAACTTCTGGAAACAACACCGATACCAAGCCCCAGAATGGCAAAAAGCAGGGGATTGATTTTGAACTCTTCTCCCCAGAATTTGAAGCGATAGTTGGTCAGGCTGGAGGCCACAGGCTCAATGGTACCCATTTCAGCAGCGGTCCCCTCTGATTTTGCTTTGGCAACGGCAGCATTGAATTTTTTCACCATGGCTTTAATGTTTTTTCGTTTTTCCATGGCTTTGGGGGTTAATTCCTGGAGGGTTTTAAAGCCCATGATCACAACCAGAATGGCCAGCCATTCTTTATAGGTTTTCATGGGAAGGTATTCAATGGCATATTTCCCCAGCCACACAGAACCGATGAAAATTCCCGCACCAAAGGATAGCCCCACAGGCCATGCCACCCGACGCTCTTTTACGGCAAATCGATAAAAAGAACCCAGGGGGGAAAACAGGGTCAGTGCAATGTTTGAAGGGCGAAGAACGTTGGCCGCATTAATACCGATGGGACCTGCTGTCTGTACCACCATCACCTGGAAGGCAGCCATGAGCATACCGCCTGCGGCACCGATCATGGAGAAGTAAGCGCCCACCAGAATGGCACCGATGATGATCCACAGCGGATTCATGTAACGGCCGCCTTTGGTGAGCCAGAATCCTTTGGGTTCCAGGGTGAAATTGCCCGCAGGCTGTCCATTGGCAAACACCTCAAATTCTGTGTCCGGGGGGGTGTGGCGAAAGCTTTTAAAGGACGCGGTAAATTTTCCTGTGGCTTTGTCCAGTTGAATGCTGGTTCCTTTGTCCCAATAATTATCCGAGGCCCCATAATCTCCCAGAACACTTCTGGAGAAAATGGTTACTTTACCCACTTTGGTACTCTCTTTGGTGATGGTGTTGATACCATAACTGCTTTCATGGGCATATTTATAAAAACGCCATTCTGCTTCATCCTTGATGCTGCCCAGCATATTCCGGGTTTCTTCATCAAGTTCAGACCATTTTTTGAGTTTAAACATGGTGGTACTGTAAAGTCCTCTTTTTCCCTTTTGGGTAAAAAAGGAGGGACCTCCAAATTTTTTATCAATCACGGCACCGAATTTTTCCGGATTTGAGGTGAGCATATAGTAGAGAGTGGGGATGCTGGTGTCCACTGTGTAACCATATTTCTTGGCTTCCTTGGCTAACTTTTTCACCTCTGTTTTACCGTCGGTGTCTTTGGAGGCAAATCGTTCTTTGGATGCAATACTCAAATAAAGATCTGCTCCAGGTTCAATGGTTCCGGTGATCTGAATGGTATCGCCGGCACTATAGGTGTCGGCAGACAATGAGGCTTCAATGCCGGCGGATGCGTTTGCAACGGCAAACAACATGAGCATTGACACAAATACAAGACGTGAAACAATTTTTTGCATGTTTTTCTCCTTTGAGATGAGCTTTAGGGTTACCTTTTTTCCTCCCGGGTTCCCCTCCGGGATGGGGATCCATGGGAATGGGAATGTGCCGGGACTTGAATAAAGGATACCGGTTTTAATGTTTATTCTTTTTGAACAGTTTGTTTTTTGAATATGAAAAGGTCGCCTCCAAGGCAACCTCAGAAGAGCCGCCCCCCCGATGGGGAATAGGAACCGGACAATTGAGCTGTCTACAGTTCCGGTCCGGGCCCATTTCCCATCGGGGGGGCGGCGGTATAATACCATTTGGCTCCGCGTCTACGACCCTATATTTGTTGTGTTCCACAGGACATACTCGTTTTATATAAAATCCCGCCCAACACTCTGGAATTATGAGGGTTTCATTTTTCGTTGTGGGCAGATCCGGATCATCATTCGATCTGCCCGTGGCAGTTATTTGATTCTTTTTGGCAAATGTGTTCGTTCGGTAATTGCCTTATCTGACATTATTTTTACACAGTTGGGGCAATAGTTATGGTGTTCTTTGACGTGGGGCTGTTCAATGGTGACATCTTCCACGTGGTGAAGAAACCGGGTGGTGGCATAGCGTCGACCGCATCCTTCACATCGTTCCAGGGGAAGCTGGCAAAACACCTGATCTTTTATGGCCATGGTTCGCATGGAATCTTTGTCCGTGGCCGTGATCACATGGGTGGGGCAGAGGTTGGCACAGGTACCGCAACCGATGCACAAAGAAGGATCTGCCACCACCCGTTTGCCGGACTCATCCGATACCATTTTAAGTGCCTTGGCCTTGACGATGTCATTGCATACCCTGATGCACAGCCGGCACTGGATACAACCGTCCGGGGGGGGAGTAACCTCCACATCAAATTCCCGGGCAATGGTTCGGATTCTTTCCGCATCCGGTGCCATTTGAAGCAATTTGTTAAAGGCCTTGGTCCGGGCCTTCTGGACAAGGGGGGTATTGGTTTTTACCTCAAGTCCCGGTTTTACCTTGAGAATACAAGAGAGCATGACAACGGCCTTTCCCGAATGGGAGGTCACTTCCACGCCGCATAGCTTGCAGGCCCCCGAGGGCTTTAGAGCCGGGTGGTAGCACAGATGGGGAATTTGAATTCCGTTTCTTTTGGCCACCTGAATCAGGGTTTCGCCTTTTTCTGCGGTTATGGGTTGTCCATCTATGGTAATGTCAACCATTGAATGTGTTCCTCCTTAATCCTGGGCTGCGTCCTGGAGATCCGTTACATAGTCCTGGAGGTAATGAAGTTCCTGGGTCAGCGCTCCCACATGGTTTTTGACAAGATCTTCCAGAGCAAGGATGCCTTTGATTGCAGCATTTTCAATCACCGGCAGATGGCGGATTTTGGCCTTGATCATCATGCCCATGGCGTCTTTGATTTCATCGTCGGGTTCTGCCACAATGAGATTGTGGGTCATGACTTCCCGAACCTGTATCTCCACAGTGTTTTTTTCCGGAAAGATCACATGGCAGCGGAGCAGGTCCCTTTCCGTAAAAATACCGGCAATGCGCCGGTCGTCCATGACCAGCAGGGCGGAAATATTATATCCTGACATCAGTTTCAAAGCGGCTGCCACAGTCTCTTCCTGACCAATGGTGTGAAAGGGGTTTTTTTCTTTTTTCAACAACTCTTTTACAAGCATATATCATCCTTTTCATGTATGTGTTTCAAGGGCCCGGAGGCAGTCCTGGGGTAAGCGGTGGGTTCCCATGCCCTGGAGGCTTACCTCAATAAGTGCGTCCGGATCATTGATGGCAGTGTCTGGATCGGTGATGATGCCATGGCAACCGATGAAGTCGTCCATGTAGGATTCCCATGCCTCATCTTTGGACGTCTGGTATACTTCTATTTTCTGACCCCTTCGAAATTGCATGTTTCCTCCTTTTATTTAGGTGTCACAGGGTGGGTGGCAACATTGAAACCCGCAGTTTGCTCCCTTGCGCAATTATTACACAATTGAGCTTTCTGGGTGACGGGTCTGATACCTTGTGTTTTTTTGTTGATGTAATCCAGGTATTTAGCCGGTCCCATGATGGCCCCGCAGGATTCACAATGAACCAGTTTCTGGCGGTTGATCACGGTGCCGCAGAGCATTAAAAGGCGTTCCCCGTTTCGATCTTCCATGGTGATGGCGTCATTGGGACAATTGGCCACGCAGGCACCGCATGCAATACAGTTTTCTGCGGTTTTACGAAAGTCTGTTTCACCGGGATTATCAAAATCCATGTAACCAAATTTAAGGGCATCAATGCCCATTTTATCCCGGCACACCTCCACACATTTACCGCAGCGCAGGCAAATATCACAACGCAGACAGCGTCGAGCCTCTTCCCGGACCATATTTTCGGTGTAGCCCAGCTCTGCCTGTTGAAACATGGTTCGTCTTCGGTCAATGTTGAGCATGGGCATGTCCGGTCGTTTTAAAACCATTTTGGTGCTGGCAGGCATCTCCAGGGTTTTTTCCCTGCGGTACCGCACCGGTACCTTGGGAATTCTGGGCTGGGGCATCCCGTTGAAATAGCGATCAATGGCTTCTGCTGCCCGTTTCCCGCCGCCAATGGCCTCTATCACCGTGGCAGGACCGGTGACAGCATCTCCGGCGGCAAACACACCGTGCTGGGAGGTTTCCATGGATGCCCGGGCCACCTCAATGGTTCCCCTGCGGGTCCATTGAACTTCCTGGAATTGATCCATGCCGTCGGTGTCCACAAATTGTCCGATGGCACTGATGACGGCATCTGTTTCCATGACATAATCACTGCCTTCAACGGGCACAGGGTAGAGGCGGTCACTGCCCTCTTTTTTAACAAGTTCCCCCCTCAGACAATGAAGACCGGTGACCTTTTCTCCATTACCCACAATGGCGGTGGGGATGGTGAGAAATGCAAATTTGACGCCTTCTTCTTCTGCATGCTCCACCTCTTCCACATCTGCGGGCATTTCTGACCGGGTTCTTCGATAGGCAATGGTCACCTCTTTGGCCCCCAGTCTCAGGCTGGTCCGGGCCGCATCAATGGCCACATTGCCACCACCGATGACCACCACCCGGTCCCCGGGGACGGTGCGTTGACCCAGGGCCACATTTTTAAGGAACATCACAGAGTCAACAACACCTTTATCTTTGTACTCTTCTTCTCCATCCAGCCCCAGCTGGTAAGATTTATGGGCACCAATGGCCAGAAAAAAGGCCCCAAAGCCTTCTTTTTCCAGGGATTCCCGGGTGACATCTTTGCCAAAAACAGTGTTGTAACAGATCTCCACCCCAAGGTCTTGGATCATGGCCACTTCCCGGTCAATGATCTCCCGGGGAAGGCGGTACCGGGGAATACCCACCATGAGCATGCCGCCGGGTACGGGAAGGGCTTCCAGTATTCTGACACCGTATCCCATGAGGGCCAGGTAATAGGCTGCAGAGAGTCCTGCCGGGCCTGCCCCCATCACACACACTTTTTTGCCGTTGGGGGGCTTGGGGGGGGGATTGGTATACAAGCCGTGGGACATGGCCCGTTCTGCGGCAAAGGCCTTTAAAAATTTTATGGACACCGGGGTGTCAATGCGTGCCCGGACGCACATCATTTCACAGGGGCGGGTACACACCAGACCGCACACCCAGGGAAGGGGGTTGTCATGGCGGATCACCTCAATGGCTTCAGCATCCCTGCCCTCGGCAATGAGGGAGAGGTAGGTGGGTACATCAATGCCGGCCGGGCATGCCATCTGGCAGGGGGAGGGGGCCAGCCTGACACAGTCCATGGATGCGCAGTTGCCTGTGTCAATGTGGCTTTGAAACACCGGTCCGTGTTGTTCCAGTATATCCCTTAGATATGTACCGGTTTTAAGTCCCTGGGGATTACCCGGGTTTTTAAAAAACTCCGCCACCCTGGCATTGACGCCGTTGAGATGCTCCGTACCGGCATGACCGTTGGAGATCTCTTCCAGCAACTTTAAAATTTCTTCTGCGATCCTTATGGTTCTGGGTTCAGTGATTGCACCGGAATCCAGTTGTCGGGATAAATAAAGGATGGTGCCATGAACCGGACAGAGATTTTCAGCCATGTGAACTCCTTTTTCCATTGAAGATTGCCTGGGATGCCATGGAATTATGATACAGAATTTTCAAGGGCAGCCACCAGTTGTGCATGTCGTTCCCGGCGGATCTGGGTCATATCTTCCACCTTGCCGAATTTAAGGCATCCACTGGTGCAGGTGGTGACACAGGCCGGTTGAAGGCCCTCATCAATGCGGTCCATGCAATAGTCGCATTTTACCACTTTGCCTGTTTCCGGGTTCCACTGGGGGGCACCCCAGGGGCAGGCAGATACGCAGGTTTTGCAGCCCACGCACAGATCAGGATCAATGAAAACAATGCCGTCCTTGCTTCTTTTCTGCATGGCTCCCGTGGGGCAGGCAGCCACGCACCAGGGGGTTTCACAATGAAAACAGGGCATGAAAATATAGGAGGTTCTGGGAAGGCCGCCAATGAGCTGGGGGCCCACCTGGATGATCTGGCATGGCCGGGGACCGGTGGGCAGTTTTTTATTGGTTTTGCACTGGATTTCGCAGGTACGGCATCCAATACATTGTTTTGCATCCTGGAACAGATAGTATTTACTCATTCATAGCCTCCAAAAGTATTGATTCACTCCGCCGGTGGTGCCGGAAAAATATTTTTTAATCCAAGCATGCAATATGGGTACCATAAGATGTCTGCGGCGAATTTTATTTTGAAATTGATGTGCCCACAACAAAAGTAGAAACACTCCAACAGATTTGTGGCGTATTTCATATAAACGGGCATCTTTTGTGGAACACAACAAATATTAAAAATGGTATTATACCGCCGCCCCAAAGGGGCAATGGTCCCGGACCGGAACTGTAAACCCCTTGATTGGCCGGTTCCTGTTACCCCTCGGGGGGCTCTGCTGAGGGCTTTTCGTTTGTTTTTCTTTAAATTAAGTGCATTGATAATCTTGCACCGCATGATTTATATTGCAAAGATTCTTTTGCCTTTTAGATACCGGGATCTCCATCTTAGTGGGGTAGAAATGGACTGCAATGTTTTTTATGCGGTTGCATGGGCAATATAAATGGAGAAGATATAAGGTGGCAAGGGAGTTGAAAATCCATTGAAATAAGATTAAGATATGAAAAATTTGGCATCATTCAAAATTACGTTACACGCCAGGTCAGTTAATTGGTAAACAGGAGAGTATCCATGGGCGCAGGTGGAACACAGGGGGGAGCAGGACGGTTTTTCTTAGGGTTTTTCATGATGTGTGCGGGGTTTTACATGCTTTTAAGTGCCATCACCATCCGATCCGGTTTTCATATGGGGCTTGGCATTTACCGCTTTTCCATGATGGGGGGCCAGTTCAATATCACCAGCGGTATGATTTTCATTCCCCTGATACTGGGGGTGGGCATGATTTTTTACAATGCCCGCAGCATCATTGGATGGCTGGTGTCTCTGGGGGCATTGGGTTCATTGATTTTTGGGGTTATTTCAACCCTGCGTATGGGGTTTCGCTCCATGAGTGCCTTTGACTTGATCACCATCCTTGTGCTGGCCTTTGGGGGGCTGGGTTTGTTTTTAAGTTCTCTTCGGGGCACCGGGGACGATGATTCCAAAGTGAAGTAGACTCTTTCCTTGATGGGGGTGGCCATTCATGGTAGATTCAGACACTTTAAATCATTTATAAATTAGGAATGGATTACCCAGTATGCCCAATGCCATGGACATTAATATAAAAGATGAAGTTGCCGCCCTGAATCTTGGTAAGAAAATAAAACAGCTTCGCACCTTAAGGGGATTTACCCTCCAGGCCGTGTCTGATCTCACCGGTTTGTCCAAGCCGTTACTCTCCCAGATAGAAAATAATATTGCCGCCCCGCCCATTGCCACGCTCATTAAAATTTCCACGGCCCTGGGGGTGAAGATCAGCCATTTTTTCCAGGACCATTCCATGGATCACAGCCGCATTGCCGTGGTGAGAAAGGATCAGCGGTATGGGGTTAAAAAATTATCCCACCACAACTATAGCTCAGATATCGGTTATCGTTACCAATCCCTTGCCTATCCCATGGCAGATAAGCAGATGGAACCTTTTATTGCGGAAATTGAGAGTCGCCGGGATGATGAGCTGCTTTACAATAATCATGTGGGGGAGGAGTTCATGTTTCTTCTGGAGGGGCAATTGGAGTTTCGTACGGCAAAACAGAGCCATGTGCTGAACGAGGGTGACGCCATATATTTTGATTCCAGCATTCCCCATGCTGTCAGAGGCGTGGGGGAAATTGCAAAAATTCTTGTAATTGTCTTTACTCCCCGGTCGTAATCGTGTAGTATCTATTCTTAAATATAGTTAATCGGGAAATATAAAAACCTGGAACTGAGGCCCGTCCCCGTCGCCCGGGAAAGGCTCAGTTTCAGGTTTTTTTTATTGTTGAGCATGGAAAACCGTAAAATTTACATAAGTCCCATGGCAGCGTCATGAGCAAGCTGTTTTTTTTGGGGTAAAAGCACGGTGAAGATGGTGCCCTTATTGACTTCGCTCTCCACGTTGATGTACCCCCCCAGTTTATCCACAATGCCTTTTACAATGGGAAGTCCCAGGCCGGTGCCGGTGATGAAACGGGTTTTGTCGTTTTTCACCCGGTAAAAGCGGTCAAATATTTTGTCCATGTATTTGGCATCAATGCCAAATCCGTTGTCCCTGACCCTGACCCGGATATTGTTTCCTGTGACATCACAGGTGACATTAATTTCTCCGCCCTCCTGGGTGTAATTGATGGCATTGGAAATAAGGTTGCCAAAAAGGCTTTCAAGGGCCATGAAATCAGCGGTGAGGGGGGGGATGGGGCAGGGGGGCTGCACAATTGTCAGTGTCTGGTTCTTTGCCAGGGCCCTGGCATCTAAAAATTCACCAATACCCTTTAGCAGTTCATCAACCTTCACAGGGGTGGATTCCCGGGCCGATGAGATGCCCGCCTCAATGCGGGAGAGATCCAGAAGATCCCCGATGGTGGAGATAAGGCCTGCGGTTTTTTCCTTTGCCCGGGAGAGCATGTATTGATCTTCTTCACTGGCATCTTCTCCCTTTTCATCCATGACGATTTTCAATTGTTCATGGATGGTGGAAAGTGGAGATCTTAATTCGTGGGTCACCTTTGCCACAAATTCTGATTTTAACTGATCCAGGGCCTTCATGGCGGAGATGTCCATGATGTTCACCACGGCTCCCAGGCACTCTCTTTTTTCTCCCAGCACCGGACGGCACCGGGCCAGAAAAAATTTTCCATTGTTGATGTCAATTTCATGGGCCGGGATGTCTGTATAATCAATGTATCTTCCCCGGGAGATGTCCAGGATCAACTGGCAAAGCTCTTGATCTTCAATGAACGCCTCAATGGGTAATCCCGGTTTTTTGTCCGAGTCAATGTCCAGATGATGGTAACATGCCGGGTTGATCAGCACCACATTTCCCCGGGGGTTTGTCACAAGGACCCCATTGGGAAGGGATTCAATGATGGTATGGGTTCGGCTCTGTTCCGTGTGCAGATCTGCCAGGGTTCTTTTTCTGTCCCTGGCAAGCTTTTCCGCCTCCAGGGCAAGCTCTATTTTTTCCCGGGCTCTGGATACGGTGATTCTCAATTGTTCGGGCTGGTAGGGTTTGGGGATAAAATTGTAAGCCCCCAGCTGCATGGCTTCAATGGCGGTTTCCACCGTGGCATAACCGGTGATGACAATAACAATGATTCCCCGCTCCATGGCCATGATCCGTTTGAGAACCTCCATGCCGTCCATGCCGGGCATTTTCATATCCAAAAGCACAATGCCCACAGGTTTTTCCTGTAAAAGAGCAATTCCCTCATCCCCCCGGGATGCCATGAATACTTCAAAATCCATGCGGGTGAGGATACGCTGGGCACCCTCTCTGAGGCTTTGTTCATCATCAATAACCAGAATTTTGCCGGGGTCCAACTTATCCATGGCCAATGCTCCTCATCTTGAAGTTCTCTGTCTTAAGTGCCGGGCTTTGATCATTGTTTTGGCTTTTTGTGGCATGGTCAAGCTATGATCAAGCTTTAAATTTTTTTTAACGCGTTCATGAATTCCACCGGGGGCACATCCACCCGGGTCCATAATATCAAGGTCCGCCGGGCAGAATGGGCCAGGGGGATCAGCCCGTCAACAAATTCAATGTCCAGTTCCCGGGCCTTTTGTTCCCAGAAGTTATTTTTCCTTCCATAATTGAGATCAACGATTAAACGACAGTTTTTAAAGGACTGGCGCTGGATAAATTCATAAAAAGGCGGTGAATCTTCCGGGGCGGATATGGGGGTGGTGTTCACAATGATCTGGGCTTCACTGGGGGTGTCATCCAGATGCTCCAGGGTGGTGGGGCTACCTCCGATTCCGGTGACGATATCTTCCACCCTTGTTGCTGTGCGACCGGCAATGTCAATGGCATCGGCCCGTAACCAGTTGAGAATAAAAATAACGGCCCTGGCCCCTCCGCCGGAGCCGAAAATAAGGGCTTTTTTACCGGTGACGTCAAATCCCACCTCCTCCAGGGTATCCATGAACCCGATGGCATTGGTGTTATATCCCTTAAGTTCATCTCCATTGCGGATAATGGTGTTAACGGCACCAATGATGTTGGCACCTTCCGACAGTATGTTCATGTGGGGAATCACCAGTGATTTGTAGGGGATGGTGACATTGGCACCACTGAAATTCAGGTTCCTGAGCCCCTGCATGGCAGGTCCTATCTGATCTGGCATTACCTTCAAGGGAACGTAGGCTGCACTGATGCCGATTTTTTTAAAAACAGCATTGTACAGGGCCGGAGACTTTGATTGGAATGCCCTTTCATCGCTGAGTATGCAAAAAATTTTCATTGTATGACGGGAGGCCCTTTCTAAAGGCAATATTTTGCCGGATTTTACGAAAAAACCCGGTGGACAGCTTTACAATACAGCCATACTGTCCCCCCCGGGATAATATCAACGTTGCCAAATTGTTGTTGCCATTGCCCTCATGACGGTAACGGCAGACAACATTGCCCCGGGGCCCGGTCACAGCACCCGTTACATGGCGGGGCCGTTTTGGTGGCCCCTGGATGATGGTGGGTGGAAAATGTTATGACCAAGTCCCGCAGTGCAATGTGCAGTCAAAGGCTAAACTTATGAAACCAAGGCCTTGACACTTGCCGTGATTTCTTCGGCAGACGCAGGTTTCGGGAGATAATCGTCTGCTTCCATGCTCATGCCGTCGGCATGGGAATACCGGGTGGAGCCCACATGGTCTGCCACGGCAGTGAGCAGGATGACAGGAATATCCCGGGTTTTTTCATCTCCCTTAATTTCAGAACAGACCTCATATCCGTCTTTTTCCGGCATCATTACATCCAGGACAATGGCATCCGGCGGGCTGGCCTTTATTTTTTCCATGGCTTCCACACCATCATAGGCCACCTCCACCTGAAATCCTTCCCGGGCAAGATTGGACTGAACAATTGATGCAAAATCGGGTTCATCGTCAACAACCAGTATTCTTTTTTTTTCGCTCATAATTGATCTCCCTGGTAAAAAAATTAATGGAACTTGATGATCTGCTTTTTTTAAAATCGAAGCCGTGGGATCTGAGTTGTTTTGAGATGTATGTGTTGTTTTTTTGTGCAGGTAACCGCGCTGGATTACAAGCCAGATACCCTTTTTCCAATATCTTGTTCAAAAAAATCGTTCATCAAGTGAAAAGGGGTGAAAGGTGTGACATCTTTTTGATTTGATTGTCTAAATGGAATTTAAAAAATAATCCATGATTAATTTATATAGGCCTCGGTTCGTCATGTCAACCAAAAACTTAGTAAAAAATATCGTCTATGGTGCCGGGGCCGCCAGTGGCAGTTTGATGTGGAAGCGTGCGCCGGAGTCGGCGATATTTTCCGCCATGATTTTACCATGGTGACTTTCAACTATGCCATAGGCCATACTAAGGCCCAATCCTGTGCCTTTTCCCTCTTCTTTGGTGGTGAAAAAGGGTTCAAAAATACTGGATAAAACGCCTTTTGGAATACCCGGGCCTGTATCGGTGATGGTGATTTGGGCCATATCTTCATCCGGCGTCATAAAAGTCTTTACTTCCAGGTATCCCTTTCCCTCCATGGCGTCTGCGGCATTGAGAATAATGTTCATGAAAACGTGGTTGAGCTGTTGGATATCTGCAGGAATATCAGGAATGGATTTGTCATACTCTTCAATAATAACAATATTTTGAAAAATGGTCTGGTTGCGCAGCAGAAAAAGGGTTCTGGCAATGATTTTATTAATGCTCTGGGGACGCACTTCCCGCCGGGTCTGGCGGGCAAATTCCAGCAGTTCCTTGACGATGTCGCTGCATCGCTGGGCATCGCGTTGGATTCTCAATAGATCATTGGTGGCATCCGGTGACAGTTCATGTTCTTCCAGCATGAGCTGGGTGAACAGGGTGATGCCCCCCAGGGGGTTGTTCAGCTGGTGGGCCACGCCAGCGGCAAGTTTTCCAAGGGAAGACATCTTTTCGGCCTGGAGCAGCTGAATTTGAGTTTTTTCCAGTTCAGCTTCCATGCGCTTGTTTTCGGTGAGGTCGTGGAAAAATCCGATACTGGCCACCTCTTTGCCGTCTTCGTAGACAATGGATGCATTAAGGCGAATGGGGGTGGGGGTATTGTCTTTTCGTATGGCCACCTGCTCAAGGGAGCGTACGATTCCTTTTCCTCCATTGCCATGATTTCTCATTTTTTTCATGATTTTCCGGGCGTCTCCAGGCGGATAAATTTGCCTGATATTCAGGGTTTCAATGGCATCTTTTTTGGAGTAGGAGGTTATCTTTGTGGCAGCTTTATTAAATATGAATATTTTCCCTGTCATGTCCGCTGCTATGACACCGTCCACGGCATTATCAATGAGATTTCGCAGAAAAACATTGGATGTGAGTCTTTTTTCGTCAAACTTAGCCAGGGGAGGCAGATCAAAATCCAGGATCACAATGGCTTTTTCCAGGGAATCGGTGTGCTGAACGGGAAAGGCATAAAGGCAGGAACAGGTATTGGCGCTGTTGTGCAGAGAAATATGCCTCAGTGCCGGTTTGCCTGTGCGCATCACTTCGGTGGCCGGACAATGAATGCAAGGGGTGGGGCTGTTGAAAATCAATTCATGGCAGCAAAGAGCATTATTGTGCGTGGCTCCGGCGGTGTTTGTCATATGGGCTTTTTCATTGGTGACAACAAGTTTATACTCAGGTGAGATAACGATGAGCTGTTTTTTGATTGCTCCCAAGGCTTTGTTGAGATAACTGTTTTCTAATTCCAATCTATTATCCATGACGTTACCTAAATCAATCTGTGGTGGGGTTGCGGTGGTTACACAATTAAATCAGGGCAGGAGAATTGGGAAAAAATGTCACGGAGGGGCTGGCCCTGCTTGTTTCAAGTTATAAGACATCTTATTTTTCATGTCAAGTCAATCATTGATTGAAAGCAAAGGAATGAACTTGATTTATTTTATGTTTTTTGTTTTTTTCAATAATAAGTCAATATCCTTGACTTTTTTATTTGAATCTGGAAATGTGGCCATGTTTTATTTATATAAGGGAGTGTTTTTAATAGTGTCCAAAAATTCAGGGTTTAGACACTCCATGGACAATTGCAGAAACAAGCAAATAAGAATTTTAAATTATTGCTTTTTTGTTATTTGTAGGCCCAGCTGTCCGGAACGGGTCACTTTGCATTGGAACGAGCATGGTCTATTGTCTTTTTGTCTGGAAAGGGCATTTTTTGAAAAAAAAGTGCGATAAACCTTTCACAGACCTCCTTGGCAAAAAATACCCGGTTTGAAGGTTGAGTTATAGATTTCAGGGATAAAATTATATGTTGTCTGTATAACAGGAGGATTCATGATTGTAGCAGAGAGAAAACCCTTTGATGAGATCAAAGATATGGTGTCAAGTTATAAAAAGGTTCTCACCGTGGGCTGTGGAACCTGTGTCGCCGTATGTCTGGCCGGAGGGTCCAAGGAAGTGGAAACCTTGAATGCCGAGCTGAATCTGGCATTTGGCAAGGACGGCGTTGAATTTGGTGCAGAAACATTGGAGCGCCAGTGTGATATGGAGTTTCTGGATGAACTGGAATCCAAAGCCGGTGAGTATGATGCCTTTCTTTCCATGGCATGCGGTGCAGGCATCCAGTTTCTGGCCCAGCGCTTTCCCGACAAACCCGTACTTCCCGCAGTGAACACCAGCTTTATCGGTGTGAATCTGGACGTGGGCTGGTACGAGGAAAAATGCCGGGCCTGCGGTAATTGTGTGCTTGACATGACCGGCGGGATCTGCCCTGTGACCATGTGTGCCAAGGGTCTTTTCAACGGTCCCTGCGGCGGTACCAACCAGGGATCCTGTGAAATTGATCCTGATCAGCCCTGTGCGTGGTTCCAGATTTATGAACGCCTGGCGGCCCAGGGACGTCTGGATCAGATCATTAAGCTGTCTCCTCCCAATGACTGGAGTAATCAGAAACCTCGCAAAGTGATTCAGCCAGGCTACGAAGCGCGTGTTAAAGCCCTTGGTTAGACAGATCCGGTGATGAAACATATTTGATGATTCCGTGGACGGGATTTCCTTTATTTCACAGCCATATCATGCTGCCGGGAATATTTGTTCTGATGGTGCATGGCAGGGCCGTACAATGGGGGAATAATCGTGAACGGACCATCATATTTAATAAATTCAGGGAGAAAAAATATGAAATCAGGAAGTAAACTGGAAAGAACGCTTGAGGCTGGCCATTTTGCCTTTACCGGGGAAGTGGGACCGCCGCGGGGTGCCAATGTGGAGGCACTGCGTGAAAAAATTAAACCCTTGAAGGGCATGGTGGACATGGCCAATGTCACCGATAACCAGACTGCCATGGTCAGAATGTCCAGCTGGGCCGCCTCCATGATTTGTCTGGAAGAGGGTGTGGAGCCCAATTTTCAGATGGTATGCCGTGACAGAAACCGTTTGGCCATGCAGGCGGATATCCTGGGTGCCTATGCCCATGGACTTCGCAATATGCTTTGCCTGTCCGGAGATCACCAGACGTTTGGGGATCATCCCCAGGCCAAAGGTGTCTTTGATATTGACTCCATGCAGCTGATCAGCATGGTGAAAAAAATGCGTGATGAAGGAAAATTTCTGGGCGGTGCGGACATTGATGAGCCCCCAAAGATGTTCATCGGCGCTGCTGCCAACCCCTTTGCCGAGCCCTTTGAATGGCGGGTTCACCGTCTGGCCAAGAAAATTGCCGCCGGAGCCGATTATGTCCAGACCCAGTGTATTTACAACATGCCCAAAATGCGTGAATGGGTTCGCCAGGCCAATGAGATGGGATTGACAGACAAGGTTCATATTCTTGCCGGTGTCACCCCCATGAAGAGTATCGGTATGGCGCGGTACATGCAGAAAAAAGTGCCCGGCATGGACGTGCCGGAGGAGTTGATCAAGCGACTCCAGGGCGTTGACAAGAAAAACGTGGCCGACGAAGGTATTAAAATCGCCTGTGAACAGATTGAAGAGTTCAAGGAGATGAAAGGTGTGGCCGGCGTTCATCTCATGGCCATTGAATGGGAACATAAGGTTCCTGAAATTGCTGAGAGAGCCGGAGTCCTGCCAAGGCCTGAAGTTTAAACCCAAGAGAAGGAGTTTCCAAATTGAATAGTAAAACCGGAAAAGTGATGGTCATTGGTGGCGGTATTGCCGGTCTCACTGCTGCCTGGGAACTTTCCAGGCAGAATATCAATGTGGAGTTGGTGGAAAAAAGCTGCTTTCTGGGTGGACACAGTATCGGATTTACCTGCAAGGCCACAGACACCTGCAAGCAATGCGGTGCCTGCAGTGTGGAAGAGATGCTCGCCAACGTGGTGAATGAACCCTTAATAAATGTACATCTGAGAACCGAAGTATGCGGCCTTGAGAAAAAAGACGGTTTCAGTGTTTCCCTTGCCAAAAGTGCAGTGGAAGAGGTGGCTCCCCAGGGTGTGCTTAAGGGATTTTCCCATCATAATTCACCTTTGTACGTGGTTGCCGACGGTGCAGCTGATGCGCCGGAAGGGGCCGTCAGTATTGATACGCTGGGCAGTGAAGGTGCAGTGGATGTTGATGCGGTTGTGGTTGCCACGGGGTATACCCCCTTTGATCCCAATCTTAAAGGCACCTACGGGTATGATAAGTGGGACAATGTGATCACCGGCCTTGATCTTGAAAATATTATTCGGGAAAATGGCTCCCTTGTACGTCCTTCAGATGGCGAAAAACCCAAACGCATTGCCTTTATTCAGTGTGTGGGCTCCCGGGATGAACGTTTGGGGAACCTGTGGTGTTCTGAGGTTTGCTGTCCCTATGCCATGCGCATGGCAGGTGTGGCAAAGAATGCCGATCCTGAAGCTGAAATTTCCATGTTCTACATTGATATCCAGAACAGCGGCAAGGAATTCCCGGTATTTTATGAAAAGATAAAAGAAGAAATCAGGTTTGTCAGAACCATTCCTGTGGATATTTATCCCCTGGAAGGAGACAGCCTGGAACTTCGCCACATGGCCGAAGACGAGGGCGCTCCCTCATCGGAACAATTTGATCTTGTGGTGCTCTCTGTGGGAATCATGCCCGGCATGGACACGGCGAAAATTTCTGAAATATTAAATATCCCCGTGAACCAGGACGGCTTTCTTGACGCCGTTCCGGGGGATTCAGGTGTATTTGTTGCCGGAACGGCCGGAGGCCCCGGAAGTATTGCCGCCACCATTGCAGGTGCTGGAAATGTCGCCCTTGCGACCATGAATTATCTGGGGGGGAGCAAATGATAGCAGAAAAAAGCAGTAAAACAATAGACGTTCAGATTAATAAAGATGTCCTGGTGGTGGGGGCCGGCAAGGCCGGTCTTACTGCCGCAGCCCAGATTGCAGCCCAGGGCTATAAGGCCGTGGTGATTGGGAACAAAACCGCCTGTGCCTGTGGTGCCGGATGCAGCAAAGAGATGCAGGATGCAGGACTTGTGGAAATCCAGGACGGTACATCCCTGGTGGACATTGCCGGTGTGGCCGGTGATTTCAGGGTCACCCTTGGCAAAGGAGAAGAAACCTGTGAGGTCACTTTTGGGGCCGTGGTGGTGGCTCCCCAGTACACCGGTGTGCCCCTGAACAGTGCCTATGGTCTGGCTCTTAATGACAAGGTGATCAGTCAGACCCAGCTGGAAGCCCTGCTGGCCGATGATGCCGGTAAAGAAAAATTGGTCAACGGCAGCGGCAGCACCGTGGCCTTTTTGTCCGGATTTGGCCAGGAAGGTGATCCAACAGCCACAGGCAGGGTGTTGGCGTCTGCCCTTGAAATTCAGAAACTGGAAAATTGTCGTTCCTACATCTATGCGGGTAATGTAAAAGTGGGTGCCAAAGGAATGGAACGACTTTTTACCCAGGGTAGAAATGAAGGCGTGGTCTGTTTCAAACCCAAAACCATGCCCACCATTGAACAGGACAAGGAAAATGTGAAGATCGTTATCACTGATCCTGTGGTCCGGGCCGATGTTGAGCTGGAACCCGATTATGTGGTGGTTGAAGAAGGTGTTGTGGTGGGGCCAGACAATCTTGGCATTGCCCAGACCCTTGGCATTGATGCGGATGTTGACGGTTTTCTGCCCAGCAACAATGTCCACCGTTTTCCGGTGAAATCCAATAGAGAGGGTATCTATGTTGCCCAGAACGATGTGGATGCCGCCAATGTGGCCCTGCAGGTAAAAGCCCTTATCGGTGACGGTGTTCGCACACTCACCGAGGACATTGCCGTGGTGGATGACACCAAGTGCGTTATTTGTCTTACCTGTTACCGCTGTTGTCCCCATGGTGCCATTTTCTGGCAGGACGGAGCTGCGGTTATTTCTCCGGCGGCCTGCCAGGGATGCGGTATCTGTGCCAGTGAATGTCCCATGGATGCCATTCAGCTGGGCGAGTTCACCGATGCAGATTTAAAGAGCGGTGTGAAAGAAGCCGTGGCTTCTGCAGCCGATGCAACCCCCTCCATTGTTGCTTTTTGCTGCAAGAATTCTGCCCTGGAAGCCGGGGAAGCAGCAGCTCAATTTGGCCATGAAATGCCCGCCGGGTTCCGCATGGTCAAGGTTCCCTGTGCCGGTAAGGTGGATGTGGACTTTATCATGAATGCCCTTGTGGAAGGGGCTGACGGTGTCATGGTTGCTGCCTGTCATGAAGGAAACTGCAAGGCTGAAAGGGGCAATATTTACGCAGGATGGCGAGTGGAAGAGATTCGCCAGCGACTGGAAAATATGGGACTCAATAAGGATCGGGTGGTTTTCACCACCATTGCATCCAACATGGCCCGGGAATTTGCCTGTAAGGTCAATGAGTTTGCCGAAAAGCTCTAACCGCAGTTACCTGTGTGCGTTTTAAAGTGAGATATCCAGGGGCCTGACAGGCCCCCGGTTCAGATATGGCCGAAATTTAAAGCGCTGATCTTTGAATGCTGTTCAAAGATTTTTTTTTAAATAAAAAAGACCGTTGGAAAGGATCATTCCCTTCCGCCGGTCTTTTTTTATGGTGATATGTCCGGAAGCGCGGACGTTCCGTCCGTGCTCCCGGATGAAATGTGGGCAAACCCATGTCTGTCCACGGCGGTTCTTTCAGACCCGCGCCATGGTGCCTCTTATTTGTTCTGGAGCATGGGAACGGTGAGACTGCCGTCCATGAGGAACATCACATCGGCATTTGCTCCTTTTTGTTCCAGAGCCTTATCCAGGGCTTCCTGAAGGGTGTCAAAGGGACGGATAAACAGTTGTGAGAGTTCTTCATCCGGAACATCGGTGACCCCCCACATCTCTGCCCAGCGTCCGATTTCCGCCATTTTAGCCGCCTTGTGATACCCCAGCTTATAACCCTTTTCAATGGTGTCCAATACTTCCTGGGGGGTGTCACAGCTGCCCAGGAGATCGGCAAATGCCTTGCCGCCGATCCCGCAGCGGCATTTGGCCACCAGGATGAGGATACCGTTTTCTTTCAGTGCCAGCTTGGCATTGTCAATACCCTTCTGGGCCTGGTAAAGGTCAATGTCTGCCGGGAATTTAACCACGGACACCACAATATCCGCCTTTTTTTCAATGGGGGCACAAAATACTTCATTGGCCCGTTCAATGGCGGCATCAAAGGAAGCATAGATATCCCCGGCGGTGACAGCGTACACCTTGTGGTTTTTGTCCAGCACCGTCATGATGGCAAATATTTCTTTTTTAACCACTTTAAGGGCATCCACCATGTCTTCATGCACAGGGTTGCCTTCAAGGGCCAGGGCACACGCCTCGGGACCCAGGGCAAGCTTGTGGTTCTGCTCAATGGTTTTATAAGAGGCAATGCCGGGAAGAAAGGATTTGCGTCCTCCGGTGTATCCGGCAAAATAATGGGGCTCCACAGAGCCTATGATGATGATTTTATGGGCGTTGACCCCAGCCTCATGGACGGACATTTCCGTACCGTTGGAAGAGGTTCCCAGAAACACCATCTCTTCATCTTTCAAGGCATCATGAACTATAATTTTGTCCTTGATATTTTCATAATGGGAACCGAAAATTTGAACATACTCTTCCTCACTGGGTCCCCGGTGGGCCCCGGTGGCAATGATAAATTTCACCGGGATATCCTTAATATCATCCCAGATGGCATCCAATACGGTTTTGGTGGGGGTGGGACGGGTGGCATCATTGACAATGATTAAAAGGTCCTTTGCATCGCCCAGAAACTGCGACAGGTCCGGGCTTTCATGGGGGGATGCCATGGCCCCTTTAATCAAATTGTCGGTGTCACCGATGTTTACATCATTGGCCTCCAGAAATACCGGGGCAATGGTGTCGTTGATCTCGGCGGTGAGTTCTCCCTTTTTTCCGTAGGGAACACTTATTTTCATATTTTCCTCTTCATATGTGGGACATTGTTTAAATTATTTTTTGATGGGCCCAAGGGCATTGATTTTTTCCATGAATTCATCAATGGCAGACTGGAATCTTGCCTTGTCGCCATGGGCGATCTGAACAAGCTCAATCCGTTCCGGAGCAATATTGATCTGGGCCAGAAAATCCTTAATGGCAGCCACATGGGTTTTAGCCTTGACGTTTCCATCATGCTCACAATCCCCGTCCGGGCAACAGGCCACCAGGACCCCCCATCCATTTTTCAAAAAGGGTTCCAGGAGCAGGGGCTTTTCCAGTCTGCCGCCGCACATGTTGATGAGTATCTTATACTCCTCGGGTACGTTACTTTCCATTGTGGATGATTGAAGATCTGGATAATAGGACCAGTTGCACCCAAATACAATGGCCTTGGCCTTCTCTTTTTCAAGAAACTGGCCGATTTCCCGGTTCAATGCCTGCTGATCCGTGCCGCAGCTCAGGTGGGTAAAGACGGCTTTGTTGGGACAGACGTCCAGGCAGGCACCGCAACTTTGGCATTTGACAATATCAGTGATAATTTTACCGTCCACAAAACTTCTTGCCTCATGGGGGCAGGCCCGGACACAGGCCAGACAGGCGGCACACTCCGGTCCGGTGAGGGTTGTGGTGCCGGGGCTTTCCCATTCTGTACCGGCAAAATCACGCTTGGCATCGGTGAAGATGTCCAGCAGGGGAACGCCACTGGAGCAGGCTGCCACACAGCGTCCGCAATGAAAGCAGGAGGCGATTTTGTCCGCAATGTAGGTGGAGGGTTCCAGCTGTCCTGACAAAAGGCCGAATATCATGATCATTTTTGCCCGGGGGGCGTCGGATTCCCATCGGTCATATTTAAATACAGGACAATGCTCGTAGCAGTAGCCGCAGCGGATACAGCTGTCCAGATTATTTTTCCATTTTTCCAGGTGGGTGGGTTTGAATTCTCGAAACTTTGTTTTGGTTTCCATGTATTTTATTTCCGTATGTTTGTGAAAAAGGGGATAAATTTTGGGTACTGGGTACTGGGTACTGGGTACTGGGTACTGGGTACTGGGTACTGGGTACTGGGTACTGGGTACTGGGTACTGGGTACTGGGTACTGGGTACGCCGGGCCTGTGAAGTCAGCCCCTTTTTCACCGATTTTTTCTTTTTGATTGTGTTATAAAGTTTTTTTTCGGCTTATCCGGGATGAACCCATAAATAAAGTGCCGGATTGTCAATTGTTCATGGATCAATCAAGGATTACGAATTTATCCTGTGTAACCCCAAAATAGAGATGATCAGCCAACCATATACCTTAAGTCCGTGGCAGTGACCCAGTTTTTCGGGGCATCCATCAATTTTCCCGGATTGAGTATGCCGTGGGGATCAAAGGCTTTTTTAACCTGGGACATGAGATCCAGGGAGTCGGCTTTTTCAGCTTTAAATGCATCTGCCTTGGAGATGCCGATGCCGTGTTCTGCCGAAGTGGTGCCGTTCACCGAACGCACATATTCATAAATCTGGGATACGGCATTCTTGGCAGATTCCCATTGATCTTTTCGGCCCGGTTCCATCAAAATTTTGGTGTGCATGCATCCTGAACCGCAATGGCCGTAGGCGGTCATGATAATGTCATTTTTCTCGGCAATTTCATGTATTTTCCGGGCCATTTCCGCCATTTTAGAGTAGGGAACAGCCATGTCATCGGCAAGGGAGGTGCTGGAGAGCACTTCACTGAATTTGGACAGGGCCGGAAAGAGTTTCTTTCGGCCCATGAAGATTTTGGCCCGTTCATTGGGATCAAAACTGCTGGTCAGGCCTGTACCGTTGTTCTTTTTACACAGGGCTTTCATGGTGTCGATTTCATAATCCACGGCCTCTTTTACCATGCCGTCGGCTTCGTAAAGGAGTACGGCTTCCACCTCCGGAAGTCCCAGATCCATGGTTTTGTTCACAGCTTTGATGGCCACATTGTCCACCAGTTCCAGCATGGAAGGAATCACTCCCCCTGCCATGATGTCGGCAATGGCATTGCCTGCGTCTTCCAGTCGGTCAAAGTTGGCCATGCCAAGGCATCTGTATTTTGGGATGGGTACAAAGCTTAAAGTGGCTTCCACCACCACACCCAGGGTACCTTCTGATCCCACAACCAGTTTGTGCAGCTGGTATCCGGTGGCTTCCACACGGGTTCTGGCCCCCAGGGTTACAAGCTTGCCCCCGGGCAGCACCACCTTTAGTCCCAGTACAGAGTCCCGGGTGGCACCATATTTCACAGATCTTACCCCACTTGCGTTGTTACCGATTTCACCCCCGATGGTGGCGATGCGGCTGGATGCCGGTGTGGGGGGGTAAAACACCCCATGGGGTTTGAGTGCCGCATTGAGATCATCATCCACAACCCCCGGTTCCACCCTGCAGTAAACATCCGACGGATTGATTTCCAGAATTCGGTTCATTCTTTTCATATCAAGGGAAATTCCCCCATTGATGGGAACCGTTTGACCGCACATACCGGAACCTGCTCCCCGGGTGATGACGGGAATTTTATTTTCATGGGCGTATTTCATGATTTTTTGAACCTGTTCAACGGTTCCGGGGCGCACCACAGCCCAGGGTCTGGCTGCATGTACGGAACTGTCTGATCCATACACCATGAGATCGGCCGGGTCATCCTTTACATTATTTTTTCCCACAATGCCTTGCAATATGGAAACATTTAGAGTGTTCATCAGTGTTTTCCCTCTTAACCTAAAATAATTATGAAAGCGTCAGCTGGTATACTTGATTTTTGAAATTGGATTCCGGTGGCTGGGAATAAGGCGTTTTTTGTCCTTTTGATTAACGGTCATGGGTAAATTTCATATTGATCTCCATCCATCCATAACAAAGCTTGAAATACATCCCTGATTTGCTGGGTATTTCATGTCACTGCCACGGGTAGACCGTATTTTGATCCGGCTCTACCCACAACCAAGGTAGAAATGCTCCACAGATTTGCGGAATATTTCATATTAAAAAAGAGACAGTGCCGCATTGACAAAAATGCAATCATACAGGCCAAATTCCCTGTAAATCCGTTAATGTCGAAAATTAGTATAGTATGTTTGACTTGCTACGGTGATATTCCAATGGGTGGTCCTTTGATTATGAGTCATATGCATAAAAATAAAATACGTCAATACTAAACAGTGTTTAACCACTATATGAGCATAAACTTGTAAAAGCAAGGTCTTTATGATAATCGCAATGAATAAAATACAGCAAATAAAGGAGGTTCTGGATTTATATAAACTGCCACGGGCAGTCCTTATTCTGATTCGGTTCTGCCCACAACAAAGACAGAAAAGCTCCACAAGTTTGCGGAGTATTTCATATAAAAAAAAATATAAAGTAGCTGGGCAAAATGTTGCTACGGTGCCAATGAATCCGGGTTTGAAAATTGAGTTAAAAAGACTGGATATTATTTGGGGAAGGGATTATACACATGGGGTGGGGAAAATGCAGGAAGTTACCGGGACAGACATGTCACGTGGAATTTATACGTAAGAAAATAGACCTTTTAAACAGACGACAGACCATGTGACACTGGGGGCTGTTGTTAAAAAATCAGGAGAATGTATGAGTCTGAAAACCCATAAAATTTTGTTTCAACCCCATGGAAAAGAGATCTCAGTTGCAGACGGTGAAAATTTACTCCGGGCGGCCATGGAAGCCGGGGTACACATCAATGCCTCCTGCGGTGGGGAAGGGGTGTGCGGTAAGTGTCGAATTTTGGTGGAATCCGGTGACCTTGAAGGCGGTGGCCTGGATAAGCTTTCCACCGAGGACAGGGAACACGGTTACCGCCTGGCCTGCCTTTCCCAGGTGAAATCCGATGTGGTAATAAGGGTTCCTGTGGAATCAGAGGTGGATGCCTCTGTTTTAAATAAACATACGGCCCCCCGCCACACGGCCCGGGTAAAGAGTTTCAGTTTTGAAGATCTCAAGGAAAAAGGGCTGTTGATTCCTCCGGTGGAGAAAAAATATCTCAAATTGCCTGAGCCCTCTGCCCAGGATAATATTGCCGATGTCACCCGTTTGATCCAGCATCTTAAGGTGCAATATGATGAGCATCGCCTGGGAGTGGATTTAGATGTCATGCGAAAGGTGCCCGATGTCTTCCGGGAAAAAAAATTTGAAGTCACCGCCACCATTGTTCGCCCGGTGCGGGAAGACGGTAAAAATCAGATTGTTAATATAGAGGCCGGTGATACCACAGACTGCAATTACTCTGTGGCCATGGATATCGGTACCACCACCATATACGGTCAACTCCTGGATCTGAATACCGGAGAGGTGGTTTCGGAATATGGAGACTTCAACGGGCAGATCAGTTATGGCGAAGATGTGATATCCCGGATCATGTTTTCCGAAAAAGGGGACGGCCTTGCCACCCTTCAAAAAAGGGTGGTGGAAACCATTAACGGCGTCCTGGACCGTATTTTTAAAAGGGGAAAAGTCAAACGCGAGTGTATTACCACCATCACCCTGGCCGGTAATACCACCATGACCCAGCTGCTTTTAGGGATTAATCCCCGGTATGTCAGAAGAGCGCCCTATGTGCCGGCGGCCATTATGTACCCGCCGTTCCATGCCCAAAGCCTTGGCATTGATCTGGCCCCCCATGCCCAGGCCCTTATTTATCCCGGTGTGTCAAGTTATGTGGGGGGCGACATTGTGGCCGGTGTCATGGGGGCCGGTATGTATAAATCAGAAAAACTGACCCTTTTCATGGACATCGGCACCAATGCCGAGATTGTCATCGGCAACAAGGACTGGATGGCCTGTACCGCCTGTTCTGCCGGACCTGCCTTTGAAGGCGGGGGTATCACCTTTGGCATGCGGGCTGCAAAAGGGGCCATTGAGGATTTTTCCATTGATCCCATCTCCTGTGAACCCATGATTGTCACCAAGGGCAATGTCAGACCCAAGGGGATCTGCGGGTCCGGTCTTATTACCATTGTGGCGTTGCTGTTTGAAAACGGTGTCATTGATAACCGTGGTAAATTCAATCGTAATTTGAACACAGATCGTATTCGCCAGAGAGAAGAGATCTGGGAGTATGTACTGGTGTGGAAGGATGCCACACAGATTGACAGGGACATTGTCATCACCGAGCCGGACATTGACAATCTCATCCGGGCCAAGGGTGCCATGTACAGTGGTGCTTTGACCTTGCTGGAGGAGGTGGGGCTCACCATCCAGGACATTGAGGTGATTATCCTTGCCGGTGGATTTGGCAGTTATGTGGATCTTGAAAAAGCCATGACCATCGGGTTGCTGCCCGAGGTTGATCCGGAACAGGTGGTCTATCTGGGCAACAGCTCCCTTTTGGGGGCCCGCATGAGTTCTTTGACCAATGTGCTTCGCCGGGATGTGGTGGATGTGGTGGAGATGATGACCAACTTTGAATTGGCTGAAACCCCTTCATACATGGATCATTATGTGGGAGCATTGTTTTTACCCCACACAGAGCTCAATTATTTTCCACGGCTCCATAAACGGCTCCAGGAAAAGACCCGGGCAAGGCAGGCATCCTGATGACAACGGTGGAAAATATCAACGGATTTGTTCGCACAATACAGGTGAAAGAGCCACGCCTGGGTAACAACACCGCAGATGTGGAGCGCCTGGTATCAGCCCTTTCCCATGACCTGGAACAGAAGGGAAACGCCCCAAAGGATTCATCGGTGTATTTTCCACCGCATTTGGTGCCGGATCTTGCCCGGCAGCTTCGCCAATGGGGACATTGCATCAAGGTGGTGCTGTTTAAAGATTCCCGGGGGTGGCGGGTGATTGCTGTCATAGATCCGGAATTAACCCAGCCGGTGTGCGGGGTGGCAGCGGATCTTGGCACCACCCGGGTGGTGCTTCGCCTGGTGAATCTGGAAACAGGTGCCAATCTTGGGGAACTGGGGTTTGATAATCCCCAGATTGCCCTGGGGCCCGATGTGTTGACAAGGATTCACCATGCCCGGGACCCCAAAGGGCTTGAACAGATGCAGGCCCTGATCATTGACGGCATGAACCGGCACATCAAAAAGCTTGTGCATGCTGCGGGGCTGGGTGTGGAATCTGTGTATCTGTTCACCGGGGCCGGCAACACCGCCATGACCCATCTGTTTCTGGGCATTGAGCCCTCTTTTATCATACGGGAACCTTATATTCCGGCGGTGAATGCCCCGGAATCCATGGCCGCCGGTGATGCAGGCCTTGGGATGCACCCCCATGGCATGGTGTTTTTATTTCCCAATATCGGCTCCTATTTTGGGGGGGATCTCATTGCCGGGATTTTATTTGCACAGCTCCATAAAAAGGAAAATCCCTGTCTCATGGTGGATGTGGGCACCAATGCTGAAGTGGTGGTGGGAAACCGGGATTGGCTCATGGCGTGTGCCGGGGCTGCGGGCCCTGCCCTGGAAGGGGGCATCAGTGACATGGGCATGACCGCAGGGCCCGGCGTGATTGACCGGGTGTCCATTGATATTGATACCCTTGAAATTGATCTTGGTACCATTGAAAATAAACCCCCTGTGGGCATCTGCGGATCAGGCATGATTGATCTGGCAGCCCAGCTTTTTTTGTCCGGCATGGTGGATATCAGGGGCAAGTTCAGCCCGGAACGGTGCGGGGAAAGGCTTTTTGAAAAAGATGAGATCCAGCATCTTTGCCTGGTGAAACGGGAAGATTCCGGCACCGGCCGGGAAATTTTGTTCAGCCAGGTGGATTTAAACTCCTTGACCAGTGCCAAGGCGGCCATGCACTCCATTTTGGAGGTCATTGTCCGGCAGACTGCGGGGCTCTCCTTTGAAGAACTGGAAAAGTTCTACGTGGCCGGTACCTTTGGCTCTTTTATCGATCCCAGATCTGCCATCTCCATCGGCATGCTGCCGGATATGCCCCTGGATAAATTTGAGGTTCTGGGTAACTCTTCCCTGGGTGGGGCGGCCCGGCTTCTTGTGGACCCCCATGCCTTTGAAGAGATCCGGATGATTGGGCAAAGTATCACTTATATTGAGCTTAATGTGAATCAGTCTTTCATGAACACCTTTTCCGGGGCCAAGTTTTATCCCCATACGGATCGATCTCTGTTTCCGTCGGTGAGTATTTACGGGGGGTAAACTTACGGATAAACAAGATGGACAGCTCTGTGAAAAAAGCTATATCTGTGAAGTTTCAAAACAGTGAAGTTGCCTGCCGTATTATTGCCGATTTACTCGCACTGGAGCGGGAGTACCCCCGGGCCTTTTTCGACACCGTGGGATGGATTCAGGAGATGTTTGAAAAAAGCCATTCCAGCATCGGAACCGCCACTGTCATGGCAGGAAATGAACTGTCAGAAGACAAAGAAGCTGAGAATGTGCTTCCCCTGAATGATTTCATGGCACGGCGTTTCAGGAATCCCGACAGGGGAGGTCAGATTATCATTACATTAATGGAACTTGAAGCAAGAAAGAACGGCAGCCTTGGAGAAATAAAAATCAAAGTGGAGACCACGCTTAAGAATTGGATGGCAAGGCAGGCTTCCCCTGAGCCTGCCGCTGTTGAGGGTAAGATTGTGGTTTTCAAAAAAAACAGAGATATTTCCGAGGAATCTCAATAACCCGGGTTGAAAATCACTATTTCCGATGCCCGTGGTTTTTTTATATGAAATACTCCGCAGATCAGAGGCATATTTCAAGCTTTGTTGTGGGCAGTACCGGATCAAAATACGGTCCGCCCGTGGCGGTTATATACAATTCAGCCTCCAAGGCAAGCTAAGGCAGAGCCGCCCCCCGACGGGTAATAGGAACCGGACAATTGAGCTGTCTACAGTTCCGGTCCGGGCCCATTGCCCGTCGGGGGGCGGCGGTATAATACCATTTGCTATATTCGTTGTGTCCGACAGGATATATACAAAGTAACGTTAAATTGCCCTCAGCAGGGCCCCCGAGGGTTAATGAGAACCGGCAAATTGAGCCGTCTACGCTCCCGGCCCGGGTGCATTACCCGGGGGGACGGCATCTTTTGGAAAGGCTCTAATGTTGACGAAATGGCACAAAAAATAAAGCACCTGTATGTGTTATTTGACTGAGTTTAACACCTGGGCCTGATCCGAGAGAAGGGCTTTAAAGCGATCCAGGGTCACCGGGTATGCCTGCATGGGAATCCCCATCCAGTCGCAGTACTCCAGAAAGCCTTCCGGATCTGTCTCCATGTATTGCTCCATAAATCCAATGCTGTCCAGTACAATGGCACCGCCGGTGTGACGGGGAAAATTTTCATTGGCAAGGGCCTTGTCCCACCCCTTGAACACCTGATGTTTGAATTTCACCCAGCCGGGAGTCATCCACCACACCGGTTCGCCACCGGCAAGTTCTTCACCAATGCGCTTTAGCTCTGATTCATCTGCCACCATATCCATGCAGTGGGTGGCATCGATCCGTGCCACACCCGGGCCTTGTTCTTCAATGATCTCCTGCATGTTCCGGGTGGGGTTGTCGGCATTGACGTAACAGAACTTGCCGCCGTAGACCACAATGATTTTATCTGCCTTTTTTTTGGCCCTGTCAATGGTGGCAATGAGCCGTTCTTCCAGCTTTTCCACATCCTGATGCAGACCGGGTGGGGTGAAAAACAGATGCTCTGTATCAAGAAATCCCTCTTTTCTAAGGGACTCCAGCTCCATTTGCATGGTGCCGCAGGAAACAACGGCCATGTCCGAAAATGATATATTGTTCATGAAAAGTTACTCCTGTATCTGGTAAGTTCTCAATAACCCGGGGGATAAAGTCTGCTCAAGCCTTTAAAATCCGGGTGCATTCAAAACGAATTTCTGAATGCCTGATTTGTTGAGAACTTACTGTATCTGTTGTTAACGTATTGTTTCTAAATGATAATTTTATTTGTCTGGTGCAAATCGCCATCCCGTGGCCATGGGATCTCCTTTGTATCCCAGGACCTTGAAATCCATCACACCTTCGGGGCCGTGACAATCAAGACAGGACAGCGCTTTTTCCTTGGGAACCACGCCATGGTTCAGGCGCCAGTACATCATGGTATCTGCAAAGGCGATTTCTCCGCTGAACTTGAGGCCTGCGGCTTTCATGCCTTTTTCTGCGGTGACCTGCCAGTCATGGGTTGAAATCAATCCGTCTTTTCCGGCCAGATGGGGAACAATGAGATATCCATGGCGGGCATCAATGGCCTGACGGGTTTTAATGATTTTGTAGGGGGTAATTTTTGCTGAAGGATCTTTAATGGTTCCATCCGGGGCATTTAATGGTGTGATGCCCTTGGGATCAACCGGATCTCCTTTCATGTATCTGTGATGTTTCCCATTGTACCAGGCATAGGAGGGCTTTAAATTTTTTTCCAGGATTTTCTGGCCCATGGGGGTTTTGAGTTCCCGTTTATCGGGGCTCTGGCTCACCACTTCGGTTTTGTCTGAAATGCGTGATCCGTCCCGATAGGTCAGGGTAAATTTGTTCACCGCATATTGGGGAATGTGGCAGGTTTGACACGCCATGGCCATGCCGTGTTCATTTAGTTTCCTTAACAGGGGAAAGGAACTGTCATGGGGATTTTCATCATGGCAGTCGGTGCAGGAGACCCGGCCCTCACTCACCGAAGAGGTGGTGCTGCTGCCTGCTATTTTGTGGGCATCTGTTACGTGGCATTTTTGACAGGTAAAATCGAGTTTGCCCATGTGAACGTCAAGGCTGGCATCCGGTGTCAGAAGATCGCTTCCAAGATCTCCGTGTTTGGCATTGTCACCGCCCCCGCCATACCAGTGGCATTCTCCACAGTTACCCCTGCCGGGAAGGCCCACCTGTTTTGCAATGTCGGTGAGGTCAAGATCTTTGTTGGGCATACCGCAGCTGTTTTTTTTCTTTGAATAGGTACCGGTGGTGTCATGGCAGATGAGGCAGTCCATTTTTTCCATGTCTGAAAAATCGAATGAGGCATCCTTCCATCCATAGCCGGCGTGGCATTTGGTGCAACTGCACCAATTGGATTCAATGGACACTCAGTAATCATTCATCAGGTTGATTTTGCCAAATCGGCCATCTGTTTCATGACCTTTGAGATAGGGGGTTTTGCCCTTCCACATCCAGTGGGCCGTGTCCATGAATTCCATTGCGGTCTCTTCATGGCATTCCAGGCAGGTGCGGGTGACATCTTCTCCTGTGAGGCATTGGGTCTCAATAAATTCTGAATGGTCCACATCGGCGTAGGATGTGCCATAAACTGAAATGATAAAGGCTGTTGCAATAATGGGTATGATTTTCATTTGGACCTCCATGATAATTTTTGATGAGATTTAAATTAGCATATTCTCAAAACCGGGGCAAATTGTTTTAAAACTATTTCTTCTTTATCGTCACTTTAAGCTATCCATAAGAACTGTATATGGAAAAAATGTCGAAAAGCCTCGGCTATCAAATTGATCGGTCCGTTCCCAATCCCAATCGGTACCATCCGGTATCGGTCCAATGGGGTTCGGGCCTGGTCAATGGGGGAGAAGATAATTGGATCACTTAAACTGTTAAGTTTACCACACTGAACAGGTTGTGGTGTTAGGGTGTAAGTGGTGATTTGGGGCCGGGCAGGCATGTGTCTGAAAACGGCGGTGTTTGTTTAAAAGGGCGCTATTTTAATCGGCGTTTAATCACGTTTTTTGTAGGAGGAAAACATGTGCTGCTTGACGATATTTAAATAGCTGCCCGCCCGGCCCCGGTTTAAGGGGGATAGATATTGTGAAGGGTTAGAATGAAAGCTCAATGGCGCAGGCCACTTTCCAGAAATCTTCCACTGATCCGTTAAGGGCCTCGTTGTAGTCAGAGTCCTCATCAAAGGTCATGTAGCCCAGTTCCGTTGCAAAGAGCAGGTGTTTCATGATCTGGTATTCTGAATTGAAATTGACCTCCAGAACGCTTTCATCTTCGTTCATGAGAATGTCGTTGGGGGATTGAAAAATGGTATCTTCTGCGGTACCTTCGGCATACATGATCTGGAACTCATGGGAGAGTTTTTCTCCGGTTTTAATGTCTTTTACCTTAAAACCCACGGCCCACATGGAAGTGGCATAGGTGGAATCATAGGAGTCAAACATGTTGTCATTGAACCGGCTGCCGCCAAAGTAGGAACTGGTGTAGGTGGGACCGCCGATGAGGACCGGCATCATGTCAAAATCTTCGTCATTGGCATCGGGTCCATTGCCGTAAAAGGCGAAAAATTCCGGGGTGAATCCATCCATTTTATAGTCAATGACAAGGTCAGCAAAATAACCGGCAATACTTGCATCCACTGTGGCGGTTTCCCAGTCCATATCACCGTAGGTGGCACTGGCCTGAATGGAAAGGGCATCCATGGTGTATCCAAAACTCACACCCAGATACCAGGCAGACACATCGTCCGTTGCTGTGGGATCAATCACTGCGCTGTTGGCACCGGTGAGAAATCCGGGATAGTCAAAGTAGGCATATCTCCAGTGGCTGGGGGCATTGGCAATGACATCTTCCTGGATATTGGCATAGGCGGCCCAGGGGGTAAAGCTGATGGCATCCATTTTAACAGGTAATTTAGCATACAGGAAATCAGCCTGATCATCGGTGTTGCTGTTGGAATCATCCATGAGGTCTGCCATGCGGAACCAGCCAGCCTGGAGGCTTGATGAGTTGGTCAGGGGAGCAGAAAAAGTGACACCTGCGGGGACTTCATAGAAAAGATTACTGCCGTATGCGATTTCAGCAAGACTGAAACCTTGGGAACCTATTTTAAAATTAATTCCTGAATCCGTTGTGAAATCAATGTAGAGATTATCCAGTTCCAGAATAAGATCCCCGTCTTCTTCACCACCCACAAGGGCATCTGTGCTACCAAAATAACCACCGGTGGAACCTTCACCGATCTGGAAACTGACCACCCCCTTGAGGTTTTTATTAAGAATCCACTGGGCCTTGAAACTCAATTCCCGTGTGGCATCAAAATCGGAATCATCACCTTTGGAATAGTCATCCACAAAATCAAGGTACTGGGTGGCACCAAAGCTTGCCTTGAAAGCAGCGTTAATCTGCATTTCTCCCATATCTCCAGCTTTAAAGGTCATGGCGTTGGCACCGGCAGCCACAAAGAAAAGGCATGTTACTGCAATTGCGATATAACGTGTTAGTTTTTTCATCTTTTATCTCCTGAATAAAAAATTGAAGTGTTGGCGGCAGAAAAATGAGATACCGCCCTGTGAAATGTATAAATAGCAAAGGGTGTGCCCAGTTTTTTTTTGTCTTGATTTTTTTGAGATTTTGGTGTCCATGTGTGGCGAAGAATCATTTGAAATCTTTGCCGGCAGGGTGTTTCAGGAGTTTCTTTTATTTTCATGGATATTTTTTTTGATGAAAATGGACGGACTCAAAGAGGTGATGTAACGTAATTTTAACGTTGATGTAACGGTAGCGGTAACGGTTGGTGTGACGCTACTATTATCCCCGGGGGCGGGCATGATACCATATTTCAATATTCGTTGTGTCCGCCAAGACATGTGGGTTTATATGAAAAGGCAGCCTCCAAGGCAACCTCAGCAGAGCCGCCCCCCCGATGGGTAATAGGAACCGGACAATTGAGCTGTCTACAGTTCCGGTCCGGGACCATTGCCCGTCGGGGCGGCGGTATAATACCATTTGGCTCCGCGTCTACGGCCCTATATTTGTTGTGTCCGCCGGGAAATGTCCGTTATATGAAATTCTCCTCAAATCAGAGGCGTAATTCAAGCTTTGTTGTGGGCAGAAACGGATCAAAATACGGTTTGCCCGTGGCAGTTATGAAAAAAATGGAACGTTTTTTGCTGAACATTTTTTGTAAGTTTCAATGAAAGTTTTACATTGTCTTGGCTTCTTTGCTTGTATTTTGTATGTTTTGTGCGTATTGATACTGAATTTCAAAATTAAGTTTTTGATAATTTATTGATGTTGCTGTTAATTCCCAAATACAAGGCTTTTAAGAACAATTATGATAAATTATATGCAAAAATGGATGAAAATTCGTCCCCGGGAGATGGGCCTGTTTTTGGGATCCGTGGCCTTGATCTTTTTAATCCGATGCGCCGGGCTGATTTTTAATAATTTTGCTGAAACCGCTTTTTTAAAGCGTTTCGGGGTTTCCTGGTTGCCGGTGCTTTATATTGTCAATCCCATGATCACACTGTTTTTCCTGGAAAAATTATCCAGCATTAAACCCCATCTTTCTGCCTACCGTCGTCTCTCTTTTTTGCTTTTCAGCTGTGGCACCATGGCGTTTTTTATTTGGGTGCTGATGTTTATGGAAGGCCGATTTTTATATCCCATATTGTTTGTGATGAAAGTGCAGTTTGAGACCCTGCTCAGTGTTTTTTTCTGGAACCTTGGCAATGAACTGTTTAATTTTCATCAGTCCAAGCGATTGTTTCCTTTGATTACCATTGGCGGTGTCCTGGGGGATATGGGGGGAAACCTTTTAACTGTTGGTGTTTCACAGGTTGTTGCCATTAACCATTTGCTGCTGATGTATGGAGCGGTGTTAATCTCTGCTGCCGTGATGACCCGGTATCTGGGGAACCGATTTCCTTTGCAGGTGGTGCCGAAAAAGCCAAAGGTCGCCACAAAAGAAGAAAGCACCTTTTTAAAGCGCATTGTGGGCATGGGCCCCTTGATGAAAAAATCCACTCTTGTTCCGGTGATGGTGGGACTTACTTTTTTTGCCAATGTGGTGCTGCCCATCATGAACTATCAGTTCAATGTGGCGGTGGATCACCGTTTTGGCGGTGAAAATGCCATGATTGTCTTTTTTGGCACCTTTCGGGGGGCCATGAATGTGGTTTCCATATTGCTTCTTTTTTTTTCCGGTCGATTTTACGGCAGGTGGGGTATTCCCATGGCATTGCTGTTCCATCCAATGAATTATCTGTTGGTTTTTCTGGGGTTTTTGTTTCGGTTTGATATTTTTTCCGCCATGTATGCCCGATTTTCCACCAATGTGATTCGTACCACCTTTAACCAGCCGGTGAACAATATGCTCATTGGCATTTTCCCGGATGAATATCGCTCCAGAATGCGTCCCTTTTTAAGGGGCGTGGTGGCCCGGGCCGGATTGATCACCGGCTCCTGCCTGATATTGCTGACCACCACTGTGCTGCCACCCCATTATCTCTCCATTGTGGCCCTTCCCTTTGTGGTTGGCTGGATTGGCACGGTGATTTTTTTAAAGTTTAAATATGCCGCCTTGATTATCCGGTTACTTGGGGCTAATTTTCTGGATTTAAGGTCCACCGAAGCCCATGTGATCAAAAAATTGTTCCACGACAGGCAAATACAGGATAAATTGCTGGATAATTTTAAATCCAGCAGGGGCATCGACGCTTTTTTCCATGCCCGTCTGCTGAAATACCTGGGCATGGAAAATCTTGATAATCATATTTTAAACAATTTGAAATATCAGGACAGTGCCACTGTGATTAAGCTGTTGCCGCTGATTTCAGGCCAATGTGGTGATCGTTTTTTCAGGATATTGAAAAAAATGATCAATGTGGCAGATGAGCCATTGACCCTTGCCATGATTCGGGTGGCCCAACCCCGCAACACAAAGGCCTGTAGAAAATTTTATCAGGCATTGGAACAGCAATGTCGATCCCGGGGGGTACAAACCTGTGTTTCTCCGGAAATAAGGGCCCACTCCGCTGCCTGTCTGCTCATGGAAATGTCTGAACACCGGCGGGAGCTCATGGGGCAGTGGATGCGCGGCGCCAACCTGGATCATGTCCATGCCGCCATCATTGCCGTGGCAGAATCAGGGGAGACTGTGTATGTTTCTTTGTTGAATCAGCTGTTGAACCGGGGGGCTTCCCATGAGCGGCTGCTGCCGGCCCTGATTCGTGCCTTAAAAAAGCTTGATCCGGACGGTGTCACACATCGGGTGGCTTTGTTTTTAAACCATTCCCGGGTTGAGGTGCGCATGGCAGCCCTGGAAGCGTTGGAAATAAATGATGACGATGGGCTGCGGCGCCGGGTTCTTGCCCTTGTGGGGGATCGTTCCGACAAGATCCGCACCCTTGCCATTGAAAAGATCAAAATTTGTCCCCATTGCAATGGACGGCTGCTGTTTGAATTTTTGTATCCGGCTTCCCGGAAAATGCGGGAGGGCATTTTTGAAATTCTTAAAGCCCTTGACATCAAAGATCCTGACATGTTTGCCTTTTTTGAAGGAGAGATTCGTAAGGCATGCATCTGCCTTGCCGTTTCCCGGGCTTTGGAAAAATTACCCCGGAATCTGTCCTGCCGATTGCTGATCCGTCACCTTTCTGAAATCAGACACGTTCATATCCAGGCCGGGCTTCGGGTGGCTTCCATTAATGATGATTCAGGGCAGGTGCGGCTTATTTTAAGAAGTCTTTTTTCCCGGGATCATCGCAGGCGATCCAATGCACTGGAGGCCCTGGAAAGCACCATGCATCCGCGGTTGGTCCGGCAAATCATGCCTTTTCTGGATGGGACAGCGCCAGAGGATATTCTAAAAAGTTTATACAGGCAACCGGGGGGAGCGGAGCGCTTATTTGAGCCGGTAAAGGCCCTTGAATTTTTGTTGCAAAGTGATAGCCGGTTGACAGTACGTCTGGCCCGGGGGGTATTGGAAACATTACCGCAGGATGTGCTGGATGGTGACATTAAAACAACAAAAACGCTGTGCACAGGGCAATTATTTCAAGGAAATGCCAATGCAGACAGGTTGGAAGATTTCAGCTCAACGGAGGTGGTGATGGAAAACAGCTTAAGTTTCCAGGAAAAAATTGTTTATATCCAGAAAGTGGATATTTTTAAAAATCTGGCCATCAATGAACTGGCTGCCATCAGTGATATTGCCCAGGAAGTGGCCTTTGCTCCCAAAGAAATTCTTTTCCAGGAAAAGGAGTTTGCAGATACCATGTATATCTGCGTGGAAGGGGCTGTGTCAGCATCCAGAAACAACGTGGGTGTGGGTACGTTTAACCCGGGGGACAGCTTTGGCATGAGTGCCTTTCTGGTGGACAGCAAACGTTTGCTCACCTGTCGGGCAAAGGAATCCACACGGCTCCTGGAGATTCATAAGCAGGAATTTGAGGAGATGCTCATGGAGTACCCCCAGATCTCCTTTGAAATTGCCAAGATCCATGCCCGTATGATACAGCGCCTGCTGGAACAGATTCAAGCAGAAGATACCCATGAAAGTCTGATGAAGGATTTTTTTAACAAACACAAGCACATGAAGTAGCAATGGTTTGCTTTCGTGTCATACCCCGCAGGGTGAGATATGATGTCATTTTCATATATTCGTTGTGTTCACCGGGAGTATGGAGTTATTTGGTTTCCGGCTGCAGGGGGATATGCCATTTTTTCATGTATTTCCACACGGAAGTTCGGCTTTTACCCATGCGTCGTCCCACTTCGGCCTTGTTCCAGCCGCATTCATGGAGAAGCGTTATCAGATTTTCCCGGTTCAGTTTGGGTTGAGCCCCCATGGCAGTGGCAGGCATGGGCGATTCAGACCCGGATGGGGGGATTTCAAGGCATTCTTTTTTTTCTCTGACTTCAATGGGAAGATCCCGGGTTTGAATTTGCTGTGACGGGCACAGGACAAAGGCGTGTTCTATGGCATTTTCAAGTTCGCGCACATTGCCGGGCCAGGGATATTCCATGAGCTTTGCCATGGCGTTGCGACTGATATCCTTGATTTTTTTTGATTCCCGATCATTGTTTTTATCAATGAATTTTCTCACCAGCAGGGGAATGTCCTCCCGCCGGGATTTAAGCGGTGGGATATGGATGGGAAAAACCTTGAGTCGGTAATAAAGATCTTCCCTGAACTGCCCCTCCCGGGTGAGGCGGTAGAGATCCTTGTGGGTGGCTGCCAATATTCGGATATTGATTTTTATTTTACGGGATTCCCCCACCCGCTGGATTTCCCTTTCCTGGAGCACCCGGAGCAATTTAACCTGCATGTATGGTGAAAGCTCTCCGATTTCATCCAGAAAAATGGTGCCCCCGTGGGCCTCTTCAAACCGTCCTTTTCGATCCCGATGGGCCCCGGTAAAGGCTCCTTTAATGTGTCCAAACAATTCGCTTTCCAAGAGGGTTTCAGACAGGGCCGCACAGTTCACCGGAATAAAAGGCCCCTGGGACAGTTGACCGTTGTAATGGATGGCACCGGCCACCAGTTCTTTGCCGGTGCCGCTTTCTCCCTGGATCAGTACGGTGGCACGGCTGTCCGCCGCCGCTGTAATGGCATAGAAAACGTCCTGCATGCCCCGGCTTTTGCCGATGATGTTTCCCAGTGCATGGATTTCCCCCAGCCGCCGCTCTGCGTCCTGGGCTTTTTTTTTCATGCGGTTGAGTTCTGTGAGGTTGGTCAGGGTTTCCACAATGCCGAGAAGGGTGTCATTTTCATCCCTCACTGCCCGGGCGCTTTTGATCACAGGCACATCATAGCCGTCCCGGTGCCTTACATGACACTCTTTGGATTCTGAAGTGCCGTGTTTGAGTACACCGCATTTTTTCATGTCAGAAGGACAGTCTTTGCCAAAACATCGATTGCACTGGAGCAGATTACAGCCTTTGCCCAAGGCCTCCTTTGCCGTATACCCGGTGAGATCTTCCATGGCACGATTCCATGAAGTGATCTGTCCGTGGCTGTCCAGAGTGAACAAACCGTCAGCCATGGTGTCAAGGATTTGATTGAAAAAATGAATGTCCCACATCTTATGGGTTTTCATGGAAAAGCTCCTTTGTTTCTTGAACATCCGCATTGGAAATGGTTTGTAACCGGGTTGCCCGTTTGTGTGCTTTTAGGGGCAGAGATTTTTAAATCTGTCCCCGCCCCTAAATGGCAAAGTTATTTCGGACTCATTCCTTAGCTGTGACCCAGGGCTTCCCGGACGCTTTGGGCCAAATCCTGCCTGGAAAAGGGCTTATTAATAAAATGTACGCCTTTGTCCAGGACCCCGTGGCGGGCAATAACATTGGCCGTATAGCCTGACATGAAAATACATTTCATGTCAGGGTGAAGACGGCACAGCCTTTCAGACAGCTCCCGGCCATTCATGCCGGGCATGATCACATCGGTGATGAGCAGGTGGATGGTATTTTTTCCCCACATTCCGGCCATTTTAAGGGCCTCATCAGGGCTATGGGTGGCCAGCACTGTGTACCCCAGCTGTTCAAGTATCTTTTGTGCTATTTTAAGAATGGGTGGCTCATCCTCCACCAGCAGCACGGTTTCATCACCGCTCTGGGGGGAGAAGGGCATATTTTTTGGGGGTTCAGGTGGCATGCTTTTCCCGGATGCAGGCAGGTACAGTTTAAATGTTGAACCTTTGCCGGGTTCGCTGTAAACATTTATAAACCCCTTGTTCTGCTTGACAATACCGAACACAGTTGCCAGTCCCAGCCCGCTTCCCCGGCCAATGCTTTTTGTGGTAAAGAATGGTTCAAAAAGATTTTCCCGGGTTTCTTTGTCCATGCCTGCACCATTGTCACTGACCACGATCATGACAAATTCACCGGGGTGAAACCCCATGTGGTCCCGGCAGTAATCGGCATTGAACACCACATTATCCGTTTCTATGGTGACCCTTCCGATGTCTTCAATGGCGTCCCTTGCATTGAGGCACAGATTGGCCAGCAGTTGATCCACCTGGGAAGGGTCCATGCGCACCGGCCATATCCCTTGTCCGGGTATCCAGGACAGTTCAATGTCTTCACCGATAAGTCGCTGGAGCATTTTGAGCATTTCTTCCAGTACCTGGTTGATGTCCAATATCCGGGGCGCAATGGCCTGCTTTCTTGCAAAGGCCAGCAATTGTCGGGTGAGATTGGCAGATCGTTTTGTTGCTTTATGAATTTCTTTGACATTGTCTGTGAGTGGATCGGTGGGGGGCATATCTTCCAGAAGAATTTCCGCATTGCCAAGAATGATGCTCAGCATGTTGTTAAAATCATGGGCCACACCACCGGCCAGCCTTCCCACAGCTTCCATTTTCTGGGCCTGGAGGAGCTGAGTTTCGATTTCTTTTTGTTTTGTGATGTCCTGGAAGATTCCCTTCATTTTGATGCATTCCCCATTTGCATACTCGGGTCGCCCCACAGCATGGACCCAGAGCAGGCGGTCACTGGCCGTGTGACATTGTAACTTAATATCAAATTTTTCACCGGTTTCCATGGAAAGATCATAGGCTCTGGCAAGCATTTCCCTGTCCCGGGGGGGATAGTAGTTCAGGTGTTCATTAGGGCCCGGGGGAACGGTGGAATCATCTATTTCAATGATTTTATAGATTTCCTTGGTCCAGGTGGCACGGTTTTCCACCAGATCGTGTACCCAGCCGCCGATCCTGGCAAGGCTTCCCATCTCATTTAAAAGCTGTTCCCTTTCCCGGAGGTTTTTTTCCACCTTTTTACGTTCTCTTATCTCGTTTGCCAGCTTTCTATTAAAAAAGTATAGCGTTAAGATGACCACGATAAATACCATGCAGATGCCCACAGCAACGGCGGCAATGCGTTTGAGTCGGGTCGCATCTGTTGTGTGGTTGGGGTCGTATAGAAAGTCATCAAAGGGGAATTCCCCGGTGAGAAGCCCCAGTTTCCGGTATGTTTTTGCAATGTGACGCCATCTGCCGGGATTCATGTGCCCGATTTGAATTAAATCAGGACGCATTATTTTTCGGATGGCCTGGGCTTCATACCGGAGATGACCCCGGCTTTTTTTAACATGGTAGTGTGATATGAGCAGATCAATGATCTCTTCAGGATGATCCATGGCATAGGCCCATCCCTTGAGGGAGGCTTCCAGAAATGCCTTCACCTGACGGGGATGATGCTTGATTTCATTGTGGGTGGTGAACAGGCAATCGCTGTAAAAATCAATGCCATAGGTCCGGGGAGAAATGATGACAGGTTCTATGTTGTTTTGCAGTAACTGCCAGGGTTCATTGGTGGTGTAAGCGCTCACCGCATGGGTGCGTCCTTGGATGAGGTCATTGAGATTGTAGGTCTGATCCATGCGCTCAATGGCACTTATGGGGATACCTTCGTTTAAAAAAGCCACCAGAATGTCGGCATCTTTTTTCCCCGGCAATAACATCACCCGCTTGCCCATGAGATCATGGATGGTGGATATGCCCGAATCCCGTCTGGCCAGAAGGATGGTGGCAGAGTGCTGAAATATGGGAGCCAGTACAACAAAAGGATCACCGTCAATGCGGTGGAGCATCAGTTCTGCTCCTGCCACACCATATTGGGCCCGGTGACCGGCCACAGCTTCCCTGGCAAATGTGTTTGTTCCCCCTTCGATGATGGTGACATCAAGACCCTCCTTGCTGTAATATCCCCTGTGCAGGGCCGCGTAGTAACCGGCAAATTGAAACTGGTGATTCCAGGCCAGCTGTATGGATACTTTTTCTGCGGCCCCGGCCATGGAACAAAAAAAAAATAAAAAAAGGGTCATGAAAAGGAGGTGGATTTTTAAGAACCAATATCTTTGCAGTCTGGTCGTTGCCAATAAAAGTCTCCTGTCAGCTAGCAATGGGATTGATGAATTCACCGATTTTTTTTTCATGGAAAACAAAGAACAGTACGATTGAACCCATGTCACATTAAAACACTTTTTAGTTTTCCCTGCAATATTTTCGTTCCGGCTTGTTCCACGCTCATTGATCCAGACAGATTTTAATTTTATGGGCCAATGCGGCGGTTGTGAATGGTTTCTGGAGAAAGGCTTCAGCCCCGGCCCGAATGATGTCCCGGGCAGGACTGTCCAGGGAGTAACCGCTGGTGACAAGAACCTTTAACTCCGGACGCAGTTTTTTCAGGCGCGGGTACAGCAGATCTCCCTGGATATCGGGTATCATTACATCCAGCAACGCAAGATCCATCTTGTTATCGGCATCACCGGCCAGGGCCAGCGCTTTTTCTCCGGTGTCTGCTTCCAGTATATGATATCCCATGCGTTGGAGCATTTGTCGGCATACGATCATGACGCTTTCTTCATCCTCAATGATTAAAATGGTGTGGTGGGGGGCAATCTCAGTTGGTTTTGATGCAGCGTTTGGTGGGGTAGACTCAGCTTCATGGGGGACAAGGGGGATAAATATGGAAACAGTGCTTCCTTTGTTTTTTTGGGATGCCACCTTAATGGTGCCGTTGTGGTTGGTTATGATACCAAAGGCAGCGGCCATTCCAAGTCCCCTCCCTTCAAAGCGGGTGGTGAAAAAGGGCTCAAATATCCGTTCCCGGGTTTCTTCATCCATCCCCTTTCCATTATCTGCAATGCTGAGACAGACATATTCCCCCGGAGATAATTCCACGGGCAGTGCCTTATCTTTTGTGCCTGCGTTTATTTTTTCGCATGCAATGTAAATTTTTCCGTGGCCGTCCATGGCTTCATGGGCATTGGTCAGCACTGCGGATAAAACCATCTGCAACTGAATGGGATCTCCGTGGATTGTCAGATCGCCACTTTGTGGCGGGGTATGAATTTCTAAATTTTCGGAAAGTTTATGTCGGATAATGGGAACCGTTTCTGTGATAAAACCATTTAACTCAATATCCTGGACCCGGTATTTCCCTCCCCTGGCATAGGCCAGCAATTGAGCTGTCAGGCGGGTCATTCGGTCTGTGGCTTCTTTTATCTCATGGGTATAATGTTCCACAGCATCATTGGGAGAAATGTCTTCCTGCATCAGATCCATGTTGCCGGTGATGACGGCAAGGGCATTGTTGAACTGATGGGCCACACCCCCGGCAAGGGTTGCAATGGATTCCATCCGTTGTTGTTTGAATTGTTTTATTTGTAATTTTTTTGATTCTGTGACGTCCCGGTTACTGCCCCGCTGGCCAAGATATTTTCCATTTTCATTGTACACGGATCGACATGAGTGGCTGATCCATCTTTGTTTTCCGCCCTGGGTGATGATGCGAAAATGAATGGGCACCGGTTCATTTATATCTTTTTCTGTTTGAAGATGTTGCTTGAAGTTTGGAAGATCCTTGGGATGAACGATTTCCGTGAACAGCTCAGGCCGTTTAAAAAATGCCTGGGGCCTGTATCCGGTGATCCGTTCACAGGAGGGTGAAATATACTCAAAACTGCCGTCTGGTTTCAGCCAGTATTCCCAGTCATGGGTATAGTCGGCAATGGTTCTGAAACGGCTCTCACTTTCCCTTAAGATCGCTTCCACAGCTTTGTGTCTGGAAATGTATATGCCAATGGTTAACCCTGATCCGCCTCCGAATATCAGGGGGATGACATATCCCTTCAGTATATAGGGATTAAATCCTGCACTGAATTTCTGTATAAAGGATAAACTGCATAGGATGATCATGCCCATCAGTGTGTAAAGAATCATAATATAGTACCTGGTGCGTGGGAGCATGGGCGTACTTTTTTTGATGATGGGGGTCATTTTTCCCTCCCGTATCCCTGTTTTGGGTGGTGGGTCTATGGTTTATTTGTATGCAAGAATCGCACATTTGTCAAAGCGAAAAAGGAAAAATTTCAACTGTGTATTTATCCTGATTTGGACGGGCTTGACATCCGGCCGGGCACCCGGCATTTGCTGGGTCGGGTGTCAGGCAGTGGTGAGCTGGCAGCTTATCTTCGCATACTGCCCCCGGGGATGGTGTTTCCTGAGGTGGGACTGGGACGGTTGGTGGTGGCATCTCCCTACCGGGGTAAAGGGCTGGGACACCGACTCCTGGAACAGGCTTTTTGTGAGACCGGGCAACTGTGGTCAGGAAAAAATATTCGCATTGCGGCCCAGGTTTACCTGAAAAAATTTTATCTCTCCCACGGTTTTACCACCATTTCCCGGAATTATCTTGAAGACGGTATTCCCCATGTGGACATGTGTCTGACAAACAGTTAGATTATTTTACAAAGCACATCGCTTAATTCCTGAACCATGAACGGTTTGGCAACCACACCGGAAAACCCATAGGATTTATAATCTGCCATCACAGGATCCGTGGAAAATCCGCTGGAAACAATCACTTTTGCCTGGGGATCAATTTCCAGGATATGCTGCACGGCTTCCTTTCCACCCATCCCCCCGGGAATGGTCAAGTCCATGATAACTGCTTTGAACTTATCGTTATTTGCCATGGCTTCCTGATATTTCCTGCATGCCTCGACACCATCTTTGGCAAAATCAGGTGCATAACCCATGTGTTTGAGCAATTCTCCCACAACCTTTCTTACCATCTCTTCATCATCCATGATTAAAATTTTTCCATGTCCCTGGGAAAGTGTTGTCATGGATGCATTGATCGGAGAACCACTGCCATGGATGCCTTTCATGGATGCGGGCAGATAAATATGAAATGTGGTGCCCTTTTTTTCCTGGGATTCAACCCCTATGAATCCTCCGTGTTTTTCAATGATGGAATGGGCCGTGGCAAGGCCAAGACCGCTTCCCGTTGGTTTGGTTGTGAAATAAGGATCAAATATGGAGTGAAGGTTTTTCTTTGCAATGCCGGTGCCTGTATCTTTGATACTTATTCTGATGTAAGGTCCCGGGGACAGGGGAATGGAAAAAGAGTTTTTCGCTTTAATGGTTAAATCCTCTGCCGTCACCATGACTGTTCCGCCATGGGGCATGGCATGGCCAGCATTGATAACGATGTTGCTCAACACCTGATTGATCTGGCCTTCATCCACATTCACAGGAGACAAATCCGGTGCAATGGAAAACTCATATTTCACATTGGAGCCCCTTAGGGCAAACACAACGGTTTCTTGTATGAGTTCGCTCACCACCAGCGTTTTTTTAACGGGGCTTCCCCCCTTGGAAAATGTGAGAAGCTGTTTGGTTAGATCCCTGGCCCGGAAACACGCTTTTTCAGTATCCACGAGGATTTTTGATATGTTTTCTCCCTGTTCTGCCTGGAGTTGAGCAAGGGAGATATTACCCGTAATAATACTTAGAATGTTGTTAAAATCGTGGGCAATACCACCGGCAAGCAAGGCCGTTGATTCAAGTTTTTCCACCCGGATGAGGTCTTTTTGCATTTTTTCTTTTTCATCCATCTCCCTTTGAAGGCTGGCATTGGATTCCATAAGGGCTGCGGTTCGTTTTTCCACGGTTTTTTCAAGATCGGTATTGAGTTGGGCCAGTGCATTGTTTGACCTCTCAATTTCAACATTGACTCTTTTTAACTCTGTGTTGGCGTTTACAAGCTTTAATGCGTAATCCGCCTCTGTTTGAACCGCATTTTCAAGGGCCGTGTGATTCTGGAGTAATGTTTCAGACATTTTATTAAAAACCGACCCCATATCACCGATTTCATCCCTGGCGGAAAGATCTACTTTTATACCGAGACTGCCCTTGTCCAGTTTTTCCATGGAGTGCTTTAAGGTCAAAACAGGATTAATGATAAAACGGTATAAAAGGATATTTAAAATTAATGGGGTAAAAATGGTCAACATGACAAAAAAGGAGATAAAAATGATTGCAACCTGGTTTAATTGTTTATTTATGGATTTGGAATCATAATACATTGTTATATAGCCAAGTTGCTCCCCAATGACTTTAATCATGGAAGAATAGGAAGTCATATTTTTATTTGAGTTAACTCTTTTTTTAAAAATAGATTTTTCATTAAGGGACTGCATCTCATTTTGAGAAAGTGTTGCCCTGTGATTTGTTCCTGTGGACAGTATTAAAATCCCTTTTTTGTCATATACTGCCACCCCTGCCATTCCTTTAACATCCAGGATGTCATTTAATGATTCCTGGAGTGCCATGTTCTGTTCTGCAAATATTTCATTGGCAATGTCTTCTCGATTTTGCTCAAACAGTACATGTAACAGGGTGCTGTTTTCATCATATTTCTGTGCCAGGATGTTTATGCTGGTAAAATACAATACACAACCGCACACCAGTGCAAATATTAAACATGTGCTTATAATAATGGTGTTTATTTTAAAACCAAGACTTGTTGTTTTTATCGTTCTGTTCATGGATTTATCACTTGTTTTTCCAAATTGTTAAGCCAAGTTAAACTTTAGGGAGTCAGCAGTTTTCAATTTACCGTTTATCTGAAATTTTATCCATAAAACATATCAATTTGGTATGGTTAAATGGTAAATCAATAAGATCTGGCTCACTTAGAACTCAATATTCATTTCTCCGGCTGTTGATCAGGGGGAGATGGTTTTAAAATATCTGATCTGTCCATGATTAATTTCATTGATGATGGCATTTTTAACGGGATTTCTGTTTTTGTTAAAAACTATTTTACCGGTGATACCCTCAAAGGCGGCGGTTTCCTGTAATGCATCTCGAATGGACTTTCTGTCCATTTTTCCGGCGCGATTCATGGCATTGGCCAGCAATAGAACGGCATCATGGGATAGAGCAAAGGCTGAAGGTATTTTTTCCATGGTGTGATATCTTTTTACAAAATCAAGGGAAACAGGAGATTTGGATGCCATGGACCAATGGGTACAATAATATCCCTTTGTGATATATTTCCCCCCCTTTGATAAAAAGCTTTTTGTATCCCAGTCATCTCCTCCCAGTAAAATTGACCGCACCCCGGAACGTTGTATCTGCCGGGCCAGAAAACCGCTTTCATCGTGGCCTGAGAAAAAGATTACATCGGGATTTTTATTTTTGGTTTGGGAAATAAGTTTTTTATATTTTTTTAACCCGGTTTTGTATGGTGCAGTGAATAAAATCTTACCCCCTGACTTTTCAAAGGTTTTTTGAAATTCCCGGGACAACCCCATGCTGTACGCACTTGTTATATTGGTAAAAATAACGGCAGTGGCAGCACTTAAATCCTCAAGGGCAAATTTACCCATTACCTTTCCTTGAAACGAATCAATAAAACAGACCCGGAAAATGTAATTCCCTGTTTTTGTAATCTCCTGGTTTGTTGAAACGTTGGTAATCATGGGGACGCCTGCGGCCTGGGCCACCCTGGCAACGGCCAGAGAGTGGTCACTCCAGTCTGCTCCAATGATGGCTCTGGCCCCCTTTGCCACCGCTTCTTTTGCAGCCATCTTGGCACCGATGGGGGTGCTTTGGTTATCAAAAATATGAAGTTTTATTTTTTTGTCTGAAATACCCCCTGAGGCATTGATGTCATTTGTCGCATTGATCACGCCTTCAAGGGAGGGTTTATTTGATTCTGCGGCTTTACCGGATAATGCATAAATTGCCGCTATTTTGACGGTTTCTTCTTTAACGGATTTTACAAATCTGGAGGTGTTCCCCTCCAGTTGAACAATGACAACTTCCTTTCCCAGGGGATTCCCCTTTCCATCAAAGGCAATATCTCCGGTGGCACCGTGATAATCAACTGTTTTGGCCAGGACATCCCGGATTTTTTCAGTGTTAAGGGTTCCGGCTTTTTTAACGGCATGGGCAAGGAGTCCCATAGCATCATAGGTCAGGGGAATGTCGGAGTTATACACCGGGGTGTTGGTATATTTTTTACGGAACAATGCTTTGAGATGACGGGACCCAGGAAAGGAAAAATCTTTGTGCCAGCTGGCAGTGGTGTAGCTGCCGTTTAGAGCGTTGCCTGCATAGTCAAACATTTTCTCTGTCCAGGCGTCTCCTCCAAGGAAGGTTGCTGTTATGCCCATTTCAACGGCCTGACGGATCACAAGGGCGCTGTCCCTGGAATAACCGGGAATGAAAACAATATCCGGGGCCATGTCTTTGACCGTTGCAAGCATGTCTGTAAAGTCAACGCTTTTTGCTGTGTAATACCCATGGAAAAGCACTTTTCCGTTATTTTTGATAAAGCATTGGGAAAAATAATTTGCCAGGGTGCCGCTGTATTGTTCATTGACATTATGCAGCACCACAGCGGTATGGGCGTTGAGATCCTTTGTGGCAAAGCTTGCCATGGCTTTGGCCTGGAGTTCGTCGGTGAAACAGACCCTGAAAATATAGTTTCCGATTTCAGTGAGCCCGGGCATTGTGGAAACCGGTGTGATCATGGGTATCCCTGCCCTTTGCAGCACTGGTGCCATGGCCAGAGAATGGGAACTCCAGGACGCTCCAATAACCCCTGTGACCTGACGCTGTACCGCCTCCATGGCGGCAGCCTTTGACCCCAATGATGTGCTTTTGTTATCAATTAAAATCAATTCAACCGGGCTGCCCAGAAGCCCCCCTTTTTCATTGATCTCCTCCACTGCCATGGTGGCTGCCTGGCCCATGGCCACATTGTCTTGGGCTGCGATACCTGTCTTTGCAAGAATAACGGCGATTTTGACAGGTTCAAAGGCCCTTGTTGTCAAGGGATTGCTGATGAAACAGCACAGATAAAAAACTGCCCAAATTATTTTTGTAAAGCCCATGATGATGATGACACCTCCATGTTAATAATTTTATGAGTGTCTTGTATCTTTTGGAAATTTGTCTTTGTGGATGGTTCATTGTGTCATCCATATCAGGGATTTAAAAAAAAGTCGACGATTTGACCCATACGCGTTTAATTGTCTGAAATTGGCCATACGGTTTCATGAATTTGTAAGGAATTTGCATTTTGGGGGTTCCCAATGTGGCGTTACCATGAGGGTAGTTGACGTTTCTTTGTAACGGTAACGCTTTGGGGCAGAGAGAGAAATGCTTTTGTTTATTTTAAATACTCAACTTTTGGGCTTCATTTCAAAGCCGGCATTTTTAAATGTACCGATGGGGTCAGTGTGCCGACGGGGTCAGGCTTTTGTTATTGATGTTATTGACCAAGGCCTTTGCCAACGAAAAAAGCCTCGATAATGTCAATAACGAAAGCCTGGCCCCACCACGAAATGCGAACACCGAAAGTTGAGTTAAATACGTGTGAGCATTCCTGATTTCATTGATTTTGTTGTTAATGGGTGACTTTTTTGGTGTAATGAGGTAATGATCAAAATGTGGTATTTCTTTTGCATATATGCCTTTCCAGGAATACGAGTTCATTTTATATGAATTTATATGAAATACTCCGCAGATCAGAGGCGTATTTCAAGCTTTGTTGTGGACAGAACCGGATCAGAATACGGTCTGCCCGTGGCAGTTTATATGAAATACTCCGCAAATCTGTGGAAAATTTCTATCTTTGTTGTGGGCGGAGCGGGATCAAAATACGGTCCGCCCGTGGCGGTTATATGAAATACACCGCAGATCAGGGGGTATTTCAAATTTTGTTATGGGTAAAACCGGGTCAGAATAAGGTCTGCCCATGGTAGTTATTTGTTAAAATAAAGGAGACATTGCATGAAAAAGGGAGAAAATCTTGTCATTGTAGGATGTGGTGGTGTGGGTGCCCCGGCTGCCATGCTTTCCAGAAAATTGATGCCCGGGGTGAATATCACCTTGATCCGGGCTGAAGACCGATTCATTGTTCGCTGAGCACTGCCCCATGTCGTGGCCGGTCTGGTCACAGGAGAGTCCATTGTTAATCCCGACGCCATGTTTACAAATAATAATATCAACGTGATCATTGATCGTGTTGAAAGTGTGAACCGGGAAGATAAAACCGTTTCTCTGGGTGGTGGAAAAAAGATTGCCTATGATAAATTGATTCTTTCCACGGGGTCTTCCCCATTTTTACTGCCCATCCCCGGCAATGAGCTGGAAGGGGTTTTTACCCTCAGAGCCCTTGTGGATGCGGAAAAAGTGCGGACATATGTGGATACAAAATCCCCCCAAAAAGCCGTGTTCATCGGGGCGGGTTTTTTAAATCTGGAAGTGGCCACTTTATTAAAGGAGTCCAATCCTGATTTTTATGATTTAACCGTGGTGGAAGTGCTGGATCACCCCCTGGGACTGATGCTGGACCCTGAAATGGCAGGTACGGTTCAGACCTATCTTGAAGAAAAAGGCCTTGCCATGCGCATGGGAGAAAAGGTCGTTGAAATTCTTGGTAAAGACGGGCATGTCTGCGGAGTGAAGTTTGAATCCGGAGAAACTGTGGAGGCGGACATGGTGTTCATGAATGTGGGCTCCAGGCCCAATCTGGAACTGGCCACGGCCGCAGGACTTGACATGGGGCAATTTGGCATAAAAGCCAATGAATTCATGGAAACCTCAGATCCAGATATATTTGCAGGGGGGGACTGCATTGATAATTTCCATTTCATCACCAAGGAATCCACCCCCATTCAGCTCCGGGGACCTGCCGTGATCCAGGGCCGCCTCATTGCCAAACGTCTGGCCGGATTTGAACTTCCCTTTCCCGGGCTTCTGGGGAACAGTGCCGTGAAATTGTTTGAAAAAAATATTTCTGCCACGGGATTCACAGAGGAGATGGCAAAACAGAACGGGTTTACCCCGGTGTGCGCCACAGTGGATTCGGTGAGCAAGCACAGCATGATCCCCGGGGTGCGTCCCTGGACCCTTAAGCTGGTGTTTGACAAAGATTCCCAGAAGCTTCTGGGGGGGCAGATCATCAGTGATGCTGAAGGACCGGTAAAGGAAATTGATACCGTCAATGCCCTGATACTGGGGGAAAAGAAGATTGGGGATCTGGTGATGCTCATGTGCGCAGGAAATCCGGATTGCGCATCAGAGCCCAGCAAAGAGCCCATCACCATTGCTGCGGAGCAGGCCCTTCAAAAGGCTCGAAAATAATCGGTTGCAGGATTTGGGCTGTGTATCATTTAGTAATGATATATATGTATAACAATGGTGCGACACCGCCCGACGGGCGGACCGTAGTCTGACCGCGATCTGCCCGTGACAGTTTACAAGAAAGAGCAGGCAAGCCTAACACTCTTTCATGCTTCGTTGTGGGCGGAACCGGGTCGGAATAAGGTCCGCCTGTGGCGGTTATACAGAAATTGTTAAACTATCTTTCACAGACATTCTCCAGTATTCCACAGTAGACTCTCCCCGTTCATCCTTTTTTACAGCTTTTCTGGCAGTGGGAACAGCGGTCTGCAATGCTGCAACAGTGATGTCCAGATTGACCTGAATCGCTATCATTTCCGGGATGCAGTTCATTGGGGCGTTTCTTTTTTTTTCGTCTTATTATTATCGGCGGTATAGTATTGTTTTAATGCCTCTTGCACGGTACCGGCGGCCAGAAAGGCACAATGCTGATCATCTTCGGGGACCTCTCCAAGTTTTGAGAGAATAAGTTCTCCTGTGATGTCGGCAAGTTCCTCTGCCCGTTTTCCCAGGCTCAATTCGGCGGCAAAGGAGCCGCATACATTGCTGGAGCCGCATCCGTCGGTGATGTAGGAGGCCTCTGACACCATTTCGTTATCAAATTTAAGATAGATATCCATGGAATCTCCGCAGGCCCCAACCGTGTGGGCATGGACATCACAGTCGGATAGTTTTCCTCTGAATCTGGGATTCTGCCATCGATGAAATCCCTTGTCTCCCAACACTTCTTTTGCTTCATCAAATATTTTTTCCTGGAGGTCATCCAGAAATTGATCCAGTTTGTCTGCCATTTCTATGTTTCCTGATTGTCCGGGGTAATTGTTTGAGCCTTTATTTGGCATTTTTCATACAATTTTAAAAGCAGTTTACACTTTTCGATCAATTTTTCCCGGGCAATGGGTATATTTTTTTGGAAAGTGTAAACTGAAAAATGACGTATGCCTATTATTTAATACCTTTGCCAATTATATTTCTGATCAGTTTTTCAGCCATATAGTGTGCTTGTTAAATAACAAACACACTATATATTGAGCCATAAATTTCAGATCAAAGCACATCCTAAAAATTGGCGAAGGTATTGTTATTTAATAAGTTTTTCTTCCCTTAATCGTTGAACAATCCGGGTCACCGAAGGGACCCGGTCCATGGTGTAGAAATGGAGGCCGTCCACGCCGTGGGCCAGGAGATCTTTGCATTGTTCAAAGGCCACATCCATTCCCAATGCTGCGGCTTCCTTTGCGTTTTTTGTGTTGTCCAATTGTTTTTTTATTCCTTGGGGCAGGGTGGAACCACACAATTTGCACAGCATGTTGGTCAGTTTTGCCGTGTAAATGGGCATGATACCCGGAATGATGGGAACGGTGACACCGGCGGCCCGGCATTTGTCCACATAGGTGTAGAAAAAATCGTTATCGTAAAAATACTGGACCACCACATATTGTGCGCCGTTATCTTGTTTCAGCTTGAGATATTCAATGTCTTTTTCCAGACTTTCTGCCTGGACATGGGCCTCTGGATAACCGGCACATCCCAGATCAAAATCGTAGCGGTCACTGATGAATTTGAGAATGTCTGATGCATAGGAAAAGCTGTCCGGGTGGGGAACAAAATCACTGCCCCGGGGTTCGTCCCCCCGCAGGACAAAAATGGTTTCAATGCCAAGGGCTTTGTATCGATCCAGGACCGTGGTGATGCTGTCGGGGCTGAGCCCAAATCCGGCCAGGTAGGCCACGGTGGGCAGCTTTTTTTCTTGTTTCATCATTTTGACAGCCTGGTAAGAGCCTTCACTTGTGGAGCCGCCGGCTCCAAAGGTCATGGACATATAATCGGGTGCCAGGGTGGCCAGTTGATCAACAACAGTGGTGAATTCTACCTCGGCTTTTTCATCCCTGGGAGGGAAGAATTCAAAGGAAATACTGGGGTGTGTCTGGTTTTTATACAGTGTGGCAACACGCATATTTAGGTCTCCTTTACTTATTTATGAGTTATGACTCTTAAGTCGCTCTATAAAGTAGACCAGAATAAAAAAAAATCAATAATAATCCGTAAAAAAAAGGCCACCTGTGGCGGTTATATGCGGATGCCGATTTCAAGGGGTTTTGTTGTTGACATGGGAGGGGAGTATGGCATTTTCCGGATGTTTGCCTGTTACCCGGGCATAAAATTTACTGATGATTTCCATGTCTGCCGCCAGATCTCCCCGGGGTATCAGGTGGGGGCCGATGCCGCCTGCCTTTCTTTGATAATCCAGAAAACCCAATGCAATGGGTACTTTTGCCCCATGGGCGATGTGATAAAATCCCGTTTTCCAGCGGGTCACCCGCTGTCGGGTTCCCGAAGGGGGAACGACCAGGGCCAGATTATCGAGATGTGTCAAGGTTTCAATGGACTGCCCAACAACGTTATTGCTCCTGCTTCTGTCAATGGGAATTCCCCCCAGCCATTTAAAAAGTCCCCTGAACGGTTTACGAAAAATAGCATCTTTCCCCATCCAGTTAACTTTCATTTCCATGGCAAACGAGATTAAGAGCATAAAGGGAAAATCCCAGTTGGATGTGTGGGGTGCTGCAATGACCACAAACCTGGAGCTTTGGGGAAGGCTTCCTTCAACCCGCCATTGGGCCGCTTTTAATATCATTCGAGAAAGGCGCGGCATTATTTTTTTCAGGGCCGGGCTATCAAAGATTGTATGGGACAAAACGTTTTTTCCTGGTAATTTTTGTTCCGGTTTTCGGGTGTTATTACGGACGGACCAATATCATCATTAAGATTCATCCGTGACGATTATCATTGGATTCAAAAAGTTCAGGTTTTCAGTTTCACAGCCCCATTTTTCATGGAATTTCAGGGGCAGATCTGTGGTAACGCTGATGGATAGATATTTATGGATGAATTCAGATGAAAAGTAAAGATGGTTGGAAATGGGGACAAAAGTTTTACAAATCAATTGTCTGTTCATTGTCACATGGCTGCATAGCCAACCACAATATAACGCAGCAGCTTTCCTGTGGTGACAAGGGATAAAAAAATAAGCCCGTTTACCCTCAATGCCCCGGCAACCACGGTTAAAGGATCACCGATGATGGGTACCCACGCAAAAAAAAGGGAAAAAACACCGTGGCGTGAAAATCGCCGGGTGGCCTTGTCAATTTCTTTATCGGAGATTTTCAGTACGCGTTTCACCACCATGGTACGTCCCCAGAATCCCATGGCATAGTTTAATACAGATCCAAGGACGTTGCCCAATGTGGCAACGGCGATTGTAGCCACAGGATCATAGTAATTGGCAAGGAGCAGGGTTAATACAACTTCCGAGCTCAGGGGTAGAATAGTGGCAGCCATAAATGAAGAAATAAACTGTCCCCAGTATCCGTGTTCCAGAAAAAAATCCATTGTATTTTCTCCATTTTTTCAGGCTTGATCATAATATGGGCCACTATGCGGGAGAGGAATTAACACCCATCGCTAACACTTGGAATAATATCGCTTATTTTCCAAGTTTGAAATTCCATTACAAGGTGTTCGACGTTATGATCAAGCCCATTTATTCAAACAAGATGCGTTTTTTGAATATTTATTTTTACCATGCCCTCTTATCACCACTATGGGGGGAAAACAACACGCTTTATTCGGCACGTTGCGTAAAGATCGTGCACCGTCAAGGCTAATGTTTGGGATTGAGCATGTCCCGGCCAGTGACAACCATGGGATATTTGAAAAATAGCAATCCTGAAATTGGTGTATGGCACCTTTTTATATTGACAATGTTTAGTCCACCCCAATATATTTTAATAAAAAAATGTGATATTTGTGTTCCTCCATTGTACCGTATCCCAGTTAACGTTCAGGTTGTTTTGAAATCTTTTCGTGAACAATTCATCTCCGGGTGGATACATTGCAGTTCTGGATTATTTCCTTTAAACGGTTTAAGTAATTGGATAGATGAGGCAAAAACGCCATGAAGTCGGTTGAAATTCAAAAATTATTTCCAGGTGTGGATGTTGGTTCCATCCCTTTTTTTTCCGTTCTGGATCAGTTTTACGAAGGGGTGGTTATTACTGATCATCTGGGGCATATTCGCTATTTCAATGACGCCCAGGCCAGAATTGATGACCTGGATACCACCGGGGTGATTGGGCGCTCTGTCCGGGAGCTTTATCGTGTGGATGATGATGATACCCCCATTATCAAGTGTCTGGAGAGTGGAAAAATTGTTGAAAATTTTCCTTGTTATTATCGTACCCGTCTGGGGCGGGTGATCAACTCCATTCATAATGTTTTTCCCCTGTATGCCCACGACACCCTGGTGGGTACCATCTGTTTTGTCAGGGATTACAGTATTGTGGAGCAAACATATGAAATCATATCCCAACCCCGAAAAGGAAACACTATACAACATTTTGATCCATCTTCAAAAACAGGAAATTCCAAACCTCCCTTGGCCAATGGAACTCGATTTTCTTTTCATGATATCATCGGTACGTCGCCGGTATTCACCCGGGCGTTAACGGCGGCAAAGCTTTCATCCAATTCACCTTCCTCCATCATGCTCAGCGGTGAAACCGGTACAGGAAAAGAACTGTTGGCCCAGTCTGTTCATAACAGCAGTGGACGCAAAGACAAACCTTTCATTGCCATCAATTGTGCCGCCATACCCGAACATCTGCTGGAAGGTATTTTGTTTGGAACGGTGAAAGGGGCCTTCACCGGTGCCCAGGATAAGGCCGGACTTTTTGAGCAGGCCCATGGGGGCACCCTGTTCATGGATGAAGTAAACTCCATGTCCGTTGGTTTGCAGTCTAAACTGCTCCGGGTGCTCCAGGAACGAAAGGTACGACGGGTGGGATCATTACAGGAAATGGACATTGATCTTCGAATTATCAGTTCTGTTAATGAAGATCCCCATGGGGCTGCAGAAAGGGGTGCTTTACGATATGACCTTCTCTATCGTCTGGGGGTGGTGCTCATCAATCTGCCGCCGTTGAGGGAGCGCATGGGGGATATTGAGGCCCTTATCACTCATTTCCTTCATAAGTGCAATGCCATTCTGGGTAAAAACATCAATGCGATTTCCGCCGATGTCATGGAGCTGTTTTACAATTATCGCTGGATTGGTAATGTCCGGGAGCTGGAACATGTCATTGAGGGGGCTGCCAACCTGGTGGAAAAGGATGCAACGGTTATTGAAATTGTGCATCTGCCGGTCCACATTCGTCGTATATCCTCCTCCGTTTCTGATTCTTCTGAAATATTGGATGCATTCTCCGATGAACCGGTGGGAGATACGGGTTGTGCCGGGCCTCAATCTGTTCCTCCCGGCCGGAGATTTAAAGTGTCCCCGGGGGCAGGGGGGCAATCCCTGGGCAGTATACAGGCGGAAAATGAGTATCGGGCCATATACGCCATGTTAAGCCGCTTCCAGGGTAATATATCCCGGTCAGCAAAGGAATTGGGTATTTCCCCCCAGCTTCTTCATTACAAGATGAAAAAACACAACCTGTTTCGAAAGGATTTTCTTCTGTAGAGCGGGGATGCGGGATTGCGCATGTTGTTTAACTCTTTTTTGAATTTTCAGGTAAAAAAATTTACTTTGGGTTTTTAAAAAAAATTTGTTTTTTTATTTTGATCCTTTGTTGATATTCAGTGTGGGGGATTATTTTTATGATTTCTCCTTTTGAAGTTAATATTTTGAATTTTGAAGTTTTTTTGCTTTTACCGGGAAATAGTCGGCTGGCTAATGTAAATGTTTGGGCAGCGCCCCATATTCACCTGTTTGGGACTGCGTAGCATACTGCTCCCAATAATTATTCCCGGCAATGAGAACCGACCTTTGTCCTGTGTATCTTTTTGATTCAGTTTTCCGGAAATGATGCCGTGCTTATGCATTTTTTCCATATGAACTTTTATCTCGCATATTTGCATGGTATGGAAGTTGCTGTATCTCCCATAAAATTGGTACTTTTTGCTGCCTTGGCAAAATCATGTCAAAAATAATCGTCAAATGACAACGCAATGATGCGAAATCCAGCGGACTGAAAGATCATTTATGAGGAGGTTTACCATGGGAAAAAAAATGAAACTTGGACTTCACACCTATACACTGCATCTGTGGGGATTGGGCCAGAACTGGGGGGTTCAGGCGGACCCGCGGCCCAAAGAGATGAATTTGCTGCAGTTGATGGACAAGGCAGTGGAATGGGGCCTTGACGGGTTGCATATCACAGGTTGTGATCTTGAAACCAAGGACGATGCCCGACTCCGGGAGATCAATCAGGCGGCAAAGGATCATGGACTTTATCTGGAATATAATTATTCCCGGGCTGAAGAGTTTGATCCCCGGCTCACAGACACCGTGGAAGACGGCCTTCACATCACCCATAAGCTTGGGGCGGACCTTGCCAAACTCAGTCTTGACATTCGACGTCCCCGTCCATTGTACGGCAGCTGCTTTCATCCCAAGGTCATGCGTCAATTGTGTGATGTTTACGACGAGGTGATGGCTGTTGTGCCGTTTCTTGAAAAAACCGGTATTAAACTGGCCCTGGAAAATCATACGGAAACCTTCAGTGATGAAATTATCTGGCTCATTGAACAGATAAATCATCCTCTGGTGGGGGCCTGTGTGGATACCGTGAACTCCATGGGGGTTCTTGAAAATCCCGAAGATGCCGTGGAAAAGCTGGCGCCCTATGCCTTTTCCAACCATTTTTGTGATCATAAGCTGGACCGGGATCAGTTTGGCATCCGTTTTCATGGGGTGGCCCTGGGTGACGGCGATATTGATTGCTTTAAAACCTACAATACCATTCGGGAACTTTCCCCCACCGATCGTATTACCTTTGAAATCGAATGGGACATGGGAGAAGATTCCGTGGAAGTGGCCCGTCAAAAAGAGATGGATGCGTGTATTAAAAGCATTAAATATGCCAAAGATGTATTGGGCATTGGAAAATAAGGTTTGTCCGTGGCAGTTTGTTAGAAAATAAAACTTCCGGGTAACCTCAGTAGAGCCCCCTCCGAGGGGTAATAGGAACCGGCCAATTGAGCTGTCTACAGTTCCGGGCCGGAACCATTACCCCTCGGGGGGGGCGGTATAATGCCATAGATGCCAGTTTATTTGAAATATTCCACAAATCAGGTGTGTATTTCAAGCTTCGTGGTGGGTAGAACCGGATCAGAATGCGGTCCGCCCGTGGCGGTTATCAAAAACAGGGAGGCAGAGTTCTATAGAACAGGGGCCTTTTCTCTTTTAACCACTGTGTAGCTGACCTTCACCCTGTTTTTCTTGTCAGCCACATTCAAGGATGATGGCTGGAGGATTACAGCCACTTCCCTGGTACCGGAGGTTTGGATGGTGTCCAAGGGGATTTTTTCCGTGTAAAGTGTGGTGATGGTTTTGAGAACTTTCCGGGGACCTGTCACTGTGATGTTTTGGGGGGTCATCTGTGCATTGGCCAGAATCAGTTCTTCGGATAATTTTCCGGTCCAGTTCAACTGGATGGGAAGCTGTCTTGTGACGGTACCGTCAAGCACCAGTTTGACACTGGAGGGCTCCACCTTTTTAAGATGAATTCCCGGGGGCAGGATAATATTTTTACCGGACACGGTGTAGATGTTTTCACCGGCAGATGCAGCATTGAGCTTCAGAAGCACTTTAATCTGCTTGGGCCCCAGGGATTTGAGCAGGGGAACCGATCCCCCAAGGTGAAGGGTCACAGTGTTTGTGGAAGATTCAATGATTTCAAAGTCTTTTTGAATATCGGTGTATTCCAGTGGAACAACAATGCTTTTAAGGGTCTCCCGGCCCCTGGAAAGGCCAAACCAGATGCCGGTGACCAGGGCCAGACACACCAGGGCCGATGTTCCGTATTCAAAGAAATTTTTCCACAGGGCTGATTTCTTTTTTTTGCCATTGCCCAGATGCCCTTCCATGATGATCTTAAGCTGTGCCACGTTTCTGACATCTTTTATTTCAGTTCCTTTTACCACAGTCACCCGACCGGATTCTTCAGAAACGATGATCACCAGGCAATCGGATGATTCCGCCAGTCCCAGGCCTGCCCGGTGGCGGGTACCGTACCGGGAGGGCAGATCGCTGCGCCGGGAAAGGGGTAAAATGGCTCCCACCCGTGAAATCCTATTTTGTTTGATGATAACAGCCCCGTCATGCACGGGGTTTTTGTCCCAGAAAATACTGAGCAGCATTTCCCTGGACAGTTTGCCATCCCAGTCAATGCCGCCCTGGATAATATTGTTGATCTCCTTTGTCCTGGGGAACACCATCAGGGCACCGATTTTGTTTTTTCCCATTTCAAAGGTGGTTTGGGCAATGATATCCATGGAGGTGATATTCCCATGGGAGGGAAGGCCCCACAAAAACGTTTTAAGATTGCCGGCCTGAAAAACCGAGGCAATATCATCCCGGAATACGATGATAAGAATCAGTGCTGCGGCGGCAATGATGCCCTGGATGGCCCAGCTTGTCACCACCAGTCCTGCAAAAAGGGCCACCCCCCTTAGCGCCCAGAGAATAACCACCACGGGCATGACGCGAATCAGTCCCGATCCCCTGAAAAGTACGTAAAGTCTGAAGAGAATAAAACCGTTCAGTCCGATGTCCAGAAAATCCTGCCATCGGAGACTGGACATGAAGCTCAAGGCATCTGTCATGATGCTCCTTTAATCTGATATGCTGAATCGTAAACGTTGTAAAAGTGTATCGTCTTTGTCTGTTATTTCCACGTACCAGGGCCCCCTGTCAGCCATGCGCAGCTGCATGCTGCTGATGGTGGACCATTGGGGCGGTTTCAGCGTTAATTTTTTTTGGGAAACCAGGCGGTTTCTCTGAAACCATTTATGGTAAATGCGGGTTGTTTCTGTGATCTGCTTAAAAGTGGTGAAACAAAATACCTTGCCAAGATCAATGGAAAAGACAATGGCAGGATTTCGGGGTTTGAAATCCTCAATGGATTCGCACATGACAGCATGGCTCAGTACCATGGTGGACGGCATCACTTCCTGGATTTCTCCGGCCCCGGCGGGCAGTGGGGATATCACAAAAAATGTCTGTATAATAAGTAGCGTTATTTTTAAGATTTTCATGCATTTCAGTGTATCTAAAATTGAAAGTTTTTCAAGAAAAAAGTATGGCTTCGTTTAAACATCGCTTTTAAAGCTTTTTTCTATGATCGTCAATTGGAGTTAATGTCTATTTTTATATTGAATATTGTGGGAAAAAGATTTATAAAAACCCCATGATATTAGACGTTTTATGATTCCGGCCCATGCCGGTTGCACAGATCCGGCAACGATTATCCGTGTTGTCAGTGAAAATGTGGGGATCGATTTCCCAACGTTTTTCTGTTAGCGTGTGTAAATTTTAATCCCATAAATTTAAAAAAATTTCTTAGGAATTTCCCACCCATGAAGATCGAAATAAAAATTGACGCAGATAAAGATTCAATGGAAAAAATCCAAAAACAATTGAAATCAATTTCTGTTGGAATCAGCAATGTTATAAAGATTTTTGAACAAGTTGCAGTGAATTTAGACAGTGAGAAAAACCAGGCACCTGTGCCCCCGGAAGCCGAAAAAAACGACGGCATAAAAGACGAAACTCCGGACACCGTAACAGAAAAGATAATTCCAGCAAAAGAAACGGCTGAAAAAGCATCGGGCAGTGCTCCGGTGCCGGATGTTCAAGACGCTGCGGTTAAAGAGGATGCCGGGGCTGTTAAGTCTCCGGAGGCGTCTGCGGTGCCTGAAAAAAAATCAACCCCTGCTGCTAAAAAATCTGTGAAAAAAACGACAAAGAAATCCAAAGCAGCATCAACATCCCGGCCATCCAAAGCAAAGAAAAAAACCGCTGCGCGAAAACCCCGGATCACGGCGGCCACCACGGTGTTAAACCACATTAAGAAAAGCAAAACAGGACTTGACTCCAAAACCCTGGAGAAAAAAACCGGTTTCAGTGCTAAAAAAGTGGCAGATGCGGTGTATAAACTGAAAAAAAGCGGTTTGATAGAAAAAACAGACCAGGCCCTGTTCGTGCTCATTTAAAGAATTTTTTTTATATGAAATACTCCGCAAATCCGGGGAATATTTCTATTTTTGTTGTGGGCAGACCGAGATCAGAATAAGGTCTGCCCGTGACGATTATTTTTTTCTTTGTTTGTTGATCCAGTCAATGCGACTCATGAGCCCACGGATGATGTTTACATCCCTGTCCCTGAGCCCGGCCCGGCTGAAGATTCTTCGAAAGGTTCGCAACAGGTGATCGGGATTCTGGGGATCAAGATATTCGATGTCGCACAGGGTTTTTCGCATGTGCGCATACATCTGTTCCGAGGCTTTCATGGTGGCAGGCCGACCCTGGGCCACGGTGTGCTGTTGGCCGGATTGCATGGCCTTGGCAATTTCATAGAGAAAAAGTGTTAGGGCATGGGACAGATTCATGGATGCAAAGGCATCCTGTGTGGGAATGGTGATAAAGTGCTGGCACAGGGAAAGCTCTTCTGTGGTGAGGCCATTGTCTTCCCGGCCAAGGACAAGGGCACATTTAAACGAATCATCCAGTTGTGCTATTTTTGTTCCGGCCACATCAGGGGTGAAAAAATTGTTTCGATATTTTCCAAACCGCCGGGTGGTGCCAAAGGCCAGATGACAATCGGCCAGGGCATGGGCAAGGCTGTCAAATACCCGGGCCTTTTCCAGCATGGGCTGGGCAGTCAATGCCATCTTTCTGGCCTCCAGGCCCCGGTAGGCGGTGCATGGGGTGACCAGCCTCAAATCGGAAAAACCAAAATTCATCATGGTTCTACAGGTGGCACCCACATTTAATGGGCCCTGGGGTGCCACAAGCACCACACTCAGATTATCGTATTTCATAGGGTTGCTGTGTCCAGAATAAGGGTTACCGGTCCTGAATTGACCAGAGAGACATCCATCATGGCCCGGAATTCACCGGTCTGGGTGTTAATGCCCATGTGCCGGGCTTTTTCAATGAATAATTCATAAAGGGCTTTTGCCTCATCCGGGGGGGCCGCCTGGGTAAAGGAAGGCCGACGCCCTTTTTTCACATCCCCCAGCAGGGTGAACTGGGAGACCACCAGAAGATCCCCTTTGATGTCCATGAGGGAGTGGTTCATTTTACCGTCACTGTCCTCAAAAATCCTCAAATGAATAATCTTTTCCACCAGAAAATCGACCTCTTTTTGGGTATCTCCCCCGGCAACCCCTAATAGCACCGTAAGCCCCCGGTTAATTTCTCCGGTGGCGGACCCGCCAACGGTTACCCGGGCATTCTTCACCCGTTGCACAACAGCTCTCATGGAATTTCTCTCCTCTATTTTGGTATTTTGTTGTACTTAAGATCGGCCCCCCACCGGGGCCTTTTGGGGCCGTCATAAAGGCGTGGGGGCAGCCAGGGACCTGCACTGATACCTGCGGTTTTCAGGTGTTCCATGCCCACCTTCATATATGTGCCGATGTCCGCCACGCCGTGGGAATCATCCCCGGGAATGACGACAATGCCCATCTTCTTTGCCTGCTGGAGTATGGCCCGGGAGACATAGGGCTCCTTTGCCCCTTTTTTAAGGGCACGAAGGTTAAAGTCCAGGGCAATGTCAAGGGCTTTAATGCACGCCAGATTCCGGGTGATTCTCTGCCATATTTCAGGTTTTTTTAATCGCCTTTCATAATCTGCATCAAAAATTCGAATGAGATCAAAATGGCCTGCAACGGCGGGCTCCAGGGCCAGAAGCATTTCATGCTGCCGGTCAAAATAACGGCAGTAAAGGCTGTCCATGCCACCCACAGCCCCGGCAGCTTCACGGTAAAGCGCTTGTGAATAGTCAATGCAATGATCATCCACATGGTGCACAGACCCCACGATGTAATCGGGCCTGAACTGCTTGACAACGCTTTGAATATAGGGCAGGCATCCCTGCCAGCTTTCCGTTTCAAACCCCACAAAAAGGGTGATTTCTTTTTGGTATTTGGCCTGGAGATGACGGCAGTGGCCCATGTAACGGGCAAATCGTTCCCGGAGAAAGGCGGCACTGATGCCCTTTTCAATTTCATCGGGATATCTCTGGGCATCGGTGGGGGGGGGAACATGCTCGGTGATGCCCACCCACGCAAAATCCATTTCAATGTATTGTTCAATGATATCTTCCAGGTTATCCCGGGCATGGTCGCAGAATTCACCACTGTGGCCGCCGTGGACAGAGACGTATCTTATTTTTTCCATGGGCTCTCCCATATCACATCCGGTGGGGATTGAAAAGAGGATCAACAGGTTACAATCGCTGGATAATATAAAGATATGTGGGCAGATGGCTGAGGCGCTTCAGTTCATTGAACTGGAAGAGAACCGATCTGGAAGGGGCATTGATGCGAAGGGGGGAAAGGTAAATGGAACCCTTGTCCCGGGGCCGGGGAACCTTGTCTCTTACAAGGGAGAGAAAGGTGGTGTAATGGGCCTTGGGAAGGGTGTCATCCATGATAAAATTGGCAGTGATTTCAATGCGGTCATACTGCCCGTTGATTTGCTGCATTTTATCAAAGGCCCTTAAAACCTGATCTGTGGTGATGGGTTTTCCAATGCGGTCCAGGGTCTCCTGGTTGGCGGATTCAAGGCCGATGTTGATGTGGGTCCGGTAGTCAAGGGCATTGAGTTTTTCAAAAAGATATGGGGGGGCTTTTAAAAGGGAATCCACACTGCCGAACATGAACAGCCTTGCCCCTTTCATATAGGCGTTTTTAAAATCAAATGCTTTAAAAGCACTGTCTGCGGCAAACAGGATTAGACCTGCATGGGCATTCAAGGCGTCATGTTCCCCCAGGAAAAGGCCGTTGTAATTGACCAGATCGTTACCATACAGTTTTTTTAACCGGGCTATTTTGGAAAGGATTTCTGTCTCAGAGGCCATGGAAAAAGGCGCATTGGTTTTCACCCGGCAGAATTTACATTTATAAATACAGCCGTGGGAAATGGTCAGGGGGATGATATCATAATCCACATGGCGGGCATCCGGGGGCATCACTGTTATGCGTCCGTCGGCAATATCAAACAGTTGTTGCGCCTTTTGCTCCAGGATTTTTGGGGTGTTTGCCACTGCCTGTTCCAGAAAGGACTGCACCGCCGGATGGGGCCGGTTGCATTGGGCCTTCACTGCCTGGAGGATATCATACCAGTGGTGGGTAATGCGCATCACCGAGGGTTCTTTAAGGGGTTTGCCCCCCAGAAGTGAGTTGGTGGGGTAGGGCAGGTTGGGCAGATAATACTCCCCGGTGGCTTCAAATACGCCGGTGTATCCCCCGGTGGAGTAATAGACCCAGTCGTTTCCCATACTTCTTTTCAACCATTCCGTGGGTTGTATCCATTTACTGTCCTTTCCCCTGGCACGGACAATTTCATGGTTGAGATTGAACTGAAGTACCGCATCCCGGGTTTCAATTTCCGAGTATCTGCCGTACTTCAGGGGATAGCTGATTTTGATGTAGGTGTCTGCCCCGGGTTTATCAAGGCATATTTTATGGTGTTCATCTGTGAAAATGGTTGCCGTCATTAAAGGTTGCCATACATCAGTGGTGAAAAGTTTAGTCTCCGGACATGAGGAAATTTTCTTGAACCCGGCCGTCAAGGATATGGCCGGTGAATATCTGGCGGGCCTTTTCCGGATTTAAATTACCGTATTGTACCGTAGCTTTTTCTTTTTCCTCAATGGTTATCATGGGTTCATTTCGGCATTTTTCCACGCAGCCTGCTGCAACGATCATGATATCCGAGCGATGGGCTTCTGCCCGGGCTTCAAGCAGGGCTGTCATGACATCCCTTGATCCGGCTGCAATGCCACATTCTCCCATGTGAACACGGATGGTGACGGTGGCCTTTCCTTCCCGCTGGGATACGATGCCGGCGGTTTTTTCTTTTATTTTTTTAAGATCTTCAATGGTGATTTTACCCATGTCTGTTTCCCTGTACACACTGGTGCTTTTTTTAACTTCAGGCAGTACCGCAAAGGTACGGCACTGCCCCAATATTTACGTTGAATAATCGGCATCTTTCATACAACTTCAAAAGTAGTTTACACTTTTTTGAAAATTTATCCTCAAAATGGGAACATTGTTCTGGAAAGTGTAAACCATAAATGAAGCATGCCGAATAATCCTACTTTTTATTTTTTTCCATGGCTTCCATTAACAGGCTGCCCATGGTGCCAAGGCTTTTTTTCTCCGACGGCACAAAGGGTTTCCAATTGTCTTTTTCCTTGAGATCCGTCGGTGCCAGGCTGATCCTGCGGGCATCTTCATCGGTGTTTTCCACCACCAGGGAAACGGTATCTCCCGGTTTTAATTTGTCAAAATCAGCGGAGGTGGCGGATTTTCCCATGAGTGAGGCGGGAAGAAGGGCAGTGATCCCCGGTTCCAGATTAATAAACAGGCCAAACTGCTCCCTTTTTTCCACGGTCCCTTCCACGGGCTGACCCGGCTGATATTTTGCCGTTACGCCTGACCATGGGTCATCCAGGGCATCTTTCATGCTCAGGGAAATTCGTTTTTGATCGGGGTTGATCTCTTTCACCACCACCTGGATATGCTCTCCCTGGGACACGGCATCCTCGGCTTTTACAATGCGGCGGGTGTGGCTCATTTCACTTAGATGAACCAGACCGTCCACGCCGGGCTCTATTTCCACAAAGGCACCAAAGGGTGCAAGCCTCACCACCTTGCCCGTGAATTGATCTCCGGGACGGATGGTATCAACGGCTCTTTCCCAGGGATCTGAGGACATCTGCTTTAAGGACAGGGATATCTTGGGGCTCTCCTGCTTATCCCTTGCTTCTATTTTAAGCACTTTTACAGTGACGGTTTCATCCGGTGCCAGCACTTCTTCGGCCTTGTCCACCCGGGACCAGGAGAGTTCAGAAATGTGGGCCATGCCTTCCACCCCCGGAGCAAGCTCTATGAATGCACCGTAGGGCATCAGTTTTACCACGCGGCCCTGGCAGGTATCACCTTCCTTGAGGTCCTTTAAAAAAGCTTCCCGGGAGGCTTTGATTTCCCGATTCAGAAGATCCCGCCGGGAGATCACAATATTACGGCCTGATTCGGAAAATCGGGTAATAATAAAGGACAGCTGCTGCCCCACATAGTCTTCCGGTGTTTCAACATATTTGATATCGATCTGACTCACCGGGCAAAAAGCTCTTTTGCCCATGATATCCACGCTGAAGCCTCCCTTGATGGTTTCAGTGACCTTGCCTTCCACCGGGGTCTTGTTAAAGGAGGCTTCCTCAATAAGATCCAGGGTTCCGGCGCCGGAAAGGGCTTTGGAGAGAATGATTTCACTTTCTGTCATGGAGACCACATAAAGTTCCAGCGTATCTCCCACGGCCACGGGGAGTTCTCCGTTTTCGTCCAGGAGTTCTGCTTTGTCCACCACACCGTCGCTTTTAGAGCCGGTGCTGACGTAAACACTGTTTGTGCCGACGGCAATTATTTTTCCTTCAATTTTATCACCCTGCCGGACATCATGGCTGATATCTGAACCAAAGGCTTCAAAAAGTTCGGCAAAACTCTCTTCTTGGTTGCCGGATGCTTCTTTTTTTTCAACATCGTCTGTCATTACATATGCTCCTGGGCAAATTTAAGTGTAAAAAAATATGTTTAATCTGGTTAATATCCTCTCCAGCGGGTGGTGTAAAGATAAAAACAGTTATTTCCCCTCCCTTAAAAACGCAAAAACGGTTAAATAGTCAAGTCTTTTGATGAATTAAGGCTGAAATCAGGGATTTTATCCTTTGTTTTCCCTTGCCGGGAGTTGTGTTATAGATGAGCCATATCATCATTGCAGCCGGGTGGATTGCCATTTTCCGGTCTGCTCACAATATGGCTTTTTGATCATAGCCGGCGGGGACCGGAATACGGGCTGACCGTGGCAGTCTGTATAAAAGAGTGTGAAAAAGGAATACATGAAATTTTTATTTATGGAGCCGTTTTTTGGCGGCTCCCATAAGTCTTTTGCCCTGGGATGGCAGGCCCATTCCCGGCATGACATTGAACTTCTGACCCTGCCGGATACCTTTTGGAAATGGCGCATGCGGGGGGCGGCGCTGCAATTTATTGGAAAGAAAAAAAATTATGAAACCTATGACGGAATCATCACTTCGGACATGATGAACCTTGCTGATTTCATGGCCCTGGCAAGAAAACCCCTTCCCCCCTGCCTGGTGTATTTCCATGAAAATCAATTAACCTATCCTCTGTTTCCGGGAAAACAACGGGATGAATCCCTGGGGATCATGAATATCACAACGGCCCTGGCAGCCCGGCGTATTATATTTAATTCCCGGTTTCATCGCCGGGATTTTCTGGAAGGGGCATCTGACTTTTTAAATCGTATCCCCGGGGGAAATATCACATGGTGTGAAGGAGCCCTTGCAGAAAAATCGGGTGTCCTTTATCCGGGGTGCCCTTTTCCCGGTGGGGAGGCACTCCCCGGCACCCCCTGGTTAAATCCCCCCTTGATTATATGGAATCATCGATGGGAATTTGATAAAAATCCCGGCCCTTTTTTTAAAGCATTGAAAATTTTAAAATTAAAAAAAATCCCTTTTCAGCTGGCCCTTTTGGGAGAAGGCGGCACAACAGTGCCTGCTGCCTTTGCGTCTGCCCGGCGATTTTTTCAAAAGGAAATTGTTACCTGGGGGTATGCGGCATCCAGAAAAGAGTATGAAACATGGCTGGACCGGGGGGCCATTGTGGTGAGTACGGCCAATCAGGAAAATTTTGGTATTTCCGTTGTGGAAGCAGTGCGCCGGGGGTGTGTGCCTTTGTTGCCGGATCGCCTGGCCTATCCGGAAATCATACCCCGTGAATTCCATGGAGATCTGATTTATCAAGGGTATAAATACCTTCCCGGGATGCTTGAAAATATCATTCTTAACTATTCTCGTTTTATTCCGGTGAGAGATGTTTTGATCAAGAAGATGGAACAATATGCCTGGAACCGGATCATTGCCGCCTATGACACAGAGCTGGATTTGCTGGCATCTCATTATTAATGGTTGCAAAAAATGGGGGGTGGGGGTAAATTTACCACTTATCTTTTTAAAATTAACCGGGGATATCCCGGTCGCAGGTGCTGGTATTTCTTAATAACTGCCATGGGCAGGGCTTATTTTGATCCGGTGCTGCCCACAACAAAGGTAGAAATACTCCCCTGGTTAACGGAGTATTTCATATAAAAAAATCAGGTTCAACAGCCACTGTTCCCGGGTCTGGAGAACCAAATAGATGGGGTATATAATGATAAAAAGGATTCATCCACACCATCCGGATATTGATGGAAATATGTGGGAAAAAATAGATACAATTATTGAGGCGGGCAGGGGAGAACCCGGGGCATTGATCACAGTGCTTCGGGAGTGCCAGGACGTGGTGCGTTATCTTCCCCGGGAGCTATTGTCCTATGTGAGTTCCGGGCTGAATCTGCCCGTGAGTCAGGTATTCGGGGTGGCCACGTTTTATTCTTTTTTTTCCCTGACCCCCAAGGGACGTCACACCATTAAGGCATGTACCGGTACGGCATGTTATGTCAAGGGCATTAAAGAGAGCCTCAATCGCATCCACGGCAAATATAATTTAAAAGAGGGGGGGACCACAGAAGATCGTCGTTTCTCCCTGGAAGGGGTTCGTTGCCTGGGGGCGTGCGGGCTTGCCCCTGTGATGGTGGTGGACAAAGATGTCCATGGCGCGGTTTCATCTGACAAGGTGATACAGATTTTGGAAAACTATAAATAACCCGGCATGGGATCAGGAGAGGGACATGAATAAAATTAGAATGCAGCTGATGCTCTGTGGCGGTACCGGGTGTGACTCCACCGGCAGTGAAAAGGTGAGGGCTGCCCTCCAGGAAGAGATTGAAAAGCAGGGATTAACAGAAGAAGTTTCCATTGTTATCACCGGTTGCAACGGGTTTTGTGCGGTGGGGCCTGTGATGGTGACCCAGCCCGAAGGAATTTTTTACCAGAAGATTCAACCCGAAGATGCAAAGGAGCTGGTCACGGAGCATTGTCTGCACGGACGTCCGGTGGAGCGGCTTTTTTATAAGAATCCGGCCACAAAAAAGAGAATCTCCAAGATGGGGGATATTCCCTTTTTTGCCAGCCAGGAGTTCAGGGCCATGCGAAATAAAGGGCTCATAGACCCTGAGCTCATTGATGAGGCCATTGCCAGGGACGGGTATTTTGGACTTGCCAAGGTGCTTTCAGAGATGAAACCTGAAGATATCATTGATGAGATGATGGCATCAGGTCTCCGGGGCCGGGGGGGGGCTGGCTTTCCTGCCGGTGCCAAATGGCGATTTGCCAAATGGGCCGACGGGGATGAGAAATATGTGTTGTGCAATGCCGATGAGGGGGATCCCGGGGCCTTTATGGATCGAAGCATCCTGGAGTCTGATCCCCATGCGGTGCTGGAGGGCATGGCCATTGCTGCCAGGGCCATCAACGCTGACAAGGGATATATCTATTGCAGGAGCGAGTATCCTCTTGCCATTAAACGCCTTCACATTGCCATTGACCAGGCAAAGGCCTACGGACTTCTTGGGGACGATATTCTGGGATCAGGGTTTAATTTTGACGTGGAAGTGTACCAGGGCGCCGGGGCCTTTGTGTGCGGTGAAGAAACGGCTCTTATGCGTTCCATTGAGGGAAAAAGGGGAATGCCCATTCCCAGACCTCCCTTTCCGGCCCACAAGGGATTGTGGGGGAAACCCACCATATTAAACAATGTGGAGACCCTGGCCAATGTGCCCCAAATCATGTTGAAAGGCGGGGCCTGGTATGCCGGTGTGGGCACAGAAAACAGCAAGGGAACCAAGGTCTTTGCCCTGTCCGGGGATGTGGCCAACATCGGCCTTGTGGAAGTGCCCATGGGGACTTCTGTTCGAAGTCTTGTGTATGACATCGGGGGCGGGGTGCCCGGTAAACGAACATTTAAAGCGGTTCAGCTGGGTGGGCCTTCAGGGGGATGTGTGCCGGAACAACATCTGGATACCCCCATTGATTATGAAGCCATTGCCAAGGTGGGTGCCATCATGGGGTCCGGCGGTGCCATTGTCATGGACAATACCACCTGCATGGTGGATATGGCACGTTATTTCATGGATTTTATCCAGGATGAATCCTGCGGTAAATGCACCCCCTGCCGGGAGGGTACCAAAAGGATTCTTACCATTCTGGAGGATATCTGCAAGGGAAAGGGTAAAGACGGGGACATTGAAGAACTGGAATCCCTTTGCCATGTGGTGGGCCACACAGCCCTTTGTGGATTGGGGCAGACAGCGCCCAACCCTGTTTTATCCACATTGAGGTATTTCAGGGATGAATTTGAGGCCCATATTTATGCCAAGACCTGTCCTGCCAAGACCTGTCCTGATCTGGTGAAATTTGAGGTGGACCCGGATGCGTGCAAGCGCTGCGGGCTGTGCGCCAAGGGTTGCCCGGCCGATGCCATTGCCTGGCAGAAAAAAGAGGTGGCTGTTATTGATAAGGATAAGTGCATCAAGTGCATGAGCTGTTATGATCGCTGTAAATTTGACGCCATTTTATAATTTGCTTTTACGATGAAATTTCCAAGGGCGGGTCAGGTTCCCAATATGATCTGCCCATGGCCGTTTATATGAAATACTCCGCAAATCAGGGGCGTATTTCAAGCTTTGTTGTGGGCAGAACCGGATCAGAATACGGTCTGCCCGTGGCAGTTATATGAAAAGGCAGTCTCAAGGCAAGCTAAGGCAGAGCCGGATCAGAATACGGTCCGCCCGTGGCGGTTATTTGAAAAGGTATCCTCCAAGTTAACCTCAGCAGAGCCTCCCCCGACGGGCAATAGGAACCGGGCAATTGAGCTGTCTACAGTTCCGGCCCGGGCCCATTGCCCGTCGGGGGAGGCGGCATGATACCATTTGGCTCCGCGTCTACGACCCTATATTCGTTGTGTTCGGCAGGACATGACCATTTTTATATGAAAGAGTAGATAGACCTATCAATCTTTCATGCTTCGTTGTGGGCAGAACGAGATCAGAACAAGGTCTGCCCATGGCAGTTATAAGAAACTTCCCGTCAATCAGGGGCAAGTTTCTATCTTTGTTGTGGGCAGATCGAGATCAGAGTAAGATCTGCCCATGGCGGTTACACCAGGGCCATGAATTTTCTGGCAATGTCCATCAAGGCTTCAGGAGCCTTGGAAATGTCTTCGTAGGGTCGGACGCCCCTGCGGTCGGACATGGCAATTTCTTCCATTTCCGGCAGGCATCCGATGATTTCATAGTCGGAAAGGGATTCTCTTATCAAGGCTTCATCTTCAGGTGATGCCACCCGGTTTCCCAGTACCACCACCCTTTTAATTCCAATGTCATGGCCCAGTTTTCTGATTTTCTCGGCAGCCACACGGCTTCTTTTTCCAGGGTTGACCACCACCACCAGGGCATCCATGGAGCCTGATGTGCCGCGACCTAAGTGCTCCACCCCGGCTTCCATGTCCATGACCACAATTTCATTTCTGGCCAGAACCAGATGGTTCATCAGGGCTTTTAAAATGGTGCTCTCCGGGCATATGCAGCCGGAACCGCCGCTTTGTACAGTGCCCATGACCAGCAGTTTCACCCCGTCCCGTTCCAGGGAAAATCGATCGGGGATATCATCCACCTTGGGATTGAGTGTGAAAAATCCCCCCATGGTTCCCGGTTTTGCCCCGGTGCGCTCTGCAATGAGGTCGGACAGTTCGGATATGGGGGTGATGGGGGTGTCTTCAGGAATGCCTAAGCCTGCAGCCAGATTGGCCACGGGATCGGCATCAATTGCAATGACGCTGTTTTCTTTATCCAGGTGTGCAATACATCTGGCAAGCAGAGATGTGATGGTTGTTTTACCAACCCCGCCTTTACCGCCGATGGCCAGTTTTAAACTCATTGATTTCTCCCCTTAACACAATTCTTCTTTGATACTGCTTTTATCATCCATCAGAAAAACTCTAAACCCGTTTGTCCGGGCCTGTTCAATGAGATCCTCTTTTAAGATGGCATGGACTTCATATTTTTTGTTCATGATATCCTTGGGCATCATTAAAAAACAGGCCTGGGCTTCCTCCCGGGTGGTAAAGGCCGGAATAAAAGGTTCCGGTATCTGTTCGGTGCCATAGCCCATGAGTTCTTCCCCCGGTGTGCCGGGGTTTTGAATCACCACATGAACCCACTGATTTTTTATTGTTTTGTCCGGTTCCATAAGATTTCCCAAAAGTAAAAACCTCTCCCTTTGCCAGGGAGAGGTCTTGTCCTACGTTTTCAGGCAAAAGCGATTACAGCTCAAGCCATGAATCTGAATAAAGGGTGTTGCCCAGGATGACATTGACGGTTTTTGCATAATCTGCAAGCTCTTTGCTAAGAGATGCCATATCCGGCTGGTTGCCGTCCATGATGCCGTAAACAAGGTCAACAATATCCTGGCGCTGGCCCTTGGCAATGGCAGTGAGCTGCTCATCCAGGGGATCGGAAATAACTGATTCCATGCCGTATTTTTGCAGCATGACCATGTAAGTCTGGTTCAAAATGGGACGCAGGTGATTTGGCGGCCCATTGGAAATATTGGACAGACCGCAGGTGCTTTTGGCACCCGGAGCAATGTCCTGGAGCATGCCCTGGAATTCCATGAGGCTGATGGCCTGGGGCTGCTGGATATTCACCGGAGTAACAATACCGTCCACCCAGATCTTTTCATTGGGAATGCCTGCTTCATTGGCAAAGTAGAGCAGTTCCACAGCAAGGGCTGCACGTTCATTTTCGTCCCTGGGAAGTCCTTCAGGACCCCACATCAATGCCACAAAGTCCGCATCGTACTGGGCAGTCATGGGAACCATTTTTTCGTATCTTTCCGGCCGTGCCATGATGGAATTGACAATGTGGGGCTTGTCAGCGGGTTTTGCCACTTTAAGTCCTGCTTCAATGGCATCTATGTTGGAGGAGTCCAGTAATAAAGGCATGCCGGGGACGGCTTCCTGAACAACATTGACCACCCAGGGCATGAGCTCTGTACCGAATTTTTTTGCCGGTCCCAGGTTGATGTCAATATAATCCATGCCCTTTTCCTTCTGCATGATGACCTCTTTCTGGATGGGCTCAGGGTTCCGCTTGGCAGGATCCGCCTCTTTGAACTCTTTACCAATGACATTGGAGATAACATTCAGACTTTCTCCGAAAAGTATCATAGTGTCTTCCTTTCAGGTTTAAAAGTGATTTTTTCAGGTTAAAAAAATGGGTTATGATGGATCAACAGGATAGATCAAAAGGGAAAAAAGAGGTCCTTTTTTCCCTTTTGATTTTATCCGGGGTTATTTGGTTTTAAGAAATGCAGGAAGATGGGCCGCTTCCCTGGGACCCACAGTGATGGTCCATCCGGGAAGTTCTTCTTCAACATCACCGGCAATGGCTGCAGCATAACCGGGGATGATCAGCTCGGTGTGTTTCACCTTGTCCATGATACCGCATTTTTTAACGAACATACCCACATCATCACCGCCAAATTTACCGGCAGCCCAGGCCGTGAGAACGGAAAGACCTTCGGAATCTTTGATGAGCAGCCAGCAGGGAACCTTGCTGCCTTCAATTTCACCGGATACGATGAAATAGGTCAGGGCAAAGTTGGTGGTGACAACAACCGGTGAATTTTCATCGGGATTACCGATTTCAAAGATACCTTCGGTGACGGTCATGGGACGCTGGGGATCGGTGAAAATATTGAGTCTTTCCAGGAGCAGCGGGAATAAAGATTCAGCAGCAAAGTCTGACATCACCACAATTCCGCCGTATTTGGCCACAAACATGGCGGCAATAACGGTTTCCATGTCAAGGTTGGAAGCCATTTCACAGGGAAAGGTAATGGTGGGAAAGCCAAGGGCCTTGTTGCCGGCCTTGAGGGCGGCACGACGGATGCCCACCTGATCTTCCAGGGCTTGTTTGATTTCCCGGGCACCGGAATCAATGACAAGGTCTTTTAATCCCATGCCTGTGAGTTTTTCGGTGAGGGGCATCAACGCGTCAATGGAATCGGCTTTCACGGCCAGGGGCAGATCGTTTTCTTTGGCAAGGGCACCCATGTCATCAACATTGGCTTCTGTGGCAGCGTAGAGCAGGGGCCGTTTAAAACCGGCGGCTGCAATACCGGCTTTCATGACATCCAGATCTTCAGTCATGAGAACCAGGTTGAATTCCGAGGTTTCTGCAATGCATTTTGCCGTGGCGGCAAAGGCGTCGGCACCGGCACCTGCATCTTTTACCACAAGCAGTTCAGGTCTTAAGTTCAGTCCTACCCGCTCGTATTGAAAGGCATTGTATATTTTCAGTTTTTGTTCAAGGTCGGCAGCCGCAATGTCCGATGCCACGGTACCGGCAAGAATGGTGGGGTTAAAGAAAGTCTTTTCATGTCTGTAAAGAACGGTTTCGCCACCGGTTGTGGTCTGGCGAACACCCTTACCCAGTTTTACGGGACGGATGGGAGGAGCAGATGCTTCGGCCAGTTTTTCCCTTGCTTCATCGGACACATAGGGGCAGCTGTCAAGCTCTGCCTTGCCCGATGCCAGGTTCATGGCAAACGCAAGACAGGTGGGAACACCGCACTCCTTACAATTGGTCTTGGGAAGGAGTTTGAAGATCTGAATACCGGTTAATGCCATTGTTCTCTCCTTTTTTCAAAAAATATGAGTATCCGTGCTGCCGGTTATGGTGGGGCAGACCCGCAGCACGGTTATTCTGTTGTTTATCCAATCAGTGGGTCCATGCTCAGTGCCGGGTGTCCTTTCTCTTCGAGGAAGGGAAGGATCTCTTCTTCGGTGATACCAACGCTTTCATCGGCAATTTTGTCGTAGAGATCGGGTACACCCATGGCCTCGCCTCTGGCAACGATACGATCTTTGAGTTCTTCTTTCAGCATCTTGGGCATCCACACCATTCTCAACAGGCCACCGTCACCCAGTATAAATTTTCCCTGGGTAATGTTATGTTTGGAATGACCCACAAATCCGGGAGAGGATGCGCCACCGCCCATGACACCGGCAAGGGTGGTGAACTTCATACCGCAGGGGGTATCTCCGGAATAATCCCGGCCTACAGTCATGACGCCGTTACAGGAGGGCAGCATGGCAGCGATGCACTCACAGCAACCGCAGGTGGTCATGGGATCTGTTACCATGGAGTAGAAGTTGTAATGGGTCACAGCACCTCGGGAGGCTTTGTTGACAAAGTCATTAACACCCTTCCACTGACCCAGCTTGGGATCAATGCATTCACCCTTTTCAATGGGCTGGTTGGGGCCTGTGGGATTGATCTCAAAGGCGGCACGGCAGTCCATCCAGTTGTATGCACCGCAAAGTCCGGTTCTTTCAGGACTGACTGAACAGACATGGTTGGGAGCAAAGGACTGGCACAGGGTGCAGGAGTAGAATGTATCTACGTCTTCGTCGGTCATGGCATCCACGCGGGAGTCACGGGCAAGGTAGTTTTCCCTTGCCAGGGCAGTCATTTTGTCCACTTCATCGGTTTTGGTGTACAAGGTGACCTGAACCTTGTCCACAATCTTCTGGAAATCCTGATGGAACTTGGCATAGAGCACAGTACCGATGTGTTTCAGGCTGAAGCCTTTTTCCATGGCACCCTTGGAAACACGAACCCAGGAGATGTCACGCTGTCCAATGTGCATGATGCCCTGGATGTAGTTCACCAGATGATGGATCTGGCGTTCCATGATGGGTTCAAAATCATCTTGGAATTCACGTCCTGCAATCTGAACAAAGATACCAAGGGGAAAGGTTTCGCCTTCTTTCAGATCTGTGACATCGGGACCTTCCAGAATAACCTTGCCGTCTTCAATCTCGTTCATCTCGGCTTTTTTCACAAGCTCGGTGCACTGGGTCTTACCGCCGCCGCATTGTACATGGAGATCAGCACCGCGAACGCGCTCACCCTCAAAGGCCGGACCAAATGCCATGGGGATGTCAATTTCCGTGACGTTAACCTTGAGACCACGGGTTTCAATGGACCTCTGGCACATTTCGTCATGGGCAACATTGGTGACCACATGCTCGTAGGTACAGATACCTGTGGGCAGAATTTCCGGAATATCTGTGTCAGCCAAGGTCGGGAAACCCCAGTTAACACAACCGGCAGCAGCCACACCCCATTCGGTGCCGATATCACCAAGGGCATTTACAAAGGCAAAAATTCTCTCTTTGTTGTACATGAGGATCTTTTTGTGATCACCCGGCTGAACGCCACCAAATGCCATGGCTGCCCTGTTGGCAAAACCAAGGGCAAATACAGCAGAAGAAATATCCGGACCAAAGGGAACAATACGGGTATTCCAACCCACCTGGACACCGGCTTCAATGAGTTGTTCAATGACAGTCTGACCGTTGTGGTTGGCCGCACAGAAGATATAAAGACTCTTTTTCTGATAGTCTTCCACGATCATTTTTGCAATTTCCGGGTTGGGTGCAGCACCCACGATGGCGGCAAATCCCGGGGCGGAGCCATCCACAAACTCAACACCCCTTTTTCTCAGGATGGTATCATCTGCAGGGCCTGTCCAGATTTTACCGGCATCCAGATCCGGATCTTCATGGGGATAGTAAAATTCAGGATCTGTAACACTTCTTAATGCCTCTTTGATCTCATAGGCAATGATACCTGCCATACCGGCATCAAGGAGTGGTCCAAGATAGGGCAGGTGATTTTTACTTTTCACATGGGGGGGCAGAAGTCCCCGGGCAAAGGCCAGCGGTTTCTGGATATCTTCCAGGGTCTGTACCTTAAGACCTGTTAATGAGTAAATAACCGGCAGAAAATAACCGGTGTTGGGAAATTCAACTTTTGTATCTGCATTGTAAGTCTGTAATGCTTTCTGGTAAAGACCTTCAACCTCTGAAACGACTTTATATCCACCCTGAATAGCTGCAAATGCTATTAATTTTGACATGTGTTCCTCCTTCGTTGAGGATTTAGCTTATGTTAATAACGAAATGGTTCATACCCTGTATGGATTACGCCTCAAGTTTCTGACGATCGGCCATATCCATGAGGACCCTTTCCCTTGCTTTGTCAATACCCAGCTCTGCACGTTTTTTATCAATGTGTGCGATCATTTTCTGGGCATGTTTGATGGGATCAATTTCAAGGTCCCATTTTCCGCCGGTGATTTTCTCAAATTCATCGGAGATGTATTTGTGAAATACCGGTGCGCCGGAGGTGGGCAGGGTGACGCCAAATACAGTATAAACGCCGGATGCCACAAAGTAATGACCAATGGAGATGGCCTTTTCACTCATCCATTCAGGGGCACTTCCTGCTGCGGGAAGATCGCAGATATCGTTGCCAAGACCGCCGGCCTTAACAACCTCTGTGGCTGCCAGGAGGATACGGCTGTTATCCACGCAGGAACCCAGGTGAAGAACCGGTGGGATACCAACGGTTTCGCAGACTTCTGCAAGGCCGGGACCGCAATGAACGGCAGCGGCTTCAGGGGTCAACAGTCCTTCCATGGCACAGGCAATGGCGTTGCAGCCGGTGGTGAGGACGATGACGTCGTTTTTAATCAGCTCTTTTACAACTTTGATGTGGCCGTCGTTGTGTTTGGTTCTGGCGTTGTTACAGCCGACCACACCGGCAATACCGCGAATACGTCCGTTGATGATATTATCGTTAAGGGTGTAGTAGGTGCCGCGGAAGGTTCCGCCCAGATGATACTGGATGGATTCCACGCCAAATCCTGCAACCTGGGAACTCTTGTACTGGGGAATCATTACCTCAGAACTTCTGTTCTCAAAGTTGTCAATGGCCATTTTGACGATTTTCTTGGCATCTTCCAGGGCATAAGCTTCGTCAAACTCAATGTGAATGACGTTGTCCTGTTCCATTTTTGCAATGGGGTGGGTGGTAATCAGTTTGGTGTGGAAACACTTGGCAACATTGGCCAGGTTCTGCATGATACACTGGATGTCAACCACCATGGCATCACAGGCACCGGTGATGATGGCAAGTTCCTGCTGTAGAAAGGTGGCAGCTGTTGGGATACCGTGACGCTGGAGGATTTCATTGGCTGTACAGCAGATGCCGCCCAGCTGAATACCCTTGGCGCCTTTTTCCTTGGCATAATCCACCATCTCCTGGGACTGGGCAACCGCCACCAGAATTTCTGACAATACAGGCTCATGACCGTGTACGATGAGGTTAACATGGTCTTCTTTCATGATACCGAGGTTGGCTTCTGACTGTACCGGATAAGGAGTTCCAAAAAGAACATCCTGGAGATCCGTTGCCAGCATGGAACCGCCCCAGCCGTCTGCCAGAGCCGCTCTTGTGCCTTGTTTCATGAGATTTTTATAGTCCTGATCCACGCCCATGTGGGTGCGGTGCATGATTTCTACAATTTCCCGGTCGATGTTTCTGGGAAGAACGCCCAGTTTTTTCCATTTTTCATACAGTGCCTCGGGGGCCCGTTTCATGTAGAGGATCTCGCCTTCGGGTTTTCCCCATTCGGCCAGAGCCACTTCTGCAACTTCCAGGGCAATTTCGTCGATGTCACGGTCTTTGATTTCACCGTCAACGTCAACTGTAATGTCAACGCCCAGTGCCGGGGCGATCTGGAGCAGTTTGTCTGTGTCTTTGATCTGATAGGCTTCGGTTTCTTTTCTGGCAGCGGCCATGAACACTTCTGCAACGCAGCGGCCATGGTCGGAGTGGGCAGAAGCACCACCGGCAATCATGCGAATAAAATTTCGTGCGGCAATGGTATTTGCAGTGGCACCGCAAAGACCTTTACGGGTATCTTCGCCTTCAATGCCGTCTTTGGGAAGGGGCAGTCTACAGGGACCCATGGAGCAGTTTTTGCAACAAATTCCCTGGAGGCCGATGGCACAGGGTTTCATGGTGACGGCACGGTCAAATACCGTGTCAATTCCCAATTCCTGGGCACGGACAATCATCTCCTGGGATGCCACATCTATGGTGGCCTCAAGTGGATTGGCTACTTTGGGTGCTTTTGCTTTTTTAACTTTTTTTACGTCTGCCATTAGAGGTTCCTCCTCCTGTTATGTAAATGCTTGCCTTGGAACATGGCAATCATAATTTTGTTAGGCATTTATGCGACATGTCGTCTGTGGATTCTTTCAAGGCTTTTGAGAATTTTATCCAGATCAGACAGCTGTTCTTCGGCGGCGGTGAGGGTAACAGCCTTTTTGGGAGCTGCTGTGTGATGCTGGGCTTTTTCCGCAGCCCGTTTTTCCCTGATCGCCTCTTCTTCAGCTTCGCGCTGGGCAACGGCTTCGGCAGCCGCTTTTTTCTCAGCTTCTATCTTAGCTTTCTCTTTTGCCTCTGCCTCTGCCTTTGCTTTTGCCTCAGCTTCAGCTTCAGCCTTAGCCTTTGCTGCAGCAGCAGCTTCTGCGTCAGCTTTGGCTTTTGCCTCTGCCTCTGCCTTTGCTTTTGCCTCAGCTTCTGCCTGGGCCTTGGCATCCACAGCCGGTGCAGCTTCAGCTGCCGGAGCAGGTGCTTCTTCTGCCTTGGGAGCCGGTGCAGCTTCAGCTTTTGCTGCCGGTGCAGCCTTGGGAGCTTCGGCTTTTGCCTTGGGAGCTTCGGCTTTTGCCGGAGCTGCTGCTTTTTCATCTGCTTCCATGGCAAGATCAGGGGCAGGTGCAAGGGCTGCAAAGTCAATTTCCACATCATCAAGCTGCTTGGCGATGGGAGCCACGTCAGCGGCAGATCCGCCGTCGCAGATGAGATCCACAAATGCCTTGGCAAGTTTGATGGCTTCAGGATGACGCATGATCATGATGTCTGAACCGGCCATGAAGTAAGACACAGCGCCCACAGCCTCCATGAGGATACCGCGTCGTTCAGGATCACCCAGTTCCGGTGCCTCTTCTGCGGTTTGTTTAACCTCTTTGCATTTCCAGACTTCATTGGCCAGGTTGTTGATCATGGGATTCTGGAGCTTGTCATCGCCCTGGGCCATGGCTGCCATGCTCAGACGTTCCATGACGGAGTAGGTATACTCAAGACCATAACCCAAACCACCGGTGGTGGGGTCCACAAGGACTTTGTCCAGGGGGATACCAAGGTTTTCAAGAAGAATGTTCACCTGTTTTGCAAGGTTAACATCAATGGGGGAGGATGATATAATGGCATGGCCGTAACCCATGGCTGCCGCACCAATACCTTTATGATTTTTTTCTTCCACAGGACCAAGAATCAGATTCTCACCCTGGCAGGCTTCAGCCACGGCCTTGAGGACATCTTCGTCCTTGGCCGGGGATGCGCATCCCCAGACAATGAGGGGAACATCAATGGCATCCACCACTTTTTTCACCAGGGCCGCAGCATCTTCAGGACTTCTATCTTTGTCATTGGGATCAATGCTTTTTAGTTGGAGAACGATGAGCTGTGCACCAAAATCGTCAATGCATTTTTTGGCCCATGCCACCGGGTCACCAAGGACATCCTTGAACGGTGCCATGGCGGCTGCTGGCCATTCTTCGGGTTCCATGTCCCAGATTTCCATGGCAATGATGGGTTTGCCGGGCATTTCACCTTCGAACTGGTAAAAAGGATAACATGTTTGGCCGCCGATGGTTAATGCGTTATCACCCTTTCCAATGGTGACTGCTTTAATTCCGCCAGCATAGGATTCTTTTGTAAGTTCAAATCCCACTCTTACCTCCTTATAAGTTGATAGTTATTGGTTGCGGGTTGATTATGGATAGTATGAACAATGGGGAAATTGTCATACATTATGAATGGAAGAAACAGGAAGGATATATAGGTGTGAAGGGGGGATGGGGGAAAAATAGGAATAACAGATACGGGTGTTGAAAAAACACCTTTTGAGTTATATTTTTTCTGGAAATTTTGAATTGATTTATGGCCCACCATCCACCTTTATTAGATGTGAAATTACATGTCTAATTGAATTATGCCACAAAGTCTACCGTGTAATGATTTACATCCAGAGGGGTTATTTGTCAATAGATGAGGGCTTAAAAAAAACACAAAGTCAAAAATATAGTAAAAGTCGGCAGTTCTTAAAAATGTTTGATATAATTAATGAATGAATCTTATTTAGTCTGCGTGATTTCGTTTTTTTGCATGGCGATTTGTGCTGTGGATGAAAAATGGAGAATGTTTTTTTTGGTAAATGTGCAAATAGTTCTTGACGAGTAATGCACATTATAAGATTATTCCCGGTGAAATCTTGTGGTGCTCATTTGATTTTTAATTGTGAAGTATTCAGATTTGCTTAGGGCTGTTTTACAAATTTTAGGATACATGGGGCTAACTAAAAGTTCATCAGCATGCGAAGTGTGTCTGTTGCACCTTTTGGTTGGAAGGCGAGCCTGATCGCTCCTTCCAGCAATCTTTTATCTTTCGTTGTGGGAAGAACCTGATCAAAATTAAGGTCTGGCCATGACTGTTATTGCATTATCAATTTGTAATTGTCCATGGCCTCTGTATGATAATGCTGCTACTTTAAATTCAATTTTTATGTAGGGCCACATTAAAGAAGTTGCCCATCGAAAATTTATAATATTTAAACTATTGATATAGTTGTGACAGGCAACCTTGTCACAGTATTTTGTAATAAAGAAAACTGATCGGCTCATCCCCTGAGCCCAAATACCAAAAAAAGGAGTTTTACCATGGCATTGGATCCAACCAAACATGCGGACTGGGAAATTGCCCAGGATGCAGAAAAAGACATGCTGACCATTTATGAAATCGGTGAAAAACTTGGTCTGACCAAAGAAGAGCTGCTTCCCCAGGGGCATTATATTGCAAAAATTGATTTTCGTGCAGTTCTTGATCGCCTTAAAGACAAACCCAATGGAAAGTACATTGACGTAACTGCCATCTCCCCCACACCCCTTGGAGAAGGTAAATCAACTTCTTCCATGGGTCTTGTTCAGGGTCTTGGAAAAATTGGTAAAAACGTATGTGCCGCCATTCGTCAACCCTCCGGTGGCCCCACCATGAACATCAAAGGTTCTGCTGCAGGCGGCGGTCTGGCTCAATGTATCCCCCTGACACCGTTCTCTCTTGGATTTACCGGTGACATCAACGCTATCATGAATGCCCATAACCTTGCCATGGTTGCCTTGACTTCAAGACTCCAGCATGAAAGAAACTATACTGATGAACAGCTGGAAAGACTTTCCGGCATGAAACGCATTGACATTGATCCCACCAAGGTTGAAATGGGATGGATCATGGACTTCTGCTGCCAGGCCCTTAGAAATATCATCATCGGTATTGACGGTGTAAATGGTAAATCCGACGGTTTCATGATGAAATCTAAATTCGGTATTGCCGTATCTTCCGAGGTTATGGCCATCCTTTCTGTGGCACGTGATCTTAAAGACATGCGTGAAAGAATGGGTAAAATCGTTGTGGCTTACACCAAAAAAGGTAAACCTGTCACAACAGAAGATCTCCAGGTTGCCGGTGCCATGACCGCATGGATGGTGGATGCTCTTAATCCTTCTCTCATGCAGACCCTGGAAGGCCAGCCCGTTATTGTTCATGCCGGTCCCTTTGCCAACATTGCCATTGGTCAGAGCTCCATCATTGCTGACCGTGTGGGTCTCAAGCTTGCCGACTACCATGTCACAGAGTCTGGATTTGGTGCGGACATCGGTTTTGAAAAATTCTGGAACCTCAAATGTCGTTTCTCCGGTCTTGTGCCCGATTGTGCCGTTGTTGTGGCCACCATCCGTGCACTTAAATGCCATGGCGGCGCTCCGGTACCTGTGCCGGGTAAACCCATGCCGGAAGAGTACAGCACAGAAAACGTGGAATGGGTTGCCAAGGGTTGTGACAACCTGATTCACCACATCAGAAACGTCCGAAAAGCCGGTATCTCTCCTGTGGTCTGCATCAATGCTTTTTATACTGATACAGATGCTGAAATTGCCAAGGTTCGTGAACTTTGTGAAGCTGAAGGTGCCAAGGTTGCCCTGTCCCGTCACTGGGAAAAAGGTGGTGACGGAGCCATTGAATTTGCTGAAACCGTTGTGGCTGCCTGTGAAGAAAAAACAGAATTCAAATTCCTCTATGAGCTGGATATGCCCATTAAGGAAAGAATCGAACTCATCGCCAAAGAAGTTTACGGCGCAGACGGTGTTGAGTACTCTGCTGATGCCAATGCTGCCATTGCAAGAATCCAGGCAGATCCTGAACTTTCCAAACTGGGTATGTGCATGGTTAAAACCCATCTTTCTCTTTCTGACAATCCTGCCCTCAAGGGTGTGCCCAAGGGATGGACTCTCAGCATCAGAGAGGTCCTTACCTATGGTGGTGCCGGATTCATCGTGCCTGTGGCAGGCGCCATCAGCCTCATGCCCGGTACCGGCTCCAACCCCGCTTTCAAACGTGTTGATGTAGACGTTGAAACCGGTAAGGTTCAGGGTGTATTCTAAGGATTTGTTAAATATCCTTTCTATTTGATGACATGTCTTGAATAATGCTTCATTCTCCCGACTTTAGCAGCCGGGAGGGTGAAGTGTTATTGTTATTTTGTATGGATGGTGAAAATCGTTCGTAATCTGTCCGGTTTTAAATTCCAGAGTTTTTTCACTTTGGGGATAAACATTGTAAATGTGGGGTGCTTCTAATCCCATGAACATCCGGGATGTAAATGCGGCTACAGGTTTTTGCCAAAAATCAGGAGAAATATAGAAAAATGACAGCAGAAATTATCAGCGGTACCAGTATTCGCAAGGATATCCTTGCAGAAGTAAAGGCAGATGTTGAGAAAATGAAGGCAGAGCATGGAAAGGTACCTGGACTGGTAACAATTCTTGTGGGTTCCAGTCCTGCATCCATCAGCTATGTGACCCTTAAAGTTAAAACCGCCCTCAGTGTGGGATTCAAAGAGATCCAGGACGATCAGCCAGATGATATCTCTGAAGCAGATCTTCTTGCCCTCATTGATAAATATAATAATGATCCTGAAATCCACGGTATTCTGGTTCAGCTTCCCCTTCCCAAGCACATTGATGATAAGAAAGTGTTGAATGCCATTGATCCTGACAAAGATGTGGATGCCTTCCATCCCGTGAATGTGGGGCGTTTGATGATCGGCGGTGATGAAGCAAAATTTCTGCCCTGCACCCCTGCCGGTATCCAGGAAATGATCGTACGCTCCGGCACGGAAACCTCCGGTGCCGAGGTGGTTGTTGTGGGTCGTTCCAATATCGTTGGAAAACCCATTGCCATGATGATGGCCCAGAAGGGTGTGGGTGCCAACTCCACAGTTACCATTGTACATACCCGTACCAAAGATCTGGCTGCCCATTGTAAACGTGCTGATATTCTCATTGTGGCTGCAGGCGTTCCCGATCTGGTGAAACCCGAATGGATTAAACCCGGTTCCACAGTTATTGATGTGGGAGTTAACCGTGTGGGCATGAACGAAGAGACCGGCAAAGCCATTCTCAAGGGTGATGTGGATTTTGAAAAGGCAAAGGAAATTGCCGGAAAGATTACCCCGGTACCCGGTGGTGTTGGACCCATGACCATTGCCATGCTCATGAAAAACACCTTGAGATCTGCCCAGCTGAGTATTCAGGGATAGCAGGACTTTTTGTTTTTGCGGAAAAATTTGTATTAAAGGCTGATAATCTCTGGATTACGAGATCCAGGGGAAATTTGCCGATTTTTTATAAAGGCCGGGGAATTTTTTCTCCGGCCTTTTTTTGTAACTGCCATGGGCTTTTTTATATGAAATACTCCGTTAACCAGGGGAGTATTTCTAACTTTGTTGTGGGCGGAACGAGGTCAGAATACGGTCCGCCTGTGGCGGTTGTTGGAAAATAAAACCTCCGGGCAACCTTGGCAGAGCCCCCCCCCGGGGGGGCGGCATGATACCATTTTCAAGATTCTTTATTTTCCTGAAAAAATGTGGGTTGTAAGAAATCAGACCACGCTATCTGCTTGAAATGTCTGGATCTTGCCGTCCAATGTCATCACGGTCCAGTCGCCTGCATCATCCTGGGCTTTGACCAGGCAGTCCATGCTTGTGCCGTCTTTAAGGGAAACGGTGCAGGGTGTTGTACCGTCAAAGGATGAAACATCTTTGAATTTTTTTTCTGCTGCAAGGGCTTTAAATTTCTGGGCGGCCTTTTCAAACATGAGAATTTTTTCATACTCCTCCGGTGCCGCTTTTTTCATCTCCTGCCTCAGGGTATTTATTTCTTCTTTTTGTCCTGCAATGATTTTCAGTACTTTTTCCATCTCCTGTTTTTCTTCCGATGGAATGGAAAATAAAATCTGCTTTTGAATGTCCATGTCCGCTTCAATGTAGTTGATTTTTCTTAAAATATTCTGCGCAGTGTTGCTCATGTTTTTATCCTTATTTTTCTGAAAATTTTTATGATGGGCATGCCCTGCCGGACACAACGCATATAGAAAATGGCATTATGCTCCCCGACGGCTATATGGCGGTTATGTTTGAATCGTGCTTGTTTTTTTTGATGGAGAATCATATCTATTTTGAAAAAATGTGCAACATAAAATTTGTGAACTTTTCGGCATGATACCATTGTAATCTTCGTTGTGCCCGACAGGAGATGCCCGTTTGTCTGAAATGCTCCGCAGATCAGGGGGGATATTTCAAGCTTTGTTTTGGGCCGGGGTGGCATAGCACCGTTTTTAATATTGCTTTTTCGTCGTGGTGAAATGTGGCAGGAAAGACAAAAAATAGCACTGAATGGGAAATACTGAGAAAAACTTTGCTTTTGGGGAAATTAGTCCTTATATATTATTGCAACCGATGCGGTGATGGGATTTTATCATAACATTGATAAGCTTAAACACAGCACTGTTCAAAGTGAACTGGTTTGCGACATTGGATTTGTGAAAATATAAAGTTCGCTAAATTTTCTATTACAACTATTTTTTGGGAGTAAACATGGGTAAAGTTATTGCACTGGCTGGAAAGGGCGGAGTGGGAAAAACCACTGTGGCATCACTGGTACTGAGATATCTGTCAACGAATAACCACTCCCCGGTGCTTGCCGTGGATGCAGATCCCAACTCCAACCTGGGAGAAACTCTGGGGCTGAATGTTGAAAAAACCGTTGGGGATATCCGGGAAAGTTTCATGAAAGATCCCCAGGGCGTTCCATCGGGTATGGATAAGATTGTTTATCTTGAAATGCTCATGAACCAGGTGCTCATAGAAAATAAAGAGTTTGATCTTTTGGTGATGGGACGTCAGGAAGGCCAGGGCTGCTACTGCATGGTGAATAATATTCTCAATAGATTTTCCGAAGAGCTGGAAAAAAACTATAAATATCTTCTGGTGGACAATGAAGCGGGCATGGAGCATTTGAGCCGCCGCACCAGCGGCAAGGTGGATATGCTGCTTTTGGTTACGGATTACGCTTTGCGGGGGCTTCGGGCCGTGGGTCGCATTGTTTCCATGCTCGATGATCTCAAGCTTTCTGTGGGGCATGTGGGGCTGGTGGTGAACCGTGCACCGGAAACCCTGGGGGATGTCTTTTTGGGTGAGGTGGAAAAAATCGGTATTCCCATCATCGGCACCATTCCCAATGATGATGCCTTGCTGGAATATGACATGGAACAAAAATCCCTTTTGGAGTTACCCGATGATTCCCCCGGGGTCATGGCGGTGCAGCAGATGATGGAAAAAGTGATGGATACTGTTAACGCTTAAGCACTGGAGAGGTAAAATGGATAAGCTTGATGCAATTTTTTCGCCGGAATCCATTGCTGTGATTGGTGCCTCCACCCAAAAAGGTAAGGTGGGGCATGATATATTTGCCAATATCCTTTATGGGGGATTTCAAGGAACCCTTTATCCCGTAAATCCCAAGGCGCGATCCATTCTCAGCGTAAAATGCTATCAGACCATTGCCCATATTCTTGATCCCATTGATCTTGCCATGATTATTTTACCCCCCCGGCCTGCGGTGAAGGCTGTGGAGGCGTGCATTGCCAAAGGGGTCAAGGGGATTGTCATTGTTTCTGCCGGATTTAAAGAGGTGGGTGGAGAAGGGCTGGAGATGGAGAAAAAGATCCAGCAATTGTGTCAGGATGCAGATATTCGACTGGTGGGTCCCAATTGCCTGGGTGTGATCAATCCCTCCCCCGGGGTGTCCCTCAACGCCAGTTTCTCCAATCGCATGCCCCAGCCCGGTAATATCTCTTTTATTTCCCAGAGCGGGGCCCTGTGTACGGCAGTGCTGGATTTTGCGGCGGACCAGGGATTTGGGTTTTCAAAATTTGTTTCCATTGGAAATAAAGCCGATGTGGATGAACTGGATTTGCTGCGCTACTATCACGCTGATCCCAACACCGATGTGGTGATGATCTACATGGAAGAGCTCTCCTGTGATGCACAGACCTTTATCCGTGAGGTCCGGGAAATGACCTCCGGCTTAAATCCCACTCCGGTGATTGCCATTAAATCAGGAACCTCCGATGCCGGGGCAGCAGCAGCCGCCTCCCACACCGGTTCCCTGGCAGGCTCTGATGCCGTGTATGATGCTATTTTTTCCCAGTCCGGCATCATGCGATGCAGCACCGTGAATGAGCTGTTTGATTATGCCAAGGCCCTTGCCTGCAAAAAAGTGCCCCGGGGGGATAAAATTGCCATTGTCACCAATGCCGGGGGGCCGGGAATCATTGCCACGGATATGAGTGAAAATTCCGGATTGAAACTGGCAAAATTCACCCAGGACACCATCCGGGAACTGCATAAATATCTGCCCCCCACTGCCAATTTCCATAACCCTGTGGATGTCATTGGAGACGCAGCCCGGGACCGGTACGAAAACACCCTGGCCACGGTGATCAGTGATCCCGGGGTGGACAGTGTGTTGATTATTTTAACCCCCCAGTCCATGACCGATGCCATGGGAACCGCAGAAGCCATTGTTAATATTGCAAGGTCTGAGGTGAAACCCATTGTGTGTGCGTTCATGGGGGTGGTGGATGTTTCCGACGGGGTGCACCTTCTCCAGGAAAATCATGTGCCGGTGTACCAGTTTCCCGAAAGTGCAGCCCGGGCCATGGGTGCCCTTTATGCCAATAACCGATGGCTTTCCAGAAGACGCCTGCCCCAGTATGAAATGAGCCATGACGTGGAAAAGGCCCGGGCTATCATTGACGGTTATATGGCGCAGGGGATAGATACCCTGGGGGAACTGGATGGAAATGAAATCCTTAAATGCTATGGATTTAATACCCTGGAAATGGCCCTGGCAACCACTGCGGATGAGGCCGTTGACATTGCCCGAAAAATAGGTTTTCCTGTGGTGATGAAAATTGTTTCTCCCCAGATCCTCCACAAGTCCGATGCCGGAGGTGTGAAGGTGGGGCTGAACAATGAAGCGGCAGTTAAAAAAGCCTTTGACTCCATAATCAAGAATGCCCGGCAATACAATGCCAAGGCTACCTTGGACGGTGTGCTGGTACAGCAGATGGCCACCAAGGGTAAAGAGGTTATTCTGGGGGTAAGCCGCCATGCCGCCTCCGGACATGTGATTATGTTCGGACTGGGGGGGATTTTTGTGGAAGTCTATAAAGATGTGGTTTTCCGCATGGCGCCCATGGGCCGGAATGTGGTTCGGCGCATGATAAAAGCCATAAAAGGATATCCCATCCTCACCGGGGTGCGGGGAGAAGCACCGGCAGACATTGAGGCCCTGGAAAAGAATCTGGTGAGTCTAAGTGCCATGGTGAAAAATCATCCTGAAATAAAGGAGCTGGACATCAATCCTCTGTTTGTACATGTCGGGGGAGAGGGGACCACGGTGGCTGACATTATTATCTCACTGGCTCCACCTGCGTGATACCCGGTCACCACGGGGGGCTATCTCCACGGGGGGCGGGGGTTTTGTTTCCGGTGGTAATGCAGGTGCCTTTGCATATCCGGGAACTGAGTCCCAAGAAGCGCTTAAAAGCCCTTGGCATGCTGGCCCGGCAAAGTGTGCGTTTTTCCGCCCGCAGGGCGGGTGTTGTCATGGGCACCTTTCCCAAAGGAGATCAGGGGCAGCCCCTTCCATGGGGTGGGGTGCACTGGTCCCTTAGCCATAAGCCGTGCCATGTGGCCGGGGTGGTGTCCCGGCGTCCGGTGGGAATTGATATTGAAGAGATAAAACCTGTTGCACCCGGGTTGTTCCGGCGTATCTGCTCCAAAGGGGAGACCCGGCTTTTCCATGATGTCCTCCGGGAGATTGTTTTTTTCCGCTGTTTCACAGCCAAGGAGGCTGTGCTGAAACTTCATGGCATTGGATTGATTGGTTTAAAGGATGTCTCTGTGGTGTCGGTTGACGGCCCCCTGCATCTGAAGCTCTCTTATAAAGGGGTCGTTACCCGGGTGGAACACTTTATGTCGGATGGACATGTGGCATCCATTGCCGGGGGACAATCCCATGTGGTGTGGACCGGGCCATGAATAACTAAAACAGATAAATTTATCAGAGGGTTTGAATTTGGCAAAAGGGGGCGCCGGTGGATGCTTTGGCATTCCCTGTTTTTAGGCTGCTATTCACCAATAGGGCCATTGGCAGATAAAAAGATATGTCGGCCGGTGTCTTCATTTAACACAAATAATCTAACCTTAAGAGGAGATAAACAAATGGCACAAGGTAATGGATTCAGCATGAATGAGTGTGACGGTAATAAAGGACCCTGTCCACCGCCAAAAGGGCTTCCCCAGGCGGATTTTTCAACCCTGATTGTCTCTTTGTATTCAACGGCCCTGGTGCAGATGGGAGAAATGCCTGATCCGGCCACCGGAGTTCGGTCTAAAAATATGGATCTTGCCAGGCAGACAGTGGATATCATTGATGTGCTCCAGAAAAAAACCAAGGGGAATCTGGATTCTGAAGAGGCCCATCTTATCACCAGTCTTCTCCATGAATTGCAGATTTCCTATGTAAAGGCCAAGGGGTGTTGATGAAGGTCGCTTCTCCGGCAAAAATCAATCTTTTCCTCCATGTCACCGGCAGGAGGAAGAACGGCTACCATGATCTGGAAACAGTGATGGCCTGTGTGGATCTATGTGATGACATCTATTTTGATTTCCAGGCATCGGATATTTCTGTGACATGCAGCCATCCCCGGGTGCCTGAAGATGAAACCAACCTTGCCCACAGGGCTGCCACCATTTTCTGGAAAGAACTGGCCCGCAAGAGGGGGGTGGGGCGTGTGCCCGGGGGGGTGGCTGTTGCCATTGATAAACAGATTCCCGTGGGAGGGGGACTTGGGGGGGGCAGCAGTAACGCTGCCACTGTTTTAAAATCATTGAATCATTGGTTTGACAAGCCCTTCTCCCGCCGGGATCTCATGGATATGGGGCTTTGCCTGGGGGCTGATGTGCCTTTTTTTGTCCAGGGGGGGGCTGCCCTTGCCCGGGGGGTGGGGGAATTGCTGACCCCTTGTACATTGAAAACTCCCTGCAGGGTATTGCTGGCCAGCCCCGGCGTTGCAGCATCAACGGCCCTGGTTTATAAAAATATTAATTTAGCATTGACAACCGGGCATAAATCTACTAATAATGCCCTGATTATTGCGTGTGAGGAGAATCGGGTGCTGGATATCAGTGTGGATATGCACAATGATCTTGAAGCATCTGCATGTGAGTTGTACCCGGAGATCCAGGCATTTAAAACGGAGATGGCCGGTCTTCTGACCCAAAAGGTGATGATGACAGGAAGTGGGGCCTCTTTTTTTGTGCTGTTCTGGGAAGATGGACAGGCTGAGTGCGCGTTTGACATGCTGTCCCGGAGATGGCATAATAACCCGCACAAACGCATTTTTCTAACTTCCTTCATATGACGCATTCATGGGGCGTCGTCAAGCGGTAAGACACAGGATTTTGATTCCTGCATTCGGAGGTTCGAATCCTCCCGCCCCAGCCACTTTTAAAAAAATAAGATTTGCGAAGAAGAGAATTCATATGAATGCTATGTCGGTTTTCTCGGGGAATTCCAATGAACCCCTTGCCCAGAGCATTTCTGATTATCTTTCCCTGCACCTTGGCCGGGCAAAGATCAATCGGTTCAGCGACGGTGAGATTCAGGTGGAAATCCAGGAGAACGTCAGGCGTCAGGAAGTGTTTGTTATTCAATCCACCTGCGCTCCGGTAAATGACAATCTTTTTGAGCTTTTGCTCATGATTGACGCTTTGAAACGGTCCTCTGCAAGCTATATTACGGCAGTTATTCCTTATTTCGGTTATGCCCGGCAGGATAAGAAGGTGGCACCCAGGGTTCCCATCAGTGCGAAGCTGGTTGCTGATCTTTTAACCCAGACCGGGGTTCACAGAGTCATTACCCTGGATCTCCATGCAGGACAGATCCAGGGTTTTTTTGATATTCCCGTGGACAATCTTTATGCTGCTCCTGTTATCCTGGACCATATCAAATCCAATTTTTCCGGTGATCTTGTGGTGGTTTCCCCCGATGCCGGAGGGGTGGAGCGGGCCCGGGCCTTTGCCAAACGTCTCCATGCCGGTCTTGCCATTGTTGATAAACGACGCAGTGCCCCCAATCAGGCCAAGGCCATGGCTATTATTGGAGATGTTAAGGATAAAACAGCCATTATTCTTGATGATATGGTGGATACTGCCGGTACCCTCACAGAAGCTGCGGGTGTTATCGAAGATAAAGGTGCAAAGGCGGTTCATGCCTGCTGCACCCATGCGGTTTTGTCTGGGCCTGCTGTGGATCGGATAAGCAATTCTTCCCTGGAAAGCCTTATGGTCACCGATACCATTCCGCTGTCCGAGGCTGCTTCAGCTTGTGAAAAAATTACCCAGGTCTCCATATCAAAACTTGTCAGTGAAGCCATTCTTCGAAGTTACAGGGGAGATTCTGTAAATTCTCTTTTTGTATAGAAAATAAAATGACAGATCTGTGCGGCAGCACAGATACGGAGGAACAAACTTTTGGAACTAATAGATTTAACAGGATCAGTAAGATCGGGCAGGGGAAAGAGTGCTGCCCGGGCCCTTAGAAAAAACGAGCTGTTGCCGGCGGTGATTTATGGACCTGAAACCGAGCCTGTGCCGGTTGCCGTTCCCACCTATGCTTTTTCCGAAATCATCAGAAAAAACGGAACAACCGGTATCTTTATGAAACTTGTTGTGGACGGTGACAGCAAGGCATCACGTACAGTGATGCTCAAAGACGTTCAGATGGACACCTTTCGTTTGAATTATCTTCATGCCGATTTCCAGGAAATCAACCTGGATAACACCGTTACGGTGACCATTCCTGTGGAAACCAACGGAGAAAGCAAGGGCGAAAAAGAGGGTGGCATGGTTCAGGTTATCCGGCGTGAACTGGATGTGATCTGTCGACCTGCAGATGCCCCGGAAAGTATTGTTATTGACATTGCCGATCTTGAAATTGGTGATTCTGTCCATGTGGAATCCATTGATCTGGGTGCTGATGTTGAAATTCCCCATGAGGTGAATTTTACAGTTCTCACCGTGGTACCGCCCAGTGCAGCTGAGCAGGAAACCACAGAAGATGATGATGAACTGGACATTGACGTTAATGCTGACGCTGATGCCGAAGAAGAAGCTCCGGCAGACGAGTAAGCCCATTATTCACGAACAGGGTTTATCCATGTCTCAAAATAGTGGTATTATGGTGGCGGGTTTGGGCAATCCCGGAAGGGAATATGTCCAGACCCGTCATAATATCGGCTTTATCATCCTTGATGCCCTTGCCACCCGGGCGTGCCTGGGATTTAAAAATACTCGCTTCCAAGCGCAATGTGCAAAGGGTGTTTTTCATCAACATCGGATTGTTTTACTCAAACCCCAGTCCTATATGAACCGAAGCGGGTTCCCCGTCCAGAAGCTCTCCTCATATTATAAAATTCAATTGTCTGACATTATTGTTGTTCATGACGACCTGGATCTTCCATTCGGGCGCATCCGTGTGGCTCATAATCGGGGGCATGGTGGGCATAACGGCATTCGTTCCATAATTGATGCCTTTGGCAGCAAGGGCTTTAATCGTGTTCGTGTGGGCGTTGGCAGACCCCATGGAGAATCGGGTGCTGTGGGACATGTGCTGGGGAAATTTGTCCCCGGAGAAATGAAGCAACTTGAGGAGGTGGTGGCAGCCGGTGTGGATGCCTGCGTGGCCATCATTGAGAACGGGGTCACATCTGCCATGAACCTCATTAACAGAGGTTGATATGAATGTTCTGCCCGGCGCTGTCCGTCACAGAGCCGTTTCTTTTTGCCTTTCCCCCCCCCCTCCTGCCGCTCAAATTCATTGCGTTTTAGGCATATTTTACACAACTTCAAAAATAGTTTTTGCTTTTTTGTCCAATTTTCCCCGGGAAATGGATATATTTTTTTGCAAAGTGTAAGCTGGAAAATGAAGCGTGCCGAATTTTAATGTTTGCCCACATGAAATTCCCATCGATATCACAATTGTGTTTTGTGTTTGCTGTAGGTGCGAATATATGCTATATTATTAGATGATGGGCAAAATGTTGCTGTAAATATTCGGCCGGCACCCCATCTTCACTCATTTGGGCCTGCTCACCCTTAGCAATGGTATGCGACGCAGTCCCAAAACAGGCAAATATGGGGCACTGGCCAAACATTTACAGTACCAAGTCGAATATCTACATGTTGCTGGTAATATTTGAAAGAAAAAAAGACGTAAAGGGATCGCTGGAAATATACGTTGATTGTTGTTTAACAGGAACACCGAAGATTTTATCCCCCCAAAATGGTGGGGCTGATATTCTCTTCGGTGTTGTGGCTATGGGTCAAAGGCGTTACATCCACGGTTCTCACTTAAGAATGGGGGGGAAAATCCACAATGGCAGAAGTGCTTGCACCTGAAAAAAGAGAGTTTTGTAAAGGAGATCTTGCAGTATACCCGGCTCATGGCGTGGGTTGTATAGAGGCCATTGAAAGTAAGGAAATTAACGGTGAATCCATGAATTTTTATATGATGAAGATCATAGAAAACGGCATGGTCATCATGATTCCAACTTGCAATGTCGAATCTGTCGGTCTCCGGCAGGTAATCCCGAAAAATGAGATTCCCCAGGTTTATGAGGTGATGCAGAAAAAAGGAGCTTCTGCTGATAACCAGACCTGGAATCGCAGGTACCGCGAGTACATGGATAAAATTAAAACCGGGTCAATCTATGATGTTGCAGAAGTGTTCAGAGACCTTTTTCAACTCAAACTTGAAAAAGATCTCTCCTTTGGCGAGCGTAAACTGCTGGATACAGCCCAGAGTCTGCTTGTACAGGAGTTATCCACTGCAAAGGACATGGATGAAAAGTTAATGATGCAGGAAATTGAAAAATTATTTGATTAGACAATTATTTTTTAAATAGCCCTTGACTTTCGGTTATATTCCATCCCGGATGGAAAGTCCCTTGATGATTTGTGGGATAATATTGTGACCTTATACATCTCTTTATCACCATATCCATTCTCATTTATTCATTTCGAAAGTTGAGTAAAAACCGTATTCCAACGAACCGGAAGATGCCATTGCAGGTGCCTTTCGGTTTTTTGTTGGAAAATGGATACATGTTTTTTTTGGGGAAGGCGATCTTGTGGTGATGTGTAATAATATGGATACCGTTATTGAAATTAAAAGTGAAATTAAAAGTGGGGCAGGGCAGGTCGGGCAGCGATTGGATACGGTGGCGGCCCGGATGGCCCATGGGGTTTCCCGGGGCAGTGTGTCAGCCATGATTCGTTCTGGTGATATCCGGGTCAACGGGGTTAAAAAAAAACCTGGATACCGGATGAAACCCGGGGATGTTATCAGCGGCAGACTTTTAATTGCCCCTTTGCCCCCTGTGTCAGCCACCCCCATGTCCATGGATATTATCCACGAAGATCCCCATATTCTGGTCCTTAACAAGCCAGCAGGGCTGGTGGTTCATCCTGCCCCGGGCCATTGGGAAGACACCCTTGTAAATGGACTTCTTGCCCATTGTCCCGGCATTGACAAGGTGGGAGGCGATGGCATGCGTCCCGGTATTGTCCATCGATTGGATAAAGATACCAGCGGTATCATGGTGGTGGCCAAAACCCCCGGAAGTCATGAATTTTTAAAAAAAGCTTTTAAATATCGACGGATGGAAAAACAGTATCTTGCCCTGGTATCCGGTGAAATGGATGAAACCTCGGGAACGGTGACCCTGCCCATCGGTCGTCACCCGGTGAAACGAAAGTGCATGGCAGTGGATCTTTCCCAGGGAAGGCCAGCCATTACCCTGTGGCGTAAACGGGCCCGCTGCAAAGGTGCCACATTGGTTGAGGTGGCCCTTAAAACCGGTAGAACCCATCAAATCAGGGTTCATTTTAAAGCATTGGGATATCCTTTGGTGGGGGATGGTTGCTATGGCCAGCGCCGGCGAAAAAAAACAAAAAAAAATATGCTTCCCATTGAAAAAGCCGCTTCTCGCCAGATGCTCCATGCATGGCGACTTGGCTTTCGCCATCCCTGGTCCGGGCGTCGCATGGATTTTACTGCCCCCCTGGCCCCTGACATGGAGGCACTGCTTTTGAGCCATGGGCTTTGGGATGGCAATGGGGAAAGCTGTTTTTAAGGGGGGATGTTTATTCTTGGACATGAAATGCCTGGTGGATCAAAGGCGCATTTCAAGCTTTGTTGCGGGCAGGCCGGGATTAAATCACGGCCTGCCCGTGTCGGTTATATATCAGGCTGCCTTTTCAATACTGATTGCACATACCTTGAACTCAGGTATTTTGGCAACGGGATCAAGGCGGGCATTGGTGAGACGATTGGCCGCTGCCTTGGCAAAGTGGAACGGGATAAAAATGGTACCGTCCACGGCTTTTTCGGAGACATTGAGCCGGGCTGTTATTTTGCCCCTGCGTGAGAAAACATTGACCATTTCTCCATCTGCCAGGTCCAGTTTGGCCGCATCGTTGGAGGAGATCTCCACAAAGCACTCCGGTGACAGCTCATTTAATCCCCTGGATTGCATGGTCATGGAACCGGTGTGGTAGTGATAGATCACCCGTCCGGTGGTGAGCATGAAGGGATAGGCGTCATCGGGCAGTTCCGCCGGTGGCTGGTGCTCAATGGCATGAAACAGACCTTTTCCCCGGGTGAACTGGGCCGTATGAAGAATGGGTGTTCCCGGGTGCTCCTCTGTGGGGCAGGGCCAGTGAATTCCGGTTTGATCAATGCGCTCCCAGGTGATTCCGGCGTAGGAGGGTGTCACCATTCGGATCTCTTCAAAAATTTCTTCGGCATTTTCATAGTTCATGGGGTTTCCCATGCGGGTGGCAAGTTCGCACAGTATTTTCCAGTCTTCCCAGGCAAATCCCGGGGCTTCCACTGCCTTTCTCACCCGTTGGACCCGTCGTTCGGTGTTGGAAAAGGTGCCCTCTTTTTCTGCAAAACAAAAGGCCGGAAACACCACGTCTGCCATCTGGGCTGTTTCCGTGAGAAAAATATCCTGCACCACCATGAATTCCAGGTTGCCAAATGCTTTTTCCGCATGGTTAAGGTCTGGATCTGACACCAGGGGGTTTTCACCGATGATGTACAAAGATTTTAATTCCCCCAATTCTGCTTTTTGTATCATCTCTGTGACCACCAGGCCGGGGGTGGTGGAAAGGCCTTCCACATCCCAGGCAGCCTCATATTTCTTGGCGCTGTTGGGATCAGCCACGCTTTGATAGGCAGTGAATACATTGGGAAGTCCCCCCATGTCGCAGGCCCCCTGAACATTGTTTTGCCCCCTTAAGGGGTTGACGCCGCCACCGGGTTTTCCCATATGACCGCAGAGCATGGAAAGGTTGGCCAGGGATTTTACATTGTCTGTACCACAGGTGTGCTGGGTGATTCCCATGCAGTAAAGAATGGTGGCAACCCTGGCCCTGGCAAATTTTCTGGCCGTGGCCACGATGTCATCGGCATCAATGCCGGTGATGGCTTCCACATATTCCGGGGTATACTTTTTAACAGTTTCTGCCAGGGCCTCAAAGCCCTCGGTGCGTTCCTCGACAAATTTTTTGTCATGGAGATCTTCTTTAATAATAACATGCATCAGGCCATTGATCCAGGCAATGTCTGTTCCCGGCTGGGGACGAAGCCAGCTGTTGGCATGCTGGGTCAGTTTGATCCTTCTGGGATCAATGACAATGAGGGTTTTGCCGTGAAGGGCTGCCCGTTTTACAAAGGTTGACAACACCGGATGGTTTTCTGTGGTGTTGGAACCTGTTACCAGTGTCACATCGGCGGTTTCAATGTCGGCGATGGTGTTTGTCATTGCGCCGCTTCCAAATGCTGCAGCCAGACCGGCTACGGTGGAGGAATGTCACAGTCGGGCACAATGGTCAACATTATTTGTCTTTAGCACAGCCCTGGCAAATTTCTGGGCAATGTAGTTTTCTTCGTTGGTCACCCGGGCCGAGGTGAGCACTCCCATGCTGTCGGACCCGGAACGATCTTTGATTTCATTTAATCGTGTGGCCACAAAATCCAGGGCCTCATCCCAGGTGCTTTCGGTGAGCTTTCCCTCTTTTTTTATTAAGGGGGTTGTCAGTCTCTTGGGAGATGCCACAAAATCGTATCCGTATCTTCCTTTAACACAAAGGCTTCCGTTATTGGGAGCAACGTCTCTGCCTGCACTGTTGATCCCCACAATTTTATTGTCTTGAACGGAAAGTTCCATTTGGCAGCCCACACCGCAGAAGGAGCAGGTGGTACGTGTTTTTTTGATATCTTCAAAGCGTGTTTTGGCCTTAAGGCTTTCTTTGGGGATCAAAGCCCCCACCGGGCAGACCTCCACACATTCACCGCAGAAAACGCAGTCAGAATTTTTCAGGGGTACATCTGTTCCGGCAATGATTTTGGTGTCCGCCCCGCGGTAACCAAAGTCAATGGCATTGTTCACCTGGACTTCTCTGCATGCCTGGACGCATCTGCCACAGAGAATGCAGCGGGAAAAATCCCTTTGAATAAAAGGGTTTTCCCTTTCAATGGGATATTTGGATTCAGATAACGGCATGTGACGGGTGGTGACCTGATATCGATAGGCCAGGTCCTGGAGCTTGCAGTCTCCCCACACCGGGCACAGTTCATTGTATTGGTCAGCTTCCAGTGTTTTTAATTGGAATGAGGTCCAGTCATCGGATTCAAAATCCCGTATGGCACAGTTGTGATTACCCGACGAAAGCATCAATTGTATGATGTTTTTACGGGCATTAATGACCTCTTTTGATTCCGAATGGATCACCATGCCGGGGGTTGCCGGTGCAGCACAGGAGGCCACAAGATCCCTTGCACCTTCCACCTCCACCACACAGATGCGGCATGCACCGGTGGGGGTGGTTCCTTTCAGGTGGCACAGGGTGGGAATGAAAATATTGTTCCGATGTGCGACGTCAAGGATGGTTTCACCGGGCGTAAAGGTAAACGGGTTGTCATCAATGTAGATAATATCTTCTTTACCCATGGGTTTTCCTCTTAAATAGTAATTAAGCCAGAATGCAGTCTGTTTTCCAATTTCATTTGCCCTGGAGGGGGAGTTTATTTATTGGTTCATTGGTGTCTGGCTTTTGTTTATTGGAGGCTGAACTTGTGATTCGACTCCATGCTTTTGTGGAAGGCCATGGCGCAAAGGGCGAAATCGATGAGAACGCCATGCCCCAAGCCTGCCCTCAGAAGTTATGACCGACGGTTTATCAATAATTTATTATAAAACTTAAGTACATGATAAAACAAGTTCTGTCAATGTGCCCCATCTCTATTTTTCACCACTTCTTGACTTTTTCCCGGGCAAGTGCTTATAAGACTACAATAAACAAATAGACCAAAAAATATACAACAGGGGGATTTATGCTTGAATCTGTTTTTTTGATGGGTGGCCTTGGGCTCCTGATTGGCGGTGTGTTGGCCTTTGCATCCAAAATTTTTTACGTTTATGTGGACCCGCTTGTGGCTGCCATTGATGATGTGCTTCCCGGTGCCAATTGTGGCGGTTGCGGCTATCCCGGTTGCACGCCCAATGCCGAGGCCATTGCCAGCGGTAAGTCTTCTCCTGATTCCTGTGTGGCGGCAGGCGAAGATGTGGCCGTCGCCATTGCCGGGCTCATGGGCGTCGTCATTGGTGAAAAAGAACCTGAAGTGGCAAAACCCGGGTGTTATTACGGCACCAAGGATGCTGATGTGAAATATCTTTACGATGGCATTGACGATTGCAGGGCAGCAGCCATGGTGTTCGGCGGTATGAAGGAGTGCAATATCGGTTGCCTGGGCCTTGGCACCTGCGTGTCTGCCTGCCCCTTTGATGCCCTATCCATGGGAGAAGACGGCATCCCTGTGGTGGATGAAGAAAAATGTACGGCCTGCGGTACCTGCGAAAAGGTATGCCCCAAACATATTATTCGTCTGACATCCACCTCCCGCAGAATCATGCGTGAGTACACCGAGGATAAATGTATCACACCCTGTCAACGGGCATGTCCCACAGGAATTGATATCCGGGAGTATCTGGCCCACATCCGTGAAGGAGACAATGCTGGGGCAGTCCAGGTAATCAAGGAACGCAATCCATTTCCCACGGTGATCGGCCGTATTTGTCCGGCCCCATGTGAGTCGGAATGTCGCCGTCAGCTGGTGGACGAATCTGTGGGTATTAATAATCTGAAAAGATTTGTGTGTGACCTTGAAATGGATATGGGGGAGCGGGTACTTCCTTATAAAGCCCCTGAAACCGGTCGGAAGGTGGCCATTCTCGGTGGCGGTGTGGAAGGTCTTTCCGCTGCTTTTTTCACAGCCAGACTGGGCCATACCCCAACTATCTTTGAGGCCACATCTACCCTGGGTGGACTGTTGAGAATTGCTATTTCAGATGAACGCTTGCCCCAGCATGTGCTGGACTGGGACATTGACGGTATCCTGGAAATGGGCGTTAAGGTAAAAACAGGGAAAAAAGCAGGTCAGGATGTCACCATTGCCTCTCTTTTAAAAGAAGGTTATGAGACGGTTTTTTCTTCCACAGGCGGTTGGGACAGTCGGCTGGCCCGGGGAGAAATTGACACTGTGGCCAATGTGTTTCCCGGTGGATATCTCATGATTGATCTTCTGCGCAGCGATGTACAGCAGGATGAGCGTATACCCTGTGACGGGGATGTGGTGATTGTGGGAGGCGGTAAAATGGCCCCTGAAGCCGTGAGAGTGTGTCGTGAACAGGGTGCCCGCTCCATCACCGTGGTGGAGAGAAGGGGGCAGGCCGATTCTGCATTTGATGCCTCTTCCCTGGCTGCCATGGAAGCAGATGGTGCCACCATTATATATACTGCCGGTGTCACCCGGGTACTGGGCCAGGATGAAATGCTCCAGGCCGTTGAATTAACGGATATTCCCACGGGTGCAAAAAACGTTGTGAACGCAGATTCTTTGATTCTGTCAGCGGGAAGATTTCCGGAACTTGTTTTTTCACGTATTGAAGAGGCTGTGGAACCATCAAAGGATGAAGCACAGGACGTTTCTGAAGAAGAGGCCGTCCGCCAGGATATCCTTCCTGTGAAATGGGAAGGGGTGGAAATATTTAAGGAACCTGCCGACAATAATGAACTTGGCATGCTTTCCCCTGCCGATGAACTCAGCGGTTACAGTGCTGCTGTGGTGGCCATAAACGGCGGACGTCGGGCCGCTGCCACCATTCATAGCGTTATGTACGGTGTTCCTGTGCTGTCCGGGCCTTATAAACCGGTTACCGGGCGTTCCATCCTCCAGGGTATCACCAAGGTGGAAGGGGTACAGATTATTCCAAGAAATATCATGCCGGTGAATGATGCCGCCACCCGGGCCGTGAAGACAGAACTGGCTGCGGGCTATACCCCGGAAACGGCAAAGGCCGAGGCGGAACGATGTCTCAAATGCGGTCTTTTGTGCTATGAAAGGACCCTGGCTGATGGGGCGGAAAAGGCAGAAGAGTCAGCTGCCTGATATAGTAAAAAATCGCGGTCTGTCATAAAGGCTCTTTTTCCTTTTCGGGAAAATTGAATTGTATAAAAAAGGGGATACCGATTTATGGGTATCCCCTTTTTTTATAACTGCCATGGGCAGAGCTTATTCTGACCTCGGTCTGCCTGTGCTGTTTGTGTAACAATGCAAAAAGGCACCTGGGTGAAAATCCCAGGTGCCTTTTATATTCCTTGGGGTGGTTTGGGACAAAGAATGTCCATAACCACCTTGGTCTGCTCTTTTATATTTTAGGCAAACGCTTTTTCAAGGTTGGGAACCACTTGTTTTTTACGGCTCATGACGCCGTCAAGCCATGCTTTGCCAGCTTCGGGTTTAACACCAAAAGCTTTATCAATGACAGATTCATCATCGGACACGATGAGCACTTCAGACCCTTCTTTCATGATGTCTGTGAGAAGGAGAAAAATGGAGTGATGTCCACCTTCAGCCTTAAGGGCGGCAATGTCAGCGGCAAGATCTGCTTTTACACCGTCAAGGATGGAAAGATCAACCACTTCCAGCTGGCCGATGCCCACTTTGTTGCCACTCATGTCAAAGTCTTTGTAATCCCGCAGAACCAGTTCCCTTGCAGGGGTTCCGTCAACGGCGGATTTAACCTTGAACATATCCATGCCAAGCTCCAGTGTGTCAGCCACGCCGGCAATTTTTGCAAGATCTTCACATGCTGCCTTGTCCTGGTCTGTGCAGGTGGCGGATTTGAAAATAACGGTGTCACTGATAATGGCGCACAGCATGAGGCCTGCCATCTCTTTGGTGATCTCCACATTAAAAAAGTTGTACATGGATTTGATCACGGTGCAGGTGCAACCCACAGGCCATATCCAGCATTCCAGGGGCTGACCCGTTGTCACATCACCCAGTTTGTGATGGTCAACAATACCCAGAATATTGGCATCAGCCAGATCATCAGGACTCTGGGCCAGGTCAGAGTGATCCACCAGATAAACATCTTTTCCTGCATATGAGGTGACCACTTCAGGGGCGGCAACGCCAAATTTCTCAAGTACGAATTTGCTTTCAGGGGTCAGCTCGCCCTGCATGGCAGGTGCGGTATCTTCACCAAGGGCTTTTTTAAGATTTGCCAGTGTGATGGCTGCACATACAGAGTCCGTATCGGGGTTTTTGTGACCAAAGACAAGCGTTGACATAAATCCTCCTCGTTTAAATTGTACGTATATAATAAATTATGGTGCTACTTCTGATGATTAATTGATCCAATAATCATCCATAATGAATTTTTTTATGGGAAATCCAGTCCAATAGGTTGATTTGACTGCCAGTCTGAATTTCAGAAAAGTGCATGGTTTCTTATAGGGCGAATTGAAAAGATACACAAGGAAAAATTTTGAAATTTCATCCTCCGGGGCATGGAGGTCGTTTTTTAAAGCCATTTGCCATATTTGTTATGTCAGTCATCCTTGCCCATCGGGGGCGGCATCATACCATATTTCAATATTCGTTGTGTCCGTCAATGTATGTTGTTTTTCAGGCAGTCTGGGATTACAGGGATTTGACAAGGGCCAGCATATCCCTTACAGCGGTTTCCATTCCCGTGAGGGTGGCCCGGGCCACGATGCTGTGCCCAATGCTGAACTCATCTATGATAGCATGCCCCTTAAATGCCTTGATGGTGTTGTAGCACAATCCATGACCGGCATTGACCTCCAGTTTTAATTTATGACCCATGGCAGCCCCATCCACAATTCTTGAAAATTCAAATGCTTTTTCCTGCTCTGTTTTGGCATCACAAAAGGCACCGGTGTGTATTTCTATCATGTCGGCATCAATTTTGTGGGCCATTTTAATCTGTTCAAGATCGGGATCAATGAAAATACACACGGCCATGCCGGCATTTTTCAAGGTGGCGATGCTTTGTTCAATGGCGCTGTGGTGGGTGAGAAGATCCAGACCGCCTTCGGTGGTGAGTTCTTCTCTTTTTTCCGGCACCAGGGTAATTATTTCAGGCTTTACCTCCAGGGCAATGCCGATCATTTCCGTTGTGGCAGCCATTTCCAGAATTAATTTGCTTTGAACCACCTGCCTTAATATTCTCACGTCCCGTTCCTGGATGTGACGTCGATCTTCACGCAGATGCACAACAATGCCGTCGGCCCCGGCTGTTTCTGCAGCAACGGCTGCGGCCACCGGTTCCGGGTAGTTGATTCCTCTTGCCTGTCTCAGGGTGGCAATGTGATCCACATTCACCGCAAGTTTTGCCATGTTTCCTCCTGGTTAAAATATTTCAAGATCCGGGTTGGGTTCAATCAACCGAATCAGTTCAAGGCTTTTTTCTTCCATGTGCCGGGCTTTATCTTCCCCTTGTTCGTGGTCATAGCCCACAAGATGCAATATGCCGTGTACCATGAGCTGGCTGATGCGTTCGTCCAGGGAAATGGAGGCTGTTTCTGCCTCCTTTGCCGCTGTTTCCATGGAGATGACAATGTCCCCCAGAAGTGGGGGAGCATGGTTTTCTCCGGCGGCGGTGCCGGGGGCGGAAGGGATATCTTCCGGATCAAGCATGGGAAAGGCCAGCACATTGGTGGGACGATCCATGTTTCGATAGATCCGGTTCATTTTTTTTATTTCTTCATTGTCCGTGATCACAATGGACAGTTCATGATCCTCATATGCCAAGGCGCTTAAGATTTTGTTGGCTTTTTGGCTTATGCTGTCCTTTGGTATCTTTGTCTGATTTGCCTGAATCAGAATCTGTATGTTCTTTTTTTCCATTGCTCTCTTTTTTTGCTTCCTGGGGTTTGTCGGTGTACTCAATGCGATGGTGGTACAGACCGGTGAGAATTTTATTAAAACTGCCGGCAATGTGATGAAGGTCCTTTAAGGTCAATTCGCACTCTTCCAGTTGACCGTCGGCAAAGATGGCATTGATGAGATCCTGTACCCTGCCCTGGATACGTGCCGAAGTGGGGCGTTCCAGGGTCCTCAATGCTGCTTCCACCACGTCGGCCAGCATGACAATGCCTGCCTCCCGGGTCTGGGGCTTGGGGCCGGGATATCGAAAATCACTGGTTTTGACAGCATCTTCTCCGTGAAGTTTAACACTTTTGTTATAAAAATACCGAATGAGGCTGGTGCCGTGGTGCTGTCGTATGGTGTCCACAATATCGCTGCCAAGCTTGTATTCCTTGGCAAAGGCCACCCCTTTTTTTACATGCTGGATGAGAACCAGGGCAGACATGGACGGGGAGAGTTTGTCATGCCGATTTTTTCCGTCGGTTTGATTTTCAATGAAATAAAGGGGTTTATCAAGTTTTCCAATGTCGTGGTAATAGGCACATATTTTAGCTTTTAAGGTGCTGGCACCAATGGCAGAGGCCGCAGCCTCGGCAAGGCTTGACACGATGATGCTGTGGTTGTAAGTTCCGGGGGCCTCCATCATGAGACGCCTCATCAGGGGTTGATCCAGGTTGGACAGCTCCAGCATCTTTATCTCTGTGGTAAATCCAAAGAGCATTTCCATCACCGGGGTTAATCCCGCCGTGATCACCCCTGCAATGAACCCACCGCATGCCGCCAGGATGACATCTTTTAAAACGGGTGAAATCTGGAGGATGGTGGCGGCGTATAGATACATGAAAAAAGCCAGTGATCCGTTGAAAAGAGCCAGCTTAAAGCCTGCGGAAATAAAGGTTTTTCGTTCCCTACACTCCTTTATCCAGAAGGCACCAGCCATGCTGCTTAAAAAGAAAAACAAAAACACATCCATGCGGCTTGAAATGATGATGGATACCAGAATGGAAAGCAGCAAAGAAAAATAAAGGGCCGCATGAAATCCCAGAAACATGCATACGGTCATGGCACCGGCCCCCAATGGCAGGAGCATGAAAACCGAGGCGCCTTCCATGGTCACCGGCAGGGCCAGATCCATTTTCCCGGCAATGGGTATTCCCAGCTTGGCAATGATCATGAAGATCAAAAGCAGGGATGTCATAAAAATAATGTTGCGGTTGTGGTGTTTCTCAAGACTTTCATGGTCTTTCAGTGAGGTAATATATATGGTGAGGATGGATAGAAAAATTAAAAGACCGGAGCCGATGCGGGCCGTGAAAATGTTTTTTCCATGGCTTTGCTGTTCCAGGGTTTTGAGTTTCACCATTTTTAATTCATCCACCCGCTCCCCTTCCCGGAGGATCATTTCACCCTTTTTAATCTGATAAAGGACCGGCTTTACTTTGGACTGTGCCTCTTTAATGCGTTGCTCGGTTTCGTTTCTGTTCATGGTGATGTTGGGCAGCAGCAGGCGCTGGCAAATATCCACAATGAGATTGCTAAGGGCGTAATTGATGCCCTTGAGAAGGGGGTCCCCAACGATTCTCACCATGGCCTTGGCCTGGTCCGGACCATAAAATGCCTTTAGATTTGTCACCAGACGTTCCTGGGAAGAGTCAATGGTTTTCAGAAGAATACCCTTGTCTTCTTCTTTTAGAAGAAGCTCTTTGTTGGCCACCACCCCGTTGTCCAGAATTTGTTTCAGAATGGTCAGGGTGAGCTGGGGGATTTCCCGGGAGAATTGATTTTTATGGAGAATGGTATAGGCCCCTTTGCTCATGGGAATGCCAAGGGCTTCTTCAAATTCTTCCCGGGCGGCCATGACCATGGCAAGGGTGGGGGGGGCTTCCTGGTTATTGGGGTTGAACAGGTCCCGGGGAATACTGAAGGATTGTTCTATGCGCTGGGAAATGCGTTGGTAAAGCCCGGGATCGTAGTCATAGACAAAGGGGATGGTCCGCACGGTGGTCAGCTGGTTCTGGCGGGTTGCTTCTTGATCTTCAATGAAAAAATCTCTGGGTGCTTTGATGTCCCTTTCTGCCACATCTCCCTGGTGATAGGTGGCTGTGACATCGTTCTTGTAAGGGGTGAGAACCAGTGTGAAAATCAGGGTAAGGGCGATTAACAATACCCAGAGTACGCTGGGGCTGGTACCAATAAAAATCGATACGGCGTGGAATTTGCTGTCAGATTTCATGGAATACCTTATTGTTTTTCATAGGCGTCTATTATTTTTGACACCAGTTGGTGCCGCACCACATCCGCTTTGGTGAAAAAAATAAATTTAAGACCTTTTATGCCATGGAGCAATGCCTTTGCCTCCACAAGGCCGGAAGGTTTTCCCGATGGAAGATCGATCTGGGTAATATCTCCGGTGATGACAGCCTGGGAGCTGAATCCCATGCGGGTTAAAAACATTTTCATCTGCTGGGAGGTGGTATTTTGTGCTTCATCAAGGATAATAAACGCATTGTTAAGGGTTCTGCCGCGCATGAAGGCCAGGGGGGCAATTTCAATGGTGCCCCGGTCAATCATTTCCCTTGCCTTTTCAAAGGAGAGCATGTCATAGAGCGCATCATAAAGGGGCCGCAGATAGGGATTTATTTTTTCGGCAAGATCTCCGGGAAGAAATCCCAGTGCTTCACCGGCTTCCACTGCAGGCCTTGATAAAATGATGCGATTGACCTCTCCCCGGGAGAGGGCCGCCACGGCCATGGCAACGGCAAGATAGGTTTTACCCGTACCGGCAGGGCCGATGGCAAAAACAACATCGTTGTCTTTCACCGCCTTATGATATTGCTGCTGGTTTTTGTTTCTGGGGGTGATGGGTTTTTTTTTCACGGTGGTGAAGATGGTGTCAAGGAACATCTCTTTAATTCGGCAGGAAGGATCCTGGGTGATGGCCTTGATGGTGGCTTCAATGTCCGCCGGTTGCAGGGAAAATTTTGTTTGAAGCAGTTCATAGAGCTGGTTCAATATGGTTTCTGCCACGGCAATGCGCAGGGTGTCTCCCCGGAGGGTCAGGGTGTTGCCCCTGGCATCAATTTTAATCCCGGCACCGTCTGCCACCCGGGCCAGATTATCGTTGTGCTGCCCAAACAGTTCCTGGGCCAAGGATATGTTGTCAAATGTAAGCTGTTTCATGGCCCATAGAGTGCACTCTCTTGGCTAAAAGGTCAATAAAAAATCTTGACGTTGCAGAGTGCCTCCTGATAATTAAGTGCCAGCTGAAAATAAACGGATTTTTAGAGTTCACGGTGAATTTTCAATCCCTGCACCGAAAAAATACCATGGTTGGCTTTGCCGGGGCAGTTATGGCGGCGCAAGGCGGCCCGGATAAAATGGTGAAAATATGAATTCCTTTGATATTATTGTGGCGGTCATTGTCGGTATCGGCCTTGTGCGTGGAGGCTTTCGTGGATTTGTCAAAGAGGTGGCCTCCATTGTGGGGGTGGTGGCCGGATTTTACGGCGCCTCTGTTTATTATGCCGCAGCAGGGGATCTGTTAATGCCCTGGATTGATGCGGCAACCCATCGTGAACTTCTGGGTTTTTTTATCATTTTCATGTTAATTGTGCTGGGGGTGGGGCTTGGGGCCACGCTGTTGCGTTATTTTATGAAAATTGCATTGCTGGGGTGGGTGGATCGCTTCTGCGGCATGGTTTTTGGTGCAACCAAGGGCATCCTGGTGTGTGTGGTTATTTTCATCCTTGCCACCACCTTTGTGCCCGGTCAGGGAAAATGGATCTCCAGCTCCCGGTTTGCGCCGTACCTGGGTGAAATTTCCCAGTGGGCGTCTCTTTTTGTGGACAATGATATAAAAAGCCAATTCCAGAAAAAAATAAAAAGGATCAAAGCACTTTGGGAAAAACAGAAGATGGATGTCAAAACAAAGGCATAGATGAGCTGACGCAGATTATCAGAACCCTGCGCGGGAAAGACGGCTGCCCCTGGGACCGGAAACAGACCCCGGAAAGCATGTGGAAATGTCTCATTGAAGAGGTGTATGAACTTCTGGAGGCCATTGAAGAGGGTGATGAAGACGGGGTGTGTGAAGAGACCGGAGATGTATTATTCCAGCTCCTTTTCATTGCTGAACTTTATCGTGAAAAAGGAAGCTTTGATATATCCCAGAGCATGGCAGCCATTGCGGCAAAGATGGTGCGCCGTCACCCCCATGTCTATGCCAGGGCCACCCTTGAAAATGAAAAACAGTTGTGGGAGCGCTGGGAACAGATCAAGGGAGAAGAGAAAAAAAATGCCGGTAAAGCGGCTGCTGCATCTGTGCTTGATGCCATTCCATCGGGTATGCCCCCATTGCTCCGGGCCTCCAAGGTTTCAGAAAAAGCAGTGCGGGCAGGTTTTGACTGGTCCGGCATGGATGAAGTGCTGGAAAAGGTCCAGGAGGAGCTCTCCGAATTCCGGGAGGCATTGGCCACCGGGAACCGGGATGACATTGCAACGGAATTTGGCGATGTGATGTTCACCCTGACCAATGTGGCACGCCTGGCAAAAATTCATCCGGAAACGGCCCTGGCCCGATCCACGGATAAGTTTGAAAAACGATATCGGAAAATGGAAAATGAGCTTGCCTGCCGGGGACTTGCACTGAAAGATATCCCCCGTGGGGAGCTTGAACTTTTATGGGATAAGGTGAAAAATAACATATGATTGCAATAGTGGATTATGGTGCAGGAAACTTGACAAGTGTTGCCCGGGCCGTATCGTTTTTGTCCTATGACTGTGTCATCACCGATGATCCGGCGCAGATCACCGGGGCAGAGCGGGTGATTTTTCCGGGGGTGGGCGCTGCAGGATCTGCCATGGAAACCATGCGGGAAAGGGGTCTTGATGATGCCTTGAAGCAGGTGTTTAAAGCCGGTATCCCCATGCTTGGGATCTGTGTGGGCTGTCAGATTATCATGGACAGCAGCCAGGAAAATGATGCCGCCTGTCTTGGCATGATCCCGGGCAGTGCAAAGGCCTTTTCAGACACCATGCCCTCGGAGCATGGGGACGGCTTTCTCAAGGTGCCGCACATGGGATGGAACGGCCTTGATGTGGTCCGGTCCCATCCCCTTTTTGAGGGTGTGAAAAAAACAGATGAATTTTATTTTGTTCATTCTTATTACCCTGTGCCCCGGAGTGGGGATGACGTGTTTGGAACCACGGATTACGGTATCAAATTTGCGTCAGCCGTGGGAAAGCACAATCTGTTTGCCACACAGTTTCATCTGGAAAAAAGTGGTAAACCCGGACTTTTAATTTTGGAAAATTTTTGCAGGTGGGCACCATGTTAAGTAAACGAATTATTCCCTGCCTGGATGTGCGGGAGGGCAAGACAACCAAGGGTATTAAGTTTAAGAACAACGTTGAAATCGGTGACCCTGTGGAGATGGCAAAATTTTATTATGAAGCCGGTGCCGATGAACTGGTTTTTTATGATATTACGGCATCCCATGAAAAAAGGGATATCATGATTGATGTGGTGAGAAAGGTGGCCCAGACCATTTTTATCCCTTTTTCCGTGGGCGGGGGCATAAGAACCCTGGAGGATATGCGGGCCGTGCTTCTGGCCGGGGCTGAAAAGGTTAGTGTCAATTCCGCTGCCGTGAAAAATCCCGACATCATCTCCCAGGGGGCCCGGGCCTTTGGCAATCAATGCGTGGTCCTTGGCATGGATGTAAAGCATGTGGGGCAGAAGACAGGGATTCCATCGGGGTATGAGATCGTTATCAATGGCGGACGCACTTTCATGGGCATGGACGCCCTGGAATGGGCACAGAAAGGCCAGGCCCTGGGGGCCGGAGAAATTTGTCTCAACTCCATTGACGCCGATGGCACAAAGGATGGGTACGAAATGGCGTTGACACGCATGATTTCAGAAAATGTCAATATTCCCGTCATTGCATCGGGAGGGGCCGGAACCCCTGAGCATCTGGCAGATGTCCTCACCCGGGGCCGGGCCGATGCCGCCCTTATTGCTTCCATGGTTCATTTTGGAACCTATACCATTGAAGAGATAAAGGCCTTTTTATCCGGAAAAGACATAAAGGTCAGAAAGAGCTGAAAATTAAGGAACAGGTTTGATCCCATGGTCCCAAAAATATTTTCGGGACCATGCCGGTCGGTATTGAGGAGGTGTGTTTTAACTCTGTGAACCGCTGGATTATGAAAGTCTTTGGGGCCCGGCTGTTCATGCCCGGGGGGATTAAAATTTAGAACCAAATACCGTCCTTGTTTTCCATGGAGATGCTTTTTTGTATGCGGATATTGCCTTTTTCCAGGGATGTAAATGAAAAAAGGTGGTTTTTCCGGGAGGCGCTTTTTCGCAAAGGGCTTACCACGGAGATGGTGGGCCGGACATGGGTTTCCATGTACCGGCGGGGCCCCATGATGGTGATTTTGGAAACAATGCTTTCTTTTACCTTATTAATCACTGTCTCTTTTTTACTTTTTGCAATGACATTGAGTTGCAGTGGCAATGGTGTGGATATTTTACCTTGCTCTTTGCAACTGGATTGTTTTAATTTTCGACAGTAAAGCGTTAAAATATTTTGTATTTGGTAAGCAGGCACTGTCATGGGGCAAAATTCCTTGAATTTGAATAACCGCCACGGGCGGACCGTATTGTCATCCGGTTCCACCCACAACAAAGTTTGAAATACGTCCCCGATTTGACTTTTAATGCCGGTGGCCTGTACATGGCAAGCCCACCGGCAATAAGTCGTTTAATCGTCAAAGTCGCCTTCAGGTCCTTTGTCTGATTCGATTGACGCTGCTTTTTCCATGATTTTTTCCCGGGTCCACTGGGCCGGGTCTTCAATGCGCTCTCCCTGGGGACCGGGATCACAGGATTTCGCCCTGAGAATGTCCTCCAACACAAGCTCTGCCGTATCTCCGGCATTGAATACATTGGTCAGAAGATCATAAACAAATGTTTCAACTCCTTTTGCCATACGTTCCCGGATTTCCCGGGGCTGGGCCATGAGTTTGTTTTCAAAGGGAAGGTTCAGTTTCTTAAAATTCCCCCCTGTGAGATTGTTTTTTTGTGCAAAGGCCAGCATCTCTTCCCACACCTTCTGGGATGTCCCTTCCCCTCTTTTTTTGATGAATTGATTGTCATCGTCCAGGATGGCGTTGCCGTAATCATTGACTTCCACCCCCCAGGAAATCATCTGAAGGGCCGTTGCCACATTGGCTTTGGTTGTTCTGGTTTCCTTGGCAATGGCCTTGAGTTTTTCAGAGCTGTTTCCCGATGTGCCGTGTTGGGCACCGGATACGTTGTACGGTTTTAATGCGGTGTGGATTTCCCCGGTTAATGCCACGTCAATGCCGGACCCGCTGGCCTCAATGCCGTGGGTGGTGCCGTTGTTTAAAGCGATCCAGTTGGGAAAGATGTCATGGGCATTGAGTCCCTGGATGAGAAAAAGGGCTTCCTGGGCCGTGGAAAGACCCAGTTTTCCTTTTATTTCACCCACTTCTGTTTCAAGGCCTGCCCATGGGGGAATCAGGTGGGCCAGGGAGAGGTTGGCCATGAGGTTCTGGTCATCGGGCATGTGCGAGGCATCAATGGCAATGGAGGTGATGCCTGCATCAAAAAGGGTGGGAATTTCAATTTCAGCCTGTTCCATATCTGCCATGGATTTGATGCCAAAATGATCGGCATGGATGGCCACGGGGACGGTGATTTTTTTCTGGTTGCAGATGGCGTCCACCTGTCTGGCAATGTTCCAGAGGTTCACGGCACAATAGGCCCCGGTGCCGCCTTCGGATCGAGCAATTTCAATGATAATGGCGGCATTGGCCCTCTGGGCTGCCATGAGCGCCCCCTGGAGCACGAAAAAATTCCTGCCGTTGGCGGCAATGGTCATGGCACGGCCTTTGGCATTCATGGCACGATCAATGTATTTCCCACTGACAATCAGGGCTTGGGAATGGGGGAAAAGCTCTTTTATTGTGGGGGGTCTGCCCAGATCCAAGGCTGTTTTGAAATGGGGAGACGGGTGGGTAAGCACGGGCATATAACCTCCTTGTTGATTTAATTATGTTCTTTCTGTCTTGTTTCATGAAATGAGGAAAAAATCAAGCCATTCAGGATAAATGGAGCCACTGAAAGTTAACGCGCAATTTGAATGGCATGGGCCTTGGAGAGCATGGGAATGAAAAACGCAATTGCGGGTGCCGGAATTCTTCTCATGAATGAATGTTTGCTCAGTTGTAGATTTTTTTTAAACGAACTACTCGTTCTTGCTTGAAAACGTTGTTTGTCTAAAATATCAATTAAAAACAGTGTATTTGCAAAAATGAAAAGTGATTATTTTCTTGACAATGGGAAAAAGTATTTGATAGAAGTTATGAATATATATTCATTTTGTTGTGCACGTTGAAAAAGGACGAATTTATTTTGCCGAAAGAGAAATCTGAAAAATATTCAAGTATACTCCAGGGGGCCGGAGCTGTCTTTGCCCGCCTTGGGTTCTACAAGGCGACCATATCCCAGATTGCCCAGGAGGCGGGGGTTGCCGATGGAACCATTTATCTCTACTTTAAAAACAAGGATGACATTCTCTATCAGTACATTCAATTTAAGACCACCGCCTTCTTTGAAAAAATGCGAAGTGCAGTGGATGTGGCAGATGGAGCTGAACAAAAACTCAGAAATTTGATCCGTTGCCATTTGGAAGAGTTTCAGAACGACAGAAACATGGCTGTTATTTTTCAGTCCGAAGTGAGATACCTTCGCAATAATGCCCTGCAGGTGAAGGATATCTCAAAATTGTACCTTGATTTTTTAACGGAGATCATTGAATTGGGGCAAATGGAAGGACAGCTGCGCCAAGATCTTTTCATCGGCCTTGTGAAACGGTTTGTTCTGGGGGCAGTGGAGGGTATCATTGCCACCTGGGTGGCAGCTGAAAGAAAGTATGATCTTGTGGCCATGGCAGACCCTCTGGTGGATCTTTATCTCGGAGGAATACAGAAACGGTAAATGGAATGCAAGACCTAAATGATATTTTTTTGATAAATACCCTTTCTTCTTGATTTTTTTGCCCTTCTTGATTAGGAGTATGGTGCTATATATATTCCACGAGTGGACTATAGGGATCGCTGAATATTAATCATTAAATATAATGGAGTTTAAAACATGTCACCACTGATTGGACCTGCAAGCTTTAAGTTCTTTGGGGTTTTCCCCGCTGCAGTTTTTTCATTTGTGATACCTGTTGTGGGTGTTGCATTTTTTGCCTATATCATGGCCCGTCGACTGGCCCCCCTGGTAAAGGCGGCGCCGGACAATCGGCTCAATGATATCCCCAATCGCATTAAAAATCTGGCAGTGATCTGGCTTGCCCAGTACCGACAGCCACGGTATCGGGTGGCAGGTATCTGTCACATTGTTATTTTTGCAGGATTTTTAATTTTATCCATTCGCTCCACATCCCTTGTGATCATTGGTCTTTCCGACGGATTTGCGTTACCGGGTTTTGACGGTGCCCTGGGCAGCGTTTATAATTTTTTTAAAGATTATGCCGCCACTGCCGTGTTCATTGCCTGTATCGTGGCAGCCTACCGCCGCCTTGTGACCAAACCCAGTCGCTATGCCGTGCCGGAGAAATACGGCAAAGATCATACAGCAGAAGCTGTGTTTGTTCTTGCCATTATTTCCACTTTGATGATTTCTGAAAGTCTTTTTGAGGCCACCCAGGTGGCAGCAGAAGAGGCCGCTTCGGGTCATGGCGTTTTTTTGGCTCCCCTTTCCCTTGTGTGGATATTTAAAAAAATGGTTGCCGGTATGTCCCAGGGTACATTGCAGGCACTGCATATTTTGATGTACTACATCCATGATCTTACCTTTTTCTTCTTTTTATGCTTTTTGCCCATGGGCAAACATTTCCATGTCATCACCTCTGTTTTTAATGTTTTTTTCATGCGGGTTAAAAAAGGCAATATCAAGCCGGTTAAACACGGTATTTCCGAAGAGGAACTGGACGACCTGGAATCCTTTGGTGTGAAATACCTGGAGGACTTTACCTGGAAACACATGCTGGATTTCTACTCCTGTGCCGATTGTGGCCGATGTTCGGATCAGTGTCCTGCCAATGCCGTGGGACGTCCCCTTTCCCCGCGTTTTATCACCATAAAGGCAAGGGATCTCATATTTAAAAACTATCCCATGTCCGGGGAAATTTATAAAAGTAATCTTCTGGTGGAAGATATCTACACTGAGGATGAGATCTGGTCATGCACCACCTGCGGTGCCTGTGAAGAAGAATGTCCCCTGGGCATTGAATACATTGACAAGGTGGTGGATCTGCGCCGGGGCATGGTGGATGAGGGCATGGTGCCCCAGTCTTTGCAAAAACCCCTGAAAGCCCTGGAAAAAAGAGGCAATCCCTATGGTATGATGGAGAAAAAACGGGCAGACTGGACCAAAGAAAAAGAATTTGCTGCCCAGTGTGAAGTAAAAATTCTGGAAAAGGGTGCCACCGCAGATACCCTGTACTTTGTGGACAGTATCTCCTCCTATGATGATAACATCCAGGAAATATCCCGGCGTACTGCCAAGATTCTGGATCGGGCCGGAGTTGATTTCGGTATCCTTGGCAAGGCAGAAAAGGACAGTGCCAACGAGGTGATTCGCTTTGGTGAAGAAATGCTTTTTCAGGATCTCAAAGAGCAGAACACCGAAGCCATTCTGGAATCAGGGGTTAAAAATATTGTCACTGCAGATCCCCATGCTTACAATGCCCTGAAAAATGATTACCAGGGACTGCCCCCGGTGAAACATATCAGTCAGCTGATTACGGAAAAAATTAAATCAGGCTCTTTGACCCTGAAGCATGCCATTCATCCGGAAAAGGTATATGTTTACCATGATCCCTGCTACCTGGGTCGCCATAACGGTGTTTATGATGATCCCCGGGAGGCCCTGGATGCCATTGAAGGCCTCAAGCGGGTGGAGCTTGAAAAAAGCCGCGATCGTTCTTTTTGCTGCGGCGGTGGGGGCCTCATGCTGTTTTATGAACCGGAGGAAGAGGTTCGCATGGGTGTATTGCGGGTGAACATGGCAGCTGAGGCCGGTGCCAATGTTATTGTTACGGCCTGTCCTTTCTGTCTTGTGAATATTCAGGACGGTATTAAGGTGGCAGGCAAAGAAGGTGAAATTGAGGCAATGGATCTTACGCTTCTTATTGAGCAGCACCTGGCCTGAAAATAACGCATGGATTTGACTTTGTCCATTGCCATGGATGGAAACCGAACAGGTCTTGCAGCATTGTTTTTTTGTCCGGTAATCTGTCATTTGACGGCGGCAATGACAAAAATACAGCACTGCATGCCTGGCATCGCTTCCACCGGGCAAAGTCGATCTTTGCGATTTGAAAAAAACAATTTGGGTAAATTTGCATTTCTCCTCCAGCTGTGACCTTTTGGTTTTTTTATGGAAATCTTTTTGTCAAAAAGAGTCAATCCGGTTCAGTTCCGGGGGAAGCAATGCACGGACGTTTAATTTTATTTGGAGGTTGCAATGGAGATTTTGGTATGTGTCAAGCGAGTGCCCGATACTGCTGAGAATGAGTTTGAGCTCAACAGTGCCGGTAATGATCTTGATCGTGACGATCTGGTCTATTCCGTGAATGAATGGGATAATTATGCCGTTGAAGAAGCCATTCAAATTGTGGATAATGTTGGCGGTAACGTTACGGTTGTAACTGTCGGTGATGATGAGTCAGAAGAGGTTCTCCGCCGGGAGATGGCCATGGGTGCCAACAATGGTATTTTGCTCAGTGATGATGCATTTGAAGGTGCCGACGGAAAAGGAATTGCAACCATTCTTAAAGCTGAGGTGGAAAAGGGAAATTATGACCTGATTCTCACCGGTGCACAGGCTGATGAAGGTGCCGGTCAGGTGGGTGGCATGCTGGCCGCCATGCTGGATTATCCCTATGCATCCCTGGTAAATAAAGTGGAAGTGGATGGAGATGCTGCCATAAAGGTGGGCCGGGAGATCGAAGGGGGGAACCAGGAAATGAACGAACTGGATCTTCCCTGTGTGCTTTCCATTCAAACAGGTATTAATGAGCCCAGATATGTGGGTATCCGGGGTATCCGTAAAGTGGCCAAGCTGGAGATCCCTGTGAAGGGCGCTTCTGATCTGGGTCTGGATGCAGCCACTGTGGGTGATGCCGCAGCCAAGGTGAAACGGGTTGATTATTTTGTGCCGGATATGGGTGACGGTGCAGAAATGCTGGACGGCTCCACCGATGAGATTATTGCCCAGCTCATTGAAAGAATTAAAAGCAAGGGAGGGCTCGCATAATGGCTGAAATATTTGCATATATACCCCACAGTGCAGGCGTGGCAGAAGACATTGCCATGGAATACCCCGATGCTGCCAAAAAAATTGATGCCGCTGCTGCGGTTACAGCCGTTGTTACCGGTTCCGGCGCAGATCTGGACAAGGTGGTGGAGGCCATGACAGGTGTTTATTCATCTGTGATTAAAATTGACAATGAGGCCCTTGCCTATCCCAATGCAGAGGTGGTTAGAAAGGCCCTGGTGAGCGTGCTGCCTGCTGATGCCATTGTTTTACTTCCCCATAACACCTTTGGTATGGATCTTGGACCGGGGCTTTCCATTAAAATGGATGCCTCCTTTGTTGCCGATGTGGTGGACATTGATTCCTGTGACGGCACAACCCTTAAGGTGGTTCGCCAGGAACTGGGCGGTGCGGTGAGCACCCATGTCAGCTGTGATGTGGCAGCCGGTGCCGTGGTTACTGTGCGTGGCGGTTCCTTTGTTCCGGCGGAGGATGCTGCGGCAGGCGGTGCTGTGGTTGATAAATCCGCTGATGCCGGTGATCTGGCCTGTAAGCGTCGTTTTCTTGAAGTGGTGGAAGCCGAGGTCGGGGATGTGGATATTACCAAGTCTGATCTGCTGGTATCCATTGGCCGGGGTATTGAAGAAGAAGATAATATTGAAGTGGCCCAGGAACTGGCCGAAGCCATGGGCGCGGTTGTTTCCTGCTCCAGGCCCATTGTGGATGCCAAATGGTTGGAAAAATCCCGTCAGGTGGGGACCTCCGGCCAGACTGTCAAACCCAAGGTTTATCTGGCCATGGGTATCAGCGGCTCATTCCAGCACATGGGCGGCGTAAAGGGCAATCCTTATATTATTGCCATCAACAAAAATCCCAAGGCCCCCATTTTCCAGGTGGCAGATGTGGGTGTTGTGGCTGATATTCTGGAGTTTATGCCGGAATTTACAGAAGCTGTTTCCGGATAAACGCCATGGGCGGACCGTTTTGGGTCCGCCCTGACGCAATTGCCGGTATGGAACATTCATGGTCATGACCCTTTATGGGGTCATGGCCTTTTTTTATTCCTGGGGGATGATGAATTCTTCCATTTTTTCCATTAATGTTTCCGGCCATACCTCGGCATACAGAAACAATTCAACTTCTTCCGGGGTCATGTGGTCCCGCAGGTGGGGGGGGAGACTTTCCAGGGCCATGCGGCGCTGGGGATCTGCTTTTTTTTTGCCTTTCTTCCCCTTTTCTTTTTGATTCTCGGTTTTCATGGGGGTCTCCATGTGAAATTATGGTGTTGTGCCCAAACACACACCGGTGACGCTTTGCAACACGTTTTTAAAGCAGGTTGGTTTGCTTAAAAGATGGACCTACGGACTGGGTTGCCATGTTCCCGGGGTGTGTTTCGGATCATTATCTTGACGTTTCTATATGTTATATCCTGTCGGGTTGCAAGGTCAAAATCAGAGGTGGACTGTCAACGGGCTGGAGGTTGACACTGAAATGTGCATGTAGTACATCCACACTTTAACAGCCACGGGCAGATCGTATTCTGAAATTACTCAGTCATAACTGCGTTTGAAAGTCTCCGGGGTAACCTGGATTTTATCATAAAAATATTTAGGAGTCAGGCCGTGAAAATAATTATTGTCGGCGCAGGGGAGGTGGGCTATCACATTGCCAGTCGCCTTGCCTTTGAAAATAAGGATGTGGTGGTCATTGATAAATCAATGGAAGCCATTCGAAGGATCACCGAAAATCTCGATGTGCAGGGGATCACCGCATCGGGCAGTTCCCCTGAAACCCTGGAACAGGCCGGTATCCGCCAGGCTGAAATTCTTCTTGCCGTAACAGACAGCGATGAGGCCAATCTGGTGGCATGCCTCATGGCAGACATGCTTTCGCCTGCCACCCGAACCCTTGCCCGTATTCGTAATGCCCATTATGATAATTACCACGATGCCTTTAAAGCGGCACCGCCACACATTAACACGGTGATCAATCCTGAAATAGAGGTGGTGAAAACCATCCACCGGTTAATGAAAATTCCGGCAGCAGTGGACATGGGGGAACTGGTGGAGGGACGGGTGAAATTTGTGGGGCTGCGCCTGGACAAACATTCACCCATGGCCGGTGTGCGGCTCAAGGATTTTGCTTCCATGTTCGGACAGACCCGGCCCTTGATTGCAGCGGTGGTGAGACGTCAGGAACTGATCATTCCCCGGGGGGAACATCGCCTGGAAGTGGGGGATTTGGTCTATTTTATCTGTGAAAATGAGAGATTAAAAGAGACCGTGGCCCTGTTTGACACCACCACCATTCCTTTGCGTCGGGTGATGATTGTGGGGGGAGGACGCATTGGGGAACGACTGGCCACCCTTCTTGAGAAACAATCCATCCACACCAAAATCATTGAAGCTGACATGGATCGATGCCACGTGCTGTCCGAGGGAATGTCAAAGGCGGTGGTGCTCCATGGTGACGGTTCTGATCAGAACCTTTTGCTGGAAGAGAACGTGGGGGATGCCGATGTGGTGGTGGCCCTGACCAATGATGAGGAGACCAATATTCTGGTGTCTTTGCTGGCAAAAAATCTCGGGGCAAGAAGTACCATTACCAAGGTGAGTAAGTTCAGTTATATTCCTTTGATGTCCACCATTGGGCTGCAAAAAGTGGTGAGTCCGCGCTTGTCGGCCATCAGTTCCATTCTCCATGATGTAAGAAAGGGAAAGGTGCTTTCCGCCATCTCTGTGCTGGGTGAAGAGGCGGAGATGATTGAGGCCATGGCCCTTGAGACTTCGGCCGTCACCGGTCGTCCCTTGAAAAAAATATCCTTTCCCAAGGGGGCAATTCTGGTGTCCATTATCCGGGAAGATGCCATCATGATTCCATCGGGTGAAAGTGTTGTGGAACCCGGCGATCGAATCATTATTTTTGCAAGACGTCAGGTGGTTCATAAACTTGAAAAAATGTTGACAGTTAAATTGGAGTTTTTCTGATGCGGTGGCAATATATTGGAAATATCATCGGTATTCTGCTTGTGTTTCTGGGGGCGGTCATGGTGTTTCCCCTGGGGTGCAGTTTTATCTATAATGACGGAAGCCTCATGGCCATTTTATTGTCCATGGGTGCCACCTTTTGTGCCGGATGCGGACTTTTTTTTATATCCAGGCGGCCTGACATTGAGTACATTAACCCCCGGGAAGGCATTGCCATCGTCGCCCTTGGCTGGAGTGCCATCGGGTTGTTCGGCGCCTTGCCGTTTTATTTTGGGGATGCTGTCCCCTGTTTTACAGATGCGGTGTTTGAGTCGGTGTCCGGGTTTACCACCACAGGTTCGTCGGTGTTTAGCAATATAGAAGGTGTGTCTAAAAGTCTTCTTTTCTGGCGAAGTTTTATTCAATGGCTGGGGGGCATGGGAATTATTGTGCTATCCCTTGCCATACTGCCCTTTCTCGGGGTGGGGGGGATGCAGTTATTTAAGGCTGAGGTGCCAAGTCCTGTGCCGGATAAGCTCACCCCCCGGTTGAGTGAGTCTGCCAAGATATTGTGGTATGTATATGCCCTGATTTCTGTGCTGGAAGTGCTTTTTTTGATGGGAGGCGGCATGGGATTTTACGATGCCCTGTGCCATGCATTCACCACCATGCCCACCGGTGGGTTTTCCACTAAGAACGCATCTGTGGCACATTTTGACAATGCCTATTTCGATTTTGTGATTGTGTTGTTCATGGTGCTTGCCGGCATCAATTTTTCCCTGCATTATCAGCTCTTAAGGGGCCGGACCCTTATTTTCTGGCGGGATTCCGAGTGTCGTTTTTTTCTGATGATGTGCCTGGGGCTTACCCTGGTGGTCACCTTTGATCTTTACGGTACTGTTTATGACAGTGTCTCCACAGCCTTTCGCTATGCCTCCTTTCAGATCGTTTCCATTGTGACTACAACGGGGTATGCCACGGCAGATTATGAACTGTGGCCGGGGTTAAGCCAGGTGATCATTTTTATCTGCATGTTTGTGGGGGCTTCTGCAGGCTCCACCGGGGGGGGGATGAAATGTGCCCGTCTCATGGTGTGCATGAAATACTGTTACCGGGAGCTTTTTACCCTTATACATCCCCGGAGTGTGGCCCAGGTGAAAATCAATGATGCTGTGGTGCCGGATCATGTTCTTAAGAGCATCATGGGATTTCTGGGGATCTATCTTTTGCTGTTTGTGGTGTGTAGCGTGTTGCTGGCTGCCATGGGCATTGACATGCTCACCTCCCTTGGGGCTGTGGCATCATGCATAGGCAACATCGGTCCAGGCTTTGGTACCGTTGGACCGGTGGATAATTTTGCCCATATTCCCATGGCGGGGAAATGGCTTCTTTTGTGGTGTATGTTATTGGGAAGATTAGAGATTTATACAGTTATTATCCTGCTGGTACCTGAGTTTTGGAAAAAATAACACGCTTTAAAAAAACTTTTTTCAAAAAAAGAGTTGACAAGCCCGGCAGAAAAGTATAGTTTCGCCTTGTTTTTGGGGGCCGTTAACTCAGTCGGTAGAGTATCTGCCTTTTAAGCAGAGAGTCACTGGTTCGAGCCCAGTACGGCCCACCACCCAAAAATGATGTTGCGTCCCCATCGTCTAGCCCGGTCCAGGACACCGGCCTTTCACGCCGGCGACAGGGGTTCGAATCCCCTTGGGGACGCCATCATTTTGGACTTTGAAAAAATTATAAAAGCCCCGGAATTTTTTCCGGGGCTTTTTTTGTTTGTACCGGTTTTTTGTCATCCGGGCCGTGTCGGATATTTTCATGCTTTGCCCGGTGTGCTTTTTCCTGTATACTCCACTGTGATCCATCCCCATGAAAAATACATGCCCTTGCGGGCACAACATTATCTGTTTTGACAACCATACACACTCCCGGGGTATGACCTGCGTTCCAGTCCCGGTCCATTCACAGCCAAGCCTGGAAATATATGCCCGGTTTGCCGGTGTTTTTTTATGACAAAGTTGCTGGTGTCACATACCCGTGCCTGCCATGATGATATATACTTTTACGGGATCCCTCTTTTTTGAGGATCATGGTGCACTCTGTTTTTAAATTCGGAGGTTCTATATTCAAATGAAACCCATTGTTGCCCTTGTGGGGCGGCCCAACGTGGGCAAATCTACTCTTTTTAATCGAATGACCAAATCCAGAAATGCCCTTGTGGATGATTTTCCCGGGGTAACAAGGGATCGTCATTATGCCGATGCCCTGTGGGATGAAATTCCTTTTACTGTGGTGGATACCGGGGGATTTCTTGTGTCCGATGATGATGTCTTTGCCGCAGAGATCAGGGAGCATGTGGAAATGGCCGTGGAAGAGGCCGATGTTGTGGTGCTGGTGCTGGATGGCCGGGCCGGGGTGTCTCCCTTTGATCAGGATCTGGTTCATATTTTAAGAAGAAGTGATAAACCTGTTTTTTATCTCATAAATAAAATTGAAAATAGCCGACAGCGGGATGATCTTGCTGAATTTTTCACCCTGGGCATGGATAAATTTTTTCCCGTATCCGCAGAGCACGGGGTGGGAGTTCCCACTTTCATGGATGCTTTGATTGGTGTGCTTGTGGATGAGGTGTTGCTTGCCCCCCCCATGGACGAAAAGGAAGCAGCCGAAAACCAGGAAATCTGTATTGCCGTGGCTGGGCGGCCCAATGTGGGGAAATCCTCCCTGATTAACCGTTTGTTTGGCACCAAACGGGTGGTGGTCAGTGAAAAGGCCGGTACCACAAGGGATGCCATTGATCTTACCATGGACAAGGATGGCAAAACATTCCGTCTCATTGATACCGCAGGTATTCGCCGCAAGGGAAAGGTTCGGGAAAAAATAGAAAAATATTCCATTCTCAAAGCGTTGAAAAGCCTGGATCGCTGTGATGTGGCACTGATTCTTGTTGATGCAAGTGAGGGGGTCACAGACCAGGATATCACCATTGCAGGCTATGCCCATGACCGGGGGTGTGGCGCTGTTTTTGTGTTGAATAAATGGGATCTGCTGGATAAGGAGGAAAAGAATCAAAAGATGTTTATGGAAGAGTTAAGGATGAAATCCAAGTTTCTATCCTTTGCCCCGGCCATCACCGTTTCTGCCCTCACGGGCCAGCGAACCCATAAGATTTTCTCCATGGTGGAATCGGTGTATGACGAGTATAATTACCGCATAAACACAGGGTTGCTCAATCGAATTATTGAAAATGCCATTTATCGTTCAGAGCCCTCCCTTCACAAGGGCAAACGGCTGAAATTTTTTTATGCCACCCAGGTGTCGGTGAAGCCGCCCACCATTGTCTGTTTTGTTAATTATCCCGAAGCGGTTCATTTTTCCTACAAGCGTTATCTGATTAATCAGATACGGGAAATGGCAGAGTTGGAAAAAACCCCCATTAATCTCTATTTCCGGGAGAAAACCGGAAAAATGGAGTTCACCGGAAAAACCGTGGCTGAAAAACGGTATACGGAAAAGAAATTTAAAACCACCACCCGTCGAAAAAAAGCGCGCATGGAACAACAGCGTAGGAAACGGGCCCGGGACGGGATGGATAAATAAATGGATCTGTTTGATGCGGGTATGGCAGAGCAGCTGTCCCATGCGCCCCTGGCCGATCGCATGCGTCCCCGGCACCTTGAAGAGGTGGTGGGACAGGCCCATGTGGTGGGCCGGGATTCGCTGCTGTGTCGATCCATTGCCGATGATCGCCTTTTTTCCATTATTCTCTGGGGACCGCCGGGGTGCGGTAAAACCACCATTGCAGGTATCATTGCCCGGGAGACCCGGTCCCATTTCATGGAAATTTCTGCGGTGCTTTCCGGGGTAAAAGAGATCCGCAAAGTCATTGATGCCGCCGGGGAACAGCGCAGGCTCCATGCCCGGAGAACCATTTTGTTTGTGGATGAGATTCATCGTTTTAACAAAGCCCAGCAGGATGCCTTTCTCCATCATGTTGAAAAGGGCCTTATTATTCTTGTGGGTGCCACCACGGAGAATCCCTCTTTTGAAGTGATTCCGGCTCTGGTCTCCCGGTGTCGTGTGGTGGCTTTGAAGCGATTGAGTAAAAAGCAGATTCGCCTTATCCTGGAGCGTGCTTTAACAGACAGGGAGCGGGGCCTTGGGCATATGAATCTGACCATGTCAGGGGAGGCCCTGGATCACATTGCCGCTGTTTCTGACGGCGATGTCCGCATTGCCCTGACAAATTTGGAGGCTGCTGCCGGCTTTGCCCGGCAAAGCACGCCGGATGTGAAAAGTGGCAGTACAGGTGCCCCCATGGATGTCACCCTTGCAGATGTGGAGCAGGCGGTGCAGAAAAAGGCGTTGAGGTATGATAAAAGTGGAGATCAGCATTTTAATCTTATCTCCGCCTTTCACAAAAGTCTTCGGGGCAGTGACCCTGACGCTGCATTGTACTGGATGACCCGCATGATGTCAGCCGGGGAAGATCCCTTGTATATCCTCAGGCGCATGGTGCGCTTTGCTGTGGAAGATGTGGGCCTTGCAGATCCCGGGGCATTGACCGTTGCCCTGAATGCCCTGGAAGCGTTCCGGTTTCTGGGACACCCCGAAGGGGATGACTGTCTGGCCCAGGCCGCCATATATCTGGCCACGGCACCCAAAAGCAATCGCGTGTACATGGCAGGGAAGGCTGTGCGCCGGGAGGTGGAAAATACCGGTTATCTGCCCGTTCCCCTGCACATCAGAAATGCCCCCACCGAGGTGATGAAGCAGCAGGGATATCATGCCGGGTATAAATATGCCCATGATTATCCCGGGGGGTATGTGCCCCAGGAATATCTTCCCCGGGAACTTGACGGTTGCTCTTTTTATGATCCCACGGCCCGGGGATATGAAGCAACTGTGAAAAATCGTCTGGAGGCCCGGCAACGCATTCACAGGCATGATGCTGGAAGAGAGAAGAAGTAACTTGTTGAATTTCTAACAGATTCTGAAGCAAAATCAGAGTAGCCAATATGGCTGTAATTCCTTGTATGTTTTGTTTAAGTTTGCTATGGATTCATGGTAGAAACAGTTTCATTCGATGATTTTGCTTTTATCCGGACTGTTATGGGATGGGGCCGCCGTTCCTTGATGTACGCCATGCTGACTGCTAAAAACATCACCGCCTGCCCCGTGTTTCATTTCCATACAACCGTTTGAAATTAAATCATTGCGTATCCAGCGATGGGTGGCCCCGGTGCTATCATGGGGCTGTACCGTCGGAAAAAATCTTGTCTTCCCCATGGCGCTTGCAGCGGCTTTGTTTGATTCAGGCAACGCGTTTTGCCGGGGGGAGCATCAACACATCGGAGACAGAAAAAAATGAAAGATGTTGTGATCGTAAGTGGTGTCAGAACACCTGTTGGGTCCTTTGGCGGTTCGTTAAAAAGTGTATCTGTTGTTGAGCTCGGTGCCACAGTGATGAAATCGGTTTTAAAGCGGGCGGGCCTGCGCCCTGAAGCGGATGAAGCCATTAAGGCATTTGGTCCTGACACCCTCAAGGATCAGGGACAGATTGACCTTGAAAAAAAGGGCTATGACTACGATGAATCCCTTACTCCGGTGCACATTGATGAGGTCATCATGGGGAATGTGCTCCAGGCAGGCCAGGGACAGAATACGGCCCGCCAGGCCATGATCGCCGCCGGTATCCCCCGCTTTACCCCGGCATTCACTGCCAATAAAATATGTGGTTCCGGACTCAAGGCCATTGCCCTGGGGGCCCAGGCCATCATGACCGGAGAAGCAGATGTTATCCTTGCCGGGGGCCAGGAGAGTATGAGCAATGCCCCCATGGCACTGCCCAAGGCACGTTGGGGCCATCGCATGGAACTCACCGGCACCGGTGACATCTATGATTTGATGGTGTTTGACGGTCTTTACGAAATTTTTTATGGATATCACATGGGACTGACAGCGGAAAACATTGTGGCAAAATACGGCATCACCCGCCAGGAACAGGATGAGCTGGCTTTGATGAGCCATACCCGGGCCCTGGGAGCCATCAAGGACGGTACCTTTGCCCAGGAGATCATCCCTGTGTCGTTCATGTCCCGGCGAAAAGAGGTTGTGGTGGATGTGGATGAACGGCCCATGGAGACCAGCATGGAAAAACTGGGCAAATTAAGGCCTGCCTTTAAAAAGGACGGCAGTGTCACCGCAGGAAATGCATCGGGCATTAATGACGGGGCCGCTGCAGTGCTGCTCATGACAGAAGAAAAAGCCGACGCCCTGGGCCTTGAAAAAATTGCCCGGATAAAATCCTTTGCCGCCGGTGGACTTGATCCTGCCTATATGGGGCTGGGACCGGTACCGGCCATTAACAAGGTGCTCTCCACCACCGGCATGGCCATGGGTGATATTGATATGGTGGAACTCAATGAGGCCTTTGCCGCCCAGGCCATCGGATGCATGAGGGAGCTCAACATTGATGTGGAAAAACCCAATGAGCTGGGAAGCGGTGTTTCATTGGGTCATCCCATTGGATGCACCGGTGCCAGACAAATGGTCACTGCCATTCATCAAATGAAGAGAAAGGGATACGGCACCGGTCTTATTTCCATGTGTATTGGCGGCGGCATGGGTATGGCCATGGTCATTGAACGGTAAATTTTACTTTACTTGAAGCGTTCCCGGTGGTAAAAAAACAGATTGTTTATAACTGCCAAGGGCAGACCGCATGTTGCATCTTGGTTTGCCCACAATGAAGCATGAAGGCGTATTCGCGTTATTTCTTTTTTTTATATGAAATACTCCGCAAATCAGGGATGTATTTCAATCTTTGTTGTGGCCAGACCGAGTTCAGAATAAGGTCTGCCCATGGCAGTTATATGAAATACTCCGCAAATCAGAGGTGTATTTCAAGCTTTGTTGTGGGTGGAACCGGATCAGAATACGGTCCGCTGCGGCGGTTTATTGGAAATAGCCGTGGCCGGGCCCATATTTTCACATCTGGGGCCCACAATAATATGTGAAAATTTCCCGGAACCCCGGGAAATTTTCACAATGGGCAGATCGTGTATTGCGGCACTTGAATTTGCCCACAATAAAAACAGGAAAGTCCTCTTGGTTACCAAGGGAATTTTTAAAAACCGTAACAGGTGCAAATAAAACAGGGGAGCTTGAAGCTATGGACATCAGCAGGAAATTGGGTATCATGATTTTTTCCGCCGTTCCGGCGATCATCGGTGGTGGTATTGTGTATCATTTTTTTGGAAGCTTTGTTCAGGTGATTATTTATGAATGCGTACTTTTGCTGGCAGCCGTAGGGTGTACCGGCCGTAAGTAAACCGCTTTGAAAAACCTGGAATATGTTGTGCACAGCATCAGGACATCCGATATTATTTGTCGTTATAAATTCCACAGCACTGATTAAAAATTTTGTTTCATTTTTTAAATGAAAAACCCGGCAAACCTGACGGATTTTCAAGTGTTGTTGTGGGTGGGCCAAGGTTAGAACACGGTCCGCCCGTGGCGCTTGTATGCAAAACCTGCCACTGCTTCTGCCACTTATTTTACACGAGTTTTACTCTTTAATATTCCCCCCAACGTTTTTTCCGGCAGCTGAATTGAGCCTTGCAAACCCGGTGTGGTACAGCTGCCTGCAATGCCTTGAACCCGGCACATCCGGTTCCCAGGCATTTCCCCAGGATTCATCTGGATTGATAATATCCGTTGTAAAGTTCCTAAAGGACAGTGAATGATAAACCAAGACAACAATGTAACAAGCATCGAGAAGGAGATGAAGCAGTCCTATCTCGAATATGCCATGAGCGTCATCATCGGCCGGGCCCTTCCCGATGTTCGAGACGGCCTCAAACCTGTTCATCGACGGGTGCTTTTTGCCATGCGTCAGCTGCGCAACGACTGGAATAAATCCTATAAAAAATCCGCCCGCGTGGTGGGTGATGTGATTGGTAAGTATCATCCCCATGGTGATTCTGCGGTGTATGACACCATTGTACGCATGGCCCAGGATTTTTCCATGCGTTATCCCCTGGTGGACGGCCAGGGAAATTTTGGTTCCGTGGACGGAGATTCTCCGGCGGCCATGAGGTACACGGAAATCCGCATGAAAAAGGTGGCCCACCAGATGCTGGCGGATCTTGAAAAAGAAACCGTGGACTGGATTCCCAATTATGATGAAACCATGGAGGAACCGTCGGTGCTGCCCACCCGGTTACCGGCTCTCCTGGTCAATGGCTCTTCGGGTATTGCCGTTGGTATGACCACCAATATTCCTCCCCACAACATCAAAGAGGTTGCCAATGCCGTTATTGCATTGCTGGATAACCCAACCATCTCCATCCCCGAGATCATGACCCATGTGCCTGGGCCTGATTTTCCCACCGCCGGTATGATATATGGGAAAAACGGTATCCATGATGCATACACCACCGGCCGGGGGGTTGTGGTGATGCGGGCTAAAATTGAGGTGGAGGAAAACAAGAAAACCAAGCGGGAAACAATTGTTGTCACAGAGCTGCCCTATCAGGTGAACAAGGCAAGGGTGGTGGAAAAGATCGCAGAACTCATGAAGACCCGGGTCATTGAGGGGGCCTCATTTGTAAGGGATGAGTCCGACCGTGACGGCATGAGAATTGCTGTCGGCCTGAAAAAAGATCAATTTTCCGAAGTGGTTATCAATCAGCTTTACAAACATACAGCCATGCAGTCCAGCTTTGGTATTATTTTTCTGGCGGTTGTTAACAAGCGTCCAGAACTTTTTACCATTAAGGAGCTGCTGGAACATTTTATCAAGCATCGCAAGGATGTGATTTTGCGGAGAACCCGGTTTGACCTGAGAAAAGCACAGGAGCGGGCACATATACTTGAAGGACTGCGGGTGGCGCTTGATCAGCTGGACCGGGTGGTGGCCCTGATCCGTTCGTCCCGATCCCCGGAAGCTGCAAAACAAGGGTTGGTTGCTGAATTTGAATTGTCAGAAATCCAGGCCCAGGCCATATTGGACATGCGTCTTCAGCGTCTCACCGGCCTTGAACGGGATAAAATTGAGGAAGAGTATGCGGCATTGCAAAAGGATATTGCCTGGTTCCAGGAAATCCTCTCCAGTGACCAAGTCGTTCGGGGAATTATCAGAGAGGAGATGGAGAACCTTAAGGAAGAGTTTTCCGATGAAAGACGCACCCGCATTGTTGAAAGTACCGGTGATATCAATATTGAAGATCTCATTGCCGAAGAAGACATGGTGGTGACCATCTCCCGCAGCGGCTATATTAAACGAAATCCCATCACTCTTTATGCCACCCAGCACCGGGGCGGCAAGGGCAAGATGGCCATGGGCACAAAAGAGGATGATTTTGTGGAACACCTTTTTGTGGCCTCCACCCACCATACCTTTTTATTTATCACCAACATGGGCAAGGTGTACCAGAGTAAGGTGTATGAACTTCCCATGGCCAGTCGTTCAAGTCTTGGAAAGGCCATTGTAAACCTGTTGAATCTGGATGAAGGAGAAGAACTTGCCACGGTGCTGACAGTGCCTGAGTTCACGGAAAATAAATATGTGGTCATGGCCACGGCCCGGGGCAGGGTGAAAAAAACCGACCTCATGGCTTACTCCCGACCCCGTTCCGGGGGACTTATCGGTATTAAACTTGCTGACGACGATGAGCTCATTGCCGCAGGCATCACCGATGGCAATATGGAGATTTTCTTGGGTTCCAATGAAGGCAAGGTGATTCGCTTTCACGAAGCAGAGGTCCGATCCACGGCCCGGGGCTCCATGGGGGTCCGTGGCATGCGCATCGGTGAAAAAGATTCCCATGTGGTGGGTATGGAAGTTTTGAGCCATGGAGAAACCCTTTTAACCGTGACTGAAAATGGGTATGGCAAACGCACCAATATTGAGGAGTATCGATGCCAGACCCGGGGAGGCAAGGGGGTATTTTCCATCAGAACATCCCAGCGTAACGGCCAGATGGTTTCTTTATTGCTGGTGGAAGACAAAGATGAGTTAATGCTGGTAACAGACAAGGGAAAACTCATTCGCACCGACATCAGCAGCATTTCAGTGATCAGCCGAAACACCCAGGGGGTAAAATTGATCAATCTTTCTGACCGGGAAAAACTCATTGGGGCGGCAAGACTTCCTGAGGAAGAGACGCCTCTTTCCGAGGATCATAAAGAAGATACCCCCCGGGAGGTCCCGGATAAAAGTGCTGAATCGGCCCCTGGGGAGGATGCGCCGGAAACGGATGATGGTGAACATGGGCAAGGAGACGCAGGACAATCATAAAGGTCGGGGCCATCGGAAACGATTGCGGGAACGGTTCCTCAAAGGAGGGCTTGCCGGATTTCTCGATTATGAAGTCATTGAACTTTTGTTGACCCTGAACACCCCTCGACAGGATTGTAAAGACCGGGCCAAGGCATTATTGGAACGATTTAAGACCCTCCAGGGGGTGTTTGAGGCCAATCCCCAAGAGCTTGCCCGGGTCAAGGGCATTGGTCCATCCAACATTCTGGGACTTCGCCTGATAAAAGATGTCTCAGACAGATATCTTGCCTCCCGGGTGATTCATGGGGAGATTCTTGGCAATTCCCGGGAACTCAAAACCTATTTGAGTCATGCCATTGGAAGGAAAAATAAAGAGGTGTTTGCCGGGATTTTTCTGGATGCCAAGAACCGGGTCAATGCCATGGAAATTCTTTTTGAAGGCACCTTGACCATGAGTTCTGTTTATCCAAGGGAAGTGATTGTCAAGGCCCTGGAGCACAGGGCTGCAGCCATCATTTTTGCCCACAACCATCCCTCGGGGGATGTCTCCCCTTCACCGGAAGATATTGCCATCACCAAACGACTGGTCTTTGCCCTGCGCCATGTGGGTATCACGGTCCATGAGCACATGATCACCGGGGGCAGCGGGTTTTACAGTTTTGCTGAACAGGGCTATATTGCTGAATTTAACAGGGAGTTTGAACAAAATGGCTGATCCGGGGAAAAGATCTCTTCCGCAATGTTTTGGGCAACTTGAAAAAGTATTTCCCATGGGGGACCGGGGACTCAGGCAGACACCGGAGGTGTGCATGGGCTGCATCCATAAAACCGATTGTCTTAGACAGGCCATGTCCGGCACCGGGGGACTCAATGTAAAAGAAGAGATGGTAAGGCGGGGGGAAAAAGCCGGTGCCATTGGTTTTCTTGAGCGCTGGTCCAAAAAAAAGAAACTTCACAGGCAAAAAAAAAAATTTGGGGAAAAAAATGAAATCAGTAAAAGATCTTGATCTGGAAGGTAAAAGGGTGCTGGTGCGTGTGGATTATAATTTACCCCTGGATGAACACCAGGTCATCACCGATGATAACAGAATAAAGGCCACCCTTCCCCTGATTCGTTATCTGCTTGAACATGACACCCGGATTATATTAATTTCCCACATGGGCCGCCCCAGGGGCAAGCGGGTGCCGGAACTTTCCCTGGCCCCTGCGGCAAGGCGGCTGGAAGCACTTCTTTCCCATCCTGTTACCTTTGTCAATGACTGCATTGGACCGGAGGTTCACGCCGCCGTTGAAAAAATGGTACCGGGAGATATTGTACTGCTGGAAAATTTAAGGTTTCATGGGGAAGAACAAGCCAATGATCCAGAATTTGCAAAACAGTTTGCCGCCCTTTGCGACTGTTTTGTTAACGAAGCCTTTTCCGTGTCACACAGAACCCAGGCCTCGGTGGTGGGTATTTCCCGTGTGGTGAAGATGTCCGGGGCCGGTTTTTTACTGGAAAAAGAGATTGCCTGTTATCGAAATTCTGTGGAGGCTCCAAAGCGTCCCTTGACTGCCGTTGTGGGCGGTGCCAAAGTTTCAAGTAAGCTTTCCGCCTTGAATAATCTTATTAATCATGTGGACACCCTGATCATCGGAGGGGCCATGGCCAACACTTTTTTAAAAAGCCGGGGCATTGATGTGGGGGCATCCATGGTTGAGGATGAGCTTGTGGCCACGGCTGGAGAGATTCTTAAAAAAGCCGCGGAAAAAAAGGTCAATTGCCTTCTGCCCGTGGATGTGGTGATTGCAGAAACGTTTGACAAAAATGCAGAAAAGAAGATCGTGTCTGTGGAGAATATTCCCCGGCAATGGATGGTCATGGATATCGGCCCTGAAACCACAGCAGCCTTTTCCAGGGCTGTGGAGACCTCGGCAACAATTGTATGGAACGGCCCCATGGGGGTCTTTGAAATGGAACGTTTTCGCAGTGGAACCTGCGGCGTTGCCCAGGCCATTGCCGCATCCCGGGGATTTTGCGTGGTGGGTGGCGGGGACACCGGACTTGCGGTGAATGTGTGTCGGGTAACAGAAAAAATGGATTACATCTCCACAGGTGGCGGGGCCTTTCTTTATCTCATGGAGGGACGTACACTGCCCGGTGTGACAGCCCTTGAAAAATTGGATAAAATATAATATGGAATTTTGTTGCCCCAGAGATGCGTTGAGCCGGGATGAAAAACTGCGACGCTCCTACTATGAAGTTCTCCGGGATGAGATGGATCAATTTGTCATTGAATATTCCCTGGTGGATTCATATAATAATTTTTTAAGGGAGAATAAACGGTATCCATTTGTGGAGACCCGGGAGATGAAACCCCGGGCAAGGATTCCCAGTGTTGAGTTTGAGTGTCAGAATTCATTCTTGATTTTGTTTCTGGAGGATCATGTTGATGATCAGCATAAAAAATACATCCGTTTTTTTGATATCAATAAAACCACCAAGACCAATCTGTTAAAACATAAGGAATTTCCCAGTGTGATGGATTTTAACCGTAATGTTAAATTCCTGGAAACCGATGGTTTTTTTGACTTCATGAAATCCCTTATGCCTGTGGATTATGCCCTGTTGATCCAGCGGGATATGAATTCCAAGAGCCGGTATGCTCTGACCCATTTTCATGTACGGGTGGACTGGCCCATTGCCGATGCAGCCGAGGACCTTGCCATTTATTTGAGATATATTTCCAAGGATCTTTATGAAAAAGGAGATAAATACGCGGAAAATTTTCAAAAAAAATTTTTTGAGTATCATGGTGTGCCAGTGATGGCCGGGGGCCGGCGCACAGCCGCCATTGTGGCGGCACAGTATCTTAGAAAAATAAGGGGCATCAAGACCATATATGTGGGAAGCAGCGAGTCCCGGGCATTGCTGAAACTGGGGGAGAACGGGTTGTCCAAATTTGTACTGGCCAGATTTTCCCGGGATGAGGTCAGAGAGATTGCCAAAAGTGCCATGATCACCCAGAACAGCTTTACAAAAAATTATGCCATTGCAAGAGAAGGTAAGAAACTTGTGTGCATATTTAATGTCAATTACGACTACACCTGCCACTCCCTGCCCCCCGAGGGAGGACGCCTTCGTGATTTAAATCCCGATACCAACTGGTTGACGGTGTCCCTGGAACAGATCATTCCCCGTCCCGGGGTGTGTAAATATTCCCCCATCCCCTTTAAGATGATTTATACCTGACCCGGATCCATATCCTTCACAATTATTTCATACATTTAGCTGCTTACTTTGCGAATGATGTCACCGGGCCTGCAGGGGTGTTCAAGTTCCAGGGTGGGACTGGAATTTGGCTGTCCGTTCTCAATGGTCATCCCCGATGCATCAATGATGTTTTTCACACGGCTTTTAACAGGTATTCCTTCCGGTACCATGATTTCCACTTCATCCCCCCGGGAGATCTTATTTTTCACATCCAGTGTAACCCGGTTGCCGGGGACACATGTTTTTGCCCGCCCAATGAATGCATGGATCAGCCCGGTATGATAATTGGCATAGTTTGGCATGATCTCATCCGGAGAATTAAAATAGAATCCTGTGCTGTATTCCCGGTGATAAACAAGGGCCAGCTCCTTTTTCCATTGTTCTGTGACCTGGAAATTCTTTGGGGAGCGGACAAAGGCATCAATGGCTTCCCGGTAGGTTTTCACCACCGATGCCAGATAACTGACGCCCTTCATTCTACCCTCAATCTTTAAAGAAGTGATACCGGCTTTTATCAGTTCCGGGATGAACTGTACCATGCAAAGATCCTTGGAGTTGAAAATATAGGTGCCCCTTTCATCTTCCATTAAAGAGTGATACTGCCCCGGGCGCTGCTCTTCCTCCACACGGTATTTCCATCGACAGGGATGGCTGCACGCCCCGCGGTTGCTGTCACGCCGGGTGAGAAAATTGCTCAGCAGACACCGGCCGGAGTAGGAGATGCACATGGCACCGTGGATGAAGGTTTCCGTTTCCAGAATATTTCTTTTGCTGATATCCCGGATCTCCTTGAGACTCAGTTCCCGGGCCAGGTTCACCCTTGTCACCCCGGTCTGTTTCCAGAATTCCAGGGCATTATAATTGGTGGTGTTGGACTGGGTGCTCAAATGGATATCCACATGGGGTATGAGCTTTCCGGCAAGAAGGATAATGCCGGGATCAGCAATGATCACGGCATCGGGACCCATATCTCCGAGACATTTAAGAAAGTCTGCAAGCCTTTCCTGTTCGTGGTTTCTGGAGTAGATGTTACAGGCCACATAAACCTTGACGCCGTTTTTATGGGCCAGATTTATGGCATCTGCCATCTCCGGTTCCGTGAAGTTGTGGGTGAGATTTCTGAGGCTGAAATCTTTTCCGGCAAGATAAACAGCATCTGCACCATAGTGGATGGCCACTTCCAGCTTTTCAAAATTTCCAGCCGGTGCCAGGAGTTCTGGTGTTGTAAAATTTTCAGGCATGATTTTTCGCTTAGAGAATGGTACCCCCGGCAGGAATCGAACCTGCGCTCAAGGATTAGGAATCCTATGCTCTATCCACTGAGCTACGGGGGCCTTGGATGTTTTATTCCACCAGGAGTTTTTGCCCCGGGTAGATCCTGCTTTTTGAGGTAAGGCGATTCAATGAGAGCAGGCGTTGGAGTGTCATATTATATTTTTGTGCAATTGTAAAGGGATTATCCCCCGATTTCACCCGATAGGATACAGTTTTTTTCCTTTTTTTTGTTTTGGAAGAAGAACTGCCGGGGATGATCAGTTTCTGGCCGGCATACAACCGGGTGGAGCGAAGTTTGTTGGCTGCCTGTATGCGTTTGGTGGTGGTGCCGTATTTATTGGCAATGAGCCAGAGGTTGTCCCCGGATCTCACGGTGTATCTCACAGAGGCGCGGCGGTTTTTTTTCTTTTTGGCGGGGGCAGTTCTTTTTTTTACTTTGTTTGCCGGGATTTTCAGCACCTTGCCTGTTCTGATAACAGAACGGGTGGACAGCCCATTGGCGGATGTCACCGTTTTCAAGGTGGTGCCGTAGTATCTGGCAATGGAGGAAAGGGTCTGCCCCCTTTTTACGCGATGGTATACATATTTTTTTTCCGTGGTACGTGTCCTGGACGGTTTTATGGTTTTAAAGCGGGCCAGGAAGCCATGGGCAGCTGTTTGCGGAATTCGAAGTTCGTAGGGATCAGCAGGCAGAAGTTCGTATCTTAACTCCGGATTCAGGGATTTAAGGCTGTTAAGGGAAGCACCGGTGGCCGAGGCAATATTTTTCAAATAAACCTGTTTTTTCACCGTAAATACTTCATAGGGAATGGGTGTGTCTATTTTCCCGGGATCAATGTTGTATTTTTCCGGGTTCTTTAAAATGTGCAGGGTGGCCAGAAATCGGGGAACGTACCGTGCGGTTTCCCGGGGCAGTTTTTCATAGAGATCCCAGAAATTATCAAGATAATTTGTTTTTTGCCTTCTGATGGTTTTTAAGACCCTTCCTTCTCCACAGTTGTATGCGGCAAGCACCGTTGCCCAGTCTCCGAAAATGTTGTGCAGTTCCGAAAGATAGGCAATGGCGGCCTGGGTGGCTTTTTCGGGATCAAGGCGTTCATCAATGAAGTAGTTGCGTTTTAAACCAAACTTATATCCTGTGGAGGGAATAAATTGCCACAGTCCCAGGGCCCTGGCATGGGAAAGTGCCTTTACCTTAAAACCGCTTTCAATGAGGGGAAGCCAGGAGAGTTCCTGGGGAAGTCCTGCTTTTTTAAGTTCAGCCAAAATATAAGGGCGATAGCGGCCCGCCCTTTTCATGGAGCGGATGAAAAATTGTTTTTCAGGACCGGTGAACCGGGCAATCTCTTTTTTGACATGGGTATTAAGGGTCAGGGGAATGGCGTTGTGCTCCCCTGTGACCACAATATGGCGGGACGCATGAATTTCAAGGATGCGTTTGGCAATCATGTACCGAAGATCTTCTTTTTGCTGGTTCAGTTCAGGCTGATTCCGAAGATCCAGGTCCAGGATGGTGGCATAGGCAATGTCCAGCTCATTGAGTGCGCTCTCAAGTTCGCCTTTTTCCCAGAAATCCTGGGCCGATTCGCACAGCTCCAGGGCATGATCAATGCCTTCCTGGGCCATTGGGATGGATTTGTCTGTGGCGGAAACGGGAAGGGGGGCATTGTCTGTGCTTGATGTTTTTTCGCATGGCCCTTCATTTTCTATTGTTTCATTTTGGGAAAAATCTTTTAAAAAACGCTGGTGAACGGTGGATGGCTGTAATCCTGATAAGGTTGATGCCGGAGGCTGGGTGGGGGGAGAGGTGGAAGCGGTGTTCATGGTATGGGTACAGCCGGTGAGATAAAAGATGCCGATCAATGAAACAATTTTCAGGCCTGTGCCAATATTATTTTTATTCATGGTGATATCATCGTCTCTTGGGTATGCGGTTTTGGGTTGAAGTGACGGTGAACTGCTTTTTTGTACAAGGATTGACGGGGTGGGGCAGACTTTTAATAAAAATTTTCACGGGGATTATTACAGGGTTCCCCAGGCGAGTTGTATGAAAAATAGATCTTGTTGGATATGGGGTTAATATTTGAATCAAGCCTGATCCCCGGAGCCATTTGTTCACCGGGACGGTTAAACCCCGGGCTCCAAAGCATATTCACAGGGATTATTGTTATCGGAATAATATACAGGTGTCAAGTAAATATGAACCCGGTGATCACAGAGGCAAATGGAATGAATTTGTTGATTAAAATTGAATAAATAGTGAAAAACAGCAATAAGTCTTTAAAATAGTAGTATTCAGATGAAAATAGATTGAATTTGGTTTTTAATCTGTTTTAATCTGCTTTTATCATTTTTAAACTCATTTTTTGGGGATTGCCAGATGGGGGGTGCTTTGTTATTATCCCCGGGTCTTTCGCAAGGCAGAACAGCTGCGGATGATGATGCCGATATAGCTCAGCTGGTAGAGCATCTCACTTGTAATGAGAATGTCCTCCGTTCGATTCGGGGTATCGGCTCCAGAAAAAAATGTAATGGTGGGGTTCCCGAGTGGTCAAAGGGATCAGACTGTAAATCTGACGGCTCAGCCTTCGGAGGTTCAAATCCTCCCCCCACCACCACAAAATTGTTCGTGTAGGAGATCTCAAAATGACAGGGGTCGCATACTGCATTGAATGTATGCTTTAAGTTTCGATTGTCTTTTTTGCGGCGGTCGCTTCTTTATAAAAGCGGGAGTAGCTCAGTTGGTAGAGCTTCAGCCTTCCAAGCTGAATGTCGCGAGTTCGAGCCTCGTCTCCCGCTCCACACCTTATTTTGATTTCTTCATAATAAATAGTTGCATCGTAGTTATTCAGTGGACAATGCCCATGTAGCTCAGTAGGTAGAGCGCTTCCTTGGTAAGGAAGAGGTTCAACGGTTCGAATCCGTTCATGGGCTCCACCCCACCAGGGAGGATCTGTTTAAAATGGCAAAAGAAAAATTTGAGCGGACCAAACCGCATGTCAATATCGGAACCATCGGTCACATTGATCATGGTAAAACCACTCTTACTGCTGCAATTACCAAGCATGCTGCTCTTGCAGGTCATGGTGATTTTATTCCCTTTGATGAGATTGACAAGGCGCCCGAAGAGCGTGAGCGGGGTATTACCATTGCCACTGCCCATGTTGAATATGAGACTGCCAATCGTCATTATGCCCATGTGGATTGTCCCGGTCATGCTGATTATATCAAAAATATGATCACCGGAGCTGCCCAGATGGACGGCGCGGTTCTGGTTGTAAGTGCCGACGACGGCCCCATGCCCCAGACCCGGGAGCATATTCTTCTTGCCCGCCAGGTGGGTGTTCCCAGTATTGTTGTGTTTTTGAATAAATGCGACATGGTGGATGATGAGGAGCTCATTGAGCTGGTGGAGATGGAACTTCAGGAATTGCTGGATAAGTACGAATTTCCCGGAGATGATACTCCCATAGTCAGGGGATCTGCCTTGAAGGCTCTGGAGTGTGATGATCCCGATGGTGAAGATGCCAAGTGTATTGCTGAGCTTCTGGGCGTTCTTGACTCTTATGTTGAAGAGCCTGTGCGCGACACAGATAAAGACTTTCTAATGCCCATTGAGGATGTGTTCAGTATTTCCGGTCGCGGGACGGTTGTTACCGGTCGAATTGAGCGCGGAGTGATCAAAACCGGAGAAGAGGTTGAGCTGGTGGGTATCCGGGAGACAACAAAGACCACCTGTACCGGTGTTGAAATGTTCCGAAAGCTCCTTGATGAAGGTCAGGCCGGAGATAATGTCGGTCTGCTTCTGCGGGGCACCAAGCGGGATGCTGTTGAAAGGGGTCAGGTTGTTGCCAAGCCCGGTAGTATTAAGCCCTACACCAAGTTTGAGGCGGAAATTTACTGTCTGAGCAAGGAAGAGGGTGGGCGTCATACGCCTTTTTTCAGCGGGTATCGTCCCCAGTTTTTCTTTAGAACCACCGATGTGACAGGAGTTTTAAATCTGGCAGAAGGTGTTGAGATGATCATGCCTGGTGATAATGCAAGCATTTCTGCGGAACTGATTGCCCCCATTGCCATGGAAAAAGAACTTCGATTTGCCATCAGGGAAGGTGGACGCACTGTTGGTGCCGGTGTGATCGGCGAAATTATCGAATAGCTCTAACTATCGAATAGAATCTAAGGGAGTTTCTTGTGGCAAGAGTAAATATTACGCTTTCATGTACTGAATGTAAGCGAAAGAACTACACAACGACGAAAAACAAACGAACCACACCGGATAAGCTTGAATTTGAGAAGTATTGTCGATTCTGCAAAAAACATGTTCTGCACAAGGAAACAAAGTAGGCTGTGCATTGATATTGTAGAATTGAGTTGATTATCCAGTTATGTTTGTGAATGCAGGTCAGTAGCTCTAATTGGTAGAGCGCCGGACTCCAAATCCGGATGCTGGGGGTTCGAGTCCCTCCTGACCTGCCATTTTTGTTTGTGGATAATGATTTTGTGTAAAATTTTAAGATAGGAAATACGCTGCTTTGTAAGCATAAAGATGGCGGTTGTATTCGACAGGAGTGGCATGGCACGGTTACAGAAAAAGAAAGTATCATCGGACAAGACTCGAAAACGTGAGGCATCTTCAGGGGTGTCAGTCAACGAAAAAAACAGTCCGGCAGCTTCTTCTGTCAAAGCGGGCCAGAAACGTGGGGAAAATCGACCGGCAGCGGCGCCTGTGGTTCCTTCTGATCCCAATTTTATTCAAAAGGGGCTGGAATTTTTAAGGGAAGTCCGTGTGGAGTTGAAAAAAGTAACATGGCCCTCGCGTAAGCAGACAGCGGGTTCCACCCTTGTGGTTATTATTCTGGTCTTTATTCTTGGTGCGTTTCTCGGGTTGGTGGATATCAGCTTGTCCAAGCTTGTTCAAATTGTTCTGGCATAAAAAGGGAGTTGAAATTGTCTCTCAAATGGTATGTGGTTCATGTGTATTCAGGCTATGAGCAAAAGGTGAAACTGGCACTGGAAGACCAGATTAAGAACGCAAGATGTTCTGATAAGTTTGGTGAAGTTCTGGTTCCCACCGAACATGTGGTTGAACTTGTCAACGGCAAAAAAAAGGAATCTTCACGGAAATTTTATCCGGGATATATTCTGGTGAACATGGAGCTCAATGATGAAACGTGGCATATCGTTACATCCACGGCCAAAGTGACCGGGTTCCTTGGGGGCAAAAACAGACCTGCGCCCATCAGTGAAAAAGAAGCTGCGGATATTATCCAGCGCATGGAGCTTGGGAAGTCCAAGCCCCAGCCTAAGTATTTTTTCGAAATTGGAGATGATGTCCGGGTGACTGACGGTCCTTTCGTGAATTTTAACGGAACTGTGGAAGAAGTGAATCCGGAAAAAGGCAAAGTGAAAGTGCTTGTCAGTATTTTCGGCAGGGCAACACCTGTGGAGCTGGATTTTGTCCAGGTGACAAAGATATAACCGCCACGGGCGGATCTTGTTCTGAGCTCGGTCCACCCCCAACAAAGCTTGAAAAACCAGTGGCTCGCACGGGTTTTTCTTACAAAATTTAGAAACATTAAAGCGTGTGTCAGGAGTAAAGAAGATGGCAAAAAAAGTGATGGCGCAGATTAAACTTCAGGTCGCGGCAGGTAAAGCCAATCCCTCTCCGCCAATTGGCCCGGCCCTGGGTCAGCATGGTGTGAATATAATGGACTTTTGCAAGGCCTTTAATGCCCGGACTGCCAACGATGCCGGCTCAATTATTCCGGTGGTTATTACTGTTTTTCAGGATCGAACATTTTCCTTTATAACAAAAACCCCTCCGGCTTCCATGCTGCTTAGAAAGGCTGCCAATATTGCCAAGGGCTCTGGTGAACCCAATCGTAATAAGGTGGGAAAAGTCTCCCGGGATCAGTTGGTGGAGATTGCAAATATAAAAATGGAAGATTTGAATGCCAATGATGTGGACGCTGCCGTTAATATCATTGCAGGAACCGCCAGAAGCATGGGGATAGAGGTTGTTTAACTGTTATTAAGGAGTGAGTGATACAAGATGCCTAAGCATGGTAAGAAATATACAGAAATTGTTAAAAAGATCGACAGGCAAGCGCGATACGATTTTGATAAAGCTATAGAGATCTCACTCTCTTCATCCTTTGCAAAATTTGACGAAACTGTTGATGTTGCTGTTAAACTCGGTGTTGATCCAAGGCACGCAGATCAGATGGTTCGAGGGACCGTGGTTCTTCCCAATGGTCTGGGTAAGGAAGTGAAGGTCCTGGTGTTCGCCAAGGGTGAAAAAGAGAAAGAGGCCCTTGATGCGGGTGCAGATTTCATTGCCAACGATGAAATTGTGGAGAAAATTAAAGCGGGATGGTTCGGTTTTGACCGTGCCATTGCCACACCGGACATGATGGGTACCGTTGGTAAGCTTGGCCGTGTACTCGGACCAAGGGGCTTAATGCCCAATGCCAAGACCGGTACTGTTACCTTTGAGGTTGCCCGTGCCATTGATGAGCTTAAAGCCGGTAAAATTGATTTCAGGGTTGAAAAGGCCGGGATTGTCCATGCTCCTGTGGGAAAAGCCTCCTTTGGTGTTGAAAAACTGGTGGAAAATATCAGGGCCTTTATTAATAAAGTCGTTGCTCTGAAGCCCGCAGCCAGCAAAGGAACTTATGTTCAGGGGATTACCGTTTCCACCACCATGGGGCCCGGTATCAAGATTGATCCTCTTTTAATTAAATAATTTTTTTTGTGCTTTAATAATAATATAGATTACTGTTTGCCTGTCCAAGACAGTAGGTGCATAAAGCCTTGCTTTATGTCTAATCGGCGATGCCGGCCTGCCGAGACAGCGTTATGTTTTGGCACAGTTGGCACCTCTGAAAAATTAATATATGGGAAGGAGGTGTTTGAATATTGAACTTATCTGAAAAAAAAGAATTGGTTGCGGACTTGAATGCCAGACTGGCAGAGTCCCAGATCACAGTGCTTGTTGATTACAAGGGCTTGGATGTTGAGTCCATGACAACATTGCGGGCTGAGCTTCGTAAAGAAGGTGCCAGTATGGAGGTTGTTAAAAATACATTGCTCTCCATGGCAGCCAAAGGGACGGATGTCTCTGTAATTGATGATGCTTTCAAAGGTCCCAATGCGATAATCACCAGCAAGGATGATCCTGTTGCGCCTGCAAAGGTTCTGGTTAAATTTGCCAAGGACAATGACAAGCTTGAGATTAAGACCGCTGCCATGAATGGCAAGGCATTGTCCATGGATGAAATTAAAGCCCTGGCCACCATGCCTTCAAGGGAAGTCCTGCTTGCCCAGGTTCTGTCTGCCATGAATGCGGTTCCAACGTCCATGGTTCGCGTCCTCAATGGCGTTCCCACGGCATTGGTGAATGTTATGAATGCCATCAAAGATCAGAAAGAAGCTGCTTAAAAATTTATTTAATTTTTGAAAATATATATATGTTAAAATGCGCCTTGTGCGTTTAAGGAGATAAACAATGGGTGATGTAACCAAAGAAGATGTTGTAGAATTCATAGCAAACATGAGCGTTCTTGAGCTTTCTGAGCTGGTAAAAGAACTGGAAGAAAAATTCGGTGTTTCTGCTGCTGCCCCCGTGGCCATGGCCATGGCTGCTCCTGCAGGCGGTGACGGTGCCGCTGCTGCTGAGCAGACTGAGTTTGATGTTATTCTTGAAGCTGCCGGTGACAAGAAAATCGGTGTCATTAAAGAGGTTCGTGCCATCACCGGTCTGGGTCTGAAAGAGGCCAAAGCCCTGGTTGACGGTGCTCCTAAACCTGTGAAAGAGGGTATTGCCAAAGAAGACGCTGAAAAAATTAAAGAACAACTTGAGGGTGCTGGTGCACAGGTAACTGTTAAATAAAAAAGCCTGTTATGTAAGTATCTGAAAAAAATTGTTATTTGCACTCACACGATGCGGAGGCAAGGTCTTATGGACTCTGTCTCCGCTTTCACGGTTATAATAAACCATTATTTGGAGATACCATGACCGGGAGCCTTCTGGCACACAAGCGCATCAGAAAAGAGTTTGGAAGTAAGAGCAGGGTTGTTGAAATTCCGGATCTCATCGGAATGCAGCGCACCTCCTTTGAGCGATTTCTACAAAGAGATGTCCTTCCTGAAAACAGAGAGGACACAGGAATACATTCGGTTTTTAAATCCGTTTTTCCCATTAAGGACTTTACCGGAACGTCTTCCCTTGAATATGTGTCCTATTCCTTTGGTGAGATAAAACATTCCATCCAGGAATGTATCAGCCGGGGCATGACCTATGAAATTCCCGTGAATATTCGGGTTAGACTTGCTGTATATGATGTTGACAAAGATGCGGGTGTTACCACCATCCGGGACATCAAAGAGCAGGAAATATACTTTGGAACCATCCCGTTGATGACCCGACGTGGAACCTTTATCATCAACGGAACAGAGCGCGCTGTTGTCAGTCAGCTTCACAGATCTTCCGGTGTTTTTTTTGATCACGACAAAGGGAAAAATCATTCGTCGGGTAAAATTGTTTATACGGCACGGATTATCCCAGTGCGGGGTTCCTGGATTGACATGGAGATTGACCCCAAGGATATTGTCAATATCCGCATTGACCGCCGTCGAAAATTTCCCGTGACCATTCTATTTAAAGCTTTTGGGTATACCAATGAAGATATTTTAAGCTTTTTTTATGAAAAAGAGAGAATTGTTCTCAAGGACGGTCTCTTTTTCAAAGAGTTCATTCCCAAGCATTTGAAGCGTCAGCGGGCCAGCTATGATGTTATTTTGCCTGGAACCGATGATGTGGCAGTTAAAAAAGGGCGGCTTTTTACCCAGCGAAGCCTGAAGCAACTCCAGGCAGCCGGGCTTGAGTACATCCCCATTGCCCCGGAAGAGCTCTATGGCAAGGGTTTTGCCGAGGCCATTGTGGACCCCATGACCGATGAGGTAGTTGTCCATGCCGGGGATCTCATAGACCAGGAGCTCCTTGATAAGATCGTGGAGCTGGGCCGGGACACCTTTCGGGTTCTTTACGTGGATTCTTATAGTTCTGATTCCATGCGAAAAACCCTGTCCGTTGACAAGATCACCTCGCGTTCCGAAGCACTGATAGAGATTTACCGACGTCTTAGACCGGGAAATCCTGCCACGCCCGAAGTGGCCCAGGATTTCATTGATCATCTGTTTTTCAAGTCTGCCTACTATGATCTCTCCGATGTGGGACGCTTGAAAATGAATCACCGGTTGGGGGTGAACACCGGTATTCAGGTGAAGACCTTAAGAAAAGAAGATATTTTGCTCACTGCATACACCCTTGCCGAACTAAAGGATACCCAGGGGGCCGTGGATGATATTGATCACCTTGGGAATCGGCGGGTACGGGCTGTGGGTGAATTGCTTGAAAATCAGTACCGCATCGGCCTGGTACGCATGGAACGGGCCATTAAAGAGCGCATGAGCATGCAGGAAGTGGATGCCATGATGCCCCATGATCTGGTGAATCCAAAGCCCGTATCAGCGGTTGTGCGTGAGTTTTTTGGTACCAGTCAGCTGTCCCAGTTCATGGATCAGACCAATCCCCTTTCCGAAACCACCCATAAACGTCGTCTCAGTGCCCTGGGACCGGGTGGTTTGACCCGGGAGCGGGCAGGTTTTGAAGTCAGGGATGTGCACCCTTCCCATTATGGACGAATTTGTCCCATTGAAACCCCGGAAGGACCCAATATTGGTCTCATTGTTTCCCTTTGTACCTATGCCCGGGTGAATCAGTTTGGGTTTGTGGAAACCCCTTACCGCATCGCCGGTGACGGAAGTGCCACCCGGGAGATCAGGCATCTGTCCGCCTTTGAAGAAAAGCAGCATCCCATTGCCCAGGCCAATGCCGTCATTGATCAGGACGGTCGATTCTTAAGGGATCATGTCACCTGCCGGGTGGAGGGTAACTTTGAAATGGTGGATAAAAATGAAATTCAGTTCATGGATGTTTCTCCCAACCAGTTGGTTTCAGTGTCTGCCTCTCTTATTCCTTTTCTTGAAAATGATGATGCCAACCGGGCACTCATGGGGTCTAACATGCAGCGCCAGGCAGTGCCTTTGATTCGCAGTGAGGCGCCCCTGGTGGGCACCGGCATTGAAGGGGTTGTTGCCAGGGATTCCGGTGTGTCCATTGTTGCCGATGAAGCCGGTGAAGTGGTGGATGTGGATGCCAAACGCATTGTCATTAAAAATATCGACACCAAGGACAAGGATGCATCCAGCCTTGTTTCCATCTATACCTGTTCCAAGTTTGTTCGATCCAACCAAAATACCTGCTTTAATCATCGTCCCATTGTACAAAAGGGAGAAAAGGTAAAGAAAAACCAGGTAATTGCCGACGGTCCCTCCACCAATCTTGGAGAGCTGGCACTGGGTAAAAATGTGGTGGTGGCCTTCATGCCCTGGGGCGGCTATAATTATGAGGATTCCATTCTGGTCAGTGAACGCCTGGTAAAAGATGCTGTTTACACTTCTGTGCACATTGAAGAATTTGAAGTGGTGGCAAGGGATACCAAGCTGGGCAAGGAGGAGATCACCCGGGATATTCCCAATGTGGGTGAAGATGCCCTGAAAGATCTGGATGAAAGCGGTATTATCCGTTTGGGTGCCGAGGTAAAGCCCGGTGATATTCTGGTGGGCAAGGTAACCCCCAAGGGGGAAACCCAGCTTTCACCGGAGGAGAAACTGCTACGGGCAATTTTTGGTGAGAAAGCAGGGGATGTGAAAGATACATCCCTGCGGGTGCCGCCGGGTGTGGAGGGGATTGTCATTGATGCCAAAGTCTTTTCCCGCCGGGGCATGGCCAAGGATGATCGTACCCGGAACATCGAAGACCACGAGATTGAAACCCTGGAAAAAAATCGAGATGATGAGATCAACATCATCACTGAATATGTATGGGAGCGGCTTGAAAGCATTCTTTCCGGTCACACCACTTCCACCCACTTGAAGCGGGGGAAAAAGGTACTTATTCCTTCGGGCACACCGGTGTTGTCCGGTACATTGAACGGAATGTCTGTTTCGGATCTCATGGCTCTGGCCGTTGATGACCCCGATGTCACCGAGATGGCACAGACCATTTTGGAGCGGGCGGAAAAGCAGATTCAGGATTCAAGGGATCATTTTAACCGCCAGGTGAATCGGTTTGAAAAAGGCGATGATCTGCCCCCGGGTGTTTTAAAACTCATCAAGATCAATGTTGCCATGAAACGGGTGCTTTCTGTGGGTGATAAGATGGCAGGCCGCCATGGAAACAAGGGTGTTGTGTCAAGAATTCTTCCTGTGGAAGATCTGCCTTACTTTGAAGACGGCCGCACCGTGGATATGGTGCTCAACCCCCTTGGTGTTCCCTCCCGAATGAACGTTGGGCAGATCCTTGAGATTCATCTTGGATGTGCCGCCAGGGGCCTTGGACGTCAGATTGAAGATCTCATGGAGGAGAAAAAACATGATGAGCTCAAGGAAAGATTGAAACGCATTTTCACCACGCCGCCGTTGAAAAAGAAAATCACCGGTGTGGAAGATGTGAAAGATTTTGATTTTGAGGCGCACTACACCCTGGGTGAACCCATGCCGCCACTGGTAAATGAAGATGAGAAAAAGTTCATTGAAACCGTGGATCAGATGGATGAAATGGCATTGACGCTGTTTTCCAATTATTATAAAAATGGCGTTCACATGGCCACACCGGTTTTTGACGGGGCCTCGGAAGAAGAGATTAAATCGCTTATCTCCTTTGCCGGTCTTCATCCGTCAGGTCAATCAATTCTCTATGACGGACGTACGGGTGAGCCCTTTGACAAGCCCATCACCGTGGGTATCATGTATATGCTCAAGCTCCATCATCTGGTGGATGACAAACTCCATGCCCGCTCCATCGGCCCCTACTCCCTGGTCACCCAACAGCCCCTGGGCGGTAAAGCCCAGTTTGGCGGACAGCGACTGGGAGAGATGGAAGTGTGGGCCATGGAGGCCTATGGGGCGGCCCATGCCCTCCAGGAATTTATCACAGTAAAATCCGATGACATGACCGGTCGAACCCGCATGTACGAGAAAATTGTCAAGGGTCAGAATGTGCTTGAACCTGGGATGCCCGAATCTTTCAGGGTGTTGACCAAGGAGCTTCAGAGCCTGGGACTGGATATAAATCTTATTGAAGGAAAGAATTAAGGAGAAGATATTGGAAACCATATACGATTTCTTTGCCAAGCCAAAAGATCCCAAGATGTATAAAGGTGTCCAGATAGGCCTTGCTTCTTCTGACCAGGTCAGAGAGTGGTCCCATGGTGAAATAAAAAAACCCGAAACCATCAATTACAGAACGTTCAAGCCGGAACGTGACGGTCTTTTCTGTGCCAAGGTATTTGGCCCCACCAAGGATTATGAGTGCAACTGCGGTAAGTACAAACGCATGAAGCATCGTGGGGTGGTGTGTGAAAAATGCGGCGTGGAGGTAATTCAATCCAAGGTGCGCCGGGAACGCATGGCCCACATAGAACTGGCCTGTCCGGTGTCCCATATCTGGTTTTTAAAGAGTCTTCCCAGCAAAATCGGTAATGTGCTGGATTTGACCCTTAAAAATCTTGAGAAAGTGCTCTATTTTGATTCCTATGTGGTCATTGACCCCGGTGAAACTGAGCTTTCCAAGTATCAGCTGCTGTCGGATGAGAAATACCATGAGGCCATGGAAGTGTTTGGTCCCGGGGAATTTGAGGTGGGCATCGGGGCCGAAGCCATTTTAAAGCTCCTTGAAGAGATTGACCTCAAGGCTGTGTATGATGAACTCAGAGAAGAGATTGCCACAACCAAATCCGTTGCCAAACGTCAAAAGATGTCAAAACGGCTCAAGGTGGTGGATGCATTCCTCAATTCCGGGCTGAGCCCCACCCGCATGATCATGACGGCCATTCCTGTGTTGCCGCCGGATTTAAGACCCTTGGTGCCTTTGGAAGGCGGGCGGTTTGCCACCTCGGATTTAAATGATCTGTATCGGCGGGTGATCAATCGAAACAATCGATTGAAACGCTTAATGGACCTCAATGCGCCGGATATTATTGTGCGCAATGAAAAACGCATGCTCCAGGAATCTGTGGATGTGCTGTTTGACAATGGTCGCCACGGAAGGGTGGTCACCGGTACCAATAAAAGACCGTTGAAATCCTTGAGTGACACCCTTAAAGGTAAACAGGGCCGGTTCCGTCAGAACCTTCTGGGAAAGCGTGTGGATTATTCCGGTCGTACCGTTATCACTGTGGGTCCGGATCTGCGGTTGCACCAGTGCGGTTTGCCCAAAAAAATGGCCCTGGAGCTTTTTAAGCCTTTTATCTATAATTACCTTGAGAAAAAAGGACTTGTATCCACCGTTAAAAGTGCCAAAAAAATGGTGGAGCGCGAAGAAATTGCCGTGTGGGATGCCCTGGACCATGTGGTCCGGGAATATCCGGTGATGCTCAACCGGGCACCCACATTGCATCGACTGGGTATCCAGGCCTTTGAACCCATTCTCATTGAGGGAAAGGCTATTCAGCTTCATCCCCTGGTTTGCCCCGCTTTTAACGCCGACTTTGACGGTGACCAGATGGCCGTGCATGTGCCCCTTTCATTGGAGGCCCGCCTGGAAGCCCGGGTGATGATGCTGGCAAGTAATAACATTCTTTCCCCGGCCAATGGCCAGCCTGTGATTGTTCCCACCCAGGATATTGTTTTGGGTATTTATTACATGACCCGGGAAGCGTCCGGTAAAAAAGGGGAAGGCGTTCTTTTCTCCAGTATTGCAGAAGTTCGTTCTGCCTTTGATTCCAAGGCATTGGATCTCCATGCAAAAATCAAGGTGCGCATTGACGGCGTTATCCATGAAACCACCACCGGCAGGATTTTACTGTGGGAAATTATTCCCGGAGATACCCTGCTGTCCATGAATTGTTTCGGCTTTTCCACCCGGGAAACGGCCCAGGCGGTTCTGGGTGAACTGAAAAAGGGCCGGGAATTCCAGGGCGTGCTGGACGAGATCGAGGATGAGGAAAATCCGGTGTCTGTCACCCAGACCGGTATTCTCACCAGCAAGGAATTTCAAAATTATTTTCAAGTCAGTGAAATCGTGGTCACCCAGCTGTTTGGATTGCTGGAAGGCCAGTATTCCGATGTGGTGGAATACAATGGCAGGTTTAATATTTTCAGGGTGGATGAGAGAAAAATCACCATTCCCTTTGAGTTGTTAAATCGTCTGATGGATAAAGGCGCTGTCCGGGGACTTGTGGATTATGCCTATCGAAATATCGGTCTTAAAGAAACGGTTATTCTGGCAGACCGCTTAAAAGATATTGGATATCGGTATTCCACTTTGGGAGGATTGTCCATCTGCATTGATGACATGATTATCCCCGACGGTAAATGGGATATCATCCGAAAGTCCGAAGAGCAGGTTCAAGGGATTAAGCAGCAATACTCCGAAGGTCTCATCACCCAGGGAGAAAAGTATAACAAAGTGGTGGATATCTGGGCCAAGAGTACCGATGATATTGCCGATGCCATGATGGCTGTCATGAAAAATCCCGGTGGTGAAGATGCATCCGATGATGTCCTTAACGCTGTTTACATGATGGCAGATTCCGGTGCCAGGGGCAGCAAGGATCAGATGCGTCAGCTGGCTGGAATGCGTGGTCTCATGGCCAAACCTTCGGGTGAGATCATTGAGAATCCCATCACAGCCTGTTTCCGTGAGGGATTGACTGTGCTTCAGTATTTTATTTCCACCCATGGCGCCCGTAAGGGGCTTGCCGATACGGCCCTTAAAACGGCCAACTCCGGGTATCTCACCCGTCGTCTGGCAGATGTGGCCCAGGATTGTACCGTCATGGAAGAAGACTGCGGTACCCTGATGGGGGTGGAAGTGGAGTCTCTTCTGGAGGGTGGAGAGGTCATCCAGACCCTTGGGGAGAGAATTTTGGGAAGGGTGGTCCAGGCCCCGGTGATTGACCCGTATAAAAATACTCTGCTTGCAGATAAAGGGGTTGAGCTGGATGAGAAGCTGGTTGAAATCATTGAAAGTGCCGGTGTGACCAGTGTGAAAATTCGTTCCGTACTTACCTGTAAATCAAGACACGGGGTATGTGCCAAGTGTTATGGTCGGGACCTTGCCCACGGTAAAACCGTTGAGATTGGCCAGGCCATCGGTATCATGGCGGCCCAGTCCATTGGAGAGCCGGGAACCCAGCTTACCATGCGAACCTTTCACATTGGCGGTACTGCCAGTCGAAAGGTGGAAGTGGCTGAAATTAAAGCCAGGGTGGCAGGGATCATTAAATTCAATGAAAATATCCAGATCGTTACCACTGCAACCCAGGAACAGATTGTCATGAACAGAAAAGGGGGCGGTTTTTCCATCACCGGTCCCGAGGGGCGTGAGCGGGCCAAGGAAGATGTCATTTACGGGGCCAATCTCCATGTGACGGACGGTCAAACCGTGGAGGTGGGGGATGTCCTTGCCTCATGGGATCCTTTTACAACACCCATCATCACCGAGGTGAGCGGTCGTGCCCGGTATGCCGATATTGAGGTGGGAAATACGGTCCAGGAGCAGATTGATCCGGTGACGGGTAAGGTGTCCCGCACCATCATTGAAGGGAAGTCTTCTGATATCCGTCCCCGCATCACCATTAAAGACAAGGACGGAAAGGGCATTAAACTTCCGGGTTCCTCGGCCAATGTCATGTACTATCTGCCGGTGAACGCCATTCTCATGAAAGATGATGATGATGAGGTCATGGCAGGGGATGTCATTGCCAAGCTTCCCCGGGCCACCACTAAAACCAAGGATATTACCGGTGGTCTGCCCCGGGTGGCCGAACTGTTTGAGGTTCGAAAACCCAAAGAGCCCAGCGTACTCACAGAGATTGACGGGTATGTTTCCGTGTCCAAGGGTACCAAGGGAAAACAGAAAGTCACCGTCACGCCCACTGATGTGGGGGACAAAAAAGAATATCTCATTCCCAAGGGCCGTCATATCAATGTGTATGACGGTGATTATGTAAAGGCCGGTGAACCCCTCATCGGTGGTTCTGCCAATCCCCAGGATATTCTTAATATCAAGGGAGAGGTGGCCCTGGCCCGTTACCTGGTGGATGAGGTTCAAGAAGTATATCGTCTCCAGGGCGTTCGCATCAATGATAAACACATTGAGGTGATCATCAGCCAGATGATGCGGCGGGTGAAGGTTCTGGAAGTTGGAGACACAGATTTTATCCCCGATGAGCAGGTGGATCGAGACCGATTTGCAGAGGTTAATCGGGATATTGTCATGAAGGGTGGGGAGCCTGCCAGGGGAGAGCCTTTGATTCTGGGAATCACAAAGGCGTCCCTTGCAACGGACAGTTTTATTTCTGCTGCATCGTTCCAGGAGACCACCAAAGTTCTCACCGAAGCCAGTATCCAGGGAAGATACGACAACCTCAAGGGGTTGAAGGAAAATGTTATCATGGGACGCTTGATTCCCGCCGGGACAGGTTTTGTGGGGTATAAAAATGTGGAGATTGAGACGGTGGAGAATTAATTATACGCGCTTTTGAAATTATTATTTCCTGTATAACCGCCACGGGCGGACCGTATTCTGATCTCGTTTCGCCCGGAACAAAGTTTAAAATACTTTCCTGATCTGCGGGGTATTTTATAAAAACCGCCACGGGCGGACCCTGGCTATGACCTTGGTTCGCCCACATCAAAGTATGAAAATATTTCCCCTTGCGGAGATTTTTTTATGGAAAAAACTGTTGAAAAGATGGACCCCGGTTTTTTTCAAAAGTGTTTTTTTTCTTTAAATCACACCGGCTTTGATTTGTGGTGCTGTATTTATAACTGCCTTGAATGGGGGAGTGCGCTCAGCGGTAATATAAAAAAAGCTTGACAAGTTTAGTTGTCTATATAATAATTCACCATTTTGTCACATAAGATTGTTCGAAATCATTCGATAAGGAGTTTTATAAAGGTATGCCAACCATTAATCAACTGGTAAGGAAGGGACGGGTAAAGGCCGAAAAGAAGCAGGGCACCCCGGCTTTAAAGGGTGGTCCCCAGAAGCGTGGTGTCTGCACCAGGGTCTATACATCGACGCCCAAAAAGCCGAACTCTGCATTGAGAAAGGTTGCCAGGGTTCGTCTGACAACAGGCATGGAAGTTGCCGCCTACATTCCCGGTATGGGTCATAACCTGCAGGAGCACTCCGTGGTTCTTGTCAGGGGCGGGAGGGTGAAGGACCTTCCCGGTGTTCGTTATCACATTGTGAGGGGAACACTGGATACGCTTGGGGTGGAAGATAGAAGGCAGGGTAGATCTAAATATGGTGCAAAACGACCCAAATAAGTTCTTTGGGCATCGGGTTTGGACTTGGGATCATTGAATCAGTTTAAGAAATTGGTGGATGTATGGCAAGAAAAAAAATAGTTTCAGCGCATTTGACCATGGGTGCAAAGGGCGAAAAAACCCTTGTGTCCAAGTTTGTTAATTGCGTGATGAAAGATGGTAAACGAAGCGTCGCTGTGAGGGTTTTTAATGATGCAATGGATCTCATTGAAAAGAAAACCGGTGAAACAGCGTTGGATGTGTTTGAAAAAGCGATCAGTAATGTTCGTCCCTCTGTGGAAGTGAAATCACGCCGGGTGGGTGGCTCAACCTATCAGGTGCCAACAGAGATAAAGCCTTCAAGGCAGACAGCTCTGGCCTTTCGCTGGTTGTTGACCTTTAGCCGGAAACGGTCTGAAAAGGGGATGGCCAACAAGCTTGCAGCTGAGCTGATGGATGCATTTAATGAGCGCGGCGGTGCCATGAAAAAGAAAGAAGATACCCATAAAATGGCTGAGGCGAACAAAGCTTTTGCTCATTTCAGATGGTAATTTTTAAGAATATTTAAAAAGTCCTGTTAAGATTTCAGGGAGGAAAATTTAGAATGGCTAAGGAAAAATTCGAGCGGACAAAACCGCATGTTAACATCGGAACCATCGGACATATCGATCATGGTAAGACCACTTTGACTGCTGCAATTACAAAGCATGCCGCCCTTGCAGGTCATGGCGACTATGTCCCCTTTGACGAGATTGACAAGGCCCCGGAAGAACGTGAGCGCGGTATTACCATTGCAACCGCCCATGTTGAGTATGAGACTGCCAATCGTCATTATGCCCATGTGGATTGTCCCGGTCATGCTGACTATATCAAGAACATGATCACCGGAGCTGCCCAGATGGACGGTGCTGTTCTGGTTGTAAGTGCCGATGACGGCCCCATGCCCCAGACCCGTGAGCACATTCTTCTTGCCCGTCAGGTTGGCGTTCCCAGTATTGTTGTGTTTTTGAATAAATGTGACATGGTGGATGACGAAGAGCTCATTGAGCTGGTGGAAATGGAACTTCAGGAGCTTCTGGACAAGTATGAATTCCCCGGTGACGATACACCCATTATCAGAGGATCTGCCCTGAAAGCTCTGGAATGTGATGATCCCAACGGTGAAGAAGCTAAATGTATTGCAGAGCTTCTGGGTGTTCTGGATTCCTATGTGGAAGAGCCTGTCCGCGATACAGATAAAGACTTTCTCATGCCCATTGAGGATGTGTTCAGTATTTCCGGTCGTGGTACCGTTGTAACCGGTCGTATCGAGCGTGGTGTAATCAAGACCGGTGAAGAAGTTGAGCTTGTGGGTATCCGTGAAACCACCAAAACCACCTGTACCGGTGTTGAGATGTTTAGAAAGCTTCTGGACGAAGGTCAGGCCGGTGATAATGTCGGACTGCTGCTGCGTGGAACCAAAAGAGACGCCGTTGAAAGGGGTCAGGTCGTTGCCAAACCCGGAACCATCAAACCCTATACCAAGTTCAAGGCGGAAATTTATTGTCTGAGTAAAGAAGAAGGCGGTCGTCATACACCTTTCTTCAGCGGCTATCGTCCCCAGTTCTTTTTTAGAACCACTGACGTAACCGGTATTCTGACCCTGGCTGAGGGTGTGGAAATGATCATGCCTGGAGATAACGCAAGTATCTCAGCTGAACTCATTGCTCCCATTGCCATGGAGAAAGAACTTCGGTTTGCCATCAGGGAAGGTGGACGTACTGTGGGTGCCGGTGTTATTGGCGAAATTGAAGACTAAGCCGGGGAAGATTGAATCGTTATGATAAAAACAAAAATAAGGATCAGGCTCAAAGCTTATGACCATAAGTTGCTTGATCGCTCATCCCTTGACATCGTGGATACAGCAAGAAAAACCGGTGCAAAGGTTGTGGGACCCATTCCACTTCCAACACGGATCAATAAGTTTTGTGTGCTGCGTTCTCCACATGTAAATAAGAAATCCCGGGAACAGTTTGAAATCAGGACCCACAAGCGTCTGATGGATATTCTTGAACCCACCCAGCAGACTGTGGATGCTTTGATGAAGCTGGATCTTTCCCCGGGCGTGGCGGTGGAAATTAAATTGTAATCTGATTCCTCACAGGGATTGGACGGCTTTTTTGAATTTCCGGTGCTGATTAAAAAGCGTACAAATAAAGCTATAAGATCAAGTCCCTTTGTAAGGGGTTTGAAAACATAGAACAGGATATGATTATGTGTGATGGAATTGTGGGAAAAAAGGTGGGAATGACCAGTGTCTTTGCCGCCGACGGTACCCTTGTGCCGGTAACTGTGCTTGAGGTGGGACCCTGTGTGGTTACCCAGGTTAAAACCCTCAGTGTGGACGGTTACAATGCAGTGCAGGTGGGCTTTGGAGCCAAAGATATTAAACGCTGTACCAAACCTGCCGCAGGGCATTTTGCAAAGAGCGGAGGGTCTGGCTTTACAACCCTTCGTGAGTTCAAAGTGGATGCCCCTGAAGAATATGAACCCGGTCAGGTTCTGAATCTGGATTTTCTCCAGCCCGGAGATAAGGTGAATGTGTCCGGTACCTCCAAGGGCCGCGGCTTCCAGGGAACCATTAAACGGCACGGCTTCAGCCGTGGGCCTGAGACCCATGGTAGCAGAAACCATCGTAAGCCCGGTTCAGTGGGATGTTCTGCCTGGCCTGCACGGATCACCAAGGGCAAAAAAATGCCCGGACACATGGGTGTTGATCGAAAAACGATCAAGAACCTTGTGGTGATTGATGTTAGAGCCGAAGAAAATCTTTTATTGGTCAAAGGGCCTGTTCCGGGAGCAAAAACCGGCATCCTTGAGATCGTAAAAGTGGCAAAGTAGTTGGAATTGTATACGTAGTTTTTACCACGACTGTGGGTATTGCAATGACCTTCGCAGTGATGCACAGTCGGAATTTAATGAGGACATATATGGCTGCTGTAGATGTTTTGAACAGGTCAGGTGAAAAGGTCTCCGAGGCCCAGCTCCCTGATACGATATTCAGCATACCTGTTAAAAAAAGTGTACTGCATGATGTTGTGAGGATGCAGCTCGCAAGTAGAAGACGCGGAACCGCCGTTGTAAAGGGGCGCTCTGACATCGCAGGAAGTACCAAGAAATTGTACCGGCAGAAAGGTACCGGTAATGCAAGGTCCGGAAGCATCAAGTCTCCCCTGAGACGGGGCGGCGGTGTTATTTTCGGTCCCACCCAGAGATCCTATGCCTATAATCTGCCCAAAAAAGTGCGCGCACTGGCCCTTAAGATGGCATTGAGCAGTAAATTGGCCACCGATTCTTTAAGGGTGATTGACGGTTTTGGTCTGGAAGAGATCAAAACAAAAGCTTTTGTGGATGTGACCCGGGCACTTGGTTTGAAAAAGGTCCTGGTGGTTACTTCAGACGACGATAGAAATCTGTTTCTCTCTTCACGCAATGTTCCCGGGGTCAAGGTGATTAAAACCGAAGGCCTCAATGTTTATGATATCCTGAAATATGACAAGCTCCTGCTGGTTGAGTCATCCATTCAGGGAATTGAAGGGAGGCTCGGGTGATGATTAAAGATTATGATATAATTCGAAGGCCTTTGAATACGGAAAAAACAACTCTGCAAAAAGAGCTCTTCAACCAGGTTTCCTTTGAGGTGGACCGTCAGGCCAACCGGATGGAAATTAAAGATGCGGTGGAACGTATTTTCAATACCAAAGTTCAGACCGTCAGAACCATTCAAATGAAGGGCAAGGTAAAACGTCGTGGCAAGGTCCTTGGAAAACGGCGGGATTGGAAAAAAGCCATTGTACGGTTAATGCCCGGGCAGAGAATTGATTTTTTTGAAGGTGTATAAAGAGGTAAGCACATGTCAATAAAGAAGACAAAGCCGACATCACCCGGCAGACGGGCCCAGGAGTACTTTACCTTTGAGGAAATTACCAAGGTAAAGCCCGAACGGAGCCTGCTGAAAAAAATTAAAAAGACAGCCGGGCGTAATGTCCATGGCCGGATTACCAGTCGTCACAGAGGTGGTGGGGCAAAAAAGCAGTACAGGATCATTGATTTTAAACGAGATAAAGATGGCATTCCCGCCAAGGTGTCTGCCATTGAATACGATCCCAACAGAAGTGCCCGCATTGCTCTTTTGTTTTATGTGGATGGGGAAAAACGCTATATCCTCTGTCCCAAGGATCTCCAGGTGGGTGATATCATTGAAACCGGGCCCGATGCAGATATCAAGCCCGGCAATTGTCTGCCCCTGGAAAATATTCCTCTGGGTACCCGTATCCATAATGTGGAGCTTAAGCAGCAGAAAGGCGGTCAGATCGTCAGAAGTGCCGGTACCTTTGCAAGGCTCATGGCAAAAGAAGGTCGCTATGCCCAGGTTCTTCTTCCCTCCGGTGAGGTGCGCATGGTGCACATCAAGTGCAAAGCAACCATTGGACGGGTGGGTAATGAGAAACACGATGATATCAAACTTGGTAAAGCCGGTCGTTCAAGATGGCTGGGTCGCAGACCTTCTGTAAGAGGTGTTGCCATGAACCCTGTGGATCATCCCATGGGTGGTGGTGAAGGTCGATCCTCCGGTGGTCGTCATCCTTGTACGCCTTGGGGTGTGCCGACCAAAGGGTATCGAACCCGTAATAATAAGCGTACTGACCAGTACATCGTGAAAAGAAGAGCTAAACGCAAATAGATAGGTGATCTGATATGCCAAGGTCGTTGAAAAAGGGCCCTTATATAGCCCCGGAACTGATAAAAAAGGTTGTTGCTGCTCAAGAAGATAAAAAGAGCAACAAAGTGATCAAAACCTGGTCCAGGAGATCAACTATTTTTCCCGAGATGGTGGGAATCACTTTTGCAGTTCATAATGGTAAGAAATTCGTGCCGGTATTTGTTACGGAGAACATGGTCGGACATAAACTTGGCGAGTTTTCTCCCACAAGAACATTTTACGGTCACGCAGGTGATAAAAAGTCCAAAATGAAGCGATAACCCCCAAGGGGTTACAATGTAAGAGGAAACTGAAATGGAAGTTAAAGCAGTCACTAAATACGTACGAATATCACCGTTGAAACTGCGTGCTCCTGTTGAAGCTTTAAAGGGAAAGCCTGTTGAGGAAGCGTTAAATATCCTCAAGTTCATGCCCCTTAAAGCCGCCGGTATCATATCCAAAACCCTGAGTTCGGCTGTGGCCAACGCTGAACACAACAATGAGTTGGATGTTGACGATCTCATCGTTAAAAACATTGTTGTTGACCAGGGCCCTACCCTGAAACGTTTCCGGGCAAGGGCCAGGGGCAGAGGTGCCAGGATTCTTAAAAGATCCAGCCACATCACAGTAACAGTTGCGGAAACGGTCTAAATAAGGAGGGTTCGGATTGGGCCAAAAAGTAAATCCAATCGGGTTAAGATTAGGTATTATCAAAACATGGGATTCCCGGTGGTATGCCGATAAAGAATATGCTGATTTTGTTTATGAAGATTACAAAATTAGAAAATTTCTTAAAAAGAAGCTTTACCATGCAGGTATCTCTAAAATAGAAATTGAGCGGTTTTCTAAACGGATCAGACTCCGCGTATTTGCAGCAAGACCCGGGATCATCATCGGGAAAAAAGGATCTGAAATTGCCCTTTTGAAAAAAGAGCTGGAAAAGATGCTTACCCCCGAAGTTCTCATAGACATCAAAGAGGTCCGACGACCTGAGGTTGATGCCCAGCTTGTTGCAGAAAATATTGCATCCCAGCTTGAACGACGCATTGCATTTAGAAGGGCCATGAAAAGAAGTGTCTCTTCTGCCATGCGGTTTGGTGCCCAGGGGATCAAAATCATTTGTGCCGGTAGACTCGGTGGTGCAGAAATGGCAAGGACGGAGTGGTACAAAGAGGGCCGTATTCCGCTTCACACATTGAGAGCTGATGTGGACTATGGCTTTATTGAAGCCCAGACCACCTATGGTACCATTGGAATTAAAGTCTTCATCTTCAAAGGTGAAGTGCTTAATGCCGAGCAGAACCTCACAGCTTAATAGAAAGTTTGCTTAGGAGATATATACAATGCTGAGTCCTAAAAAGGTAAAGTATCGCAAACGGATGCGTGGACGGCTCAAGGGAAAGCCCACCGGAGGCACAGAACTCAACTTCGGTGATTTCGGACTACAGGCCGTTGAGTGCGGGTATGTCAATGCCCGACAGATTGAAGCTGCCCGTATTGCCATGACCCGAAAAATTAAGAGAAGTGGGAAAACCTGGATTCGTTTTTTTCCAGACAAGCCCGTTACCAAGAAACCCGCAGAAGTCAGAATGGGTAAGGGTAAGGGACCCACAGATGCCTGGGTGGCTGCCATTAGACCCGGACGGATTCTCTATGAAATGGAAGGTGTCCCAAGAGAGCTTGCCATGGAAGCCCTTCGCCTGGCTGCCAGAAAGCTGTCTGTGAAAACGCGCTTTGTGGAAAGGAGTTAAATCCCATGAAAATCAGTGAAATTCGAGCCATGAGCGCCGAAGAGATTGAGACAAAACTGACTGAGCTGAAAAAAGAGTTTTTCAATCTTCGTTTTCAGCATGGTGTTGGTCAGCTTGAGAATACAGCCATTCTTCCCGGAATCAGGCGGGACATTGCCCGTTTGAAAACTGTTTCCCGGGAGATGAATTTAAACACATAGCTTTAAAGTTGATGCCATGAATGAAAGAGGAAGAAAAAGAGTACTTCTGGGTACTATAGTATCTGACAAGATGGATAAATCAGTGGTGGTTCAGGTCGAAAGACTGGTGCAGCACAAGGTTTATAAAAAATATATTAAAAGCTATAAAAAATATGCTGCCCACGACGAAAACAACCTTTGTCGTCCCGGGGATGTCGTTAAGATTACTGAATCAAGACCCCTTAGCAAAACCAAGAAATTTCGCGTCAGTGAGATTGTCAAACGGGCAGTTTGATTTTATAAGGAGTTGAGATAATGATTCAGACAGAGACAAGATTGACTGTGGCAGACAACTCCGGTGCCAAGGAACTGTATTGTATCAAGGTCCTTGGCGGATCCAAAAGACGGTATGCCGGCATCGGGGATATTATTGTTGTTTCCGTTAAGGAAGCCATTCCCAATGCCAAGGTTAAAAAGGGTGATGTTGTCAAGGCGGTTATCGTGCGGACTAAAAAAGAGGTCGCAAGACCCGATGGTTCGATGATCAGATTTGATGATAATTCAGCTGTTATTATCAATCCTTCCAATGAACCAATTGGCACTCGTATTTTCGGCCCCGTTGCAAGGGAACTCCGGGCCAAACGGTTTATGAAGATAATATCCCTTGCACCCGAGGTACTGTAGCGGTTCACTACGTTGGAGAGGATTCCATGGAAAAGATCAAAACAAGAATTAAGACCGATGATAAGGTAAAGATCATTGCCGGTAAGGATAAAGGCAAAATCGGCAAGGTTCTGAAAGTCATTAAAAAGAAAAACAGAGCCGTTGTTGAAAATATTAATGTGGCAAAAATCCATCAGCGACCCACCCAGGCAAATCCCCAGGGCGGCATTGTAGAAAAAGCAATGCCGGTGGATTATTCCAATCTCATGCTCATGTGCAACCGATGCGTTAAACCGGTTCGAGTGGGCATCAGAGTGCTTGAAGATGGAAAAAAGGTCAGATTCTGTAAAAAATGCAATGAACAGATCGATGCTTAGGATTCGACTGAGGAGCTAATTTTCGATGTTTAAAGAGAAATATGAAAAAGAGATAGTCCCGGCGCTCACGCAGTCCTTTGACTATCAAAACAGAATGCAGGTGCCTGGCCTGGAAAAAATTGTGCTGAACATTGGATTGGGCGAAGCCATCAAAAATGTAAAATTGCTGGATTCCGCCGCCGCTGATTTGACCTTGATTTCAGGTCAGAAGCCTGTTATCACCAAGGCAAAAAAATCCATTGCAGCATTCAAGCTCAGGGAAGGTATGCCCATTGGATGTATGGTGACCCTGCGCCGGGAAAAGATGTATGATTTCCTGGAAAAACTGGTGAACATTACCCTTCCCCGTGTCCGTGACTTTCGGGGTATTTCCGGAAAGGCCTTTGACGGAAGAGGTAATTACAGCCTTGGTATCAAAGAACATATCATTTTTCCGGAAATTGATTATGACAAGACCGACAGTATCAAAGGTCTGAATGTTACCATCGTCACCACGGCTAAGACCGACAAAGAGGGCAAGGAGCTCTTGAAGCTTTTTGGAATGCCCTTTAAAAACTGATCGTTAATCGCAAGTTGTAAATCGGGTATGGCATGGATTTATGGAAAAGCAGCTCCGTTTTTTTCCATACATTCAACATATCCCTCCAGGAGGTAAAGTTGGCAAAAAAGTCTCTTATCGCAAAGGCGGGGAGAACGCCGAAATTTAAAGTGCGGGCGTACAATCGTTGCACCATTTGTGGCCGGCCCAGGGGATATATCCGGAAAGCAGGTATCTGTCGAATCTGCTTCAGGGATCTTGCTTCTGCCGGAAAATTGCCGGGTGTGACAAAATCAAGTTGGTAATCATTCCCCGGGACTTGGTCTTGGCGGCTTGATTATATTAAGCTTGGATAACAGATATCGAATAGTTCTTTTCTGTCTGAAAGGGCAGTTAAGGTGTTTCAGGAGATTATTATGGCAATGAGTGATCCCATCGCGGACATGCTTACAAGAATCAGAAATGGTGCTAAGGCAGAGTTCGCAAAAGTGGATATCCCCGGGTCCAAATTAAAAAGAGAATTGGCGCGGGTGCTGAAAGAGCAGGGCTACATTAAGAATCACAAATTCCTTGAAGATGACAAACAAGGTGTGCTTCGTGTTTATCTTAAATATGTAGATGACAATAAACCTGCCATTCATGGACTTGAAAGGGTCAGCAAACCCGGTTGCAGGGTTTATACAAAGTCCAAAGAAGTTAAGCCGGTATTAAACGGTCTTGGTATTTCGATTTTATCCACATCAAAAGGGTTGATGACGGATAAGCAGGCAAGAAAAGAGAATGTGGGCGGCGAAGTCCTCTGTAATATCTGGTAAAACTGGAGGGATAAATGTCTCGAATTGGTAAAAAGCCGGTCCAGATTCCTGAAAAAGTGGAAATTGCACTCACAGATGATTCCATTGCCGTTAAAGGTGCTTTGGGATCTCTTCAGCGCAGTCTGCATCCGGCAGTCACAATTAAAATTGAAGAAGACAGGCTTCTGGTCTCCCCTGTAAATGAGGACCGGAAGACCGTGGCCCTGCAGGGCTTATATCGATCATTGATTCAGAATATGGTGATCGGTGTAACCACAGGGTACGTGAAAACACTTTTGTTGAACGGAATTGGCTATCGTGCCGAAGCAAAGGGAAGTCAACTGATATTGAATGTCGGTTATTCCAATCCCGTTGATTTTACACTGCCTGACGGCGTTACCGCAAAGGTGGATAAAAATACCCAGATCACCTTGTCATCCATTGACAAGGAGGTTCTTGGAGAGACTGCAGCACGGATTCGAAAGGTCCGTCCGCCCGAGCCTTACAAAGGTAAGGGAATTATGTATTCAGATGAAAGAATCATCAGAAAAGCCGGAAAGGCTGCAGCAAAATAATCATAACCAGGAATAGAATACAATGGCAAATCGAACTACAAAGCGAATCTCAAGATTAAAGAGAAAGCGAAGAATCAGAAAGAATATCAATGGTACTTCGGGACGCCCCAGACTGAGCGTTTTCAGAAGTGCAAGCCATATCTATGCCCAGATCATTGATGATGTCAAGGGGCATACCATTGTGTCAGCATCCACCCTTGATGCCCAATTTAAAGAGACCGGTATTAAAGGCAGCGGCAAAGAAGGTGCTGTTGCCGTGGGTAAACTTGTTGGTCAGCGGGCCCTGGATAAGGGGGTTACTAAAGTCACCTTCGACAGAAATGGCTTTCTTTATCACGGACGTGTTAAGTCTGTTTCTGACGGAGCCCGGGAAGCCGGGTTGAATTTCTAATTAAGGAGGGAGTTCCTTGGGCAGCAAACAGACAGATGAAAATCAGTTGATTGATAAAGTCGTTCGGATCAACCGGGTGGCAAAGGTTGTAAAGGGCGGTAGAAATTTCAGTTTCAGCGCCTTGTGTGTGGTGGGTGACGGAGAAGGCAGCGTGGGCTATGGTCTGGGAAAGGCAGGTGAGGTTCCCGAAGCCATCCGCAAAGGTGTGGAAAAAGCAAAACGCTCCATGACAAAGGTATCCCTTCTGGACGGTACTGTTCCCTGTGAAGTGGTGGGACATGCCGGTTCCGGACGCGTACTTTTAAAACCGGCATCCCCGGGTACCGGTGTTATTGCAGGTGGTGCTGTTCGTGCGGTTCTTGAAGCTGTGGGTGTCACCGATATTTTGACCAAATGCATTGGCAGCAATAATTCTCACAATGTGGTCAGAGCGACCATGGCCGGACTGAAGTCACTTGAAACCAGGGAAGAGGTTGCCAGAAGAAGGGGCCTTCGACCGGAAGATATATAAGGGGGACTTGACATGTCAGGTAAAGTGAAACTAACGCAGATCAGAAGCATCATCGGACGTCCTGAAAAACATCGCAGAATTCTCCGTGCGCTGGGTTTGAGAAAGATAAACATGACCGTTGAACATAAGAACAACCCGGCAATCCTCGGGATGGCAAAAAAGGTTCCACATCTGGTCAGGGTAGAGGAGGTTTAAAGTGAAACTGCACGAATTATCCCCTGCAGAAGGTAGCCGAAAAAGCAGGAAAAGAGTGGGGCGCGGTCCCGGTTCCGGGATGGGAAAAACTTCCACCCGGGGTCATAAAGGCCACAATGCCAGATCCGGCGGCGGGGTTCGTCCCGGGTTTGAGGGCGGTCAGATGCCCTTGCATCGTCGGCTTCCCAAAAGAGGTTTTACCAGCCTTTTTAAGAAAAAGATTGCTGTTTTGAACCTGTCAGACCTTGATGTCTTTGACGGCGGTGTCACCATTGATGCGGCACTTCTCAAAGAGAGAGGGCTTGTAAAGGGGAAAATAGACGGAATAAAAATCCTCGGTAATGGAGAGCTGACAAAAACGTTCTCCCTTAAGGGATGCCTTGTGAGCCGGTCTGCCCGGGAGAAAATCGAGGCTGCCGGCGGAAATATTGAACTGTAATTCTATCTGAGGTTGTTATAAATGATTGAGAGCGGATATCAGAATATACTCAAGCTTCCAGACTTAAAACGAAAGCTTTTGATTACATTTGCATTGCTTTTTGTTTACAGGGTGGGTGTGCATGTCCCCACACCCGGGATTGACACTGCGGCACTGGCCTCGTTTTTTGACAATGCCAGGGGCACCCTTTTTGCAATGTTCAACATGTTCTCAGGAGGTGCCCTGGATCGTCTCTCTGTCTTTGCTTTGGGGATTATGCCTTATATCAGTGCTTCGATTATCCTTCAGCTGATGACGGTGGTGATCCCCCACCTCGAACAACTTTCCAAAGAGGGAGAGCAGGGTCGCAAAAAAATCACCCAGTACACCAGATATGGCACAGTGGGCCTGAGTCTGATCCAGGGCTTTGGCATTGCCGTGGGCCTTGAAAGCATGACTTCACCGGCCGGTGCACCCATTGTAATGTATCCCGGATGGGGGTTTCGTTTGATGACTGTGCTCACCTTGACGGCGGGAACTGCCTTTATCATGTGGCTGGGAGAGCAGATCACCGAGCGGGGTATTGGGAACGGCATTTCTCTGATCATTTTTGCCGGCATTGTTGCACGGATGCCCACGGCCATGGGAAATACCATGCGTCTGGTTTCCACCGGTGAGATGGGAATTTTTGCCCTGATTATTCTCATTGTTCTCATGGTGGCCGTCATTGGATTTATTATTTTCATGGAACAGTCCCAGCGAAGAATTCCCGTGCAGTATGCCAAGCGGGTGGTGGGGCGGAAAATGTATGGAGGCCAGAGTTCACATCTTCCTTTGAAGATCAATACCGCCGGGGTGATTCCCCCTATTTTTGCTTCATCCATTATTATGTTTCCGGCCACCCTGGCCAATTTTATTGATCTGCCCGTCATGCAGACGGTGGCAGCTGCCATGAGTCCGGGAACCATAATTTATAATTTGATCTATGTGGGCTTTATCATATTTTTCTGTTTCTTTTATACTGCGGTTACCTTTAACCCTGATAATGTGGCAGATAATATGAAAAAAAATGGGGGATATATTCCCGGCATCCGGCCGGGGAAAAAGACCGCTGAATACATTGATAAAGTGCTGACAAGAATTACACTGGGCGGCGCTGTTTACGTATCTGCCGTGTGTGTTCTGCCCACCATGTTGATGACAAAATTTAATGTGCCGTTCTACTTTGGCGGTACAGCACTGCTGATAGTTGTTGGTGTTTCCATCGACACGATTGCGCAGATAGAGTCCCATCTGATTTCAAGGAATTATGACGGTTTCCTGGGGAAATCAGGGGGGAGTGTGAAATCGAGACGGTAGTATAATTCAGCATCACAATCACAGACGAATAATTGAATGAGAGGTGGACTATGGCAAAGGAAGAAGCCATTAAAGTAGAAGGTACGGTGCTTGAAACATTACCCAACGCCATGTTTAAGGTTGAACTGGATAACAAGCACCAGCTGCTGGCACATATATCAGGCAAAATGAGAATGCATTTCATTAAAATTCTACCGGGAGATAAGGTAACCGTGGAGCTGTCACCCTATGATTTAAGCCGGGGACGGATTACCTATCGATATAAATAACACATCACTGGGAGCAAGAGCCAGTTGATGCGAGGAGTATATTCAAGATGAAAGTCAGAGCATCTGTTAAAAAAATTTGTAAGGATTGCAAGATTATCCGCAGAAAGGGAGTCATCCGGGTGATTTGTATTAATAAACGTCATAATCAAAGACAGGGATAAGGGGGCATAAAGCGTGGCAAGAATTGCAGGCGTAGATTTACCCAGGAATAAGCACATAGAGATCGCTCTCACCTATATTTATGGTATTGGCAGAAGCAGATCCCAGGAGATCCTTTCTGAAGTCGGCATTGAATCGACATTAAAATCCGATGACCTTACAGAAGAGCAGGCCAATCAGATCAGAAAGGTCATTGACAGTAAATATAAAGTTGAGGGTGAACTTCGAACACTTACCTCAATGAATATCAAACGGCTGATGGACCTTGGTTGCTACCGTGGACTTCGTCATCGGAAATCCCTGCCCTGTCATGGCCAGCGGACCAGCACCAATGCGAGAACCAGAAAAGGTCCGAAACGGGCGGCTGTCAAAAAGAAAAAGTAAGTTAACCAAAAACATCTGTTGTTTGACGGTTGACCACCAGGAGGCTTTGCTAAGTTATGGCGAAAAAGACCAAAAAGAGCGTTACCAAGAAAAGAGTTAAAAAAAATATATCAACAGGCGTTGTACATATTCAGTCAACGTTTAACAATACCATTGTAACCATCACCGATGAATCAGGAAATACAATCTCCTGGTCCAGCTCCGGAATCCAGGGCTTCAAAGGGTCCAGAAAAAGCACACCCTTTGCATCCAAGCTGGCCGCCGAAGATGCCGGTGCAAAAGCCATGGAACATGGTATGAAAAATGTTAGTGTGTACGTGAAAGGCCCGGGAGCTGGACGTGAATCCGCCCTTCGTGCCCTTCATGCCATTGGGTTTAATATCTCCATGATCAAGGACGTTACCCCGGTACCCCACAATGGATGCCGCCCGCCCAAGAGAAGAAGAGTATAAATCATCACTGTCCAATTTAACGTTTGTTGATTTTTGAGATAAAGGAGGAGAACGTTGTCACGTTATCGAGGTTCTGTCTGCCGTCAGTGCAGACGCGAAAATATGAAGCTTTTTCTGAAGGGCGATCGGTGCTATTCAGATAAATGCAGTTTTGATCGAAGGGGCTATCCCCCCGGCCAGCATGGACAGAGACGCGCTAAATTCTCTGATTATGGTATTCAGCTGCGGGAAAAACAAAAGGTCAGAAGAATATACGGAATTTCTGAAAAGCAGTTTAGAATTATTTTTACCAAGGCAGATCGTCAAAAGGGCATCACCGGTACCAACCTTTTGGGTATGCTGGAGCGTCGTCTTGACAATGTGGTATTTCGTCTGGGCTTTACCAGTTCCAGAACCCAGGGACGTCATTTTGTCCGACACAATCATTTCATTGTGAACGGTAAAAAGGTCAACATTCCTTCCTATATTACAAAGGCAGGGGATGTCATTGAGCTCAAGGAAAAAAGCCGAAATGTGGCTGCCATCACCGAGTCCCTTGAAACCATTGTTCGACGTGGTATCCCCCAGTGGCTTGAGCTTGACAAAGACGGTTTTAAAGGCGCGGTCAAGAGTCTGCCAGCCCGTGAAGATGTTACACTGCCCATACAGGAACAGCTGATTGTAGAGCTTTACTCCAAATAAGTGAGCTGCAGTTTGTCCTATGTTTATATTCAGGAGATAAACAATGTCATCAGATGAACTTGTATATGTCAACTGGCACGAGATGATCAAGCCCGAGAAAGTTGCCGTTACCACAACCTCCACCTATGGTAAATTTGTGTGTGAGCCCCTGGAACGGGGGTTTGGTATTACCATTGGTAACTCTCTGCGGCGGATTATTCTTTCATCACTCTACGGCAGTGCCATTGTATCCGTAAAATTTGAAGAAGCACTTCATGAGTACAGTGTTATTTCAAACGTCAGTGAAGATGTTTCTGAAATAATCATGAATCTCAAAGAGATCAGATTTAAGGTATCGGACCTGGAGGACAAAGAGGTGCATCTCCATGTCACCGGAGAAAAAGCGGCAACAGCTGCTGATATTACCTCTCCAGACGGTCGGGTCCAGGTCTTAAATCCAGAGCAGCACATTGCCACGGTGAATGATGGTGGTGAGCTTCGAATGACCATGCTGATTCGAACCAGTAAAGGGTATGCACTTTCTGCGGCCAACAAGAATGAGGATGCGCCTGTCGGAACCATTCCCATTGACAGTGTTTTTTCTCCCATTAAAAGAGTAAAATATGTCGTTGGAACTTCCAGGATTGGTCAGAAAACCGATTATGATAAACTCACCATGGAAGTATGGACAGATGGCAGTGTTACGCCTGAGGACTCTGTTGCCTTTGCTGCGAAAATTCTCAAGGAACAGATGACTCCATTTATCAATTTTGATGAAGACATTGAGCCTGAGCAGGAAGAAAAAGAGCATAATGGTGCCGAAAGAAATTTTAATGATAATCTCTACAGAAGTGTAGATGAGCTTGAACTTTCTGTAAGAAGTTCCAACTGCCTTAAAAATGCACAGATCCTGAAAATTTATCAGCTTGTACAGAGAACTGAAAGTGAAATGCTGAAAACAAAAAATTTCGGACGAAAATCCTTGAATGAGATAAAAGAGGTTCTGACATCCATGGATCTCACCCTTGGAATGGATCTTGAGGGATTTGTGCCACCTGAGGAAGACCAACCCAACGAAGGAGAATAAATTTTCCCATGAGACACAGAAAATCAGGCGTAAAGCTTAATCGAACATCAAGTCATCGAAAGGCGATGTTCAGAAATATGGTCACCTCTCTTTTCAAACATGAGAGAATCAAAACCACCGACGCCAAAGCCAAAGAGCTTCGGAAACTGGCGGATAAGATGATCACATTGGCCAAACGGGGAGATCTTCATGCCCGACGTCAGGCCTTTTCCGTTATCAGAGAAAAAGATGTGGTTCATCAGCTGTTCAATGACGCTGTGGAGAAGTTTGGCAGTCGTCAGGGGGGATATACCCGGATTATTAAACTGGGACCCAGAACCGGTGATGCCGCTCCCATGGCCATGATTGAATTGATCATAGATAACTAAAAACATTCCCCTGAAAAGATCCGGGGAACATCGAACAGTGCAGTGAAATAGAGCGCTGGCCGATGAACGGGCATAGTTCAGGGGATTTGTTTTACTTTCTACAGAAAAATATTCCGGTAAACCGGATAAATTTTCAAGTTTTGCTTTGGGTAGACCACGGTGTAATCCGGGGCTGCCGTGAAGCAACCATAAAAAAACCGATTGTCGGGAAAATCCCGATAATCGGTTTTTTTATTGGATTTAGATGCGTTATATGAAAAGGTAGCCTCCAAGTTTACCTAAGGGGGGGCCTCCCCCCGACGGGCAATAGGAACCGGACAATTGAGCTATTTACAGTTCCGGCCGGGCGGGCCCCCCATCACCCCCCGATGGTGAACATCTGGGAATTGATCTTTTCAGGGGCCTTTTCCCCCAATGAGTGCTGCAGGGGTTTATTGGCAATGGTTTCAAGGATAACAGATTTGATATCATCACAGGTGCCGCCATTTCTCACAATGGAGAGGATGTCTGTTTCATAGTTGTGCAAAAGGCAGGGGCGGAGCATTCCCGTTGAGGTCAGTCGAAGGCGGTTGCATTGATGGCAGAAATGGGAACTCACCGGTGAGATAAACCCGATTTCCCCCAACGCATGTTTGGCTGTGAAGCGACGGGCCGGTCCATCGTGTTTACCTTTTCCCATGGGGGTCAGGCTTCCCAGGGCGGCCTCCACCCGGGCAGATATTTCCGGAATCAGCATCTGCTGATCCATGGTGACCCCTGAGTTGCCCATGGGCATATATTCAATGAATCGCACATGGAAGGGGTAGGAGAGCACCAGGCGGGCCATTTTTTCGATGTCATCCTCATTGATACCCCTCAAGGGGACCATGTTCAATTTGATGGGGGCAATGCCCCGGTCATGGGCTGCCATGATCCCCCGCCACACCTTTGCATGGCGATCTTTTCCCGTGATTTGTTTAAAAATCTCCGGACTCAGGGTGTCCAGGCTGATGTTAAGCCGTCGCACACCGGATGCCACGAGGGCATCCATGTTTTTTTCCAGCAATACCCCATTGGTGGTGATGGCAATGTCTTCAATTCCCGGGACATCAGACAGGTTTTTGATAAACCCAAACAGCCCTTTTCTCACCAGGGGTTCTCCGCCGGTGATGCGTATTTTGGTAATGCCCAGCTCTGCCGCCGCTTCCACAATGGTGAGAAGTTCTTCATATCTTGCCACATCTGCGTGGGTGACAAAGGGAAGGTCCTGTTTGGGAACACAATATCGACAGGCCAGATTACATCGGTCTGTCACCGATATTCTCAGGTAGTTGATGGTTCTGTTATCCCGGGGAGTCTCTCCGGGGGAGTGGGGAAGGGACGAGAGATAGGTCATCAGTTCTCCTTTCCGGTGTAATACGCCACAATGACGTCCACCAGTCCATCAATGGTGTAGCTGTCAGCAACTATTTCAGGGGCAAGTCCCAGTGAGACGGCTGTATCTTCGGTGATGGGACCGATGCAGGCATGGAGAACATCTGACAGCAGTGAGGTTCTTTCCTGTTCTGGAATCAGGGCCATGAAGTTCTTCACTGTGGAGGAGCTGGTGAAGGTGACCATGTCAATTTCACCGTTTCTGAGAAGGGCCATGAGCTCTTCTTTGGCAGTGGATACCTGCTGGGTTTCATAGGCAGTGACCTCATGGACATGGGCCCCCATGTTTCTCAACTCTTCCGGAAGGATGGTCCGGGCTTCCATGGCCCTGGGAAGCAGAATTTTTTTCCCATTGATTTCAGCGTCTTTAAATGCCTCCACCACGGATTCCGCACGATAGGTTTTGGGAAGCACATCAGATACAATGCCGAATTTTCCAAGCTCATCCCGGGTAACAGGTCCGATGCATGCAAATTTATGACGGCCCAGGACCCGCACATCCAGTCCCTTTGCAAACAGAGTGTTAAAAAAGTGTTTTACCCCGTTAACGCTGGTGAAGATAATCCATTCATATTTTTCAAGGGAGGAGACGGCATCTTCAAGGGGGGTGTTATCCCGGGGGGGCACAACCTTTATGGTGGGGATCTCTATGCAGTGTGCCCCCAGATGCCGAAGTTTGTCCACCAGTCCGCTGGCCTGGGCCCTGGCCCGTGTCACCACGATTTTTTTCCCAAAAAGAGGTCTGTTTTCAAACCATTTCATATTTTCCCGGAGTGAGACCACCTCTCCCACCACAATGATGGCAGGGGATTTGAGTTTTGCCTCTTTCACCTTTTCAACGATGTTTGAAAGGGTACCGGAAACAGTTTGCTGGCGGGTGGTGGTTCCCCATCTCACCAATGCCACAGGGGTTTGGGAAGATTTCCCGTTTTCCAGCAGTTGGTTGACGATGTTGGGAAGGTTTTTAACCCCCATGAAAAAAACAAGGGTACTGCCGCTTTTGGCAAGACAGTCCCAATGAATGCTGGAGGTCTCCTTTAAAGGATCTTCATGGCCTGTGATAAGGGAAACAGACGAGGTGTAATCCCGGTGGGTGAGGGGAATACCTGCATAGGCCGGGGCTGCAACGGCAGAGGTGACACCCGGTACCACCTCAAAGGAAATATTGCGTTCAATGAGAACTTCTGCCTCTTCTCCCCCCCGGCCAAAGATAAAGGGGTCTCCCCCTTTAAGTCGTGCCACCACATGACCTTGTTCACCCTTTTGGGCCAGCAGTTCACTTATTTTGTCCTGGGTAAGGGTGTGATCCCCCCCTTTTTTACCCACATATATGATTTCTGCCCCTGGTTTTGCATATGACAAAAGGGTGGGGGATGCCAGGTAGTCATATACGACAACATCCGCCGCCTTAATGCATTCCACAGCCTTTACTGTGATCAGTCCGGGATCACCGGGGCCGGCGCCAATGAGGTATATTATTCCGTTTGTCTTGTCCATTTGATTTATAAATTCTCCAGTATTTGAGCGGCACCCCGGTCTAACAACGTAGTGGCCAGCGATGTGCCGATCGCCTCTGCCGATGCCCCAGGACCCCTTGATACCTCTTTCACCATCTGGGTTCCATCCTCTGACGCCACAAGTCCTGTCAAGATCAACTCCCGGTCTTTCAGGGTACCGAAGCAGGCCACGGGAATGTGGCAGCTTCCTTCCAGCTTTCGGAGAAATGCCCGTTCCGCCACCACTGGAATTCGGGTATCCCGGTTGTCCAGTACGGCAAGTATGGGTGCGATATCCGCATCATTTTCCCTTGTTTCAATGCAAAGGGCTCCCTGGCCCACGGCAGGCAGCATGGTGTCCGGTTCCAGGTACTGGGTGATTCGTTCTTTCATGCCCAGACGAATAATACCGGCTGCTGCAAGGACAATGGCATCAAAGTCTCCATTGTCAAGTTTGCCAAGACGGGTGCCCAGATTTCCCCGGATGGAGGCGATGGTAAGATCCGGTCTTACATATTTTATCTGGGAGGCGCGCCGTAAACTGCTGGTACCGATGACGGCCCCGGAAGGCAGCTCGTTAAGAGGGATATTATTACGGGAAACCAATACGTCTCTGGGGTCTTCCCTCACCGGTATGGCACCGATGCAAAGCCCCCCGGGCAGGTCTCCTGGCATGTCTTTCATGCTGTGGACAGCAATGTCAATGTCTTTGTCAAGCAGGGCTTTTTCAATTTCTTTTACAAAAAGGCCCTTACCCCCCACCATGGCCAGGGGGCGGTCCACAATTTTGTCTCCGGTGGTTTTAATTTCAATGATCAGGGCCTGAATTTCGGGGAACCCGGATTCTATCTGATTTTTAACCCAGTTGGCCTGCCACAGGGCAAGTTGGCTTCCCCGGGTGCCTATTTTAATTATATTTTTCATTGAATTACCCGCTGCAGGAAGCGCAGCTGGTGGCGGTGCAGCCGCTGCAGGATGAAGTGGATGAAGAGGGGGAAGAGGCCGCATTGGCTGCTCCTGCACCCTTGGTTACAAAACCGCAGCAGGAGAGAAGCCGGGCAAGGTCCTGGCTGTTACAGGCAGGACATGAGGGAACATCAGATCCCAGAACCAGGGTTTCAAAGGTTTTTTCGCAATGATTACATTTGTATTCGTATATGGGCATTTTAATTTTCCTGGATTTCAGGTTGGGGCTTGGTCTCCCCATGGGATGCCGTAAGCACCACGGCTCCCACAGGGCCAAGCCTGCGTTACTGTCTTTTCTTCACAACCTATCTAATATATAGCAAAATTAAAAAAATGCAAGATTCATATGGGGTGTCTGTGGGGCATACACACGGGAAATGTGTTTCATGGGCATTGGGGATGGTTGAAAAGCAGTTGTTCAGTGAGGTCGCAAAGGATATGGGCCAACAAAATATGGGTTTCCTGTATTCGGGCTGTCACCGTTGAAGGAACACAAAAGGGAAAGTCAGCCAGTTCTTTTAACTCTCCCCGGTTGCCTGAAAATCCAATCACAGTTAGGCCCTGTTTTTTTGCTGTTTTCACGGCCTTGATGACATTGGGGGAACTGCCGCTGGTGGTGATACCCAGGGCCATGTCATGGGGACACCCCAGGGCCTGGACCTGTTTATGGAAAATGTCTTCAAAACTGTAATCATTGCCAATGCTGGTGATCACCGAAGTGTCAGTGGTCAGGGCCAGGGCTGGCAGCGGAGGGCGTTCCATCTGGAAGCGGTTGATGAATTCTGCTGCGATGTGCTGGGCGTCTGCGGCACTGCCGCCATTGCCAAACAACAGCAGTTTCCCTCCGTTTTTAAATGTTTCTGCCATGTGAACGGCGCATTTTTCCACGGCCCCGGCATGGTGGTTGATAAATTCGGTTTTCACCTGGATGCTTTTTTCAAGGGTGTCAAGGATGCTTTTTTTCATGCCACTCCTTTGTCAAGGTTAAAAGGTTTTTTCTTTGGGTTAAATTCAATGGCCGCTTTTTCATACCATCCTTTTTTCAGATAAATTTTTCCCAGTCGATGTCGAAACAGAGATATCCCAGGGTCAAGCATCACGCTCTGCCGGGCCAGGGCCATGGCAATGTCCATGTTGATATTCTGGATTTCATAAATCCGGGCCAGTCCAGACATGCTCCAGGTATCCCGGGCATTGCATTTGATGGCCCTTGTATAGCTCTTGACCGCCCGGGAACAGTCCCCCTGTTTAAGGTGTATATCTCCCATGAGTCCATGGGGAAGCGCCGTGCCCGGGGATATTTTACCTGCTCTTTCCAGGTGATCAAGGGCTCGGGAGAAACGGTTTGCCTTGGTGAACAAAATACCTGCGGTGAGTTCAATTTCAAAAATGGTATTATTTAGCTTGCTTGCCCGGGTGAGGTACTCTGCTCCTTTGTCCAGGTGATTCATGAGATTGCACACCAGACCGGCATTGTAAAGTGCCATCACATCTTTTGGCATGATTTCAAGGGCTTTCTCAAATTGGTCAAGGGCCCGGTCAAATTGATTCAGTACACTGTTGCACACCCCAAGGCTGTTGAGCAGATTAAAATTGGTGGGGGCCAGCAATAATCCCAAGCGATATTCTGCCAGGGCGTCATCAATGTGGCCCAGCCGGTAGCGACGGTCACCGGAGATGTTAAAGGTGACAGGGTTGGGAAAAATCAAGGCACCGGGTTTATGGAACCCGGCATGGTCCAGTGCCCTGACCCCATGGTGGAATGTCTCTTGGGCACTGAAATCCATCCAGGGGAAAATAGAAGCCCCCATGGAAATGATCACCCCAAGGCTTTTTTCCATCTGTTTTTTAATGGATGATGCCAGGTGTGCCATTGGGGCTGGGGGGCAGGGCCGGGGAATGGCCATGGAAAGTACATTGGGGGTCAACCAGCTCATTATGCCGCCCCGATCTGTGATAATCCCGGATATTTTTTCAGTGTAACGGGGGTGGTCCTGGAAATGGGTTTCCAGGGTTTTGTTGTCGGTGAATGATATAACTGCACAGAGAAAGCCCTGTTCCGGTTTCTGGAATTGATTCAGTTTAAAAGAAAAAGCGTCTGTTCTGTAATTTCCCTGGATGAGTATGTCGGATACATATTCCCGGGGTGGGGTCAATTCTTTTTGCCAGGGGGCGTCCGGGAGTGTTTGATTGGCCACCTCCCGGGATGTCAGAAATTGTTCTGCAATGTGGAGTCTGGATGTTGCCGTCATGGTTATCCGCTGCATAAAATGATTCTAAGGGCCGAGGCAATGATGTTCTCCTCTCCTTTTTGAAGGGTTCGGGGATCCATGATAAAACGCTCGTTGTCAATTCTGCCTATGATGGCCGGTGTATGATTACGCATGGCCTTTTCCATGCGGGCGGCTGACATTCCCGGAGCCGTTATTGTGACGCAGCGGCTGGGCAGACGAACTTCGGGAAAAGCGCCTCCCCCGGTGCGGGAAGAGAGATCTGCCGTGGCCACCCGGGCCTTTGATCCCAGTGTGTTTTTTAAAAGCGTGACCATTCGGTCTGCCCGGGTTGTAATGGTTTCAAAGGGGATGGTCAACATCCTGAGTATGGGGATCTGCTTCAATGCTTTTTTTTCATCCCGGTAAAGGGAAAGGGTGGCTTCCAGGGCGGCCAGGGTCAGTTTATCAATGCGAAGGGCCCGGGTCAGGGGGTTGGCTTTGATTTTGTCAAGGGCGTCATGTCCCCCCACGATGATACCGGCCTGGGGACCTCCCAGGAGTTTATCTCCACTGAAGGTGACAATATCTGCCCCTGTGGACACGGCCTGGGCCACGGTGGGTTCTTTGCCAAGACCAAAGGATGACAGGTCAATGAGGGAGCCGCTGCCCAGATCTTCCATGATGGGGATGTGATTTTTTTGTCCAATGGTCACCAGATCTTTCAGGGGAACCGTTTTGGTGAATCCCTGGATGCGGTAATTACTGGTGTGTACCTTCATTAAAAGGCCGGTTTCTCCATGGATGGCATTTTCATAGTCCCTGGCATGGGTTCTGTTGGTGGTGCCCACCTCTTTGAGAATACATCCGCTTTTGGTCATTACATCGGGGATTCTAAAGGAACCGCCGATTTCCACCAGTTCTCCCCGGGACACCACCACTTCCCGGCCCTTTGCCAGGGTGTCCAGGCAAAGCAGAACGGCCCCGGCATTGTTGTTGACGGCAATGGCGGCCTCTGCACCGGTGAGTTCACAGATGAGCTGTTCCACAGCATCGTATCGAAGGCCCCTTTTGCCCGTTGTAATGTTAAATTCCAGGTTGGAATAGCCCCCGGCAATGGTGGTTATGTTTTCAAGGGCATTGGAAGCAAGCAGGGAACGCCCCAGATTGGTGTGAAGCACCACGCCTGTGGCATTGATCACCGGCCGCAGGCGGGGGGCAATAATCTCGGCGGACAGGCTGGCAACATGTGTCAGTATCTGCTCCTGGTTGCATTGCTCCATGGTGTTGGATAAAATGGCTTGCCTGGTCTGCTTCAGCACCCTTCGAATGGCGGTTTTGATTACTGATACAGGGGTTTCCTGGAGTCGTGGATCGTTCATGGCAAGTACCATGAGATGATCCACTCCGGGAAGTTGTTTTAGAACGTGATGTTTGTCTTTACTTATCATAATACTCCGTTTATAAAAAACGCCCGGCAAACCTGACGGGTTGTATGCTTTTTTGTGGGCAGAACCGGGTCAGAATACGGTCTGCCCGTCGGGGGGGCTGCATCATACTATTTTCAATATTTGTTGTGGCTGCTGGGGCATGTGGTTTATATGGTTTCCTTAGATGCAATTGGCCCTTTGCCATTTTGTGACCGATATGGTAGGCATGGCTTTGACCGGAGGTAAATATTTGGCCAGTATCCCATCTTCACTCATTTGGGGCTGCTCGCATACCACCCCCGTAGTATGTTGTGCAGTTCCGGAAAAACTAAATAAAAAGTCTAAACGGTTTCTATGAATAAATGATGGGTGCCAAATCGGTTTAATAAAATACACAGTATCTTGATCTCACATAGATATCATTAAATTTTGGTTTGTTTCAACCTTAAAATTCAAGCATTTTTACTGGAGGCACCATGAAAAATGGTACAGAATATATCGTTTTCCCCCTTGATGTACCCTCCCTTTCAGAGGCTCGATCCTATGTCAGAAAACTGGACGGATCAGTGGGTATGTTCAAGGTGGGACTGGAACTTTTCATTAAAGAGGGGCCTGCTGTGGTTCAGATGATCCGGGAAATAAGTAATGCTGGGATTTTCCTGGATCTTAAACTCCATGACATTTCAGAAACCGTGGGACGGGCCATGGAACAGGTGGCCCGGATGGGGGTGGACCTTGTGACGGTGCACTGTGCCTCCAACCGGAAAATGCTTGAAAGGGCCGTGGCCGGCAGCCGGGGAAAAACAGGCGTATTGGGGGTAACCCTGCTCACGGATAATGATTCCCTGGCCGTTGAGGCGGCAGGCTATGAACAAAAGTATGTAAAGGATCTCAAATCCCTGGTATTGAAACGGGCCGGGATGGCCCATGGGGCAGGATGCCGGGGCGTGGTCTGTTCCGGGCATGAAGTGGCTGGTGTGAAGGCGCTTTGGGGAGAAAATTTTCTGACAGTTACACCGGGTATCCGCCCGGGGTGGTCCCTTCTTGACAATGATGACCAGGCCAGGGTGACCACACCTGCCATGGCAGTGCAGGCCGGGGCAGATCTCATTGTTGTGGGACGTCCCATCCGGACCGCAGCAGATCCCAGGGAGGCTGCCCGCCGAATCGGTGCTGAAATTGATGAGGCCCTGGGGCAATAAGAGCGTCCCGGACGGTGGTGAGCGTTCCCACTGCCCGTCCGGGATGTACAACAGCATTTTTGGCATCCTTTATTTCTACTTTACACTTTTAGGGAGTCAGATTTTATTGATTTACCATTTACAAAATTCAGACCGCCACATTCTATAAGTGGCACATTGGATAAACGGTAAATTGAAAACTGCTGACTCCCTTATGGGGTGAGTGCCCATATTGCGGTGTTCGTCCTTTAAAAATGTAAAGCAGTGCTTTTGAAAGGTCTGGCAGATGCCGCATTCTCAATTTTTTTATGGGGGATTGAGGTTGAAATATACCGCCTGTGGCGGTTTGAACTGTTATCCACCATGATGTGGGGCTTTATTCATTAATTGCCTGATCAAGGCCAAAGGCTGTGTGCAGTACCCGCACCGCCAGTTCAGCATATTTTTCTTCAATGACACAGGAAATTCTGATTTCCGAGGTGCTGATGAGACGGATGTTGATGTTTTCCTTGGCAAGGGCTTCAAACATGGTGGCGGCAACCCCGGAATTGCTCTTCATGCCAAGCCCGATAACAGAGACCTTGGCAATGTGATCAGCAGTAACAATTTCCTTGGCATCCACTTCCTTGGCTGCTTTTTTTGACAATTCCACCGCTTTTTTAAAATCATCCTTGGTCACGGTGAATGTCAAATCGGTTTCGCCGTCGGACCGGGTGTTCTGGATGATCATGTCCACCATGATCTCGGCTTCGGCCAGAAGACCAAAGACACGGGCGGAAATTCCCGGTTGATCCGGTACCTTTCTCAGGGTGATTCTGGCCTCATTTTTGTCACAGGTGATGCCGGACACCACCACACTTTCCATATCCGCACTTTCATTGACCACCATGGTTCCCTCCTCCTGGTTGAATGATGACCTGACATGCACGGGTACATTGTACTTCTTGGCAAATTCCACGGAACGGATCTGCAGCACCTTGGCACCGAGTATGGCCATTTCAAGCATCTCTTCATATGATATTTTGTTTATTTTTTTTGCTTTGTTGCAGATTCTGGGGTCGGTGGTGTAGACCCCGTCCACATCGGTATAAATTTCGCATACATCGGCCTTGATGGCCGAAGCAATGGCCACAGCAGATGTGTCAGAACCGCCACGGCCCAGTGTGGTGATATCTCCCACAGTGTCCCGGCCCTGGAAGCCAGCCACAACAACAATATAATTCTGGTCCAGAAGCTCCTGGATGCGTGCACCGTCAATGTCCCGGATACGGGCCTTTCCTGAGGTCATATCCGTTAAAATACCGGCCTGGAATCCCAAAAGGGATTTTGCTTTATATCCCCGGTGGGTGAGCATCATGGCAAGCAACGCCGCAGTGGTCTGCTCACCAGTGGATAAAAGGACATCCAGTTCCCTTGCTGACGGTGTTTCTGCGGCCTCATGGGCCAGGGCAATGAGACTGTCTGTGACCCCGGCCATGGCAGAAAGCACCACCACCACTTGGTCGCCCTGGTTCTGGGTGTTAATTACCCTGTCGGCAACATTTTTAATTCTTTCAATGTCGGCAACCGAAGTTCCTCCGAATTTTTGCACCTTCAATGCCATAACGACTCCTGATATGTTTAATGACCCGGCTTCCGGATTTTGGCAAAGTGGAACGGGGTCAGATTTGTGTTAATATTTGGGTTTGAAAATTTCCCTGGATTGATGGGATTTTTTTTTATATGAAAAAGTGGGTACTGGGTACTGGGTATTAGGTTCTGGGTACTCACAGCAACTACTTTTTCATTATTCGTTGTGGCTGGTACTTACAGCCATGTGGGTTTATATGAAACGGCAGCCTCCAAGGCAACCTCAGCAGAGCCGCCCCCCCGATGGGTAATAGGAACCGGACAATTGAGCTGTCTACAGTTCCGGTCCGGGCCCATTGCCCATCGGGGCGGCGGCGGTATAATACCATTTTCAATCTTCGTTGTGGGCAGGCCCGGATGGAAATACCAACCACCCATGGCAATTATACAGACAGTTCCCTTAACAGATTTGTTCCGTCAAGTCCAGATGCTTTAATAATTATTTTACGGTTAAAGGCTTTATCTGTTTTAATGGTGATATCCAGATCAAATTTCACAAAATGCGATCCCAGGATTTCCGGCCACTCCACAACAATGGCCCCCGGGGAGGAGATGATCTCATCAAATCCCAGATATTCCAGTTCATCAATGTCGCCCAGGCGGTAAAGATCCATGTGATACAGTGGGACCCGGCCGGGGTATTCATTGATAAGGGTGTAGGTGGGGCTGGTCACATAATAGGTGTCCGGTACCCCAAGACCCTTTGCTATTCCCTGGACAAAGGTGGTTTTTCCTGCCCCCAGGTCACCGTGCAGGGCCATGGTCATGCGTGAAGAGATCAGGGAACCCAGTTTTTCTCCTGCTGCCTGGGTCCGGTTGTGGGAGGTACAATACAATTCAAGGATCATGATAGGTCAGATGTCCTGGGCGTTGTTTTTTGTTAATTGTGAAAAAATGCCGGGCAGGGCTGTGATCAGGTCTGAAGCTTTAAATCCCCATGGGCCCTTTGCCTGTGCCAGAAAGTCCCCGCATGCACCGTGGAGAAAGGTGCCTGCCCGGGCCGCATCTTCTGGAGTCATGCCCTGGGCTGCCAGACCTGCAATCATGCCGGTGAGGACGTCCCCTGTACCGCCGGTGGCCATGCCTGGATTGCCTGTGGGGCAGAAAAAAACGAAACCGTTGGGAAGGGCCGTGAGGGTACCTGCCCCTTTTAATACCAGGATGACATTATATTTTTTGGCAAATTGTGTGGCAATACCGAGACGATGGGCCTGGATTTCCCGGGTTGACAATCCCGTGAGCCGGGCCATTTCACCGGGGTGGGGGGTGAGTATGGTGGGAGCCTTTCGTTGTTTTAAAAGGGATGGATCATGGGCAATGCAGTTAAGACCGTCGGCATCCAGAATCAGGGGAAGGTCACTTTCTTTCACCAGAGCCGTCACAAGTTTTCGGGTCTCTTCATGGGTGCCCAGGCCGGGACCCAGGGCCAGGGCGGTTTTGTTCCGGCCCAGCGCCATGAGGGGATCAAAGGTATCCAGGGTGAGATAGCCGTGTGGTCCATTGCCCATGGGAGCTGTCATGGCCTCAAGGGTGGCGGTTTCCACACTGCTGTTGATGTCATGGGGAATTCCCAGGGTGACAAGGCCGGTGCCAGCGGCCACTGCGGCATTGGCAGCCAGAACGGCAGCCCCGGATTTTCCCCGGGAGCCTGCAATGATGAGCACATGACCCCAGGTGCCCTTGTGATCGTGGGGGCTGCGGGGGGGGAACAGCGGGGCAATGGTTGAAGTATCACTGACCTGGAGCCTTGGTGGCGATTGGGTGGCAATGTAATCGGGGATGCCGATGTCCATTACTTTTACTTTTCCGGTGAACTCCCTGCCGTGTCCCAGAAAAAGACCTGCCTTGGCAAACCCAAATGTGGCCGTGGCCGTGGCCTTGATGCAGGTTCCCAGGGGCATGCCCGTGTCTGCATCCAGCCCCGATGGAATATCCAGACTGAAAATGGGGCAACCGGTGCCGTTCACAGCGGTGATCACCTCCTTGAAAAATCCCCTCACCGGTGTATTCAGGCCGGTTCCCAGCAGACCGTCCACAAAAATGTCATGCATGCAGATATGGGATTGAAGCGTTTCAAAGGTGTCCTTGTCCGGGATGAAAAAGAGATGGTCCCCTTCCTTTTTTTCACACAGCGTTTCCAGGAGGATGAGATTGGATAGAGCGTCTCCCTTTATTTTATCCCTGGCAGTGAAAACAAAGGTGGTGACATCTTTTCCCATCTGTAGCAGGTATCGTGCCATGACCAGGCCATCCCCGCCGTTGTTGCCCCGTCCCACAACTATTCCTATTTTTTTTGACATCATTTTCGGAAAATGGTCAAAGAGCATATCAAGGGCCTTTCGCCCTGCATTTTCCATGAGAATCTGACCGGGAAGGCCAAATTCTTCAATGGTTTTCCGGTCCATCTCCCGCATCTCCCCGGCTGTGACAAGATACATGGCTGCCTCCGTTATTTTGAGCATTTTGCATGGTGAACGCTGACCTCCCCGGCATAACACTATTTTCACCAAGGGAGTGTCCGGCATGATATCACTGGAGAGTTATGAAAGGCAACCTTTGGGAGCTGTTCATCGGCAGATACCGCATTTTTTGCAGTCAATCATGGGACAATCCGGGGTGCTTTTCTCTTTTTTTGCCCGTTCAAGTTCCCTGGCCAGGAAGCTTTTTTTAATACCGCTGTCCAGGATATCCCAGGGCAGGGGGGCCTTTATTTCAATTTTTCTGTAAAGATAGTGGGCCAGGTCTTTTTGGGATATGGCCCTGGACCATCCGTCCTGTGCCGCGGTTTCGATTAAAGTGGCCACACGTTGATCCCCCCGGGCCAGTACTCCGTTGATTCTTGCCATGCGGGGGGATTCACAGTTGATTTTCATGTTGGGAATTTTTTTTAATGAGTTTTTTAAATGGTTGGTTCGTTTTTTCAGCACCGCTGCCGGTGCCATGGGCAGCCATTGAAAGGGGGTGGCGGGTTTGGGCACAAAGGGATTGACGCTTAGAGTGATGGTGCCGATTTTTTTCTTTTTTTTGCTTTCTTCAAGAAAAATATTTCGAATGTCCAGGGTAAGGGAAATGATCCCTTCAATATCTTCATCTGTTTCAAAGGGAAGCCCCACCATGAAATAGAGTTTCAGATTAAGAATGCCACCCTGGATCAAGGTTTTCACCGCCCCCAGTATATCTTGACGGGTTATTTTTTTATTGATGATATTTCGCATGCGCTGGGTGCCCGCTTCTGGCGCAATGGTCGCGGTTTTCACCCCGGATGCCATGAGGGTCTCCACCAGTTCATGGGTGAGGGCATCCAAGCGGAGGGAACTAAATGATATATTAAGGGCGTGTTCTATACCCCAGGTGCAGATGTCATTTATCTGGGGGTGATCGGAAACCGCAGCACTCACAAGCCCCATGCGGTTGGTCAGTTCACTTGCCTCATTCATGGACCGGGTGATCACTTCTTTGGGATAAAGCCTGGGGGGTCTGTATATAAACCCGGCGCTGCAGAATCGGCATCCATGGTGGCACCCCCTGCCGGTTTCAATGAGGCAGGTGTTTTTAAAGGCTGTGTCAGAAGAGATGATGCCGGTGACGGTTTGATGGTTTTCCAGGTGGGCAACGTGCTGCACCTCTATGGAATCAGGGGTTTGGGGATGATGTTTTTCATGGCCTTTAAAAATAAGGGTTTCATCGTAAATCGGTGTGTAAAGGGAGGGGATGTAAAGACCGGGAATCTCCACTGCCAGTTCATGGGTCAGGTTTTGTTTAAAGGGTGCCGCCTGGATGGAATTTAAAAACAGGTGAAGGGTGTTTTCAATTTCACCCAATAAAAAACAGTCCATGAAGGGGGCCAGGGGTTCAGGATTGAGAAAACAGGCAACCCCCCCTGCCATCACAAGGGGGTGGCGTAGGTTGCGTTGGTTTTGCCGGGGGGGAATGCCAGCGTTTTTAAGAAGGGTGACAACATTGGAATAATCGTTTTCAAATGAGATGGAAAAAGCAATGATGTCAAATTGTCCAAGGGCGCGGTCCGTTTCACAGCTCCGGGCAGGGCCGGTGGATTTTCCCGGCAGAAATACCCGTTCACATGCCATGCCTTCCAGGGCGTTGAACAGTTGAAACACCTTTTGAAATCCCAGACTGGACATCCCGGCCCGGTAGGTATTGGGATACACAAGGGCAATGTTAATGCCCGCCCCTGCTCCCCGGAACACCTGACCTTTTTCCAGGGGGCGCCGGCATGGCGCCCCCTTTTTACGACGAATACCCATTATTTGGTGGATCTGCGCAAAAATGTGGGAATGTCCAGGTTCTCCTGGTCACTTTCAATATCCGGGTAGGCTGGAATATTGGCATTTTCGTGGTGATTTCTGCCATCGTCATTGGAGACTTTTGGATGGGCTACAATCACAGTGTTCACATCATCCTGCCACTCCTTTTGTTTATCATCGTCGGTGACGGAGCGGACGGTGCCGCGGGCAATGGCGGTGGAACGGTTGGAACGACCACCGGTCTGGGAGGTCTGTTCCGTTGCCCTGCGCAGGTAATTGACCTTTGGGTCTTCCACTGCGTGCTCCTGGCCAATGCCGGTGGCAACAACGGTGATTCTGATTTCATCCCCCATGCTTTCATCAATGGTTTGACCCCAGATGATTTCGTTTTCCCCCCCCACTTCATCTGCAATGCGTTTCGTGACGGTTTTCATCTCTTTCATGGTGATATTTCTATTGGAAGAGATGTTGAGCAAAACCCCCCGGGCTCCCTTGATGGAGACCTCCTCCAGAAGGGGATGAAAAATGGCACTTTCTGCGGCTTCCAGTGCTCTGTTTTCGCCGGAGGCCACGCCAATGCCCATTAATGCGGCCCCTGACTGGGCCATGATGGTTTCCACATCGGTGAAGTCAAGATTGACGTATCCGGGTACCATGATCAGATCACTGATGCCTTTTACGGAATGGTTAAGCACTTCATCTGCCTTGAGGAACATCTCCACCATGAGTTCATCCTCTTCGGCAAGGGACATGAGGCGCTCATTGGGGATGGTGATGAGGGTGTCGGTGACCGTCCTTAACTCTTCAATGCCTACCTCGGCTTTTTTCATTCTGCCCTTACCTTCAAATTCAAAGGGTTTTGACACCACAGCCACGGTCAATATTCCAAGCTCCTTGCAGATTTCCGCCACCACAGGGGCCGCTCCCGTGCCGGTACCTCCCCCCATTCCGGCGGTGATAAAGACCATGTCAGTGGCTTTTTTGTCAGGATCATTGCCGTTGAGCAGGGTCCTGATCTCTTCCACATTTTCCAGGGCGGCATTTCTTCCCTTTTGGGGATTGGCACCGGCACCCCGTCCTTTGGCCAGCTCTTCACCCAGCTGGATTTTATAATCTGCCTTGGAGATCTTTAATGCCTGGTTATCTGTGTTGGCAACTATGAATTCCACCCCTGAGAGGCCGGAGTCAATCATGTTATTGACAGCATTTCCACCGGCACCGCCTATTCCCATAACCTTGATGTTGGTATCATCATTTATTTCCACATAAGAAAAGCCCATCGTCCCCCCTGTTTGATTTATGCATTGCCTTACCCCTGTATCCGGAAGGGATACCCGGGGTAAAATTTAGGTGTGTCTGCCTGTTGTTTTTTAAGGTTTAAATAATGTCTCTGAACCATTGTACGATTCTTGTCATGAATTTTGATATTCCGGTTTTACTGCCGGGACCCCTTTCTTTATTGTGGCTGATGCGGCTGCCGTAAATGACCAGGCCCACCCCTGTGGCAAAGACAGGGTTGTTCACCACCTCCTTGAGTCCACCGATGTTTGAAGGAGTTCCCACGCGCACCGGTACATTGAATACCGATTCAATGACCTCTTCAATGCCGTTGAGAAGGGCCGTGCCTCCGGTGAGCACAATGCCCGACGGAAAGGCATTTTCAAGGCCGTTACTGTGGATTGCGTCTTTTAAAATGGTGGCCATTTCATCCACACGGGGTTCAATGATATCCACCAGAATATCCCTGGAAAATTGTTTGGATTCCCGTCCCCCCATGCCTGGAACATCAATATTTTCACCTTGTTTAATCTTTTCGCGAAGGCAGGTACCATGGGTGAGTTTAATGTAATCTGCCTCGTTGGAGGGGGCTCTCAGACCAATGGAAATGTCATTTGTTACAGTCTCTCCCCCCAGGGGAAGCTCAAAGGTGTATTTTACCTTATTCCCCTTGAAGATGGCAAGGTTGGTGGTGCCCCCACCAAGGTCCACCAGGGTGCATCCCAGTTCTTTTTCTTCCGGGGAGAGCACGGCTTCACCGGAAGCCATGGATTCCAGCACAATATCACTGACAGCAAGACCTGCCTTGTTGCAGCATTTAATAATGTTTCCCACCGACGAAACAGCACCGGTGACAATGTGGATTTTTGTCTCCAGTCGTACGCCGGTCATGCCCCGGGGATTTTGGATGGCCTCCTGCTCATCCACAATGAACTCCTGGGGAATGATGTGAATGGTTTCTCGTCCCGGTTTTGCGGCGCTGCCACTGGCCGCTTCAATCACCCGGGCCTCATCCTCCGGGGTTATCTCTTCAGCTTTTATGGCGGTGAAACCATGGCTGTTAAATCCCTTGATGTGCCCCCCGGCAATGCCCACATACACCGAGCTGATGTCACATTCGGCCATGATGGCCGCTTCATCCACAGCATGGCGGATGGCCTCCACCGTGGATTCAATATTCACAACAGCGCCTTTACGCATGCCGCTGGAGGGGCTTTTTCCCATGCCGATGATGTTGATATCCCGGCCCACCACCTCTCCCACAACGGCACATACCTTGGTGGTACCAATGTCAAGCCCTACGATGATTTTTTCTTTTTCCTGCAATTTAAGCTCCTTGTGGTGTCTGTGCTCCGGAGGTGTGTCTGCCGGGGGTGACAATGACCCGTTCCGGGTTGAACAGGTCCATGGCTTTGATATTTTTTCCCATGCCCTGTTGCTGGAGATGCTGAAATATTTTCCCGGCAGTTTCAAATTTAGACTTAAATTGTGAAAAACCCAGTTTTAGGGTAATGGGTGTCTCAACGGGTTGCCCGGATAGATCATTGGAAAGAAAATGGGTGTCAACGGTGATGCCGGTGGCAATGTCAGCGGTGATGGATGTGATAGGGAGACCGGGGTCCTCCCTGAGCAATCCCATGATTTTTTGATACAGGGTGCCGTGAAACCCCCACTGCTCCTCTTTTTTTTCAAGGATTAATCCTTTTATAAGGGGCAATTTCATTGTAACTGTGGTTGTTTCCGGGGGATTTTCTGCAAAGGGGATTCCCTGTGTGTTGATGAGCAGCGGCGGGGCGTTTTCCAGGTTCACCCGGGCCACTGGAACCTCTTCCTGGATGAAAATGTCAAGGGTGTGGGGCCATGTTCGTTTGATTCTGCTTGTATTTATCCAGGGATGGGCCACCAGCCTTTTTTTCATTTTAAGTGCATTGATATTTAAAAGGGTATCGCCGGGGGTAAGGCCTGCCTGGACCAGCGTCTCGGTCCTGGTCAGGCGGTTTAGCCCATGGATGGAGACGGTGTTAATGGAAAAACAGGTGCTCTGGGTCACATAATCATGGATGAAAATGAACAATAATCCAGTGAGCATGATCGCCACAATGGTGAAAATGAATTTAATGCCCAGATCAAGGGTTTCCATGAAACCCAGGGTGGGTAACAGAGACAGTGTGGAAGACTCATTTTTTTTAATTTTTTTATTCGCCTTCAATTTTTACCTCATTTTCCAGGCGGATGCCAAATTGAGTGTTTACCTTTTTTTCAATGAGATGTTTCAACTTTATAATATCTTCTGCCGTGGCCTGGCCCATATTCAGGATAAAATTGGCATGTTTTGAGGACACCATGGCATTGCCCACCTTAAATCCTTTTAATCCGGCCCGGTCAATGAGTTCTCCTGCGGATTTTCCCCGGGGAGGATTTTTAAAAAAACATCCGGCACCGGCACCCTGGACGGGTTGACACTTTTTTCTTTTTTCCAGCAGGGTCTGCCATTGGGCCTTGATCTCTTTTTTATCCTGCCGGGCCATGATCAAGGTGGCCCCCACAAGAATGGGGCGCTGTTGCCGGGGAACGTTTTCATTAAAGCTCAGACATCTGTGGCTGAACCGCAGGTCTGATCTGGGCAGGGTGATGACGCCTTTTTGGGTATCCATTATATCAATGGACGCCACCACATCTGCCATGGTTCCCTCTCCGGTTCCTGCGTTCATCATCACCGCTCCCCCCACACTTCCGGGTATTCCGGCGGCAAACCCCAGGCCGCCGATACCCTGGGCCATGGTCTCCCTGTACAGCCCGGCAAGGATGGTGCCGGCAGAGACCTGGATCCGGTATATTTCCTGCTGTAAAGGGGTGATGATTATGGGGTATTTAAGTTTGTCCATGGAGATGACAAGTCCCCGGATGCCTCTGTCCCTTACCAGCAGATTTGTGCCACTGCCCATGACCGTCAGGGGCAGGTCATGGAATTTTGCCATCTTCAGCAGTTTTTCAAGGGTTTCAATGGAATGGGGCCGGGCAAACAGGTCTGCCGGTCCCCCCACCTTGAAAGAGGTGTGTTTTTTCATGGGTTCTTTTTGTTTGATTCCCAGTTTTTCAAAGGTTTCCAGGGTCAGGGGCATTAAATTTTTTTTGTGCATGGCCCATTCCTCCGGGGTGGGGCTTATTTTATGATGCCACGGGGGGCAGTGGCGGGTGTCTTTGGCTAACCGAGAAAGAACCATTTTTAATTTTCCCCAAGTTTTTTTACAAAGGTTTCCCCCAGGCGATAGACATCTCCTGCCCCCAGGGTGAGGACCAGGTCATTGGGCTTTACAGTTTCCATGAGCACGGTGAGGCACTGCTCAACGCTTTTCACATGAAAAACCTCTTTATGGCCGTGGGCTGTGATGCCCCGGCACAGGGTCTGGGAGGTCACCCCCTTTATTGGGGTTTCACTGGCCGCATATATGGGTAAAACCATTAAAATATCAGATTGGTAAAAGGCCCGGGTAAAGGCATCAAACAGTGCCTGGGTTCTGGAATATCTGTGGGGCTGAAAAATCACCACCACCCGTCTGTCCGGCCGGCTTTCCCGGATGGCTTTAAGTGTGGCTTTAATCTCCGTGGGATGGTGGCCATAATCGTCCATGACCAGAATGCCTTTTGCCTCTCCTTTTATTTCCAGGCGTCGTTTAACGCCGTCAATGTCTTCCAATGCCCCTTTGATGGTGGGAAATTGAATGTTCAGTTCCAGGGCAACGGCAATGGCGGCAAGGGCATTGGAAATATTGTGTCTGCCGGAAAGATTCAGGGCGATGCTACCAAGGCTGTTTCCCTTGTGAACCACCGTAAATGAGGATTTTATGCCGTCAAATTCAATGTCCCGGGCCCTGAGATCTGCCTGGGCCGTCAGTCCGAAGGTGGTATATCTCACCCGGATATCTGGAAGGATATCTTGGATATGCTCGTTGTCCAGACAGACAACGGCCAGCCCGTAAAAGGGGACAGAGTTGATGAACTGCTTAAATTTTGATTTGATATCTTCAATGCCGGTGTAATAGTCCAGATGTTCAAGGTCAATGTTGGTCACCGCAGCAATGGCCGGGCTATATTTGAGAAAGGACCCGTCACTCTCATCTGCCTCGGCAACAATGTACGCCCCTTTGCCCTGCAGGGCATTGGTGTTAAGATGTTTTAAAAGGCCGCCGATGACCACGGTGGGGTCAAGACCTGCCCGGTCCAGAATGTGGGCCACCATGGAAGTTGTGGAGGTTTTCCCATGGGCCCCGGATATGGCAATGGCATATTTAATGCGCATGAGTTCTGCCAGCATTTCGGCCCGGGGAATGATGGGAACAGATTGTTCCCGGGCCGCCGTTACTTCGGGGTTATCCGGTGAGATGGCCGTGGAGGTGACAATGACACTGGCACCCTTGATTTGATCCCGGTGGTGGCCGGTGTGAACCGTGGCCCCCAGTTCCTGTAGGCGGCGGGTGATGTCAGACGCATTGACATCGGATCCGGACACCCGGTACCCCAGCCCCAGAAGAAGCTCTGCAATGCCGCTCATGCCGATGCCGCCAATGCCCACAAAATGAATATGATAGTTTTTCTGGTACATGAATCTTACCTGTTCTTTGTAATGAGGTGGATAATTTCCCGGGCCACGGTGTTCCGGGCATGGGGCATGCCAATTTTTTTTGCTTGTTGGGCCATTCTTTTTAGTTTTTCCGGATTTTTTCTCAGCTGTTCAATGCGTTTTCCAAGACGGTTTCCATTGAGTTCATGGTCCAGGATCATCATGGCCGCCCCCTGTTGCACCAGGGCCATGGCATTGTGGCGCTGGTGATCATCTGCAGCATGGGGATAGGGCACCAGAATGGCCGGTTTACCAAGGGAGGTGATTTCCGATAAAGTACCGGCTCCGGCCCTGCAGATGATGAGATCGGCTTGTTTCTGGCGTTGGGGCATGTCATGGAAAAATGCCCGGGCCGTTGCGTTTATGTCCATTTCTTTGTAGGCGTTTACCACCTGTTTCTGGTCATTTTTGCCAGTCTGGTGGATCACTGTGTATGAAGATGTATCACTCAGGCGTTGCATGGCCTCCACAACAGCTTTATTAATACTGGCTGCCCCCTGGCTTCCCCCGGTGATAAGAAGGTTGAATCCGTTGCCAGGAAAGGATGGCAACGGCATCTCATGGGAAAGGTCTGCTTCCGGGGAAGGGGTTGCCCTTCGGATGGGATTTCCGGTGAGGATGATATTTGCCCCGGCGGGAAACCCCTTTGTGTTTTTAAAGGAAATAAATATTTTATGCACAATGCGTGACAATATACGGTTGGTGATGCCGGGGATGGCATTTTGTTCCTGGATGGCCGTTCTTTTTCCAAGAATCCTGGCCGCCATGAGCACCGGGCCGGATGAATATCCGCCCACCCCCAGTACCAGATCCGGCTTAAAGGAAACAATGATCCAGGCAGCCTGGAAAACGGAAAAGGGAATCGTGGCCATGGCAGACAGTTTTTCCCGGATGCCTTTTCCTTTAATCCCACTGGAGGAGATGGCAACATGGGTAAAGCCGTACCTTAAAAGGGTCTTTTTCTCAAAGGGGGTATTGGTGCCCACAAAGAGAATTTCAACGGAGTTTGACTGCTCTTTAAGTGCCTGGGCCGTGGCAATTCCCGGAAAAAGATGTCCCCCTGTTTTACCGCCGGCAATAATGATTTTAATAGGTTTGGACAATGGCTTTCCCTTTTTTATAAGAAATTTTCGCCAAATTTGACGGGTTTTCATGTTTTGTTGTGGGCAGAACCGGATCAGAATATGGTCTGTCCGTGGCAGTTATTGAAACAGGTGGTATTGTGGATTGATCTTGTGGGGTGGCGTGTTTTTCCCGGGGGATTTCGGTGCCGGTCCTGCCGATGTTCATCAGAACACCCATGGCTGCCATGCTCACCACAAGGGAGGTGCCGCCATAGCTGATAAAGGGCAGGGGAAGTCCCTTGGTGGGGAGCACCCCCAGGGTGACACCGGTGTTGATAACCACCTGGAGCCCCAGATGAATGGTAATGCCCGCAGCCAGAAAGCTTCCGAAAACGGTGTGGGCTGTTCGGGCAATGACAGCGCCCCGTTTTAAAATAAGGATATAAAGCACAAGGGTGGCTAAAACCCCCACAAGTCCCAATTCCTCTCCGATGACGGAAAAGATAAAGTCTGTGTGGGGTTTGGGAAGGTAATGGACCGTCTGGAAGCCCAGGCCCAGGCCCTTTCCCAGAACCCCTCCGGCTCCAAAGGCTTTAAGGGAATGGGTCAGTTGGTATCCTGCGTTCAGGGGATCCTGCCATGGGTCCATGAAGAATCGCACCCGTTCCCATCGATAGGGCTCATTGTACACAAAAAAATAAAAAACCGCTGCCCCAAGGGGAATAACAGTGGAAAGTTGCAGCATGGGTACACCGGCAATGAACATCATGGTCCATGTAATAAAGCCAATGATGACAATGGATCCAAGATCCCTTTGAAATACCAGAAGGGCCGTTAACACGGTGAGAAGTAGCAAGTGGGGTAAAAAACCGATACAAAATGAGCGGATATTTTCCTGTTTGGTGGAAAGGGAGTAGGCAAGATAGAGCACCAGGCCCAGTTTAAGCAGTTCCGAGGGTTGAAAGGTGAGCCCCTTGACGGTGATCCAGCGACAGGCCCCACCGGCCCCGGCTCCCAGGGGCGTCAACACCCCCACCATGAGAATCAGGGCAGTCCCCAGGATGGGATAAACCAGTTTTTTAAAATGTTCATGGGGAAACAAGGCCCCGACATACATCACCACAAGTCCCAGAAGAAGAAAGATGGCCTGACGTCCGGCATAGTACATCGAGGTGTTGTGTTTTGCCACACTGATGTCAGCACTGGCACTGTAAACCATGGCAATGCCAAGGCCTGTGATGATCAAAACAGGTATCAATATGGCAGGTTCACGGGAAAACGGAGCTGTGATGTTGTTTTTTGTTATCATGGCATTGTCAATTGTTTGATTTGATGTTTAAAATCATCCCCCCGGTGTCCATAGCTTGAATACATGTCAAAACTTGCACAGGCCGGGGAAAGCATGACTGTATCGTTTTTTCGGGCCAGGGTACGGGCCAGGGCCACGGCAGATGCCATGGTGCCCACCTGGGTGATGTCACATGAGCCCCTAAGCGCTTTTTGAATGTTGTTTGCTGCTTCTCCCATGAGAATCAGATGCTTTACCCGGGATGTGACACTGGACTTTAAGGAAGAAAAATCTGTGTTCTTTTCTTTCCCCCCCATGATGAGAATGAGGTTTTTGAAGCAGGAAACCGCCTTTATCACGGCATCGGGATTGGTGGCTTTGGAGTCGTTGTAATAGGGAATGCCGTTCACATATCCTGAAAATTCCATGCGGTGCTCCAGCCCTGGAAAGTGATACACAATTTGTTCAATGTCGGCCATGGGGGTTCCCATGCACAGGGCTGCCAGGGCAGATGCCGCAATATTTTCCAGGTTGTGTTTGCCCTTGATGCGTATTTTTGAAATGAGCAGCTTCCCGGCCATTTGCTTGCCCCGGGTGTAAAAACGGATGCTCTTTTCCTGGATGTGCGCCCCGTTTTCGGGGGGTGTTTCATGGGCCGGGCGAATGAAAAAAGGTGTTGCCTTGAGTGCTTGAATCTCTTTTTTATACGTGGACAGGCTGCTTCCCAGGATGGCCACATCATTTTTGTCCTGGTGGGCAAAAATACTCCATTTGGACCCGGCATAGGCTGCAAAACTGCTGTAGCGATCCATGTGATCCGGTGTGATGTTTAAAAGAACGGCCACATGGGGCTTAAATGCCATGGCGGTATCCAGCTGGAAGCTGCTCACCTCTGCCACCACCACCGTTGCCGGGACGTCTTCATCAAAATACCGGGTAAGGGGCACACCGATGTTACCACCGGTGAAAACAGCGGTGTGGGAAGATTTAAGTAAAAGATCAATCAAGGTGGTCACCGTGGTTTTACCATTGGTGCCTGTCACAGCCACCACAGGAACTTTGATCTGTTCTGCGGCCACATCCAGTTCCCCCCTGATGGGGATTTTCCTTTGGGCGGCCCTTTTAAGATGGGGCATGTCAAGGGGGATTCCCGGGCTTGCAATGATCATCCGGGCCCGGTCAAAGGTGGTGGCATTGTGCGGTCCGATTTCTGTGGTGATCCCCATTTTTTCAAGCGCTTTGGCCTTTTTTTTCATATTGGGATCACTGTCCGTGATCACCACGCTGTTTCCCCTTTTTTTTAAAAAACGGGCCATGGCAATGCCTGATTTTCCCAGGCCCACCACCAGGATATATGGATGAGACATGTGAGTCATTAATGGTTCCTATCTTATTTTAAGGCTGCTCAATGAGACAAGGGCCAGGGTGATGGAAATGATCCAGAATCGGACAATAACCTTGGATTCCGGCCATCCCTTGAGTTCAAAATGGTGATGCAGGGGGGCCATGCGGAATACCCGTTTACCGTTGCTCATTTTGAAATAGCCCACCTGTATTATCACAGACAATGCCTCAATGACAAACAATCCCCCCACCAGTAAAAGAAGAATTTCCTGTTTGGTCATCACAGCAATGGTTCCCAGAACGGCTCCCAATGGAATGGAACCGGAATCCCCCATGAAAACCTGGGCAGGATGGGCGTTGAACCACAAAAAACCAAGGCCTGCCCCGGCAAGAATGCCGCACACAATGGAAAGCTCTCCACAGGAGGCAATGGACTGCACCTGGAGGTATTGGGCAATCTTGGCATGCCCTGCCACATAGGCAAAGAGCATGTAGGCCACTGCGGCAATGATGATGGGGCCGATGGCCAGGCCATCCAGTCCATCGGTGAGATTCACTGCATTGGAGGTGCCCACAATGATCAGGGTGGCAAAGGGAATATACCAGATGCCAAGATCCGGAGACAAGGATTTGAAAAAGGGTATGGTCAGTTCACTTGTAAAGTCCGGGCAGTGGTAAATAAGCCACGAAATCCCCAGGCCTGCAATGATTTGCAATATGAATTTCCCCCGGGCTGTGAATCCCATGTTTCGTTTTTTCACCTGCATGAGATAGTCATCAATGAATCCGATGAACCCAAAGAGCATAAGGCTTAAAAGGGTGATGGAGATGTAGTGGTTGGACAGCCTGGCCCAGAAAAGGGTGGATACCCCAATGGAGAAGAGAATGAGCAACCCTCCCATGGTGGGGGTGCCCTCCTTGTCCAGGTGGGTCTGGGGTCCGTCCTTTTGAATGATTTGTCCGATCTGGAGCCGGGAGAGCCGTTTAATGGCCCAGGGACCCAAGAGAAAACATAGGGTAAAGGCGGTGAGTCCTCCATAGATGGTTCGGAAGGTGATGTATCTGAATATATTAAAAAAAGAAATATCCGTATGGAGTGGATATAAAAGATCATAAAGCATGATTAATTTTTTTCTCCAAGGTGGTTGTGCAATGCCGTTACAATATGTTCCATGCGCATTCCCCGGGACCCTTTCACAAGGATTCTCATTTGGGGCGTCAGTTTTTGTATGATTTTTTTGATCAGTTCCGGGTGGCTTCCAATGAAGATTTTTTCCCTGGGAAATCCTTTTTCCAGGGCACCTTCCATGACATGGAGCGCCATATCTCCGTGGATAAACAGATGGGAGATACCGGACATGGCGGCCCTTTGGCCCACCTCTTTGTGCAGTATGGGGGCCTTTCCTCCCAGTTCCAGCATATCCCCCAGCACCGCAATGGTGGGGCCGGTGTGGTGACTTATCATGTCCAGGGCCGCTGCCATGGAACCGGGGTTGGCATTATAGGTGTCGTTGATGAGTTTTATGCCACACCCCGGTTCCAGTATTTCCATACGACCCTTCACCGGTGTGAAATCAGCCAGGCCTTTTTTAATTTCAGCCAGGCTGAAACCGGCCTTGAGGGCCGCTGTTGCCGCTGCCAGGGCATTTTCCACCATGGCCGGTGCCGGGGTGGCAAGGGTTATCTCCACACTGTCACTGCCTTTTTTCCCAGGGCAATGCAGGGTAAAGTTGAGACTGTCCTCTTTCTGGCAGATCTCCTGGGCCCTGATCCGGGCGTCTTTTGTAATGCCAAACACGCAATGGGGGATGTTCAACCGCTCCACAATTTCTTCCATGATATGGAACCGTTTATCATCCCTGTTGAGAATGGCAAGGCCCTTGTCCCGGATGCACGGCAGCAGTTCTGATTTTGCCCGGGCCACTGCCTCCACAGACCCCAGGCCCTCCAGGTGTGCCCGGAAAGTGTTGGTGATAATACCCATGTCCGGCCGGGCTATTTTCCCCAGGCGGGTGAGCTCTCCTGAATGGTTCATACCCATTTCCACCACGGCCCACTGGTGGTCATGGGATAAGTTGAGCAGGGTCAGGGGCAGGCCTATTTCATTGTTAAAATTTCCCTGGGTGGTGAGCACTTTGTATTTTTGTTTGAAAATGGTTGTAATCATTTCCCGGGTGGAGGTTTTTCCACAGGAACCGGTGATGCCGATCACCTTTACATTGGCCCGGTTTCTCTGGAAGGCTGCAAGTTTTCCCAGGGCCGTCAATGTGTTTTCCACACAAAAAAAAGATATGCCTTTGGATATCAATTTTTTCTTTTCAGCCGGGGAAAGCTTCTGGAAAAATGAGCTTTCCACCACAAATCCCCTGACGCCCCTGTCCATGAGCGGCTTGACAAAACGGTGTCCGTCAAAGGTCTCTCCCTTAATGGCCACAAAGAGATCTTGTGTTGCCATGGTCCTTGAGTCCGTGGCAACCTTGGGAAAGGTGCAGGGGGCAATAAGGGGTGTTTGGGCTGTTTCAAGGGCTTCAATGATGTGGTCTGTGTGCCAGGGGATGGGGGAAAAGGAGATCATGGATTGCCTCCTTGAGTCCAGTTGGCACGCTCCATGGCTTCTCTCAGCACCTGGCGGTCATCAAAATCAATGGTGCCCCTGGCTGTGACCTGGTAGGTTTCATGTCCTTTGCCCGCAGCAATGATGATGTCCCCGGGAAAGGAAAGGTCAACGGCAGCATTAAGTGCCTTTTTCCGGTCCGGCTCCACCAGAATGGACTCAGGGGGTTGGGTTACACTTATCTGGGAGACCCATGTTGCTTTTTGGCTGGATTCCGGGGAAGGTGTCATACCTGCCAGAATATCCATGATAATGGCTTCAGGGGATTCTGTGCGGGGATTATCCGAGGTGACCATGGCAATGTCAGAATATCTGGCTGCAATTTCTCCCATTAGGGGGCGTTTGGAACGATCCCTGTCTCCGCCGCATCCAAATACGGTGATCACCCGGGCCGGTGCCCGCAGCTTTAGGGTCTTTAATATGGATTCCAGGGCATCCGGGGTATGGGCATAATCCACAAATACAAATCGGTTCCCGTGGTTGGGAATTCGTTCCAGGCGGCCGGGTACCCCTTTACACGCTTCAATTCCCCGGCAGATAATATCAGGAGCAATGCCAAGGGCATGGGCTGCCCCTGCGGCGGAGAGAATGTTTTCCAGATTAAATGCACCGGTGAGGCTGGATGCAAATTCTGTTTCAATGCCCCCAATGTTAATGCTTCCCTTGATGCCGGAAATATCCTCAATCACGTCCACGGCACGAATTTCTGCGGCGTCATGGATACCGGTGGTGACCGGAGCACCGGACAGTTTGCCAGCAAGGTTGGCCCCTCTTTTATCATCCATGTTGATCACGGCCCTGCCGTTTTTATTCCCCCGGGCCAGCTGTCGGGTGTAAAGCTTTTTTTTGCAGGCCCAGTACGCAGACATGGTTTTATGATAATCAAGATGGTCCTGGGTGAGGTTGGTGAAAACGGCTGCATCAAAAAAGCAGTCCCGGACCCGGTGAAGGTCCAGGCCATGGGAAGAGACCTCCATGACCACATGGGTGACTCCGGCTTTGAGCATGGTGGCAAGCATTCTCTGAAGATCCATGGATTCCGGGGTGGTCACCGGTGTATCTGCCACCTTGTCCCGGTATCTCCAGTTGACGGTACCAATGACGCCGGTTTCACATTGTGCAGCTTTCAGGATGTGCTCCACAAGCCAGGCAGTGGTGGTTTTGCCGTTGGTGCCGGAAATTCCCACCAGAATCAGTTTTTTTGAGGGATCACCGTAAAAACGCGCACTGATGGCGGACATGGCTCTTCTGGTATTTTTCACGGCAATGGTGCGCACAGCGGTTTTTATGTGGCGGTCCACCACAACGGCCACGGCTCCGTTTCCAACGGCTTGATCAATGTAGTCGTGGCCGTCGGCCTTAAGGCCTTTGACAGCAATGAAAAGTCCACCGGGGGTAACGTCCTGGGCCCGGTAGTGGATGGAGAGAATCTCGGGGTCAATGCCCGGTTCCCGTTCAGATTCAAGGCTTCTTTCCCAAAGGGGGGTACAGGTTTTGGTCAAATAAGAAAGTCTCACAGCTTATGCTCCGCCGGCCCTGGGGCCATGGGTTGTCCCTTTATCATGTCAGTAAATATCGGGGGTAGTAGTTGTTTCACCGCCGGCCCATATTCGCGTATTGGGAACTGCCCGGTTGTGAGCAGCCCCAGACCGGTGAAGATGGGATATTGGACGAATATTTACCCATGTCAGGGGGAATGTTCAGGTAATTAAAGGTCTTTTGTAAAATGGTTTTAAATGCCGGGGCGGCCACTGTGCCGCCATAATGACTTTTCCGGGGCTCATCCACAATAACAAGACAGGTGAGCCTGGGCTTTTTTGGGGGGGCAAATCCCACAAAAAGGGCCGTATAATTGTTATCTGAATATCCCCGTGCATGGGGAATTGCCTTTTGGGCTGTGCCGGTTTTACCGCACACGCCATAGCCGGGAAGATATGCCCGGGTCCCGGTGCCTCCTTTCTGGACCACCGATGCCATCATCCGGGTGACAGAAGAAGCTGTTTTTTCTGAAACGGCACGGCCCGTTACTTTGGGGGGATAAGTTTCTCTGGCCGTGCCGTTCTCTGCAATGACGGCACGGATAAGTCTTGGTACCATTAAAATTCCCCTGTTGGCAATGGCGGACACAGCACAGGCAAGCTGGATGGCAGATACGGAAATCGCTTGTCCAAAGGCAATGGCCGCAGTATCCATGATGGACCATTGGGCCGGGGGCATGAGTGTGCCTTTTGTTTCAATGGGGCAGGCAATACCTGTTTTATTGCCAAAACCGAACCGGGTAAGCGTGGTGTGAAGTTTGTTTTTCCCCATGAGTTGGGCTACTTTTGCCACACCGATGTTACTGGAGACTTTGATAATCTGTGCCAGGGTGAGCCAGCCATGGGCATGGGTGTCCCGTATGGTTCTGCTGCCCAGGGCATAGGAACCGTTTCCACAAAAGAAGGGAGTGTCCGGGGAGCTGATTCCCTGTTCCAGTGCCCCGGCTGCCAGAAAGATTTTCAGGGTGGAACCCGGTTCAAAGGCATCTGTCACGGCTCTGTTGCGCCAGTTGTTTGGATCAAATTCACCAAAGGCATTGGGATTAAAAAGCGGATAGTGGGCCATGGCAAGGATGTCTCCTGTGTCAGGTTCCATGACAATGGCCATTCCCGATTGTGCCCCATTGTCAGTCACTGCGTCCTTCAGCGCCATTTCAGTAATATATTGAATGGTTTTATCTATGGTGAGCACCAGGGAATTCCCTGACAGTTCTCGTGTCATCTCTTGTGTGCTCTGGCGTGTCGTTTTTTTGACAGTAATTTTTTTTGTTTTCCCCCTGAGTATTTCGTCAAATTTAAATTCAAGTCCTTCTTTGCCCCGGTTATTCCATCCGGTGATGCCAATGACCTGGGCTGCCAGTTCCCGGCTGGGATGGAATCGAATGGTATCTTGCATGGTAAGAATACCCGGGATGTTCAGGGCTTTGATTTTTTTTCCCTCCCCGGGGGAGAGCTTTTTCTTGAGCCAGACAAATTTTTTGTTTGAAGCCAGCCTGTCGGCGATGAGGGATTCTTCCATGTGGAGCAGGGGAGAAAGGGTGCGTGCCGTTACATGGGGGGATTTTATATCCTCCGGTGCGGCCGCAATGGATACGGCATCCAGGCTTGTGCTCAGTTTTTTCATATGCCTGTCCAGTATGTTGCCTCTTTTTCCTTTTATTTCAATGGTTTTTATAAGATCTTTATCTGCCTTGTCTGCAAGCTTATTCACATTGAACAATTGCAGCATCACGGCCCTTGCCCCTATTAGAACCATGATCACCCCAAATACAATTTCCACCAGGCGTATACGCCTGGCTATTTTGCGGGAAAGGGGCGGGTTCATGGGGTGTTATCCATTTTTATAATCTGATCCGGGTCCGGTGTGTGAAGATTGAGGTGGTCCCGGGCAATGGTCATGATTCTTTCCGGTGAAGAGAGTCTTTCCTGCTCCACCAGAAGTTCAGATCGGTATTTGAGAGCTGTTTTCTGTTCCTGGGTTGCCAGTAAAATTCGTTTGTCTGTGTGGGTCTGTTCCACCCTGATCCAGGTGTAAAGCAACAGTTCTAAAATAAAAAAAACAATGAAAACTATCCATTTTCCCTGGAAGGTATTACCTTGGCTGTTGACTGCTTTTTTTCTGTTGGCGGTGTTCACCGGTTATATTCTTTCAGCAACCCGCAGTCGGGCACTCCGGGCCATGGGATTGGCAATGCACTCTTCAGCAGTGGGCATGAAGGGTTTTCTTGATATTGATCTTAAAGAGGGGGTAAACCCGCAGGTGCACTGGGGAAAATCCCTGGGGCAGGTGCATCCCTCTTCAAAGGCCCTGATGCCGTGCTTTACAATTCTATCCTCCAGGGAATGAAAGGCAATGATACAGATCCTTCCCCCGGGGTTGAGAAGTTGCGGAATCTCTTTCATGATTTTTTCCAGACGTTCCAGTTCCCGGTTTACTTTGATCCGCAGGGCCTGAAACACCCTGGTGGCAGGATGAATTTTTTGGTTTCTGGCTATTTTTGCGGGAACGGTGTCCACAATGATGTCAGCGAGCCGGGCGCTGGTCATGATGGGGGATTGCCGGCGAAGGTCAACAATTTTGCGGGCAATCTGCCGGGACATCCGTTCCTCCCCGTAGGAAAAAAACAGATCTGTAAGTGCTTTCAGGGTAAAGGTGTTGACAATGTCGGCAGCCGTGAGTCCCTGGCGTTTATCCATGCGCATATCAAGGGGTTCATCCTTTAAAAAACTAAAGCCCCGCTGCCCCTTTCTCAATTGATGAAGGGAAAGCCCAAGATCAAGGAGGATGGCGTCCACCCCCGGTATTTGAAGTTTGTCAAGGACCTGCGGCATGTGGGAAAAATTATCATGCACTATGGTGATTTGTGTCTCTTTGCAGGATAATTTTTTGTAGGCATTTACAATGGCATCCATGTCCTGGTCAATGCCGATGAATGTGCCCTCCGGAGAAATCCGTTTCACCATTTGTGATGCATGGCCTGCCCCCCCCAGGGTGCCGTCCACACACACATCCCCCGGTTTAAGGTTCAGGTGCAGATCCACTTCCACGGGCATGACAGATGTATGTTCAAAATGCATTGATTAAAGTCCCAGGGATGCAACTGTTTTGCTTACATCCGGTTGATTAAGGTCATCATTAAATTTGTTCCCCTCCATCTCCCAGCCCTCCATGGACCAGATTTCAAATCGGTCCAGCAGCCCCACCAGTACAATCTTTTTTTTAAGACCGGCATAAACTCTAAGGGGTTTGGGAATCAGTATCCTGTCTTGTTTATCACAGCTGCAAAGGGTGGCATTACCAAGAAATATCCGTTTGAATCGGGTCATATAATCCAGTTTAACCACCATGAGTTTCTTTTCTATTTCTGTCCATTTTTTCATGGTGTAAGCGTAAATACAGCCTGCATTGGTGGTGATCATCAGTTCATTTGCCCCACCGGCCTCAATGACGCTCTTGAACCGGGACGGAATGATAAGCCGTCCTTTGGGGTCCATGGTGTGAAATGAGCTGGATCTAAACATTTTGGTATCCTGGATTCTGTTTCTTCTAAGTATTAATAAGCACGCTTTGGGGGAGGGGGTATGGGGAATCAGAGTCAGGAATGTGCTATTTGTTTTATCGGTCAAAGGTTCTCAAGGCTTGAGTTTACTGTAAATAAGGCCTTTAAGTGTGCTTGCTCCTCCTCAAAAAATGGATGTAAGGAGTTAAAGAAGATGTCGTATTCTTAAATGTAACTCCACATTTATCCACTGTAGAGTCTACTATTCTCTGAATAATACTCTTAAGTCAAGAAAAAAAATATGTATAAAAATGATTTTAAAGCCATAAAACATAGTTGTTTCAATGTCTTGTGGCTTTTATTTTAAATTGGGGCGTGCTGCAAAAAACAGGATGGACACGGTGGAGGATGATAATAAAAAGAGGGTCAGGCCCGGCTTTTACCATTGCAAATATTGAGAAAACCGGGCCTGAAAGGTGATGTTATTCTTTTGGGGTGGAGGGCTCTTCCTTTCCAATGCCCAGAAGGGTTTCCACATGGGATTGGATATTTTTACCGACGTATTCATCCAAAACAAAAGGGTAGGGACTTGTTGATGAAAGTGCCGGATATTTGTCATTGCTGTTTTTATCAAACAGGGTAAAAGATAGCTGATTTTCCCCGTTGAAGGTGATTTGACACACAGGATTTTCATCTGCCGGCATTTTTTTATCATCCCCCGTGTAGGCGTCGCACGTCAGGGATGAGAGGGTGGAGAGAATGTTTTTCACTGCAGATTCATCACAGGGGCTGTTATCTTTTTCAAACTGCCAGATTTTTTTGTCTTCTGTGGCGGTGTTTTTCTCCTCCGGGGAAGTTTCTGTATCGGTTTTCCGGGGAGATACCGCCTTGAGGGTCCGGGTGATACCGGCGGCGGTAATTTCCATTCTTTCAATGACACTTTCATCAAAGAAGAGCACTTTTTTATTCCGCAGTCCATTGACATCTGTGTCAAAACTCCCACGGAAGTTGCCAGCGGCATGGTAAATGTTGTCATCTCCTTTAATTTTTACAAAGGTGTGGTGGTACGACGGTGCTGTTTTTCCCACTTCAAAGGCGCGTATTTCACCTGATGTACCACTGGCTGTGACCTTGATGCGGTTTCCCAGGTCCAGTTGATACCGTTTAAGGTCTCCCTTTTCCGATGCCAGGGCCGTTATTTTAAGGGTGGAGATGTCTTTTACAAGGTTTTTGATTGTCTCTGTGTCAGCTGGATATGATTTTTCCGTAATCCCCCATACCTCGTCGACTTTTGTGATTTTTATGGATGTTTCTTTTTGTTCAATGGTAATGCCGGTGATGTCCGACCCTGCCAGGGATGTCAGTTCCGGCAGGGAGTAGTTATTTCTGTTTTCATTGTGGGTCACAAGATACGCGCAAAGCCCGGCAATGATAAGTGCAAGTATGAGATATTCCTTTTTCATGGATGTTACGCCTCCTTAATTTTCCTGGAACATCAATTTGATTTTCCGTTTTCTGCCCCGGCGTTTTAACAGAACCACAAACCCTGAGATCACAATTAATATGGGCAGCCCTGCAATGTTAAACAGCTTGATAATCCCCCGGATCATGGGGGTGGTTTCGGCAAGGGGGTTAAATGTCTGATTTTTGCTTCGTAACACGGCAATGTTATCCTGGTCATTGAGGTGGTCAATGACATTGAGGATAAAGGCGGCATTGGTGCTCTGGCCCTGGGGGTCCAGCATGTTGTCCTGGAGCATGGAAGCGCATCCCATGACAAATATTTTACCTGGTTTGCCCTTGGTGATAACGGCATTCCGGGTTTCTATTTTTGCCACAAGGGCATCTTTCTCTGCTCCGGGCGCTGTGGTGTTATTTTCATTTGGGGCTGTTTCTGTGGCGGCAGAAGGGCTTTCTTTTTCCGGGCTCAGCTCTTTTTCCTCGGCTGGTTTTGCAGGCAGGGGTTTTCCGGCAAAATAACTGGAAAACTCCCCGGATACCATATAAGCAAGATCCCGGGCTTTCATTTCCGATGTCTGGGTGGGGGGAGACATGAACATGGGATTAAGATCTATGCGGTCTGCCATGGTCCAGGATTTTTCCGAAGAGGAAAAAAGCCGTGTGGCCACAAGAGCGTTTTGTTTCAACTTGTCTTGATCCACCATTATGGGGGAAATCTGCATGGTGATCAGCCCCTTTATGTTGTTCATAAAGGCAAGGCTGCGGTTGATGCTGCCATCTTTGATGATGGGGGCAAAATAGATGTTTTGTTCTCCGCCACCCTGGGCCGAAGGACGTTGCTGTTTGTAACAGCTTTCATCCAGAACATAGGCAGGCTCAATGGTGATGCCATAATGTTTGAGCAATTTTTCCAGGCCTGTGTTTAAAGGTACATACTGGGGGGCGCCCCCCATGCCCATGGATTGCCGGGGCATGATCTCTTTAAAAGCATCCAGAAAAAAAGCAATGTTGGTTCCCCGCATCAATGCCTGGTCAATCTGGAATAGTTCATAATCGGAAAAATTTTCAGTGGGTTTTGCAATGATAAGGGTTTTTAACCCTTCTGGAATGTTCTTTTCTTTTAAGGAAACCGGCACAATGCTGTAGCGTTTGGACAGAAGTTGATTAAAGGCGTTCATGTTGCTCCGGGGCTGGCCCGGCATCATGCCCCCCGGGGAGAGGGTGGGGGTGCCATGGTCGGCAAGGTATCCTAAATTTTCATTGATACCGATCATGGTTTCCATGGTGTCAGAGAGTATGGTTTCAAGCCCTGCCGGATCGGCCATCTGGTAGGTGGTGCCGATGATGGGAAGATTTACGCTGGTGATCACAGGGGTTACCCGTACCCGGTCCCGGTATTCCATGACAATACCGGCACCGCCGCTTCCTGCCTTGATGCCCTGTTGGGGTACATCCGGCCACTTCATGACCATGAGATCATATTTGGCGGCAAGATCGTTCAGGGTTTTATCTTCCCGGGGGTCCACAAAGGCATAATCTATGTTGTCAAGGCTTTCCAGATTCATCTTTTTTGCAAGTTCTTCCACGGCCCGGGGTAAAAGAGGGAGTTGGTCAAGGCCCATGAGAGGGGCCACCTTTTCCAGGGATGAGGATAGGTAGAATCGAATTTTTACCTTCTCTTTAAGGGCCATAAAGGCGCTGACCTTGTTGTTGAGTTTCTGGATGGCTGTGGTCAATAGATATTCAACCCCGTCGGTGGAGGTGATGGCGGGAATCTTTTCCATCATGTCACCGTGGATGATCACAAGCCCCATGTAAGCCTGCTGGAATTTCATTTCATCGTTTTCAATGATACGGATCTGCACAGGGGAGATGCCGTAGTCCTGGGCTAGTTTTTTGTTGGAGTTGGACTGGTCTGTGAGACCGGATTCATCGGCCGTGACATCGTAAAAGGTGTAGTTGAACCGATCACCTCCTGCGGCGGCGTAAGCCTCAAAAAGATCATGGAGATACCGTTCGGTGGAATTATGGGGGGCCGGTAGATTCTTGGTGAAAAATACCTTGATGGTCAGGGGTTCAGAAAGGGTTTTTACTGCATCTTTACTGGCCTGGGAAAGGGAATAGATACGGTTTGCAGTGAGGTCGCTGCGGAAAAAAAGGGTGACCCCCACCACATTAATGAGGATGACCACCACAGCATAGGTGAAAAATTTAAGGTATGCACCTTTGTTGGAATATTTTTGCATGGAATCCTCCTTAATTCTTTTCCTGCATGACAAGGTATGTGCCAAAAAGCCCAAGAAACATGACACTTAAGAAATAAAGAATATCCCTTGAGTCAATGACTCCCTTGGCAATACTTTGAAAATGGGTGTTGGTTCCCAGAAATCCGATGAGTTCTGTGAGGGAGGGCGGGATGAAGAAAAGAACCCGGTCCAGTATGGTGAGGGCAAAGCAGATGGCAGCCCCCAGAATAAAAGCCACGATTTGATTCCGGGTCATGCTGGAGGCCAGAATACCAAGGGCGCAATAGGCCCCGGCCAGGAGCAGGGCACCAAGGTATCCACCCATGACGGGTCCCGGGTCCACCTCACCGATCATGGAGATGAACAAAGGGTAAGACAGGGTGGGCAGCAGCATGCAGCCACAAAAAGCGGTGGCTGCCAGAAATTTTCCAAGGGCAATGTCCCTGAAGGACACCGGCAGTGTCATCAGGGTCTCATAGGATCCCACGTTGACCTCTTCGGAAAAAAGGCGCATGGTCACCGCCGGTATGATAAAGGAAAAAATGGTGGGAAGAAGGGCAAAAAAGTTTCGCATGTCGGCCCGGTCAAAGATGAAAAAGGTGGAAAAGAAAAACCACCCGGTTATCACCAGGAAAAGTGAAATAACAATGTAGGCAATGGGGGAGATGAAATAATCTTTGAATTCTTTGGTTGCAATGTGAATGGTCTGATGCATTGTTTATGCTCCCTTTGTCAATTCCTGAAAGATGTTTTCCAGACTCTGGGACTCCCTGGTCAGTTCAGCCATGACCCAGTCGGTTTCTTTGATTTTAAGATAGATATCTTTTCTAAAGTCCCGGGAGCTGCCGGTCTTGACTTCGTACAGTGAGGTCCCGGTCTCCCTGGCTGCCACCTGTCTGATGTCAAGATCTGCGTCCAGGGTATTTAAAAGCTTTATGGGTGCTTTTCCTGTTTCTCCATACAGGGCAAGGGAGAAGGTGGTACCTTTTTCTGCCCTGTGCTTTAAATTTTCTGTGGTGTCGTCGGCCACCATTTTCCCCTGATTAATGATGACGATTCTGTCACAGGTGGCTTCTGCCTCACTTAAGATATGGGTGGAAAAAATGATGGTTTTTTTCTTTCCAATGCGCCTTATAATGGCTCTTATCTCTGCAATCTGATTGGGATCAAGTCCTGACGTGGGTTCATCCAATATGAGGATTTCAGGATCGGTCATCATGGCATGGGCAAGGCCCACCCGCTGCTTTAATCCCTTGGATAACGCGTCTATGGATTTATGCATGATATCGGCAAGGCCGCATAGCCCTGAAAGTTCCTGTAGCCTTCCGGGAATATCTTCCTTGGCAAGCCCCCGCACCTTTGCCACATAGGTGAGATAATCAAATACGAGCATGTTGTGGTACAGGGGGGCGGATTCCGGCAGGTAACCCATGCGTTTTTTTATTTCAAGGGTGTCCTTTGGTATCTCAAGATCATCAATTTTAATGGTGCCCGATGTGGGTTTGAAAAAACCGGTGAGCATTCTCAATGTGGTGGTTTTACCGGCACCGTTGGGACCCAGGAGCCCTAATATCTCTCCTTGTCTGATCTCCAGACTGATGCCGTCCACAGCACAGAAGCTGTCGTAGTATTTGGTCAGATTGTTGACCTGTATCACAGAACCTCCTTTACAACCTGAATGTTGCATTCCCGGGGAATGCCTGGAACCTTCAGGTGGTGTGTCACTGTCACGACAGGCAGTCCCTGTGGTGACAAACGTTGGGATTTAATATTGTTCAATGACTCTGCTTTTTTCAATAAAGGCGGAGAGCTCCTTTGTGGTGCGTGTCAAGGCGCCCATGGAGCGCTGTATTTCCAAACAGAAAGGATCGTCTTCCCCCAGGGTTTTTCTCGCTTTTTCCAGTAGATCTTTTCCTTCCTCCCAATGGGCCATGAGATCTTTAAACAGACGTTTTCGTTGTTCATGGCGTTTTTTTTCCCCCTGGATCACCGCTTCAAGTTTGTGCAGGGAATACTCCACCAGCGCATCCCTGGGAGTGTCCAGATCATTTGATATGAGTTCCAGGACCTCCAGGGTTTTTCTGCTGAGCACATAGGTTTTTTGTACCCTGTCAATGCGGTTGAATTTGCGCAAGTGAATGGTTGCGGCAATGTCCCGCAGGGCCGGAGCATCATCAATGAGGTGGTCAAACAGCGATTTTTGTTTGATTCCCAGATGAACCGCCACCAGGCTTAAATAATCAATGGCCCGTTCCGAGAGTTTGAATGTGGCCCGCACCGACTGCTTTCCCCGGAGATCAACGGTGCTGGCTTCAGGTATTGATGTTTTTTTTTCTGACATGTTAACCTCTCCGGTGTGAAAATTAACAGCATCCCTCATATGATCCAAAAATCAGTTTACACTTTGTTGGAAGCTTGTCCCTGAAATGGGAACATTATTTTGAAAAATGTAAGCCGTGAATGAGGCATGCCCAATTGTTCTTTAATGCCTTGGCCAATTTCATTATTTTTATGATTGAATGTAAAATAATCATGGGTGTTATTTTGTGAAGCATCTTTGTACATAAAAATAACCCGGGGATCAATAAAAAATATAAAAAAATGCCCTTGATCCCATGTCTGGAGCGCTTTAAAAGGGGCCGTTTAAATATGGTTTGGGGCTTGGTTCTAACATGCCGCCGCCCCCCCCGATGGGCAATGGGCCCGGACCGGAACTGTAGACAGCTCAATTGTCCGGTTCCTATTACCCATCGGGGGGGCGGCTCTGCTGAGGTTGGCTTGGAGGCTGTCTTTTCATATAAAAGGGGGTGCTGTTTGTGAAACCAACTTGACTTATATCTTTGAATTATATTATTATTTGCAATTTATAATCATGGCTCATATCTGTTCCCGGGTGTGCTGTGCATTTTGCCTTAAGATCATTGGGCAGCCGGTGTATGGCAATTAGCGATTGGAACGGACATGTTCATAAACAACTCAATTTTTCAGACACCCGTTTTGTGGTGGACAGGGGTTGTTTTGCCAGTCAATTAAGGGTGGATAATGGATAAGAATATTGTAAATAAAATTGATGATGCCGTAAAAATCAAAACGGTTCTGGTGAGTGTTTCTGATAAATCCGGACTGGAAACATTTGTTCCCGGATTGCTGGATATTAATCCCCAGGTGAAAATTCTCTCCACCGGCGGGACCCATGGTCGGATTAAAGAGATTCTGGGGGATCGGGCAAAGGACTGCCTGCAGCAGGTGTCTGACTATACCGGTCAGCCCGAAACCCAGGGCGGTCTTGTGAAAACATTGGATTTCAGGATTTACCTTGGCCTTCTCACGGAAACTTACAATCCAGATCACCAAAATGATTTGAAACGCACCGATTCTTTGGCCATTGATATGGTGGTGGTGAATCTTTATCCCTTTAAGGAGACCATTGAAAAACAGGGGATCACCTGCGAAAACGCCAGGGGCAACATTGACATTGGCGGGCCCACCATGATCCGGGCATCGGCAAAGAATTTTATCCGGGTGGCCTCGGTGGTGAATCCCGATGATTATGCGGGTATTTTGCAGAGCATGGAAAAAAACAGCGGGGCGTTGACCCTGGCGGACCGGTTTGCACTTTCACAAAAGGCATTTGAACACACCGCAGTGTATGACAGAACCATTGCAGACTACCTGGGAGAGATGTCCGTGGATGATATGGCAGCCTGCTATAACTGCCGGGGATAGATTCCATACCGGTTTTGTTCTGTCCGCAAAGAAGGATAAAAACCAGTGTCTTGCACGGATTTTTCTTAAAAAAACAGCACAGAGGAATAAAAAATGGCAGATGATTTAAAAAAAATGTACAAAACAGTGATGGATGACCACTTTACCCCGTCCATGGAGATCAGCTTTGTGGATGAAAACGGTCGTCAGACCCTGTTTTATGATAAAGTGGCATGGACCATTGACGGCATAGAAAAAGGGTTGCGCTATGGTGAAAATCCCGGCCAGGAAGCAGCCCTTTATCGCCTGGTAAACGGCAACCTGGTATTGGGGGGCATTGAAACCATTCAGCCGGGAAAATACATGGTGTCCAATCTGGAGCTTCTTCAGTCGGGCAAACATCCCGGTAAGACAAATCTCACCGATGCCGACAATGCGCTTAATATTTTACGGTATTTTTCCGCCACCCCGGGTGCGGTGATTGTAAAGCATAACAACCCTTGTGGTGCAGCCATTTCAGACAGCCTGGAAAGTGCCTATGAAAAGGCTTACATGGCAGATCGGGTGGCAGCCTTTGGCGGATGCATTGCCTTGAATCGATCTGTGGATAAAGCCACGGCAGAAGCCATTGCCAACCAGTATGCCGAGGTGGTGGTTGCACCTGATTTTGAAGACGGTGTTGTGGATATTCTGGCCCGGCGGAAGAATCTGCGGGTGATTCGTATCAATAATATCCATCGACTGGAAAATTACATTGGAGAGCGGGTCCTGGATTTTAAGAGTCTCATGGACGGCGGTATTGTGGCCCAATGGTCCTTTGCCCCCACGGCCCTTTCCAGGGATGATTTGAAAGTTGCCGAAACAGTGTACAAAGATAAAACCTATAAGGTGGACCGGGAGCCCACAGAGCAGGAGTATCAGGACATGCTCTTTGGGTGGCTGGTGGAGTCCGGCATCACCTCCAATTCGGTGATTTATGTGAAGGATAATGTCACTGTGGGCATCGGTACCGGAGAGCAGGACCGGGTGGGTGTGGCAGAAATTGCCGTTGATAAGGCCTATCGAAAATTAATGGATCGATTTTCCTTTGAAAGATATGACACACCGTTTAATCTGCTGACTGATCTGGACAAACGGGCAGAAATTACTGCGGATGTGGAAACCCAAAAGGGCGGACTCATTGGTTCGACCATGGTCAGCGATGCTTTTTTTCCCTTCAGGGACGGCATTGATGTGGGATTAAATCAAGGCATTAAATCGGTGATTCAGCCCGGTGGCTCCATGAATGATTATGAGGTGATTGAGGCGTGTAACGAAAACAATGCCACCATGGTTTACACCGGTCAGAGAAGTTTTAAACATTAATATTGTTGATTGTTTGACCAATTCAAGGGCTTGGGTTGTAGACTCCTTACATGGGGGGGGCTTCCCGGCCCTTTATCATATAAAAACCGCCACGGGCAGACCAAGGCTATGTCTTGGTCTGCCCGTGGCGGTTTTGCTTTTGTTTCAGGGGGGCGCTTAATAGCTGAATAAAGAGAGTTGATCCCGTCGGGCATCGGCGTGCTGGATGGTTACCTGGACCAAGTCTCCCGGTTTTAGTTTCATGCCCCCGGATGGCAGTCTCCACTCTAACATGAACTCCTTTATGAGGATGGTGAAAAAATCCCTGCGACTGTCAAGAACAACGGCTTCCTGGGCAGAGCCTTTCATGCCTTCCAGATATTTAAGCAGCCAGTAGCGGCGTCGCTGGAACTGGGCTCTGCCTGTGTTGGACATGGGGATATCAATTCTCTGGAGAATGGATTCAAGCTCATCTCTGGTATAGGGCTTTTCATATCCCAGAATGCCCCGGATTTGACGCTGGGTGATCAGATCAACGTATCTTCTGATGGGGGAGGTGGCCGTGGAATAGGCTTTTACCCCCAGTCCGGAATGGGGGGCCGGTTTGGTGCCGGTGGCGGCCCGGTTGAGCTGTTTTCTCTGCATGCAGTTCATGAACAATGATGTTTCCACCCCCTGGAACAGGCGCTGTTTGGGTTCGGGCTGGGATCTGAACACCGCAGGAACCTCATGGGATGCAAGGAATTCTGCCATGAGAGAATTGGCAAGGATCATCATTTCAGACACCAGCATTCTGGATGGATTTTCCCGGTCAATGCGGGAGATGCCGATTTCTCCGTTTTCTTCCACCCAGATATTGACCTCGGGCAGGGTGATCTGCACGGCCCCAGCCTTGATGCGCTTTTCCCGGAGCACCGTGGCAATTTTGTGAAGTGTGGTGACAGGGTCGTCTTCGCCGTTGAGCATATTGGCTTCGGTGTAGGTCATCTGGTGGTGTACTTTAATGATGCTGGCCGTAACCTCATAGTCAATGATTTCAAAAAAACGGTTGAGATTTACCAGGGTGGATATGCCGGGCCGCAGTTCTCCTTCCCGCAGGCTGCAAAGATCTTCGGACAGATTGGGGGGCAGCATGGGAATTTTATCATCGGGCATGTAAATGGAGCTGGCCCTGTCCCTGGCATCTTTATCAATGATATCATCATTTTTGATATAAAAGCCCACGTCAATGATGTGAATTCCCAGAAGATAGCCTCCGTCTTCCTTTTTTTGAAGGCTGATGGCATCATCATAGTCCAGGGTGGACTGGCCGTCAATGGTAATAAGAGGCACATCTCTCAGGTCTTTTCTCAGGGGATCTTGGGTGAAATCCCCATGGGCTGTGATCAGGCCGTCGGCCTTTTCCATGACCGAAGATGGGAACTTGGTGGGAATATCAAGACGGATGAGGTCAAGGTTTTCATCTTTATTCCAGATACCGGCTTTGACCATGATGTTGAAAATCTGATGGGGGGATTCAGTGCCCGTCCGAGAGAGAATGGCCTTGGCGTCATTGGCGGTTTTGCTCTCTTTTTCATGGATATAATAATCGGTGAGAATTTTGATGATTTCAGGATCAGGCGGGTCTGTGGTTTTGCCCTGGTCCATGCCTTTGAACCATGCACTTCCTTTATCAATGAGGCGTTTTTTGGCTTCGGCTTCCCGGATCTGTCTGCGTTTGAGCTCAATGTGCTCCGGCGTATTGGGGGTTAAAATGTCTTTGCCGAATTTGAAATAAAGCTTGTCACTGAAAAATGCCCGGATCACGGCGGACTCATGGTCCGGTGTCACCGGGGGATCAAAGCAAAGAGCTGTCATGGTGGGGATATCAATGGCTTCTCCATCCTCGTGGAGCAGTTCCCACAACTCCTCAACATCAAGGGTTTGTGCCAGATTCCGTCTTTTCTGGGAGATGAGCTTTAACTCTCTTACCAGGGATTCCCTGGAGGCAGAAGGGTTGAGTCCCTCCCGGGAGATGTGGGCCAGTCGTCCTGTGGCAAGATTGACTTCACGGTTGTTTTCCGTGAGCAATTTTAACCGCAGGTTCTTGAGCTGCATCACCACCGCACAAACCACTCTTTGCTGATCAATATATTCTACTATATTTCCTGTATCCATAACGGGATACAATATCAGCAAGTATATGTAAAGTCAATTAACATGACGCTATTCTTCTTGAAAAAAAAGGGCACTTCCACTAATATGGTTCCATGGCTGAGAAAAGAAAAAAAAGAGATAAAATATCCCCTGACCGCCGGGTTAATCGAAATGGAATCCGGGTATTTAAAAAGGATGAGGATTTCACCGGGATGTTTTCTCAATTAATTTTGGAACCCCGGGAGAACAAAGGGGAAAAAGGTGATCAGGAAGGGGATTTGCCCAAAAAATCCAGGCCCATACCAAGGGACCGCCATGGCTTGCCCTTTCTGGATAAATCGTCACACTTGTCTGATTTGTTTAGGGTCTCGAAAACAGAGGAAAATGAACCCGATGAAAATTTTTCTGAGCTTTTGGAATCTTCATTAAAGGGCAAAAACCAGGATCTTCTTTTAAGGGAAAAAAGGGATCGGGAGCCCCCCCGGCCGGTACCGCTTAAAAAAAGGCTGAAACGATACCCCCCGCCCCAGAATCAGTTGGATCTCCACGGGTTCACTGCCATGGAGGCCCAGTCCCGTACGGAAAGCTATCTTCGTCACTCCTGGAGAAACGGTTTCTTTACCCTGCGGGTGGTGGTGGGAAAGGGGCTTCATTCTGAATCCGGTGCAGTGCTGCCCCATGTGGTGGAAGATCTTCTGGTGCGGCTCAAGCGAGACGGGGTGGTTTTATGGTTTGAATGGGATCAGAAGGTAAAAGCCCACAGCGGCGCTGTGATTGTGTATCTCAATCAATTTGACTGACACACGCCCCCACTGTTCCATACCATGGGTTTATCTGCCCAGCTGATATTTTCTCACAGCGCGGTTATGCTCTTTTAAAGTTTTTGAGAAATAGTGGGTGGTGTCGTTTCGGGATACAAAATATCGAAAGTTACTGTTTGCCGGAAACAGAGCTGCTTCAAGGGCCTGTCTTCCCGGGTTTGCAATGGGCCCCGGGGGCAGGCCTTTAATTTTATAGGTGTTGTAGGGGGTAAATGTTCTCAGATCCCGGCGGGTGAGGTTGCCGTTGAAATCGGCAATGCCATAGATCACCGTGGGATCACTTTGCAGTGGCATTTTTGCTTTCAGACGGTTGTGAAACACCGATGAAATCAAGGGCCGCTCCTCAGGGGTACCAGTCTCTTTTTCAATGATGGAGGCAAGGGTGACCACCTGGTGCATGGAGAGCCCCTTGGATTTTGCAAGGGCTTCCCATTCCCGTGTGAAAATGGTTTTGAATCGTTTCACCATGGTGGTGATGATGCGGGATGTGGGGGTGGCTTTCTCAAAATAATAGGTATCCGGGAACAGGTATCCCTCCAGGCGGTCTGCCGGTATGCCAAGGGTGCGGCAAAGGGAGGAATCCTGGGAAAGTGCCATGAATTCTGCTTTTTTACCAAGGCTTTTTTTTTCAATGGTTTGGGCAATTTCCGCCACAGTGAAGCCTTCGGGGATGGTGATGCGGTATCGCTTGACTTTTCCTTGGCAGATAAGATCAAGAATATATGCCGGGGACATGGCAGGTGAGAGTTCATATTCCCCTGATTTGATGGCCCCGCTTTTTTTCTGAAGCCTGACAAAAGCTTCAAATAAAAGTTTGTTTGATATCAGGTGACGGGTGTAAAGGTGATTTGAAATCTGCTTTAAAACAGAACCCCTTTCTATGGTGACCATGCGGGTGTTTCCCCGGGTACTTAAAGGCGTTGTGGCAAAGTGGTTCATATAGGTGAATCCGGCCAATGCAAACAGGCTGCCCAGAATCAAGAGCGTGAAGATGGTTTTTTTAATCATGTGTTTCAATATCCGCAGTGCCCCCCATGGGAGAGCCTGTTTGAAAAATATTTTTTTGGCACAAGGCGATGTTCCCTAACCTGGACAAGCCAGAACCAAAAAGGTTTTGTTGAATCACCATTCGCGGTATAATGATTCCCATAACATACAAATGCGAAAGGAGGTCAATC
>NZ_FWXY01000021.1 GCF_900176365.1 Desulfocicer vacuolatum DSM 3385 | reverse complement strand
TCCTGCAAGCAGGAACTTTCTCGTTCGACTTGCATGTGTTAAGCACGCCGCCAGCGTTCATTCTGAGCCAGAATCAAACTCTCCAGTTATAATTCTTTTAAAATGTTTTTTTATGTGCTTGGCTGCACTTAAAACATCTTTTTACTCAATTCATTCACTAACCGATTTTCAAAGATCAAATTCATTTTTAACACAAAAAAATCTTGCTGAAACATGCCGCGCTGTTTGCAAGCGGCGTTGCCGTCTCAACAAGACCCAGCGAAACTACATGCAAACTTACTTCTTGTCAAACACTTTTTTAATTTATTTTTCATAAAAACAACAAGCCACTGAATTTAAAAGCAAATAAAACACCTTGAAATTCCGTATTTTTTGGAAATCTCTGATATTTCATTGTTATGCCTCTTTGAAAAAAATTTTTTCAAACTTTTTTGGGGCAGTCCGAAACCAGAATACGTTTTTAAAAAGTAGTGCATAGTCAAGGCTAAGATTTAGGATAATACATCTTCTGGACCAGTGTGGCTCCGGCCTGTTCAGAGGCAGTTATCCTAAATTTAAAATTTGACGTTGCAGTAGTTTACTTTTTTTGGAAGCTTATCCATCAAAGAAAAATATTATTCCGGAAAGGGATGACAGGGAATGCGCAAGTCAAAATTAATTTGCCTCGTTTCTACCTGTTTGTTCTTTTTCAGTAAAAATGATATGAACGGTCAATATCATCATAATTTTTTGGTGCCCATGCATATCACCACAGGGCTTGATTATAAGCTGGGCCACTATATAAGAATGTTAAAATTAACCAGCCATTTCGTAACAAAATCAGCACTCTATTTTCAATCAACGCATTGACTTTACAAAAGAATGCTCAATTGCCCTCAACAGAGCCCCCGAGGAGTAATAGCACCCCAAAATTAAAACAGCCCCAAATGAAGGATAAAATAAATATGCAGGTGAATTTTCTGGGAAAGAACTTAATAAGCCCCACAGTTCTGGCATCGGGAATACTTGGCAATAACTTTGACATTTTGCAGCGGGTCCATGCATCAGGCTGCGGCCTTGTAACCATGAAATCCATTGGCCCCACCCCCAGGGACGGGCACAACAACCCCACGGTCATAGACCTTGGCCACGGCATGATAAATGCTGTGGGCCTGCCATCCCCCGGGTATCTTCACATGGAAAAAGAGTGGGCAGATCTGAACAATAGAGATTTTCCCATTGTTGCAAGTATATATGGTGCATCGGTTGATGAATTTCAACAGGTTGCCGATTATGTATCTGATAAAAAACCCGATTTCATAGAACTTAACATTTCCTGTCCCAACTCTGAAAAACACGGCATGTTGTTTGGTACCAGTCCCACAGCTTCCTTTGATGTGGTCAATGCGGTAAAAAAAGTGGTCAAGACCACACCTTTAATTGCCAAACTCACCCCCCAGGCCCTGGACATCGGAGAAATTGCCAAGGCATGTGAAGATGGCGGCGCAGATGCCATCTGTGCCATTAACACCCTGGGACCGGGTATGCTCATTGATATAGAAAGCCGAACACCCATCCTGGACTTTAAAAAAGGAGGGCTGTCCGGTCCCATGATACGCCCTGTTGCCGTTCGATGCGTGTACGATATTTTTAAAGCCACCCGCCTGCCCATCATTGGCCTGGGGGGCATCACCACCGGAGCAGATGCCATAGAAATGATCATGGCCGGGGCCACCCTTGCCGGTGTTGGCAGCGCTGTAACCTACCGTGGTATCAGTGTATTTAAAAAAATCACCCGGGAGATGGACCAATGGCTTAAAGATCACGGATGCACACTGGAAGACATCAGGGGTGCGGCCCATTAAAGGAGGAAGAATTCAAAATATGAACAAACCCAATTTAACGGTGGAAAAAAAACCGATCATGTTCCGGGTGGACAGAACAAAACGGGAAACCCCGGATCATGTCACCCTTTTTTTCAATGGCACCATTCAGTTTCGACCGGGACAGTTTGTCATGGTGTGGATGCCCGGCGTGGATGAAAAACCCTACACCATCTCCTACCATGGACCTAAAACATTTGGAATCACCGTGGAAGCCAAAGGACGCTTTTCCAGAAAAGCCGCGGCCATGAAACCGGGGGATCTTCTGGGTATCCGGGGTCCCTTTGGCAATGGATTTGATACCGGCACCGGAGAACGTGTATGCGTTGTGGCCGGTGGATGCGGCACCGCTCCGGTGGCACCGTTGATTGACATGCTGGGTAAGGATATCACCCTGATCCAGGGAGCAAGATCCCGGGATCTTCTTTTGTTCAAAGAGCGATATCCATCCCTAAATGGACATTACTGCACCGATGACGGCACTTTCGGGCATAAAGGTTTTGTCACAGAGCTCCTTGAACAGGCCATCTCCACCAATACCTTTGATATGGTATATGCCTGCGGGCCTGAAATCATGATGAAACGGGTCTTTGATATCTGTGAAAAACAAAAAATCCCCTGCCAGGTCTCCTTGGAACGATATATGAGATGCGGTTTTGGGGCCTGCGGGGCATGTGTCTGCGGTGCAGAACGCGTCTGCATTGATGGACCTGTCTTCAATTCTGAAAAATTAAGACAAATGGAAAATTTTAATCAAAAAGCATTGTTAAAATCCGGAGCAGAGGTCCCGTTGAGCACCTATGCCTCCTGGCGATGTGGTGAAAACATCAGCACCACAAATTAGCAAAAAATAAAAAACAGGTATCCATATACCCCCAAAAGCAATTTACACTTTTTAAAAGTTTTATCCCAAAAATGAAAATTTTGCTCTGGAAAATGGAAGTGACGGATGCCAAGAAATAAGGATATACAAACATGGAAACTTACAAAAGCGAATTTATAGAATTTCTTGTGGCATGCAATGCATTAAAATTCGGTGAATTCACCCTTAAAAGCGGCCGGGTGGCTCCCTATTTTATCAATACAGGCATGTTTGATACCGGAGAAAAGATAAGTCGGCTGGGTCATTATTATGCCCAGGCTGTCACAGCCCATTTTGGAGATAATTTTGACGGCATATACGGACCTGCTTACAAAGGCATCCCACTTTGCATCACCACAGCCATGGGGCTGGCAGCCCGGGGTGTGGATAAAGGCTATCTGTTTAACCGCAAAGAGGCCAAAACATATGCAGATAAAAGCACTTTGGTGGGTATGGCCCTGACCCCGGAAACACGCCTGATTCTGGTGGATGATGTGATCACATCGGGAAAAGCCATACGAGAATCCATTGAGGTGCTCAAGAATAACAGCAACCCCAAAGTGGAAGGCATTGTCATCAGTGTGAACCGCCAGGAAAAGGGAAAAGGGGAGCAAAATGCCCTGGCAGAGGTTGCCGACATCCTGGGGGTTCCTGTGTTTGCCATTGTTACCCTGGAAGAGATCAAAACCTATCTTCATAATAAAGAGATCAATGGCCAGGTGGTGATTGATGATGCCATGCTGGAAAAAATCAACACCTATCTTGAAAAATATGGTGCCAAATAACTGCCATGGGCAGATCATATTGGGGTTTGACCGGCCACAACGAAAAACAAAAAACCGAACGAAAATTTTATTCCGTTCGGTTTTTTTGTTTTCAATTTTTACAAAGCAGGTATTGTTCAGAACTGTTTAATTAAAAAAACAGTCCCCATTACGCCATGTAAGTATTCGGGTTGGTTTTGTAAATGTTTGGCCGGTGCCCCATCTTCGCTTAGTTGGGACTGCGTAGCATACTATTGCTATGTGAGCAGGCCCAAATGAGTGAAGATGGGGTGCTGCCCGAATATTTACTACGCCATCGCACCTATTCCTTTACAAGCTCCAGGGCATTTTCAACAATATTATCAGCGGTAAAACCAAGTTCAGCCAATACTTTTCCCCCGGGAGCTGAGGCACCAAAGCGGTTAATCCCCATCACTTTACCGGCATCACCCACATAGCGTTCCCAGCCCATGGTAATTCCTGCTTCCACGGCCATTCTTTTTTTGACATCACTGGGTAAAATCCGTTCTCTATAAGGGGCAGAGGCTTTTTCAAACAATTCCCAGCTGGGCATGCTGATTACCCGGACATTGATATTTTTTTCTGCCAGTTTCTCCGCAGCTTCCACACAGATATGAACCTCGGAACCCGATGCAATGAGAATCAGGTCAATGGGATTATCCCCTTCCACGTCCTTTAATATATAGGCACCATATCGAAGGTCACCGTCACACCCGGTGCGATCCAGAATGGGTAATTTTTGACGACTCAGCAGCAATGCTGTGGGGGCATCATCGGTGGTCAATGCCTTTATCCACGCTTCGGCGGTCTCCCTGGCATCGGCGGGACGGATCACTTGAAGACCTGGAATGGTGCGCAAAGACGCCAGATGTTCCACCGGCTGATGGGTGGGGCCGTCTTCACCCACGGCCACACTGTCATGGGTGAACACATAAATCAGGGGCAACTTCATCAAGGAAGCCACCCGGACAGCGGGTCTTAAATAATCTGCAAACACCAGAAAGGTGCCGCCATAGGGCCGCACACCACTGTGGAGATACATGCCGGACATAATGGATGCCATGGCATGCTCCCGCACACCAAACCGAATATTTCTTCCACCATAGGCTCCCTTCTGGAACACATCAAAGGCATCAAGATAGGTTTTGTTGGAGGGTGCCAGATCTGCAGATCCGCCCATGAGCACCGGAAGGTTATTGGCAATGGCATTGAGAACTTTCCCGGATGCGGCCCGGGTGGCCACGGCATCATCACCCACCTTGAACTGGGGGATATCTTTATCCCATCCTGCAGTTAGAAAACCGCTGATGGCATCCACAAAGGCATCGGCAAGTTCAGGATAAGCTTTTCGATATCCATTAAAAACCTCCTGCCATACCTGCTCTTTTTCAGCACCGATTTCAATGGCACCACGGCAGGCGGTGAGCACCTCATCCGGCACATAGAAATCTTTATCTTCGGGCACACCGTAAAATGCTTTGACCAGACGAATCTCTTCTGCCCCCAGGGGAGATCCATGGGCACCGGCACTGTCCTGCTTGTTGGGGCTGCCATAGGCAATGTGGGTGGACACCTTGATCATGGTGGGTTTATCCGTTTCAGCCTTACCCGCTTCAATGGCATTGGCAATGGCCTCGGTGTCATTACCGTCGGCAACGGCCACCACATGCCAGTTCATGGCCTCAAATTTTGCCTTAACATCTTCGGTAAAGGTAATATCGGTTTTACCTTCAATGGAAATGGAATTATCATCATAAAGAAGAATCAAACGGCCAAGTCCCAGGTGCCCTGCCAGGGATACGGCTTCCATGGCCACACCTTCCATGAGATCACCGTCACCGCACATCACGTAGGTAAAATGGTTAATCAGCTGGGCATCGGATTTATTGAAGCGGGCAGCCATGTGACGTTCGGCCATGGCCATGCCAACAGCATTGGCAATGCCCTGCCCCAGGGGGCCTGTTGTGGTTTCAACACCGGCGGTGTGTCCATACTCGGGGTGCCCCGGGGTTTTACTGTCCCACTGTCTGAAATTTTTCAAATCTTCCAGGGTTAATCCATATCCGTTAAGATATAGCAGGCTGTACAGGAGCATGGATGCATGACCCCCTGAAAGAACAAACCGATCCCGGTCAATCCAGGCTGGGTTTTTTGGGTTGTGTTTCAGAAACCGGCTCCAGAGTACATGTGCTGTGGGAGCAAGGCCCATGGGTGCACCGGGATGCCCGGAATTTGCCTTTTGGATGGCATCCATGGAAAGGGTTCTGATTGTGTTAATACATTGCCGGTCAAGGTCTTGGTTGGCAGCCGCCATTTTTCTCTCCTGTGTGATAAAAAAAGCAAGGGGGATCTCCCATTGCCGCTTTACTGTGGTTTTCCGGGATTTTTCAATCCCTTGTATATTTTTTGTTAAAGCGCTCGCATATATTCCGGTTTCAGAGCCACTTTTCCCTTCAATGCCCGGGTAATCAACTCCAGGGTCTTTTCCCTGTCCCGGGGCAGTCGTGCCCGGATGGGAACATAATTGGACGCATGGTTGGCATGGAACAAACCGTTGGTAAGATGGCTGGTGGCAATCATGGTGCCAAGTTCCACCAGCATCTGCTCCGGAGAAATAAGATCAAATCGACCCTCTTCATAATCTTTGTGCAAAGGCGTTCCCGGAACCAGCATAAGACTCAAAGCCCCCACATATTCAGGATCTATGGCAGAAAGCACCCGACCGGTCTCCCGGGCATGAATTTCTGAACGCTCAGCCCCGGCAAGTCCAAGCAGTACGGTGATGGACAGTTTAATCCCCGCACCACGGATTTTTCTTCCCATGCCAACCATTCTTTGGGAGTCTGCCCCTTTATTGATCTTTTTCAAGGTGACATCATCTCCGGTTTCCAACCCCATATAAGCAATTTTCAACCCAAGTTTTCGAAGCTCTTTAAGCTCTTCTTCAGTTTTCATGCGGATACTTTTGGTATTGGCGTATACCCCCACCCGCTCCACCCAGGGCAATTTTTTCCCAATGGCTTCTAAAATGGGAACCAGCCGGCGCTGGGGCATGATCAACGCATCTCCGTCACAGATAAAAAGCCGATTTTGATTGCGACAATACTTTGATGCAAAGTCAATATCTTTAAAAATAATTTCATCTTTTTTAATTTTAAAGCGTTGTCCCCGGTAGGCTCCGCAAAAGGTGCATTTCCGGTGGGAGCATCCCACCGTTGCCTGCAGCAAAATACTGTTTGCCTCGCTGGGAGGCCTGATCATTGAGCCTTCGTAATGCATTATCCGTCCTTTATTTTTATTTCCATTTTGCACTTGTTTGTACATGAAAATCATTGAAAAAACAAGAGTTTGATCAAAATTATCACACCAAGAAGACGCCTGGATTTGTATATTTCACATCACAAACGTCAGGATGCTCAACTCACAAAGTATTGCGCATAAAAGCTCAGCCACTATTTAAATACATCATTGATCGCTTGATAAAGAGCGCTTCTACTCACAGGTTTTCGAAGATATTTTTTAATCCCCACCGCCAGAACCTCTGCTTCGGAAATGATGGCGCTGTACCCGGTACATAAAATAATGGGTAACTCTGCTCTGATTGTTAAAATATGCTCAGCCAGTTCCACCCCGGTCATACCGGGCATGGTCTGATCCGTGATGACCAGATCAAAGTTTTGAGGTTCCCTTGAAATTTGCTCCAAGGCCTCAACGCTGTTAATAAAGGCAGTCACCTTATGTCCCTGTTTCTCAAGTACAGCGGTATTGAGTTTTAAAATCATAGGCTCATCATCCACCACCAAAATCCGCAGCCCTCCCCCTTGTATGGATCTCACAGGTTTATCATCCAAAAACCGGGGCATCTCCCGGGATAAAAGCGGGAAATAGACATAAAACGTGGTACCCTGTCCTGTTTTGGTTTCCATCCGGATAGAGCCGTTACATGTTTTAACAATGCCATGCACAACGGCAAGTCCAAGACCGGTGCCCTTTTCCATGGATTTAGTGGTAAAATAGGGTTCAAATATGCGATCTCTGATCCCGGGAGCAATACCATGGCCTGTGTCACTGACTTTTATCACAGCAAAAGAGCCCGGCGTCATACACTTTACCCCTTTGATCTCCCCGGAAACAACATTTTCCTGATGCACACTGACAGTTAATCGGCCTTTTTCATGGGCCATGGCATGCTGTGCATTGGTACAAAGATTTACAACAATCTGATGAATGCTGGTGGGATCTGCCATGATCCTGCCACACTCATCGTCAATATCTTCTTGGATTTCAATGGTGGTGGGAATGGAGGACCGCAACATTTTCAGGGCTTCTTTCACGATCACCTGGGGCAGGAGGGGGACAGTCTGCATATCAGATTTCCGGCTGAAGCTGAGAATCTGTTTCACCAAATCAGCGGCACGCCGACTGGCCTTTAAAACTTCATCAAGATTTTCTGCGACATCAGACCCCCTGGGAACATCCGTAATGGCAAGCTCTGAAAAACCGATGATGGCCGAAAGGATATTGTTAAAATCATGGGCAATGCCCCCGGCCAGGGTCCCCATGGCCTCCATTTTATGGGCCTGAAACAGCTCCTCTTCCAGCCGTTTCTGTTCAGTGATGTCCTTGGCCACATGAACAAGTAAACTTATCTCATTGTTTTCATCAAGTATGGGGCAGGAGGAAACATGAAAAACTTTCCCCAGATCTTTATGCTCCACTATTTTTTCATAATTTCGCTTCTCTTTTGATGCAAGAATTTTTGGGCACTCAGGACAAACATGGGAAATTTTTCTAAAAAGATCATAACAATGCATTCCAATAATAAAATTCCCATTTTTTTCACCACATTTCACAGGTTCTTTTTCCCTGTGTTTTTCCCAGAAAAAGCCCCGGGCCGCCTTGTTGGCACGCACAACTTTATAATCTTTATCTATGATGGTGATAATATCTGAAATGGCATCAAAGGTTTTTTCCCACTCATCCTTTGCCTGTTTCAGTATCCTTTCCGCCTTTTTTCTTTCCGTTACATCCAAACCGGCAACAACTAAAGCATATGGCCTGCCATCTGAATGGAACAATGGAATTTTCACCATATCAAAGGTCATCATAAAGCCATCGGGCCGGGGAATTATCTCCTCTGACTGGAAATTTTTTTTCAATTCCCAGGCTTTTTTATCTGTACTCACCCCGTTAAGTAAGGCCTCCTGATAAAACGGGTTTAAATCAGCAAGCTCTTCATTGGTTTTTCCGATGTAATCAATATCCCTTATCTGAAACAAATCTCTGCTGTATTCATTGACTATAATCCAGCGCCCTCCACCGTCTTTCAAGCAGATTATACTGGGAATGGCATTGATAATGGTTTCCAGTAAAATTTTCTGACGATCGGTATGTTCCTGCATCTGTTTACGTTGTTGAATTTCATTTTCCAGTGCCCTTGTTTTTTCTGCAAGGAGCAACTCCTGGAACTCATGGGTGAGGGCATTATGAAAAACAGGGCTGATATATCCGGTGAGAAATTTAAGACTTTCAAGCACCAGGGGCAAATGGCGGGGATCATCGGGAAAATCAAGTATCATAATAACGCCGAGATTTTGTTCAACATTGTTTAGCAGGGGTATTCCCATGGACACAAGATCTCCCTGGGAAATGTCATCAAAGGATTTAAGAATCATGGCATCTTTGACAACAGATATCCGATGTACGGCTTTTATAATGGCCCCTTTATCCGCCAAAGAACCGCGCCTCTGGGGATCAACCGTCAAAATCCGAAACGAAGAACCGCCAAACAATGCCAGATTCTGGAAAAAAAGCACTGTCTTGGCACCGGTCAATTCCCGGTATTTTTCAGCAATCAGACCTGACATAACCTTGGGGTTGTCACTTGTTTGCATCACCTCACGGAGAAAATCAAAAGCCATTTCGTAAAAAACCGGCGGCAGACGAACATCCATGTTATCTTTCATAAAATACTTCTCCATCAAATTCACCAAGCGCACATGCTATCTTTTCCTGCAACACCTGTAAAGAAACCGGAAAAATATCAAAGGGAAGTCCGGTAAAATCAGACATGGCCCGAAGGTGTTGAATGGGTGGATCAACAACAGCCGTATCAAGATAAACCAGCCGGGTGTGCATATCCCCCATGAACAATTTTGCTGTATCACCGGCCAGCCCCAGCTCTTTTTGAAAAATATCCTGCCAGTGCAAAGCCCAGTCTGGCAGAAGAAAAAAAACTCCTTGCCTGCGCAGGCTGCGATAGGTTTCCCCGGGCAATAAAATATCAGGGCAATTAATTCCTTTGACCCTTGAAATCAAAGAAGACTGCGTTTGGTCATACATATGGGAATGGCATTCCCCAAAAAGAAGCAAAAGACGCTTACCGGCCTGTGTCTTTTTCTTGATCAAATGCGCCATTTTTTTTTTAAGCTCATGGGGATACATATGAAGCTGGGAAGGTAGATAAGTCACAGGCATGGAAAACACCCCGGCCTTGTAAAGGAATTCCAGTTCCAGTTTGAATACACCACAGGAAATAATTTCCACATCATGGAAAGGAGCAGTTACCATTTGTTAACGTCCTCCACAGAGCGTCCAATGGCATGGATAATCGCAGGGGGTGTGTCAATGGGGATGTCAGGACCTGAGGTGCCCAGAATAAAAAAAGGGTCATCCTTTCGATCCTGGAGGATTGTTTTGCATTTTTCACGGGTCTGTTTCACTGACCATTGATTACAGTTCGGCCCTTCAAGATTACCCATGAGCAGCAATTGTTCTCCCACATTTGCCCGGGTATCTTGAAATGAGTCTTTGCAATTAAGCTCTGCCCCCTTAACATTGGGAAGGGTGGCAAAAAGATCAATGAACGGCGAAAAAGGGGCTCCGGTGGAATGCAAAATCAGGGGACCTTTCACCCCATCAAAAGCCTGCTTTAATACGGGCATACATCGTTCCAGAACCAACTTTCTCGGCAAAATGGCAGGGGTGGTGAACGCCATGGGCAGGGCAACAAAGGAAGCGCCCTCTTCAAACAAAATATTCACCCACTCCCGGAAAAAAGGCAAAATCCACCCAAGAATATCTGTGGCCATTGTCTCTTCAAAAAGAAATGTTTGAAGCCACTTATCAAGCCCCATTAACATGATGGGCAATGAAACAGGATCCATGGCCACACCGGCAACAACAACCTCATTTCCATGGCGGGAACCCATGATACGAATGGCCCGACGCATATAAACAAGGGAAGGATTATTATCAGGATCGGGTAATGCCAATAAATGAAAATCGTCCGGAACCGAAAGCACCGGTTTTTTTATATTGGGGGGCTGATCTTTATAAAACCGCAAAGTCCCGCCAAAGGATTGGGCGTAAAGGGGCATGGCAAAGGGGGCAAATAAAATATCCGGCTGGAAAATCCGGCTCACCTGCTCTTGTCCCAACGCATACGCTTCCGGATCTGAATAATATTCAACAAGGGGACAACCGGTTAATCCGGCCCCATACAAAGCAAGATTCATACTTACAGGGGAACGGTCAGGATGTTTTCCAGACAAAACAGCTGTCATTCGTTCTTTACTGTTCATGGCAGTTCCCCCAATGTAGTTGATGTTTGCCACATACGTTCAATGAGTTCCACGGACTTAAACGCATTAACTGCGGTACCGTCCCCTCCCACTTCCCGGATCAAATTGGGTCTGGTAATAAAAACAGCGCCTCCCACAGCAAGCTGTAAAACCCCTCCAAGGCCCCGGTCATCGATTTCTCGACGTAACTTCTGGATATTCAGGGCATTGGTGTACATCATGGCAGAGACAGCAATTACCCTTGACCTAACTTCCAAGGCTTTATCCACAAATTCCTCTGCCAGAACATCATTGCCAAGATCGTGCACCTGCCAATGGGAAATTTCCAAAAAACGGCCCAGCATCATGCGGCCCAGGGAGTGGTAATCATCCTCTATGTTGCCTATTACAAGATTGCCTTTTTTCTTACGGGGTGCCGCATCATTTTGTTCCTCCTCTTCTAAACACTTTTCCATGAGATATTCTGCTATTTTTCCGGCAATATATCCATGGCTCAAGCTTAAGCCTTCACCTCGATACCACCTTTCTCCAAACTCATGGAGCACAGGTTCCAGTATTTCACTAACAGCTGTGCGATATTGTTTTTGGACGGCCCATTCATCAATGAGGTCAATGACTGCGACACGATTTCCTTCCATGAGTTGCGCAAGCACTTTTTGCTGAATATCAGAAAGCATTGGATTTATTTTGCTCCTTTCTTTTTTGCTCATTTCCAAAAATTTAAGCACCTTTTTTTCAGGCCTGCCTTGTCTTTATCGCTTTTTAGGAATGAGGCAGCACAATGTATGGAGTGTCACTTTATCCCAGATAAGCCTGAAATTTAATAATCATTATCTCAACTTTCGTCGTGGTGGGGTCAGGCTTTCGTTATTGACATTATCGAGGCTTTTTTCGTTGGCAAAGGCCTTGGTCGATAACATCAATAACAAAAGCCTGACCCCGTCGGCACACTGAGCCCATCGGTACATTTAAAAATGCCAGCTTTGAAATGAAGCCCGAAAGTTGAGTCATTATTAAACATAAATTTTGAAGTAACAGGCACGAATTTTAAATCTTAAAAGGTCAAAAATTAATCATAAACTTGACAATTCTAATTTTGCACCAATTTTTTATGGCAAAATGAAATCCAACCGGACGATGTCAAAAGCAGACATATAAATGTCCAGATGGAAGAGCAGATTTATTTATCCGGCAAACCGGAATAAAAAATATTTTTTCTGATTTCCCATAAGAATAACATGAAAATCAGATATAAAAAACCAAAACATTATCATTGACACAGGAGATACCATGGGTACCCAGAAAGAAACATGTGAATTTAAAACCGAAGTTCAGCAGCTTTTGCACCTGATCATCAATTCCCTTTATTCCAACAAGGAAATTTTTATCCGGGAGCTGGTTTCCAATGCATCTGATGCCATTGATAAGGCAAGATTCAAAGAGCAGACCCAGCCGGAACTGTTTGAAGATGACAATGATTACCAAATCAGAATTTCCACAGACCCTGAAAAAAAGACCTTTGAAATCATCGATAACGGTATCGGCATGACCTATGACGAGGTCAATGAAAACATTGGAACCATTGCCAAAAGCGGTACAGCCGCATTCATGGAAGCCCTGGAGAAATCAAAAAAAGAAAACGGCCTTTCTCCGGAACTCATCGGCCAGTTTGGTGTGGGATTTTACAGCGCATTCATTGCCGCAGATAAAGTCACCCTGGTGACCCGGGCCGCCGGCAGCGAAGAAGGGGTAAAATGGGAATCCGACGGTAAAGGCTCCTACTCCATTGAAACCGTTGAAAAGGAGAAAAGAGGCACCACCATCACCCTTGAATTAAAAGAGACCGGAGAGGGAGATCAGGATTTCACGGAAGAGTACACCATCCGCCACATCATTAAAAAACATTCCGACTTTGTCACCTATCCCGTTGTCATGAACGTGGAAAAAACAGAACCCCTGCCCGAAGAACAGATTGTGAAAGACAGTGACGGCAAACCCATTGGAGACACCTTTAAAAAAGTAAGGGCCGATGAAACCCTGAACTCCATGAAGGCCATATGGGCAAAAAGCCCTGATGATGTCACCGAAGAGGAATATGAGGAATTTTACAAACACATCAGCCATAACTGGGATAAACCCATGGAGATTCTGCACAAAAAATTTGAAGGAATCACCGAATATGATGCCCTCATGTTTCTGCCCTCCAAGGCCCCCTTTGACATGTTCCGACCGGAAAGAAAGCACGGCATGCAGCTCTATTGCAAACGGGTATTCATCATGGATGACTGCAAAGAACTGCTTCCGGAATATTTAAGCTTTGTCCAGGGTGTTGTGGATGCCCCGGATCTTAACCTCAATGTAAGCCGTGAAATTCTCCAGGAAGACCGGCTGGTGAGAAATATCCGGAAAAACCTGGTGAAAAAAATATTCAGCCTGCTTGAGGATATGGATAAAGAAAAATACGAAACCTTTTACGAAGAGTTCGGCCAGGCCATCAAGGCGGGTATTCCCACAGATTTTGAAAACAAAGACCGCATCGCCTCTTTGCTTCGGTACAAGACCACCAAATCCGACGGCAAATATATTTCTCTGGATCAGTACATTGAAAACATGGCAGATGATCAAAAAGAGATCTACTACATCACCGGCGAAAACATGAATGCCCTTATCAACAGCCCCCTTCTGGAAGCCCTTAAGGCCAAAGATTATGAAGTTATTCTCATGGTGGACCCTGTGGATGAATGGGTGACCCAGTCCCTTCCCGAGTACAAGGAGAAAAAACTCAAAAGTGCGGAAAAGGGAGACCTGGATCTGGACAAGGTGGATGAAAAGGAAAAAGATGCCTATACGCCCCTTTTCAACTTCATCAAAGAGAAACTTGAAGACAAGGTCAAAGAGGTTCAAATTTCCAATCGCCTTAAAGATTCCGTGGCCTGCCTGTCCGGGGATGATTTTGGCATGAGCGCCTACATGGAAAAAATCATGAAAGCCTCGGGCCAGGATGCACCGGATCAGAAAAGATCTTTGGAACTTAATGTGAAGCATCCGGTGATTGCCAAAATCAAGGAAATCTTTGAAACAGACACCACCAATCCGGCCCTCCAGGATTACAGTGAACTGCTTTTGGACATTGCCATCATCAGTGAAGGCGGTAAAATCGACAACCCGGCCCGGTTCAGCAAACAGCTGGGTGACATGATGGCCAAGGCTTTATGATCATCTATCTTGAAACACTGGGATGCTGCCGAAACCAGGTGGACAGCGAAGTCATGCTGGGTCGGCTGGCATCCCGGGGCCATGATATCACCTCGGACCCCTCCGGGGCCGAGGTGATCATTGTCAACACCTGTGGGTTCATTGCAGCGGCTTCGGCCGAGGCCATTGACACCATCCTTGACATGGCTCAATACAAAAAAGAGGGTTCCTGCAGACGTCTGGTGGTCACCGGATGTCTGCCGGAACGTTTCCGTGATGACACCCTGACAGACGCCCTGCCCGAGGTGGATGCCTTTCTTGGCACCGGGGCGTGTGATGCCATTGTTGAGGCGGTTGAGGATAGCTCAAAATCAGTACTGACTCTGCTGCCCGATCCCTGCGCCCGGGAACTCCAGGGGCTTCCCCTGCCCCGGAAGATCACCCAGGATTACATGGCCTATGTCAAGGTGTCTGAAGGATGTAATCGTAAATGCACCTATTGCATCATTCCCACCCTCCGGGGAATACAGCGAAGCCGGCCGGTGGACAGTGTGGTAAAAGAAACCGCCACATTGGTGTCCCAAGGGGTGAATGAAATCGTTCTGGTGGGGGAAAACACCACAGATTACGGCCTGGATTTTACTCCCCCCGTCCCTTTAAGTCATCTATTAAGTGCGGTATCCCAAAAGGTGGCTGGAATTGAAAAAAAACACCCCACCTGGATACGCCTTCTTTACACCCACCCCTCCTCCATTGATAAAAGTGTTATCAAAGCCATTGCTGAAAATAAAAATATCTGCAGTTACTACGATATTCCCGTACAGCATGCCGATTCCCGCACCCTTAAACGCATGGGCCGCAATTATACCATGGAGGATCTTTACACCCTGTTTGAAACCATCCGTTCCATGGATCCCCGGGCTGTTTTAAGGACCACCCTCATCACCGGATTTCCCGGGGAAACAGAATCAGAATTTAACACCCTGATGAAATTTGTTGAAGATATTCAATTTGACCACCTGGGGGTATTTCCCTATTCCGATTCCGAGGATATTGCTTCCCATCATTTGAAAAACCATGTACCGGAACATATCAGGGAGGAGCGCCACGACACCGTCATGGCCCGCCAGGCAGAAATTTCCGAAACCATCAACCAGAAGTACCTGGGCAAGACCATTCCGGTGCTGGTGGAGGAAAATCCCGATGACGGCATTTACCTTGGCAGGACACAGTTCCAGGCCCCTGAAGTGGACGGTATTACATTTATTTATGGATCAGGACTTGAAATCGGTACCTTTGCTGATGTAAAGATTACAGAAACCCATGAATATGACCTGTCAGGAGAAAATATATGAAACAGGAGTTGAAGCGCAGACTGATATCGCTGGTGGAACAAGATCTCATTGACATTGAAACTGCGCTCCATGGGAACCTGACCCCCAATCTTCCCCTGGTAAAAGAGATAGCAGGCCATCTGTTATTCAGCGGCGGCAAGCGCATCAGACCCCTTTTAATGATTTTAAGCGCCCGCCTGTGCGGTTACCGGGGGAATGATACAATTGGTTTTTCCACCATATTTGAATATCTCCATGCCGCAACTCTGCTCCATGATGATGTGGTGGATGAGGCGGATTTAAGGAGGGGAAAACCGGCTGCCCACACCCAATGGAGTCGCCCCAAAGTGGTGCTCACCGGAGATTTTCTCCTGGCCCGGTCCCTGTCCCTTGCGGCAAAAACCGGCCTGCCGGACATCATTGCCGTAATGGCAAACATCACAGAAGAGATGTCCCAGGGTGAAATTGAGCAGATGGAACAAAAGGGCAATGCCCGTCTCACCGAAGCACAGTACATGACTGTTATCCAGCGAAAAACCGCTGTTCTACTCCAGGGGGCCTGCAAAAGCGGGGGCATACTGGCCCGGGCAGGAAATAAAAAAGAAGCAGCCCTGGATGCCTTTGGCTACCACCTGGGGGTGGCTTTTCAGATGGCGGATGATCTCCTGGATTACACAGCCAAGGCAGAAACCCTCGGTAAAAATCCCGGCGCAGATATCCGGGAGGGCAAACTGACCCTTCCCCTGATTAAAGCCCTTGAAAATGCACCTGAAAGGGATCGCACCTGGATGCTCAATGTCATTGCCGATCCTGATTTTGATGAAAAGGACTTCAATACACTTCAAAAACAACTTCATCAATATAAAGGCATTGAATATACCGAACAAAAAGCCGCTCACCATATAGACCTGGCCAAGCAAAGCCTTGGGGTATTTACCCCCTGCCAGGCCATGGATACCATGATGCTAATTGCAGATTATGCCATTGCCAGAAATGTTTAGGTGCTAAATATTCGGCTGGCACCCTCCACGCCATGTCAAATGGTATCATCGCATCTGTACACCCTTTATCAGGAGGAGAAATGAACAGATTTAAACCTGCTGCCATGGCAGCCACAGGCCTGTTTTTTTTATTAACCTGTTTTTGCCACACAGCAGCTTTGGCCCGGGAAAATCCCACAGTGATTTCCCTTGGTAAACACGCCATTTCAGGAGATAACATCTCCAAGGCAAAAAAGCGCGCCATTGCAGATGCCATGGATGCCGCCGTATCCCAGGCCATTCTTGCCATGATCCCCCCCCCGGAAATTTCCTCCAGCCTGCCCCTTCTGGCCAATGTACTCACAGGATCTGCCCAGGACCATATCGTCACCTACAAAGTGTTAGGGGAAATCAAAAAAGGAAAACAGTATATTGTTGCTGTGGAATCAACCCTTAACGGTGCAACCTTGAACGCCCTTTTTTCAAGATACCAAACAGAAAAAACAGGAAAGAACCTGCCCCGGATTTTAATTTTCATGTCCGAACAGGTACCAGGCGAAATTTTGCCCCGCTACTGGTGGGGCAACAACCCCCTGCCCTTTCAATCCCTTGCCCAGGATGCTTTTAAAAAAGTGCTGGCCGGCAAAAACTACATGAGCATGGCCCAGCCCCCTTCAGAGCAGGTTCGCTCCCTGGGCATTACCTTTAATTTTATCCATGATGCCGATGCCGCATTGGGTATGGCCGCACAGCTCAACGCCGATGTGATGATCATGGCCAAGGCCATGGCCCGGGAAGCCTCCAATGTCATGGGTGAAGAAAAAGCCTATAAATCCACAGTGGCCCTGGAGGCCTTCCAGGTGAGCTCGGGAAAAAGGCTCACCTCCTTTACCACCGATGCGGTGGTAAAAAGTGATTTCAGCCAGACAGGTATAGAGGATAGCCTTACACAGTCGGGAACCCTGGCGGCAGAAACGCTTTTATCCCGGCTGGATGCTGCATGGTCCGGAAAAGCACTGGGCCCCCAGACCATTGAAACCCGCATTGAAGGGGATGACTATCTGTCCAGTTTCATCATGCTCAGAAAAATTTTAAATACCATGTCCGGCATTAAAGATATTCAAACAAAGGAGCTGAGTTCGGACAATGCCGTTGTGGATATTATCTACCAGGGTAACGGCAGAAAACTGGCTGATGCCCTGATGGTGCAGACCTTTGATTCTTTTAACTTAAGCCTTTCCAATGTCACGGACCGCTCTTTGACCATCAGATTCATACCCCAGGATGGTGCACAGCCCGTTGAAACCAAAGACATTGAAGGGGCCTTCATTTCCGAATAACGGGCATGTCCTGTGGGACACAAAAAATATAGGGTCGTAAACGCGGAGCCAAATGGTATTATACCGCCGCCCCCCGACGGGGATGACAAACGACCCTAAAAAAATTAACATGTCACCGCAATTGAGTATTGACAGGACTGGGATATGGTGATAATTATCTTTTTCCATAAAGGCGCGTAGCTCAGTTGGTAGAGCGCTACCTCGACACGGTAGAAGTCAGCAGTTCAAGCCTGCTCGTGCCTACCACAGAATTCAAGGGTTTGCATATTTTTTTATGCAAACCCTTTTTTATTATGGAGCTTCATCCCAACGTCATCCCCCCACCGCCACATGAGCCGTTGAATAAAGATTGACACACCGTCAACGGTATGTTTTTAGTGTCTATTAAGACTTGTTACCCGGAGCTGTTATTTCAGATACATTTCATGGTGCATCACCATGCTAAAATAAGGAGAAAACAACAATACAATGAAAATTTATTATAAAATTCTCCTGACCCTTCTGCCCATAGGACTTCTTATAGTCATCCTCATGGGACTTATCCACTCCCATTTTACCTCAAAAGCCCTGACAACCCTGGCAACCACATGGCTTGAAACCCGCCTGTCCGAAGCCATTCACATTGCTGAACAACAAGATCAAAATCTAAAAAGCTACGATCTGGAAGGCATCCCTGCCAGCGTGCTAAAAGCCCAAATGGATGCAGAAAAACAAATCCGCACCATTGGGGTGGGAAAAGAAGGCTATATTTTTGCTGTGGACAAGCAAGGGCACATTGTTTTCAATCCCAATTCTTCATTGGTGGGATATAATGTCTCCGATGAAAGCTGGTTTCAACAATTAAAGGAAAAAAGAGGCACACTTACCTACCGCTCGGATCAGGGCTACAATCTTGCATTTTATGGATATTTTGAACCCTGGCAATGGTTTATCATTGCCACAGATCCCCAGAAAGAATTTTTCGGGGCAGCCCAGCGCATAAAACCTTTGATATGGATTACCGGATTGCTGGGCGCCATTGCCATGGCAGTGGCCTTGATGATACTGACCCATGGCCTGACCCGTCCCCTTAAAAGCCTGACAGAGGGTACCCGGCGGGTGGGAGAAGGGGACTTGAAAACCAATATAGAGGTAACTTCCAAGGACGAACTTGGTCAGCTTGCCAGGAATTTTAACCGCATGACCCAGCGATTACAGGAAATCACCGTCTTAAGAAACGAGCTTGAAGAGGCCGTCAGAAAGCGCACTGCAGAATTGATGGAGATGAATAAACGACTGGTAAAAACAGAACGATTTGCCGCTGCCGGTCAGCTTGCCACCACCGTTGCCCATGAGATCAACTCACCACTCCAGGGTATTTTTTCCCTGGTGGAACTGATGAAGGATGACGTACCACAGGAAAGTGAAAGCCTTGAAGAGCTTGAAAGTATTGAAACAGGACTTCAATCCATTAAAAAAACCGTAAAAAACCTCATGGATCTGAACCGCCCCAGCGGGCTTGAAAAGTCCCACATTAATCTCAACCGGGTCATATCCAACACCTTTTCCCTTTTTAACACCCAGGTGGCAAAGGTGGGGGGAACCATCCAGCTGGATCTTGAACCGAACATGCCGTATATATTTGCATCCTCCCAGCTCCTCAGCCATGTGTTCATCAATTTGATCAACAACTCCATGGAGGCCATGGCCGATGACAATGTCCATGAAACAGAAAAACCCAGAAACCTTGAAATAAAAATACAGACCCGCTGTCACCGGAAAAGAATTGTTATTAAATTCCAGGACAACGGTCCCGGCATTAAAGAGGATGTGCTTCCCAATTTGTTTGTGCCCTTTTTCACAACCAAAAAAAAATTAGGCATGGGTGTGGGGTTAACCATCTGTTCTGACTCAATCCATGAGCACGGCGGTCTTTTGGAGGCCGCAAATGCACCCCATGGCGGAGCCCTGTTCACCATTACACTTCCCACAGACAATACCCCCCTGTGTGACCATGATCCCCCTGCACAGGCAGAAAAAAAGCAGCAAGCATAACCTATCCATGAGCCTTTTTAACTTTTTTCCAGAACGATTGCTGCGTTATTTTCCTGCACTGACAAGCGGTTTTATCATGACCCTTGCCTTTCCCGCCACCCAATGGTCCTGGCTGGCATGGGGGGCGCTGATACCCCTTTTATTGTCCATAAGGGGAACATCTCCTGCCCAAGCATTTGGCATGGGATTGGCCATGGGTATGGGGCACTTTTTCTCCTTAATTTACTGGATATTGCCCACCCTTCGCATTTATGGCAACCTGCCTGTTTTACTTGCCATGCCGGTCCTTATTTTGATGGTGTTCTACCTGGCCCTTTACCCGGCATTTTTTTGTATGATCATTTCCCGGGATTGTTTTGACACGCATTTTTCTGCCTTTCTGCCACTTAAAGCAGCTTCTTTGTGGGTGGCACTTGAATTCACAAGGGCAAATATATTCACCGGGTTTCCCTGGGGCCTCACAGGATATTCCCAGTATCTGAATATAAATTTGATCCAGATGGCAGACATCACCGGCGTCTACGGTGTTTCCTTTATCATTGTGGCGGTCAATGCCACCCTGGCCATGGCGTGGCATCACCGTGGCAATGAACAACATCCCCCTGAAATAAAAAAAAGCCGGAGAATCGCCTTATTTACCTGGGCCGCGTTGCTCCTGCCCACCCTGGGCGGCATCATGATCTATGGCCATAAAAGCATGACCGCCACGCAAACCGCCATGGCCCATGCCCCCAAACAGGTTGTATCAGTAATCCAGGGCAATATTCCCCAGGCAGCAAAATGGGATGACGCTTATAAGACCGTCACCGTGTCAACCTATTGCGAACTTTCCCGGTCAAATCTTTCCAGCCGGCCAAGGGATTTGATCGTATGGCCGGAAACGGCCCTTCCCTTTTATTATACCTGGGATGAAGAGAGCTCCCATGGGGTAAACCAATGCATCCGACAAAGCAATGCATGGTTTATCATTGGCAGTCCTGCTTTTTCCCTTGTGGGGGAGGATGACTTTCATTTTTTTAACCGGGCGTACATGCTCACCCCCCGGGCCATTGTCAGTGATTTTTACGATAAAAGCCATCTGGTACCCTTTGGTGAGTATGTTCCCTTTGGTAAATATTTAACGTTTCTGGATAAATTGACATCCCAGGCAGGGGATTTTTCACCGGGATCTTCCAATGCAAAGCCCCTGGCATTCAAGGGCAGCCGTGCCGGTGTGCTCATCTGCTTTGAAATTATCTTTCCTGAACTTGCCGCAACCGTGGTGAAAAACGGGGCAGATCTTCTGGTTACCATGACAAATGACGCCTGGTTCGGGCGCACATCTGCGCCGCTACAGCATTTTTCCATGGCTGTGTTCAGGGCTGTGGAAAACAGAAGAAGTGTTGCAAGGGCTGCCAACACCGGCATCAGCGGATTTATTGATCCCCGGGGCGTCATCACGGGCACCACAGCTCTTTTTGAAAAGACCACCCTGACCCGGCAGGTTCCCTGTATCAGCTCAATGAGTTTTTATACCACACATGGCGATGTGTTTGCATGGGTCTGTCTTATTTCCGCGCTCATTTTCGCATGCCCCTGGAAAAAATTTTATATGAAAAGGCAGCCTCCAAGGCAACCTCAGCAAAGCCGCCCCCCCGATGGGCAATAGGAACCGGACAATTGAGCTGTCTACAGTTCCGGTCCGGGCCCATTACCCATCGGGGGGACGGCGGTATAATACCATTTTTAATATTCATTGTGGGCAAAGCAGGATCAGAATGAAATTTGACCGTGGCGGTTATATTCTCATTGAAGCCATCGTTTAATGGTTTTAAGGTGGGAAAAAAGCACAATCAAAACAATGCCAATAATGACATATTGAATCACATGAACATGCTGTTCTAAAAAATCAAAAAAAATAACCCAGAAAAAAATCGCAGCAAAGGTTCCCAGAAACACAGCACTGAAATTTCGCCCCACATGGATGTTAAGAAGATATCCCATGATGGAACCTGTGACAGGTCCTGTCACCGGAAGCGGAACCATGACAAAAAGAAACAGGCCGATCCAGCCATATTTTTCTATCTTATCCTTGTGCTTTTCAGCTTTATTTTTCATGGCAACGGAAATCTGCATCACCCACTTAAATTTAATGTGGTTACTCATGGAGAGAATAAATACAGAGTAGGCCAGGCAGACAATGAGAATTTCAAGATAAAAATTGTACAGCAGGGTCCATACAAGGTTAAACCCCGCCATAAAACAGAGCCCAATCCCCGCAGCCCGTCCCCCGAAAATATGTGCCGCAAAGGCCAGCAAAAGATTGCCCGCCCTGGGGGGATCAGTGAGGGCAAACCAGATAATCAGGCCCATGAGCGCCACGGTGAGAAGAACCCCTCCCCACAAAATCATGCCTTCAGGGGTTTTATATATTTTGCCCTTTTGGGGAGCAAATTTTATGGAACCTGTTTTCACGAGGGTTTTATCTGCCTTTTATCACCGCGTAATTAATTTTAAAACTCACACCACAACCGGGGTGCACTAAAAGCCTGTTTAAAAATCAGGGAATGAAAGTGTAATCCCATGACCATGAGACTTACAGTCGATTCATTTCATCTATTTTACCACAGGCCCTAAAATTCAGAAACAATCAAAAAACAGCAAAAAAGTCAAGAAAAACAAATCCATAACGCCGTTTGATTCATTGACAATGTATTTTAAAAAATAAAAACAGCCAGGGTTTAAAAGCCCTGGGCCATTTCATCTGTTGTGTTGCAATGAAGCGGACTTTTATGATAAATAGTGCCCTAAGTTGAATAATAGGGCTTGAACACAATCAAAAGAAAACTCACAGGAGAACCCCATGTCCTTAGAAACAAAACAGAGCATTTCCTCTTTTTATGAAAAAGCAGAACAGCTCAAGGAGTATCTTTGACCTCCCTGTTAAGGAAAACAGGTTAAGAGAACTGGAAAGTTTCATTGCCAGGGAAGATTTCTGGAACGACAATGACAAAGCCACGGAACTTTTAAAAGAACGAACGCGAATATCTGATCTCATTGAGGCGTGGCAAGCTATTTATACGGAAATAGAAGATGCGGACACCCTGCTTGAACTTGCCCGGGAAGAAAAGGACAAGGAAGTGGAAAAAGAGGTGGAGTCCCAGCTCAAACGCCTTGAAAAAAAAATCAAATCATTTTCCATCAATATTATGTTAAATGATGAAGATGACGGCAAAAATGCCATTGTCTCCATCAATGCAGGGGCCGGGGGCACCGATTCCCAGGACTGGGCTGAAAAACTTTTTCGCATGTACACCCGCTGGATTTCCAAAAAAGGGTATAAGCTTCAAGTCATTGATTATCAACCAGGGGATGAAGCCGGGCTAAAAGGTGCCACCTTAAGTGTTTCCGGCACCAATTGTTATGGATACATGAAGGTGGAATCCGGTGTACACCGACTGGTGCGCATCTCTCCCTTTAATGCCAGCGGCAAACGACACACCTCCTTTGCGTCGGTGTTTGTTTACCCGGAACTCAAGGATGATATTCAAATTGACATTGACGAAGGGGATCTTCGGGTGGATGTCTACCGGGCCAGCGGTGCCGGAGGACAGCATGTCAACAAAACCAGCAGTGCCGTCAGGATCACCCATCTCCCCACAGGCGTGGTGGCCCAGTGTCAACAGGAATCCTCCCAGCACCGGAACAAAGAAATTGCCATGAAGGTGTTGAAATCAAGGCTGTATCAAATTGAAAAAGAAAAGCAGAACCGCAAAATGCAGGATCTCCACGACGGCAAGGATGAAATCGCCTGGGGTAACCAGATTCGTTCCTATGTCATGCATCCCTACCGCATGGTGAAAGATCACCGCACCAACTTTGAGGTGGGTGATGTGGATCGGGTGATGGACGGGGATCTGGATCAGTTCATTGAAGGGGTGCTGCTTTCCGGTAAAATATAATGAATGTCCGGGATATTATCACTGAACACTACAGGCCGGGAACAGATCTTTATGATCTGTTCATGCGCCATGCCCACCTTGTCACACAAAAAAGCCTTGAAATGGCCGCCACCCTCTCCCATCTGAATCCGGATACCGATTTTATCCGGGAGGCGGCCATGCTCCATGACATCGGCATCTTCATGACCCATGCCCCTGCCATCCACTGCCGTGGCTCCCACCCCTATGTGTGCCACGGCTTTCTGGGCAGACAGCTTTTGGATAACATGGGCTTATTTCGGCATGCTCTGGTATCGGAACGTCACACCGGAGCCGGTATCACCCTTGACAACATTAAATCCAACCGTCTCCCCCTGCCCCTCCGGGATATGGTTCCAGAAAGTCTGGAAGAAAAAATCATCTGCGTGGCAGACAAATTTTACTCCAAAAGCCCGGAAAAACAAGGCCATGAACCAAGTGTGGAAGAGATCATCTCCTCCCTGTCCGAAATAGACCCCGGCCATGGTAGACGATTTTTTCAATGGGCCTGTAGGTTTCATCTCTGCCCTTCTGTCCAGCGATTTTAATCAGAATATCATAAGCTCCCCTGCGGCGGTTATGAACATTCATGACTCTGGAGGCAACAAAATGGATATTCATTTTTCAAAGGTTACAAAGTCATACAATGAAAGTGGTAACCGCCACCTCATTTTTAAAGAGATAGATGCGCTTTTCCCCTCCAGGACCGTTTCTGTTATTGTGGGAAAAAGCGGGGTGGGAAAAAGCTCCCTCTTGAACCTGGCCGGGGGCATTGACACCCCGGATGCCGGTGCCATTACAATTGGAGATACAGTGATCACCCAGATGTCCGACCGGGATCGCACCATTTTTCGAAGAAAAAAAATCGGCATCATTTTTCAATTTTTTAACCTGATCCCCGTGCTCACTGTCCTTGAAAATGTCTGCCTCACTGCAGAGCTGGACAAGGCATCCCCCAAAGAGGCCCGGGAAAACGCCCTTTCTCTTCTGGATCAGGTGGGACTTTATCATCGAAGAGCAACCTACCCCGACACCCTGTCCGGGGGGGAACAGCAACGGGTGGCCATTGTCCGGGCCCTGGTCCATAACCCTGACATCATCCTTGCCGATGAACCCACGGGTAACCTGGACATGGCCACGGGAAAAACAGTTCTGGAACTCATTGTCAATCTGGTTACACAACGCCAAAAAACCCTGATCATGGTGACCCACAGCCCCGACGCCGTGGACTTTGCCCACCGGGTATTCTCCTTTAAAGATAAAAATCTGTCCCTGTCTCCGGAAAAAGGGGTGTTGAAATGATGATGCCCCCCGGTATTCTCATTAAAACCGCCCTGAAATACAGCAAACACCACCGGGCAAGAACCCTTTTGCTTATCCTTGGCATTGCACTGGGGGTTTCCGGGGTGGTGGCCATTGACATTGCCAAAACCAGTGTCAGCAAATCCTTTGAGCTCTCCACCGGCCTTGTCACCGGCAAAGCCACCCACCGCATCGTGGGCACCACATTGTCCCTTTCCCAGTCCTTATTTACAACCCTCAAAGTCTCCCTGGGCATCAAACAATGCGCCCCGGTGATCTCCAAATATCCCCATGTAAAGGAGCTCCGTGAAAAACAGATGCAGCTCCTTGGCATTGATCCTTTTTCGGAAAATGCCTTTCGTTCCCTGTCCCTGGCACCGGATTCATCCCAAAGCACCCCCAACCTGGCAAAAACGCTCATGTCAGGGGACGGTGTGCTCCTTTCCCAGACCCTGGCCCGGGAAAACAATCTTGCCCCGGGAGATACGCTGACCCTTGTCTTCGGCAAAAAACAGGTCAGCGTGCACATTGCCGGATTTCTTCACAGCACAGCGCCCCTGGAACGCCTTGCCCTCACCGGCATCCTGGTGACGGACATTGCCACGGCCCAGGAAATTTCAGGCATGGGAGACCGCATCTCCCACATTGATCTCATACTGGACTCAAGCCAATCTGTTAACGCCGTCAAAGCCATTCTTCCCAAGGGAAGCTCTCTGGTGCAGACAGCCCGGAACAACCGGGCCGTTCGCAATCTTTCCCAGGCCTTTGAGACCAGCCTTACGGCCTTCAGCATGCTGGCCCTTTTCATGGGGATGTTTCTCATTTACAACACCGTGTCATTTTCCGTTACCCAGCGTCAACGCCTCACCGGAATCCTGCGCTCTTTGGGGGCCACCCAAAGGGATATTTTCATGATGGTGACCCTGGAAGTATTTATATACGGCATTGCAGGCTCCCTGCTGGGCATCCTTGTGGGGATAATTCTGGGAAAGGGCGCAGTCCATGCCGTGTGTACCACTGTGTCAGACATGTATTTTGTGCTCACTGTGAACCAGACTCACATTGCCTGGCCCACCCTGGTTAAAGGCTTTTCAGCAGGCATGGTTTCCTGTGTGGCAGCCACCTTGTTTCCGGCCCTTACGGCAAGCCGTATTCCACCTGTGACACTTTCCCGGCGATCCACATCAGAAACCCGGCTGCAGGGCATGGCTTTAGGCCTTACCCTCATTGGCATACTGCTTCTGGGGCTGGCTTTTTTTCTTTTTGTTTTTCCCCACACCGGTGCCAGTCTGGATTTTCTGGGTATTTTCATGATGTTCACCGGCGCATCATTTATGGTTCCCCTGCTCACCCGGATGCTGATTGCCCTGCTTTTGCGCCTGACCGCCCCCATACCTTCTCTGCTCACCCGCATGGCCCTTAATAATATTGTGCGCTCATTGAGTCGCACCAGTGTGCTCATTGCGTCCCTCATGGTGGTGACCGCTGTGTACATCGGCATTGATACCATGACCGTCAGTTTTCGACAGTCGGTGGTAAAGTGGATTGACGACAATATCGGCGGCGATATCCATGTGCGATGTGCAGATAAAACACAACCTGCCATGGATGCCTCACTGGTGAAGGAAATAACGACCCTTCCCGGGGTGGAAAAGGTCAGTGCCTATGCCATGCAGACGGTGTTATCAGAACGCACAGGAAAAATCCATGTGTTTGCCTATGCCACAGATCAATCCCAAAGGGAATGGATATGGACAGCAAGCCCGCAAACCAATGGAAATACCCTGCCGTCACAGGGCCGCATCCAGGTATCGGAAATATTTGCGGCCCGGCATGGCATTGTTCCGGGACAAGGGCCAAAGATCACTTTAAACACACTTCAGGGCCTTCAAACCTTTCCGGTAACAGGCATTTTTCGGGATTTTTTCATGGGAGGTGGCCGCATCATTGTCCATCCACAAACCTTGAAAACCCATTGGGGATTTGACGGTATCACCTCCCTGCAACTTTTTTTAAACCCGGATCAAACTCCGGGTCAAGACGTGGATAGCACCATTAAAAGCATCCGGAGCATATCCCGGTCATTTCCACCCCTGGAAATCCGTTCCGGCAAAATATTAAAGCAAAGTGTTCTTGATGTATTTGACAATACATTCATGATCACCACGGCCCTGCAGTTTTTAACGGCCATTGTGGCCCTCACCGGCATTATCAACGCTGTGATGGCTCTGCTGCTGGAACGAAGCCGGGAAATGGCCATTTTACGATCCTGGGGGGCCGAGTCGGTGCAGGTGGCAAAATTACTGCTTCTGGAGTGTGGCTATGCCGGGTTCATTGCAGGAATATGTGCCCTGCCCTTTGGGCTTTTTCTTTCCTGGGTGCTCATTGATGTAATCAATAAACGCTCCTTTGGATGGACCTACGACATGGTGCTCCAGCCCCGGGGCTTTCTAACCGCCGTGGCCATGGCCATTGTGGCTGCTGTGGTTGCCGGTATTCTGCCTGCCGTAAAAGCCGGTCAAAACGATATTCCCACGGCCCTTCGCATGGAATAGAATGGTGTTACTGCCTTTAAATCAGGATTTCATTTATGAAACAACAAAACAGGCCCGGCATAAACACAGGAATAAAATTTAAAAAACCGACCGGTGTGCTCACGGCCGCACTTCTCCTGTCAGGAATGTTCTTCCTGGCATGTGGTGCCCCCCCGGACAGGGAAAAAGGGTTTGACATTGGCCAGGCCCTCTCTTCCACCTCCCAAGAAGCGTGCTTTGACCGGGCAGACCGGGAAAAAGTCATTACCTTTCCCCGGGATCTTGGCCCCCACAACACCTTTCAGACCGAATGGTGGTATTACACCGGCAATCTTACGGACAGATCCGGCAGCATTTTCGGATACCAGCTGACCTTTTTCAGAAGAGCACTCACCTGTGAGCCCCCCCGGGGATCTTCAAAATGGAGAACCGGACAGCTTTACTTTGCCCACTTTGCCCTTACCGATGTAACAGCAAAAAAATTTTACACTGATACCCGTATGAACCGGGAAAGCGTGGGCATTGCCGGTGCCATGGGCAACCCCTACCGGGTGTGGATAAATGATTGGGAAGCATTGGAAAAAGAAAATACAATTCATCTGCGGGCCCGGGGGTCTCTTTTTTCTTTAAACCTGGAACTGTCCCCCGGAAAACCTCCGGTATTCCAGGGGAAATCGGGACTTAGCCAGAAAAGCGCCCTGCCAGGAAATGCCTCTTATTATTACTCGTTTCCCCGGATTGACACCCAGGGAACCCTCCAGACGCCCAAGGGAGAAGTAAAGGTCAAAGGCCTCAGCTGGTTTGACCACGAATGGAGCACCAGTGCCCTTGGCAACAATGAAAAAGGATGGGACTGGTTTGCCCTGCACCTGGAAGATGGAAAAGACATCATGGTGTGCCAGGTCAGAAAAGCAGACAACCGCCCCAATGGGTTTTCCTTTGGATGTATTTCCCATGCCCATGGCGGTTACGACATCCTTGGCCCCGATGATTTCACAATTAAAAGCACAGACACCTGGAAAAGTCCTGTCACCGGTGGCATATACCCTTCGGCATGGACGATTTTTTTATCCCCCTTGGATATGACGCTTAATGTAACGCCTTACATTAAAAATCAGGAACACACCGGAGAATTCGTTTACTGGGAAGGGGCAGTGAAGGTTTCAGGAAAAAACAGTTCCGGGTCCGGATATGTTGAATTAACCGGGTATCAGACAAAACAAAAAAACCGATAATAACAATAAATACTTACTTTTAATACTTGCATTTATTCGGATGTAAGATACAATTGCCCTTCAAATTTTAAGCCCTGTCCCTGTCCGATAAAACCGGACTTACAAAGGACCGTCCATTTTAAAGAGGTGTATGTGAAAAACAGCAAAATACGTTTTGTGGCTATCCTGAGTATTCTACTGCTGTCAGGTTTTCTGAGCACCTGCCTGATCAGCTATTATGTGGCCCATGACTCTCTTTCTGAGCAGATTACTGAAACCACCCTTCCCCTGACCAGTGATAACATCTATTCAGAAATTCAACGGGATCTTTTGCGCCCGGTGTTCATCTCCTCTTTGATGGCCCAGGATACGTTTCTCCGGGACTGGACCATGGCAGGCGAACAGGATGACAAAGCCGTTATTCGATATCTCAAGGAAATTCAGCTGCAGTATGACACGGTGACCAGTTTTTTTGTGTCGGAAAAGACCAGAAAATATTATCACCCCTCCGGGGTTCTCAAAACCGTCAGCCAGACAGATCCCCAGGATGCCTGGTATTTCCGAGTACAAAAAATGCGGGACCCCTATGAGGTCAATGTGGACACAGACACAGCTGACAAAAATTCCATGGTGATCTTTATCAATTACCGGGTATTTGATTATGCTGGCCGCTACATCGGGGCCACGGGGGTGGGACTTGCCGTCAATGCCGTTCGGGATTTAATTGACAGTTACCAGCACCGCTACGGTCGAAAAATTTACTTTATTAATCCTGAAGGCCGGCTGACCCTCCACGGCTTAAACTACACCGGCCCGGACAATATTCGCAAGGTACCGGGGCTGTCAAAACATGCCACACGGATTCTCACCACCCCCAGTAATGCCTTAACCTACACAGATGAAGGAAAAACCATTTATGTAAACAGCCGCATGGTGCCCCAGTTTGAATGGTTCCTCCTGGTGATGCAGGCAGATGATCCTGCTGAAGGTCGAATTTTAAACACACTGATGATCAATCTGCTGGTCAGCTTCACCGTCACCGCCATTGTTCTGCTGCTGGCCTATATCACCATCGGGGGATACCAGAGGCGCCTGGAAGAGATGGCAACCATGGACAAACTCACCGGAGCAGCCAACCGCCAGGTGTTTGACATGTTATTCAACCAAAGCGTTAAACAGGCAAAACGCCGCAATAGCCCTTTGGCTGCCATCATGTTTGACATTGACCATTTTAAAAATATAAATGACACATACGGCCATACCATTGGTGATCTAATATTAAAGGCGGTCACCCGCACGGCAAAAAGCCATATCCGGGACTCTGATATTCTTTGTCGATGGGGGGGAGAAGAGTTTCTGATACTGCTCACCGATTGCAACCTGGAACAGGCCCGGACTGTGGCGGAAAAGATTCGTAAAAACATTGAAGTCGATCAAAATGTACTGCACCAAGGTAAAACCATTTCTGTCACCGCCAGTTTCGGGGTGACACAGATTGTTAATCAGGAAACTGTGCTCGATGTCACAATTCGCGTGGATAAGGCCCTTTATGCAGCCAAGGGAAATGGACGCAATCGCACCGAAGTGACCCCATGATCCCCTCCATTGTAAATGGAATTTTATTTTCCCGGGAAATCAGGGTTGAGCATACGATGGAGCAATACCGACTATCTGGCAAACACAAGCCGGGGCAACATGATATTTTCAAGGTGTTGCCGCTGTGCTTCAAAGGCGTCCTTGTCAGATTCCGGAACAAAGGACAAAGGCTCTCCAAAACTCAGAACAACCTTTGAAAACGGTTTGGGAAGCATGAACCGATCCCAGGAATTAAAATACCAGGCATTCTCCGGTTGAATATAAAAAGGTACCACCCACCCTCCGGTTCGATGTACCATCCTGATCACTCCGGGTTTGATGATACCCATGGGCCCCCGGGGGCCGTCAAGGATATGGGCACCAAAGCCGTGGGTGTTCAAATGATCAATCATGGCATCCATGGCCTGTTTTCCTCCCCGGGAAGACGAGCCCCGGACAGTATGCCAGCCGCTTTTATTGGCCACAGCGGAAATTAACTCCCCGTCTTTACTGCGGCTGGTCATCAGGGCCGGATTCAATTTTGAATAGGTTTTAAAATATCGGATAACGGCAAAAAACTGCTGGTGCCACCCACATAAAAGGATGGGGGTGTCCTGCCCCAGAAGACGTTGCCATGCCTGTTCATTTTCCACACGAAACCGGAATGTCCGACTGTACATCCGGACAAAATGATAAACAAACACAATAAACGGGCGGGTATAGATGAGCTTTTTAAATTTTTTCAACATGTCATCCTTTCACATGGTCATTGGTTTTGTTAATAAAAAACTCATGAGTCCGAAATTCTCATTTTTCATACCACATGGGATATGTTCAATTTCAAAGCCCCACATTATGTGGCATCAAACGGGAGAACTTATGACTGACGAGTAAAGAACATACCGACCTGAATAAACTCCAAAGGTTAAAGGCCTGAATAAAACACCATATCAATTTTTAAAAAGAAGGCAAGTCCCAAAATGAAACCGGTTGTCGGTAAGCGAATGAGGGATGATAAGGTTACCCAAATATTCTGAACCAGATTCAGGTTTGCATTGACGCCCCCCCTTTTGTAAACTATAACCATGACATGGACAGCCTCATTCTCTCTTTGAATACCACCCTTGACCTGGTCTTCCGCATGGGATCCATCATGTTTGTCAGCCTTTTTGGTATAGAACTTTTCATGCAGATGGGCTTGATGACCTATCTTAAACCCATTGGCAAACCCGTTGCCAGACTGGCCAACCTGCCCTCGGAAAGTGCGGTGAGCTTTTTGTCTGCCATCGGGTCCATGATCGCAGCCCACTCCATGGCGGCCCAATTCCATGCCGATGGTAAACTCACGGACCGGGAACTGATTTTAACCGGGGTTCTCAATACGGTGCCCTTTCATTTCAAAGAAATTCTCACCTTTCAACTGCCCATTGTTCTGCCCCTTCTCGGCATGCGGTTGTGTCTTATCTACATTGCCGCCTTCTGGCTCACCGGATGTCTGAAACTTGGATTTGTCATTATGGCAGGAAAATTCACCATTGCAGGGGAAAATCTCACCAAAGATGCTTTTAAATCCATGACCTGTGATCCCCATGACCCGAACTGTGTTCCCCGCACCCCGGTGCAGCTTTTAAAAGATACCTGGAATGCCAGGAAAAAAATGTTCATCCGCATGATCACATTGCTCTCCTCGGTGACCATGGTCATACAGATCCTCATGAACACCGGCATGCTCACATGGCTTGAAACTTTGATTGTACCCATGACCGCCCTTTTAAATCTTCCGGCAGCTGTGGTGGGTCCCTTGAGTGCCTATGTGTTCAGTCCCACGGTGGGCATCACCTACATGTCCAATCTTTTAAACCAGCAGGTGGTTACCGATTTCCAGGCCATTTTATCGTTAATGGCCGGCAGCCTGCTCATGATTCCCTTTACCCGGGTGAGGCGCACCCTTCCCCGGTACACCGCCATTTTTGGACTTAAAAACGGCAGCCTTATCTGTGCGATTACCACCACTTTCAGCATGACAGCAAGGATATTAACCGTTTTCTGGCTCCTTGTTTTCTTTTAGGCTGTCGGCGGATAAAAACATACCGGAATGCCCAGGCATTTTCCCACAAAAAAGCTTGAAGTAAGGCTCTCATTTGCGACGTATTTCATATTAAACAACTATTAATCCAGGAAAGGACTCCATGAAAAACAACACCAGAACCATCCAGACCATTCGACAAATGTTTGACGCCCGGTCCATTGCCGTGGTAGGTGCCTCTGCCGATCCTTCCAAATATGGTTTCATGACCTTGGACTGTATCATCAAAGGGGGATTCCAAGGCAAAATCTATCCCGTTAATCCCAAGGGAGGGGAAATTCTGGGTCTCCGGGCCTACACCTCCTTGATGGAATTGCCCCGGGTGCCTGATGTGGCAGTGATCCTGGTGCCGGTGCAGGCAGTGCCCCAGGTGATCCGGGATGCCGGACAAAAGGGTATTCCCGGTGTGGTCATAACAACAGCGGGCTACCGGGAAGTGGGACGGGACGATCTGCAGCAGGAACTCATTGAGATTGCTGAAAAAAATAATGTTCGCATCATCGGCCCCAACATTGAAGGCTTTATTTACATGCCCGGCAAACTCAATGCCCAGTTTTTCCCGGTGATTGAAAACCAGGGGCCCTTTGCCACCATTTCCCAGAGCGGCTCCCTTACCAATGGCCTTGCCGAATGGGCAGACCAAGAAAAACTGGGAATAACAGCCACCATTAATCTTGGCAACCAGGTGGACATATGCGAATCAGATTTCATGGAGTTTCTGGCACAGGACGATGCTGTTAAAGCCATGGGCCTCTACCTTGAAGGAGTGAAAAACGGCAGACGGTTTTTACAGGCCCTGCAACGGGTGACCCCGAGAAAACCGGTGGTGATCTTAAAATCCGGCAGATCCAGTGCCGGAGAAAAATCCGTGGCCTCCCACACCGCCTCCCTGGCCGGAGCCCACAAGGTTTTCCATGCCGCCTGCCGCCAGTATGGGGCCACTCCTGTGGACAATCTCCAGGATCTTTACGATTACGGAAAATTGCTGTCCACCATGGAGATCCCCCAGGGAAATCGATTACTGATTCTCTCTTCTTCCGGAGGCATCGGTGTCATTGCCGTTGATGAAGCCGAAACCCTGGGCATTGATGGCCCTGCCCTTCCCCAGGCCTTTGTGGACGAGGTAAAGGCTTTAAACCTGTCGCCCCTTGGGTCCTACACCAACCCCATTGATCTTGCCGCCATCTGGGCTCACGAGTTCAAGGAAGTGGCCCTTGCGGCGGACAGGCATGATGTGGCAGATGTGTTTCTCATCAACTTTGGGGACCCCATTGAAGGGGGTGGAGATATGATCATTGAGCTGAAAAAACAGATCAACGCCTCCATTGCCGTCTCTTACATGGGCGGTGCCCGGGACGAAGCCGTGGATCGTCCCCGCATGAACCAGGCAGGGGTACCGGTGTTTTCCACCCCGGAACGGGCTGTAAAAGCCATTGCCGCTGCCATGGAATATGGCCGGTTCCAAAGAAAAATCGGCACACCTGCGACAATGGCCCCTTCAGAAATATATAAAGATACCCATTCCCGGCATGAACCGGACACCAATACCCCGGCGGATTTTCTTCTGGAACCCCGGGCGGTGGCACTCATTGAAAAATATAACATCCCCTACCCGCCCCATTATTTTGGCAGCACCCTGGACGAATTAACCACAGCAGCCCATGACATGGGATATCCCGTGGTTCTAAAGGTGGTATCAAAGGATGTGATTCATAAGAGCGACAGCGGTGGTGTCTGTGTTAACATTAAGAACAGCCAAGAGTTAAAAACAGAATATGAGGCCATGACGTCCCGGATTAAAGAAGCCCATCCCCATGCCGTCATTGAAGGCATGTTGGTGTGCCGCCAGGCAGACCGGGGGGTGGAACTTATTGTGGGAGCCATGGAAGACCCGGTGTTCGGTCCCACCCTCATGGTGGGCATGGGCGGTATTTTTGCAGAAATCATGAAGGACACCGCCTTTCGGGTGGCCCCCCTCACCCCGGCCCATGCCCGGGAGATGCTCATGGAACTCAAGGGGTATCCCCTGCTCACCGGTGCCCGGGGAAGTGCATCCTGTGATGTGGATGCCGTGGTGGATCTGATCATGAACCTGTCTTGCCTTATTGTGGAAAACCCCGACATCAAAGAGCTGGATCTCAATCCGGTGAGGGTCTATGAAAAGGGAATTCTGGCCCTGGATGCCAGGATTATGAAAAATTAAAAATAATTACGCAGCTTAAGTTCAAAGGGATGGGGATTTAAATAGGTCTGGGTCTTAAGCCAGGGTTGATCATACTTTAAAACATAATGACGAATCAGCGTAATGGGCACAATGAGGGGCACATATCCCTCCCGGTACTGATCAAACAGGGTCAGTAACTCCTTTTTTTCATCCGGGGTAAGCTCTTTTTTAAAGTATCCCATGATGTGCTGGAGTACATTGATATTTTTTTTCAACGTGGTCATCAAAGACAGGGCTTTTAACAATGTTTCCTCATAGGTATCAAACAATTGATCCAGGTCCATGGCTTTTCCATTGGCCACAAGTTTACCCATCTTTCGATAGAGGTCCTGGTTATGGGAGAGAATCAACAGCTTATTGTGGGTGTGAAACGCCACCAGCCCCCCAAGGGTTTTATCGGTTTCAAGGAGATCCCGCCACCGCTTCAGGGTAAAGATGTTTTCAATGAAGTTTTCCCGGAGTTTGGGATCATGGAGCCTGCCTGCCTCCTCCACGGGAATCCGGGGAAAGCGGTCGGTGAATCCCCTTGCAAAAATTCCCCGGCCGTTTTTTCTGACCACGCCCTGATCTCCATACACCCGGATGCGATACAGCCCGCTGCTGGGGGATTTACTTCGAAAGATAAAGCCGCACAAATTTTCTGAAGAAAGTTCGTCAAGGCGTTTTTCCATCCAGGTCTTCATCTGATGGGTCTTGTCAATGTTGGTTTTCTGGGTAACCAGTCGGGGATTGTCACTGTCCCCCACCAGGCGCACCGCCTCCCGGGGAGTGGGCATACCGCACTCCACCTCGGGACACACAGGTACATATTGGGTGAAAAGGGCCAACGTCTGGGTGAGAAAGCGATCGTGGCTGTGGCCACCGTCGTAACGGACCTGTTTTCCCAGTAAGCATGAGCTGATACCTATTTTAATGGGGCTGAGCATATGAACGTCTCCTTTTTTAAAGTTATGACGGCCATTGAGAATAATAAAACAACCATGGCCGCTTAAAAAACTCGACATCAACATCTGTATATGGTGTATATAATTTTTGTGTTAAATGAAACTTAATTTTAAAATACTATGTTTTTCCCCGACGGGCATGTCCTGTGGAATACAACAAATAATAGGATCGTAAACGCGGAGCCAAATGGTATTATACCGCCGCCCCCCGACGGGCAATGGGCCCGGACCGGAACTGTAGACAGCTCAATTGTCCGGTTCCTATTGCCCGTCGGGGGGCGGCTCTGCCCACAAGAAAGCTTGAAATATGCCCCCGATTGGCGGAGTATTGCATATAAAAACTTATCAAGGTCTTCTTTCCCCAAAATCTATGAAACACAATAAATAGGAAAAAAACAGTGCAGGAAACCATTAAACATCAAAACCTGAACAGTGAATTTTACACCCCGGAAAAATGCTATATTACGGAATTGTCCAATGGTTGTGATGATCCCGATGTATCCATTGCCAGGGCCAGGGTAACACCCGGTGTGACCACCTGCCGGCATCGACTCCGGGATACCGCCGAACGCTATTGCATTCTCCAGGGAAAGGGGTGTGTGGAGGTGGGAGCGCTTCCCCCAAGGGAGGTCAATCCCGGTGATGTTGTCCTGATTCCCCCCATGTGTCCCCAGCGCATCACCAACATTGGTCAGACAGATTTAATTTTCCTTGCCATCTGTAGCCCCCGGTTTTCCGAAGATGTCTACCAAGACATGGAACATTGAGTTTATATCAAAAGGCTGTTAAATTAGTTCGATTATGTGACTACAAATTCCCCTGGAGACTGAAGCAGATAGTTTTTCAATGGATTTACAAATAACGCCTGACTGGATCACCCTAAGGGATACGGAGGGCCCACAGAAAATATTAAAAGGGAAATAAAGAACCCGATGATCGAAAAAAATTTTGATATACCCTTTATTGCCGATCTTGCACGCCGTGAAAAACAGATTCAGCAAAACTATCGCCCGATTATTGCGGTTCATAAATGGTTTGCCAGGCGTCCCGGAACCCTGTTTCGTGGCCTTATTTTATCTGAGTTTTCCGAAAATCCCCTCCAAAAAATCTATTACAATTCCAACAACTTTTCCGGGTTTCACATTGCAGATCCCTTTATGGGTGGAGGGATTCCTCTTCTGGAGGCCAATCGTCTGGGGTGTGATGTCACAGGGTTTGACATTAACCCCATGTCATACTGGATTGTAAAACAGGAAATTGAGCATCTAAACCTGGATGATTATGCCAAAGCAGCTGCACAGCTTTGCGTAAACCTTGAAAATGAAATTGGTCATCTTCACAAAACCCAATGCACCCTTTGTGGTTCTGGAAATGCCCATGTAAAATACTTTTTATGGGTAAAAACAATTCCTTGCAAAAAATGCGGAAAGGAGATGGATCTGTTCCCCGGTTATATGCTTTCCAGCGGTTCCCGGCATCCTAAGAATGTATTTGTGTGTCCTGATTGCGGGAAACTAACGGAAGTTAAAGACAAAAAAAATCCAGGTAAATGCTGTCATTGCTCCTTTCCACTGAAGCAAAACGGTCCTGCCAAAAGAGGGCTCTGCAAATGCCCTGACTGCCGCACGGAAAACCGGTTTCCTGATCCTGATCTGGGGGCTCCCAGGCATCGCATGTATGCCATGGAATACCATTGCCCGGTTTGTAAGCCTTCCCATAAAGGTCGATTTTTTAAAACACCGGATGACAAAGATCTTGCAAAAATTAAGGAAGCCTCAAAACGTTTATCCCAAATAAACCCCAAATATATTCCTGAATCCAAAATTCCCAGTGGAGATGAAACAAACCGCCTGCATCGCTGGGGCTATAACTATTACAAAGAGATGTTTAACCACCGGCAGCTCCTTGGCCTGGAACTTTCGGCCCGGCTCATTGCCCATGAACCGGACAAAAGAGTACGCAATGCCCTGGCAACAAATCTTTCTGACTTGCTCCGTTATCAAAACATGCTGTGCCGCTATGACAGCCGGGCATTAAAATCCCTTGATATATTTTCCATCCATGGATTTCCAGTGGGGCAGATTCAATGTGAATCCAATTTTCTGGGCATCATGCCCCCGGGACAAAACATCTGTATCGGCAGTGGCGGATGGGCAAATATCATCAAAAAATTCAAAAAAGCAAAATCCTATTGTGACCATCCCTTTGAAGTTAAATTTCAGGGCAAAACAAAAAAAGTGATCCCCACCAGGGACGAATGGATTGGAGATCATTTGGATAAAAATGCAGCAACGCCCCAAAGGAAAATTCATATTTCATGTAAGGACGCGGGGGTGTCGGACATTCCACAGGATTCACTTGACGCTGTTTTTACGGACCCGCCCTATTTCGGCAACATTCAGTATGCTGAGCTCATGGATTTTTGTTATGTCTGGCTGAAAAAAATAGTTGGCAAAACCACCCCGGCATTCAAAAAAGCTTCAACCCGATCCCCTGATGAGTTAACAGGCAATCTGGATATGGGCCGGGATCTGGATCATTTCACCCAGGGTATATCCAGGGTCTTCCAGAAAATGTCCACGGCATTGAAACCGGGGTCTCCTTTGGCATTTACCTATCATCATAATAAGATTGATGCCTATTACCCCTTAGCTGTGGCCATCCTGGATTCAGGCCAGACCTGTTCTGCATCCCTTCCGTGTCCTGCGGAAATGGGCAGCTCCATCCACATTAATGCCACAGGTTCATCCATCATTGACACCATTTTTGTTTGCCGGACAACGGGTATCATGCAGGGGAAATGGCTGGCAAAATCCCCTGAAGAGCTTGCCAAAATTGTTGAACAGGATTTAATTTTTCTCAAGGCTGGCAATGTAAATCCCACCCATGGCGACATCCGGTGTATTGCCTATGGTCATCTCATTCGCCATGCCATCTGGAATTTACGGCATGACTGGGATAAAACCAAAGCAACAGCAATACGCATTGAAAAGGTGATGGATTGGATTCGATTTTTTGGCAGCTGGTCCGAGGTTGAAAAATTTATAAACATGCCGGACAAAAACAAATCAAAGGAAAACAACCTGTTTTCAGTACAGGAAACCTGTTCCAATTATGGAGATGAAAATATTGATGTTCCCTTTTAAAGCAACATTGGAAGAGATCAATAAAGACCCTGACAACTATGTTGATTCCGTTTTTTCCTGCCTGGAATCTGAATTTCTTGTGATGCCAAAGGGAGCAGGATTTGTTGAATACCCTGCTTTTGAAGGTGGTTATGAGGCGCTGAAGGTCGCCACCAATGGATTTTCCGTGCTTGATCCTGCCGTTATTTATCCTGTCACGGTTTCTGAACCCATCTCCATCATTGTACTTCGCACCATGCTGGGTTTTACACCGCCGGAATGGGGGTATGTCACAACTCAAAAAACAGGGGTAAAGGTGACCCAGGGATTTATTCGCTCACTGGATCGTAAAATCAGAATGGCACCGGAGGAGGAATTGAACACAAACGGTGTGACAAAAGACAGAGTAAAGGCAATGGTTAAAGCTGCATGCCATTTGCTTTCTGAGGGAGCTCCCAAAGTCAACAACGATCAACTGCATAGACTGAACAAGGCCGACACAAAACATGGTATTTCCAGCATCAAAAATCTATCCCGGATAGGGGCACCCTATGCCATGCTGCTATATGAACGCTTTATTGGCAGGCCTTTTGCCGGTCACCGTGATTCAGTCAGTGATATCATTGGAGATAGTCTGGAATCGGCCATCGAAGAGGTGCTTACCAAAGCGGGGGTCAGTTTTCGTAAAACCAAACGAGCGGAACGCATTGAAGGTTTTGATCAGACACCTGATTTTATCATACCCAGTGAATTTAATCCCAGGATTGTCATAGAAGCAAAAATCACAGAAGACGATGGCACAGCCCGGGATAAGGTCACCCGAATTCAACATCTTGGGGAACTAAGCCTTGCCGGAAGGTCCCAGAACAATCCAAGATATGAAGTCATTGCCTGCATTGGCGGACGCGGTTTCGGGGTCCGAAGGGAAGATATGAAAAAGATGATTTTGGCCACAAGGGGAAAGGTTTTTACAGCAAAAACCCTGGAACATCTTGTGGAGTGTAGCGCATTGAAAAAATATAGATCAAATCAATAAAAGGGCCTGTTCACAGCATAGGCCACTTTTACCTTCATTTTTTTACTCGGTTTCCATGCCTGGCAAAAATTTTTTATTAGAAAATAAAACCTCCGGGTAACCTCAGCAGAGCCCCCCCGAGGGGCAATAGGAACCGGCCAATCGAGCTGTCTACAGTTCCGGGCCGGGCCCATTGCCCCTCGGGGGGGCGGCATAATACCATTGTAATATTCGTTGTGTTCGTCAGGACATACCCGTTATTTCATATTTTCATATCCCCGGTTTCCATAAATCGCTGATGAAAGGAAAACGCCTCCCCCAGAAGATGGGGTTCATGTCCACCCACCTTGTGCACGGCCCGGCTGTAGTAATCCCACAACAGATCCCGGTAATCAGGATGGGCACATTTTTTAATAACCGCCTCAGCCACCTGGCGGGGGGTGAGATTTCGGGTGTCCACCAGTCCTTGTTCTGTGACAATAACATCCACAGAATGCTCGGAATGGTCCACATGGCTCACCATGGGCACAATGGCGGAAATGGCACCGTTTTTGGCCATGGAAGGGGTAACCATGAATGAAAGCGCTCCGTTTCGTTCAAAATCCCCGGAGCCCCCAATACCGTTCATCAGCTGGGACCCCATGACATGGGTGGAGTTCACATGGCCATAGATATCTGCCTCCAGGGCCGTGTTAATGGCAATGACTCCCAAACGACGGATCACCTCCGGTGAGTTGGAGATCTCCACAGGCCGGAGAATAATTTTTTCTCTGTATCGATAGATCTCTTTAAAAAAACGGTCCCGGGCTTTTTCAGACAATGTCATGGCTGAGGCAGATGCTGCCCTAATTTTCCCCATGTCAATCAAATCCAGCACACTGTCCTGGATCACTTCGGAATAAAGATCCACACTTTGAAAAAAATCATCCTCCATGAACCGGCTTAACACAGCATTGGAAACATCCCCCACCCCGGCCTGCCAGGGCAGCGTTTTGGGCAGGCGGTCTTGTTTCATTTCATGGCGGACAAAGTCCAGAATCTGTTCTCCAATGCGCAGGGGAATTTCCCCGGGGGACTGGAACACGGCACAGGTATCTTTTTCTCCGCTTTCCAGGATGGCCACCACCTTATCGGGATTCATCTCAATAAAGGGTTTCCCAATGCGGTCCGCCGTGCGGTACAGGGGAATGGGCATACGATAGGGAGGATCTTCCGGGATAAAAATATCATGGATACCTTCAAGGCCCTGGGGATCACTCTGGGACATTTCAATGATAATCTTATCGGCATGTTTCACATAGGTGGGGGTGTTTCCCACGGACATGGTGGGCACCAGATGACCTTTTTCCGTGATGGCCACGGCTTCAACCACAGCCACATCCACCGCTCCCCAGTCACCGCAACGAACCAGGGAAGACAGCCGGGAAAGATGGTCATCTTTAAATAAAATTTCATTGTTGTTGATCTTTTTTCTCATGGTGCGGTCACTCATGTAGGGCCTGCGCCAATTGACCAGATCGGTGTTTGAAAGCAGGCCGTCCACAAGCTCTCCTGTGGATGCACCGGCATAGATATTTATTTTAAAGTTTTCTCCCTGTTCTGCCCGCCGGGCAAGTTCCATGGGAATCATTTTGGGATATCCGGCTGTAAATCCAGAAATAAATACATTGGTGCCGTCCACTATGTGAGCGGCGGCGGTGGCCGGATCGGTGATTTTATCTCTAAGCGGTGCGTATCTGATTCTATCTTTCAATGTCTTCTCCCTTGTTTTCCGGGCTCTTAAATCACAGGGTCTCCACGTTGTCAGGTCATCATGTGTTTACCTTAAATAAAGGCAAACCAATGGAAGTTCAGGCCCCATGAGTTCTGGATGATGATCCATCATGCCCCTTCTATCCTGGGCCGTAAAATACCACAATCATAATAAGTGGCACACCTTTTTCCCCAATTTTACAAATTCCTTGCACTGCATGATCAAGTTTATCTATAGTGCCATGGAATGGAAAATGGCCCCATAGAGAATGCATCATATCTATATATTTTGCATTTTATGGTAAACATAACAAATATTACAATTTCAACTTTCGGGCTTCATTTCAAAGCCGGCATTTTTAAATGTACCGACGGGCTCAGTGTACCGACGGGGTCAGGCTTTTGTTATTGATGTTATCGACCAAGGCCTTTGCCGGCAAAAAAAGCCTCGATAATGTCAATAACGAAAGCCTGACCCCACCACGAAATGCGAACACCGAAAGTTGAGTTACAATGGTATTATACCGCCGCCCCCGACGGGCAATGGGCCCGGACCGGAACTGTAGACAGCCCAATTGTCCGGTTCCTATTGCCCGTCGGGGGCGGCTCTGCTGAGGTTACCCGGAAGTTTTATTTTCTAATAAAACATACATGGCGGTAACCACCAGCCACAACGAAAAATGAAACTCTCATAATTCCAGGTCTTTGGATGGAGTTTAATATAAAAAAAGGATAAATTAAATGGAACTGATAGGGGTGGATACCGGAGGCACTTTTACGGATTTTATTTATAGAAAAGAAGGGAAATGGGGGGTGTTCAAACAGCTTTCCACCCCTTCCAATCCTGCAGAATCGGTGTTGAGCGGCATTTCACACATTACACAGTCAGACAATTATAAAATGGTGCACGGCTCCACTGTTGCCACCAACGCCATTCTGGAACGAAAAGGGGCCGTAACCGCCCTTATCACCAACAAGGGCTTTGAAGATGTTTTTGCCATTGGCCGCCAGAACCGCACGGAATTGTACAATCCCCAATACCGGAAACCACCCCTTCTTGTGCCCTCACACCTCAGGTTCGGGGTCCATTGCCGCACCAGAAGTGATGGCGGAGTGGAACTGGCCTTTGATGATGCTTCGGCAGCAGAGGTGGTGGAAAAAATCAAACAGGCAAAGGTGGACTCCATTGCCGTGTGCTTTTTGTTTTCCTTTCTCAATCCCCATGATGAAATAAAAATGGAAAAGGCCCTGGAAGCACTCAAAATCAGCACCTCCCTCTCCCACAAGATACTGGCGGAATTCCGGGAGTACGAGCGCACATCCACCACCGTGGTAAACGCCTATGTCTCCCCCATCATGAAGCGTTATATCACCCATATCATAGAGAACATCCACGGAAATGAGCTTCGCATCATGCAGTCCAACGGCGGCAGTATTTCTGCGGCCACTGCCATGAACGAATCGGTGAGAACCATTCTTTCCGGCCCTGCCGGAGGCGCTGTGGGGGCCTGGGAAACCGGCAAAATGGCAGGGGTGGAAAAACTGATCTCCTTTGACATGGGCGGCACCTCCACGGATGTGGCCCTCATTGACGGGGGGCTTCCCTTGACCTTTGAGTCCGCCATCTCTGATTTTCCCGTAAAAGTGCCCATGATTGATATTCACACTGTGGGGGCCGGCGGCGGCTCCCTTGCCTTTATGGATGCCGGAGGGGCCTTAAGGGTGGGGCCGGAAAGTTCCGGTGCTGACCCCGGGCCCATCTGCTATGGGAAAGGAGAGCAGATCACCGTCACCGATGCCAATCTCTATCTTGGACGGCTGGTGCCGGAACATTTCCTGGGGGGGCACATGACCCTGGATTTCCAACGGCTGGAATCTTACTTTGACAAGATGTCCCGGGAGTCTGGCCTGGACAAAAAGACCCTTGCCGAGGGCATTCTTTCCGTTGCCGACACAGCCATGGAAAAGGCCATCCGGGTCATCTCCGTGGAGCGGGGGTTTGATCCTTCGGAATTTTCCCTGTTCTCCTTTGGCGGTGCCGGGGGACTCCATGCGGTTTCCCTGGCCCGGCTGCTCAATATGCCCACCGTGTTTGTGCCCCAAAACCCCGGCATTCTTTCTGCCGTGGGCATGCTCATGGCAGATGTTATTAAAGATTATTCCCTTACCATCATGCAAAAGGCCCAGGACATGGACCATGCCATGCTTGAAAAACAATTTGAGCCTCTGGTTGAAAAAGGCATCGAGGAATTGCTTTTAGAAGGCATTGATAAAGGCCGTATCCATGTGGAAAAATTCCTGGACATGCGCTACAAAGGCCAATCCTACGAAATCATGGTTCCCTTTACCACGGAATATGAAAACAGCTTCCATCTTCTCCACGAAAAGAGCTATGGATACAGCAATCCAGACAAAAAAATGGAGATTGTCAACATCCGACTCAGGGCCAGGGGAACCCCGGAAAAACCGATAATAGATCCAGAACCCCATGCCGGAAAAATTCCCCCTGCAAAAGCCTTTGGGGAAAAACGTCCTGTGATCTTTGACGGTGTCCCCCGGGAAACCGACCTTATTCACCGGAAACATCTCAGCCATGGCAATGAAATCACAGGGCCTGCCATTATATTGGAGTACACCTCCACCATTGTCATGCCCCCGGACACCTTTGCAAGGGTGGATCAATTTGGCAATCTTATCATCCACACCTGCAAAAAAGGAGAAAAATGATGCCCCCTTTAATCCCATCAGACCCTTTGGATCTCCATGCAGACTCCCGGAAAACCAATAAGGCCCATGGCAATGAAACATCCGGTAAAGATATCCCCAATCCCATTTTGCTGGAGGTGTTTAAAAATCGATTTACCTCCATTTGTGAAGAAATGGGGGTTACCCTTAACCGCACGGCTTTTTCCCCCAACATCAAGGAACGACGGGATTTTTCCTGTGCTCTTTTTGATGCCAATGGCGCCATGATAGCCCAGGCAGCCCATATTCCCGTACATCTGGGCTCCATGCCCCTGTCTGTCAAGGCGGCCATTGATGCAGTGGAATTTGAACAAGGCGATATGGTGATGTTAAATGATCCCTACAAAGGGGGCACCCACCTGCCTGACATTACCATTGTGGCCCCGGTGTTTGATCCGGAATCATTGTCCCCTGCCAAGCCCGGCGCCGGGAAAAAAATTCCCAGACAAAACAGGCCCCGGTTTTTTGTGGCCAACCGGGCACACCACGCAGATGTGGGGGGAATGAGTGCAGGGTCCATGCCCCTGTCAAGCTCCCTGTTCCAGGAAGGGGTCATCATTCCACCTTTAAAAATCGTAAAAAAAGGCCAACTGGACAAAGATTTAATGACCTTATTTTTAAACAATGTCAGAACTCCCCAGGAGCGGGAAGGCGATTTTTCAGCCCAGATCATGGCCAATCTCACAGGTATCCGCAGAATCCGGGAACTGGTGAAAAAATACAGTCTGCCCGAGGTAAAGCGCTACGCCACATCCCTCATGGACTATTCAGAAACCATCACACGGAAAAAAATCGCATCCATCCCCGACGGGGTGTATGAATTTGAAGACCGGCTGGATGATGACGGCAAAGGAACAAAAGATATTCATATTCATGTTATCCTCACCATTAAAGGTGATGGCGCCACCCTTGATTTCAGGCATTCCCATGCCCAGGTCACCGGCAGTGTCAATGCGGTTTTTTCCATTACCCTGTCTGCGGTGATCTATGTATTTCGCACCCTGATAAAGGAGGACATTCCCTTTAATGCCGGTTGCTTCAAACCCATCAGCTTAATCACGAAAAAGGGAACCATTGTGGATGCCGTATTTCCTGCCGCCGTGGCCGGGGGCAATGTGGAAACGTCCCAACGGGTGGTGGATACCGTGCTGGGGGCCCTGGAAAAAGCCCTTCCCGGACAGATCCCGGCAGCCGGCCAGGGTACCATGAACAACCTCACCGTGGGGGGTATGGACCTGCGAACCCACACCCCCTTTGCCTACTATGAAACCCTGGGCGGCGGCATGGGGGCCACAGCCACAAATAACGGCGAAAATGCGGTGCATTCCCACATGACCAACACCTTAAACACCCCGGTGGAGGCCCTGGAATACAGTTATCCCTTTCTGGTGACACAGTATGCCATTCGCAAACATTCCGGGGGTGGGGGTAAATTTTGCGGGGGAGACGGTATGATCCGTGAAATGCGCATGCTTGGTCCTGCTGAAATGACCGTGCTGTCCGAGAGAAGAATTCACCCTCCCCACGGCATTGATGGCGGAAAACCCGGTGCCTGCGGTAATAATTATATTATCCGCAACGGCAGAAAAAAGATCATGCCGGGCAAATTCCATGCGCAATTAAAAAAAGGTGACACCCTGGGCATTGAAACACCGGGGGGCGGGGGGTACGGCAGACCTTAACCTTTTTTCCAATAAGTCCCCTTGCCGATCTTTGATTTGGCGGGGGACAAATCGCCTGTTATTTATTCATCGTATTTCCCTGGCATCTCGCCGATTTTAACACTGAATAACATAAAAAAACCCATACTCCGTCCATTTTTCATTTCCTCTGCCCCGGCATCGCACAACTATATTCATCCACATAAATTTTTAAAAAAGCATTCTCCCGCGAACTGACTTAATGCCCATTATTTTTTTTTAAAAAAATTCATTTTAGTGTTGAAATCTGTTTCAGCCTCCTATATGCTACACTTACTATAACATTTAAAAATCAAATAAAGGGACCCACTTATACATGGGCAGGTCCCTTGATAAAGTACGCCTGAATTTTTTGATTTCACAAAAAGGAGTCACTACAATGAAAGGATGGATCGGTAAAATTCTCCGGGTTGATCTCACCACAGGAGAAATAAAAGATGAAGTTCTGGACCCCGGGGTGGCCAAGGATTACATCGGCGGCCGTGGCATCGGTATCTATTATCTGAACAAAGAAATGGACCCGACATGCGACCCGTTTTCCCCGGAAAATCTCATGATTATGATGACAGGCCCCCTCACCGGCACCGGTGCCCCCACCGGCGCCCGATATATGGTGATGACAAAATCACCGTTAACCGGGGCCGTAACCTGCTCCAACTCCGGTGGAATGATGCCCCGGGAAATGAAACGGGCCGGTTACGACGGCATCATTTTTAAGGGCAAATCAGAAAAACCGGTTTTCCTCTGGATAAACAAGGGCAAGCCGGAGCTGAAAAGCGCTGAAGATATCTGGGGAAAAACAGTGCCGGAAAGTACGGACATGCTGCTTTCCCAAACAGATCCCAAAGCCCGGGTGGCCTGCATCGGCCCTGCCGGGGAGAATAAGGTTCTTTTTGCAGGTATCATGAACGAAAGGCACCGTGCCGCAGGCAGATCCGGTGTGGGTGCTGTGATGGGTTCCAAAAATCTCAAAGGGGTTGTGGTACTGGGAAGCGATAAAATTAAACTTGCCCAGCCCGATGCGTTCAAGGAATTCAATCAGAAAATTTTAAAACAATACACCGACGAAGCCAAAATAACACCGGTGGGGCTGACCATTAACGGTACCTCCGGAGTGGTTGCCGTGACCCAGGAAAAGGGCATTCTGCCCACCAAAAACTGGCAGCAGGGAACCTTTGACGGCTGGGAAGATATCCAGGGAACCACCCTTACTGAAAAATATCTGGTGAAAAACCAGGGCTGCTTTGGCTGCCCCATCAAATGCGCCAGAATCACCAAGGTGACGGAACCGGGATTTGAGGGAGAGGGCGAAGGTCCTGAATATGAGACCGTTTATGCCATGGGCTCCAACTGTATGATTGATAACCTGGCCGCCATCACCAAGGCCAATTATCTTTGCAATGAACTGGGTCTTGACACCATCACCATGGGAGCCACTGTGGCCTGCGCCATGGAGCTTGTGGATCGCGGTTATGTAAGCGAAGACGAAGTGGGACGATCCCTGAAATGGGGAGACGGCGAAGCATTGGTGGCGCTCACCCGTCAAACGGCCTATCGTGAAGGATTTGGCGATAAGCTTGCCAATGGCAGTTATCGCCTGGCAGATGGGTATGGACATCCAGAACTTGCCATGGTTTCCAAAAAACAGGAATTCCCGGGATATGAACCCCGGGGGGCCAAGGCCATGGGCCTTGCCTATGCAACATCCCCCATAGGCGGCTCCCACATGCGCGGCGATCCAGCCTATTTTGAAATTTTCGGCACCACCTTTTCCATGGACCCCCTGGCCACCAAGGGAAAGGCCGGCCCCACAAAGCGCATACAGGATCTGTCCGCCATTGTGGATGCCGCAGGGCTCTGCATCTTTTTCGGCGCCAGAATGCTGGCAGAAAAGGACAGCACCATGTCCCCCACCGGTATGTTGACCTATTTAAACACCGCCACCGGGGCAGATTATACCATGGAAGATCTGGTCATGGCTGCCGAGCGCATCACCAATGCCGAGCGGTTGTTCCTGGTGAATGCAGGTTTTGACAGAAAGGATGATTCACTGCCCAAACGCATCACAGACGAACCCTTACCGGCAGGCCCGGCCAAGGGCGAAACCTGCGATCTTCAAACCATGCTGGATGATTATTACGAAGTCCAGGGCTGGGACAACAATGGTATTCCCAAGGCTGAAACCCTGAAAAAACTCGGCCTGAACTGATTTTGCAGCAACACCCGTTTTTTGACCTATTTTTAACTGTCACGGATGGACCGAAATAACAACCAGGTCTGCCCGTGGCAGTTTATCTCCCATCACCCCTCCTCAGAATCAAAAGGCCCTGTAATCATCATGGGGCTGGCCTCAATATCCTCGGCAGACATCATTGTCACCACCCGCTCAAATGCACTTTCAATCATTAGCTGTTCCCAGCCTTCCAGATCGGAAAAACGTTCAGTAAATTTTTCCTGAAGAAGTGGGGGCACCTGTTCCAGAATGGTCTCTCCCTTTTCAGTGATAATAATATTGATTCGACGTTTATCGCTGGTACTCCGGGTTCTGGTTAAACAGCCCTGTTTCTCAAGGCGTTTCGTGATGTCTGTAACCGTTGCCTGACTGAGACTGATATTTCTGGACAATTGCGTCACAGATATTTTCTTCTGTGTCGATATTTCCTGAAGTACGATGAGTTGCGGACCGGTGAGTCCAAATTTTTTCCTCAAACTGCTGGAATGTCGATCAATGGCCTGAATAATTTTTCTAAGGGCAATCAATAGATTCCTGCACCGGATATCGTTTGAATTCTGCATAAAATCCTTAATTATAAGTAAATATGCGGCTTAAGTAATGTAAAATGGCGGCAGCCGCAGTAACGAAAAAATGAGAATACTTTCATCAATTATAATATTTGAGTAAGGATGAAAAGTTTTTTTTGAAGGAACAATTTTTTGCTGCCATGGATATGATGTTCTTCCAACACCAAGCCGAATACTTATCACCAAACAGTCACAATTACATAGCTTTCTAATCATTAACAATAGCTTATATATCAAACATTTTTAAATGAATTGCATTTATTTCCTTGTTTATTAGGTTTTTATGAAAGCTCTATATTTCAATTCAACTTGACAAAATAGATAGAGAACGATACTTTTTTAAGGTTGTTATTTTGAGTTTGCAAAAAGAAGCTGTTTATTACAGCATCACAGAGAATACCATTTTCTCTTAGACGGTTCTTTCAGACACGTGCAAACAAGGCAGATTTAATTGTTAATATCATGCTCCGGGCCTCGCCAGGCCTGAACCGTCATTTATCGCAAGAAAATTCAATCTGCCGATATGTCCGGGGCAAAAAGGAAATAGAATTTTTTTATCATGGAAAACCTGACGCAACTGATTTTCAAGCGATGTCTGGCCAGCGTGGCCACCTTGTTTGTCATATCAATTATTATCTTTATCGGAGTTGAGCTTTTACCCGGGGATGTGGCCCAGGCGGTTCTGGGTCAGCAGGCCACCCCTGAAACCGTGGACGCTTTTAGAAAAGAACTTAAACTGGACCTTCCCCCAATGGTCCGTTACGGGGCCTGGCTCAAAGGGGTTGCCCATGGGGATTTTGGCAATTCCCTGGCCAACGGCAGACCTGTGGCAGACCAGATCGGGTGGCGCCTGGGCAACACCTTGTTTCTGGCGCTTCTCACCTCGGCCATTGCCGTCCCCCTGGCCATTTGTCTGGGCATGCTGGCCGCCTTTTATCGCAACACCCTGTTTGACCGCTGTATCTCCATATCCACGCTGTCCTTTATCTCTTTTCCCGAATTTTTCATCGCCTACATCCTGATTCTTGTTTTCAGCATCCAGCTCAACTGGCTGCCCAGCCTTGCCGCAGTCAATGAAAACATGGGCCTTGGCACCCGGATTTACACGGTGCTCCTGCCGGCCATGACCCTGACCTGTGTGGTCACGGCACACATGATGCGACAAACCCGGGCCGCCATCATCAATGTCCTTGCATCGGCCTATATTGAAATGGCTCAAATCAAAGGAATCAAGCGGTTGCGGATCATTGTTCTCCATGCCTTTCCCAACTCCCTGTCTCCGGTGATCAATGTGGTGGCCCTGAACATGGCCTACCTCATTGTGGGGGTGGTGATTGTGGAAGTGGTTTTTGTCTACCCCGGCCTGGGCCAGCTTCTGGTGGATTCTGTGGCCAAGCGGGACCTGCCCGTTGTTCAGGCTTCAGGTCTGATTTTCTCCGTGGTTTATATCCTCTTGAATCTCATTGCAGATATATTGTCCATGCTGTCCAATCCCAAATTAAGACAATCCAGAATTTAATAAAGGAGCGCCCACTGTGTTTAAATTAATAAAGCAATCCCCTGTTTCTGCGCGGATCGGCATGCTTATTGTCGGGCTGAACCTGGCAGTTGCATTATTTGCCCCTCTCATAGCCCCCTATGAAGAGACCGGTGTGGTGGGGGATGTCTGGGAAACCTCATCTTCCGCCTTTCTCCTGGGCACCGACCACATTGGCAGAGATCTGTTCACCAGGATGGTTTACGGGGCCAGAAACACCATTGCCCTCTCATTTACCATCACAGGCCTTTCTTTTTTCATGGGGGTTTTTATGGGATTTGTGGCTGCGGTGAAAAAAGGCTGGGTGGACCAGGGCATCTCCCGGGTGGTGGATATCATCATGGCCTTTCCAACCCTTATTTTTGCCTTGATGGTCCTGTCCATAATGGGACCTTCTGTTCCCACCCTGATTTTCACCATTGCAATTCTGGACTCCACCCGGGTATTTCGCCTGTCCCGGGCCGTGGCCATGGATATTGAAGTACTTGAATTTGTAGAAGCGGCAAGACTTCGGGGAGAGGGTCTGTGGTGGATTATACGCCATGAAATCCTACCCAATGCCATGCCCCCGCTCATGGCTGAATTTGGGCTCAGATTCTGTTTTGTCTTTTTGTTCATTGCTGCTTTAAGTTTTCTGGGACTTGGGCTCCAGCCGCCTCTGGCGGACTGGGGCGGCATGGTGCGTGAAAATGCCGGAGCCATCAATTTTGGCATTTTAATCCCGCTGATCCCGGCAGCTGCCATTGCCGTTTTAACCGTTGGCGTCAATCTTATCGTGGACTGGTTTCTCCATTTATCCAGCGGTTTGCACGAATAAAAAAGGTAAATATTCGGTCCATGCTACGCAGCCCCAAACAGGCGAATATGGGGCACTTTCCAAACATTTACATGAGCAAACCGAATATTTACTAAAAAAGGAGTAAAAAATGAGTAACTTATTAAAAATCAGAAACTTACATATTGAAGGCTTTTATGAAAACCAATGGCAACCCATTGTCAAAAACGTAAGTCTGGAACTTAAAAGAGGGGAAGTTCTGGGCCTTATCGGCGAGTCCGGTGCCGGTAAATCCACCATTGGTCTGGCAGCCATGGGATACACCAGACAGGGCTGCCGTCTGGCATCGGGTTCCATTGATCTGGAAGGAACAGAGCTGTTTGGTGCATCCGACGAAGATCTTCGCTTGATCCGGGGCTCCAAAGTGGCCTACGTGGCCCAGAGTGCGGCCGCCTCCTTTAACCCTTCCCACCGGGTGATCCGCCAGTATGCCGAGGCCCCGGTTCACCACGGCCTTAAAAGCTACAAAGAAGCAGAAGAGGAAGCAGTGGAACTCTACCGCCGCCTGTTTCTGCCCACGCCGGAGAAAATCGGATACAGATTCCCCCATGAACTGTCCGGGGGACAGCTTCAGCGGGCCATGGTGGCCATGGCCATGTCCTGTGAACCGGATATTATCGTGTTTGACGAACCCACCACGGCCCTGGATGTGACCACCCAGATTGAAGTTCTGGCTGCAGTAAAGGAAATCACGGAAAAAATGAACAAGGCCGCCCTTTACATCACCCATGATCTGGCGGTGGTGGCCCAGGTGGCCCACCGGATCATGGTCCTTCGCAACGGCAAAATGGTGGAAGAGGGTGAAACCCGCCGGCTGATCAAAAATCCCAAGGAAAAATATACCAGGGATCTGCTCAATGTCAGAAAATCAATGGATAACCATGAAATAGACCCGTCTTCCGATGTGATTTTAAACATTAATAATGTGGCAGCCACATATACAGGGCATGACAATGTCATTGAAGATATTGATCTTAAGGTTCAGCGGGGACAAACCGTGGCCCTGGTGGGGGAATCAGGTTCAGGCAAAAGCACCCTGGCCCGGGTGATCACAGGGTTGCTCCCTCGAACCACCGGGGATATTTCCTTTCTTGGTCAATCCCTTTCCACAACATTAAAACAACGAAAAAAAGATGACCTGCGGCGTCTTCAGATGATTTACCAGATGCCGGATACGGCCCTGAACCCCAGACATACTGTGAGAAAGGTCATTGGTCGGCCCTTGAAATTTTATTTCGGTTTGAAAGGCAAAGCTGCTGAACTGCGAATCCGGGAGCTTCTTGAAAAGATAGAGCTCAATCCGGATGCTTACATTGATCGCCTCACCACAGAGCTGTCCGGCGGCGAAAAACAACGGATCTGTATTGCCAGGGCCCTGGCAGCCGAGCCCGAGCTGATCATCTGTGATGAGGTGACTTCTGCCCTGGACCAGCTGGTGGCCGAAGGCATTTTAAACCTTCTCCAGGATCTGCAAAACAAAACAGATGTCTCTTATCTTTTCATCACCCATGATCTGGCAACGGTGAAAGCCATTGCCGACAAAATTGTGATCATGCTCCAGGGCAAAATCGTTGAACAGGGGGAAAAGAAAAAGGTGCTGAGTCCGCCCCACCACACCTACACAGACAAACTTCTGGCCTCGGTTCCCAAGATGGACCCGGACTGGCTGGATACCCTGTTAGAAGAACGGGCCTCAACTTATCTTTAAAAGAAATAAAACACTCAACTTTCGGGCTTCATTTCAAAGCCGGCATTTTTAAATGTACCGACGGGGTCAGTGTGCCGACGGGGTCATGCCGACGGGGTCAGGCTTTTGTTATTGATGTTATCGACCAAGACCTTTGCCAACGAAAAAAGCCTCGATAATGTCAATAACGAAAGCCTGACCCCACCACGAAATGCGAACACCGAAAGTTGAGTAAAACAATAACCCTTTAAGGAGAAACACCATGACGGATCAAAAAGCAAGCGAAATTCGTAATTTGGATGGACACGATGAATCAAAAAAAATCACACGTCGCCAGTTTATTGCCGGGGCATCGGCCCTGGGCCTCAGCGCGGCTCTGTCCCCGGCCCTTGTCCCATCCAGCGCTTTTGCCGCCCAGGGACCTCAAAAAGGCGGACATTTTAAAATGGGAATGGCCGGTGGACATACCACGGATTCTCTGGATACAGCGCTTATCGCTGATCAGGTGGCCGACTGCACCAATTATGCCTTGAGAAACAACCTGGTGGAGGTGGACCATAAAGGCAATGCCGTTCCTGAACTTGCCGAGTCCTGGGACGCCTCCAAAGATGCGGCAACCTGGCATTTTAATCTGAGGAAAGGGGTGGAATTCCATAACGGCAAAACCATGGACAGCGAAGATGTAATTTTTTCCATCCGTCACCACATGGGCAAAGATTCCAAATCCGGTGCAAAAGGATTGATCAATCAAATTGAGGATATCAAAAAAGACGGCAAGGACAAGGTTGTTTTCACCCTCAAAACCGGTAACGCTGATTTTCCCTATATTCTTAACGATTACCACCTGACGATTGTACCGGCAGGAACCCAAGGCGAGCAATGGGAAAAAGGAATCGGCACCGGCGGATATATTCTGGAAGCATGGGAGCCCGGCGTTAAAAGCATTGTAAGACGAAATCCCAACTATTATAAGTCAGATCGGGCACATTTTGAGTCAGCTGAAGTTTTGAGCATCGCAGATACCAACGCCCGGACCAATGCCCTGAGAACCGGGCAGGTGGATTACATGAACCGGGTGGAACTTAAAACCATCCATCTGTTTCAACGGGCCAAAAACATCAATATCATCCAGGTGAACGGAGGGTACCATTATACCCTGGCCATGCTCACAGACACCCCCCCCTATGACAACAATGATGTCCGGCTTGCATTAAAATACGCCATTGACCGGGAAGAGCTGGTGAAAAAATTCCTGAGGGGATACGGCAGTGTTGGAAACGACCAACCCATCCATCCGGGCAATCGATTTTATGCCAACGATCTTCCCCAGCGCCAATATGACCCGGACAAGGCCAAATTTCATCTGAAAAAAGCCGGTCTTTCCCAACACACCTTTGACCTGCACACTTCAGAACATGGTGGTTTCATGGACATTTCCACCCTGTATCAGCAAAGCGCCGCCAAAGCCGGTATAAAAATAAATATGGTCAAAGAGCCTGAAGACGGTTATTGGAGCAATGTGTGGCTGAACAAAGCGTTTTGCCACGGTTATTGGGGTGCCCGCCCCACAGCGGACATGGCATTTTCCGTGGCCTATTCCGGAAAAGCCAAATGGAATGAAACCCGGTTGCAGAATAAGCGGCTGGATGAACTGGTCCTTGCGGCCCGTTCCGAACTGGACGATGCCAAAAGAAAAGAAATGTACAGAGAGTGCCAGATGATTATTCGCGATGAGGGTGGAACAATAGTTCCTTTTTTCAAAGATTACGTGGAAGCATCCAACGAAAAAATTGGCCACGGAACCGTATCCGGGCTATGGGAAAGCGACGCACACAGAGTCATTGAACGCTGGTGGTTTAAATCCTGATCCTGGTTTGCCTCTGTTTTTGCGTATATTTTTGTATTCAGGGAATCAGCACAAATCAAATTACCTCAAATAGGGCTGAAAACCCCAAATATTTAACGCTAAAACATATCAACGGTAAATTGAAAGTTTTTGAGTCCCTTACGCAGCACCGAAAAACATTACCCTGCTTATTTGTCGAAAAAATAACAGGGTAATGCTCTAATTTGATTAATGTGGGTTTGGTCATAACGTGGGCCATTTTGTAATAAAATTTCAGAGTTAAAAATTAATAGCTGTAATTACAGCACGTTGAAGTCAATAGAATTTTATTTCACGTATAGTGGCCCAGCTTATGATCAACCCCATTAATGTTAATAGCAAAAATTTGGCAAATCAGGCATCCTTCACAACTACTGTGCACTTTTTTTGCTCATCTCCCGTTCTAAGCCCTATCCTAAACCGCCTAAACTGCCCGCGCAAAAAAGACATAGACAACTATGCTTTATTTGTGAATATATTTACACTCAAAAGCTATTTTATTACAAAATATTGCATTGTATTAGAGGGGATTGGTTGACAAAAAACATAGAACACTATAGAATATTTCCAAAAACATTGAATCATCTGAGGGATCAAGACAAACAAGAAAATGAATTGATATTTATGAAATCAATCGTAAATTACTGGAGATTATATGTGTGGTATTTGTGGTGAGCTTTTTTTTGACAACCACCTTGCAAACGAACAATCCGTAAAAATTATGAACAAGGCAATGGGTGACCGGGGACCTGATCATGAAGATATTTACCATGGTATCTGGACTTCATTTGGCCATCGCCGTCTAAAAATAATAGATTTAAGTAATGCGTCCAATCAGCCCTTTATTGATCCCAGTTTAGGCATGACCCTTGTTTTTAACGGTGCAATATACAATTACAAGGAACTTCGCGCAGATTTAAAGCAGATGGGATATGCTTTCTATTCAAAAGGGGACACCGAGGTGATCCTTAAAGCCTATCATGCCTGGGGTGAAAACTGTGTTGAAAAATTCAACGGAATGTTCTCATTTGCCCTTTATGATCAAAACAATAATAGCGTCTTCATGGCCAGGGACCGCTTGGGTATCAAACCGTTATATTTTTATAAAAGCGAAAACAGTTTAATTTTTGCATCTTCCCTTCCTGCACTTCTGAAAACCGGAAGAATCAAATCAGATATCTCAACAGAAGCACTTCACTATTACATGTCACTCCATGCTGTTGTGCCAGCACCGCACACCATCATTGAGGGGATAAAAAAACTTCCACCGGCAACGGTGATGACAGTCAAAAAAGATGGCACCATGATTCAGCGTGCTTACTGGAATCTGAATTTTGACCGCGATGCCGAAGAAGAAAAATACAATTTTAATGATTGGAAAAGATATCTTTCTTTTACATTGAAAAACGCAGTGAAACGACGTCTGGTGGCAGATGTCCCGGTTGGTGTGCTTTTATCTGGGGGCTTGGATTCAAGCCTGATTGTCGGCCTGCTTGCCCAAGCAGGTCAAAAGGATTTAAAAACCTTTTCCATCGGCTTTGAAAGTGTGGGCGGTGAAAAGGGTGATGAGTTTCAATATTCGGACATTATTGCCCGGCACTTTGGCACAGACCACCATAAAATCACAGTGGATTCAGATCAGGTGTTGCCGTCAATGGATGCCTGTGTAAAAGCCATGAATGAACCCATGGTTTCCCATGACTGCATTGGTTTTTATTTGTTGAGTCAGGAGGTGGCCAAACATGTCAAGGTGGTTCAAAGCGGCCAGGGGGCAGATGAAATTTTTGGCGGTTATCACTGGTATCCGCCCATGCTGGAAAGCAAGGATGCTGTTCAGGATTACCGAAATCTTTTTTGCGACAGAAGCAATGATGAATTTCAGAATATTGTCCATGAAAAATTCCAGGGGCTTGATTTTACAACAGAATTCATTGAAAAACAGTTTTCAATGCCAGGCGCCGGTATTCCCATTGATAAGGCATTGAGGATTGATTCCACAGTTATGCTGGTGGATGATCCTGTGAAAAGAGTGGACAGTATGACCATGGCCTGGAGTCTTGAGGCTCGTGTTCCTTTTCTGGATCATGAACTGGTTGAATTGGCCGCTAAAATGCCAGCTGAATACAAAGTTGGCAATGGTGGCAAATATATTTTAAAAGAAGCCGCACGAGAGCTGATTCCCAGTGAGGTGATCGACAGACCCAAAGGGTATTTTCCCGTGCCCGCCCTAAAATATATACAGGGCAAATACCTTGATACCGTAACGAAGATTTTAAAAAGTGAAGCGTGCCGGTCCAGGGGAATTATCCGCAATGAATACATGGATGTTTTGCTCGAATCTCCTGAAGCACATATAACTCCCCTGAGAGGATCTAAATTGTGGCAGGTGGCCCTGTTGGAGTTCTGGATGCAGAAAAATGGAATATAGCCGCCACGGGCGGTCCGTATTCTGTCCTTGATCCAACCACAACAAAAGTTGAAAACCCTGTGGTTCACAACCATTTTTCATACAACTTCAAAAGTAGTTTACACTTTTTGGTCAACTTTTCCCGGGGAATGGGTATCTCTGTCTGAAAAGTGTAAAGCAGGAATGAAGGATGCCGGTTTACACGGTTTTTTCATATAAAGGGGGGGCAACCCATGGAAAGAGCAAAATACAGAATTGATAAAAATTATGGTCAATCGTTGAGAAATTGGGAAAAAATAGAAAACCCAACCACCAAGAAAATGACACCCAATTCATTTTCTGAAATGGGTTGGGGAAGATTGGTATTTGCCCATACATTCACATCTAATGATCAAATAGTAGAGACCATGTGTTTTCAAGGAGCTGACAGCCGGGACATTGCCATGTATGTTATTGATCCGCATGTTATTGTATCCATGGCACACGATAAATTGTTTCTTGATCCATCTCATACCTATCGGTTGTGGCATTATGATTATAGAAATGACAACTCAAAAAAGAATCCTGCTTTTTCAATAAATCGACTTTCAAGGGAAGGAGAGGCCCGGCAGGTCAATGATATTTATGCAAAATGTCATATGAAAGGTGCAGACCCTGGTTTTCTTCTGGAAAAACATGCAAACAAACTTAGAACCTATTTTATTGCAAAGAGAAAGCACGACGATGGTGTGATTGGCATCGTTACCGGTATAGATCATGTGGAAGCGTTTAATGACCCTGAAAACGGATCCAGCTTATGGTCCCTTGCGGTTGACCCCCAGGCCGGTATTCCCGGTGTCGGCATCAGCCTGGTCAGACAGCTGGCAGCGCATTATTTTACAAAGGGGCGCGCTTTCATGGATGTCAGTGTCATGCACAATAATACCCATGCGATTCTTTTATATGAAAAACTGGGTTTTCAGCGAATCCCTGTCTTTTGCATCAAACGAAAAAATACGATCAATGAATCCTTGTATATTACACCAGATAAAACCTTAAAACAGCTGAATCCCTATGCAAAACTGATTGTGGATGAAGCCAAGCGGCGGGGGATTGTCACTAATATTGTTGATGCCGATTATGGTCTGTTCCGCCTCAGCATGGGAAGCCGTTCCATCACATGCAGAGAATCCTTGTCTGAAATGACTTCTGCTGTTGCCATGACACAATGTGATGACAAAAGATTGACCCGGAAACTGGTCCAGAAAGTTGGCGTGACTGTACCGGCGCAGATAAAGCACGTTGATCATGAAACAGATCTTGCGTTTTTAAGAAAGGTACAACGGGTTGTGGTGAAACCGGCCAGAGGGGAGCAGGGAGCAGGGATCAGTGTGGATATTTCAGATCCAGATGAATTAAAGGAAGCGGTTAAAAAGGCTGAAAATATTTGCTCTGACGTACTGATAGAAGAGTACATTCAGGGTGAGGATCTGCGCGTCATTGTCATTGATCACAAAGTTGTTGCAGCGGCTGTCAGAAAACCTCCGGCCATCACAGGCACGGGCACATACACCATCTCAGATTTGATTGAGAAACATAATCGAAGAAGAATGGCCGCCACAGACGGTGAAAGCAAAATACCCGATGATGATGAAACACTGAGGTGTCTGAAAAAAGAAGGGTATGATTACGATTCAACTCTTGAAAAAAACGAAACAATTGTTGTAAGGAAAACAGCCAATCTCCATACAGGAGGAACAATTCACGACGTTACTGATGAACTTTCAGATGCGCTCAAAGAAGCATCGGTAATAATCAGTGAAACTTTGAATATCCCCGTTACCGGCCTTGATTTTATTGTCCCGGACATACGCCTTAATGCATATGCGTTTATCGAAGCCAATGAAAGACCGGGGTTGGCCAATCATGAACCCCAACCAACAGCTGAGCGTTTTATTGATCTGCTGTTTCCTGAAACGTTAAGGCAGCCCAAATGATTAAAATCGATAAATGTTATTTGCTGAATCAGTTGGTGTCACTGCTTCAAATTCCAAGCCCTGCAGGATATTTACCCTGTTCTATTATGGCATTTGCAGAATGAAACAACAAAAGGAGAGAGAAAGAGTGGAGGAAGAAAACGAGAACGACCCAATGGGTGCAGTGGATTTTACAAAAATATTTTTTACGGATATCAACGGAAGACTCATGAATTTATTTGTCAATCCGCTTATGGTCGATAAAATGAGTAAAACCGGTGTCGGGTTTGACGGCAGTTCCATTGCCGGTTATACCTCTGTGGAAAACAGCGATCGCCTTCTGGTTCCGAGCTTGTCTACCTACAATGAAATTGATTTCGGAGACAAAACAGTGGGATTTCTTATTGGAGACATTTACGACGAAAAGGGTAATCCGTCTGGAACAGATCCGCGTCATCTGCTGAAAAAGGTTCTAAAAAAGGCTGAAAAAGAATTTCAGGTTCGATTTACTGTGGGACCCGAGCATGAATTTTTCCTGTTTAACGGGGAATCGGCGGCAGCAGGCACAGACCCTGAAATGTGTGTTTTGGAGCATTCTGACGATATCGGTTATTTTGTTTCCTCCCCCACGGACAAAGGTGAATCCGTTCGCCAGGACATTGTCAATGTATTGGCCGGGTGCGGCATCCAGTATGAAAAGACCCACCATGAAGTCACCCCTTCGCAGCACGAGATTAATTTAGAGTGCACGGATGCCCTGTCAGCGGCGGACCGTACCTTGCTATTTTCATATGTGGCAAAACAGGTCGCCGAAAAAAACGGTTTTACCGCCAGTTTTATGCCCAAACCCTTTGAGAATTATAATCGCAATGCCTTTCATATTCATCTGTCCATGCAGGACTTTGAAGGTAATAATCTTTTTTATGATGCCACTTCAGAACATCAGTTAAGCGATCTTGCCCGGTACTTTATCGGTGGTATTTTAAAATATGCCCGGGAAACATCCATTATCATGGCCTCCACGGTAAACTCCTATAAAGCCTATGTCATGGGAAAAGAGGCACCGGTTGTCAGGGGCTGGGGCCTTCGGAATCGGAGTTCCATGGTTCGGGTTCCCTACACCCTGTCACCAGAAAGTACCCGAATTGAGCTTAGAAATCCTGACCCTGCCGGCAATGTTTATCTTCAGATGGCGGTATTAATTTCAATGGGGCTTGCCGGCATGAGGGAAAAGCTCGATTGCGGCATGGCTGACAAAGGAAGTTCCTACAATAAGGAGCACGGGTTGAAGGTCTGGGATGATGACTTTTTGCCCAGAAGTTTTTATGAAGCCCTTGTGGAGGCCGAAGACAGCAGCTTTTTAAAAGAGACCATGGGAGAAGCGATTTACAAAAACATGATGACGCTCAAGCTCAAGGAATGGGAGGAGGACAGGGTTCACGTTACACAACGGGAACATAATAAATACAGAGACGTCTGATTGTATCTCGTCAGTCATAAGTTCTCTGCACGCCTTGTTCAGATATAGGCTAACCGACTGAAATCATTAAACTTGAATTTTAATGATTCATTTTCATGGTGATAATGATTTCAACAACTTATGAGAACTTATGACTCTGGAGATTGTATTAAGGCTATTTTTGTTAAGGGAATCAGCAATTTTCAATCTATCATTTATTCGGGATCTCATTTATGTAAAATAATAACCAGAGATTGTTAAATGGTAAATCAGTAAGGTCTGACTCCCTAAAGAACATACCGGTTTGATTGTATTTTTATTTATCTTCTGCACTGGGCCGTTTATACATAGAACGGCCCCTCGCCTTGAATATGAATAAAAATTCTGCGCATTCCGGTATGTTCTTATCAACCAAAAGCCCAAAAAAAATCAGTTGTTTTATTCGGGAAAAACAGAGCATCTGTACATCATTGTGCTTTTGTCCTTTTCCCCGCTATATTCAAAAAAAGAGGTTTAATATGCCAAGACATGTAAGATTAGATAAGGTTATTGTCCCCGTTAAATCCATAAAACTGTTAAAACGACTTCTCAATGAAAACCCTGTATTAAAAAAAATAATGGCCCATTCACCCACCCATGAAGATGCCAAAAAAAAGATTAAAAAATGGGTGCTGGATACCATCAAGGATAAAAAAGCGGTATATCAATTTTATAGGGATATACCCGAACCTGATTTCAATATCAATGCCCTTGACTGGAATGATATTGCGGCCATCAGAATCCTTGATTATATTGATCATGCCGGGGTAGATATTGAAAATCCTAATTTCAAAGATGTATTAACAGAAAATGATCCCTTCAAATTGCTCTGGCTGGCCATACACAGAGGCACCGGGGGAGCCCGTCCTGATTTCTTTGACGATATGATTCACCTTTTCCGGCAGTTCAACGGCAAAGAAAAACGGGAAATCCCCGCAAGAGAAGAGATCGAAGAATGGATGGAGCTCTACCCGTCAGGATTAGAACCCCAAATTATTCAGCTCAGGGAAAAAAATAAACGACGCATATTAAAGATCATCATCGCCAAAATGGATGAAGGGGAAATAAGTGATCCCAAATATTTTTTTGAACTGGGATTAACCGAAGAGGAAAAACTCAAAACAGCCTTTGAGTGGTGGAAAGAAACCAGTTTTCACTTGAAATTTGCCGTGCGAAATCCTGATCTTCTTGATGAACTTTTAAACCACTCCCTGGACCCCATCACCATGGAGGTGCTCCATGATGCAGAGGAAAAAGGGATTCCTTTTTTCATCAATCTTTATTACCTTTCGTTGTTAAATGTAAATGCGCCATGGTTTGCTGTGGGGGCTGAACTTGCCATCAGAGATTATGTAATCTACAGCAAGGAACTTGTGGAAAATTTCGGGAGCATTACGGCATGGGAAAAAGAAGATACGGTTGAACCGGGCAAACCCAATGCCGCAGGCTGGATTCTTCCTTCCCGCAATAATGTTCACAGAAGATATCCGGAAGTTGCCATTCTCATCCCTGATACCACGGGCAGGGCATGTGGTGGTCTTTGTTCCTCATGCCAGAGAATGTATAACTTTCAAAACGGCATTCTCAATTTCAACCTGGATGAGTTAAAACCGGATGAATCATGGTCAGTCAGGCTTGAAAAATACATGCAGTATTTTGAAAAAGACGCCCAGCTCAGGGATATCCTTATCACCGGCGGTGATGCCTTTATGAATTCCAACAGATCGTTAAAAAAAATTCTTGAGGCTGTATATAATATGGCTGTCAGAAAAATTAAGGCCAATAAAAAACGCCCTGACGGTGAAAAATTTGCCGAAATACAGCGGGTTCGGCTGGGCACAAGAATTCCTGTGTATCTCCCCCAGAGAATTAATCCTGAATTGATAAGCATACTCAAAGAATTTCGGGAAAAAGCAGTAAAAATCGGGATCTGCCAGTTTGTAATTCAAACCCACTTTATTTCGCCCATGGAAATTACACCCGAGGCCCAAAAAGCGGTTCAGAGAATTTTATCGGCCGGCTGGATTGTGACCAATCAGCATGTTTATATTACGGCAGCATCCCGACGGGGACATGGTGCAAAATTAAGAAAAGTTTTAAACGATATCGGCATCCTTCCTTATTATTCCTTCAGTGTCAAAGGCCATAATGAAAATCTCTATAATTTTGCCACAAATGCCAGATTAATCCAGGAACAAAATGAAGAAAAATACATTGGCATGATTCCAGAAGAATACCATGAAAAAATTAAAAATTTCGCTTTTGATCCTCCCCGGATGGTTGAAAACATCATTGGTTTAAAAGAAAAACTTCAATTGCCCTTTCTTTCCACGGATAAAAGTGTGCTCAACATGCCGGGAGTGGGCAAAAGCATGTCCTTTCGAACCATCGGCATCACAAGAAGAGGCAGACGGATTCTTCAGTTTGATCATGATCCCAGTCGTCTTCACAGTCCCATTATCAATAAAATGGGAAAAGTCATCATTGTAGAATCCAAAGCGATCAATGACTATTTACATCAATTGAGCAATATGGGGGAAGACATTTCCGATTATAAGAGCATTTGGGGGTATTCCATCGGACAATCGGAAAAAAGACATTCTTTGTATGAGTATCCTGATTACGATTTTAAAATCACTGAACAATACAGCAATATCCAAATTTAATATTATTGCATCTCAAGTTTTAGAGAGATTAACCATGCAGATGTTTTCTCCCACTGCATTGTCATCACTTAATTTCAGGATTGCCGGTTTTCAAATATGCCGAGGGGGGGGGCTTGATTTCATGTTCGTCCACCGTTGGCAGCATGTATCAGGTGTAAAGAATTAATTATTTGAAATCATTTACAATATTAAATCGTTGGGTGTCTTGTGCATATGCACTGGGCAAAGTTAGAACCAAGCCCCCGAGCGGCATATTCACTCCGAAATCTTGGCCTTGAGCATGCACTGTTTTTTGACTCTCGTCTTTTCAATTGTTTGACGAATATACTCCGGTGTCGTGCCGCAACAGCCCCCCAGCACTTCCACTCCCAACTTTTTTATGGCATACATATTTTCAGAAAAAGTGCGGGCATCTTCACTGTACCGGGTTTTTCCCTGCCGAACCACAGGGGACCCTGCATTGGGTGCCACCATCACCGGAGTGGAAACAGCCCTTCGCACCTCCTTTGCCAACAATACCATGCGGTCACTTCCCAGGGAACAATTGGCCCCCACCACCAGGGCATTGGCATCTTTTAATGCGTTCATACTGTATTCCACAGAATCCCCCATGATGGTTGAAAATCCCTTTGGGTATTCCTGAAAAGTCATGGACGCAAAAACAGGTAAATCACTCACTGACTGAATCCCCTGAATGGCCGATATAATTTCTTTTAAATTAAAAAAAGTCTGCACTAAAAACAGATCCACTCCCCCTTGGACCAGGGCCTGGGCTTGGGCTGCAAAACAGTCTTTAACAGCCTCTTCTGATATGGTGCCACCGGCCTGAATCAACTCTCCGGTGGGGCCGATATTACCGGCCACAAGGCATTGATCCTTGGCTATTGATTTTGTGAGACCGGCTGCGACTTTGTTGATTTGCTCTGTTTTTTTATCAAGCCCGGCTTTTTTAAGCTTAATGGGATTACCGCCAAAGGTATTGGTGATTAAAACATCAGCCCCGGCATCGGCATAGCCCTGGTGAACCTTTATAATTTCCTCCGGCCTTTCAAGCACCCATGTTTCAGGAACGGTTCCGCTTTCAAGCCCGGCCTGAATCAGCATGGTTCCCATGGCACCGTCAAACATTAACCCCTGTGTTTCAATATTTTTTAACAACGACATTATAAAAATTCCTTTTTGTCCACAACCTGGCGTTTCATCCCTTTAATGATATGGTAGTAATCCTCTTCCACGGCTTTCTTATAATTTTTAACAGCAAGCTTCAAGGCTTCAATTTCTCATTATCCATATTATGCTGAGGAAATTCGGAAGGTCACCGGGCGTGCTCTGCTTGATGTTACCACTTTGCTTAATGGTGCCTGGGCTTCTCTTTTGCCCATGCAAATATGACAAAATTCTAATCGTGGCGCTTATATCATGGCTGATCTCGCTTGACGAAAACTAATTTAAAGGAGTAGTATCGAGAGGATGAAATAAAATTCCAAGATCCATTTAATACTTTAAACCCGGGAATAATGAATCATGGAAGACAAAGTAAAAAATTTAAAAAAAGGCCGGACCGTTGCCTTTATTTCGGTGCTCATTTCCCTTGCTCTTGCCATCATGAAAGGCATTGTGGGGTATCTTTTTAATTACCAGGTACTCATTGCCGATGCCATCCACAGCGCTGCAGATCTCATGACCCATGCGGCATCCGGTTTTGGCCTCTGGATTGCCTCCAGGGGCAAAACCACCCGATTTCCCTATGGGTTATACCGCGCCGAAACCCTTGCCTGCCTGGTGGTGGGAATCTTTATTTTCATGGCCGGGATTGATCTTTTCAAAGATGGCATCCATAAATTATTCCATCTTGGCTCGGTGACCTCATTTCCCGTATTTCCCATTGCTGCCAGTCTTATTTCTTCCATTGCCGGGGTGATCATTGCAAAAATGGAATCCAGTGTAGGCCATGCCATTGGCTCACAATCATTAATTGCCAGTTCCAAGGAAGCTTTTCTGGATATATTCACCTCCCTTGCAGTGCTTGTGGGTATCTTATTAGTCTATTACAGAATTCCCTATGCCGAAGGAGTTATTATTATCATAATTTCCCTGGTCCTGGTGAAAATCGGTGCTGAAAATGCCTGGATTGCCCTGCTCATTTTATTGGACGCCAACCTGGACCCGGATCTGGAAGAAGAGATTGAAGAAAAAATAAAAAATATCAGGGGAGTTAAAGGGGTTGGCACCGTCAAAATCCGTCAATCCGGTCCATTTAAAATGGTTGAATGCGTCATCATAACCCGCCCATTGCTCTCTTTATACAAGGCCCATGAAGTGACAGACAAGGTGGAGCAGATGATTGCTGAAGAATATGAGCACATTGAATCCATTTTTATCCATGTTGAACCGGAAAAAAAGAAAAATCTTCGGGCATTGATTCCTGTGACAAAAAATCTGGGTATGGACTCTGTGGTGGATCATCATTTTGCCAGAGCCGCCGGTTATCTTGTTTTGAAATTAAAAGAGGAAGAGGCAGAAATTATAAATTTTTATGAAAATCACTTTTTAAAAAATAAAGAGCATCTTGGTGTAAAAACCTCAAGATCGGCCATTGAATATGAAACAGATATACTGTTTGCAGCAAGCATAGGAGAAATATCCTTCCATATATTAAAATCCAACATGATTGATGTGTTCAAGGCCGAGGCGGGTAAGTCGGTAAAGGAAACCATTGATGATTACTACACAAAGAAATTAACGCGACTGGAACAACCGGTTCACTTAATTGAGGAATCACAAATTTCAAAAATGACGCCCCGGAGGCATCATTAGCCCTGCCCTTCCAGAGGGAGGCTGAATACAATATCAATAATTCAGGCATCTTTCATATCCCTGCAAAAATATTTTACACTTTTTTTGACCCTTCCTGAAAAAATGAGATTGCTTTCAAGAAATTTAAAACAATTTTGAAGGAAAGCAAAATTGAATACTACAATTGTTATTTTCACTTGAAAAAAATGATAATCGGAGTAATGTGTTTTGAGTAACAAAGGGAAAAAGAACCTCTCCGGTTCGGGTAGTTTGGTTCTTTTCCGGGATTTGGGCTGGGAGATGGTTGATTTTTTTATTTCCTTTGGTTAATGCAAAATCAATGAAATAGATGTTCCTTCATTTTCTCCTGAACCCATCTCAATATTGCAATAAGTGGAAAATCTCAAGCTGGAAACGCATAGATGGAAACGTTTTCCAGTTTTTTGACTTAATATCACAATAGGTGGACAATATTGGCATCTATTACACCCAATAGCATGGAAAATTTCCACTTATTAATACTGTTCGGTTCTTAATTAATATTGGAGACAATAATGGATGCATCATGGATATTTATGGTAGCCATATGGGCTTTTTTCGAGCTTGTTTGCTGTTTGATAAAAGTGGGTTTTGCAAAAAGAATGAAAATAGCTGCTATTGGTTCGACGCTAGTCGTATCGGGGATAATGTTTGATGGCATGTCAAATCCAGGCGCAAACCCTGTGTTCCTCTTTATGACAACTTTTTTTATGTTCGGTACTCCAGCAGTCATCATTTACTTTTTTCGTTTAAAAGCGGCAAGAATTGCCAATACAAGTCTTGAATCGAAAAAAAGAACCCGAACATTTACACTCATATTTAAATTAACAAGTCAGTTTCTTGCCATAATTATTGGCTTTGTCCTGAGTATGATATTGGTAGTCGTCGTGTTTGGCAGCTTATATTTATCCGCAAAGTAAATTGGAGCGTGTTTCGTGCAGGAGAAGAAAGCAAATAACTCAGAAGCATATTTCTTGATGAGCATGGCATACCTGGAACTTGGAGAAGTGGCAGCTCAACACCAAAACGAAACAGGAGAATATCAAAATGCTGTCGCATACCAACTTTATCATGCGTTAGAAATATTTCTAAAGTATGCCATTCTGAAAAAGACAGGAAGGCATAAAAAGGGACATGATCTCAGAGTGTTGTTCGAAGAGTATAACAATTTGTATGCTAAAAAAATATATCGTATAGAAAGTCCCTTTGATTTTACTACTTATGACGCAAGTGATTTAAATATCGGAGAAGAAGAGATGTTCAATAATCATTTAAATCAATTCAATCCCCAAATAATGGATCAGCACTTAAGGTATCCCCCCTGACAAAAAAACAGGAGGATATTCATTCAGGATTGAGAACGATATTTTTTCAAATATGAAAAATAAATTTCTGGAAATATACGGTGAAATAAATTGGGCAGATTTATGTTTTACTCCCTTTCTTTGTTTTTATTTTTTTTAACATCATTAGCATCTGGCAGTGAGCTTGATACAAAAATAAATAATCTTTTGCTTACCATTTCAAGCGATTTAAACAGCAAATGCCCGATAAATGTTGATCGTTTCATAATTTTAAAAAATACTGTGGTGGATGGCAAAATGTTTATTTATCGCTATTTAACCGATTTTCAGGCCATGAATCAATATATGTTTGAAACTTATGGTGCAAAAACCACGACTGCAGACTGGGAGGAAGGTTTCAAGAAAAATGCTATAAAAGAAGATTGTTCAGACCCAGATGATCCCTTTTTTGCTATTGGTGCTACTATAGGCCGTTATTACTATGATGAAAATAATACCTTAAGAATAAAAATTGAAACATCCAGAGAAGACTGCCCAAAAATAACAGATAATCCGTGGGCTGTTGGAATGTATGCCTTATTACCCAAGCTTGTTTGTCAAGATAATCAAATCTATAGGCAATGCTATGCTGTATCTCAAAATGAGTGTGAAACAGCAATGAAATCGGCAACCGCAGATTGTTTGCAAAGATATTTAAGTGAGCTACCACCTGACATAAGTACTAATAAAAAAATCGGACCACATTGGGGAGAAATTGTTGGGGCATGTGCGATTGAGAAGTATATTTCAAGTTTAAAGAACAAATTTACAAATACTAATGAATGCAACAATATGAATAATTGGAAATAAATATCGGTTGAGGAAATTCTATGAGTAAAAAAAATACTGTGTCTATTTGTTTATGCTTTTTTTTGATTGCTACTTATGTACCTTATTCATCTGCTTCTATGTTTGATGATATTACGTCAGGTGATATTGCGCATGTTTTGGATAAGCGGAAAATAAGGAAATGGAACCAAGAAAATAGAAAGAAATATAAAATGGGCGAGGAAAAAATGGGTTGCCCAGGTTTTCCTATGGAATGGTTGCCAAAAGAAGGACGGTATACAACTCCACATGATTGTTATTTCACTGCAAAATTTACAAACAACACATCAGAATATATTACATATATTATTGTCAATATAAAATTTTTCAATAAAACAACTAACACTCTTGTTGTTCAAAAAAAAGAAACATTACCAATCTCAGTTATGCCTACCGTTACCAAAACTATTCAAGTTTATTTTGATAATGATCTTTTTTTGAAAGCATACAAACAGCTTGGTGACGATTTTTCGTGGAATTATGAACTTATAGGTTGTTTGCCTAAAGATTTGGCATATTTTACTTACCCATATGAATATAATTGGCTTGAATAGCCTTTATTACAAATATAAAGAGGTAAATATATGATTTTTGAATACAAAAAATTGATAAAACTTAAATCTGAGGAAGGCACTCTTTCACATTCAGAATGTGTAAAACTAAACGATTATTTAGCCACGTTATCAGTCGAAGATATCGAAATGCCTGACAGAAAAAATGTTTCTGAATATCTCTTGGTTGCTCTTAATATGAACAGTGTTGAGATTCAATTAATTCCATCATTAGAAAAATTAAGAAATGATTTGCAAGAATCTTTAAAATAAGGATATTAGCAAAATTTGGGGTTGGTCATATGTAACCTGTAAGTTGGAGCGGACACGCTCTTGAACTCTTGAGGCGGCATGATTGTGTTGGAAGCGTTCCGCTCAACTTAAATGTTTTCGCAATAAAAAAATGATAAATTTAAAATTCAAAAAATCTTATGTTTCAATCAGTGGTGATTATTATCAAATTAAATTTGATGATGAACCAGATGAACCTATAGATGTTGATCAAGTAATGGATTCACTTGGACCGTATTTTCTCATTCAGTTCAATTTTGAATTTCCAGGAAGCGATTATTACATCGAAAGTGACGATGAAGCTTTAATTGGGCATTATGTTGTGAACAGCGTAATTTTAGGCCATCGAACATTCACAATCAAATATGGCATTGATGATAGATTCATTGTAAAAATAGAGTTTGGGGCTACGGATGAAGAACAAAATGATTTAATAAATGTCTCAAAAGAAATGTTTTTAAATGTGCAAGTTAAGGGATAATAAAATGCGAACAAAACGCTGCAGCTGACCGGGGGGAGCTAGCGGCTTTTCGAAAGCCCTTGGATTTCGAAAAAACTTGGCTTTTAGAAAGTGCTCGGCTATATGCCCCCCCCGGCCAGCTGAGCTCCCCGATAGGGTGGACCGCTCCGCGCTCCACCCTATCGGGCCGGGCTGATCAACGCCGTGCACAGGTTCCGCGCTACGCGCTCCACCTATCCACGGCGTTGAAGCCGTCTCCGATTCTCAGCCTTGAAAAGAAATAAAAAGCCATTTCTTTTCAAGGCCTGCGAGTCTCGCGGCTTAACAGCCCGGCCCGTTAGAAAATATTATTAGAAATAAATTAATTTCAAACTTAAACTTAAACTAAATTTAAGTTTAAGCTTGACATATAGAATACCATAGGTTAACTTTTGTTCACATTAAGCCACTCACAACTTAAACCGTGAATAAGGAATTATTATGACAGGACAAAAGTTAAAGAAGAAATTAAAAGCATTAAAAATGAGTCAAGTTGAGTTCGCATCAAAGTGTGGAGTATCAGACGTACAAGTGTCAAAATGGATCAATGAACATATAGATGTTCCTCATTATGCTATTACCATAGTAGAAATGATTGACGAACTGAAAACAGAATCTGCAATAAACAAGCTTAAAGCATTAGCTAATACAGTTTCTGATGGTCATTATACAATTTGCAAGTTTACGACAAACTATCGGGTTGGTTTGGGCACACCAGCAGATAGAGACTTTATTGATAAAATGGCCGATGGAAATAGTATCGAGGAAGCTATTTTAAAATTGTTGGATCGAATACGTGAAGTAGCTTGGGGATAGATATATAAGGAAGTTATCTATTAAATTAACAAATTTCTAACAAAATAAGGATTAGTAACCGTGCTGAGGCACGAAGCTCGGTACTAATCCTTTGGTTCAAGAAGCTGCGGGTGTATAGGGGGAAAGGTTACCGGTTTTCTGGATGGGTTAATGATCAGGTCTGATGAAAATTAAAAAAACGGCCTTTCTTTTGATGTGAAAAACAAAAGTCCGGCCGGTTTTCAGCGGTTAAAACCCGGTTCAAAACTTTAGGTATCTGCAATATTGCGCAGGGATAGCGCAACATGCCTGGTGATAGATCGGCCTGTTTGTAAAGGAGGCAAAATCCGGGTAAAAAAATTGTGCAGTTACCCGGGTTTGCCCCGGGATTCCGGTTTTACAAAGAAAATGAATTTCAAATCATGTCCGCAATGGCTGCATTTAAGACCGGGGATTGCAGGTTCCCGGATTTCAGTAATTTCAGTAAAAAGCGCAATAATGTCATGGATGAATGAAATCAGTTCACGGATTTTTTCAATGGGTAATGCACTGTTGGGATTAAGAAATCCATAATGCCGGATTTTCATAATCCCTTGGGAAGAACATGCTGCAAAAACCGTCTGATAAATTCCATGGCATCCAGAGCCATGGTTTTCCATTTTTTCTTTTCACGGTCTTTGTACGAAAATTTAATGACACCATTTTCAATGCTTTATTGGTGCATGAAAACAGGGCGCTGTAAGCTTGTCTCTGATGTGATCTTACAACTTCCCGAAGACCTTGCGGGAGCCCCCTGTGTCAGAATAGTTGGTAAGGTCTCCTCCCGCTTTCATTGGATTTTGTTGAAAATGTTCCAGGATCTGACCAGGGTTCTGCTAAAAAAATGCTGGATGCCGGAATAACTGATACGTAGTGTGGCTGCACTCCAGCCAAGCTCGTTTTGGCAGCTAAGCCAATATTGACGTAGCTGTTCTTCGCTGATATCTTCTAAGGGGTGATTGTAAAAACGCTACAGCTTTAAAACTGCGCTGGTATAGGATTGAATGCTGCGGTCAGCGTATCCTGCTAACTGGAGGTCTTCTTTAAAACGTTTGATTAATTTGCTCATGGTATCTTCCTTTCTTCTTTAACCTTGTCGGGTGGAAGATACCATGAGCAATGGAATTGAACAATGCTGCGAGGCGGAATCTGCGCGTAGCGCTTACTTGAACCAACAGCTCAAGAGGGACCGGGAAAGGCCGCGGCGTTTTTGGTCGAATTCAGTTTACATAAATTTCGGGTTGTGAAAAAGGTCTTTGGTTCTCATTTCCCGGCCCCTTAGCAGTGGCGTTAGGTTTTGGGGTATCATTGTTTTAAACTTTACATAAGGTATATTTTTACGGGTAAATGTTTTGATTATAAAAGAAACAGATAAAAAAAAGGTGAATGGTAAGTTTCAACAGTTTGGATATGATGCTGAAAAGCAAATGGCTTATTATTTAATGCGGGCATTTGAAAAGGATAAGGTCATTCGCGTCATAAATGATTTAAGGCTTGAAAAAGACGGTGTTGTTGCCCAGATTGATCACTTAATCATTCACAGCTTTGGGTTCATTATCATAGAATCAAAAAGTGTCACAACCGAAGTATCCGTTAATGAGCATGGAGAGTGGGCCAGGTATTTCAACAACAAACCCAAAGGTATGCCATCTCCCGTGAACCAAGCCATTCGCCAGGCCGATTTGTTAAAACAAATTCTCATGGAAAACAATAAAGATATCATGAAAAAAACCATCATTGGCCAGGGCTCAAGTGGAAAACTAAAATATGATGTGTTAGTTGCAATTTCAGATAGTGGCATTATCAAGCGGGGAAAAAATGTTAAACAGGATGAGGTTCTGAAGGCTGATCAAATTACAGATAAGATTGAAAAAACCATAGAAAAATATGAGCGAGAAAACAATAAACTCTTCAGCCTGAAAATGAATATGCATTTATCTGATGAGAGTCTGACCAATATCTCCAAATTCTTGTGTAAATCACATAAACCTTTGGGAAGCTCCAGCAAATCCCCCGAGCCAATGCAATATCCAAAAAGAACTACACCTGGTGATTCGCACCCCGTTGCCATGACTTCGAAAGAAAACCCAAAAGTACAAGACCTATCAACAAATCAGGCACATTGTTTAAAGTGCAATTCCCAGAATATTAAAATAGCATATGGGAAATATGGCTATTATTTTAAATGCCTTGATTGTGATGGGAATACGGGCATTAAACTGAAATGCAAGGACAATTCCTGTAAACCCAGGTTAAGAAAGAGCAAACTCCTATTCTTTAAGGAATGTGCTGTTTGTGGAACCTCTGAATTATTTTTTGAAAATCCAGAATAAAGCCAATATAATTGATTATTTGTTTGAAGATGCTTTGCCAGTTAGGATACAATTTGCAGCATTCTATGGACTGGGGAAGCGTCTCATGGAACTTGCCTTGGAGCCGTTTTCCGCGAAGGCTATTGGCGCGGCTGATTAGCGCCGTTATGCATCAACAAAACAGAAACAGTTTAAAAAGGGTTATTATACATGAGCAAAATACAGGTCTACTGCGCAGTATCCCTGGACGGTTTCATAGCTGGACCTGAAGATGATTTGAGTTGGCTTGGCGAACCACCCCCAGAGCAGACATGTGACCCTGGAACGATTAGTTTCGAAGTATTTTTGGAGCAGACAGGTACACTAATAATGGGACGGCGTACATTTGATGTCGTAATGGGGTTTGGTGGAGATTGGCCTTACGGCTCCATACCGGTTTTGATTGCCACGACTCGGCCTTTGCTGGATGTTCCTGCATCGGTATCAACCTGTAAAGGGAACATTAAAGACCTTTGTGAACAGGCAAAGCAGATGGCAGGCGACAAGAATGTTTATCTTGATGGAGGGAACCTAATAACCCAAGCTTTGGACGCAGGTAGTGTTGAAGAGATGATCCTAACAGCAATCCCCGTTCTTCTCGGGCAGGGAGTGTCTCTCTACCAAGGCAAACAAATTCATCATTTCAACTCGAAATACTTGGGCAAGCTCGGCACAATGATGCAGACCAAATTTACGAATGTCGAGTAGTCGGAGTGCATAATCGGGTAGCCGGGGGGTTTAATCCCCCAGCCCCCACAACACCCTGCGTGCGGGTCCGCACAGGGCGTTTAATCAAGAGTACCGGGCCGTAACCGGATAAATTGCTTACGAATGGTTTTCCCATCATGCGCCTGTACACTACTCATCCATTCGGATTCATTGTATGTACAGAGTAAATGGATACCTTTTCCTTCGCTCCTGACTTTCAGCCCTTCACCATGTCCAGGGCATTACTCCCGACGTTTGGCGACTATGGCATATGCTGACTTCTGCCCTGTCTCCAGACAAGTTACCTTGAAAGGCGCAATGAAGTTTCTTTTGCAGGTGCTGCCCGTTGTTTGTATCTCATCACCGTCGGCAACAGCCGGTGATGCCTGGACCTTGGTATTCCGGTATGGCCCTGCCCGGGAGTTATTGCAAAAGAAAATCAATGCATGCAAAGCAGATCTCCCCGGATAAGAACGTGAACTGTCACTACACAACCGCAGCATTTACCCTGTCTCCTGAATCTTGGGCTTTGACATGTTGTGCAGGCTTACCCGGAGACCAGGCCTTATATGCTGTTTCTGTTCGTCGGCTCATAGTTTTGCGCTCCAACTTCCTTCAGACGGTTCCTCACGGTTCCGCTCTTGTTTTCGGATAATACTTGTGTTAACTGTAACTTGGTTGATAGGATTCACGTATAGGGGACTTGCATCCCATAAGTTCACGCCCATGCCGGGCGTACCACAAGGTACAGAAACGGACACCGCAAACAGATCAACCAGACTCAGTCTGCTTGATCTGCGCACGGTGCCGGTCAGCACCGCGATTATGTTTTTTTGCATCATTTTGCGATTCATAGTACAATTTCGATTATTTTTGGCTAAAATCAAATTTTTATTCACTCATGCAAAAGAGCACAATTTATGATTTCTAAAATAATATTAGAAAACTTTTTTAGCTTCAATCAATCAACATCTATTGAATTGAACTCTGATATCAATATTCTCCTGGGTATTAATGGGAGTGGAAAATCTAATTTTCTTAAAGCAATTCACCTGCTTCAAGAAAGTATAGTTGGTGATGGGCTCGAAAAAATATTGTTAAAACACTGGAGTGGTTTTGACTCCGTTGTAAACTTTAACAGGGAGGAAAAGGATTATATAAAAATATCCTTCGAGTTTGATAAAGATGCTATAGAAAAAGCAATAAACAAGCAAGGATATCGTTTTCACAAAAACCCGATTTACGAAATAACAATATGTAAATCCGGGATGACTTCATATTACTTAAAAGAAAAATTATATTCTAAAAGCAATAGCAAATATGAAGATGATTTTATCTATATGGAGATGGATAATGCACAGGGTATTATTTCTACACGAGAAAAAGGGCAAGTCGGGATTAAAAAATATCCACAAGAACACAAACAAATAAGTTTTAAACCAACTGAACTTGTTCTAAGGCAAATATCTGATCCTGATAGATTTTATCCACATTTTACGTTAAAAAGATCAATAGAAGAGTATTCAGTTTATTATCATTTTGACACTGGTTTTAATAGCATAATTCGACAGCCGTCAAGTTATGGGACTGAAGTAAAACTATTACCAGATGGTCAAAATCTCGTAACAATTCTCAATAACATCAAAAATAATCATTCATTTCATTATGATAAGATTGAAAAAACTATAAATAAGATTAACCCTTCGTTCAAAGATATAAATTTTGCTTTTTTGGGATCAAAAATTTACTTAGTTCTTCGCGAAGAGCAACTTTCAAAATCCGTATCTATTGACCATATTTCGGATGGGACATTGCGCTATTTAATCTTATTGTCAATACTATTCAATCCTGAACGAGGCAATATTGTATGTATTGATGAACCAGAAATAAGTCTTCACCCCGACATGATAAATTCAATATCTGACGCAGTAAAGGAAGCATCAAAAAACACCCAGATGATAATAACGACCCACTCTCCATTATTGCTTAATTCATTTGAAATAGAAGATGTTTTAATATTTGAAAAAAACATAGATAACGAAACAATGGTCTTTAGAAAAACTATTGATGAATTTGAAGATTGGATTGAAAACTTTATGGTGGGTCAAGCTTGGCTGCAAGGGCTTTTGGGTGGGAAGCGATGGTAGAAATAACAATTTTTGTTGAGGGCGTTAATTCAATAAATTCATCTGTATTAACGGCAGACAGCAGTATGTTCTTTCGGGAAAATTTTCACAAATTATTCTCTCAACAATTACATCCTACAGAATTCGATTTAAAAATAATTTCTTTTGGAAGTGTTACTCAAACTAAAAGCAAATTATCCCATATTGAATCGCGAGGTTTGAATGGTGTTATTTTAATCGATTTGGATGCACAGAAAGAAGAAAAAAACGATAGGCTCAACGATAACTACTCTGAATTTAACACAGACATAATCTTTTTTATGATACAGGAAATGGAAGCTTGGATTCTATCTCAAACAGATAAAATTGAAATATTCGGTAAAAATGAAAATTTGATTCGTAAAAGAGATGGGATTATTAGTGATAATCAACTAATAAAAAACAAGCATCCAGAAACGATAAAAAAACCAAGTAAAAAATTAGACACTATTTTGCGACAGTGTTTTGATGTTTTAAAAGTTAAAGGTTCAAAAAAACGGGTAACTGGAAAACGATATTTAAAATCTAAGGATGCTCCGAAATTGATTGGACTGCTTGATTTAAGTGAATTAATGAAGACATTTGATGAGGTGGATCGACTTGTTAACCATATAAAGTCATTATAAAATTTCAATATTAGCTATAAACATAATCGGGTAGCCGGGAGTTTTAATACCCCAGCCCCCACACCACCCCACAAGCGGGTCCGCATAGAACACAAAACCAAAAAAATTGCATTCTCCCACTGGTGCTACTTTGCTTTTTTTTTCGTTGACCTGAAGCCGAAGCTTACGTTTAAGGAATTTTTAAATATTGCCCATAACACAAACGCTATCGGGTCAACCCCTTTTTTATGGAGAGTTTTATCTCGTAGTTTTTTATTTATTTTTACTCCAAGTTTGAATTGTTGAAAGCACAAAATTGTTCAT
>NZ_FWXY01000068.1 GCF_900176365.1 Desulfocicer vacuolatum DSM 3385 | reverse complement strand
CTTCTCACCGTGGCTTCGGAAATACCCACTTCCTTTGCAATCACAGTGTTGGGCATCCTGCCGTCTTTTTGAAGCAACTCAATAATTTTAAAATCTTTTTGATCCAAGCCGGTATGCACCTGGGCACTCCTTTTATATGAAATACTCCGCAAACCGGGGGTGTATTTCAAGCTTTGTTGTGGGCAGAGCCGGATCAGAATACGGTCCGCCCATGGCAGTTATAAAAAAGCTCTCCGCAAATCTGGGCAGAGCCTCTATCTCTGTTCCTAAGCCGCCAAGTGGCAGAATCGCGACCTCACTATACTTCCTCCCCTTTCTGCAATACGCTATCAACTCATTCGAATAAATTCTCATTACAAAATAATTGTCGTAAAATATAAAATCCATATTTTTTTAAAATATCTTGACAAAAAATTTTTAATTTTTTATTTTCAATCAAAAATTAAAAATTTTTGATTGAAAATAAAAAATATAACACAGATTGACATTAATTCCATGCTGCTTTTTTTGTGTTGAGCTCATAGATTGCTTAAAAAAGTAGCTTCAAGAAGCACAATTAAATTTACGTCCAGATGTAATAGTGCATAGGCAAGGCTAAGATTTAGGATGCTACATCTCCCAGAGCAGTGCATTCTTTGCTTCTTCGGAATCAGTTATCCTAAAATTAAGATTTGACGCAGCAATAGGCTGTTTTTAGAATTACGAAACCAATAAAATTCAAGGAATCCTGATGGCAGAGTTGAGCATAACTTGAGGCTGCCGCGCTGGTAAGCAGAGGGAATCCGGATTGGGGAAATTAAAAGGGTATAAACCGTTCCCATATCCGCAAATACATATGAAAATCATAACAAATCAGGAGGTAAGAAGAGAAAATGGAGAATAATAGCCTGGCAGAACAAAGCCGTCCGTTTGAGGAGGAGGAGAGTCCGCAAAGGATCCGCAGCGGAATAGAACCGGGGATATTTATACCGAGTATCCTGGTTGTTATTGCATTTTGCCTGCTCTGTGCGTTTAATAAGGAGAGTGTGGAGGTCGCAATGAAAACGGCCTTTAAATTTACAACCGGTGATGTGGGATGGATATACAGCCTGTTTCAATTCAGCGTTTTGCTGATTCTCGTTTACCTGGTTCTCGGTCCTCTTGGGAAGAAGCGTTTCGGAAATGAATCACCTGAATTTTCGACCTTTTCCTGGATGGGGCTGATGTTCGGCACGTCCAGTTCGCTGATGATCCTTCTTTGGTCTACCATGGAATTCTTCTATTACATCCAGTCTCCCCCCTTTCGTATGCCCCCCTTTTCCCCCGAGGCCTATGAATGGTCCCAGGCATACAGTCTGTTCCATTGGGGACCTATGTTTTATTGCCCCTATCTTGTTTTCGCCGTTGTTTACGCATATTTTTTCTTTGTCCAGAAAAGAGAGGTCTACCGCCCGAGTACCGCATGTGAGCCCATATTTGGAGAACAGCTAATGCAAGGGTGGCTGGGCAAACTGTTTGATACCTTCTTTGTTATCAGCATCCTCTGCGGTGCAGGAACCTCACTCGGGCTTGGCATCCCTCTTATTGCCGAGCTGTTAAAGGAGATCTTCGGCATTCCTCTGGGCATGGTTACCAACATTCTGGTTGTTCTCTCCTGGACCTTGTTTTTTACCTATACCATTTATTCCGGTCTTAAAAAGGGAATAAAGGTTTTAGATTCTTATCTCTTATTTTCGTGTTGTTTTGGCAAAAGAATTATGTAGACTACTCATAACTATTTGCCAATTCAGGGATTATCACCATTGAT
>NZ_FWXY01000009.1 GCF_900176365.1 Desulfocicer vacuolatum DSM 3385 | reverse complement strand
TAAAATCAATGGTGATAATCCCTGAATTGGCAAATAGTTATGAGTAGTCTACATAATTCTTTTGCCAAAACAACACGAAAATAAGAGATAAGAATCTAAAAATTTTCAAAACGCAAATATCTACAACTATTGATCTCACCTTAAAATACTACACCTCAGCCTAAGTCAACTAATGTTGTTTTTTTATACCAGAAATCCACATGATCGTAAAAAATTTAGATTTAATGGGGCTTATAGAACCAATAACAATCCAACTCTCGGTGAAGACAAAATCTTTGATTTACTGTCATTGCAATATTATAGATATCTATCCAAAAACAAAAAAACAATTCAATTTGAATATCAAAAGAATAGCTTTACTAATTGAAGGACAGAAGCACATAGGTGCACTTGACAGACAAGCAACAACCCTTTATAAAATGAATAATATTGGTTGTATTTCAGCACAATCATTAATATTCCCTCCATACAATATATTTAAGTACAAGATTAATTTAAATCATGGACATATGTTTTGACTTTACAAACAAAAGAGCCATCAAATATAAATATCAAAAAATTTGCTCTTTTTTTACTGGTTTTATTTTTTCTTTTTCCCAACGGGGTTGCCTACTGTGAAGAAAAATCCATAGCGGTCCTTGTCTCCAAAAAAATCAAACCTTATATGCAGGTTCTTAAAGGTGTAAAACAAAGAACCTCCCACACAATCGAAATATATTTTCTCTCTCAAAATTCAGAAAAACAAAAAAAAATCAAACAAAAATTATTGGCAAAACCCTATGACCTATTCTTAACTATCGGTCCAGAAGCCACTGCTCTAATATGGTCCATGAAGCCTTTGAACAATAAGGTTAAAATGTTTTCGGCCGTTCTTGATTCACATAAAATTCTCGCCCGAAATATACCTGACTGCGGAATCTCCCTTCAAATACCCGTCAGCACTCAATTAGAAGAAATAAATACTGCCCTGCCAAACACAAAAAAGATTGGGCTCCTTTTTGATAAAAAACACAATACACCTTTTTTTAAAAAAGCAATTATTTCCGGAAAGGAAAAAAATTTAAATTTAATCCCTTTTTCAGTAGGTTCAAAAAAAGAAATCCCACATATTTTGAAAGAAAATTTAAGTAAAGTTGATTGTATATGGATGATCCCAGACCAGACAGTGATTTCAGAAAGAATTGTCCAATATGTAATCAAGCAAGCCCTCTATCAAAAGAAAGGAGTTATTGGTTTTAACTCTTTTTTTATGCGATCTGGAGCTGTTTTTGCTTTTATTTTCGATTATTTACAAATAGGTATTCAAACTGCAGAAAAAATAAACAACTATTTCATCCAGGAGCAATGCGATATAACTCCCCCAAATTTTGAGAAAAAAATAAATTTTAAAATAGCCCAGACTCTTGGAATAAAATTATATAGGAAAAAATAACAAAAATGCTTTTCCCCAGAAATACAGGCATTCATACAAGACTTCTTGTCACAGCAATTTTGGTAATCACGTCGTCAACTATTACATTGGGATATTCTGGATTGAGCATGGTTAAACGTCTCGTCTCAGAACGGTTCAACCAACAAATTGATTACATGACAGAACAATTGGCAGTCAATGCTGAACTTGGTATATTAATTGAAGAAAGTTCTCTTCTGGAAGGATTGGCAAAAAGTGTACTTAATGAAAAGGATGTGGTTGGTGTAGAAATAACAGACAACAAAGGCAGGCTCATTGCGAAGCAATCCAGATTTTATAATGGTCCTTTTTTAATCAAAGAAAAAAAAGTGATCTTAAGCCAGACAGATACAGACGGATTTGATTTGGAAATCATCGCAGGTAGTACAGACAAAAGGCATATCGGATTTGTAAGAATAAAGTACACAATGCAAGGTATCCAAGAACTTTACAAAGCTATGGCACAACGTTTTGTTTTACTGTCCTTGGGGCTTGCGCTTAGTTCCTGTATTATCTTTTTTTTAATATCTCACTCTCTGGTCCGTCCTGTCATTTCTCTGGCAAATGTAGCGAACTTAGTTTCGAAAGGAGATAATTCTATTCGAGCATTACCCGGAACAATCCCCGAAACAAGACGCCTTGCATTTGCATTTAATGACATGCTCGACTCAATAGAGCGAAACAGAAAAGCTTTAATCGGTGCCCAGGCACGTCTCAGCCGACAAGAGGCCCTGGCAGAGGTTGGAAAATTTTCCATGATGATCGCCCATGAGGTAAAAAATCCTCTGGCCATCATAAAATCATCTCTTAGTATGTTGAAAAAAGACCTTAAAATTCCAGAAGACAATTTGCTTTTAAATTACACTGAAGAAGAGTTAACAAGGCTAAACACACTGATTGAGAGTTTTTTAATGTTTTCCAGACCAACAAAGCCTAACCTTATTTCCACAGACATTAATCAAGTGGTTGAGCAGGTTGTTTTGGGGTTCGAGCTTCAATATGATTCAAAATTTTTTAAAATTAACAGCTCGATTCCTGATGAAAAATGTATTACTCTTGCAGATGCGGACCTTTTATCACGGGCACTCAGCAATATAATAAGAAATGCCTGTGATGCCAGTAATAACAAGGGTAAAATTAATATTACGGTAAAAAGATTAGCAAATTTCTGGACAGTCTCTATTCGTGATTATGGTAAAGGTATTGAACAAAAAGATGTGGAAAAGTTATTTGAACCTTTTTACACGACAAAAACAACGGGTACAGGACTGGGGCTTGCTTTTGCCGACCAGGTTTTAAAAGCCCATGGGGGTGTTATTACAGCAGAAAACCATAAAATATCAGGAGCTGTCTTTTGCATAAAGATTCCCTTGGAATCCCTGGAATAAAAAAACAAGGATAAAAGTACTGATGGCACATATTTTAATAGTTGACGATGAAGACAAGATAAGACACCTTCTCTCAATGATGCTTGAAAGAAGAGGGCACACAACAGAAATGGCTGCAAATGGTCAAAACGCCTTTGAAAAACTAAAATCAAACAAATTTGATATGATTTTTTCAGATATCCGTATGCCCGAAGTGGACGGCAAAGCGCTTATTTTAATGATGAATAATGCCAAGATATATACGCCGGTAGTTTTTATTACGGCTTTTGCAACCGTTGATTCCGCCGTTGAAATGATGCGCCAAGGCGCTGCTGACTATATTACCAAACCGTTTGACGAAGAGAAAATTTTTATTACTGTGGAACGAACCCTAAAACTTTCTTCCCTTATTGCAGAAAATCAAGCGATGAGGCAGCAACTTCAACGAGCAGATGGAAAACATACCCTTGTTTTTAAATCACAACAAATGAGAGAAATCGTCTCTCTTGCTGCAAATGTTGCAGATTCAGATACTGCTGTGTTGATCACTGGTGAATCTGGAACTGGAAAAGAACTTATTGCTCGATATATTCACACAAAAAGCAAAAGGAAAACACGTAAATTTGTCCCTGTTAATTGTGCGGCCATTTCCCCTAATCTTGTGGAATCAGAACTATTTGGCTATGAAAAAGGTGCATTCACCGGAGCTGGAAAAACCCAAATTGGTAAATTTGAATATGCCGATCAAGGAACTCTCTTTTTAGATGAAATAGGCGATTTACCATTGGAATCACAAGCAAAAATGTTAAGAGCACTTCAGGAGAAGAAATTCCAAAGAGTGGGGGGTAACGAAGAAATACCTGTAAATGTCAGGATAATCTGCGCAACAAACAAAAAACTTCAACAAATGGTAAATAGAAACAAATTTCGACAAGATCTCTTGTTTAGAATCAACGTCTTTCCCATTGAAATCCTTCCATTGCGTAATAGAAAAGACGATATTCTTCCACTTGCAAACCATTTTCTAAATTTTTTTAAATTAAAGGGTAAATATGAATTAACCAAAGGTGCCTTCCAAAAACTTTTGGAGTACCCATGGCCAGGCAATGTTCGAGAACTTGGAAATGCCATGGAGCGGGCCATAATTCTAACAAAAAATACCGGAAAAATAACATCTGAAACGCTTTCTTTTCTGAAAATTCACCACCCAGAAGGTTTAAATGATACCATCATAAAACTTCCCCCCAATGGAATTCAACTGCAAACAGTGCAGCTCAGTCTTGTTAAGCAGGCACTCACTGCTGCCGGAAATAACCAAACCTCAGCCGCAAAACTCCTGGGGCTCAGTCGAGCAAAATTTAGGGTATTGTTAAAAAATATCGAAGATGATGATAAACTCGAAAAAGAAGGTTGCAGCCCGTGAGAAAAAGTATCACCAAAGCAAAAACAATTTCAAACCATAAAAAATGGAAACAAGATAACAGCTCCACAACATTTCCTAAAAGCTGCTTTATGGTTTTCTGCCTACTCCATCTTTTTATTATGTTTGAAATCATATTTCCACTCCCCACCCTTATGGCCGCTGACACCATGCTATTATTTGTTGGAGAAGACCTTGAAGTTATTTCTCTGGCATCAAGGCGAGAGGAAGCGGCTTGGAAGGCGCCCGCCATTGCAGATGTTGTAACAAATGAAAGGATCCAAAATACAAGTAACATTACCATTGCTAATCTTCTTGCGAAATCTACGGGTTTTTATATCAACGAAATTGAAGGAGGTAATATTCCCTTTCTTCGAGGGATTCCAGATTCCACACTTTTTCTATACGACACGGTTCCCATGGGATCATCCGCAAGCAAATCCGGCCAGAATATTGACAACGAAACTTCTCTGGCTGCTATCAAACGAATCGAAATTATTCGAGGCGCAGGATCTGTTTTATGGGGTCCAGATGCATTTGCAGGTGTGATCAATGTCGTTCCATTCACAGGAAAGGATTTTCAAGGAGTTAAAACCGGAATCAGCGCGTCATCCATGGATGACGCTTGCTCTACATTCCTCAATTTTGGTGCTGACAAGGGACAATGGGATTCATTTCTTTCTATTTCGGCAAAAACAGTCCAAGAGGACGACAAGACCTTTAATGTAATTAAATTCTGGAATGATGGAAAAACAGCCACAGCACCCAATGAACGATTTGGAGAGGCCACACCTGGAAATTCAGAATATTACGAAATTTACTCAAACCTGTCATTTGATAACTGGTTGAACTTTTCAGCAAGAATAACAAACAACAATAATGCGTATTCAGTATATGACTGGTCTGGAGAATACGCATGGAAGGAAGAACAATCCAAACCTACTCAAACATTAAAAATAGAAGCATCTAAGTCCACCGGCATTGATTCAGGTATCCGTTTTACTGGCTACTATACAAACAAAGATACCAACCTTAACATCATTGACAAAGATTTTGATCAATCTGAACAATCATTTTATGGAGAGTTAATCTACGACCATTCCATGTATAAAGAAAATGGATTACTGACAGCTGGTGCATCTTGGAGAAAGACATCTTTTAAAGATATCCTTATATGGCAAGGCTTCATGCCTAATTATCTGAACAAGGAAAATATAAATTTACTCCCACCCTATCAGACTGAAGATTATGAAAATAGACTCATATCAGTATTTGGTCAATACCGACAAAGGTTTACAAATTTTGAAATATGGGCAGGGGTAAGAAATGATAATCATGATGAATTTGAAAACAGAATCAGTTACAGCACTGGAGTAGCATGGGACTTTACACCCAATTTTATTTTAAAAAGCATTTATGGAACGGCCTATAGAACTCCTTTTGCAAAACAGGTGGCAGAAGGAAGAATTAGCCATCTTGAACGAATAAACAGCACCAATATTCAATTTGCCTGGAAGTCTGGAAAAGAAAAAGAAATATCATTCACTCTTTTTAGAAATAAAATCAAAAATCAAATTTTTGAAAATCGGGATGCAGGGGTAAATCTTTCCACACCAAACAGTCAAACTATTTGGGGAGCAGAGCTGGAGTGGAAACTACAATTATCGAAAAATTTTTTAATTTCAGGCAATGTCACCACTTTAAACAACAATGGTCCCCAAGAGACCTCTGAATACATGAGGTATGATCTGGAAAATGGGCAAGAGGAGTTGAAAATTTTAAAATATGATTATGATACCGGAGCAGAGACAATGGCCAACGTTTCTCTTCAATGGAACATGACAGAAAACATTCTTTTTATTCCAGAATTACGCTATATTGCTGAAACACAGCTTTATTATTTATACGAAGCTGACCCCACCGATCCTAGAGCTACCACAACGTTCATAAAAGTTACCTATCCAGATGTATGGCTGATGGACATTCATCTTAAAATAACTGATATTTTTCCATTTGGCATTAATTTTTTCGTCGAAAACATTTGGGATAAAACCTATGAGACTCCTGGCTTATACACTACAAATTCAGGAAAATCTTTCAATGCAGGTATGCTCATAGAAATGAACTGGTAATAAAAAATTGCCTACCCGGACAAGACAAAAACACATTACCCGCCTTTATTGAATAACCCAATATTATTAGCAATTTAATAATTTTTCTTTTCCCGATCCATGTCTCTTTTAATGTCCCGATCTTTGATTGTATTTCTCTTATCATAAAGTTTCTTACCTTTAGCAAGACCCAGTTGCACTTTTATTTTTCCATTTTTGAAATAAATTTTCAAAGGAACAATGGTAAATCCCCGCTCATTGATTTTAACGGTAAGCTTATTAATCTCCCGACGGTGGAGTAATAATTTTCGTGTGCGCAGGGCATCGTGATTATTATAATACGCATATTTATAAGGGGAAATGTGAAGCTGTCTCAAAAAAACTTCGCCATTTTTAATATCAGCATAGGAATCTTTGAGATTTACACCTCCTTCCCGGATGGATTTCACCTCGGTACCCACCAAGACTATACCGGCCTCCACCTCATCGGATATATGGTACTCATGCCTTGCTTTTCTATTGCTTGCAATAATTTTTATATGATCAGATTCCATTTGCTATAATGATCCGCCTAAATATTTTAGTGTATTTTGGATTCAACGTTGTAATACATTTTGTATTTTTTCAAAATTTACTTTCTTATACCCATAACCATCAATTTTAATATTGGTTATTTGGAACCTCCTGGATCTGGAAGTAAATTTAAAAAATATTCCACCATGGAATGGAAATCATTGAAGGGTCTCGGTGTATGTCGAGTGTACAAATTGATAAATTTCTTCAGTATTATCCATACCCAGAACTTTTTTTGCAGTTTTACAGACATCCTGGTAATTGAGTTTTCGGATGACCTGTTTAATCACCGGGATGGAGCCGGGATTCATGGAAAGCTCGGTAAAACCCAATCCCATGAGCACTGGCACATTCAAGGGGTCTCCGGCCATCTCTCCACAAATGGTAACAATGATGTTTTGTCTGTGGGCCGCATCCACCACCATTTTGATAAGCCGGAGTACCGCTGGATTTAAAGGGCGATAGAGGTGGGCCACCTGGCGGTTGTTACGATCAATGGCCAAGGAGTATTGAATGAGATCATTGGTGCCGATACTGAAAAAATCCACATATTTGGCCAATTCATCTGCCATGATGGCCGCCGACGGGACCTCAATCATAATACCCAGGGGGATATCCTTATTAAAAACCATTTCTTCCCGGGTAAGATCCATGATGGCCCGATTCAGCAGCTCTTTGACTTCAATAATTTCTTCCACACAGGTAATCATTGGGATAAGCAATCGGATATTGCCAAAAGCGGCAGCTCTGAGGATGGCCCGGATCTGGGTGAGAAATATTTCCGGCCGCTGAAGGGAGAAACGAACGGCCCGAAGTCCCAATGCCGGGTTTTCTTCACCAATATTTTTAAAATAAGGCAAGACCTTGTCGCCGTTAATGTCCAAGGTCCGGATGGTCACCGGCTGGGGGGTTATCAGCTCCACAGCTTCTTTATAACGGTCAAAGAGCTCATCTTCCGTGGGGAATCGTTTCTGGTCAATGTAGATGAATTCTGTGCGGAACAAGCCCACGCCATGGGCCACATTATCCCGTACAGATACCACCTCTTCCACCAGCTCAATATTTGCCATGAGTTTCATGGCATGTCCATCCAGTGTCACCGATGGCAGATGGCTCTCCCGGGTTATGAGTGCCCGGTATTGCTCGTACTGGGCCCGGCGTTCCTCGTATCGGAACAGGGTGTCTTCTTCGGGATTAATGATAAGCTGACCTGTGGAGCCGTCCACAATGAGGATATCATCATTTTGAACATTAACAGTGGCAGTACCAAGGCCGGTGACAGCAGGGATGTTAAGGGATTTTGCAATGATACTGGTGTGGGAATCTCTTCCCCCCCGATCGGTGACAAACCCTTTGATGTGCTCCAGTTGAATTTGACTGGTATCAGCCGGGGAGAGATCGTGGGCCACCAGAATCACCCGCATGCGGATGTCAGATATTTTTATATCCTGGGCCCCCATGAGCTGACGCATGATCTGTTCTGACACCTGGGAAATATCCGCCACCCGGGATTTGAGATAATCATCTTCCATGCGCTGGAACATGGTCTTTACCTGACGGGTCACTTTTTTCAAGGCCCATTCGGCATTGATTTTATCCTGGGTAATGGAGTCAATGGTTTTACCGTAAAGAAGCTTGTCTTTGAACAATACCAGGTGGGTTTCCAGTATATCCACCTGGCTGGAAAAATCTTCTCCCAAGGATTCCACCACCGCTTTGAGCTCATCCTTGGCTTTTTTAACGGCATTTTTAAACCGGTTGACCTCGGCGGGAATGTCTCGATCCACAATGGCGTAGCGCTTGATGAGATCTACACCTTCCCGATCCACCAGATATGCCTTACCAATGCAGATCCCCGGGGCACCGCCGATCCCCCTGAGCACCACTTCTTTTGATTCAGTCTTATCCATTTGTCATTTCTCCAAACCCATTTTCAAAGGCGGCCACGATGGCATCCAGCAAGGGGAGGTCTTTTTTTGATTCAGCCTCCAGAACAAAGATTTTTCCCTTTGTTCCGCTGATGGAGAGGATATCAATGACACTGGCGGCATCCGCCTTGTAATTTTCATCTCCAAGCCAGATGTTTTTTTCTGCATTTCTGGCAATTTTTGCAATCATGGCCGCTGGCCTGGCATGGAGCCCCAGCGGGTTCACCAGTGTTACTTTTCGTGATAATACTTTATAATCTATCAATTTTTTCTGCTGACCAAGGGGATATGACCCATCGGAATTTCAGAACCTTATATGGTTTGAACTCCGGCGATTCTCATAACCCTCCAGTATGAACTCCATGGTTAACGTACACTGTTTTTTACTCTTTTCAGCTTTCAATTCTATCCCCATCAATATATGTATCCGGGTAAAAAGTCAATAAAGAAGCCCGGGTACGGGCAATGGGAAGGCGTTAGAGTTGCAGTATCCAGTCTTGATATTTTTTGTTGTCCGGAGCAAGCTCATGGGCCCGCCGGGCATAGTTCATGGCCTTTATATCCATTGACTGCTGATGAAAGGACCTGGCAATGTTGAAATAATAGATGCTGTTGTCTGGATGAAGTTCAAGGCATTGCCGCCAGTCTTCAATGGCACCTGGGTAATTTTTCAGGGTCCATCGAATCCATGCCCGGTGATTATAAAGACCGGCTGTTTTCTTTTTTGCCGTTTCAAGGGCACGGGTGACAGCAATTTCCGCCCGCTCATGTTTTTTTTTCCTTTGCAGTGCCCGGCAAAAATAATAGTGGTATTGGCTGTTGCTGTTCTCCAGTACCGTGGCCCGCTGGCTTGCCAGTTCCATGGCATCCCAGTCTTTCTGTTTCTCGGCAATGTTGGCCAGGAGGTACCAAGCATGGGCTGTGGGTTGTTGTGCATTCATTCGTTCAAGTCTTGCCTTGGCCATTTCCAGTTGCCCCATGTCCATGAAACATCTCACCAGAATCATTTTCTCCACTGAAGAGTGGGGTCGATGCGCTTCCACGTATCGGATAAATTGGAGAAATTCATCAAATTTTTTTTCCGACCGAAAGCGTCTGTAAATGGAATTTAATTCCCCTTTAAGGTCTTTTGATCTGTCCAGTGCCTTTAAAAACAGTGCAAAACTTTGATCCATATCCCCTTTTTTAAAGTACAGGCCTGCCAAATACCGATGGGTGACAGCTGAATTGAGATGGGGCTTATACCCCATGCTGCGCTGATAATAATTAATGGCTGCATCCACCTGGCCATCTCCCAGTGAGATGGATGAGAGAATTGAAAGGGTCTCCCGGGGGGTGGTTCCTGCGGCCAGCGCTTTCAGACACCCTTTACGAAAGTAAATTTTCACATCAGCATCAAACCAGGATTGTGTTTTCAGGTATCCATGGGACATGGGGTAAATGGTGGCAATTTCTTCCACCATTTCTTTCAATTTTTCGGTCATTTGTTTACCATGGTAATAATGGGCCATTTCATATCGAACGGTGATACCGGCGGGCCTCAGGGCCGCAGCTTTCTGAAAAACAGGCAGGGGGTCATAGGTGTTTGGGGGGAGATGAGAATCAAAATAGGGCTGGAGTGCCGCCACCTTAGCCGTTATCTTGGCGTACCAGAACATGGTGCGATAACTCAGGGGATCGTGTGCTACAGCTGTTTTAAGAAATTCATGCCCCTGTTTAAAAAGGGCGTAGGCTGACTTGAGGTTCTCACGCCTGGTTGTTCCCACCGCAGTCTGTTTGATTAGAATCAGAGCCTGCTGGTATAACGTTTTTCCAAGGGCTGTGTGGATGCGAAACAGATCTCTTTTGCCCAGAATATCGGCAATTTTTTGGGGTAATATTTTTTTTGCTGCAAAAAGGTGCGATGTCGCCTGATCATATTCTTTCATTTCATAGGCTCGAATTCCTCCCTGATACTGGTATCTGGAAAGAAGCAACAGCGTTAACCATAGCATTAGAATAGCATAAATGGACAGAATTATAACTAAGGTATTTTTTTGTCTTTTCATGGGTTCCCCATTGCTCCAGGTGTGGGACGCATTGATTAAGCGTTTGTTTTAATTCCAAGCGTGAAAAAGAATTTAGACAAAAGAGAACGTTTGCTTGACACGTTTTTTACAGGTGCCCACCTCAAGGTAATCCACCCCTGTGATATATTTGACGCCATAATAAAAAATGTATCAACACAAAAGTAATTTATCAACAAACAAGGCCATACTTTTACCTTGACCCAGGTCACAATTCAAGATAAAAAAAATCATGTTAATTTTTTCATTGGCAGGTCATTTTTTGTTTGCTTTGGTACTTTTGCTGGTATCTGCCGCCATCAGCCTGTTTTTAATCAAACGTACCCAGGTTCTGGATATCCCCAACGGGCGCTCCTCCCATAAAAAACCCACCCCCACCATCGGAGGTGTTGCCATTGTGTTTACTTTCTTTCTAAGCATGATCATGCTCTATTTGTTTGCGGGGAAAACAATGATTTCAGAACGTTTTTTTCTGGGATTTACTTTTTCTGCTTTACTTATTGCTGGCATGTCCCTGTATGATGATCTCAAGAAAAAACCTTTTTACATCCGCCTTGCCACCCACGTCATTGCCGTTCTGATGGTAATGGGATTTGGCATCATTATCCACCGGGTGGATTTCCCCCCGGGTTTAATGTTTTTGACCAATCGCTCCCTGGGAGCTTTTGGATATTTTGTCACCTTTTGGTGGATATTGGGCATGATTAATGCCTATAATTTCATGGATGGCCTCAACGGCATGGCCGGGGGTAATGCCATTATTGCCGGAAGTTTCTTTTGTATTATCACCTATACCCAGGGCAGCGATTTTGCCTACATTGTATCATATACCCTTGTGGCAGGTGTGGCAGGATTTTTAATATTTAACTTTCCCCGGGGCAAGCTCTTTATGGGAGACATTGGTAGTACCTTTCTTGGGTTTACCTTTGGTGTCCTGCCCATCATTGCCTCTTTATATGACAATGCGCACACCTCGCTCTTGGTGTTACCCCTGCTTCTTTTTCATTTTATCTATGACACCAGCTTTACATTCATTCGGCGACTTTTTAAGGGTGAAAATGTGTTCCAGGCCCATAGAACCCACTTATATCAATTGTTTAACAGGCTGGGATTTACCCATTTTAAAGTCACTGTCTTTTATTGGGGGGTTGCTGTTTTACAGGGGGTGGGAGCTTTGTGGATGGTGACCATTCCAGGACCCATGCGGCTGATGGTTTTTCTGCCTTATTTGATTTTTCAAATGATCTACACTATAGTTATTATATACCATGCGCGGAAAGGAGGGTTGCTGTGAGCCAGTCATCACCCAATATTATTTTTGGACTTAAAGATTATCCCCGTCCACGACAATCCGGTTTTTTTTATCATAAACCTCCCACCATATTGGGAAATTTCAAAATAAAAACCCTGGCTGTGCTGGATCTTTACATCACAGATGAAGCCTACCTGTTCCAGGTGTTTTCAGAGGGTATTGACAAGCTTCTCACAGATAAAGCCATTGCTGCACAAAAAAAATTTTACCTGACCAATTATGCCACAGAAAACATGAAGGATTTTGTGAAAGATATTCTCCATAAGGTAATACAAGACCGGCTTTAGTTATTGAAAACACCAATGATGCGTTTAATTATAGTGTCAAAATTACCCACAAACCTTTAAAATAGTGTTGTAAATTCATCTATAGATATTTTCGATACATTATATAATCCTAAAACAGGGGATTATCCAGAAAAATACGAAACATATGATCTAACCAATGAAATGATTGAGTATCTGTTTTTATTTGCCCTGCTGCATGATATTGGAAGCGCAGTGTTTATTTTTTTGGGGATTGATCATAAGCTGGGTCACGATACGTGAGATTAAATTTTACCAACTACAACACACTGTAATTAGATATATTAATTTCTCAACTTTCGGTGTTCGCATTTCGTGGTGGGGTCAGGCTTTCGTTATTGACATTATCGAGGCTTTTTGGGTTAGCAAAGGCCCTGGTCGATAACATCAATAACAAAAGCCTGACTCCGTCGGCCACTGAGCCCATCGGTACATTTAAAAATGCCGGCTTTGAAATGAAGCCCGAAAATTGAGTTAATTTTTATCACTAAGGTTTTATGGCAAAATGGCCCACGTTATGACCAAGCCTATTTTTTTTAATGCTGCATTATCTGGGTAAAACAAGATATCTGTTTTACTGATCTGTATTTACTCCCCCATTATCATCATCCATTCAAATAATTAAGGACAAAAAATGAAAATCGGAATAATAGGTCTGGCCCAGACCGGAAAGAAAACTTTGTTTCAGATATTAACAGAAAGCGAATTAAAAGAACAGGCAGGGGCCCCAAAACCCATACCGGGCACTGCTGACATCCTTGATATTCGCTTTGATAACATGGTGGAAATGTATGCCCCGAAAAAAGAAGTGAGAGCCCGCATTGACCTTGTTCTGTTACCCAAAATGGAACAGGAAAATATTGCCCGGGGGGATATATTCAGAGATATTGCAGACATGGATGCCATCTGCCATGTGGTCCGGGCCTTTGAGAATGATGCCATCTACCACGCCGAAGGGTCTGTGGATCCATTGAGGGATACGGAAATGGTCAATGCAGAACTCTTGATGCATGATCAAATATTTGTGGAAAAACGCATTGAACGCATTGAAGAGCTCCTGAAAAAGAAAAAAGAGGACGATCAGCAAAAAGAGCTGGTACTCATGAAAAAGATGCAGACCCACCTGGAGCAGGAAACCCCCCTTCGTCTCCTGGATCTCACAGATGATGAAGAGCTCATGATCAGAAGTTATCCTTTTATCACCAGAAAACAGATGATTTTGGCTGTGAATGTATCTGAAGATGATGTGGGGGACACAGCCTTGCTTGAAGCGCTCAAGGCACCATGCAAGGCTCAGTCCATGGAAGCCATGCTGGTGTCTGCCAAGGTGGAGGCTGAAATCGGCCTTCTGGATAACGAGGAAGAAAAAAAAGAATTCCTGGAGGATCTTGGCATTAAAGAGACTGCACTGGGGAGCTTGACCCGGCTGTGCCTCAAGGCTTTGGGCCTTATCTCCTTTCTCACTGTAGGACAGGATGAGGTCCGGCAGTGGTTAGTGAGAAAAAATTCTTTGGCACCTATGGCAGCCGGTGTGATTCATTCGGATCTCCAACGGGGATTTATCCGGGCCGAAGTGATTAAATATGATGAGCTCATGGAATATGGTTCTGAGGCTGAATTAAAAAAAATGGGAAAAATGTATGTCCAGGGTAAAGAGTATACCGTGGAAGATGGGGATATTTTAAATATTCGATTTAAGGTATGACGATAACTCCAAAGAGGGCATACTCATAACGTTGGCTATTTTGTGATAAAATTTTATTTGTAAAATTTGCATTTAATTACAGAGCGTTATGGTTGATAGAGGTTGTATCTCATATATAGTGTTCCTGCTTACGATCAACTTTCAAAAGGACAAGGTCAGGGTTGTGCCATGATGATATTCCGTTGACATGTCCGTTGTCGGACAGGCTTTTTGGGCCTGGGTCTAATCAAAGAAACGATGTCTTTGGCGGTATTGCAGTTTTAAACTTAGATCCAGGTCCGGTTTCAGGGTTAGTCCATACAGAAATCGTAAAAAATATTTTTCAGGATTCTGCCACGGCTGATTTAAATGCTTCTGTTAATCGAGTCTTGATGTACTCAACAGCACTTTCATCATACTCATCAAGGTCAAAACAATACCCGTCATCTCCCATGAGCCCTTCGGGGATGAGATCGCCCTCCTCATCGGGATCTGTGATCATGTCTTCATAAAAACAGACAGACAACCAGCGTTCCTTAGGATCATCATCAATGACATCTGCCATGGCAAACAGATTGCGTTTGGACTGGTTGGTGTGTCGGGGCCGGAGGGAATAACTTACCCCGGGACGGGCATTAAATTCAAGGGTGATGCCCTCCATGGCCATGATGTGATCCTTAATGGCAATGAATGCCTTGCGGGTAAGGGTTTCTGTGTCTTCCCATTCATCCAGTAATGCGTCAAGTTTTTCCATGTGTCACCTCTTTTTTAAGGTTTTTTTATATGAAATACTCCGCAAATCTGTGGGGCATTTCTACCTTTGTTGTGGGCAGAAGCGGATCAGAAGGCGGTCTGCCCATGGCAGTTATATGAAATACTCCGCAAATCAGGAGAGTATTTCAAGCTTAGTTGTGGGCAGAACCCAATCAGAATAAGGCCTGCCCGAGGCAGGTATAGCATCATAAATCAAGGAGCCTCGGACAGGTGCTTCACCAAATGTCCAAGTTCCGGAAAAATCAAACTCTGACAGGCCAGCTTGCAGGCATTGAGGCTTCCGGGCATGCTAAACACAATAGTGTTACCAATAATTCCCGCCGTAGCCCGGGACATGATGGCTGCCGAATCAATCTGGTCAAAGCTCAGCTGAGCAAACAAAGGGCCAAAGGCGGTGAGTTCCTTTGTGAAAAGCGGAGAAACAGCTTCCACAGTGACATCCCTGGGGCTTAAACCTGTACCGCCGGACATGAGAATCACATGGGGTTCCACATCGTTAACCACATGCTTCACCATCTCCTGTATGGCATTGATCTCATCGGTGACCACATGATGTACCACTGTTTCATGGCCTTCTTTTTTAATCTGTTTTTTCATCCAGATTCCGCTTTTATCCTCTGCGATTCCCCGGGTGGTGGATACCGAAACAATGGCCAGGCGGATATTTCGGGGGGTTTCTTTTTTATGCAGCAATGTGCTCATAATTAATTGTCCTCTTTAATGAACACCCTGTCTTCACCGTCATATTCCTGTAGAAACACATTGACGGTGTCGTTGCGAAGGGTGGCAACGGTGGTGCCTTTATAATCGGCCTGGAGGGGCAGTTCCCTGTGGCCCCGATCCACAAGCACCGCAAGCTCAATGCGGGGGGGGCGGCCAAAATCCATGAGTGCATCCATGGCAGCCCGGATGGTGCGCCCGGTGAAGAGCACGTCATCCACAAGGATTACTTGTTTATCATCAACGGAAAAAGGCATCTTTGAAGGCCTGACAATGGGGTGATGGCTGATTTGGGTCCAGTCATCCCGGTAGAGATTGATATCCATGACCCCCATGGGAATCTGCACCCCTTCCAGCATTTCTATTTTATGCTGAATGCGTTTTGCAAGGAAATCCCCCCGGGTCAAAATTCCTGCCAGGGCGATATTTTGTACCCCCTTGTGGGCTTCAATAATTTCATAGGACATCCGGGTGATGGCCCGTTCAATATCTTCCTGGGTGAAAATGGTTCGTTCTCTTTTCATATAAAAACATCCTGTTCCATGATTCATGTATTGCCCTTCGACCCTGTTCTGCCGACGATAAATCCAACAATTATCACTTTTTAATCACCCGGGCAAGCCCTTAAATGGCATCCTTTTCAAAGTGGCTTTGCTATCTTTGAAAAAGTTCTTATGTTTATTTTTGTTTGATTCTATACGTTGCCGTCAATTATGAATTTTATTTTTACAAACATATTTAAAAAGGGAAACAGCACATGAATGTTCAAAAAATGATTAATCAACTGAAAGCTCATCCAGATTACCATAAAGCCGGTATGATTCTATGTCACAATGGTGTGGTTCGTGCAACCTCCAGAGAAGGTCAGGAAGTAACAGGGCTCAAGGTCACGGTGAATCATGAAAAACTTAAGGAAATTGTGGATTTCCAGAAAAATAAGCCGGGCATTGTGGATGTGATTGTGGAGATTGCCGAAGAAAAAGAACTCCAGGTGGGGGATGATGTCATGTTCATTGTGGTGGGGGGGGATATCCGGGAAAATGTCATTGCCGTTCTCACGGAAACCCTGAATCAAGTTAAAGCCGAAGTGACCTCTAAAACCCAATTTTTTAAATAACTGCCACGGGCAGATCTTGTACTGACCCTGCTCTGCCCACAACGAAGCTTGAAATACGTCCCTCATTTGCGGGGTATTTCATATAACCGCCACGGGCGGACCGTATTCTGACCTCGTTCCGCCCACAACAAAGGTAGAGATATTCCCCGGGTTTGCGGGGGTATTTCATATAAAACGGACATGTTTTGCCGGACACAACAAAGCTTACACATCAATGCTATGGGGATTGTTTGCGGCGGGGGTGTCAATCATGGGCAAATCCCACCAAAAAATAATGGCTCCCAGGGTGCTGCCTGCAAAATCTGCCACAACGTCCATAACATCGGCAGATCTGCCCGGGACCAGGGCTTGGTGAAGTTCATCGGAAATTCCATAAATTGTGCCGGCCGCCGCGGCCAGCACAATTATTTTCCACGGAGGCCGGGCCGCTAATTCCCGTTTCAACATCCTCACCGTCAAAGCCCCCAGAAGTGCATATCCCCCCAGGTGGAGCAATTTGTCAGACAAATCAACATCCTGCAGCACCTCCGGGGACGGAAAGCACGATTGCACAAAAATGGCAATGAGATAAATTACCAGGGGCCATCGATATATCAAAGCCTGTCTACTGAAACAGTTGAGCATCCAGGGTTCTTTCCTTGATATGTTTCAGCACCACCTGGGAAAATTCCTCCATGGTCAGTCCCATGCGGACCTTCCCATCCAGGGTTCTCACCGCCAGGGTGCCTGACTCTTTCTCTTTTTCACCAACGGTGATGATCAGGGGTACATAGTTTACCTGGGCCTCCCGGATTTTCTTTTTCAGGCTTTCGGTCCTTTTGTCCACTTCACATCGAATTCCCAGGGCTGACATCTGTTTTTGAAGTTTTTTTGCATGGGAATTCAGTGCGTCATTGATGGGAAGTAAAATTGCCTGGACCGGGGCCAGCCACAGGGGAAATTTTCCGGCAAAATGTTCCACCAGAATACCAAAAAACCGCTCAATGGAGCCGTAAATAACCCGGTGAATCATCACTGGGCGATGTTTTCCGTTGTCAGCGCCTTTATAGGTCAGATCAAATCGTTCCGGCAGGGCCATATCCAGCTGAATGGTGCCGCATTGCCAGGTTCTGCCCAGTGCATCTTTGATGTGGATGTCAATTTTAGGTCCATAAAAGGCCCCATCCCCTTCATTGATGAGATACTCTTTGCCATATTTGTCCAGGGCATTTCTAAGGCCATTGGTGGCCTGCTCCCATTTTTCATCGGACCCAATGGATTTTTCAGGACGGGTGGATAGTTCCAGATGAAACCCCAGACCAAATTGACTGTACACCTTTTCCACCAGTTGAAGTACCCCGAGGATCTCTTCTTCAATCTGTTCGGGCATCATGAAAATATGGGCATCGTCCTGGTGAAAGGCCCGGACCCGGAACAGGCCGGACAAGGCACCGGAAAGTTCATGACGATGCACCAGACCGATTTCCCCGGCTCGAAGGGGTAAATCCCTGTACGAATGGGAGCCGGTTTTGTACAGCAGCATGCCCCCGGGGCAGTTCATGGGCTTGATGGCATATTCTTCTTCATCCACCACGGAGGTGTACATGTTTTCTCTGTAGTTTTCCCAATGACCGCTCTTTTCCCATAAATGACGGCTGAGCATCACCGGGGTTTTGGTTTCAACATATCCGGCTTCCCTGTGGGCCTCCCGCCAGTAATCCAGCAGCACATTCCACATATCCATGCCCCGGGCGTGGAAAAAAGGCATGCCTGCGGCTTCCTGGTGAAAGCTGAACAGGTCAAGCTTTGTACCGATTTTTCGATGGTCCCGTTTCTGGGCCTCTTCAATGAGATGAAGATGTTTTTTTAACGCTTTTTTATCAAAAAATGCGGTGCCATAGAGTCGCTGGAGCTGCTGCCGGGTCTGGTCAGCCCGCCAGTAGGCCCCGGAGGTTTTCATGAGCTTGACCCCTTTGATCATGCCGGTGTGGGGAATATGGGGGCCCCGGCAAAGATCTGTGAATCCACCTTGACGGTAAAGGGAAATTTCCTGGTCGTCCAGGGCCTGGATGAGTTCCACTTTATAGGGGTTGTCCTTGAACATCTCAAGGGCCTCGTCCTTGGATACAACGGTGCGCTCAAAATTTTTTTTGGCTTTAATTATTTTTTGCATCTCAGCTTCAATGGCAGGAAAGTCTTCTTCTGATATGGGGTCCATATCAATGTCATAATAAAAACCGTCCTCCACCACCGGCCCAATGGTAAGGGCAGCACGTTCATAAAGATTTTGAACCGCTTCTGCCATGACATGGGCCGCACTGTGCCTTAAAATTTCAAGGGCGGCATCATCCCGGGTGGTGATAAATTTCAATCCGCAGTCACAGGTAATGTCACAGCTTAAATCCATGGGCTGACCATCCACCTCCATGGCCACGCAGCTTCTGGCAAATCCTTCGGAGATGGTTTTTGCCACATCCATTCCAGTGGGAAAGGCTTCAAAAGCCTTTATACTATTATCAGGAAGTGTTATGTTGATCATGATTTTAATCCATTATTAAAGAGTTTAATTAAAATTATTTATAAATTCCTGCAAAACCCACTGTAAAAACAGGAACTTTAATCCGGCATAATAGATGTATGAAAATATTTATGTCGATTACTTGTGGAAAACTTAAACATTAAGGCAACTGCCTGAAACGGTCAAGAAAAAAATGATTGATTATACTATGATCAGCTCAGATGAGGAGTTAGTAAAGATATGTAACAAACTGAAGACAAAAAACCAGATCGCCATGGATCTTGAGGCAGACTCCATGCATCATTTCAAAGAAAAGGTTTGTTTGATACAAATTGCCGATGACACTCAAAATATTCTCATTGATCCCCTGAGTATCACTGATTTTTCTCCCTTAAAACTGTTTTGTGAAAACCCCGACATCACCAAGGTATTCCATGGCGCAGATTTTGATATCAGAACCCTGGAAAGGGATTGTAATATTCGCATTCACAATCTTTTTGACACAGAGATTGCCTGTCGCTTTCTTGGTATTCAACGGCGCAGCCTTGCCGCGTTGCTCAAAAAACATTTTAATCTTTGCCTGGACAAACGATTTCAAAAAACAGATTGGTCCAAAAGGCCCCTGTCAGATGAAATGATCGCATACAGTCTCAACGACGTGTTAAATCTCATTGAACTTTCCCGGATTTTAAAGAAAAAGCTGGAAGACTGCGGTCGGCTTGCCTGGGCCCGGGAGGAATTTCAACTTCAAACCCTGGTCAAGCACGATAACAATTCCTCAGCTCCCCTTTTTATGAAATTTAAAGGGGCCGGAAAAATGTCACGGCGGGGTCTGGCGGTTCTGGAACACCTGCTCCATGTACGCATGGACATTGCCCGGCAAAAAAATCTTCCTTTATTTAAAATCATGGGTGCGGAAAGCATCTCCCATATGGCCACACGCCGTCCTGTCACTTTTGCTGAACTCAAAAAATCAAAGGCCCTGAGCCCTAAACAGATGGGAATGTATGGCGAAAAATGCCTCAAAGCCATCCTGGACGGTCTTGCCGTTCCCACGGAAGAGCTGCCCGTGTATCCCCGGAAAAAAGCACCGGATGTGGCCCCTGAAATTCCCGGAAGAATTCGTGCCCTCAAGGAGATGCGGGAAGATATGAGTAAAAGAACCGGCATGGAGCCGGGCTTTCTCATTAACAATGCCATGATCACCACCATTGCCATGGCATCCCCCGGCAGTCGGCAGGAGTTGCTGGAGATAGACGGTGCCCGCAAGTGGCAGATGGATATCCTTGGGCAGGAGATCATCAACATTTTAAACATATGCGCTTGATCCAGGGGACGTGAAAAGATTGCCTGTTTTGACATTATTGTGCAGGTAAAGATTGTTTGACTGGAACATTTTCCCCGCAGGGTTCCCAGACACGACACAGGGGGATCAAAATAGGTCTGCCAGTGGCAGTGATATGAAACATGCCGATATGTGGAGCGTCAACATCCCCTGAGCGAAAGCCCCAGGGGGGGGGCTTGCCGGTTTTCTACAAAAAACAAAAAGGATGATTAATATGGACGTAAATTTTTCCAAAATGGAGGGACTGGGGAATGATTTTATCTTCATGGATGACAGAACCGGTGCGATAAAAACGCACCTCAATTACCCTGATATTGCCCGCAGGCTTTGTCATCGTCATTTTGGCATCGGTGCTGACGGCATTATTTTAATTCTTAATTCCCACACTGAAGATATTCGTTTTCGCATCTTTAATGCCGATGGCTCCGAAGCCCAGATGTGCGGCAATGGCATGCGCTGTTTTGCAAAGCTGCTTTTTGAAACCGGCATTATAGACCGCCCTGAATTTCATGTGGAAACACTTGCAGGCCGGGTGACGCCCAAAGTCTTTTTTGATAAGGAGAATCGAGTTTCATCCGTTCGAGTGGACATGGGAGAGCCCGCCCTGACCCCAGATAAAATTCCCTTTACAGGCTTATTGTCAGATGCTGTGAGTTGCCCTGTCACCGTGGGAGATGACACGGTCTTGTTGACCCCTGTTTCCATGGGGAATCCGCATGCTGTGGTTTTTGTACCGGATATTCGCGCCATGGATGTTGAAAAAACAGGAACCCCCATTGAGAATCACCCCTGTTTTCCAGAAAAAACCAATGTGGAATTCATTGAAATTGTCAATGAGCATGAAATTAACATGCGGGTATGGGAAAGGGGGGCCGGTGAAACCCTGGCATGTGGTACCGGGGCCTGTGCCGCTGTGGTGGCTTCACACTTAAATGGTAAAACAGGGCCGGAGGTTCTGGTGCACCTGGCAGGCGGTGATCTTAGTATTTATTGGGATAAAAAAACAAACCATATTTATAAGACCGGGCCGGCCACTTTTGTTTTTTCCGGGAAAATTTGCCTTTAGGAATGGGGCTGAAATAAATGCCACGGGGCGGATCTTACTCTGCCCCGGTCTGCCCCAATACCGTCATTCCCGGAATGATCAGCACCGTACTCCAGGTCAATTGATGAGCATTGCCCATGAATTTGAATATTTCAAATGACAAATCTGTTAAACAATAGTATAAAAATAGACAAAAAATTTTCACCACCAGGCATTGAGGCCTTAACACACAACAGTCGGGGAGACAGAAAATGTATGTACTCAGATTTTTGGACATGGATGATGAACTCCATATGGGGTTTGCCTTTGATGGAAGCACAGCCCGAATAATCAAAGGAAATATTTTCGGTGACTTTGATACCACCAACAAAAAGGTGGCTGTCCAGAAAATCCTGGCCCCTGTTCAACCCACTGCCATTTTCTGCATTGGACTTAATTATAGGCTCCATGCCAAAGAGACCGGCATGCCCATACCTGATTACCCTGTGGTGTTCATGAAAAACCCGGCGGCCGTCACCGGTCCCCGGGACATTATCACCATCCCCACATCGTGTATTGATCCCCCCCAGGTGGATTATGAGGCAGAACTTGCCGTGATTATTGGTAAAACCTGTAAAAATGTTACTCCAGATGAGGCCATGGGGTATATATTTGGATATACCTGTGCCAATGATATTTCTGCACGTCGGTGGCAAAAGCATGCCGGAGGGGGACAATGGATCAGGGGAAAGAGCTTTGATACATTTTGTCCCATGGGGCCCGCTCTGGTGACGGCGGATGAAATAACCAATCCCCAGTCGTTGACCGTTGAATGTCGATTGAATGGAAAACTAATGCAGGAAAGTTCCACCTCGGATATGATTTTTTCCATTGGTGAGGTTATTTCCTATCTTTCGGAAAGTACCACATTGCTGCCGGGGACTGTTATTCTCACGGGCACCCCCAGCGGGGTGGGTTACACCAGAAAACCCCAGGTATTTCTCAGACCCGGTGACGTTCTGGAAACAGCCATAACCGGTATGGGGTACCTGGAAAACAAGGTGGTTGAAGAAAGTGATGACTAACAACAGTATACATGGGCGGGGCAGCGCTTAATGGCCAGAGCCAGGCAGGACTATCCGGATATCAGGCCCCCTGTGCTCTCCCCATGGGAGGTGATTGCTTTTGCAACATTAAGGTGGCGGCCTTTCTCCTTTCCTGACTCATAGGCTGAACGGCTGGCAGTACTGTGGGAGATGGATTTGACTGCCACCCTGGGATGACGCATGTGAAAATGGTGCAGCAACTGACTGTCTTCCATACAGATAAGGGCATCTGAATCCTGGGCGTGATCGGACTTTTTTCTATTTTGTTCCATGAATTTCTTTTTTTGTGATGCAAGCTTTTCCCTGAATCCTGCCACCACCCCTGTCATGTACCCGGATCGACTCCGGCAATCGGGGTGGTTTTTTTTATATTCCAGCCAGCTGGATTCTGCGTATTTTAAAATATAGTGGAACACATAATCTGCAATTTTAAGATTGGTTTCTGTGCCGGTAAGTTCCAGCATATAGCCAACCTTGCCCCTCTGGGGCATAAAAGAACTGACCCATACCGTTTGCACAAAATAAAATTCTTTTAAAATCATCGAAGCAAACATGGCGGCCTGGGTTCGCTTGAGCACCGGGTCTGTGATAAAGATGGATTCAAATTCCCTTGGCTTATCATGGTTAATAATATCTATATTGTAGCGGGAGATAAACTGATTGGCCTTGGCTGCAGCAGACGCGGCTTCAAATCTGTTTTTTGATGCCGCAAGTCCCATGAGTTTTTTTACTTTACCCATGATTTTATCCGGTTCATCCGGGGTGTTTTCCCATATCCTCTCTTCCAGGGTACGATAACCGCCCGAGGCCCGGGGATTGGCCTGTCTCTTTATGCAACAGTGCTGAAAAATTTCTCCATGGGGGGGCCGGTGCTCATGTTCGGGAAATGTGGCGGCCATCTGATGGGCCACCTCATGGCGCAGTACCTCGCATATGGAATCCCATCGGCCATTCATTAAAAGGCTCCGGCTCAGCCGAATTTCATGAATATCGTTCACCCATTGTCCCAGGCAAGATTTCATATCCATTATTATAATGGAGGGCATTGTCAGTCGGGCTGCCAGTTTATGGTCCGTATGTCCCAGTTCGTAATGAATTCTTTCCCATTCAAACCTTAGCCTTTCAAGCATCTCCTGCTCCAGCTTTTCCTGAAGATTTCCTCTCTTTTCTTTCATAATTCCCTTTTATTTCATTTATCGTCAATGCTAATACAACAGGCACTCTTATAACTGGCACGGGCATGTTTTGACGGACACAATGAATACAAAAAATGAATTATTCTGGGGTAAACCGACAAAGTGTCGCTTTGGTGCTAAGATTCACGGTTTTATCTTCACCAAAGTATTGTCATGTAATATTATTCAAAATCGACGCTTTTAAAATCAAGAGATCTCATTGCATTATTCTATTATTTGCTGCAAAAGTTCATTCACCTCATTCCGGGTGTACGGTTTAATCAATGCAGCATCAAATCCAAATTCTTTATAATTGGTTATGGTGGGGCTGTGGGGAGAGCCGCTGATAACAATGGATTTCACACTGTCACTGATTTTTTTCATTTTTTTCAGAGTATCACTGCCGCAGATATCGCCGGAAATAATCTGGTCCAGAATAACCAGATCAAATGGGACGTCAGCCTGGAGGGCATACCGGAAGGCCGTAATGGCAGCCTGGCTGTCTTCCACCAGCTCCACCTCGTATCCCATGCTCTGGATAATATTTCCCATGAGCCGCCGCATGGCGATTTCATCATCCATCACCAGAATTTTAACCTTTTTCCCCTTTTCTCCAAAATATTTTTTCCCCAGTTGAACCATGCGTTTGGGGTCATAGGCTGGTATCAAAAGCGTTACCGTGGTACCTTTTTCTTTTTTAGAATCAAAGGATATGGTGCCACCATGATTTTCCAGTATGGAACTTACCACAGCCAGGCCCAGTCCCATGCCTTTTTGAACCCCCCTTTGCTTTGTGGAAAAGTAGGGATCAAATATTTTCGGCAACACCTGTTCAGCAATACCGGAACCGGTGTCTTTAATTTCAATTTTCACAAAACGACCGCCCCCCGGGGATTTAAAATAATTAATATTTGAAATTTCCTCTGAAATAACATAATTTTCAGCGTTAAGGGTGAGGGTACCGCCCTGGGACATGGATTCAATTGAATTGATCAATAAATTTTGAAAAACAATGCGCATCTGGGCCACGTCAAAGTTCACCGGCCACAAGCCACTGTCAATATTAACAATTAATTCAATATTCTCAATGCTGGGAAGCTCCCCCACCGATGACTTCAGGGGCTCAATGAGTTTGCCGATATTTTTTTCGCTGTACTCATAACCGGATATTGCCAGAAATTTATGACTTAGATCCCTGGCCATTTTTACCGATAATTCAGCTTCTTTGAGAAATTCAAGGCGATCATCATCCTGGGAAGCAAGATCAATGGCAAGGGAAAGATTGCCCATAATCACAGCCAGAAGGTTATTATAATCATGGGCAATACCGCCTGCCAGAACCCTGAAGGCAGCATTCTTCTTTGATTGAACATTTTGTTTTTCTCTGAGCTTTAAAACGGTAATATCCCTGACAATATGAACCGCCTGGAAGGGAGGTGCATTATCCTTTAAAATGGGATCCACTGTGATAAGCCACCATTTTCCATCGGGTCGTTGAACTTCATGGGATACCCGTTCAGATCTTTTCAGGGCCTTTTCCAGGGGACAGGGATTGATATCAAGGCAATTGGTGATGATATCATGACAATGCTTTCCAACAACCTCTTTGGGCAACATCCGGGTGAACCCCTGGGAGCTTTCATTTGTTTTAAGAATCCGGCAGTGATCATCAATGATGCTGACCCAGTCGGATATGGAATCAAAGGTATGCTGCCATTGATCCTGGGCTTGCACCAAGGCTTTTTCTTTGGCTTTTAATTCTGAGATATCCCGGATACAGGTGATAAGAGTTGCGACATCGTCCTCCCCGCTGAACTCAGGTGAAACTTCAGCTTCAAACATCCGTGGTCCATTGCCGGCAGTGGGGTATTTAAATTCAAATTTCAGGGGAGTGGCATTTTTAAAGACTTCAAGATTTTTTTCTCGAAACAGATTACACAACTCCCGGGGAAAGCCAATCTCTTCATTGCTGCGCCCCAGATACTGCTCTGGTGTGAATCCTGTGGTATCATAAAAAACCTGATTGGCATACACTGGCCGAAGCTGCCTGTCAATGCGGATAATGCCGTCGGAGGTATTGTTCAGCACCGTTGAAAAATGAAATTCCTTTTCCTGTAATTTTCTATTTAATGCATCATTCTTTTTTTGCAGCTGTTCCAGTTTCTGTTTTAATTCATTATTTATTTGAGTTAAGGGCATTGCACACGGCCTTTAATTTGTTTCAATATAATTGTAATGGAAAAATCGTATTCTGACCCAAAGTTGCCCACAGCAAAGCATGAAAACACACCAGGTTTGCAAATAATTTTTATAAACATCATGGCTTAGACCACTAAGCACAATAAAACATTAAACTCTTAGGAAATCAGAGTCTATCGAGTTACCGCTTATAAATACCAGATAAGCTTTTATTTGAATAACCCGCCTTGAGTATACGGTAAATTAAAAACGGCTGAATCCCTTATGAGCCCAACAAAATAAAATGAGCACACAAGGATTAAATATCATCACGATGCCAAAAATTGATCCAAAAGTAAAGAGTTTTAAATAAAGTTTACAACGCTATCACACACTAATATTTTCCATTCTTTCAAGTGGCACCAAAGGTATCCCGAATAAATCGAGGCCCTTTTTATATTGACTTTTTAAAAACTTAATGTCATAAAGTCAGTTTGTGTAATCATAAAATTATGGTTTGCAAATAACATCCTAATGGATGTTAAATGAAAAGATCTATGGTCTCAAGGAGAGACCTTTTTTATCTGGAAAATTATAAAAACAAGTTTCAACCCTTTCCTTGAAACCTGCAAAAACCCAAAATAATTCTTTCAAAAACAGCCAATTTTATTGGCGGCACAAACACAAAATCAGTATGACAAAATTAATAAATTAACAGCACCTATATTTTCCACGCAAATCAACATTTATACTGACCTAAACTATGCCAAGTATGGACACTTCATTTATTATAGAAATAACCAAACGTGATTTTGCAGAGCGTTTTGCTGGCTCTGTGCTCGGTTCCACTTGGGCAATTATCTGGCCTGTGGTAAATTTATTTATATATATTGTTATTTTTGGTAAAGTCATGGGCGCACGGCTTCCCGGAACGTCGGACATGAATGCCTATGGTATTTACCTGGCAGCTGGTCTTATCCCTTGGGCAGCCTTTGCTGCCACCATAACAAGATCCACTTCTGTTTTTATAGATAAAAAACACATAATATCCAAAGTCAGCACCTCTCTACCATCTTTGCAGCTTCACATTTTCTTATCGGAAACAATTACTTTTTTAATTTCCATGATGGTATTTTTTTTCATTCTGACGCTCCAGGGACATGATTTTCATCCTTCCCTATGGCTGCTGCCATTTCTTTATTATCTTCAACAGCTGCTTGCTCTATCCATTGGATTATTCACTGCAGTGCTTAATGTTTTTATTCGTGATGTGCGGGAAATTACTGGAGTTATTTTACAACTTTGGTTCTGGTTTACTCCCATTGTCTACACATCTGACATACTCCCAGGTGTTGTTCAAAAGATACTGCCCTACAATCCAGCCTATATTATTATTCAATCATACCAAAGAATGTTTATTTTTCATGATTACCCCCCTTTCCATGCGCTATTATTTTTAACAATCACCACCCATATCCTGCTTTCTTTTGCCTTTGCAACCTTCCGTTACCTCGAAAAAGATATAAGGGATTTTTTATGATAGAACCGTTATTTCTCTTCTGCTGGTCAGCTATCTTCATTGCTGCTATTTTTTTTGTTTACCTAAAAGTCGTTTTTCGTTTCAGGATTTACCTTCTATTGACACTGAACCTTATCTTTCTATCAGGTATATTTTATCTTTACCCAACACCCAACAAACTTGCATGCCTGGGAGAAAACATTTCTTTTTATAAAAAAGCTCCATTCACAAAATGTAACCCGCACCCCATGCAAATATCCACACTTAAATGTAAAATATGAAAATTCTTATCAACGCAATCCCCATGACTGGACTTTTGACTGGAATTGCCAGATACCTTCGCAATCTTTATGGTGCCATGGATCGGATTAACGAAACAAGAATCTCTTACTTCAATGGCAAAACCTCGTTGCCATCAATGCCTCCATTGGCAGACCCTGGCACATGGCAACAGTCCACAAAAACAATTAGAGCCTTTCCTGACCCCATTGTCTTTGGAATGAGGGCTGCGCATTGGTTAAAATACGAGCATAGCCTTAATAAACTATGTAAAAAAAAACCATTTCAACTCTACCATGAAACCGCCTTTACCCCGGCAAAAATTTCCAAAATACCAACAATTTTTTCAATTTATGACCTATCACTGCGCCGCCATAGTAAAACACACCCCAGAGAAAGGGTATGGCTTTTTGAGCATTTTATCAAAACGCGCCTAAGATATGCCAGTCACATTTTAACCATTTCAGAATTTATACGCCAGGAGATCATTGAGGAACTCAACGTTCCAGCATCACAGGTAAGTGCCATACATCTGGCCCCCGACCCTTTGTTTTCAAAATGCTCACCAGAGGAGACGGCTCGAATTCAATCAAAATACGATCTTCCATCAACTTACTTATTATTTGTAAGCTCCCTTGAGCCCCGTAAAAATATCGACCTCTTAATTGATGCCATGGAAAAGGCTGATACGGACATTCCCCTTGTTCTTGTGGGGTGGCAAGGGTGGGGAGAAAAACACTGGCTTGATAAATTAAACAAAATAAATATGAAAAATCGAGTTTATCTGATTGGGCACGTTCCTGATAATGATTTGAAAGTTATCTACAATAGCGCCCAAAGCCTTGTATACCCAAGCCTTTATGAAGGATTTGGGCTGCCTATTCTTGAGGCCATGGCCTGTGGTTGCCCTGTAATTTGCTCAAACACAGCGAGCATGCCAGAAGTTGCTGGAAATGCTGCAATTTTCATTGATCCCTCAAGCAGTGATGACTTAGCCCAAGCCATTGAAACCATGACTTATAATACCAAGCTAAGAAAAAGTCTGGTAACCAGAGGAACAACTCGTGCAAAGGAGTTCAACTGGGAAAAAACAGCTACCAAAACACTGGATGTTTTTAAAATGGTGAAATTATGATTTCTGTTCAAAATATTTCTAAAACATTCAAACTTTATCAAACTCCATCAGACAGATTGAAAGAAATTTTTTCAAAACGCTCTTACCACAAATCCTTCAGCGCTGTGAATGACATATCTTTCGAAGTTCAGGAAGGAGAAACATTTGGCATTGTCGGAGAAAACGGTGCAGGCAAATCAACTATTTTAAAATTGTTAACCGGTATTTTACTCCCCGATACCGGAACCATTCACATCAATGGGAAAATAACCGGTCTTCTTGAACTTGGAACCGGATTTAATTCAGAGTTTTCAGGAATTGATAACATTATTCACAATGCTACTTACCTTGGCCTTACCCGCAAAGAAATCGATGATCGACTGGATGCCATCATCGCGTTTACGGAGCTTAAAGATTTCATAAATGAACCGATCAAAACATACTCATCGGGCATGGTTATGAGACTTGCCTTTTCAGTGGCCATCCACGCTGATCCCACGGTTTTTGTAGTGGATGAGGCTCTTTCTGTGGGGGATGCATATTTCCAGCAAAAATGCATGAAAAAGATCAAAGCATTCAAAAAAAAAGGTGGGTCCATTGTCTTTGTCTCCCATGACATGAATGCTGTAAAAGTGCTGTGCGATAAGGCTCTCTTACTTGAAAAGGGCAAAATGCTGGAGCAAGGTGAACCAGAGGGCATAATTAACACATATAATTTTCTCATTGCAAAGCGGTCCCAGGGAGAAAAACTCCAATACCAGGATACGCCCATCTCATCATCAGGCTACGGAAACCACAAAGCCTTTATTGAGAAAATATCACTGATCAACGAGAATAATGATCCGTCTGAAATCCTTTTAAGTGGCCACCCTGTAAAAATTATCATACAAATAATGGGGCACAACGACATAGAAAAGCTGACATTAGGTTTTGTTATTAGAGATAAATACGGCCAGGATATTTATGGAACCAATTCATACCATCTTAAAAAGGAAATTTCTATCAATCAGGGAGAACGAATCAATGTCACATATTCATTCGATCAGTTTAATGTAGGACCAGGGAAATACTCCATCACCGCTGCGCTGCACACCGGATCGAACCACATTGATGAATGCTTCCACTGGCTGGACAAAGGCACCGTATTTGAAGTCATATCCGGCAATGGCCATATTTTCACAGGTCTATTGCGATTGACACCAGAGTTATACATGGATGCAACAAAGCAACAACTATCACCCAACAAACTCCCGACCTGATTGAGAGGTAAAACTATGATTGAAATGCATACCCCCGGCGTGGATGTTTGTGAACTCATAAAATTAGTCAATGAAAAAACGCGTCGATTACCCCCTCTGGATTCAACCAATGGAAAAAAAAATGTTTCATTTTCCCTCTGTCCTGAGTTTGAACCATTCTCTTTCAATGATGAATATTTTCCGTTACCCAAAAAAAATTCATATCATTTAAAAGAATTCCTGAATTACCATGGAGAACGTTTCATTGACAATGCATACCAGTCAATATTACAGAGAAAGCCTGACCAACAAGGGAAAAAAACTTTTTTGACCCGTCTGGAAAAAGGTGAACTGACAAAAACAAATATTATCGGCAGGCTCCGCTATTCTAAAGAAGGAAGAAGTCACAAAATTCCTATCAAAGGACTATTTATTCCTTTTTTACTCCAACTACTTTACCAGGTGCCGGTATTTGGAATTTTTTTTCGACTGTTAACAGCAATTATCAATCTTCCCACTATTTTTAGAAACATTCAGGTACTGGAGAATATGATTTTTAGTGAACAACTGATGCTTAAATCAGCCGTTCACTCACATTCAAATCATATTAGTAAATTAAATAGATACATCAAGGACTTACATATAGAATTAGATATTGCCATTTCATCCAATACAAAAGAAATCAAATCAATTCGAGAAAAAGTCCAAACAATCGCTGAAGACTTTGAAAAACGTCATAAAAAAACAGTCAAAACCCAGCTTAACCAACATAAAGACATTAAAAGGTCACTCTCAACTTTATCCGATAAAATAACACTTCAACTGGACAAGTCCAGCAAAACACATCAACAACTTGTTAATATGGAATACCAGATTGACATCTTGAAAGCTTCCGTTCAAAATTCAAACGAACCGCCCAACGATGAACAGCTATACCCCTCTCAAAAGGACACAGAAAAGCATATTTTTGATAATATGTATTCCGATTTCCAAGACCAATTCAGAGGAAGCAGACAAGAAGTCAAACGCCGCATTTCTTTTTACATCCCCTTTGTCCAAAGTGCTTTAGCAGCAACTGGAAAAGGAATTGTTCTGGACATTGGCTGCGGTCGTGGAGAGTGGCTTGAACTTTTAGCCAAACAAAATATCAATGCACGGGGGCTGGACCTGAACAGGGTCATGGTAAATCGGTGCCATGAAATGCATCTTGATGTCATCGAAACAGATGCAATGGAATATCTCATGAAATTAGATAACCATAGCGTCTCGATCCTTACAGGATTCCACATTGTGGAACATCTTCCATTTAAAACATTGATATCTCTCATTGATGAATCCTTCAGGGTCATTAAACCGGGGGGCATTGTTATTTTTGAAACACCAAACCCTGAAAATATCATGGTGGGTGCATGTAATTTTTATACAGATCCCACCCACAAAAATCCCATACCTCCAGAGACCTTGGAGTTTTTAATCAAAGCAAGGGGGTTTACTAAAATCAAAACGCACAGAATCAATTTAATGAAAGAAACCAAATACTTAGACGATAATAACATGCAAGATATCAATGATGTCCTTTTTGCCATGAGTAAAGAACAGGATTATGCCGTTATAGGATATAAAGAATGAAACCAAAGGCCATTCATCAATTTCATTCAGGATCAGCCGTAGGGGATGCTGTAACCAACAGCATGATTTTTATTCAAGAGATGCTGTCCCAATTGGGCTTTACATCTCAAATTTTTGTTGAAAATCCGGCACCTGGTCTGGAAAAAAAACTTCTGCACTACCAGCAGCTTTCATCCAATGCCAATGATATAATCTTCATTCATCACTCCATGGGCCATGAACTAACGGATTGGATAGAGTCACTTCCAGGCAAAAAGATTCTTATTTACCACAATATCACACCTGCCCGTTTTTTTCCGGAGGACTCTCCCTTTCACCATTATTCACGCATTGGGCGCCAACAATTACGTACATTTCTACCATTAATGGATGCTGCCATTGCCGTGTCAAAAACAAATAAAGAAGAACTGGAATCCCTGGGATATAAAAACGTTACTCAAATCCCTTTACTAATGGATACGGAAATCCTTGAACAACGCCCCTGGGACGAGAACATTGTAACAAACAATGCAGATATATTTACCATACTTTTTGTGGGAAGAGTGGCTCCCAACAAATGTCAGCAAGATTTAATATCCATTGCCAACCGCTTAAAAAATTGTTTCCATCGTCCTTTTCAATTGGTCATGATTGGAAACTGTGACACCCATTGCCCGTATTATAAGAGTTTGATGGAAAATATCATGGCGGCAGGTATGGAAGAGCACATTCACTTTACAGGCAAAATCCCGGACAATGAACTCTTTGGATGGTACCGGGCTGCCGACCTGTTTCTTTGCATGAGTGAACACGAAGGCTTTGGAGTGCCTCTAATTGAGGCAATGGCATTCAACCTTCCTGTTGTGGCATTTAAAAGCAGCAATATTCCCCATACAATGGATGGCGCAGGAATTCTTGTCACCCAAAAAGACCCTTCTGCCATTGCAGCTCTTATTAAAATCATATCCACTGACAAAGCCCTGAAGCGGGCCATTATAAAAAAACAAAAAAAACATGTTGAGCATTTCAAAAAACATAGACTAATAAAACAATTAAAGCTTTTCCTGCAAAAACAAAAAATTGCTATTCCATCAGTCACAGAGTCAAGGTCGGTCTACAATAAAAAACCCCATTATCAGATTGAAGGCCCCTTTGAAACATCATACAGCCTTGCAGTGGTGAATAGAGAACTGGGATTTTCTCTAAACCGCAGCACCCCTGGATCTGTGGGGCTTTTTGCCACTGAAGGTCCCGGGGACTATAGACCGGACAAAAAACTCATCAATGGCATTCCAGGACTAAAGACTTTATGGCAAAAAGGTAAAAAGGGCAGTCAAGCCAATGTGATCATTCGCAATCTTTATCCCCCCAGGGTATCGGACATGGATGGAGAAATAAACCTGCTTTATTTTGCCTGGGAAGAGTCTGGACTGTCCCAACAATGGGTAACACAGTTCAACCGCCACCTGGATGGACTGCCTGTACTATCTGAATTTATAAAAAAAACACTTATTGACAATGGGGTGTCCCTGCCCATCACTGCTGCCGGATGCGGAATGGATCACATTCACAAAGAGCCCGTCATTCCATGCCCCCTTGCAAATCAATCCGGTTTTAAATTTCTTCATATTTCTTCCTGCTTCCCCAGAAAAGGAATCGATATACTACTCAAAGCTTTTGCCGGTACATTTACCTTAAAAGATGATGTGGCCCTTGTAATAAAAACATTTCCCAATGAACACAACACCATTGAGTCACAGGTCCAAAAAATAAAACAACGGTTCCCGGGGTGCCCTCCCATTGAAATTATCAATAAAGATCTTCCCCCAGGTAAAATAGTTGATCTTTACCGCCAATGTCATGCCCTTGTGGCACCTTCCCGGGGTGAGGGATTTGGTCTGCCAATGGCCGAAGCAATGTGGTATGAGCTTCCGGTTATCACCACAGGTCATGGTGGTCAGATGGATTTTTGCACACCGGAGACCAGCTGGCTAATCGACTTTACCTTTCAATCAGCCCAAAGCCATATGCAACTGTTTAATTCTGTATGGGCAGAACCGGATGAGGGGCATCTTGGGCGATTGATGAAACAAGTCCGAAATACTCCCAAAAAAGAACTCCAGACAAAACTTTTCAATGCCAAGGAGATTATTGAAGGTAAATTCACCTGGAATCACTGTGCAAAAAGGTTGCAAAAACTCGAAAAGTACATTGAACAAGCTCCCCCTCTTCAAGAAAAAAGATATCTCATTGGATGGCTTTCTTCGTGGAATACCCGGTGCGGAATTGCCACCTACTCAAAATTTCTGATGGATTCACTGGATATGGAGATTTTTGAACCCCACATTTTTGCATCGTACAGCAGTGGGGATGCCGGGTACAAAAACACATCAATGACCAAATGTTGGCAGGACCACACCGATCAGGGAAAAGAATTACTCGCAGCATTAAAAGAAAAAAAACCCGATATCATTATTATTCAATTTAACTTTGGTTTTTTCAACATTGAAACCCTTAAACAAATCATTGAATTTGCCCAGGAGCAACAGCTGCTTTCCATTATTTTTTTCCATGCCACCAAAGATGTCAACAAGCCCGATTTTAAAGCATCCCTCAGCACAATACGCACAAGCCTTGCTAAAGTAGATCGTCTTCTGGTTCATGGTGTGGAGGACTTAAATCGACTAAAATCCTGGGGTTTGTACCAAAATACAGCAATTTTTCCCCATGGCCTTCAAAAAGCCCCTTTTCTGCCACAGGATGATGCAAAAAAACTTGCCCAAATACCGCACCATAAAATTGTAATTGCAAGTTATGGTTTTATGTTACCCCATAAAGGCCTGGAGGCTTTACTTGAAGCATTTTCAATTTTGATAAACAAACACAAAAATCTGCATTTATTAATGCTCAATGCACTCTACCCAGTCCCGGAATCCACAAAAACAGAATCGAATTGTCTCGATTTAATAAAAAAACATCAACTGGAAAGCTCGGTGACAATGAAAACGGATTTTTCAGACGACAGGGAAACACTTCAATTGCTACAGGCAGCCACCATGGTGGTATTTCCTTACCAAAACACCGCAGAATCCGTGAGCGGCGCTGTTCGATATGGCCTTGCAACCCGTCGTGCTGTTATCTGTACTCCACTTGATATTTTTAATGATATCGGTGATATTATTCATTTATTACCAGGAACCAAAATCAAAGATATCGTCCAAGGGCTGGACAAATTACTTTCCCAAGGAGAAAACGTTAACAGTAAACTGGAAACTCAAAATAGATACCTTGATGAACATTCCTGGGATGTTCTGGGCAGAAGGCTTTCCGGTATGCTTAAAGGACTTTTAATTAACAAATATTCCATTGAATAAAAAGTTCCCCCTTCCACCCCTAAAAAATCGGGGAAGTCAATTTACCTCAAATGGAGGGGGGTACACTTTTAATCCCATGAGTCCGAAGTTCTCATTTGCCATATCACATGGGATATTTTAAATTTCAAAAACACATTATATGGCGTCAAATCGGAGAACTTATGACTGACGAGTTTTAATTATTAATATTTAGTATTAAGACACCTATTTCCGATTACTCATAAAAATTACAAACCTTAAAGCCTTCCTGTTTGCACAAGTGATCTCTTTGCGCTTCCTCCAAATCATATTGAATCATTTCCTGGATCATATTTTCAAAAGAAATTCGGGGTTCCCAGCCCAGCATATTTTTTGCCTTTGCGGGATCACCAAGCAGGGTTTTGACCTCAGCAGGTCTGAAGTAACGGGGATCCACACGGACAATCACATCCCCTGGTTTTAAAATATTTGCTTTTTGTCCCAAATCCAAATTTTGTCTTTGCTCTATTTTTGAAGGCTTGATCCTATCCACAATACCCTTTTCATCAACCCCTTCACCTTCCCATTTCAGCAAAATACCAAGTTCATTGGCAGCCAGTTCAACAAACTCTCTTACGGAATGCTGAACACCAGTTGCAATGACAAAATCATCCGGGTTATTTTGTTGCAACATCAACCATTGCATTTCCACATAATCTTTTGCATGCCCCCAATCCCTTTTGGCATCCAAATTACCAAGGGAGACAAATTTTTTCAGACCAAGAAAAATGCGTGCAAGGGCTCTGGTTATTTTTCTGGTTACAAAGGTTTCTCCACGAAGGGGGGATTCATGGTTAAACAAAATGCCATTACAGGCATAAAGCCCATAAGCTTCTCTGTAATTCACAACGATCCAATAAGCATAAAGTTTTGCAACAGAATAGGGGGAGCGGGGATGAAATGGTGTTTCTTCATTCTGGGGGGTTTCTTTAACCTTACCAAAAAGCTCGGATGTTGATGCTTGATAAAACCGACATTTCTCAACAAGGCCAAGCATTTTGATCGCTTCCAGCAGCCTGAGAGTACCCATTGCATTTGTGTCTGAAGTGTACTCAGGTGCTTCAAAAGAAACAGCCACATGGGATTGGGCTGCAAGATTATAAACTTCATCCGGTTGAACTTTTTGGATAATTCTGACAAGATTTGAAGCATCTGTCAGATCTCCATAGTGTAAAATCAATTTACGATTTTTTACATGTTCTTCCTGGTAAAGATGATCAATTCTCTGGGTATTAAATAAAGAAGCCCGACGTTTTATACCATGGACTTCATATCCTTTTTGTATCAAAAATTCGGTTAAATATGCGCCATCCTGGCCTGTTATACCTGTTATTAACGCTCTTTTCATTTTTATCCCTTTATTTTCCACATCACTGCTTCACTGGCGCAGTTTGAAGTTCTGCTTCCACCATCAACCTTGCAACATCACAGGTGGTATATTCTGCTTTCCATTTAAGTAGTTTTTCCGCTTTAGCAGGATTTGCTTTTACTCTCTTAATATCTGCCGGGCGCAAATATTTTTTATCTGTTTCTAAATGATTTTTCCAATTCAGACCAAGCGTTTCAAACACAGAAATAATAAACTGCTCCAATTGGCATGTTCTACCGGTTGCGATCACAAAATCATCCGGTTTCTCCTGTTGCAGCATCAACCACATGGCATTGACGTATTCTGGTGCCCAGCCCCAATCCCGTTCAATGGAAATATTCCCAAGAACAAGTTTTTCATTACTCCCCCTGAAAATGCGACAGGCAGTATTCACAATCTTTCGGGTTACAAAGGTTTCTGGACGTAAAAAAGATTCATGATTAAACAAAATGCCAGTGCAGGCAAAAAGTTTATACGCTTCGCGATAATTGGCAGTTTGAAAACAGGCTGAAGCCTTGGCAACCGCGTATGGACTTCTTGGAAAAAAAGGAGTGTTTTCTGTTGCGGCTTTTCCCTGGGTATTACCAAAGCACTCACTGGAACCGGCATTGAAAAGCTTAATAGATCCATTGATCCGACGAAGGACTTCGAGCAAATTCATATTGGCAATGCTGATACTTTCATAGGTTTCAACGGGTTTTTTAAAGGAGAGAGCAACAGAGCTCTGTCCAGAAAGATCATAGATTTCATCAGGGGTATTTTTTTCAACAAGTTTGAAGACAGAATCAAAGTCAAGCATTGAGCAAGAAATAAGCTCAATATGCCCCCAAGCCTTTACTCTTTTAAGATTTACAAATGAATTATTGTTGATATTTCTGGATACCCCAACGACTTGATATCCCTTTTCCAACAATATTTTTGATAGAAAAGCACCATCCTGACCTGAAATGCCGAATATAATGGCTTTTTTCATTAAGTGTTCCCAGATAATATTAATTTTATTTAATCATAAAGCCATGAAATTTTGACTCTACAAAACTCTCTGTTTGCCTTGCCATAAAACTTTACATACACAACTCACAAAAAAAGGTCTCATTTATGAGACCATTTTTATCAACTTGATTTATGAACCAAATATTTTTTTCAAATAATGATAAAATTCTATCAAAATTATGAGTTAAATTAATATACACTCCCCAAAAAAAGAGTCAGCATACAATCATTCAGAGCCCAACTATCTCTAAAATGGCTATAAACATTAGTAAAATCCCACACCTGCATATAAAATTTTTATGTATATCATTGATAAAATCACAAGTCAATGCCTTGAAAAGAGACGCGAAGACTTAAGTGTTTAGTATATATATTAATCCAGAACGAAACAAAGCTATTGTTTAATACCAGAAAACCGACACCAAATAAAACGGCATTCGCACACGCTGATTTTTTTTTTAAAACACAATCTTGGAAATTGCTTCAAAACAGACCAACAATAAAATCACACCACACGTTAACAGGATTCATGTATTTCACGAATAAATTATGGAAAAAATATTCAGAAGCGGTTTAAATTTGACAATCCTGGTCAAATTTAAACAGCAGCAATAAAAAAAACACTGCCATGAAAGCAATTTTTTTAAGGCATGTTTTTTGCATAAGAATAAAAGCATGAAAACTCTAAATCTAAAAAATTTAATATATACTTCATTTATCCTCCTTACATTATCTGGCAATAGCGTATCACACACATATGCTATGAATTCCCAGGAAGACCTTGTCTTTTTCACATCAATCATTAACGAAATAAGGCTTGACCCCTTTTCCAAAGCTGAATCCCTGGGATACGACAGAGTCACTTTAAAAAAGGAAATGCCTTGGCTGGAGGATACATACCCCCCCTACGCTATTGATACATTTTTAAATTTAAAAGCCGCTGCACATAACAGTGCAAATGAGGATATTTCTGAACCTGATTTAACACCAGAGCACGACTATCTTAATACGGATGAAACCGGTGGGGTCATAACTTTTTTAAACTTTCTGTCCTCAAGGGATGCATTCAAAATTATAATTGAAAATATCTTTAAGCAGGAGCTCAACCCGGAAAGAGTCAGCCCACTAAGACTCCTAAGTACTGATTTTCAACTTATGGGTATATCTGTAAGTGCTGGCACTGAAACAATTGATGATTACTGGCGAAATGCATATTTTATTACCATCTGCTTTGGCTCATCCCAACTCAAATCTGAAGCACAACTTCAAACAATGGTAAATCAGGTGAGATGGCAACCATACACTTTAAGACACTATTACGAGATAAGCGATGCAGAATTTTCAGATATCGCCACAAACATTTTTCAAGAGTGGCCAAATATCTACCCTCCACTCATGAGCAACACCTCACTTCAAAAGTCTGCAAAAATCTATTCAAGACAACTGATCAACATAGATAGAGACCCGTCATTGAACCTGAGTAATGACCCTTTTATTCGAGCAACAAACATGGGATACAATGGTTCTGATGTCTCTGAGTCGCATGTCCTGAGGATACACGGACTTAATGATTCTTCTGATCATATTGTCAACACCGCATTCTCGTATCTGATCCGCAAAGAACTTAAATCCACGCTGGAAAACAGAGTTCTTTTTGCTGGATCAGCCAGCGAATCGGGTATCGGAATTACTTTTTTCCCCTACCGAGAGCGTATAAAATTTATCAGCACATCACTAAATGCAGGAACAACCAACTTTGAACAGGAAGATTCCAAATACTCTGATATTTATAGTGTTATATATTCTGACAAAAACAACAACTCCGTATACACAACAGGAGAAGAGTGCAAAGGAGCCTCGGTTACTATTTATAGCAAGCCAGACAATACCGTTGTGAACCGATTTTTCACAGATAACGCCGGACGTTTCATCACAAAAATCATCAACAATCAAGATTATCGTTTTGAGATAGAATATAATGACATCATAAAAATTCTGAATCTAAGGATCAATAAGAGCCTCTTTCTGCCCGTTCAAATACCATCATCAATACCACAAACCGCAAATTGAAGTTGAAATTTCCAATTGTAAATTCCAGACATATAAAAAACAGAGCACATTATCAAAAAAATTTTATAAACAAATGAAAATTCTGTTTATCCACCAAAATTTTCCCGGGCAATATCGCCATTTGGCAAAGGCTGTAGCCACAAATCCCCAAAATCAAGTGGTGGCCATTGGCGAGCAGCGGCCCAATGCAATAAAAATACCGAATATCAAGCAGATGTGGTACAAAAAACCCAGGGAGGCTGGCGACAAAACCCACCCGTATATCAGGGGCTTTGAAGCTAATATTCGCAGGGGACAGACCATCATATCGGTTCTACAGGCACTATCCCAAAAAGGATTCATCCCCGATGTGATTTGTGCACACTCTGGATGGGGGGAAACACTTTTCCTGAAAGACTATTTTCCCCACGTACCCATCATTGGATATTTTGAATTTTATTATCATGGCAAGGGAGCTGATGTGGGGTTTGACCCGGAATATCCATCATCACTGGACGGACTGGCCCGGGTACGAACCAAGAATGCCACCAACCTCTTAAGCCTTGAAGCCTGTGACCACGGCATTGCTCCCACGCTATGGCAAAAACAACAATTCCCCGAAATTTTTCACAACAAAATAAAAGTGATTCACGAAGGAATCAACACAGATATTGTAAAAGAAAATCCCCACATTCGGTTACATTTAAAGACAGCAGGAGTTACCCTAACAAAATCTGATGAGGTCATCACCTTTGTAAATCGCAACCTTGAACCCTACCGAGGATTTCATACTTTTGTACGGGCATTGCCAAAAATTTTAGATTCTCGCCCCAATGCCCATGTGCTGATTATCGGTGGGGATAAAGTCAGCTATGGGAAACAGCTCCCCCAAGGTATGACCTACCGCCAAAAATATTTAAATGAAGTTCAATTTGATCCATCCCGGGTTCATTTTATGGGACAAGTTCCCTACAATCAATTCATTTCCGTTCTCCAGGTATCAGCAGTTCATGTATACTTGACCTACCCCTTTGTTCTTTCCTGGTCTATGTTGGAGGCCATGGCATGCCGATGCTGCCTGGTGGCATCAGCCACGCCCCCTGTCATGGAAGTAATTGAAGACAAGGTCAATGGCCTACTTGTGGATTTTTTCGACTCCAAAGCACTTGTCAAAAAAATAAATGAAGTGCTGGATCACCCCCGACGTTTTGACCAAATACGGGCCAGAGCCCGCCAAACCATTATGGAAAAATATGATTTACAGCGAATTTGCCTTCCAGCCCAATTGAAGTATCTTTATAAAGTACATGAGGACGCCAAATATTTATTAACGTGACTTTACAAATAATTTTATTTAACATACTCATGATTGAACAAGGCCAAAAGGCCTCAACTACCAACGAGACCCAAAGGGCTGGAGCTTTAAGATTGAAACTAATTATTCAGATACCTTGTTATAATGAAGCAGATACACTTGCCACCACACTGGCAGAGCTGCCACGTGAAATGCCCGGTTTTAAGGTGGTAGAATGGTTAATCATTAATGATGGAAGCACCGATGATACTGTGAAAGTCGCAAAAAAAAATGGCGTGGATCACATTGTAAATCATACCCGGAATCAGGGACTGGCCCGTGCTTTCATGACGGGGCTTGACGCGTGTTTGCGCCTTGGAGCGGATATCATAGTCAATACAGATGCTGACAATCAATACAATGGTAGCAATATCCCACAACTCGCCGGACCAGTGCTGGAGGGCAAAGCTGACATTGTTATTGGAAGCCGTCCCATAGGGAGCATCACACACTTTTCACCCGTAAAAAAAATATTACAAAAACTGGGAAGCTGGGTCGTACGGGGTGCCAGCAACACCCACATCACAGACGCCCCCAGTGGCTTCAGAGCCATCCACCGCACTGCTGCCCAACAAATGGTGGTATTCAACGATTACACATATACGCTGGAAACCATCATCCAGGCTGGACAAAAGAATATGGCCATCATTTCTGTACCGATCGAGGTCAATAAAGATCTACGACCATCCCGACTGGTAAAAAGCATTCCATCGTATATCAAACGCAGCATCAGCACGATTATTCGTATTTTTGTAATTTACCGTCCCTTTCGATTCTTTGGATCAATTGGCGCAGCCTTGTTTGCCATTGGTTTGTTAATTGGACTACGATTTCTCTGGTACTACATTCACAATGACGGAGATGGGCATATTCAATCATTAATACTGGCCAGTATTTTAATGGGAATGGGTTTTCAGTCAATTTTAATTGCATTTATTGCAGATCTTCTGGCAGCCAATCGTAAACTTATGGAGGAGGTGCGGTTTAACATAAAGGAAATCACACATATCATGGCAAAAAAAAGTATCGGAAGCCAACAGAATGAGTGAATCCAAACTGAAAGTATCCCTCCCACCCCATCAAAGCAGAAACAACATGAAAATTTCAGGTGGAATTAAAGAAAACGGAATTATCATTGGAAATACCTATGACAAATACGGTTCGCAAAACCCCATTGTCCAATGGATGATGACAAATTTTAAATCTGCCCTGTCCGAACTGGTTAGCATGGCTTCTCCCAACACCATCCATGAAATCGGGTGTGGTGAAGGGCACTGGGTGTTAAATTGGAACAAACAAGGATTTCTTGCCCGTGGCAGTGACTTCTCAGAAAAAATAATTGAGATTGCCCGTAAAAATGCAAGCACCCATGGAGTCCCACCCAGTATCTTCACGCCGCGCAGCATATATGATATTAAACCACACCGTGACAGTGCAGACCTGCTCGTATGCTGCGAAGTGCTTGAACACCTGGAAAAACCGGAAGCTGGCCTTTACGCACTTCAATGTGTGACCACAAAGCACATCATAATAAGTGTTCCCCGTGAACCCATATGGTGCTTTCTCAATCTGATCCGTGGCAAATATCTTCATCAATGGGGCAACACCCCCGGGCATATCCAACACTGGTCCCACAAACAATTTATCCAGCTTGTGAGTAATTATTTTCATATTGTGAAAATCAAGGCTCCCCTCCCCTGGATTATGCTGCTCTGCCGCATGAAATGAGAAGCAAGATTACCATGCCAACACCAACCAAACGATGGCTGCACATTGTTGGAGGCGCCTTGGGCTTTATGGGGGTGGCTTTTGTTGCTGTGCGACTGGGCAGCTATGCCCATGTAATCAATTTTACACGCTTCAATCCCATCTCCATTCTTTTAATTGTCCTTCTCACATTGATCTATGGTGCTGGCAACATATTACTGGCACAGGCATGGTGGTGTCTGCTCTCTTTTCTTGATAAAAAAATAGCAAAAAACCGGGCCATAAAAATTTATGGCATATCCCAACTTGCCAAATATGTTCCAGGAAACATTTTTCACCTGGCAGGCAGACAGGCAATGGGTATGGCGGCAGGAGTAACAGCGGAGATACTTTTAAAATCGACTCTGTGGGAGCTGACTTTGATTACCCTTGCCGGTGCATTGTTCAGTCTATTGGTACTCCCATTGCTGTGGCCTGCTGTATCCATCTTTGCGGCAATAACAATCTTTGCAGTATTGGTAATTGGATGCGTCAGAGCAATGAACCATTTTCTTTCCCATCTCCTTGGAACAGCAATGATTCTGCAAATTATATTTTTGGCTATATCTGGTTTTATTTTCATTTCAGTAATATTGATTATTAACCCACAGGCCATATCTCCTGCCATGTTTATTACCCTGTGTGGTGCCTATGTTGTTGCGTGGTTAGGAGGTCTTATTACACCTGGCGCACCTGCCGGTGCCGGGATTCGAGAAATGATATTACTATTTTTACTTGACGGAGGAGTTGCACAGGTTGATCTGCTTTTAGCCGTGGTGCTGGGCCGCATGATAACTGTATTGGGAGATCTTCTCTTTTTCACGATTACCTTTAAATATTTCAATGGAGAAGCAACATGGACCGAGCGCTTATAAATGGAATCAATCTGGGAACGCTTTTATTATCCATGACGGCCCTTTTGTTTGTATTAATGGTTAATGGCGCTCTTCCCTTCTTTTCAATGCCGACACTTGGACAGGCGATCTGGTCAACCGGATTTTCCCAATCATTCCTCAATGAATCCATCTTCAATATTTATGCCAATAATTTTGGTGCCCCCCAGCCTGCAGCCATGGCCTTTGGCCTGGCAGGAGCTTGGCCCACTGCCATTTTTATGCGCCTTGGCTTCCATCCTGCAGATGCATACGCGTCCATGATTGCACTGTGGTTAACCATTGCTTTTTTCTCTGCATATAAAATTGGACGTTACTTTTCGGTGCACCCCGTCCATTCATTGATAGGGGCCACTGCCTGGGGAACAACGCCTGTTATTTGGGCCCACTCCAGCTATTCCATGCTTTCAACGGGAATTGCCCTGCTGCCGTTCTATTTTCTCGCAGCACTTTATCTGTTTTACCCACAAGCCCCGTTGCCAAAACCCGGCAGACTGTCCATTTTAAGGACAACGGGGTGCTATCTGACTGTGTGCACAATCGCCATATTCATGGACGGTTATAGCTTTATGATGTTTGCTGTGGGCACAAGCCTTTTGGGGACATCACTATTTATCATCCGTGCAATCCCCAGGGGACACCTGCTCCACATCTCCTGCCCCATTCATTTTTTGGGCCTGGGGCTTTCCTATCTTCTCTTTGTTCTCTACATCGGCAAAACCCATTTCACTCCATCCCCATTGACTTTTTTCAGAGGCTGGGGTGTGGATGTCACATTTATGTTTATTCCAACAAAAGGACTGCACTGGTTGCTGGATCTTATGGGTGGAAGTGTCTCCCGATCAGGAAAAAACTTTTTCGGCGATGCTTCCGTGTGGATAACCTCATTCTCTGCACCTGTTATTTTCGGGGCCATATGGGCAACCTGGTGCACTTCTGTCAAAAAAAATATTGCCATTGCATTTATCATTATCTCTCTATTTGGATTTTATATGGCATTGGGACCTTCGTTGAAAATAAATTCTAAAAAACCGGTAGAAAAAAACATTGGCGGAGCAATGGAAAAAAAATATGCCATCGCCCCAACGGGCTCTGCTTTACTTTCAAAACACCTGCCTGGTTTTAATAATATGAGGGCAAGTTATCGCTGGGGAGCCCTGGGTGTTTTTGGTGCCTGGTGTTTACTGATTCTGGCAATGGCAAAAAAAAACAAACAAAGAAATATCCACACGGCTGTTTTTATAATGATCATTGTCATGATTTTAAATATTCCCAATTTACCACTAAAGCTCAAGCACTATGTCAATTGCCGCAAAATGTTCCATGGAATTGAATCAGAATTTGTGGAAAAAATGCGAACAGTCCTGACTCCTGGAGAAAAAGTTGCCTTTCTTCCCTGGCGAAATGATTTCCTGGTCAACTATACAGCATCCCGTTTAAACATTATCACCTATAATGTGGGTGGTGACAAAAACTTCACAGCTGCAAGACAGCACTGGCCGGAAACCATGCGGCAATTTCCCATGGCAAAAGTGGACGACCATTTTTTTGAACGTCTTAAGCTTATGTTTAAAAAAAATGAAGCGGATGTAATTATTCTGCCTTATATTGACCTGCTGTGGGCTGCTCACAAATGGCCATATCCCATTGAATTAAAAAGAGCGTTATCTTCTGTGATTTCAAAACTATATATTTCAAATGCCGTGAATGTGACAGAATATAAATATTATGCCGTTGTTCGTCCAATTCTAAAACCTTAAAAAAGTCCAATACCCTTAAAAAATAAAACATCAATGGAAAAACCTGCTCCCCACAAAATTTCAAAAAAAGGTCTCACTTTATAAGCATTGCACCCGGCAATATTTTCTGTTAACTATTCTCTTTATGAAACATGCGCTCAGCATACAATAAACAGCCTATAAACTGATGCAGGAGAGTTGTCTTGAAAAATAAATTTATCGCCGGATACTGTCTTTTTATATTATTTATAACCGTTGCCACCCCCTTCCAGGGGAGGGCAGAGATATTTTCCCTGAAGCAAAGCATCGAATATGGCATAAAGCACAGTCCTTTGATTCAGGGTGAAAAAATTCGTATTGACCAGGCGGAAATGGATATAAAATCTTTGAGAGGACATTTTTTACCTACCATTTCAACAAGTTACTCCCACTCTAAAATTATCAACGAATACTCTTCAGGTAACACAGATGAAGACTATATTGATCAAAAAAATTCCGTTGCAGGTTTAAAAATAAATCAGACATTGTTTGCGGGTTTTGAGAATAAAAATCGTTTTGACAAGGCAAAATTACAAAAAGCATACCAAAAAGCCATGGTGAATTTACAAAAAATAGACCTGGTGAATCAAATCCGTACCTTTTACTTTGAACTACTGAAAACACGGTACGATGTCTCATCCATCACCCAAAGTATTAAAAGACTGGAAACAGATCTGGCTTCGGCCAAGGCCTTCAGTGCTAAGAAAATGGCAGCCTATGTGTATGTTCTCCAGGCAGAAGCAGACCTGGAAGAGGCAAAGCAACAACTTCTAAATACAAACATTCTTATTTACAAACACACCCAACGGCTCAAACGCTTGCTGGGTCTGTCCCAGGATGTGAATTTTACAAATCACATTACCTTTGACGATGAATTTGAAACACCCCGGCATGATGATGTGGGCTTGGACATTACCCAATGCATTGAAGAGGCCATGACAAATCGACCAGAGATAAAACTTCTTTTGTTGAAAATAGAAATGGCATCTAAGGACGCTGCCATTTCAAAGGGACGATACTATCCAAGAATAAATCTTGATCTTGGACTCTATGACTCTGATAAGCAATATGACAAAACCAGTTCATCCTATCAGGATCAACATAACACATACTGGAGCGCTGGCATCTCAGTTCAGATGAATTTGTTTGACGGTGGTTCTGCTTTTTATGAAAATAAGCGCCACCATCTTGAAATACAACGCATTAAAACAGACTCACACCAGATTGAAATGGAAATAAAAGAGGAGGTGGGGGTGGCTTTCCATGCACTGGAAGAGAGTTTAAAACGCCTTGTATCTGTGGAAAATGCGCTGCTTGCATCCCAGGAAGGGTATGAACGCCAGAAAAAACGATTCAATGCACGCATTGGCACCACATCCCAGGTACTGGATGCCCAGGCCACACTGGCACGATCTGAAGCAAGAAAAGGGCAGGCACTGCTGGATTATCAAATGAGCCTGGCAGAACTTTACGACGCCATGGGATTGACAACAATGCCAATGCCATCTGCCCGTGGATGGTCAAATTAAACCAGCTGTGGACAAATTAAACCAGCAACACCAATAAACATTCCTGTCAGGCGGAGCAATTTTTATTTTTTTATACCCCCCCTTTATTTTTGCACAATTCATTGGCAAGGTTGATGAATTTTTATATTTATCCACAAAAAAACAACAAAATTATTTTTTTAAAAAATTAAGTATGCTATATATCCATTAAAGTAACCGACGTATCAATAAAACCCTCTCAAATTTTAAGCAATATCTTAAGAATAATAAAGAGATATACAATCTCTGCAATCCATTTACCCAAAAACCATCAGCAATGTATTATTCTTCTATTTTATTGGTTCACCCCAAAAATATATTATAATACAACATCATGGTTAATAATGGTCAAAATGATTATGAAGAAGGACTACGTACAAAAACATTAAAACCCCACACAATCTATAAAGTGGCATACAAATTGCTTTGATGGTTTGCTACTTAATTAGAATATTCGTGTTCTATATACGGATAATATTTTTTAAAAGCTGCAGGGCAAAAGCCTCTGCAAACCTTAACTAAAATTTTCCTAAGGGAGGAAAGAATGGAAACAGGTTTAACTCAAACACAGGTATCTGAACTTTATGTTGCAATCTTCGGAAGATCTTCTGAAGGTGAAGGGAATGCATATTGGCAGACAAACCAGGCTGACCGTGTCAGCACAGCCGAAGTGATGCTGACAACAAGTGCTGCCATCGATTATTTTGATGGTGCACTGGACAATGATCAAGATTTCATTGAGCATATTTATGAAAATACTCTGGGTAAAACCATTGAAGATGATCCCGAGGGTATTGCCTATTGGGTGAATGAGCTGGCTCCTGTCGCAGAAGGCGGTAAAGGAAAATCCAGAGGCCAGGTTATTGTGGATCTTATTGATGCCATCACCGATCCAGAAAATGCCGGAGATGCCCAGGATCAATTTGCCAACAGAGTTGAAGTCTCCAATTATGTGGCTGATAATATTGATGATTTTGACTCCTATGGCTATGATTATTTCATCAACCTCAACGACAGTGTCGACAATACAGAAGACAGTGTGGATGCTGCCACTGATCAAGTTGATGCTTCTGTGCAGGCAGGAAATGCCATTGAATTAACCGCAGATACAGATATCATGACTGGAAATTCTTTCCATGCCGGTCTTGGTTATAACCCCGGTGGTACAGATCGGATCAATTATCTGCAGGATGAAGATATCCTCACCGGCGAAGGTCTTAATCCTGTATTAACTGCTGAGCTGGGTAATTCAAACGACAATGGCGATGACACTGTGGGTCCCTTACTTAACGGCATTGAAGTTGTTAATGTCGCCTTCACCGGATCTGGTGACGCTGCCGTTGACCAACTGGATCTCCAGGGAGCCAGAGGCCTCACCGATGCCATCAATATCACACGCATTAACGATGGTATTCAAAAAGCCACCATCGACAACATCAATGATATTCCTGTGGAACTTTCCATTGCTAACTCCGGTCAGGAAGAGCAGGATGTTGAATTTGCATTTGATGACGATGCCGTAAGCGGTGCTGCAGACAGCGTACAATTGACCCTTAACGATGTCGATCTCAATGAATTGATCATCCAGGAACGTTCTGAAGTCCGTGCAGCCAATAATGGTATTGAAACCATTAACCTTGTTTCTGAGTTCAGCGCCAATGCCGTTGACCAGTTCATTGCTGAAGATCTCCAGGCCCTTAATATCAGTGGTAATGCCGATCTGACCCTTGGACAGGAAGATATCATCTACGGCCCTGAAATTGAAGAAGCCATTGCCTACGCACCGGCTCTGGAAAATGTAGCAGGTTCCCTGGAAACCATTAATGCCACTGGTTTCACCGGCGATCTTGACATCACTTTGGGCGCAGAGCTCAATGCCGTCAAAGACGGTACCACCAATGATTTCATTAACATGGTTGTTACAGGTGGTGAGGGAGATGATATCTTCCGTCTCATTGACGGGATAGACCTGGAAGCTGGTGCAGCTGCAGGTGATACCATTGACGGCGGTGCCGGAGACAACACACTGGTACTTCTTGGAAATCATAATGTTCTTGGTGGTTCAGATATCATGAACGTCCAGAACCTTGAAATCCGCACAGGCCATGATGCAGATGCTGCTGCCGATGTTGTAACTGTGGATGCAGATGCCTTTGATTCCCTGGCATCCATCTGGGTACGCAATGAAGGTTCCAATGGCGTGGATACCGTATTTGAAGAAGACATGACCGTTAATCTTAATGACCTGACCGCAGAACAGGCCCAGGCCATTACCATTGTCCACGGTACTTCTGACAACAACGGTGTTACAGATAACATTCTTAATGTAAATCTTAAGGATGCCACTGGAGCAGCTGACCTTGTTGCCGTAACTGTGGAAGACGACGTCAATGCAGATCCCAGATTTAACTTCACCCTTTCCACACCAGATGTGGAAAATGTGACCATCCATGACAATGATACCGAATCCAACACCATCGCTCTGGAAGATGTTAACGATATCACCGGCACCCTGACAATCACAGGTGGTGATGGCACCAACTTTCTGAACCTGGATACCACCACTGCTGGTGGAAATGGCGGTCTCTATCAGTACAACGTGGATGGATATGGTGATGCACCTGGAACAGCCGCAGCCAATGGTCAGATTTTTGATTGGAGTGGTGAGGCAGATCAAGTTCGCGTTATTGCACAGACCATTGATGCTTCCACATCCACTGCAGATGTCGTGGTTCGGGTAAGCAATGCCGCTCTGGAAGAAAATGGTGGACAGAATATCATGATGGGCTTTGGAGATGACACAGTGATCTTTGATGCTCTGGATGAAGTGGATGCTGGCCTTACTGTTCGCGATACTGTTGTTGGTGGCGAAGGAACAGATACCCTTGTCATTGATGGAGACCTCCTTAATGATGATGTGATCCATATTGGTCCTTCCGAGACTCTCAATGTAAGTGGCTTTGAGAATCTTCGTTTTGTAAACGGAAGTTCTTACGAATTGGTTCTGAGCAACAACCTCATTGATAACAACCAGGATGCCAATGGTTATCTGAACATCATCAATGACCATGATCCTGTTAATGATAGACCTGGGGCACCTGATACCTATAATGGTGTAAATCAGGTGGAAACTGACATTGTCATTGACGCCACTGGCCTGGAAATCGGTCGTCACTTTACCTACAATGGTGAAGAGGGCATATCCCAGACCAGAGATCGCTTCATCTTTGATGAAGACAATGATGCCCCGACCCTTGATGGGGACCAGATTATTGACGGTGGTGCCACCGATAATATGCCTGCAGTTCACGTAAACTATGGTATCTGGAATGTGGATGAAGATTTCACCGTGGATTGGTTTGAAATGGGCACCGGCAACTGGGATATTCTTGAAATCCAGAATGATGCCCAGTTGAGCCTCAACGATCTTGGAAACATCAAAAATGTTGGAACAATTCTTTTCAACGGAACAGAAGCCACTCCCCAGCAGCTCACTGTGGTATTGAATGATACTATTGTGGATAATATGGTGGACAGCTACCATGCTGCCACTGTGGACGAGTCAGAAAGACTGTTTATCCTGACACAGGATCCAACCAGCTTTGATGATCCCAATGATAATGCTGCACCTGCATCCCTTAACATTGATGCACGGGCACTCACAGGACAGAGTGCTTTAACTGTGGTCAGTGATGATGAAAATATCACTTTTGACGAAACCTCCTTTGCCAATGATATTGTCAGAATCTCTGCAAGAGATGAAGGTGGAAATCACTACATTGACCTTCAGGATTGGGATATCTGGCCTGATGAAGATTTTGATGATGAAACCCTCATTGCTCCTGCCGGTCCCGATGATCTGCTCTGGGTTTATGATGGCAACTCAAACCAGAATGCGTCACTTATCATTGGATGGGGAGATGACTTCCTCAACTATGGTGGTACTGTTACAGACACGTTGCGCGGTATTGAAAATTACAATTTTACCCAGTATTCAGGTGATGTATTTGTTAACTCCAGCCAGAACTTTGGCAATGCTGGCTACTTCATCAGCGAAGAGTTCATCATGGGTGTTGGCGATGATGAAGTCTGGGCAGGTGCTGGACAGGATCTTGTAAATGGCGGTGGCGGAGATGATTCCATCTACGGTGGCGGTCACAGTGATACCCTGATCGGTGGCGATGGCGATGACCTTATTTTTGGTGGAGCCAGCTTTGATGTCATCACCGGCGATGGCGGAAACGATGAGCTCTACGGTGGCCAGGGCTGGGATAACATCCGCGGTGGCGACGGAGACGATCAGATTTCCGGTGGAGAAAACTCAGATGATCTTTTTGGAGATGATGGAGACGATCTCATTTGCGGTGGATTGAATTCCGACGACATCACCGGTGGTCTGGGCTCAGACACAATGATCGGTGGTGATGGGGATGGTAACGCCGTAGACAATGATTACACTGGTAACACCCTTTGGAATGGTATTCCCAATGGCGTTCCTGTTGGCGGAACCACGGATGTATTCCACATTACCAATGGTGACAGTGGCCTTACCACAGCAACGGCTGATGTAATTTCTGACTTTTTCGGTTTACAGGTGGCCAATCCAGCCAATCAGCAACCTGGAAATGGTGAAGACAAACTGGATCTGGACGTGGCTGGTGTGAGTAAATTCAGTGGTCAGCATAATTTTGTAGTAATGGATGCAAATACCACAAACACCAACCAGATCAACAATGTTGAGCTGGCAGTACAATTTGCTAACAACCTCACTGGTGCTGGAAATAGTTTTGACGGATCTATCCACTACATTTATGTTTATGACTCACAAGTAGATGGTGGTGGTGTTCTGCCCTATGACAGCTATCTGGTTGTCGATGCAGACCTTGATGGTGCAGCTGATTATGCCATCACTTTTACAGGCCTTGGTGATGATCGACAAGGTGTTGTTGCAGAAGATATTGTCTAACACAAGAATTACCATTTAACTCAGTTTAAATTTGTATATTTCATATATTTTGAATGAGTTAAAAATAATTAGATAATAAAAAACAAGCCCCCTGGAATTGAATTATCCAGGGGGCTTATTTTATTTAGAGAAATTAGTTGTGTGCTTAAAGGTTTAACGTACAGTTCGTATTCCTCGCCATTTCCGCCTACAAGGAAAAACAAATGAGGGGATTTTTTTACCCGTCAATTTAACCTTGAAAAAGCACCGGCCACATAGGTTAATACTGGGTGCTAAAACAGGGCATAAATAAATGGCGCAATCACCGATCCCTGGGAAAAAAAAGCCAAAGAACCAACCAGTAACATCAATATCAACACAGGGGCCAACCAGAATTTTTTCCGAGCAACCATAAACTCCCACAGATCTTTCATCAACTCCCACATCAGTATATTTTCTCCATATATTCAATTCTTCTCCCATTGGAGCTCTTTTTCCAATGGGAGTCATGCACACCATTACGTTTGAAAGTCCTCTCCATGGTATCTTTACCCAGGACTTTAAGTACAATGGCCATGGGGGTAATAAATAAATAAAACACAAGGGTAAGTATAACCGTTGTGTTTAATATTCCCAAAACACGTCCCACGGCCATCCAGGGAGCATGAATAAAACGCAAGCCTTCAGGCCAAACCATCCCCCAGCAGACCAGCAATCCTGCGACAACCCAGGGCCAGGCTTTCATCAATATGACTCCCCCTCTTAAAAGAGGCCATAAAACCCCAAAGAGTATGAGGACAAACAAAGCCATGAGAAAGGCAAAGTGTCTATAGTCACGACGGGTCAACGATTGCTCATGCATTTTAATGTCTCCTTTTTTCCATGGGATTCCAATTGAACTCTCACAAATAAGCAATTTTTCATCAACCAAATTTATAAATCATAAATTTCATTTACCAGGAAAAGGCTACTCAATCAGGAGAGAATTGTGATGCCCATGTGCGGAATCCACCTTTCTGGGATTGTTTTTTTTTGCTAAGTAAAACATTCTCCATCACAAGATAATCCATTTCAGTTCCCATAAAGCAGGCATAAGCATCTTCTGGAGAACAGACAATGGGCTCTCCTCTTACGTTAAACGAGGTATTGATGAGCACCGGGCATCCGGTGAGATTTTTAAAATGGTCAAGAATCTTCCAGTAAAAGGGGCTTGTCTCCTGGTTAACGGTCTGCACCCGGGCCGAGTAATCCACATGAGTAACGGCGGGTATGCCGGATCGTTGTGCTTTGAGTTTTTCCATGCCGAATTGATTTTTCTGGGAAGGGCTCATGGAAATCTGTTTCTCTTTTTGAATCCGGGCCACCAGCAGCATATAAGGACTCTCACCGGGAAGATCAAACCACTCTGCCGCATCCTCCTTTTTCACCGAAGGGGCAAAGGGGCGAAAGGATTCCCGATTCTTAATTTTCAAATTGAGAATGGACTGCATTTTGGAACTGCGGGGGTCGGCAATAATGGAACGTCCCCCCAAGGCCCTGGGCCCAAACTCCATGGCTCCCTGGAACCACCCCACCACGTTACCCTGGTCAATGAGTAGAGCAAGGCGTGAAAGCAGGGTCTCTTCATCCAGTATTTGGTACGTGGCACCGATATTGTCAAGATATGCAGTAACATCCCGGGTTCCATAGGCGGGTCCCAGACGGGCCCCCCTCATTTTGTCCTTTCCCGGGGTGGTTGTGCGTTGATGCCCAAGGTATTCATGCCACAAGGAAAAAGCCGCCCCCACTGCCCCTCCTGCATCACTTGCAGCAGGTTGTATCCAGATCTTTTTAAAAAGATTGGATTCCAAAAGTTTGCCATTGGCCACACAGTTCAGGGCCACACCTCCGGCCATACAAAGGTAATCCACATCCAATTCCCTGCGGATATGGGATGCCATGGAGAGAAGAACCTCTTCCATAACCACTTGAATGGATCGGGCAAGATCCATCTCTTTCTGGGTGATGGGAGATTCCGGTGTCCGTGGGGGTCCTCCAAAGAGTTGGGCAAATCGCTGGTTGGTCATGGTCAACCCAACGGCATAGTTGAAGTATGCCATATTGAGTTGAAAGCTGCCGTCCGGTTTAACATCTATTAAATTCTCATAAATGTGTTTCACATAACGGGGCTCTCCATAGGGAGCAAGCCCCATGAGTTTATATTCACCGGAGTTAACCCGGAAACCGGTGTAATAGGTGAATGCCGAATAAAGCAAGCCCAGAGAATGGGGAAAATGAATCTCCCACATCGGATCAAGGACATTACCGTCTCCCTGCCACACAGAGGTGGTGGCCCACTCCCCCACACCATCCACACACAAAACAGCAGCCCGGTCAAAGGGGGACGGGAAAAATGCAGAGGCTGCATGGGCCTGGTGGTGTTCCGTAAACATAAGTGGGGGCAGTGATTTTTCGTTTATGTGGGAAAGGGCACTGAGGGATTTTCTCAACTGCTGCTTGAGAAACAATTTTTCCTTTAACCACACCGGCATGGATGTTAAAAAAGAGCGCAGCCCCCTGGGAGCATAAGCAAGATAAGTTTCCAAAAGCCTTTCAAATTTGATCAGGGGTTTATCGTAGAACACCACATAATCCACATCCCCCAGTGTAATTCCCTGGGAAGAGAGGCAAAATCGAATGCTTTGCTCTGGAAAAGAGGGATCGTGCTTGATCCGGGAAAATCGTTCTTCCTGGGCCGCAGCCACAAGCTCTCCATCCACCAGTAGGGCTGCGGCACTGTCGTGGTACCATGCTGAAATCCCAATGATATTCATGGCAGAGTCCCTCCTTTGGATTGGGTTTCATGCAGCAGGGGTAAAAGCTGTCCGTATACATCCCGGGCCATGATTTTGTTTCCTTGGGAAGTGGGATGCAATGCATCCAGAAACAACGATTTTTGATGCAGATATCGAATATCAACCCCATGGGAAAACACAGGTATACCATGGCGGGAAGCCACATGGGTCAATGCTTTTAAATAACGATGGGCCGTGGCAATAAAAAAAGAACGGGAGTATCGAACATGGAACTCATTAAGACCTGATTCCGGCATATGATCTGCATCAAATGGAGGTGAAACAAAGGCCAGTGGTATCTTGTTTCTTTGGCACAGCAAAATCATCTGTTCAATATTTTTCTCATATTGATCCAGGGCTGCGGGATTAAATCTATCCACTGCTTTTTCTTTGCTGCCGGCACCCATTATCAAAATCCGGGCCAGGCACGAATGGTCCACAATCCAGGACATCCAACCTGGCGGTTTCTGGTACACAAGAATATCCGGGTGCCAGTTGCCGATGGTGGAGTACCAGATATCATTCCAAAGGATATTAATTAAAATCCACTGGGCATTAATGACGTCACCTGTCACTATTTCCTGTAAATAAGCCAATGTCTGGCTGGAGGTATAAGAAGGAACGCCACCGTTTATTACCTGAACGTTCTCGCCAGGGCCAAATGCCTGCATTAAGAAATAGGGAAATGTTTCATATTCCCCCACACCCCACCCAAAGGTGGTGGACTCCCCCAACGTAACTATTTGAATTTTCTTGTCCAGTGTCCCTGGAAATTCCTGACCCCGAAATCCATGCTGATTAATGTGATATAATGGGCCAGTATAGCCCGGTTTCAGTGCAAAACCACGAACTTTGTCAGGAACAACAAATGGTCTGCCCCGGGTACGTAAGGTTTCATCATTAAAAATGGGCTGTACATTTTTCCGGGGTACCAGCAAGCGGGCCCCCATTTCAACAGCCAGCAGCATCAGCAGCAGGACAGCTGCATTTACACAAAAAATATAAACGATTTTTTTCACAAGATTATTGTTTCCAATGGCGTTTATACAGGAGAGTAACAAAATGAGCAGTATTCACTGGTTCCAGAGACCACGGGTGAGCCATCACCCTTCCCTCATGGCTCGGTCAGCATTGATAAGCAAAGGGCCCAAAATATAGCTGATGACACTTCTTTCCTTGGTGGTGATATAACATGCTGCCGGCATACCCGGAGAAAGGTAGGCATTATTTTGTTCCAGAACCGCCGAATCCACCTCCACATGAACGCTGTAGAAGCTCACCATTCCCATGGCAGTCCGCTCCGTTTCAAGATCTGCAGCCACATAGGTAACCACACCTGGCACCGGTGGGGTGGAGTCCCTGTCAAAGGCGCTGAGCTGCACCTTGGTGGCCTGCCCTTTTTGCACCCGGGTGATGTCCTGGGGATTGACCCTTGCTCGAATAATCAGTTTGGAGTCTGTTGGTATAATATCAAGTAACGGCATGCCCGGAGAAATGACACCGCTGTCTTCAGAGTGAACCTGCATATTAATCACCTCGCCACTGATGGGGGCACGAACAGTTAAGCGCTTTTGCGTATCCGTTGCCGGGCGAATCTGTTCTTTTAACTCAAAAATGATGTCCTTGGTCTTTCCCAGCTGGGTGATGGCCTGCTCTTTGTACTGATTTTTTATATCAACCATGCGAAGCTTATATTCTTCTATCATCTGCCGATATTCAGCCATGTCCTGGTGCAACCGTCCCCGGCGCCCCTGGTGCTCAGCAAGACGTCGCTGGAGCTCCATGATCTCTGGTTTTCCCATGTAGTTTTCCTGGAAAAGGGTTTTTTTAACCGTAAGTTCTTCCTCCAGGTTGGCAATAATAATCTTCTGGGTTCCAAACTCTTCATTGGCCCCCTCAATGCGGTTTTTCAACTGTTTGATCTGGGATTCATATAAAGATATTTTGCCTTTCATATCTGAACGGCGGGATACAAAAATATCATTTTCCGCTTTTATAATCTTGGCCACATTGGTGTCTGTCTGCTGTAAATTCAATTCTGGAGACCAGATAATTTTTTTGGCCATGATCACCTCGGCGCTGAGACGATCCTGCTCTGCCAGCTTGGCATTGAGGCGCCCCTTCAGGAGCTCTACATTTGCCTCCACCTTGATACTTTTCAATTTGATGAGAATATCTCCCTTTTGAACCCGATCTCCCTCCTGCACAAGAATCTCATCAATAATTCCACCCTCCAGATGCTGAACGGTTTTTCGTTCGCCAGAAACTTTCACCGTACCCGGGGCAATCACAGCTCCTTGAAAGGGAAAATAAACAGACCACGCGGCAATTCCCCCAAAAAAACAAAAAATAACCACCAAACCGGCAACAATGAACGGCGTGGGGCTGGTATTCAATACAATATCTTTATCTGCAATTACATTCTTTTCAGTCATTGTTGATCTCCTGATTAGTTCAACCGATTTTGACCCGTGGAAGGTACCGCCTTCAGTTGTTGCCGGTTTTGCTGTGACGTCTGTTGACGGGATGCACTCAATTTTGAAAGAACTTCTTTTGTGGGCCCGAACATGGCCACCTGCCCCTCCCTCAACATCAAAAGTTTATTCGTCATTGCCACCATATTGGGTCTCTCCGCCACCAGTACAACACTTTTCTTTTCCTTTTTCAATAATTGCAAAGTGGCCATCAAAGCTTTAAAACCAGATTCATCCAGACCGGCATGGGGATCATCCAGAACCACTACCTGGGGATCATCGTACAAGGCACGCGCCAAAGCAATACGCCGTCGCTGACCGATGGAAAGATTTTTACCGGTATTATCCACCATGAAGTCATATCCTTTGGTAAGTGATAGTATCATTTCATGGCAATGGGCTTTTCTGGCGGCCTGGATTACTTTTTCTGAATCCACTATTTTCAAACGGGATATATTTTCAGCAATGGAACCGGCAAACAATTCGGTTTCCTGGGGCAAATATCCCACATGGATACCCAGATCCTCCCTTTTCCATTGGGAAAGATCGCCACCGTCAAGGCGAATTTTACCTGCAGCCGGGTTCCATACACCCAATATTAAACGCAATAAAACGGTTTTTCCGGCCCCGGATGGCCCCAAAAGACCCAGGGTCTCACCAGGCTCCATATGAAAGGATATGTTTTTCAAAAGCGTTTTTCCCTTTACCACCATCGTAACACTTTCAACATTAAGTGCTCCTTTAGGACGCGGTAATGTCAAGGTAGATTGGCGCTCTCTGGTTTCAACAAAATGAAGCAGGCGTTCATAAGCGGCAAAGGCTTCAGCAACAGATTTAAGAGATTCAAATCCCACATCAAGGGGATAAAAAAGCCGGGCCATGATGATAACCCCAGCAAAAACAATTCCAATGGAAATTTGCTGGCTGAAAAAAAGATAAGTGCCACTGCCGAAAATGGCTGCAATGGAAAGGCCCTGGAGTATCATTCGAACGGCAGCTGTGGCGCACCTGTTATTTGCTGCCTGATACCTATTTATCCGGCTTGATTGAGCCACTTCATGGTATTTGCCCTGCACGGCCTCCAGCATTCCCATTCCAGCTATTAAATCAGCGTGACGAGTGGTAGCAGACAGTAATCTGGCAGCCTCTATATCAGCCCCATGGGAAGCGATGTAACGCTTAGTGTTCAATTGTCCCAATAGCTGCTGAAACATAAAAGTCATGCCCAATCCAATGGTTGCCACCCCACCGAGGAGAGGATTCATGACATAAAGAATCACAAGGTAAAGTACAATCCAGGGCAGATCAAGCCCCTTTGAAAAAACACCGTGCACAACAGCCTCCCGAACACACGCCAGATCGATCACTCCACGGTCATACCCATTGTTATCAGCTGCTGCAGCGTTATTGTGGATTGTTGCAAGCACATGGGGCAACACCCTTTGTTCCATGGCAAATCCCACCCGCATGGCCATCTTGGAGCGCATGTATTCCAGCACCCCCATCACTGTGAGGCAAAAAAGGGTTAACAGGCTCAAGGTCACCAATGTGGCACCACTGAAACTATAGAGCACTCGATCACAAATCACCATCATATAAATGGGAACCATGAGATAAATCAAGTGGATAGCCAACCCAAAAAGAGAGATAAAGATAAAATATTTATATCTGAATTTCAAAAGATCACGCATTCATTTTCTCCATCATTATATTTAATCTGCCAACGCTTTTTTAAAAAAATCATCCCTGCTGCCAAATTCCGGCGGGCTTCCTTTTTGTAAAGTAAGAACTTTATCAACTCCGGACAACAGGGACATTTTATGGGTAATCATAATGACCGTTGTCCCCTGATCCTTGAGTCGCTTCAAAGCGTTGAGAAGTGCCATTTCACCTGCGTCATCCAGATTTGAATTGGGTTCATCCAATATGACCAGAGAGGGTGTACCGTACAGTGCCCGGGCAAGCCCCACCCGCTGACGCTGTCCACCGGAAAGGCTTAAACCGGCTTCACCGATATCTGTCTCATAGCCATGGCTGAATCGAAGAATTTCTCTGTGGGCATCGGCCATTTTTGATGCCTGGATCACCGCACTTGAATCAATGGGACCCATACGGGCAATATTTTCACTGACAGTGCCGGTAAACAACTCCACATCCTGTGGTAAATACCCAATAAAAGGACCCAATGACTCTGAATCAATGGTGTCCACTGCTTGACCGTCCAGCAGAATTTTTCCATGGGTTGGATTCCAAGTCCCCAGTAGCATTCGGCATAAAGATGTTTTTCCCGCCCCGTTATGGCCAACCAGGCCCAGACTCTCTCCAGGTTCCAGGGAAAAAGACAAATTTTCAATTATAGACTCGTCAGCAATTTTAAGTGTAACGGCATCCACATCAAGCCTGCCATTGAACTTATCCATCATACGCCTCTCTTCTATCTCTTGGCTTTCCTTGAGCAGCCGGTCCAGGCGACGATAGGACAATCGTGCAGTGGCGGTCTGCTGCCAGGCGCCAATACCTTGCTGAACCGGGGCAAGTGCCCGTCCCATGACGATGGAAGCGGCAATGATGGAGCCCATGTTCACTTGATTTTTAATGAACAGCAGTGCCCCAACACAATAAATTGCCACCTGCATAAAAACCCGGAAACTCATACTCAAGGCAGTGACAAATTGCCCTTTTTTTCCGGATTTTTCCTGAATATCCATCTCCATATCGTTGATACGGTTCCAGTAACGGGCCGTATTACTGACCATTCCCATTGCCTTTAACAATTCTGCATTGCGAAAACATTTACCAAGCCATTCACGTTCCAGAGCACCAAGTAAACGACTCTTTTCAAGATCTGAATGGGATAAAAAATGTTGTATGACGCCTAAAATAAAAATAACAAATGCGCCCCCTGCTGCTGTATACCCTAAAATGGGGTGCATCAGATAAATCACCCCCAGATAAATGGGTATCCAGGGAACATCAAAAAAAGCAAAAATAGCATTACCTGCAAAATAATGGCGAATAACATTCATATCCATCAGCCCCAACTGGTAAGTGGGAGTACCGGGTCGGGAAGCGTTTTTTAGCATACGATCCAACACCTTACGACCGATAAGGGAGTCCAGTTTAACACCTAATCTGACAAGAATTCTGGATCGAAGAAGTTCAAGAATTCCCAATGTCACCAATGCCAGCAATGCCCCCCCTGTAATGACAAAAAGAGTGGAAAAGCTGGCACTGGAAAGCACTCTGTCATAGATCGCCATCATATACAGGGGAAATGTCAGGTAAAGGGTATTGGCAAAAAGGCTGAAAAAACCTGCAGAAAAAAAATAAGAGAGACACTGACGCAAATAAGTTGCCATGAATTACACAAACCTCGCTGAAGCTGCCCCACCGGGCGTTGATTGTGCCTGGTGTGCCCTGGAAAGCCTGGTCACCACCTCCTCCATGGCACCAGACATAAATACGCGCCCCCCATTCAACACAAGAAGCTTGTCCATGGCCTGAATCAATTCCGTTTTATGGGTCACCATCACACAGGTGCATTGCCTTGTCAGTTTAATGGTGCCAAGCAGATCCAACAGCGCGGCTTCCCCTTGACAGTCAAGGTTGGAAGTGGGCTCATCCAGAACCAAAAGACAGGGGTCACCATAAAGTGCCCTGGCCAGCCCCAGTCGTTGACGTTGCCCACCGGACAAACCCACGCCATCGGGGTGCTCTAAAAGCGTATCATACCCCTTGGGAAAAGTCTCAATCAGGGTGTGAATGCCACACAAGGTGGCCACCTTTTCAACTTTTTCCATATCTACCGGACCAAGCCGGGCAATGTTTTCCGCCACCGTTGCCGGAAAAAGCTCCACCACCTGGGGTAGATATCCGATATATTTTCCCATCTGAGCCTGGGTCCGGGAATAGATGTCAGCTCCATCAAGGGTCACTTTACCAGATATGATGGGCCAGAGTCCAAGAAGCACACGGCAAAGAGTTGATTTCCCCGCACCATTGGGACCAATAATACCCAGAAGTTCACCCCGATTGAGATGAAGAGAAACATCATTAAGAAGAAGTCTGTCGCCAATGGCAAAATTAACATTCTTGGCATGGAGTGTTCCCAGAGGAACCGGCAAATCCATGGGAGGAGCATCGGAGTCAAAATGATTTAAAAAATGGTTTAATCGTCCATAGGCATCCCTTGCCTGGAGAGTCATTTTCCATGTGGTCATAACTTGCACCAAAGGCATCAATGCCCGCCCCATGACAATGGATGCGGCCACCATCAAACCCACATCAAATCCCTGGGTAAGTGCATAACATGCTCCGGCAAAATAGATAACAACCTGGATAAAAGTCTGCAACGGCTTGATAATGGACTGAATCAAACCGGCATATTGACTGCTCACGGCCTGATTAACAATAACCGCCCGATTGTTATTCTCCCATCTGTCACCAATGGCCCCAATCATCCCCATCCCATTGATCACTTCTGAATTTCGCAAAAAAGCATCAATGAAACGTTTGTTCTCCATATTTTTCACATTGGCTGCCCGCATGTTGTCCCGCACCAGAAATTCCTGGAAAACATTCAGTACCACCATAATTATTGCACCAGCCGTGGCAATGGCACCCAGAACCGGATGAAAAAGAAAAATTAATGCAAGATAAAGCGGTGCCCAAGGTGCGTCAAACAAAGCATTTATGGCAGGCGTAGTAAAATATTTCCGAATGGTTCCAAGATCGCTCAACACTTGTTCAGAAGAATGCTCATTCATGTTGGCATGACTATAAAGCATACAGCAATAAACTTTATTGCGAAATTTCAAATTATAGCCTTTACTGGCAACCTCCAGAAGGCGGGAACGGACATAACTGAAAAAAGTCAACAGAATCAGTGCGTATATGGCTGCAATGGTAAAGGTCTCCAGCGATGCCATACTGCCACTGATGCAGACGTTGCCGTAAATAACAAACATATAAAAGGGAAATGTCAGCTGGAGAATATTAATAAAGCAGCTTAAAAGGGCGGCAAAGGTGAAATACCCCTTCCACTCATTGAAAAATTTATTCATGCGGGGTTATCTTCATCTGACCGAATGGCCGTTTTTTCTTTTTAATAATGTCCATGGACGCCATTTCTCTGTTAGTTTCCTGGCCCAGCAGGTCAAACAGAACATATAAACCATACAAAACCAGGGGGCCCATGACCAAATATAGAATAGTTACATCAATGGCAATTAGAATACCCGGACTCAACATAATATAATACCCTTGTGTTTACTTAAATTCAAACCAGCAATGTTATTATATCAAGCAAACAAGGTCAATGAAAAAAATGTTTTCCAGGTATAGACAAACAACATTTTATTTAGCAACAACAGTAATTTCATCAATATAAACATCATCTCTGTTTCCACTGGCATCACACATAAACCGCAGCTTCATATCCGACGGAAAAACGTATGTTGAATTGGGGATGGAGATGGTTTCAAAATAAAACTGACCATTTTCAAAATCCACGCCCTGGGCATAGGATGCCACTGTATGCCAGATACTGCCATCAAAATACTGTACCTGGAAATCTTCATTGCTGTTGTCCATACTCTGGGCACGAAACCAGAATTCCACTTTAATCTCTGTGTAGCCTGGTGTTAAAACATCCATACCATGGGTGTGATAAAAAGATGAGGCCCCGCCACTGTTATCCTGAATATCTGCAGCAGCACTACCTTGATGGGCATAAGCACCACCGGTGTAGAGCAAACAATCACCTCCACCGGGAGTATAACTCCCCCATCCATTCTCAAAATCATCATAGCTCAGAACTGTATATTCTCCCTCGGTGGAAATGGTCACCTGGGCTGTGGAAGTATCAGTGGCCCCATCGTCATCTTCCACTGTCAGTGTCACCGTATAGCTACCGGCCGCACCATAAGTATGAACGGGGGCAATCCCTGAAGCAGCACTTCCATCTCCAAAATCCCACGCATAGCTAACAATCATTCCATCTGAGTCGGTTGAGCCGTCACCATTAAACTGAACCATTTCACCCTCAATACCACTATAAGCACCCCCAGCATCGGACCGGGGAGGGCTGTTATACCCCGATGAACCGGCAGAAACCCTTATTTCATCGATATAAATATCATCTGCATTGCCGCTGGCATCGCACAAAAAACGCAATTTCATATTGGTGGGAAACGCGTAATCAGACTCAGAAATAACAATGGTTTTATTATAAAATTGTCCATTTTCAAAATCCACGCCCTGGGCATAGGAGGCCACTGTATACCAGGCGTTGCCATCAAAATACTGTACCAGGAAATTCTCATTGCTATTGTCCATACTCTGGGCACGAAACCAGAATTCCACCTTTATTGTTGTGTACCCCGGGGTTGATACATCCACACCCGTCGTATAAAAGAAAGAAGATGCGATGCCGCTGTTGTCTTGAATATCTGCTGCAGCATTACCCTGGTGGGCGTAGGTAACGTCGGTATAACGTAAACAATCCCCCCCACCAGGTGTATAATTCCCCCAGCCATCTTCAAAATCATCATAGGTGAGGATCGTATATTCTCCCACGGCAGTAATGGTGACCTGAGCCGTATCGGTATCAATGGCTCCGCCATCATCTTCCACTGTCAATGTTACTGCATAGGTACCGGCTTGAGTATATGTATGGATGGGGGAAGTCCCCACAGCGGTGCCACCATCTCCAAACCCCCATGAATAGCTCACAATGATTCCATCTGAATCAGTTGAGGCATCACCATTAAATTGCACGGCTTCACCTGCCATACCATTATAAGGCCCCCCTGCGTTGGATTGGGGAGAAAGATTTAAAAAAGGCTCACTGATACTCACTCCAGCCGTTGCACTATCAGTGCCTCCGTCGTCATCCTCCACTGTCAGCGTTACGGTATAAACACCGGCTTGAGCATATGTATGGATGGGGGCGATCCCCACAGCGGTACCACCATCTCCAAACTCCCATGTATAGTTCACAATGGTTCCATCTGAATCGGTTGAACCTCCTCCATTAAACTGCACGGCTTCACCGGCTATACCAGTGTAAGAGTCCCCTGGATCGGACTGAGGGGGGGTATTATGACCTCCCAACGAAGCTGCAGAGACCTTTATTTCATCAATATAAACATCATCTGCATTGCCGCTGGCATCGCACATAAAACGCAACTTCATATTGGTGGGGAATGTGTAATCTGACTCAGAAATCACAATGGTTTTATTATAGAATTGTCCATTTTCAAAATTCACACCCTTGGCATAGGACGCCACTGTATGCCAGGTATTACCATCAAAATACTGCACCTGAAAATCTTCATTACTGTTGTCCATGCTCTGGGCACGAAACCAGAACTCCACCCTTATTGTTGTATATCCCGGGGTCAATACATCCACACCCGTGGCATAAAAGAAAGAAGATGCGACACCGCTGTTGTCTTGAATATCTACAGCAGCCCTGCCCTGATGGGCGTAAGTACCGCCGGTATAGCGCAAACAATCCCCCCCGCCAGACGTATAATTCCCCCAGCCATCTTCAAAGTCATCATAGGTCAGAATCGTATATTCCCCGAGGGCGGTAATACTTACCTGGGCCGTGGAACTGTCTGTGGCCCCATCGTCATCCTCCACCGTCAACGTTACCGTATAGGTACCGGCGTCAGCATATGTATGTGTGGGAGCAATGCCAACAGCATTTTCTCCATCCCCAAAATCCCAGATATAATATTCTATGGTCCCATCGGAGTCTGAGGAACCATTCCCATTGAATTGAATCGCCTCCCCGGCCATAGCGCTATATACCCCCCCTGCGTCGGATTTTGGGGGAATATTTGGGGTACTGCCAAGGATAAAAGAAGTACTTTCAAAAGTTGAAAAGGAACCTCCCGACGCATGAATAAGATCTCCTTCCATCAATTCATAGGAACCAGACAGGCCATCCCCGTACGAATCGTAAATGGTAAAAATATAATTTCCTTCAGACAGACAAAAAGTTTCCGTATCTGTTGAATTGGCAGTAATATAGGGTCCACCAGAATAAACAACTGCGCCGGTGTCATCTTTTAATTCCCAGGTGGTTTCTGAAGGGTACTGGTCAAGAATTATTGTTAAAACCAATTCGTGCTGATCACATACGGCAGCCATCTCAACAGCGGTCCCCGCATCCACCAGCCCATAACCACTGTACCTGTCCCAACCTGCGTCAGACTCAATATTTTCAACATCCCGGGCAGTATCTATTAATTGATCCCGCACCTGGGCCGGCGTCCAGTGGGGATGAAGGGATTTGACCAAGGCAGCCACACCTGCAGCAAAAGGAGTGGCACAGGAAGTGCCATTAAACCACTTGGAATAATCACTGTTATCATATCCCCCTGATCCCATGATATCCGTTGCAGGTAAAATTGTCGGAGCAATTATATCTACGGCATCTTTGGAATCCGGCGCTGAACTTCCGTAGTTAGATCCCCACCACCGCTCTCCATCACAAGTATACCCATTGGGATCCGGTGCAACATCGGGATTTAATTCGCTGGCAAGGCTGCTGCTGCGTTTTCTCCCATCACAGGGGTTAGCCGCCCCCACGGCAATGACAAATGGACTAGATGCAGGATAACTGATGGAAGAAAGGTTATCATTTCCCGTTGCTGCCAGCAATGTCACGCCTTTGTTATAAGCATATTCCAATGCGGTCTCAGTGGCAGCATCGGTGGAAATATCTGCCCCCAGACTCATGCTGACAACATCAACACCATGATCTGCAGCATAATACAATGCCTGTTGAATTTTAGAAAAATACATGGCACCGTCACTGTCTGCAACCTTAAGGGGCATAATACTACAGCCCCCGGCAACACCGGCAACACCCTTTCCATTGTCTGCAATGGCTCCCGCAACACCTGCACAGGCGGTTCCATGCCCTAAAACATCATCAGGATTGGTGTCATTATCTCCAAAATCATAGCCATCCACCAGTCTCAAATCCGGATGTTCCAGATCAACGCCGGTATCAATAATCCCAATAACAACCTTATCATTGCCATAATTAATATTATAATTCTGTTTTAAAAAGCCCCAGGCCGCCTCAATGTTTCCATCAAAACCAGGAGTACCCACGGGGTTGCCGAAGGGATGTCCCCCTGCCCCCCATTTATAATCCAGCAGCTGCCCTGTATTGTTATGCCCCCATTGATCCACATAAAAAGGATCACTGGTTGCCACCGCCGGATAAGCAATCCAGTCAGGTGTAGCATTTTCAACACTCTGATCTCTTTTAAACTCTTCCACCAATGCTTTTATATCTGCATCATTTTCAAGCTCTATGGTAAACCAACGATTTGCTCCCAAAGCGTTGGATAACAAAGCATTTTTCAAACCTGAAAAAAGGGGTTTAAACCGTTTCACATTCAATTGACTCAATTTCAAATCAATTGAACTCAACCCTGTCACAATTTTTTGTCCGCCAAAGTTGTTCTGTGAATTTAAATTTAATGAAGTGGTTTTAAATGCACTTGAAGATATTTTCACCAAAAATCGATTATTTGCATGGAGGGGACGGTGTCTATATTTTCCATCAGAATCCACCGCCTTGGGCATAACAGAATGCGCTGGCCCACTAAGACAAAAACAAACAATAAAGATTATCGCTAAAAAAATATTTTTTTTCATAACAGATCCCCTTGCTAAATTTATTGTTTTCCCACGACTTTTTTGTCCAGCCACATCTTAGAGATATCATTGGTTTTACTTTTACATCCAGCAATATTTTTGTCAATGTATTTTATAAATTCAATAACTTAAAATACTTTTTTAGGCGGGAAAGGAGATTTAAATATTTTTATTATTTTCACCCGAACGAAGGGTTGTTTTGCAACAAAAAATACAAACTCTAATTTCAGGGAAGGAGTATTAAGCGGTTCAAAATGAAGGGAATAAGAAATTCATAAAAATTCAGTAAAAATCCTGGGCCATGGAACCAGGATTTTTACTAATAGAAATCGGCATTTTTCATTTCTGATTGCATTTTACAGAACAATTTCCCCATTTCAGGGGGAATCTTTCAAAAAAGAGCAAGCTACTTTTGGACATATGGTAGATACCGAAAAACTACGACAATATTTTAAGGTTATTAAGAGACTGCAAATGAAAAACAATCAATCTCATAAGGCCATTTCTAACCCAACCAGCTAAGATAGAATCATCCAATTCATTCATTTTTCCAACATCAACGCAGCGAAAACCGCCAAAAGACCTTTTTTCCCCGCTTTTTTCAAGATCAATTTTTTTGGCAACCAACACCCCATGCGTTTCCAGCTCACTACAGGCACCTTGGGTCACTTTGACATCTTCCTGGTATGCCTTTAAAAAATCAATGGCTTTCTGGGTCAAAGGGGCTGGTTGTCCATCTGCAGTAAAAAGAGGTTCACCCTGATCAGAGGCAAAGTGAGGTGCTTCAACATCAATGCAAACAGTGAAGGCCTGGGGCTGCTCATCACCACCACCTCCAGATTTCCCCCCAAGGATAAATGGATACCTTCGAATATGCGCAGGCACGTAAGGAGCTTTCCAGGAGCCATCATCGTTTACATAAAAATTCTTTTTTTGCCCCAGGGAAAAAAGAGACACCGGAATCACACCATCTGTTGGAAAAACAATGGGATAATATTTTGATGCCAACACCACTTCAGATGCAACCAAAGGAGAGCTCACGATATCCATGGCACTATCAAAGGATTTTACCCCAACAAATCTGAGATTCTGATGAGTGGCATTATTCAAGGGTTCAACTTTTTTAAACATGTTATCCTCTCGTTTTTTTATTTGTTTCATTCTTTTGATGTTTTTCTGTAATTTCAACCAATGCGAATGACAAAAAAGCATATTCAGGAGTAGTTTAAATTAAGGGCTTTGTGTCTATTCAGTAAGAGATTCATAAATTTGACTATATTTTTTCCCCTGAACCGCTTCGGAAAAATTCATTTTATAATGATAAAACGTGCCGGATGTCAACCGTTCGTGGAGCAATTCATCCAGACACATCCGGTTCATTGCACTGGCAAGGGATGCAACATTCCCTGGCTTTACCACAAGCCCCGTTCGGTTGTGACGATTTACCAAAGAAGTTCCCGTGCCCAGCTCAGTGGAAATAAGTGGCTTGGAAAAATAAAGCCCCTCCAGCAATATTTGTCCAAACGCTTCAGCCGGGGTAATCGACGGTAACACAACAAACCGACAATTCTGGATCAAATACTTTAAGTTACTATCAGACTGAAATCCCAACAGATGCACATGGTTCAAGTTCTCTTTTTTGATCTGTTTTTTTAATTGACGGTACAGGGAGCCTTTCCCCACAATAACTATATCCCCATTAAATTTTCTTGAAGCTTCAAGAAGTATCTCAAGCCCCTTGTACCATCGTAGCACTCCGGCAAATAAACCATAGGGTTTACATTCTTTAACAAAATCAATAATCGTTTTATCCGGCCCGGACAATCCAGAAAAGCGTTGTTCGTCCAGCCAGAGTGGAACTTCCTCGACCTTTCGTTGGAACTCATGGAGACAAGGAGTGTTTAAAAACAAATTACGACTGGTAACACATATCTTATCTGCCCGTTTCAGAAAACGCTTCATGATGGGTCGATAAAGCGTTTTTAAAAATTTATTTTTATGGATATCACAATGAAAAGTGACCACCATGGGATTTGAGACGCTATGAATTAAGGTCAAAATTTCAGCCGTGGGCCAGGTAAAATGAAAATGCAAAATATCTGTATTTTTACAAATAGTTTTAAACTGCTTCATGAAAGGCAAACTGACAGGATTTGAATATAAATCCCAAAGACTTTCATGAAATTTTACGGTAATATTATCTGGAGTAGAGAGCTCATAACTTTTTGCCCCGGCGGCCACAACCTCCACCCGATATCCATCCCTGATACTGTGACGGCCAATTTGACGAATAGCCTCCTCCAGCCCACCATTGGTTTCAGGAAAATATGTCTTAAAAACATGTGTTATTTTTGGCATGGACTCAATTTAGAAGACCCGGGAAATTTTTAATTCAAAAACATGGTTTGAGATTTAACAGCTTAACTAAGACACACACGCCACGGCATTCTTAAAAATCTGAATGCCCGACGTTGTTCCTTCTTGTTTTATGGAAAAAGAACCTTGACGCTGAGCACGCTCCAGGTTACAGCACCAATCCGGATGATTAGTAAAATGATTAAAAGCCTCAGGATGGGGCATCAAACCAAACACCCGTCCTGTGGGATCACAAATCCCCGCAATATCCCCCACAGACCCATTGGGATTTTCCGGAAATTTTCCTCCGGCACAACTGCCATCCCCAAGGGCATAACGCATAACCACCTGATTGTTCGCTTCCAGTCGCTCCACCACAGCCCCATCCGCCACAAATTTACCCTCACCATGGCGAACAGGCAGATCAATAACCGGATCAAGCCCCCTGGTAAACACACAGGGGCTCTTCCCATTAATTCCCAGATGCACCCAGTGATCCCGGAAATTTCCGCAATCATTCCAGGTCAGTGCCACGGACCGATCCGTATAATCACCATCAAACCCCGGCAAAAGCCCCAGATTAACAAGTGTCTGGAATCCATTACAGATACCGATGATCAGCTTTTTATCATCCACAAATTTGAGCAGCTGCTCCCCCAGATGATTTTTAAGCTTAAGGGCCTGGATCACCCCGGCACCATGGTCATCCCCCCAGCTGAATCCGCCGCCAAAGGCCAAAATCTGGAAATCATCCAGATTCACCTTGCCCCCCACCAAAGCATTAATATGAACCCTGTGGGCCCTGGCACCGGCAAGTTCAAAGGCTGCAGCCGTCTCCATGTCACAATTGAGTCCAAAACCGGTTAAAACAAGTGCATTTACCGTTGTCATATCATATCTCCCAAGGGCAGGGTCCAGGTATATTTGTTCAAATCGGCAGTCAAATATTTGAATTTTATCATATCATATCTCCAAAGGGAGCGGCCCAGGCGGCCTCCAAGGCATCCAGGGAAAGATCAGAAAGCACTTTCCCATCTGTTCCTTTAATCACAAAACAGGAGTGCTCATCAGTGACACGTCCCACCATGGCACATGCCATACCTTTAAACATCTTTTCAAAAGTGCTTTGATTTTCCGGGGCCACCGTCACAATGAATCGTCCGGCAGATTCAGAAAATAAAAGGGCATCCATTCCAGGCATCCCGTTTTTTTCATCCACCGGCACCCGGGTAAGATCCAGTTCAAATCCCATGCCACCGCCCAGGGCCACCAAGGCTCCATGGGTGGCAAGTCCGCCCCGGGCCACGGCATGGGCAGAGGCAGTCAAACCGTTGGTAATGGCCTTTTCAAGCGCTCTGTACACCACCTTGAATTGATCAAAATTCACCTGGGGGACATTAAGTCCTGTCTGATCCAATAATTCATAATATTCAGAAGCCCCCATCTCATTGGCGGTGGTCCCCAGCACATACACAAGATCCCCGGACACCTTGGGGGCCAGGGTCATGCATTTTGTCACATCATCCACCACACCAGTGGCGGAAAACTGCACAGTCTCAAGGGCCGACACCTTGATGGCCTCTCCAAATTCTCCGGTGAGGTATCCATCCACATACATGCTGTCCTTGCCGGACAACAGGGGGATGCCATAGGCCATGCACGCATCTTTTAAGGCCCGGCAGGCCCGCACCAGCTGGGCTGCCTTGAATTTTCCATCGGGATTTTTCACCGGATGAAACTGAATATCGGGCCAGCAGAAATTATCCACCCCGCCCATGTGGGAAAGGGTGCCGCCCACGGCAATGAGCCGCCGTACAGCTTCGTCAATGGTGGCGGTCATCATATGGTAGGCATCAATTTTAGAATACCACGGCAGCAATGCCTGGGAAAAGGCAAGACCCTTCATGGAGGTCAACACCGGTCGGATCACCGAGGCATCGGAGGGAATATTGTGTTTCATTCCCACCAGGGGTTTTATCACACTGCCCCCCTGGACCTCATGGTCATATTGCCTTGCAATCCACTCCTTGGAACAGATGTTGGGCCGGGCCATCATGCTCAAAATCAATGCATTGACATCCTTTGGCGGGGAAAGCACAGGCTCCGTTAATCCCCGCAGGGCAGGCGGCATCCACAGGGCATCAAACTCCCATTGGGGAAAGCCCTTGTCCAGAAGATCCATGTCCACATAGGCACAGGTGTGATCATTGTATTTGATGTGAAGCTTGCCGGAATCGGTGTACTCACCAATAACTGTGCTTTCCACCTCGTGCTCTTTGGACAATGCCATGAACCGATCAATGTTTTCCGGTTTTACAGCAATGGTCATGCGCTCCTGGGATTCGGAAATCCAAATCTCCCACATGTCAAGGCCGTCATATTTTAAGGGGACTTTGTCCAGCCAGACCTCACAGCCGTTACTGAGCATGGCCGATTCACCCACAGAGGAAGAAAGTCCCCCACCGCCATTGTCGGTGATGAAACCATAAAGCCCCTCATCCCGGGCCGCCAGAAGAAAATCATGCATTTTTTTCTGGGTGTAGGGATCACCTATCTGAACATGGCCTGCCGGGGTATTTTCCGATAATACCTCAGAGGATGCGGTCACCCCATGGATACCGTCTTTACCCACCCGGCCGCCGCTCATCACAATGAGTTCCCCCGGCACCGTTGTTTTTTCATGGCTGGGTTTACCATCCACCATGGATGGCATTATGCCAAGGGCCGTGACAAACACAAGGCTTTTTCCCATGTAACCCTGGTTAAACAGGGTCTGACCAAAGGTGGTGGGAACCCCGCTCTTGTTGCCGCCGTCCTTGACGCCTTCAATGACCCCGTCCAAAAGCCGCCGGGGGTGCAAAGGTGCTTTTAAGGGACCGTCATAGTTCATGTCCCCCACGCAGAACCCATAGCTTCCCATGATGAGCCGGGAACCAAGGCCTGTACCCATGGGATCTCTGTACACCCCCACAATGCCGGTGATGGCACCGCCATAGGCTTCCATGTTAGAGGGTGAATTATGGGTCTCCCCGGTGATCACATAGTTGTTTGTGTCGTCAAACTTACCCACACCGGCATTGTCCCACAGCACAGACACCACCCAGTTTTTTTCATCCTTCAGGGCCAGGGTGGGTTCTTTAATATAGGTTTTAAAGAGGTTGACCTCTTCCACCGTCTCATTTGTGGCCCCGTCCGTGTACCGAAAAAGCCCTTGAAAGGTATTGTGATTGCAATGATCACTGCGGGCCTGGGAGATATATTCGAGCTCCACATCCGTGGGCTGGGAAAGACCTGCTTTTTTACGGGAAGCCACCACATCAGGATCCAGAAAATAATCCCGGATCACAGGAATATCCCTGGAGTTAAGGGCAAGATTTCTTGCATCACTGATGGCCTGCAACGCCTCATTGGAGTCAATGTCCATGACATCGCACTTGGGTTCGTGGTTGAGCAGCACCTTGGGAATAATGGCACCCACCCCTTTGGATGCATCCCACTCAGATCGGGAAAACACCTTCCATTGCTGGATAATGGCATTGGCCAGCAGCTCATCTGCAATTTTTTCCACATCATTTTTGCTTAAATTTTTCCCTGTGAGGCAATACCGTTTAGAGGTGTAAATGCCTTCATCGGGTAAAAATTCCCGTTTTAACAGGTCAGAGATGGCCTCCATGGCCGTGCTGCCAGCGTTGTCCCTTACACCGGGTCGAAAACCCACCCAGATACACCAGTCAAAATCCACATCCAGGGGAGACAAAGAGGAAACCTGAATCACGGGATTGGTAAAAATTTCATCCTTCACCAGTGCCAGGTCATCCGGGGATAAATCCGCCTCCATGGTGACCAGATGTATGCAACGCCCCGCCTCAATGCCAATATCAAAATAATCCCGGGCTTTTTTGATGAGGCCTTGGGCCTCGGCATCCATCAGCTGGGGGCTCAGGGCAATTTCAATACAGGAACGCATTTTATCCACCATTGAAAATCCTTATTATATCATTATAAAATACAAATACCATCAATGCCAGAAGAAGGCCCATACCCAAACGGTTGGCCTGCTCCCGAAATTTTTCACCGGCGGGCTTACCTGTCACCGCCTCATAACAAAAAAAGAGAATATGCCCCCCGTCCAGCACCGGCACAGGAAACAGATTAATAATACCCAAATTCACGCTGAGCATGGCAATGAAAAAAAAGAAACTTGCCACCCCTGCCTTTGCCTGTTTACCGGCCATCTGGGCAATCATGATGGGACCGCCAAGGCTGTCGGCGGACACCGATCCCTTAAAAATCTTCACCACGGATAACACGGTGAGTCTGGAAATCTCCCAGGTTCTCAAAGCCCCATGCCACAGAGCCTGGAAAGGGTTAAGGGAAATGTGTGTGACATCCCCGCTGGCCCCCACACCGATCATATGGCGATTAATATCTTCACCAAAAATATTTTTTGACACACGGGTCTCAGGCACCACCTGGAGTAGAAGATCCCTGCCGGATCGTTCCACCTGTATGGCAAGTATCTCACCGGCACTGTCTCCAATCAGCGCCACCATATCATCCCAGGAAGTCACCGGTTTTCCGTCAATGGCCACCACCACATCCCCGGTGACCATGCCCGCCACCTGGGCCGGGCTGTTTTCTCCTATTTCCCCCACCACAGGTTTGACAAAATAAAGACCGGAAAACTGAAAAATGGCATAAAAAATTAAAAAGGCCAGCAAAAAATTAAACAAAGGCCCTGCCGCCACAATGAGTATTTTCTGGTACAGTTTTTTGTGGTTAAAGGAAAGATGGAGATCGGTTTCAGCCAAAGGTGCCCCGGGCTCTTCCCCCACCATTTTCACATATCCTCCCAGGGGAATCAAAGAGATGCAGTACTGGGTAAATCCCACCCTGCGCCGGTAGATTTTGGGCCCAAAGCCCAAGGAAAAAGTTTCAACACCCACACCAAAAAACCGGGCCATCAAAAAATGCCCCAACTCGTGAAAAAAAACCAAAATACCCAGAACGATGACAAAGGCCACCAGTGAATTACCCATAATACCTCTACAAGCTAAATGGTTTCAACCATTGCCCCGGCCCGTTCCCGGGCCCAGCCATCGGCGGCCACAATATCGGCCACCCCGGGTGAAGGAATCACCTTGTGGGCCGACATGGTGGTTTCAATGATATGAAAAATGTCAAGGAACCCGATGGCGTGATTCAAAAAACCATCCACAGCCACCTCATTGGCAGCATTCATCACCCCGGGCAGTGTTCCCCCGGCCTCAAGGGCCTTAAAGGCAAAATCAATGGAAGGGAATTTTTCTCGATCCGGGGCCTCAAAAAAAAGCCCTGCCAAATCAGGAAAATCAGGAAAATCAAGTCCCAGGTCCAGGCGCTCCGGCCAAGACAGGGCATAGGAAATGGCAGCCTTCATATCAGGAAGCCCCATCTGGGCCATCACCGTGCCATCGGAAAATCCCACCATGGAGTGGACAATACTTTGGGGATGCACCACCACCTCCACCTGATCCGGCATCAGCTTAAAAAGGTGCACCGCCTCAATGATCTCCAGGGCTTTGTTCATAAGGGTGGCAGAATCAATGGAAATTTTGGCCCCCATATCCCAGGTGGGATGACTCAGGGCGTCTTTGGGAGTCAGGCTGGAAAATCTCTCCCGGGGAATCAGGCGGAAGGGCCCCCCTGAAGCGGTGAGAAATATCTTGCGAAGATCCCGCTGGCGGTTCCCCTCCAGGCATTGAAAGATAGCACTGTGCTCGCTGTCCACCGGATAGACGGTCACCTGTTTTTCTGCGGCCCTTGCCATGACAATCTCCCCGGCCATGACCAATGTCTCCTTGTTGGCCAGGGCCACCTTTTTTTGGGCATCAATGGCGGCCAGGGCCGGCATGAGTCCTGCGGCCCCCACCATGGCAAGCAACACTGTATCCACCATATCGTGGGAGGCGGCAACAAGGTAGCCTTTTTCACCCCATAAAACATCCACAGATGAGGTATCAGGGATAAGAGATTTAAGTTCCCGGGCCTTTTCCCGGTTAATCACCGCCACCATGTCAGGGGCAAACATTTCAATCTGCCGGGCCAAAAGGGTGACATTGTTGGCAGCGGCCAGAATTCTCACGTTAAATCTATGGGGATAACGGGCCACAACAGCAAGAGCACTTTGCCCGATGGAACCGGTGCTCCCAAGGATGGACAGCTGTCTCATAGCAGAAACTCCTTGAAAAGATAGGCCACCGGGGCCGCAAAAATCACACCGTCCAGACGATCTAAAACCCCCCCGTGTCCGGGAAGAAGGTGTCCTGAATCTTTAATTCCTCCGGTGCGCTTTAAGGCGGATTCAAACAAATCACCAATCTGTCCTGCCATGGATGCTGTCAGGGCAAAGCCAAGGGTGCCCAAAAAGGATATATCATGAATAAAAAGGGCTTCAAACCCCACCCCCACCCCCATGGCAAAAACAAGTCCGCCCAAGGCACCTTCAATGGTTTTATTGGGACTGATCCGTGGGGATAAAGGTCTCTTGCCGTAATAGGAGCCGCAATAAAAGGCCCCGGTGTCACCGGCTGCCACCATCAGCCAGAGCCATACAATCCACAGACCGCCGTTATCCCCTCCCCGGAGCAACACCAGAAAAGAGAGGAAAAACGGTACATAAACAACCCCCTGGATCTGCGTTTCTATGGCCCGGAGAATATCAGAGCCCGGAGCGTACACCACCAGAACCAGCAATGTCAAAGCCATGACATTCAATGCAGGCATGAGCAGCATCAACCCAAGGGAGGCATTGTGGGCCGCCACCATCATAAAAAAAGCAGTGACACCGGAGATAAGGGCCACCCCGATATTACGCTTTTCTTTGATATAATTGGGGCATCGCCCCAGCACAGACAAAATAAAGGAGTGGGATACTTCAGGGCAGCAGGAATTATCCAGGTCAATATCTGTTTTTGATTTTTTTTTTTCTTCACTCCCCCCGGCATCATCAAAATGGGCAGGATCAAGGCAGGCACCCCGGCAATCCGGGGCATCCCCATGGACGGGAAGGGGAACAATGCAGAAATATTCCCGCAATCCCAGAAGGGATATGACAAATACAAGACAGGTGAACATCAAGGGGGTGCCCCAGAGAAGAATGAGCAATAAAAGGGGCAGCAGAACTATTGCGGTGAGCCATCGTTTGAGGAGCATTGGACCTTCCCGAATCTGCGATCACGTTTCTGGTAGTCCCTGATAATATCCATGAAAGCCCGGTCCGTGAAATCAGGCCACAGGGTATCGGTGAAAAACAACTCAGCATAGCCTGCCTGCCAGAGCATGAAGTTACTCAACCGTTTTTCCCCGCTGGTTCGGATCACAATGTCCGGATCAGGGATATCGGCGGTGTAAAGATGCCGGGACACAGTCTCTTCTGAAATATCTTCCAGACAAAGTGAGCCTGCCGCCACCTTTTCAGCCATCTGTTTAACGGCCCGGGTCATCTCTTCCCTGCCGCCGTAGCTCAATGCCAGATTAAGTCGCATGGCAGTGTTGTTCCGGGTTAGACGGATGGTCTCGTCCACGGCCCGGCCCACATCCCCGGGAAGCCGTTCCTTTTGCCCGATGACCCCCAGACAAATATTTTTATCCATAAGGGTCTGGCGCTCATCTGTGACAAATTTCTTAAGCAATGCCATCAAGGCGGTCACCTCGGCCCGGGGACGCCCCCAGTTTTCCGTGGAAAAGGCATAAAGAGTCAACACTTTGATATTGAGTTTCCGGCACACCGTTACAATGGAACGAACCGTATCAGCGCCTTTTTCATGGCCTCTGACACGGTTCATTAATTTTTTCTTGGCCCATCGACCGTTTCCATCCATGATGACGGCCACATGGACCGGCATCTTTTCTGGGTCCAGCCCATGGCAGGAAACAGGATCAGTGCCTTGATCTATTTTAGACTTCAAGGATTTCTTTCTCTTTTTCCTGGTAAATGTTGTCCACAGATTCCACATAGGTATCTGTGAGTTCCTGGATCTGTTTCTGACCCTTAAAGCTGTCATCCTCTGAGATATCCCCATCCTTTTGCAGGGATTTAAGATTTTCATTGGAATCCCGCCGGATGTTGCGGATGGCCACTTTAAAATCTTCACAGGTCTGACGGGTATTTTTGGCGATCTCCTTTCTCCGCTCCTCGGTGAGGGGGGGGATGGAAATACGCACAATCTTACCGTCACTGGAGGGTGTCAACCCCAGGTTGGCCTTTAAGATGCCCTTTTCCACCTCTTTGATGGCAGAAACATCCCAGGGCTGCACAGTGATGAGGCGACTTTCCGGGATGGCAACAGAAGCCATCTGACTCAAGGGAGTCAAAGTACCGTAATAATCCACCTTTACACTGTCAAGCATGGTCATGGAAGCCCTTCCGGTGCGCACCCTTTTCATATCTTTGTCCAGGGCTTTGATGGTTTTTTCCATGCGATCCTTTGTTTCCTGCAACACTTCTTTTATCATATGCATTCACCTCATAACTTTAATATTCAGCAAGTTCCCAACAAAACCGGGTTACAAAAACAACTATTCCCTTTAAATACAGGGCAGTATCCAAAGCGGAGAATAAGGACCCAAGGTGTTGAAGTCTTACAATATCTACTCTTCCGAGCTATAGATGCGGGTTCCCACTCCCTGCCCACACACCGCAGCCAGGATATTATCTTCCCGGTGAAGGTCAAACACCTGCAGGGGCAGATTGTTGTCCATGGCAAGGGAAATGGCTGTCATGTCCATGACATGGAGTTGGCGTTCCAGCACGTGCATGTAAGAAATTTCAGGAATAAAGGCGGCATCTTCATGGAGGACCGGATCTTTATCATACACCCCGTCCACCTTGGTGGCCTTGAACAGAATCTGGGCATTGATCTCCTGGGCTCTGAGCACGGCTGCGGTGTCTGTGGTGAAATAGGGATTACCGGTGCCTGCGGCAAAAATAACAGCGCGACCTTTTTCCAGATGGCGTACGGCCTTAAGACGAATAAAGGGTTCTGCCACCTGGTCCATGGACAAGGCCGACTGAACACGGGTGGGAACTCCCTTTTTTTCCAGGGCATCTGACAGGGCAAGGCTGTTGATCACCGTGGCCAGCATGCCCATGTTGTCGGCGGCGGCCCGGTCCATGCCGGCAGAACTGCCAGCAACCCCCCGGAAAATATTGCCGCCCCCCACCACCATGGAGACCTGCACCCCAAGATTATGCACCTTGGCCACCTCGCCTGCCACAAAATTAATCATTTCAGGTTTGATGCCAAACCCCTGGTCGCCCATGAGGGCTTCACCACTGAGCTTGATGAGAATTCTTTGAAATTCAGGTCTTTTTTCCATGGAATTATTCTCCCAGCTGAAAACGGACAAATCGTTTAATCTGAATATTTTCACCGATTTTACCAATGGCTTCGGTGGTCATTTCCGCCACACTCTTTTTGGGATCTTTAATGTAGGGCTGGCTCAGCAGGCAGGAATCTTTGTAAAATTTTTCAATCTGACCGTCCACAATTTTGTCCACAATATTTTCAGGCTTGCCCTGCTCCAGGGCCAGGGCACGGTAGACTCCGCGCTCCCGTTCAATAACATCCTGGGGAATATCTTCAGGGTTGAGGCCTGCAGGATTGCTTGCGGCAATGTGCATGGCGATATTCTTGGCAAATTCCAGAAAATCATCGGTCTTGGCCACAAAGTCTGACTCACAGTTAACCTCAACCAGCACACCCAGCTTGGCACCGGCATGGATATAAGAATAAATAACCCCTTCGGAGGTGGCGCGACCGGCACGTTTCTGGGCCTTGGCAAGACCTTTTTTTCTCAAAAAGTCCAAAGATTTGGCCACATCGCCATCATTTTCTGCCAGGGCTTTTTTGCAATCCATCATGCCGGATCCGGTCTGGTCACGAAGCTCCTTGACCATTGCTGCTGTAATATTAACCATCTTTAAACACTCCTTATTCTGCCTGAGCGGCTGTTTGTCTTTTAATTTTTTCCACCACAGGGCCGTCACTACCGTCGGAGACAACGGTGCGTTCGGCAGTTTCCATCATGGCAGCATCCATCTCTGTGTCATCAGCGGCTTTATCGCGACCGGCCTGCTGTTTCTCTTCGTAGCGGGCCTGACCTTCAATGCAGGCATCGGCAACGCGGCTGGCAAACAACCGGATGGAACGAATGGCATCATCATTACCCGGGATCACATAATCGATATCATCGGGATCACAATTGGTATCCACCACAGCCACAATGGGAATGCCAAGACGTTTACCTTCGCGCACGGCAATGGCTTCATTTTTGGGGTCAATGATGAAAATGGCTCCGGGGACACCCTTCATGTTGCTGATGCCGCCTATATCATTTTCCAGCTTGGCCCGTTCTTTCCCCATTTTAACCCGCTCTTTTTTGGGATATTCTTCAATGCGGCCATCCATTTCAATGGTATTGAGAAACTCCAGACGACTGATGTTCTTTTTAATGGTCTGGAAATTGGTGAGCATGCCACCCAGCCATCGGTTCTGGACATAATAGGTTTCTGCCCGATTGGCCTCTTCGTAGATGGATTCACGGGCCTGTTTTTTGGTTCCCACAAACAGCACCTGTTTACCTTCGGCGGTGATGTCACTGATAAAATCAACAGCGGTTTTAAACATCTTCACCGTCTGTTGCAGATCAATGATATAGATACCGTTTCTGGCACCAAAAATATATTTTTTCATTTTTGGGTTCCAGCGCCGTGTCTGGTGCCCAAAATGAACGCCTGCTTCCAGCAGCTCACGTATTGAAATATCTACCATTTTGTTTCTCCATTCATCTTTATTGTTTTGCCACCACCCCTGTCATTCCCGGAACAGACCGTCCCACAAAGGACGGCACCCCATGCCGGGTCCAAGGGTGTGAGTTGTTATCCAAGACGCACAAACAGCGCCCGGACATAAATCCAAACTGCTATATCAAAATCAGTTTTTTTTATCAATTCTTTTTTTTATTTTCACCACCCGGTGGTGCCCGGCCTCGTCCCGGATGGACTCAAAACCGTCATAAACCGCCAATTCATTCACCAGGGCCTCAACAGCAGTTTTTTGATCAAAACCGGTTTCCATGAGAATAATACCGCCATGGGCAAGGTGGGCCGGAGCCCGGGAAAGGATATGTTCAATGCAGTCCAGCCCGCTCATCCCGCCGTCAAGGGCCAGTCTGGGCTCATAATCTTGTATTTCCGGGGCAAGGGATTCAATATCCCGGGTGGGAATATAGGGGGGATTTGACACGATGAGATCAAAGACGGTCCCGGGGGCAAAGGGATCAAACCAAGAACCTGATACCACAGAAAGGTCTTTGTCACATCCAAGCCTGCGGGCATTTTCAAGGGTGTTTTCAGCAGCAGCGGGGGACACATCCACGGCAACATATTCATTGTCCGGCATGGCCCGGGCAAGGGAAACAATAACAGCGCCGGAGCCCGGCCCCAGCTCCAAAATTTTTAACGGTCTTTGTGTTTGACTTTGACGTCGCTGTGTCATTTCAGACAATGCAGCTTCCACCAGGGTTTCTGTGTCCGGCCGGGGGATGAGCACATGGGGTGACACTGCCACCTCAATGTCCCAGAATCCTTTTTTCCCGGTGATGTATGCCACAGGCTCCCGCTGCACCCGCCGCTGAATAAGGGCTTTATAGCGTGCCAGCTCATCTGAATGCAAGGGGCGGTCAAACTCCATGTAAAGGGCCATGCGATCCATTTCAAGACAATGACACATGAGCATTTCTGCGGTGAGCCTGGGACTGTCCAGCCCCTTGTTCTTAAAGTAAGTTGCCGTCCACGCCACAGTATCAAGCAGTGTCCACACCTGCTGGCCCTTTGGTGCCATGAAATTTACTGAGACTCCTTCATCAACTCGGCCTGGTGATGGGTGGTAAGCTCGTCAATGATCTCCTGGATATCCCCGGCCATGATCTGATCCAGCCGATACAGGGTAAGCCCGATGCGATGATCAGTCATGCGGCCCTGGGGATAGTTGTAGGTGCGAATCCGACCGCTTCGATCACCGGTGCCCACCTGCCCTTTACGTTCGGCAGCTCTTTTTTCTTCCTGCTCCCGCACCATGGCATCCAGAATACGCGCCTTGAGCACCTTCATGGCCTGGATCTTATTTTTAATCTGGGACTTTTCATCCTGACAGGTGGCAATAATGCCCGTGGGAAGATGGGTCAGACGCACCGCAGAATCCGTGGTATTAACAGACTGCCCCCCGGGCCCCGAGGCCCTGAACACATCCACTTTTACATCACTGGGATTGAGATCCAGTTCCACATCCTGGGCTTCGGGCAACACAGCCACAGTGACCGCAGAGGTATGAACCCGGCCCTGGGCTTCGGTTTCCGGAACCCGCTGCACCCGATGAATGCCGCTTTCAAATTTAAAGCTGCTGTAAGCGCCCTTTCCCCGGACCATGCACACCACTTCTTTGAAACCGCCTGCATGGGCCATGCTGCTGTCAATAATTTCAACGGTCCAATTTCTGGACTCGGAAAACCGGGAATACATGCGAAAAAGATCCGCAGCAAAAAGCCCGGCCTCTTCTCCACCGGTGCCTGCACGTATTTCCAGAATTACATTTTTATCATCCCGGGGGTCCTTGGGAATCAACAAAATTTTTATCTCTTTTTCAAGGGCCTCAACCGCCTGGGTAAGAGACGCAACCTCTTCCCTGGCCATCTCCTGAATTTCCAGGTCCTCATCCTTGAGCATCTCACGGGCATCGGAAAGCTCTTCACGAACCCCCTTATATTCACGAAAAGCCGTGACCACCCGGGTCAACTCCCCATGCTCCTTAAGGCATTTTTGATACCGAACCTGATCCCCGATCACATCAGGATCACTCAGGAGCTGCTCCAATTTTATAAAATGCTCTTCAATACCCTGTAATTTATTTATCATGGCCCTTAAACTCGAAAGGGGAAATCAGGCAAAGCCCTGATTTCCCACTTTAATTTAATTTAACAAAACTATTTTTTTGATGCAGCCACGGCATCAAAGCCCGCATATTTTTTCCGGAAACGGTCAATACGTCCCGCTGTATCCACAAGCTTTTGTTTGCCGGTGAAAAAAGGATGACAGGCGGCACATATTTCCACCCTGATGTTCTCCTTGGTGGACCCCACCTCCAGGACATTGCCGCAGGCGCAGGAAGCCGTTGTTTTCTTATATTCCGGATGTATATCTTTCTTCATCTTTACCACTCCTTAAATATTTTTTATAAAAAACACCCGTCAACCTGACGGATCTTCTTACTTTGTTGTGGACAAACCAAGCCAAAACAAGGTCCGTCCATGGCGGTTATATTTATGCTTTTCCCGTATTTTACGAGTTCATTGAATCAAGAAATTCTTTATTATCCTCTGTTCCTTCCATTTTTTCAAGTAAAAAAGTCATACTGTCCACAGAATTTAAACTGGAAAGTAATTTTCGCAGTATCCACACCCGGTTCAGAGTGGCGGCATCCAAAAGCAATTCTTCCTTGCGGGTACCGGACTTATTGATATTAATGGCCGGAAAAATCCGCCGGTCCGCCAGCTTGCGGTCCAGCACCAGTTCCATGTTACCTGTTCCCTTGAACTCTTCAAAAATAACTTCATCCATGCGACTGCCCGTGTCAATGAGGGCCGTTGCAATGATGGTCAAACTCCCCCCCTCTTCAATATTTCTGGCAGCCCCGAAAAAGCGCTTGGGACGATCCAGAGCATTGGAGTCCACCCCGCCGGACAAAATCTTCCCCGACGGGGGCATCACAGAGTTGTAGGCCCTGGCAAGCCTTGTGATACTGTCAAGCAGAATAACCACATCATGACCCTGTTCCACAATGCGCTTGGCCTTTTCAATAACCATTTCCGCCACCTGAACATGACGCTCGGCAGGCTCATCAAAGGTGGAGCTGATCACCTCTGCATCCACAGACCGGGCCATATCCGTCACCTCTTCGGGCCGCTCATCAATGAGCAGAATCATGGGCACAATGTGCTCATGGGCTGCAATCATACTGTTGGCAATATTTTTCAAGAGCATGGTTTTACCGGATCTGGGGGGGGACACAATCAGGCCACGCTGACCAAAACCGATGGGTGACATCAGATCAATGATGCGGGTGGGATAGTTATCCGGCTGACACGCAAGGTTCATTTTTCGATCCGGATAAAGAGGGGTCAAATTATCAAACAAAATGGTTTCAGCGGCAAGTTCGGGATTTTCAAAATTCACCGCTTCCACTTTGAGCAAGGCAAAGTAACGTTCTGAATCCTTGGGCTGGCGCACCTGACCGGAAATGGTATCGCCGGTCCTGAGATTAAACCGTCGTATCTGGGAAGGAGAAACATAAATATCGTCAGGGCCGGGCAGGTAATTGTAATCGGGCGCCCTTAAAAAGCCAAAACCGTCGGGAAGAATCTCAAGGGTACCCTCTCCATAAATTTGGCCACTTTCCTCAATGGCTGCCTGGAGAAGCGCAAAAATAAGCTCCTGTTTTTTTACACCGCCCACCCCTGTGATATTGTACTTTTTGGCAAGCTTGGTCAGCTCACTCATCTTCATCCGCTTTAACTCTTCAAGATTCATGGAAACATACCCCGTAAAATTGTTTTATCATACTTCTCCCCCTGAATATTCTCCCGGACCAGACCCAACCTTGATAAAAAAGCAACACGCCATCCTGAACGCACCCTCCGGCACAATACTTATTAAAATAAATTATGACAAACACCCCAAAATCAAAGACAATTATTGTTTTGATGCAATTTTACACTATAACCGCCACGGGCGGACCGTATCCTGATCCGGCTCTGCCCACAGCAAAGTGTTGAAATACGCCCCCCCCGATTGGCGGAGCATTTCATATAAACAACAAAGCTTTATCCCTGCCATCACATCAATAACAGTATCCAGTTTTTTTGACAGACCAAGAGTGTATCCGGAAAAGCCTGAAAAACAGGGGCAGGTAAAATCAGATGGGTGTATAAATCGAAATGGTTTAATTGGCATGGGTGATATGCTGCTGAAGCAATCTGTTTCCAGAAAATAAATGACGTCTATATTTTTTTTCAGACACGCTTGCAGTGTAACAGACAAAAGCCACTGAGAGAACCATGTCAAAGCGTGTTGATACTCGCTGTCCAACTGACACGAAATAGTGATGCTGACGGCAGGAAGCATTTGGTGCAAAAAGTCCATACATTTTACAGGCGCACAGTTTATGTAAAAGACCGCATGCGAAAATATTATGAACCGTATCGCTACATGATGTAAACCCCTTTTAATCCAATGTCAAGCAAAAGCGTCCCAAGGGATAAAAATAAAAAACCCGCCCACCGGGCAGATCCTTTAATGCGACTTTAAAATTTCTTTTTTCAATACCCCAAAGCTTGACATTCATCAATCACTTTTATACTTAAGGGGTGCAGTTTTTAACATAACAAAATCGACGAATCGGGGCGTCATCCCCTTTATTTAATAGTACCATTAACCATCAATCCCAAAAGGAGCATTCCATGAACATCATTTTTTTTGGACCCAACGGCAGTGGCAAAGGTACCCAGGGCTCAATTCTCAAGGACAAATACAACATCGCCCACATCGAATCCGGTGCCATCTTCCGGGAAAACATCAAGGGCGGTACCGAGCTTGGCAAACAGGCCAAGGCCTACATTGACAAAGGCGACCTGGTCCCCGATGAAATCACCATCCCCATGGTGCTTGATCGACTAAAACAAGATGACTGCAAAAACGGATGGCTCCTGGACGGTTTCCCCCGCAACAAGGTGCAGGCAGAAAAACTGGATGCATCCCTTAAAGAAGCCGGCATGAAACTGGACTATGTCATTGAAATGCTCCTGGACCGACAAATTGCCAAAGACCGCATCATGGGTCGCAGACTGTGTGAAACAGACAACAACCACCCCAACAACATCTTCATTGATGCCATTAAACCCGACGGAGACAAATGCCGGGTGTGCGGCGGAAATCTGATCAAACGGGCAGACGATCAAGACGAAGCAGCCATAGACAAAAGACACTCCATTTACTACAACGATGTGGACGGCACATTGGCATCTGCCTACCATTTCCGTGATCTGGCAGCCAAGGATGACAGTGTCAAATACTTCACCCTCCAGGGAGAGAAGGATCTGAAATCTGTCACAGAAGAACTGATTTCAAAACTGTAATTCTTCTTTAATTTTACTGCACCTTTTACACTGCAATTCTGATCTTGCCCCACAACACGGCCCATGGCCGTGGACTTTTCAAGTCAGGACCGGAATTGCAGGGTTATTTTATTTTTTACTTGATCATACCGTTTAACAGTGCTATAGATTAAGGGTTATAAAAAAATAAACCATCGACATTTATGATGGGCAAGAAAGGGGCGATGCAGTTGAAGGATATCACAGTCAAGGTCATTGACAATGACGTTGAAAGAGCCATGAAAATTCTGAAGAAAAAAATCCAGAACGATGGTCTTTTTAAACGTCTGAAAATGAAAAAAAACTTTGAAAAGCCGAGTCAGTACAGACGACGCAAGATGAGAGAAGCCATGAGAAGACAAAGAATAGCCGCTTCTCGAAGAAAATAGTGACATAGACTCATACATCTTGCTCAGGTTTATAAAAACCCGACTGAAAGCCGGATTCAACCGGCCGCTTCAGCCGGGTTTTTATCCTGATGGCCACTAAACGCCCCCGGGGGAAGCATGGAAAAATTATCATACGAGCAGTGTCTGGAAGAGTTGTTTGCATTGGGACGGTTTGGCATAAAGCTGGAGCTGGATACCGTGGCAGGCATCCTGGAACGACTGGGATCTCCAGAAAAAACTTTTAATGCCGTACACATCGCCGGCACCAACGGCAAGGGCTCCATAGCATCCACCGTTGCCAGCATATTGCAGACCGCCGGCGTTACCACCGGGCTTTACACCTCTCCCCATCTGATTAAATTCAATGAACGTTTTATCATAAACGGGGTCCAGGTATCTGATGATGAAATCGTTGATGCCTACATGGCTGTCAAGGCTGTGGACACCGGAGAGCGAAAAGCCACCTATTTCGAACTGACCACCACCATGGCCTTTTATCTATTTGCCCAAAAAAAAGTCCAGTGGGCTGTCATTGAAACAGGCATGGGGGGCAGACTGGATGCCACCAACATATTAAACCCGGCCCTTTGCCTCATCACCAATCTCTCCATTGAGCACACCGATTATCTGGGAAACACCCTGGAAGAAATTGCCGCTGAAAAGGCTGGAATCATCAAACAGGAAGTCCCGGTGATCACCGGAGTTTCCCAACCCCGGGCTCTTGCTGTCATAAAGGATACCGCCCAAAAAAAAGACGCCCCCCTTTACACCATGGGAGAATCCTTTTCCACAAAGGCCATCATCCACAGTCCATCCGCACCCTTTGATTATCAGGGAATCGGTCTTACCCTCAAAGACCTTGAGACACCCCTTCCCGGTGCCCACCAGATCCAGAACGCAGCTCTGGCCCTGGCAGCCTGCGAACTTCTATCCAAATCCGGCCCCACCAATCCCCGGCCCCCGGTCATCACCCCTGAAACCATACGAAAGGGACTGCTGGCCACCCGATGGCCCGGTCGCCTGGAGTATATACTCAATGAACCCCATGTGATTCTGGACGGTGCACATAATCTTCACTCTGCAGAAAACCTGGGCCGTTTTTTAAGGGAAGAGGGAAAACCCTCCCACCTCACCCTGGTGCTGGGTATTCTGGATGACAAACCCTATGAAAAAATGCTGCAATTTCTTGTTCCCACAGCGGACCGCATCATATTCACCCGGCCAAAAATCAATCGCAACCTTGATCCTGCCGTTCTTCAAAGGGCTTCAAAAGAGTTCACCCGGGTGGAAACAACCATCATTGATGATGTGGGGGAAGCGGCTGTTCACGCCATAGAAACAGCCCCTTCAACCGGCACTGTCTGCATTGCAGGCTCCCTTTATGTGGTGGGCGAAGCCAGATCCTGTATTTTAAAAAAATATATCAAATAAAAAATTGATTTTTCATAAAAAGAGGATTATAAGAAAGGATATGCGCTCGTAGCCCAGTGGATAAGGCGTCAGCCTCCGAAGCTGAAGATCGCTGGTTCGATTCCAGCCGGGCGCACCATCAAACATCATGCAATCCCCACTTTCCATTGCCATTGTCAGTTATCGCAGTAATCCCCATTGCGGGGGCCAGGGCGTTTATATCAGAAATCTTGGCCGTGCATTGTCCGACCTTGGACACCGGGTGGAGGTAATTGCTGGCCCCCCGGACCCTCAACTGACACCGGGCCCCCTCCTGACCAAACTTGACACCCTGGATCTTTACAATCCAGACGACCTTTTCAGAACCCCAAAACCGGACGAACTCAAAGACCCCATTAATTTAATGGAATGGCTGGGGGTTTCCACCATGGGATACCCAGAGCCCCTGACCTTTGGCATGCGGACCAAAAGATATCTCAAGGGACGCATGGACAGATACGACATTATCCATGACAACCAGTGCCTGGCCTATGGTATTCTGGATCTTTCCCGGAAAATGCCCGTCACCGCCACCATCCATCACCCCATGACCGTGGACCGGCGCATTGCTGTTCAATCCACCCGCTCTTTTTACAAAAAAGTGCAGCAACTTCGGTGGTATTCCTTCATTGGCATGCAAAAATTTGTGGCCCGGCGTCTTCCCCGGATTATCACAGTGTCCCGCTCCTCCCGGGATGACATTGCCCTGGAATTTAATATACCCAAAGACAATTTTTCCACCATTCCCATTGGCATTGACACGGAGCTGTTTCACCCTGTGGACACAGTAAAACCTGTGCCCCACCGCATCATTGTCACCAACAGTGCAGACACCCCCCTGAAGGGACTTTATTACCTCATCCATGCCGTAAAACAGGTGGCAGATATCAGACCTGTGGAGCTGGTGGTGGTGGGAACCCCCAAAAAGAACGGTATCATTGAAAAATTGATCCACACCCTTGATCTCAAGCGTCATGTGCGCTTCACCGGCAGGCTTGATCATGGGGAGTTTCTCCTTGAATATACAAAGGCCGGTCTTGCCGTGGTACCCTCCCTTTACGAAGGATTCGGCCTGCCCGTGGGGGAGGCCATGGCGTGTGGACTTCCTGTTATCTGCACCACCGGAGGGGCATTGCCCGAGGTGGCCGGCGATGCCGCAAAACTTGTCCCCCCCGGGAACGCCGATGCACTGGCCCTGGCCATCCTGGAACTCCTGGAGGATAAACAGCAGCGGGAAAAACTGGCCCGGGCAGGATACCGGCGCATCATGACAGAATTCACATGGGAAAAAACCGCCGTAAAAACCGTTGAAACTTACAGGGACGTGATCCGTGATTACCGTTGATTTTAAGCGACTGGCCCCGAAATCCGGGGATAAGATACTGGACATGGGGTGTGGAGAGGGAAGACACACTGCCAAGGCATCTGAATTTCCCGGCACCCTTTGTGTGGGGTCGGACATGAGCCACCGGGACCTTGTAACAGCAGGAGAAAAATTAACGCTTCACCACCGGCTGGTCCCCGGCCCGGGTGGGCACTGGACCCTGGCCCGGTCGGACATTGGCAAATTGCCCTTTAAAAACAATAGTTTCAACCTGGTGATCTGCTCAGAAGTGATGGAGCACATCAAAAAGGAACAAACCGCACTCCGGGAACTTGTCCGGGTATTAAAACCCGGGGGGAAATTGGTTATCACCGTTCCCAGACGCTGGCCGGAAAAAATATGCTGGCACCTGTCCCCCCAATACAGCAGCACCCCCGGTGGACATATTCGCATTTATCATTGCACCCGACTGGAGAAAAAAATAAACGCCCTGGGCATGATTTCCATGGGAAAACACCATGCCCATGCCCTTCACACCCTTTACTGGTGGCTCAAATGCCTGGTGGGCATCAATCGCACAGATTCAACCCCGGTCAATGCATACCACCGTCTGCTGGTGTGGGATCTCATGGAAAAGCCAACCATTACACGGCTGGCAGAACAACTTCTCAACCCTTTCATGGGAAAAAGTACAGCCCTTTATTTCAAAAAACCGTGAAAAAATCAAAAACAGGATATCGGTGAATAAGATCATACCGAAATGTGCAGAACTTTTATTCGTATTCACAGCGGGTTGCTCCATGCATAGTCATAGTGTTTCTATGCATGGAAAGGTTTGGAGAAATACAAAAAGACAAGCAGGCCGGTATGTTCTTTGACACAAACAGCCATAGGCAACCGCCTGGATCACACCTCAATAATAATGGGCAAAATCACGGGACGCCGTCGGATGGTGAAAAAGAAATATTGTTTCAGGGCCTTTTGAAGCCGGGTTCTTAAAATTTCCACCCGGGAATCAGAGCCTGCCTCCACCTCCTCCACAATTTCCAATATCACGCACTGGGCATCATCCACCAGATAACCGGTCTCTGCGCCAAACACAAACCCCTTGGAGATGAGCTCCGGACCATACAGTACAATTCCCGTCTCTTCATCAATGATCATGGACACCACCACCAGACCGTCTTCAGACAGATTTCGCCGCTCCTTTAAAACACTGCGGCCCACATCCCCAATGCCCTTGCCGTCAATGAGCACCCGACCTGTGTTCACGGTTCCGGCAATTCTGCCCCCGGTGCTGTCAAAGGAGATCACCTTTCCATTTTCCGCCAGAAGAACATTGGACCGGGGAAGGCCCAAACCTTCTGCCAGACGGGCATGGGTGACCAGGTGACGATACTCCCCATGGATGGGAATAAAATAGCGCGGTTTGGTCAATTTAATCATCAACTTTAACTCTTCCTGGCAGGCATGGCCGGACACATGCACCTGGGCCACTTTGTCGTATACCACCTGGGCCCCCCGGCGGTAGAGATTGTTGATAATATTGGAAATGGCTTTTTCATTGCCGGGAATGGATTTGGAGGAGAGAATCACGCTGTCCCCTTTTTTGATGTTCACCTGCTTGTGAAATCCCGTTGCCATGCGGGAAAGGGCAGACATGGGCTCCCCCTGGCTTCCGGTGGTGATGATCACCACATCGGTATCTTTGCAGGAGTTGATCTTTTTAACATCCAGGCACATGTTATCGGGGTATTTAAGATAGCCAAGCTCCCGGGCCACTGCCACAGTCTGCTCTATACTTCGGCCGTTAAATACAATCTTTCGATGGTGTTGCAGGGCAATATTGATAATCTGTTGAATTCGAAATACATTGGAGGCAAACAGGGCCACAATCACCCGCCCCTCACTTTCTGCCACAATCTTATTGATGGACTCGCTCACCTTCTGGTCTGAATCGGTGTAGCCTTCGCGTTCCACATTGGTGGAGTCAGAGAACAATGCCAGCACCCCTTCATCTCCCAGGCGGGAAAATCTTGAAATATCAGTGACATTACACTCTTCCATGCAATGATTTATTCTGAAATCCCCTGTGTGGACAATCATCCCCTCCGGGGTATTGATGGCCAGCCCGACCCCGTCCACGGTGCTGTGACTCACCCGGATAAACTCAATGTCAAAGGGACCAAGTGTGATGCTTCCACCGGGGAATACCTGATTGAGCTCTGCATTGCCCAGGGAGTCAAAATCCCTGAACTTATTTTTCACCACACTGAGGGTAAAGGCTGTACCATACACAGGTATGAGCCTATCCCTTAACAGGTACGCCACTGCACCGATGTGATCCTCATGGGCATGGGTCAGGATAATCCCCTTGACCTTATCTCTATTTTCCCGGACATACTCCATTTCGGGAATAACAATATCCACGCCCAGCATATAATCCTCGGGGAACATGAGCCCCGCATCAATAATGATAATGGTATCATCGTATTCCACCACCATCATGTTCAGACCAATTTCACCCAGTCCGCCCAACGGTATAACTTTCAACATTTGTGTTTTCTCCTGAAAGAGGTGTTCACCCCTTCCATCAGGCTGTGATGGAAAGCGTCTCCAAAATGGCATCCACGGTGGTGATCAACCATTCCCGCTGCTCCGGGGTGGCATACCCCATACAGTCACATCTTATATTTTTCTTAATTCTGACGAGAAATTCGCAGGACAGGAAGCTTTCTTCCAGCTCCAGGGCAAAACAGTGGGGGGAACACTTTTCATGGTCCTTCTGGATGGGGGTGAGCAGGTGAGAATCCAGCTCAAGCCAATAAATATTACCCAGCATGGGGGCACCAAGATGGGTATCCAAGTACGATTTGAGTTTCCGGTGGTCCTGTAAATCAAGACCGTCAATGCGATATTGTTTCATAATGGTTTAAAGGGATACCACACAGTAGCGAATATTTGCAACAGATAAAAAGGAATATAACGGGCATCTCCTGCCTATAAAAAAACCCCCAAAGACGAGAAAGACTCGCTTCCGGGGGTTTTATAAATCAAGCAGTAAAAAAAGAATTAATCTTCTTCAATTACAATTGCATCTTCTTCACACACTTCAACGCAGCTCTCGCAGCCCATGCACTCTTCGGCATTAACAGGAACGGATTTACCGTCTTCCATTTCAAATACTTCCACAGGGCATACATCCACACACTCTTCACAACCTACACATTTGCTTTCGTCTACGACTGGGGTAAAAGCCATCTTAAAAAAACCTCCTAAATTGGATTATTAATACATGATCTATTTCTTAGATCTTTACGACCTATTTTAGATACCTTATAGATTGCGCATTTACAACAGATAAAAAAGCAAATCAAGGATTTTATTTCCAATCCCCCACGAAACCCACAAAAATCCCCCGCTCAATCCATGGAAGGGGCAGTAAAGATCGCCCTTTCTCTCCATGGGGACAAAAAAACGATTTCAGGGCAGATCCTTTAAAAAAATAAAGTCTGAACCCCCTTGATGATCTTTTTTCCCGGTGGGCGGTTTCATCCCCGGGTGCCTGCACCGGACACGTGCCTTGCAAATCAGAAAAAACCGCCGTCATCCGGGCCATGATCTGTTCTTTGAAATCGTGGCTGCCCATGACAGCTCCCCCTGGAGCCCCGGAGATATCTTCTGAATCAAGCACCAGCCGCCCCGGACAAATCTGCTCAAAAAAAGCAAGCCCCCCCGGACTGGCGGTGATGAACACACAGGGGTCATCATCACAAACCGGTGGACACACCTCCTGGAATACCCGAAACCAGGAAGAGAGTCGTGATTGGGTCATCACAGCCCCGGGGTCCCCAGACGTCCCGGAAACCGAGAAATCAAGGTTAACAGCATCCTTTCCCGGAATTTTTTCAGAAGAAGCCATTGGTACATCCCCTGCCAGTGTGGAAAAAAGACGATGTTTTTTTTCATCCACACTGGACAATGCCGCATCAATGGATGCCTTTTGTTCATCATGTTCCCCGGCCAGGCAAAGGAACACAAGGGCCTTTACCAGATCCTGGGATGGATCTTCCCGGAATGTTTCCGGGTGCCCTCCTTTTTTTATCTGGGAACGAATGGCCCCCACATGGGTGTCACTGGTAAAATAGGGGGTTTTACGCAGCAAAGACTTCAACTGGCCGGGACCGGCACCGGAATGACGGGCCCACTGTTGATAATCCCCAAGGCTGCCCATCACCTGCTCCCGCATTGCTTGGGGAAAACCCAGCGGCATGAGCTCAAGGGTATTCTCTTGATCCGGTGTTTCTTCCGGAGACTCTTTTTTTCCATAAGGGGACAACGTTTCTTTCCGGCACGGGCCGCCCGGTGCCCCATGCCATGTGTCAGATGAAATATAAAAAAGCTTCTGGAAAAAAAGCCCCAAAATATCCCGGTCCTGCCGGGACACACGGGTCAAGGGAAAGTAAAATAACTTCATATTAATCCACCTTTTTATCGTGTAACTCAACACCCATGGCCACCAGCTCATCCCTCAGGCGGTCCGCCTCTTCCCATTCCTGGTTGGTGCGGGCCAGTTCCCTTTTTTCCATCAAATTTTTCACCGTTTCAGAAGGATGGTCCGCCGGGGTAAAATCCATCACATTGAGCACCTGGTCCACCTCTTTAAATGCCGCAATAACAGCCCCGGCACCCTGGGGATCAATGGCCTTCATATCCATGAGACGGTTCAGGGTTTTAACACTTTTAAAGAGCATGGCCAGTACCTGGGAAATCTTAAAATCATCGTCCATGGCCGTACTGAAACCATGCCGAATGTCGTAAAGAAGCTGGTCAAGTTCGGCAAAGGGAGTTCCGTCGGTCACCCGAAGAAGCCCTTTGACACAGCGATCCAGCTTGTCCAGGGAAGACCGGGCCGCATCCAGGGCAGATGCCGACAAAACCAGTACCTTTCGATAATGGATGGACAGCAGCCAGAATCGAATCACCCGGTAAGACCAGCCCTGATTCACCAAATCCTCCAGGGTAAAATCAGAAGCATCCTCCCCCCCCAGGGACCCGTCGTACTGCACCGATTCACAGTGCATCCATGTCTCCACCAGGGCAGAACCGGTGGCGGCCCTGGCAATGGCCATCTCATTTTCATGGTGGGGAAACACAAGTTCCCGGGAACCGGTGTGAATATCAAACCGCTCCCCAAGATAGGACATGGAGATGGCCGCACATTGCAGGTGAAGCGAAGGGCGGACATTGCCCCAGCGGGTATTGACGCAGATGCCCTTTTTAAGTTCAGACAAACCAATGCGTTTTAACAGCGTAAAATCTCTGGGATTGTCCTTTTCATAATCATCCAGATCAACCGTGGCCCCCAGGCGAATTTTGTCAAGATCCACACCGGAAAAAGTACCATAACCGGGCAGGCTTGAGATATCAAAATAAAGGGAATTGAGTTTTTCATAGGCAAACCCCTTATCTGCAAGGGTGGTGGCCAGCTGCACCATGCTGTCCACCTGCTCACTCACAAGGGGCATGGCCTGGGCCGGTCGAACCCCAAGGGCAGTTAAATCTTTCTTAAATAGATCAATGTAATGCCGGGTGTACCGGGAAAGATCCTCCTCTGCCGCCTCAGCTCCCTGTATGGTTTTATCGTCCAGATCCGTGATGTTCACCACATGGTTCACGGCAATTTTTTTATATTCCAGATACCGACACAGCAGATCCGTTGCCACATATCGCCGAAACTGCCCCGGCTCCAGACGTTTATGAACGGTGGGACCACAGGTATAAATCCCGGCCTTACCCTGGTTCAGGGGCTTGAACAGGGCCTGGGAACGGGTCAGGGAGTTGTACAAATTCAAGGAAATATGATCCTTCACCGTGAACAATGATGTGGAAAGATAGCGTTCCCCGCTGTCCGGCAGAATCACCACAATGACGCCGCTCTTAATTTTTCTGGCTTCTTTAAGGGCAACAGCCATGGCGGCCCCGCTGCTCATGCCCACAAAAAGCCCCTCTTTCCGGGCCAGCTGCCGGGCTGTTTCAAAGGCCTCATCATCGGCAATGTTAATCTTTTCATCCAGGCGTTTTTTATCAAAAATATGGGGCCGGTAGGACTCCTTCATATTTTTCAATCCCTGGATACCATGGCCCAGAAACGGCTCTGCCCCAATGATGCGAATGGCAGGGTTAAACTCCTTAAGCCCCCGGGAGAGCCCCATGAGGGTACCGCCGGTGCCAAGGGTGGCCACCACAGAACTGACTTTACCCTGGGTCTGCTCCCATATCTCATGCGCTGTGGTGCGGTAATGGGCCTGCCAGTTGGCTTTATTATTGTATTGATCCGTCATAAAGTAACGGTCCGGATTTTCCCGGGCCAGGCGGTACACCTCTTCAATGGCACCGTCAGATCCCTTGGTGCCCGGGGTGAGCAGTATCTGTGCTCCCCTGGCCCGCAAAATCATCTTGCGCTCTTCACTGGCCGACTCTGACATGGTCAGTAACAGCTTATAGCCCTTAACAGAACAGATCATGGCAAGGCCAATGCCAGTGTTGCCGCTGGTGGCCTCCACAACAATTTTATCCCGGGTCAGCTCCCCGGTTTTTTCTCCGCTTTCAATCATGGAAAGGGCGGCCCTGTCCTTTATGGAGCCCCCCGGATTGAGATATTCCAGCTTGGCAAGCAAGGTAACCCCGGGCACTTCATTGAGACGGGTGATCTCCACAAGTGGTGTATTTCCAATGGAATTGAGTATTGAATAGCTCATATATGTATCCCTAAGCAGGTGGCAAGCCCCTGCTTGATTTGAATGAAAACCTCGTCAGGCTGCAGGGAGGCATCCACAACAAAAAACCGCTGTTTTTCCTTTTGGGCAAGGGCAAGATAGCCAGACCTCACCGCGGCATGAAAGGCCAGGGCTTCTTTTTCAAAACGAGACTCCTGACTCTCCCGCTGGCCATTTTCCAGGGCTTTAAAAGTTCTTGATAGTCCCGTTTCAGGTTCCAGGTCAAATAAAATGGTTAAATCCGGTGTCAAAGGCCCCACCACCATCCCATGGATGGCATCAATCAGGGCCATGTCAAGCCCCCGGGCAACGCCCTGGTACACCCGGGTGGCATCGGCAAACCGGTCACATAAAACAATCTTACCGGCATCAAGGGCTGGCACCACCACCTGGGCCAGGTGCTGGGCTCGGTCTGCGCCATAGAGCAGCAGCTCACAAAGGGGGGAGATGTCATGGTTTTCCGGGTCCAGTACAATGGAACGGATACGCTGTCCAATGGCGGTGGCCCCGGGCTCCCGGGTGACAACCACCCCATGCCCTGCGGCTTCAAGATATTTTTTTATTGCGGTGATCTGGGTGGTTTTTCCTGAGCCCTCAATCCCCTCAAGTGTGATAAACATAGACACTTCTTCCCGGGTCATTGAAGATCCCGATGACGGTTCTGCAACATAAAAAAACAAACATTTATTTTCGACACTCCATTGTATTATTTCCAAAACCAGCTTACACACCTTTGAAAGGAGTGTATCCACAACAAAGTTATCGGCCATTGGCGGTAACAAAACCCCACGCCCTTGACTTTTTATTACTAAAATGGCTTTATACAGTATTTTGAATGGAAGTGCAATTTTACCCACCCCCAAAAGAGCAAAAAACCATTGACTTTACCACACCTGCCACTGGCCCCAAAATCGTACTGTCTCATTGTATGTTGTCTTGTGCTCATGGGAGTTCTCCCATGTCAAATCCAGGCACTCCCCCTTAGGGCACCGGGCAACTCATGGCACATCTCTGCCGAAAAAGCCACCTATGACCCGTCCCGGAATCTTTACACAGCCCAAGGGGAGGTGGTGCTCACCGGGGAGACGGCCCGTATTACAGCCGACCATATTTTATATAACAATCTGACCAAAGATGCCCGGGCCACAGGCCATGTGACCCTCATGTCAGGAAAGGACACCATTCATTGTGATGCCATGCACCTGAACCTTGAAACAGAAACCGGCACCATTATGAACGGCATTATCTTTGTGGAAGAAAATAATTTCTATATTTCCGGGGATCACATCAAAAAAACCGGCAAAAACACCTATAGTGCGGACAAGGCATCTCTAACCTCTTGCGCCGGGGAAAATCCTGACTGGAAAATCACAGGCCGGGACATCCATGTGACCATTGAAGGATACGGCATGGTAAAACACGCCACCCTGTGGGCCGGCAACCTTCCGGCACTTTACACTCCGTTCATGGCCTTTCCCGTTAAAAACAAACGTCAGACCGGCCTTCTTTCCCCCAACATCACCCACTCGGACCGCAAGGGAATTGAATACGAGCAACCCCTGTTTCTGGCCCTGAACCGAAGTTCTGATGCCACGTTTTATGTGGATTACATGTCGGATCGGGGGATAAAGCTGGGAGCAGAGTATCGGTATATGCAGGACAACAATAATAAAGGCACCCTTTTTTTTGATTATTTAAAAGATGATAAAATTGATGACGGCACAGATGCCACAAGCCACTATGCCTATGACAGCACCCCCCAACGGACCAACCGCAACAGATATTGGTTCCGCATGAAAAATGACCGGGAAATTTTCCCCCACTGGCAGGCCCGGCTTGATGTGGATTATGTCAGTGACGGCGACTATCTCCATGAGTTCAAAAAAGGATACACAGGCCTCACAGCCACTGACAAAGCCTTTGAATCCACCTTTGGCAGGGATCTGGATGACTATGATGACACCACCCGGAAAAATCAGCTGAACATCAAGCGGGCCTGGGATCGTTATAATCTTAACATGGATGTACTGTGGTATGACAATGTCACTGCCCGCCGCCAGAATACCGACGACACCACCTTGCAATCACTGCCCTCCATCACCTTCCGGGGCATGCGGCAAAAACTTGGACAATCCCCCTTCTATTTTGACCTGAACTCCAGCTACACATCTTTTTTCCGGCAAGACACCACAAACACCTTGATAACCGGCCAGCGCATGGACCTCTACCCCAGAATTTATTATCCCTTTCACATAAATGGATTCCGGCTGACTCCCTCCCTGGGGGGACGTCACACCGCATGGTACACCCATGATGCCGCAGACATCAATGAAACCCGAAACGGATACAGCCACCGGGAACTGTTTGATATCAATTTGGATCTTTCCACCGTTTTCACCCGTATTTTTTCCATTGACAATGCCGCCAATCAGAAGATAAGACACCAAATCACCCCGGCCCTGGCCTACAGCTTTATCCCCCACGTGGATCAGACTGATATTCCCCAGTTTGATGATATTGATCTCATTGACAAAGAAAACACCCTGACCTGGCAGTTGACCCAGAGACTGACCTCAAAAAGACAGATTAACCCATCCGACTCAAACACACCGGCCTTTGCCTACCGGGAACTTGCCTGGCTGAAAATGTCCCAGACCTATTATTTATCCGGCCGGGATGAAGACACCCAAAAGAATTTTTCCAACATTCTGCTGGATCTTGAACTCTCCCCAATGCCCCATGTTTATCTTAACAGTGACATGGAATGGTCCCCCTACGGCACGGGTATTTTTTCCCACAACAGCGCCATCACCGTAAAAGATGACAAACAAAACCGCATACGCCTCCAATATCGATACTCCCGGGAAGACCCGGATGAAAATGAAGAAGAAACCGAATCCATTTACACCGGTGTCAATGTGGGTTTGACACCGCGGCTGCGGGGATTTTTGGAATATGAAAAAAATCTTTACGAAGATGAAACCATTGAGACAACCACCGGCATTGAATTAGATCGAGACTGCTGGTCCATGAAGCTCTCCTACACCAAGACCAGCGATGACAGCGCCATGGGTTTCCTTATTAATTTAAAGGGTCTTGGAGAATTTGGCAACCCATAACTCAACTTTTGGTGTTCGCATTTCGTGGTGGGTCAGGCTTTCGTTATTGACATTATCGAGGCTTTTTTCGTTAGCAAAGGCCTTGGTCGATAACATCAATAACAAAAGCCTGACCCCGTCGGCACACTGAGCCCATCGGTACATTTAAAAATGCTGGCTTTGAAATGAAGCCCGAAAGTTGAGCCCATAAGGCACGGACGAACCGGACTCTGATCTCAAAATATGAAAACAATCCAAACCTGAAAAATGAAAGCGACTTATGAAACTGACCCAGCAATGGTATGCGCTTCTCACCCGAAGCCGTTTTGAAAACGTAGTCCATGACAAGATCCACCAGAAATCCATCCACGTTTTTCTTCCTAAGATCAAGGTGAAAAGCCAGAGAAAAGACCGAAACAAAATGCTCCATGTGCCCCTCTTCCCGGGGTATGTATTTGTCAACATCTCTCCCACCCCCCGGGAACAGCTAATGGTCCTTAAAACCATGGGAGCCGTTCGCCTTCTTGGATACAAAGACGGTCCGGTGCCCATTCCCGATGATCACATTGAGTCCTTAAAAATCATCACCGGATCAGGGCTGGACATTATCACAGGCCCGGGTGCAGGACTTGCCAAGGGAGACCCTGTTCTGGTGGTGAATGGTCCCATGACCGGTGCCACAGGGGAATTTATTCAATATAAAGGAAAGGGCCGGGTCATCATCAAAATAGAGGCATTGGGGCAGTTTGCCGGGGTGGAGATTGACGAGGCAGACATTGAAAAAACGCCCCACATGATGCCATAACCCCCTTGACTTATTGCTGTAATTTGTTTATTAAGTGTCTTTGCTTTAAACTTTCGGGTTTAAGTTATCACCACCGCGAACAAACCGGATCAGGCACCTCCATGGAATGGTGTTTCCATGGTTAAATCGCTGACCCCCCCAAAAAACAAAAGCAGGGTTGGCCCGTGGCCAAAGAATTTTCCCTGTCAGCCGTAAAGAGGACCTATGAACAAACTTGAACTGATTTCCACCCTGAAGCAGAAAACAGGACTTACAAAGGCCGAGGCCGCAGACGTGGTCCAGACTTTCTTTGATTCATTAACCCAGGCCCTGGTACAGGGTGATCGGGTCGAAATTCGAGGATTATGCAGTTTTTTTATCAAAGATTATGAAAGTTACACCGGTAGAAATCCCAAAACCGGTGAAAAAGTCACCATCCCCCCCAAAAAACTTCCTTTTTTCAAGTGTGGAAAAGAGCTTAAAGAGCGTGTAGACTTTTAACCCATGCCTCCGTTGTCACCCCCATCCCGGGCCGCAATCCTCCGGGAAAAGCAGCCCCATGTCATCACCGGTCTGGAGGCCATCCTCCACAGTGGAAGACTGCCCAATGCCCTGCTGTTCACAGGAAATTGCAACACCGGAAAAAAAGAGGCGGCCCACCTTTTTGCCATGTCCCTGAACTGCAGGGCTCCGGGCAATAAAGATGCTTCAGCTGAAAAAAAGGAGCCCCTGGCACCATGCATGCATTGTGTTTCATGCAAAAAAAGAGTTGCCGGCATGCATCCGGATGTCATTGTTATCACCCCGGAAAAAGAAAAAATAAAAATTGCTCAAATCCGGGATATATACACCATAATATCCTCCCCTCCCCATGAATCTGCCCAGCGCATGATTCTTGTGGTGGATGCCCACACCATGAACCCGGAAGCGGGCAATGCATTATTAAAAATCCTGGAAGAGCCCCCGCCGGGCACTTTTTTTATTTTAACTGCCCGGGATTTAAGCGGCCTTTTGCCCACCATCATATCCCGTTGCAGGCATTTAAGATTCCAGGCAACTCCCATGGCAGTGATGATCCGGGAACTCCAGAAAACCACGGACGCAGCCCCGGAATACACTGCCATTGCCGCAGCCACCGCCGACGGCAACATGGAGATGACCCGGCAATTTTTAAATCTGGATGCCGCCTGCACCACGGACTGGATACGCAGGAGACAGTGGCTTATCGCAGCCATTTCCCAATTAATACAAAATGGTGTCAGGGGTATCACCCAGGCGGGCCCGGCCCTTTTTCTGGCAGAGCGCCTCACCCGGGACACCGGAGAGCTGGAAATGCCCCTGACCCTTATCAATACCTGGCTCCGGGATATAATGGTGATGGCCCATGACCCGGAACAGGTGGTGAACAAAGACTTTTTCACGCAACTCCAGAAAATTTCAGACAGCTTACCCGGGACAAGGGCGGCCCAATGGATCAAGGCCCTCAACAGGGCGGAAAAACGCATCAAATCCAATGCCACCCCCCGGCTGGTGCTGGAGTCTTTTTTTCTGGAACTCTCATCCGTTCCCACGGGATATACTATTTAATCAGGAGGTTACCATGACCAAAGTCGCAGGCATCCGATTCAAACCTGCCGGTAAAATATATGATTTTGACAGCGGCGTGTTTGTCCTCAATGCGGGTGACAAGGTAATTGTTGAAACCGAACAAGGACTGGGGTTCGGGGTGGTCACCGTCCCCCCTGCCCCCCTTAAAGCATCGGACAAAAACAAGCCTCTTAAAAAGGTTTTCCGCATTGCCACCAAAGCAGATTACAAAAAAAGAGAGGAAAACCAAGATCTTGAGCAACAGGCCTTTGATTTTTGCCAAGGGTGCATTAAATCCCTTTCCCTGAAAATGAACCTTTTTTCCGTGGAAAGCACCTTTGACACCACAAAACTTACATTTTTTTACACCGCTGACGGACGGGTGGACTTCCGGGAACTTGTCAAACGACTGGTCAAAGAGTACCGCATCCGCATAGAAATGCGCCAGGTGGGCATCCGGAATCAATCCAAACAATGCGGGGGCATTGGTCGATGCGGCCGGGAAATATGCTGCTCATCCTTTATGAACAACTTTGAACCGGTTTCCATTAAAATGGCCAAAGAGCAGGGGCTCTCCCTGAATCCCACCAAAATATCCGGCCTGTGCGGCAGGCTCATGTGCTGCCTTACCTTTGAAAATGCCACCTATAAACACCTTAAAAAGAAGCTCCCCAGACCGGGTCGACTGGTGGAAACCGATGCAGGCAAGGGAAAGATCATCCGCCAGAATGTGCTCAAGGGAAAGGTTTCCATCCGCCTTGAGGACGGTTCAGAATCTGAAATCAGCGCAGAAAAGATCTTAAAGATTCACAAGGGAAAACCCCACAATTGATAACAATCATGGGCAAAGTCTGATATTCCGGGTTTTACCCGCAACAACGCTTGGAAATGCCGTCCCGATATCTGCGGGCTCTCTTAAGACATCTGGACATTAAATTTTCATGGAAAAATGCATGCATATGCAAGGAAACTAAAGATAAAATGAAAACTGATACCCCCCGTTTTTTCACCACCCCCATATATTATGTCAATGCCAAACCCCACCTGGGACATGCCTACACAACCATCACAACAGATGTGGCAGCACGCTACAGCCGCATGTGTGGACATCCCACCTACTTTCTCACCGGCACAGACGAGCACGGGGACAAGATTGTGCAGGCAGCCGAACAGCAAAACATCACCCCCAAGGCCTTTGTGGATAATATCAGTGGCCTTTTCCAGGGACTGTGGCCCCGGCTTAATATCAGCAATGACCATTTTATCCGCACCACACACCCGGAACACATCAAGGTGGTTCAATCCCTTTTAACAAAAATCCATGACAGTGGAGATATCTATTTCAGTGAATATGAGGGGATTTACTGCTATGGGTGTGAACGATTTTACCAGGAGCGGGAGCTTGTGGACGGTAAATGCCCGGACCACGGCACAGAGCCCAGCAAAATCAAAGAGTCCAACTACTTTTTTGCCATGTCAAAATACCAGGACTGGCTCATTGATCACATTAAAACCAATCCCGACTTTATCCGTCCGGAACGCTACCGCAATGAAGTGCTCTCCTTTTTAAAGGAACCCCTGGAGGATCTTTGTATCTCCCGGCCCAAATCCCGCCTCACCTGGGGCATAGACCTTCCCTTTGATGACAACTATGTCACCTATGTGTGGTTTGATGCCCTGACCAACTATATTTCAGCACTGGGATATCCCGGCGGAGATCTATATTCGCAATTCTGGCCCCACACCCGGCACTTTGTGGCAAAAGATATCATCAAACCCCATGGAATATACTGGCCCACCATGCTAAAGGCCGCTGGCATTGAGCGCTACCAGAGCCTCAACGTCCATGGATTCTGGAACGTCAGTGGCAGCAAAATGTCCAAAAGTATCGGAAATGTCACCGATCCAGTGGAGGTCACCGACACCTATGGCGTGGACCCCTTTCGATATTTTCTCATGAGAGAAATGGTGTTTGGCCTGGATGCCAATTTCACCGAAGATGCCATTGTCCAGCGCATCAATTCAGATCTTGCCAATGACCTTGGAAATCTCTTTTCCCGGGTCCTCTCCATGCTCCACCGTTACTTCAAAGGGGTGATACCGAAAACCGATTCCACCCTGGAGGCCCAAAAAGAACTTTCCCTGAAAACAGCGGCGAACCAAGCCATTGAAGCCTACATAAAGGCCATGGACAACACTGAATTTCATAAAGCCCTCACAGCAGTATGGGAATTTATCAGCACGTTAAATAAATACATTGACACCACGGCCCCCTGGACCCTGGCCAAAGATGAAGCAGCCGCAGATGAGCTTGCCGTTGTCATCACCAATATGGTGGAGAGCCTTCGCCTCATTGCCTGCCTCATCCACCCTGTCATGCCCGAAACAGCCGGCACAATGCTGGCGGTTCTGGGTCTTGAAAAAACAGATGCCAATGATTTTTACACCATGGATGAACTCAAAAAATGGCCTTTCATGAAACCGGGGATGCCCACCCAAAAGCCCCCCATGCTCTTTCCCCGGGTGGACGTTGAAAAACCGGAAAAAAAAGCCCCAGTGGCAAACAAACCCCCAAAGGGGTTAAAAAATCTGAAGCCGGAAATCACCTTTGAGGAATTTTCCCGCCTGGATCTTCGCACGGGAACCATTGTGGCTGCAGAAAAAATTGAAAAATCAAATAAGCTGCTGAAACTTCAAGTGAACCTGGGTCAGGAAGCCCGGCAAATCATTGCCGGAATTGCCAAAAGTTATGAACCGGAGACCCTCATCGGCAAACAGGTGGTGGTGGTGGCCAATTTAAAACCTGCCAAACTCATGGGGGAACTTTCCCAGGGAATGATTGTGGCGGCCAACGGCAAAAAACAACTTTTTCTGGCGGGATTTGACCAATCTGTTACCCCCGGACTTCCTGTAAAATAACCGGGAGTCTGATTTGTACCCTTCTGATCCCTCAAATCCATGGCAAAAATTTCAACCCCGGGACAACCGTTTCAAAAAAAAGCGGTTGTTCCCTTTTTGCGCCATGGCTCTGGCCGTTGTTGTCATGGCAGTTGCCGCATGGGCAATGGTGAATTTTTTTCCGGAAATCCGTGGAAAATTAACGGAATTTGTCGTTTTTTTTACACCCTCCCCATCCCTGGAAGATGCCGGTCAAGAAAAGACAGAAACACCGCTCACCCGGGAACAGGTGATCTCTCTTTTACCGCCATCGCTTTTGGACAACCCTGCCTCCGGGCATGTCACTGTCTTAAAGGAGGGGGATTCCCTGACACTTGAAACAGGTCTCAACCCTTATTTGCAGCAATTTTTGCTCAATGAAATCAGCCATTTAAAAACATTAACCCGGGCAAAACCGGAAATCATTGCCCTGGTGGTCATGGTCCCGGATACCGGACAACTGCTTGCCATGGCCGGATTTGATGCAGCTTCTCCCGGAATGAACCCCGCCATTTTCAAGGAATACCCCGCAGCCAGTATTTTTAAAATCATCACCGCAGCAGCGGTGCTGGAACAAAATCTCATGGGGCCGGACACCCCCCTTTTCTTTAACGGTGGAAAGTACACCCTGTACAAACGTCAGTTAAAAAAAGTTAAAAACAAATACACCTCCCGCACCACCCTGGAAAAAGCTTTTTCCCAGTCCGTCAACCCCGTGTTCGGAAAGCTGGGAAGCCACGAGCTAAAGGCGGATCAATTAAAAAAATATGCCGGTTTATTCGGGTTTAACCTGCCCCTGGATGCTGATTTCAAGGGGCTTTCAGGTTCTATTAAGGTAACGGACACCCCCTATCAATGGGCAGAGGTGGCAAGCGGATTCAATAAAACCACCACCATTTCCCCCCTGTTCGGGGCCATGATCACAGCCACCCTGCTCAACCACGGCAATATCCCCACCCCCTATCTTGTGGAAACCGTCACCAATGACCGGGGAAAAATCCTTTACAAAAAAAATCACAGCCAGGGCCCCCGGGCCATCTCCCCAAAAACAGCAGCCACTGTGGTGAAAATGATGACCCACACCATTACCACAGGAACGGCAAAAAAAGCGTTTCGAAAATATCGCAAAGATAAGGTCCTTGCCCGGTTAACCATGGGAGGAAAAACAGGCTCCCTTTACAACAAAGATCACACAGTTAAACTGGACTGGTTCACAGGATTTGCAAAAAACAAGGAAAAACATCAAATAGCAGTCTCCATCCTTGTGGGCCACGGTGAATACATCGGCACCCGGGCTGGCACCTTTGCCAGAAAAATTTTTAAGGCGTATTTCAGCCGTTTTCCGGCATCCAGCTCCAAATAACTGCCACAGGCACACCTGTCCGGCAGGGCATCAAGATCTGACAAACTGAAAATTAAGCATCATTTTATCTTTTTCTTAAAAAGGATACAGACCATGATCAAATCCCTTCTCAATAAACTCAACAGCCACACCCGAAAAATGTTAAGTGTTCACGTTGAATTTGCCACCTGCCCCCACAGGGCAGCGGAAAATACACTTGTCGTATTTCCCCAATATACCAATGCGTTTTCCTGCGGCATTGCGGCCCTGGTGGCATTCCAGGGCAAAAAAAAATCCACAGCCATGGATCTCAATACCCTGGAAAACAAACTGAACACCATGGAGGCCAACCTGCTTTCTATCTGCCTTGACCAGAACAGATCTGTACTCAGTTGCTATCTGGGGGGTAGCGGGCACATGGACGATGTTGTAGAAACGGCAAGGGCATTAAAGGAAAATGCTCCTTTTTCAGATATTTTCAACACACCGGAAAAACAGCAGCAGCTTTCTGAGATCAGCACCCGCCTCGATGCCCTCATCACTGCGGAAAAAGAGCAACTTTTCCAGCGCATGGCCCTTCTGGATGCCCGGGAATTTGAAACGGCCCGGAAACGCATGGACGCCTGTCAGGATGCCCACTGGTGTATCCAGGAAGAAATTTTAAAAAATCTCTTAAAAATAGAAAATATGCGCCACGCCCCCTCCGGCAAGTGCCCCCGGGAGGAGCTGGTACGGTTTAAAACCATCAATGCCATTCTCAACAGCATTGACCGCCTGGAGGTCAGGGGAAGGGATTCTGCCGGAATATCCCTTTTGGCCACCCTTCCCCGGCAAACATTTGACACCTTCTGCCGGGAGCTTGACACCGCCGGTCTGGGGGAACAATTAAAACAGCGCACCGGAAAAACCGTTCTGACAAACAACTGCATCACCATTCACAATTTCCCGGAAAAGGGTGGGGACTCCCAGGTCTGCATGGCCTTTGTGTATAAATTTGCCGCTGTCATCGGTGCCCTTGGCGACAACGTCACCTACCTTCGAACCCAGATAAAAAATGATCTGATTCTCCAACGATTTCTTTCCTGCCCCACCGCTTCTTTCAGCATATCTGCCCACACCCGCTGGGCCTCGGTGGGAAGCATCGGTCAACCCAACTGCCATCCTGTTGACAACCAGACCACAGACCCGCTCCGGGAAAAACCGGGCGTTATCCATGTGAGCCTCAACGGTGACATTGACAACTACCTTGCCTTAAAGTCCGCCTATGAATCCCGGTATGCTCCCCTTCCAGAGGAGATCACCACAGATACCAAGATCATTCCCCTGCACATTGAACATTATCTTAACAAGGGCAATCCCATTGAAGAAGCCTTTCGCCTGGCAGTGAATGATTTTAAAGGGTCCCATGCCATCTCCATGCACACGGACCGTGCCCCGGGCAAACTGTTCCTGGCCCAGAAGGGCAGCGGCCAGGCCCTTTTTGTGGGACTTGCCCGGGACCATTACATAACCGCATCGGAGCTCTACGGTCTGGTGGAAGAGACCCAGGATTACATCAAACTCAACGGAGAAAAAAAGGGACAGATTGTCATCCTGGACCAGAACAGTCACGGCGGGCTTTCCGGCATATCCTCCCTGGCCTATGACAGCACCCCCATCACCATCACAGAAAAACAGATCCTGACCAGTGAAATCACCTCCCGGGACATTGATCGCCAGCACTTTCCCCACTATTTTCTAAAAGAGATTTCCGAAGCCCCTTTGTCTGTGGAAAGAACCCTTCAAAACCGATGGAAAACCGACCCTGAAACAGGATTTTACAACACCGCACTGGATGACACCGTGGTGCCGGAAAACATCAAAACAGCCCTTACAAAGGGCACCATTACAAAAATATACTTCATCGGCCAGGGGACCGCAGGCATTGCCGCCCAGGGATGTGCCGATATTTTAAAAACATTTTTGACTGTGAAAGGCCTTGATATCCGTGCCATGAAAGCGTCGGAGCTTTCCGGATTTGCCATCCCCGGCACCCCGGACGACAAAAATGCCATGGCATCCTATCTGGTGGTGGCCATCAGCCAGTCAGGGACCACAACAGACACCAACCGCACCGTTGACATGGTCAAGGCCCGGGGAGCTGCCACACTTGCCATTGTGAACCGGCGGGATTCTGATTTGACCTTTAAAACCGACGGGGTTCTTTACACCAGCAGCGGCAGAGATATTGAAATGTCCGTTGCCTCCACCAAGGCCTTTTACGCCCAGCTCACAGCCGGGGCACTGCTGGGGCTTCACATGGCAGCCATGCTCAAAGCCGTTGACCCGGAACAGGTCACAGATGAGATCAATGAGTTAAATCAACTGCCCGGAAAAATGAAAAAAATCCTGGCCATGAAGACTGACATCAAAAAGTCTGCCCAGCGCGTTTCCATTGCCAAACAATACTGGGCCACAGTGGGCAGCGGTGCCAACAAAACCGCAGCAGATGAAATCCGCATAAAACTCAGTGAGCTGTGCTACAAAACCATCTCGTCTGATTATGTGGAAGACAAAAAGCACATTGATCTCTCATCAGAACCGCTCATCATTGTGTGTGCCGCTGGCACCCGGGAAAGTGTACTGGGGGACATCATAAAGGATACCGCCATCTTCCATGCCCACAAGGCCACCACTGTGATCATTGCCGATGAGGGAGAGGACCGATTTATACCCTATGCCCATGACCTGTTTCAAATCCCTGCCACAAGGGAGCATCTGGCTCCGGTGCTCACCACACTGGTGGGTCATATCTGGGGATACTATGCCGCGTTATCCATCAATGACGGTTCCCGTTTCTTTTATACCCACCAGCGGGAAATCAAAGATCTCATTGACGACTATCAAACCCTGGGGCACGACACCTACGAGGTGATCCTGGAAAAACGGTTCCGGGAAAAAATTGCAAAATTTTACAATGAGTTTTCTCAAAGACGACGGGAGAACAGATTTCCTGGAACCCTGGGCATTGACGTTACTTCCAATATTACGCTTCTTTGTAAATATCTTTCCGGCAGGCTGCCGGTGGGGGACTTTGAAATTGATTTTGCCAGAAAAGGAACCCCAGCCAACATGCTGGAGCAATTTTTTAAAACCATGGACACCGCTGTCAACACCCTGGCAAGACCGGTGGATGCCATCAAGCACCAGGCCAAAACCGTCACAGTGGGAACCACCCGCATTGCCCAGACATTTGAAGGATTGATATTTGAGGAGTTGACAACCCATGACATTCAACTCTCCCAGCTGACCAACAGAAATGTAATGGTTATTAGAAATCTCCAGGAGGTGATTTCAAAAATCAACGGCGCACTGCTGTACCGGATATCCGGCCTCACCCTTCTGGGGGAAGAAACCCCTGACACCCGCATTGAGGTGATCCGTAAAACCGGCACTCTTACATCGGAAGTTTCCAGGGCAGAAACAGACCACCGGCTCAAAGGCACCAAAAACATCATTGTCCGTGAGGGGAATGTCTACATCGGTAAAGGCAGAAAAGATGGCAAAAGCATACTGGTCATACCGGTGATATCCTCCTTGCCCGGCACCAGCGCCATTGAGTTTCTCCTCTCTTTAAATGTCTCCTTTAAAGATATGAGAGAAGTTCCCCTGATTAAACGCATCAAGGCCCTGGGGGGTAAATTTATCCGTATAAAAGACACCGTACTGGAATCTGACAAAATAAAATGGGATGATACTTTGTTAAATCTCATTCCCATGGAGGATCTGTTCGGGGATTCAGCAGAAAAAATTGCCGATTACATGGAACATCATCAATCAGAATAGTAAATATTCGATTTGGTAATGTAAATGTTTGGGCAGTGCCCCATATTTGCCTGTTTGGGACTGCGTAGCAGACGATTGCCACGGGTGGGCAGGCCAAAACAGGTAAAGATGATGGGGTGCTGACCGACTATTTTCTCAGAATAAAAGAAAAATATCGGGGTGTTTAAAAACACCCCGATGTGGTGGTGGAATTATTTCCGGGGGGAGAGGCTGAACTGTACTGGAAGTTTATGGATTTGACGGTTTTTTTCCCTGGTGGTGCCCACCTTCCATCCGGTGCACTCCATTTGCAGAACACCTTCAATCTCCCTGGCAAGGCCATTGAGATTAATAATGGGATGGCGTTCAAACACCATGGGCAATCCATGGGTTACGTTACAGGCAAGGCACTTACCCGGACGCTGCTCCAGGAGAAAATCAAAATAGAGGGTGTTGTCTTCTGCCTTGTTAAATGCAAGACGAATATCATAGGCTCCGTCTTCGGCATCGCCGTAAAGAGCTTCAAAAAAAGCATCTGCCCTGTCTTCCGGAAAGAGATTTCTCAGGATTTCTGGGGTAAAAACATCTGAAAAATGATTTACAGTCATGATAATTTTTTCTCCGGGGTTAATAAATTTTCAGATCATCATTCCTCGTGGGGCACCTTATATCAGAAAATCATTTTGCGCAAGTGCTTAACTCTCACTGCCCCCGGTACCCATGGAATCCCCGATCAGGGTAAATTTGCTGTATCATCATATCCATGGGGGTTGTTCTGCTGCCACCTCCAGGTGTCCCGGCACATGTCGGCAACACTTTTCACAGCTTTCCACCCCAACTCTTTTTCTGCCAGGGCTGCATCGGCATAGCAGGCCGCAATATCCCCGGCCCGGCGGGGAACCACACAAAAGGGAATCTCTTTCCCGCAGGCAGCTTCAAACCCTTTGACCAGCTCCAGCACCGATGTACCGGTACCGGTGCCCAGATTATAGATCACCACACCGGGCCCGGAAAACAACTTCTCCAGGGCTTTTATGTGCCCCCGGGCAAGATCTGACACATGGATAAAATCCCTCACCCCGGTGCCGTCCACAGTATCGTAATCATCCCCAAAAACATTTAAAAAAGGCCGTCGGCCCACAGCCACCTGGGCAATATAAGGGACCAGATTATTGGGAATCCCCCGGGGATCTTCACCGATTTTACCGCTTTCATGGGCACCCACCGGATTAAAATAACGCAACAGGGCAATGTTCCAGGAATCATCTGAAACATACAGATCTTGAAGAATCTCTTCAATCATGAGCTTTGTGCGACCATAGGGGTTGGTGACAGACAATGGAAAATTTTCTGTGATGGGCAAGGATGCGGGATCACCATAAACCGTTGCAGAAGAGCTGAAAACAAAATGTCTTGTTTTATGATTCCGCATCACATCAAGCAGGGTCAAGGTGCCGGTGAGGTTATTGGTATAATACGCCAGCGGCATGTCAACGGACTCCCCCACAGCCTTGAACCCTGCAAAATGAATCACAGCATCAATATCATGATCCTGAAATATTCCATTAAGCTTTGCCCTGTCCAGAAGGTTCACCGGATAAAAATCAATTTTTTTTCCGGTAATTTCCCGGACCCGGTTCAAAGATTCTTCGGAGCTGTTGGACAAATCGTCCACCACCACCACTTCAAAATTATTTAAAAGCAGTTCAACACAGGTGTGGCTGCCGATATATCCGGCCCCGCCGGTGACAAGTATTTTCATATTTTTCCCCGTTTTCAACGATAAATATCCGGTTATGTAAAACAACCATATTAAAGCCCCTCAGCAGAGCCCCACATTTGCTTAACTGGTACTGTGCCGCGTAAATATTCGGTCCGGCAATGCAAATGTCTGGGCAGTGCCCCATATCTACTGTGCAGCATACGAATATCATAAATAAACAGGTCCAGATGGGTAAAAATGGAGTGATGACCGAATATTTACCCATTTCTTGACAGACCCTCTTATAAATTGTAATGATACGCCAGTTTTATGAAGATTTCAATAACGGCCACGGGCAGACCATATTATGATCCGGTCCTGTCCACAACAAAGCTTGAAATACGCCTCTGATCTGCGGAGTATTTCATATAAAAAACACAACGGGTAACAGACACCCGAAACTTAACTACCTGCTTTTTCATAAAAAATTACATATAGGTGAGAAAATGACAGAAATTATCGGAGTTAAATCAAGGGAAATCATTGATTCCCGGGGAAATCCAACAGTGGAAGTGGATGTGGCTTTGGCCTGCGGTGCCACCGGCCGTGCAGCAGTGCCGTCGGGAGCGTCCACAGGAACAAGGGAAGCCCTGGAATTGAGAGATAATGCGGCTGACCGCTTTGGAGGCAAAGGGGTCATGACCGCTGTGACCAATGTGAATGAAGTCATTGCCCCTGAAATCATTGGATTTGATGCCATGGATCAATCCGGACTTGATCGAACCATGATTGACATTGACGGCACAGAAAACAAATCCACCCTGGGGGCCAATGCCATGCTGGGGGTTTCCCTTGCAGCGGCAAGGGCCGCTGCCAACGCGGCAGAAATCCCCCTGTACCGCCATCTGGGGGGAATCAGTGCCCGGATTCTACCGGTGCCCATGATGAATGTCATCAACGGCGGTGCCCACGCCCCCAATAATCTGGATATCCAGGAATTCATGATTGTGCCCTACGGTGCCGGTTCCATTGTGGAAGCCGTGCGCATGGGCTCAGAGATTTTTCACTGCCTGAAAAAAAATCTGTCCGGAGCAGGACTGAACACGGCTGTGGGCGATGAAGGGGGATTTGCCCCCAATCTGAAATCCAATGAAGAGGCCTTGGAGTACATTGTCAACGCCATTGATGCTGCCGGATATCGACCGGGACGGGACATTGGCATTGCCCTGGATGCTGCCGCCAGTGAATTTTACAGAAACGGACAATACCATTTTGAATCCGAAGGCAAAACCCTTTCCGCCGAAGCCCTGGTGGATTATTACCAAGCCCTCACGGAAAAATATCCCCTGTGCTCCATTGAGGACGGCCTGGCTGAACAGGACTGGGAAAACTGGCAGATGATGACCCAGCGACTGGGGAACACGCTTCAAATCGTGGGGGATGATGTCTTTGTCACCAATCCGGATATTTTCCGCAAAGGTATTGAAGATCAGGTGGGCAATTCCATTCTGGTGAAATTGAACCAAATCGGTACCCTCACAGAAACCCTGGACACCATCCAAATGGCCAAGGAATCTGGTTACACCACGGTGATCTCCCATCGATCCGGTGAAACAGAAGACAGCTTCATTGCTGACCTTGCCGTGGGGGTGAATGCCGGTCAGATTAAAACCGGTTCCATGTCCAGAAGTGATCGCATTGCCAAGTACAATCAGCTCATGCGCATTGAAGAAGATCTGGGAATGGGTGCCCTTTTCCCGGAAGACATTTTCATATAACCGCCACGGGCAGACCTTGTACTGATCTCACTCTGCCCACAATAAAACCTGAAATACGCCCCTGAGTTTGGACGTGTTTCATATAAAGTGGGCATGTCCTGGCAGACACAAGGAATATAGAGAATGGTATTATGCCGCCCCCCCGAGGGGCAATGGGCCCGGCCGGAACTGTAGACAGCTCGATTGGCCGGTTCCTATTGCCCCTCGGGGGGGCTCTGCCGGGGTAAACCTGGAGGCTGCCTTTTCATATTTAAAAAACAAACCATGAACAGATGCGAGGAGTCAATGGCAGAAACAACCAAATATATCTTTGTAACCGGAGGCGTATTGTCCTCCCTTGGTAAAGGGCTTGCCTCGGCTGCAATCGGTTTGCTGCTTGAAAGCCGCGGTCTTTCCGTGACCATACAAAAACTTGATCCCTATATTAATGTGGATCCGGGAACAATGAACCCTTTCCAGCACGGGGAAGTGTTTGTCACCGATGACGGCACGGAAACCGACCTGGACCTTGGCCATTATGAACGGTTCACCAATGCCAAACTGGGAAAAAACAACAATTTCACCACCGGTAAAATCTACCATTCCGTGATCAGTAAGGAACGAAGGGGTGAATATCTCGGTGGCACGGTTCAGGTGATTCCCCACATCACCGATGAGATCAAAAAAAGCATCAGCCTGGTGTCAGGGGATGCAGATGTGGTCATTGTTGAAATCGGCGGTACCATTGGAGACATTGAATCCCTTCCCTTTTTGGAGGCCATTCGGCAATACAGAGGGGATGTGGGCAGTAACAATGTTATTTTCATACACTTGACCCTGGTTCCCTATATTGGCACGGCAGGTGAATTAAAAACCAAACCCACCCAGCACAGTGTCAAGGAACTCAGAAGCATCGGCATACAGCCGGATATCCTGTTGTGCCGCACCGATCGATACCTGGCCCCGGAAATCAAGAAAAAAATCGCCCTGTTCTGCAACATTGACAAAGATGCCGTGTTCACGGCCAAGGATGTGGATAACATCTACGAAGTACCCCTTGTTTATAATAAAGAAGGGCTGGGGGATAAAATTCTCCAGAAACTCAATATCTGGGCCCGGGCCCCCCGGCTGGATGACTGGCGGGAAATTGTGGAAAAAATGAAAACCCCCAGGGATTCTGTCACCATTGCCATTGTGGGCAAATACGTGGATCTCACCGAGTCCTACAAGAGCCTTAACGAGGCCCTCACCCACGGGGGTATCGTCAATGATGCCAGTGTGAACCTTGAATTTGTGGATTCCAGCACCCTGACCCGGGAGAATGTCAAAGAAAAACTGAAAAACGCCCATGGTATTCTGGTTCCCGGTGGATTCGGTGCCAGGGGAATTGAGGGAAAAATTCTGGCAGTTCAATACGCCAGAGAAGAAAAAGTGCCCTTTTTCGGCATTTGCCTTGGCATGCACATGGCCGTCATTGAGTATGCCCGCCACGTGGCGTGCATGGAAGATGCCCATGGTTCAGAGTTTGATGAACACACCCCCTTTCCTGTGATTTATCTCATGACTGAATGGTATGACGAGCAGACCCGGCAGGTGGAAAAACGGGACGACACATCAGACAAGGGCGGCACCATGCGTCTGGGAGCCTACCCCTGCGTGCTGGCACCGGACTCCTTTGCTCTACAGGCCTACAGAGCCCAGGAAATTTCAGAACGCCACCGCCACCGGTATGAATTTAACAATACCTACAGAAAACAGCTTGAAGATGCAGGCCTTGTGATCAGCGGAACTTCCCCGGACGGTGAGCTGGTGGAAATCGTGGAACTAAAAGACCATCCCTGGTTTCTGGGATGCCAGTTTCATCCTGAGTTTAAATCAAAACCGGCCAATCCCCATCCCCTTTTCAGGGAATTTATCAAAGCATCCCTGAAAAATGCGAAAAAAACCATGTGCGTTAATAAAGAATAACCGCCGTCTGCCGCCGGGCCGATGAAATACAAAATCACATTAAAAAACCGGAATGGCCCAGCCATTCCGGTTTTTTTTATGCATTTCCCCTTAGAGCCTCGTCAGTCATCAGCCCACTGTACGCCTTGTTCAGGCCCCAGCTAATCAACTGAATTCATCAAACTGAAACCCCAAGAACTCACCTTATTAACAAGAATGGGGCTTGGTTATAAGCTGAGCCACTATACGGAGAATAAAATTTTATTCATTTCAAGATACCGTAATGACTGGGCTTAATTGTTACCAGTAAAATTTTACAATAAAATGGCCGATTTTATGACCAAGCCCCAAGAATGATTTCAGAAAATTTTTATATGAAATACTCGGCAAATCAGGAGTGTATTTCAAGCTTCGTTGTGGGCAGAGCCGAATCGGAATACGGTCCGCCCGTGGCGGTTATAACAACCTATAACGATGGAGTTAAAGCCTGTGCAAGCACACTGGCCTAACAGGGCAGATCATCGGATTCCCATTCCTTCACATAATCATCAACAAAGGCACTTGCAGGACTTCCAAGGGAAGGTTCCGGCCCCAGCAAGACATACCCGATGTCATTGATTTCTCCTTCAAGACATTTAAAAAAAGCGGCCTCCACTGTTTTAACATCCACAGTGTCAGATTCCGGAACCACGGCCTGGGTTAAATGCCCCACCGGTGTAAACGCATCACACACAGCGGTTTCCCACTCTTCGGGAAAATTGTTAATTTTCCAGGGAGTGAGGGTTTCCGGCTTAAGTACGTTCTGTTTTTTTCGGCTAAAAGGCGCTGCAACAATTTTCATTTTGCGCTCATCCCACTTCATCAACGCCTTTAAAAGGGGAATAATTTCATCTGAAAACAACCACTCTTCAGGCGCCAGAAGAGTGGGGGGAAACTCCCTGCTTGTCAGCGCATATCTGAAAGGCCCCTGTTTTTTCCAAAAGGCTTTAAATTCTGTTACAGTGGGCAAAATTTTCCCAATTACCTCTCCCATGATCCTGACTCCTTATTTTAAACATTGAACAAAAACATTTTTGGACTGCCAAAAGATATCTTTTTTAAGCATCCTGTCTGAAGTGAAAAAAATGTTTATATGAAATACTCCGAAAATATAAGGCGTATTTCAATTTTCGTTGTGGGCAGAACCGGATCAAAATACGATCCGCCCGTGGCGGTTATATAGCAAATCAAAAAACAAAAATCTAACTGAGAAGCATTTATCAAGATTTGAAATTTACTTGACCGCCATGAGTATTTCATGTTAACCATACCAATAAAAAAAGTTAACCACTTTACAAATTCATCCCCACAGCAGCACCTAAAGCACAACCTCAGCAAAAGGGATCTTATGAAAAATAAAATTTTAAAACAATTATGGGAACACCCCCACCGCATTGTTTCCGGGGTTGAGCTAAGCCGGATCCTTGGCATCTCCCGGGTGGGGGTATGGAAACACTTGCAGCAACTTAAGGACGCAGGATACAGCATTGAATCCACCCCCAAAGGATACAGACTGGCTGACCCGGAAAACCTGCTGAACCCCTTTTGTTTTCCGGGAAGGGAAGATCACATCCATTTTTATTCCCAGGTCACCAGCACCATGGATGAGGCAAGGGAACTTGCCAGATCCGGTGCCCCCCACCTCAGCGTGGTGGTTGCAGACAACCAGACCCGGGGAAGGGGCCGATTGAACCGTAACTGGTTTTCCAGCCCCGGGGGATTGTGGATGAGCCTCATCTTAAGACCGGATCTCCCCCCGCCCCTGGCTTTTAAAGTTAATTTTGCAGCTTCTTTTTCCATGGCCACCACATTGAATGGGCTGTATGGCACCGACATCCGGGTAAAATGGCCCAATGATCTCCTGGCAGGGGAAAAAAAAGTGGCAGGCCTGCTCTCGGAAATGGAAACCCAGGGGGATATGATCTCCTTTGTGAACATCGGCATGGGGCTCAATGTGAATAATGATCCCCCCCCCCAAGAAAAAAAAGCCGTTTCCATTAAAATGCTGCTGGGCAAAACCGTTTCCCGCCGGGATATTTTAATGGCATTTCTGGATAAATTTGAAATGCAGATGCAGGACATCGCCACAAAGGATGTCATCGGTCCATGGAAAACCATCACCGCCACCATTGGTAAAACCGTCACCATTGAGACCCGGGGGGAGACCGGCCACGGGGTGGCCCTGGATGTGGACGACACCGGGGCCCTTATTCTTGGCCAGGGTGATGGCACAGAAAAAAAAGTTATTTATGGAGATTGTTTCCATCAAGCACAACTATAAATGCCTTACCTGTATACAAAGGATTTTTCCATGAACCCATCCAACACACTTAAAATGACCATATACACGGCCCTTTTTGCAGCACTCATTGCTGCCGGAGCCTTTATTGCCATACCGGTGGGACCGGTGCCCATTGTGCTGCAGAACATGTTTGTACTCATGGCTGCCCTGGTACTGGGTCCCCGGTGGGGTCTTGCTGCCATTTTGCTCTACCTTTTCATGGGGGCCTGCGGCTTTCCGGTATTTTCCGGCGGCTCCGGGGGATTAGGGTGGCTGTTTGGTCCCACCGGCGGCTATCTTCTGGGCTACATTCCCGCCGTGGCCGTCACAGCAACCCTGGCAAAAAGCCTGGGACACCGCCCCCTCACCGATGCCCTGGCCATGGCCGTGGGATCACTTCTGGTATACGGTGCCGGAGTGCCCTGGCTGAAATTTGCCACAGGCATGCCCTGGGACAAAGCCCTGGCCCTGGGACTTTTGCCCTTTATCATCGGAGACCTCATTAAGATTGCCGCCGGTACCTGGGCTGCCGGGATGATGAGACGGATCATGGATAAAACAGGAGCGTAAAGAGATTATTTATGAATCAAAACCCCATCATGGTGGTGGAAAACCTCTCCCACACATATGCCAACGGCACCCCCGGTCTTTCCAATATCTCTTTTTCTGTCAATAAAGGAGACTTCATTCTTGTGGCAGGTAGAAACGGCTCTGGGAAATCCACTCTTTTCCGGCATCTCAACGGTCTGCAATCCCCCACCACAGGCAGCATCTCTCTCCATGGCAGTCCCCTGAAAGAACAAAAACAGACAGCCCTGACCAAGGTGGGACTCATTTTTCAGGATGCAGACACCCAGATTGTGGGGGAAACCGTGTGGGAAGATGTGATCTTTGGCCCCTGCAACCTGAAGCTCTCCCCGGATGAGATCCATGACCGGGGCCTCCGGGCCTTGACTGCCATGAATCTTCTGCACCTGAAGGAGAGGGACCCGTCCACCCTGTCCGGGGGAGAAAAACGAAAACTTGCCATTGCCGGAGTGCTTGCCATGGAGCCGGAAATTCTGGTGTTTGATGAGCCCTTTTCCAACCTGGATTACCCCGGCACCCGGGATCTTATTGCGTCGGTGGTCTCCCTTCACCGGGCCGGGCACACCATTATTCTCTCCACCCATGATCTTGAGAAAATCATCTTTTATGCCACAAGGATGCTGCTACTCTCCCGGGGAACCCTGGTGCATGATGATATGCCACAGGTACTTTTAAACCACCTGGAACCGCTTGGTATCCGGCAACCCTGTGCCCAGCGTCTGGGCATGCCCATTGCGCCGTGGGACCGTGATGCCCCACCTGTTGCCCCATTGTCCGGAAAAACAGATCCCACCCCCATGAAAAACACCTTCCGGGAACAAAAGACCCAGTCAAAAAAAAAGGGATCACCCTGGTGCAACGCCCCTGAAAAGATCAAAATCCCGGAGGTGATCCATGGATAACGGCAATGCCTTTGCCCACCATGCCGGATCATCCCTGCTCCATGAACTGGATGTCCGCTGCAAACTCATCTGCATATCCCTTATGAGTCTATCCCTTTTAAAGGCAACAATTCCGGCCCTTTCAGGGATTTCACTGCTTCTTTTTATGTTGATGATTCACAGCGGGATTCATCCCTGGGAGGTGGTAAAAAATCTCAAGTACTTTCTGGTGCTGCTGGTATTGATTTTTATATCAAGGACCATGACCACCGGTGGGGAGGCCATGGTCACCTTCATGGAGATCACCATCACCAAAGAAGGTATCTTTGCGGGTACAATGGTGGTGTGGCGATTTTTTCTGGTGATGATTTCAGGCATTCTTTTCACCGTCACCACCCGCCCCTCCCATGTCAAGGTGGCGGTGCAATGGTTCCTTGCCCCCATTCCCTTTATTCCGGAAAAACGGGCCGGGGTCATGGTGAGCCTTTTTTTAAGATTTCTGCCCCTGATGGTGCAAAAGTCCCGCCAGGTGGCCATGGCCCAAAAATCCCGATGCGGGCATCTTGAAAAAAATCCCGTGAAGCGGGTGAAACATCTGGCCCTTCCTTTATTGAAAAACATGGTTCAAAGTGCCGACGGCCTGGCCCTTGGCATGACTTGTCGGGGATACACAGAGGATCGAACTGAACTTGCCCTTGAACCTTCGGGACGGGAAATACCTGTGATGATTTTCTCTGTTTTTATGTCTGCACTTATATTGATTTGAGGAGCTCGGGCTTGGCATCGGCCATGGCAGCCGAAAATGGAGAAATAATAGAATGCAATACAAATCAGAAAATGTTCTTGTAACCGGTGGCGGTGGTTTTCTGGGTAAAGCCATTGTAAAGGCATTGGTGGCCCGGGGGGATCAGGTCACAAGTTTTTCAAGGGGGTTTTATCCCGAACTTGAAACGTTAAAAGTCCGGCAAATCCAGGGGGACATTGCAGATCCCGGGGCCGCTAAAACAGCCTGTGAGGGCATGGATGCGGTGTATCACGTGGCAGCCAAAGCCGGTGTCTGGGGACCTTTTCAGGAATTTTACCGGGCCAATGTACTGGGTACGGAAAATATTCTTGCCGCATGCCGGGAAAAGGGGGTACAGCGGTTGATATACACCAGCTCCCCCAGTGTGGTGTTTGACAGCAATGACATGGAAGGGGTAAATGAATCGGTGCCCTACCCTGAACAGTTTCATGCACCTTATCCTGAAACCAAGGCCATGGCGGAAAAAAAAGTTAGGGCCGCTTCCGGGTGTGACACCATTATTTTAAGACCCCATCTCATCTGGGGCCCCGGAGACAACCATCTATTGCCGGGGATTGTGGCCCGGGCAAAACAATTGCGCCGCATTGGGAGCGGTACCAATGTGGTGGATACCATCTATGTGGACAATGCGGCCCAGGCCCATGTACTGGCCGGAGATGCCCTTAAAAAAAATGCCTCCCTGTCAGGGAACATCTATTTCATCAGCCAGGATGATCCCATTGCCTTGTGGGAGATGGTGGATCATTTTCTCAAAGCTGCGGGGTTACCGCCGGTGCAGGGGAGTGTATCCGGCCGTACAGCGTATTGGGCCGGAGCAATACTGGAGGTATTGTTTAAGATATTTCCCTTTAAAACAGAACCGCCAATGACTCGATTTGCAGCCCGGGAGCTTGCCACTTCCCACTGGTTTGACATCTCCCGGGCAAAGCAGGACCTGGGATATGTTCCCCTGGTTTCCACCCATGAGGGGCTCAAGCGTATGACAGCCTGGCTGAATGAAAATCCCCAAAGGGTTGGTGTCAGCTGAAGGTATTGAAGGTGACTTTTTCCAATTGAAGGGATTCTTTGGCATGGGGAGACTTTTCTTCATCAGCATGGCCCACGGCAAGCATGGACTCCACCTTGAAGTTTGACGGAATATTTAAAAGACTGCGGATATATTCCTCGGCCGTTGTGGTTTCGTCATGGTCCCGCCTGCGTACCTGAATCCAGCAGCTGCCAAGTCCAAGATCCGTTGCCGCAAGGTGAAGAAAGGTGGTGGCAATGGCCGCATCCTCCACCCATACGTCGGTTTTTTCAGGATCAGCCAGAATCACAAAGGCCAGGGGCGCATTCTTTAAAAAAGTAGAGCCACTGGGACGGGCCCCGGCAAGTTTTTGAATCAGATCCGGCTGATCCACCACAATGAATCGCCAGGGATTGCGACTGCGGCCGGACATGGGGCGCAGGGCCGCTTCAATGAGTTTATTGACGTTTTCTTTTTCAACGGGGATGTCTTTAAATTTTCGAATGCTTCTTCTCTTTTCAATGAGTGAAAAAAACATGGGGCTCCTTTATCGGGATTTTCTTATAAATGGGTAATGTCAATGGTGTTGTTGGCTGTTAATTCATCAAATTTTTTTCTTAAAAATCGCTTAAAGGCATTGCGACTCACAGGCCACAGCAAAGCAAGCCCCATGGCATCTGTCATAAGACCGGGGGTGATAAGTACGATTCCGGCGATGAGTATGATCAACCCGTCCAGGAGATCCTCTGTGGGCATGATACCCTGCTGCATGTTGGCGCGTACCCGCATCAAGGTGTTCAGTCCTTCCAATCTGGCCAGCCAGGCTCCCAGAAACCCACTGATGATCACAAGAACAATGGTATTAAAGCCGCCAATGACACTGCCCACCTGTATTAATAGGTAGAGCTCAATCATGGGAATCAGGGTAAAACAGAGAAAAAGTCTGAAAAGCATGGAATATCTCCTTAAAGGGTTATTTTCAGGAGGGGGAAGGAGGGGGTAAGCAGGAATGTCTTTATGCACATCCGGCCGGGTGTGGGTTCAATGAATTGAAATCACGGCCATCTTCCCAAATACCTCCGTGGTATAATGGTATGAAGATGGCCATGAAAATATAATTGTCAAGCAGGATCTGATCTCCTTGTCATGACATTACAGGTTGTTGACACGTTTTTAAGAAAAATCCCAAAATCAAGGATATGGCCTCAAAACGTGCCAAAACCATGCAAATGAGAACAGACCTGAATCACACCAGGGGTTCGTGGATGGCCAGAATCATGCCATAACCACCCTGGATGTTAAAGGAATTTGTGATGCCGTGGGCCGCCAGAATCACCTGGCACTCATAGGAGCGGGGGCCGGTGCCGCACAACATGTAGATTGGTTCATCCTTGGGAATTTCGTTGACTCTTTTTCTGAACTCATCCTGGGGAATATTCAGCCATTGATCCCCATATTTTTCCACAAAAGGTTCTGCCTGGACTGTGCTTCTGACATCCACCACCCGGGCATTTTCATTTTTGAATTTTTCAAGAAATTCCCAGGTGTCAATGGATTTGAGACTTCCGTTCAAGGTGTTGTCAAGGGCGTTACCCGCATTGTTCACAATGTCCATGGCCGACGCATAGGGTGGTGCATAACTCACTTCCAGATTGGCGATTTCATCCACATCCACCCCGAACTTCAACAAGGGTGCCACGGCATCCACCCTGGCTTTAACCGCATCCCCCTGGGGACCTGCAGCCTCCACGCCGAGGATTTTACGGCTTTTTCTGTCGGCAATGAGCTTCATGAACATGAAGTCGGCATCGGGAAAAAAGTGTGCCCGGTCGGACTGGGCCACCACCACATCCACGGGATCAAAACCGGCCGCTGCGGCCTGGGCCGTGGTGAGACCGGCCTTGGCCATGCCCATGTCAAATATTTTAATGCAAAAGGCACCCACAGCACCGGGAAACTGGGCCGCACCGCCATTTAAATTGGTGGCAATGATACGCCCCTGACGGTTGGCAAGGGAACCAAGGGGCATGAGAATCTCCTGCCCGCTGATGAGATTGGGAAATTCAGCACAGTCTCCACCGGAAAAGATATTGGGGTCCGAGGTCTGCATGCGTCGGTTCACCAATACACCGCCACATCGCCCCAGGGCAAGGCCGGCATCGGCGGCCAGCTGTGAATTGGGACGAACCCCCGCTGCCAGGATCACCATGCTGCAAGGAATGGTTTTTTCCTGGGTTTCCACGGATTGCACGCCGTTTTCAGCATCTCCGTTGATTTTCATGACCCGCTGGGACAAGAGAAGTTCCACCCCGTGTTCCCGGAGTTTTTTCTCTGCAATTCTTGACATGTCTTTTCCCAGGGCCTGGGGAAGCACCTGGTCCGCCATTTCAATAAGGGTGGTGTCAATGCCCCACAGATCGGTGAAAGCCTCTGCCATTTCAATGCCAATGGCACCGGCGCCGATGACCACGGCATTTTCCACCTCACCTTTGGAGATGGCATCTTTGATGGCCTTGGCATGGTGAAGATTGGACACCACATGGACCTGGGGAAGATCAGCCCCGGGGATGGGGGGACGCATGGGGGTGGCACCGGTGGCAATGACCAGCTGGTCATAGGGCATCTCCTCTTCTCTGTCTTCTTTGAGATGACGCACCACCACCTTTTTTTCTGCCCGTTTAATGGCAACGGCCTCAACACCGGTGAGCACCTCTGCCCCCTTGGTGGCCTTGAAAAATTCAGCATCCCTTATGGCATGGGCGATTGTGGAGCGAAGTCCTTCAATGTCTGCCACATCTCCACCCACATAATAGGGTATCCCGCATCCGCCATAGGAGATGAGCTCATCCCTGTCAATCATGGTAATTTCAACATCCGGATCAATACGTCGTAATCTGCAGGCCACCTTGGGACCCAGCGCCACAGCGCCAATAATCAGTACTTTTTTGGACATTTCTTCTCCTTAATCCATCATCTTGCTGATATCTTATTATGTCAGCAAAGTTCCTATAATTACAATATGTTCGTTAGAACTTCATATATAATCCTATGTTTTTTGTCAACCTTGGGCTTTACTCCGTCCTTTGTCGTCTTAGATGCCACAAGCAATATTAGTGCCTTTATTTTTGTTATTTATGTTGTTTTTCAAAATTATCTTAAACATAAAAGAGTGATTTTCAATGGGAATGGGGCTTACATGGAAAATGTTTTAAAAATAAAATTTATTTATACACACTTTTTGTTGGCATATCTCTTCAAATTCTGTTAAAGAGGTGAACATTTTTGTTAAATTAGTGAACACAGGAACGATAAATGAGTGAACATGCCTTAAACAAATATTGGAAAACCGTTGTAAAAACCATCCAGGACGGGGTGATGATTGTGGACACAAAGGGAGTTATTGTGTTTGTTAATCGCGGCTTTGAAAAAATCACCGGGTATGCCCGGGAAGATATTGTGGGACAACCCTGTACGGTTTTAAACTGTAATGTCTGCCGGGTCTCCAGACAAAGAGAAGAGCAGCGCTGGTGTATTTTATTCCGGGAAGGAGAGTTGCACCATAAACAGTGCAAAATTGTGACCAAGGATGGCAGGCATGTGCATGTGGTAAAAAATGCCTCGGTGCTAAAGGAACCCGACGGGCGGGTCACCGGGGCTGTTGAAACCCTCACGGACATCACCCAGATTGTCATGCGGGATCGCCAGATTGAAGTGTTCCGCCGGGAACTTGAATTAAAGGACACCTTCCATGGCATGATCGGCACCTCTTCCGGCATGCAGCGGGTTTTTGACCTCATAGCCAATGCAGCAAGGTCCGATGCTCCGGTGATTATTTATGGTGAAAGCGGCACAGGCAAGGAGATGGTGGCCAGTGCCATCCATGAAATGGGGGAGCGGAAAAAAGATCCTTATATTAAGGTGAACTGTTCGGCCCTGAATGAATCCATCCTGGAGAGTGAATTGTTCGGCCATGTGCGCGGCGCCTTTACCGGGGCCCACCGGGATCGCATGGGTAAATTTGAAGCTGCCGGTGCAGGGGACATCTTTCTGGATGAGATTGGTGATCTCTCCCCTGCCATTCAGGTGAAGCTGCTGCGGGTTCTGGAAGAAAGGGTGGTGGAAAAGGTGGGGGATAATCGACCGGTGCCCATCCATGCCAGAATCATTTCCGCCACCAACCGGAATTTAAAAAAACTGGTGGATTCCGGACAATTGAGGGAGGATTTTTATTATCGCATCAATGTGATTCCCATTGAACTGCCTCCTTTAAGGGAAAGACGGGAGGATATCCCACTGCTGGCAGAATTTTTTTTCCGGCGCATACGTTTGAAAAGTGCCAGAAATGAGGTGCAGGGCATTTCTCCCGGGGCCTTTGACAGTTTGGCGGCCTATGCCTGGCCCGGCAATGTGCGGGAGCTGAAAAGTGCCTTTGAGTATGCCTTTGTCACCTGCCGGGAGGGGATGATTCAATCCAGTCATCTGCCCGCTCACATTATCGCCCCCCCCGGGAATGCTCCTTCCATATCTTCACCTGCGGCCTTTGAAGGGGGAGGAATAGACGACATTAAACGCCGGCGCCTTGTCCATGCCCTTGAAAAAACCGGAGGTAACAGAACCAAAACAGCTCAATTATTAGGTATTTCCAGGACAAGTGTCTGGAATCAAATAAAACGATACAAGATTGTTCTGCCCATGGGGCACGGGCAATCCATGGAGGAGATATAAAAAATGGAACCAAGGGATGTTGTGATAAATCAGGAACCGGTGGAACTTTATAAAATTCTTAAGTTTGAAAACCTTGTCATGAGCGGCGGAGAAGCAAAGCATGTGATTGCACAAGGATTAGTTACACTGAACGGCAAGGTGGAGACCCGGAAACGAAAAAAGATTTTTGCCGGGGATGTGGTGGCGTTTCAGGGGGAAGAGATGCACCTGGTGGTGCCCGGCTGATTTAAAACTGATTTTAAAAACAAATTTTCACACCAAAGAATTTATTTCTTGACAAACAAATGATTATTATATAAAAGTTCTTTCCGTTGAGCGGGAATAACTCAGTGGTAGAGTGCGACCTTGCCAAGGTCGAAGTCGCGGGTTCAAATCCCGTTTCCCGCTCCACTTTTTTTCTTTTTTCCCCCCTTCCTTTTTTCTTATTTCCAGACATTCATTGCATTGATTTCTCTTCCCCCTTGTATTTATATACCTCAACTGATACAGCTTCTTAAATGCATTAGCTGCCATGGGTGAACCTTATTCTGATCCGGTTCTGTCACAACAAAGACGGAGACTCTCCCCGAATTTGCGGGAAATTTTAAATAAAGCACCCCAGGCGGATCTTAATTTTGATCTTAATATTCAAAACGGGCTTGGTCATAATGTCTGCCATTTTGTGATAAAATTTTAGCGGCAAAAACCAATATCTGCAATTACAGTCTCTTGGGGTTAATAAAACATTATCTCACGTACAGTGGCCCAGCTGATGATCAACCCTTTCAAAATTTAAATTGCTCATCATTCATTGCCAAAAGGGGGAATTTACATGTCGGTACAGACCTTTACAGTTTATGATATCTTTGAAATGAATGCCAGACGATATGCCACCGGCATTGCCGTCACCGAACAAGACCGGACACTGACCTTTGAAGCGCTCCTGGAGCAGGTGAACACCGTGGCCCAGGGCCTTTTAAACCATGGTATTGCCCCCAAAGACCGCATTGCCATCCTGGCCATGAACCATCTGGAATACCTTGTGCTTAAAGGTGCTGCCGCTGCCATGGGTGCCATTCTGGTCCCCATTAACTGGCGACTCTCCCAGGATGAAATCGCATATATTCTGGAGGACTCAGGGGCAAAGCTGCTCTTTTTTGATGATGCCTGCAAAGCACAGCTGGACGCCCTTGTAAATGCCGAACAATTCACCGGCACCCCGGTGTCCATATCCGGAATCCACAAAAACGGGCCCGGCTGGGAAGATTTTAATCAGCCCCCGGTATCAGCAAGCCCTTTGACCCCTCCGGAACGGGACGATATATTCTGCCTGATCTACACCGCCGCCGTGGAAGGCCACCCCCGGGGAGCGGCCCTGTCCCATGAAAATATGGTCATAAGCAATCTTCAAACCTGTCTGACCATGGGACTGACCCGGGAAGATGCCTACCTTAACATGGTGCCCCTGTTTCACATCACCGGCATGAATCTGGCTCTGGCCACCCTGCACATGGGGGGTAAAAATATTATCATGGAAAAATTTAATGCACCGGAAGCCATTGCCCTGGCCGCAAAAGAGAATGTTTCCCTTGTGGCAAGCTTCCCCCCCATTCTTTCCACCCTGCTGGATAACATGAAACAAGGAGACCTTACCTCCATCAACCATGTCACCGGCATTGATTCCCCGGATAATATAACAACATTCACCCAAAAAACAGGGGCACAATTCTGGATACTCTACGGCCAGAGTGAAACCTCGGGTTTTGTTACCCTTTCCGACCATTCCCTCATGCCCGGCGCTGCCGGTAAACAATGCCCGGTTTCCAACATTGCCGTACTGGACGATGATGACACCGCCCTGCCCCGGGATACCCCCGGGGAAATCGCTGTGCGGGGGCCTGTAGTGTTCCAGGGATTCTGGAAAAAAGACGGAAATCTTGATCGATCCACCATACGCAACGGCTGGCACCACACCGGTGACATGGGCAGAATTGACAAAAACGGCTTTCTGTGGTTTGAAGGCAGAAAACCTGAAAAGGAGCTCATTAAACCCGGTGGAGAAAATGTCTACCCTGCTGAGGTGGAAAAAGTGATATTGACCCATCCAGATGTGCTTTCTGTGTGTGTCATCGGGGTACCTGATCCCAAATTTGGGGAGGGGGTTAAAGCGGTGTGTGTCAAGAAACCCGAGGCAAATCTTGACGGCCCTGCCCTGATTGCCTTTGTGGGGGAACGCATTGCCCGGTACAAAAAACCCGGTTATGTGGAATTTGTTGATGCCATGCCGGAAAAGGAAAATGGCACCATTGACCGCATGCAGGTCAAAGAAAAATACGGACGGGCCTGAGTTCACAGCCAGATCTATTCACAAAAAAGACACATAATCAAAAAGGAACATATCCCTTGGCCGGTATCCAGGAAATTCTCACAATTATCTTACTTATCACCTGCATCATTTTCCTGCCACGCCTGTTTGGGGGGGGCAGACCTTCTGCCGGTAAAAAAAAGGCCGGGCCCATCTCCCCTTCGGGTAAAATGCGCCTGGCCATTGTGATGTCAATCCTTTTTCCCCTGGCCATGGCAGCGGTACTGCAACCCTGGCATGGGGAAAACCGACTCATATTTCTTTTTGGGGGAATTTTCCCCGTTGTCATGTGCTGGGCCGGGGTATGGATTTTCCAGGGCTTCAAAAAAAAATAAACACCCCCTCTTTACAGATCCGTCAAGATCACCGGCCAAAAACAGATTTAAGCAATTCAGTGGTCTGCTCCACCGGATTTTCCCGGATGGCCGCTTCCTTTTGTGCCATGTAGTAAAATATCCCCTCAAGCCCTTTATCCAGAACATGCTGGGTAAGATCCGCCTTTACATCGGGCACAAAGGGAATGTCTTTATATTTTCCCATGAGCTGATCATAGGCATTCACAGCCCCCACCTGGGCCAGGGTATCATCAACAATGGGCCGCATTTCATCGGACAGTGGCAGGGACATTTTCTCCTTGAAATACCGGGTGGCAGAATCTTTGGGTCCATCATAAATGGTTTTGACATCCTCAAAACTCATGTCCGTGATGGCTGAAAGAAACAGATCCTTTGCCTTGGGTGCCGCGGCCTCTGCCGCACGATTGAGTTTTAGTTCCAGGTCATCGGCCATGCCGGAAAGCCCCACCGTACCTAAGATGGATTTTACTTTTTCCAGTGTTCCGGGCAGGGGAATATGGATGGCATCATCCTTATTAAATCCATCTGCTGCCCCCACCTGATCCACCACTGCCTGGGATGCCATGGACAACGCCTCTTTAAAGGCATCGGTGATCTGGGACACGCCGGGTCCCCCAGTGCTTGAAACGCCGGCATTTTCCCCACTGCCCCCTGAAACCGAATTCAAAAGATCTGTCCCGGTTTTCAACCAGGTGTTACCGGCAGACACCGGATTTGAACCAATGATAAGAAACAGAAAACCTGCAATGATGAGCACTGCAAAACCAACCGAAAATCTTTTTGTCAAATTTTTCATGGTCGTCTCCTTTTACTTTTCAAATGTGGAAAAAATTGAGCATCGCGTTTTGCCTGAAAATTGCAAGTGTCATTTTCCCGGATATACAGGGCGCCGGACATGCAGCGACAGTAGTCTGTCACAAATATCCGGGAACGCTTCAGATCCGGCCATAGGGCGCTCCCGGAGGGTTCAATTGAATGCAATTTTCAGGTTTTACTCTTTAAACGTAAGGGTTGCATCCTTTGGCAGGGCAAGCCCCACACCCACCTCCAATGTTTTCAACACGCCGGAAATCACCGGACAGGAGACATGGGGAATGGTTTTTAAGGATACATCCAGCACCTGGGAATTTAAAGTACCGGTTTTCTTATCCTTGAACAGTTCAGTCATTACATTAATCTTCTGTCCTTCCAGCACCCCGTTCACCTTTCTCCAATTGGGGCATTCACTCTCAATGTGAATCATGGCCTGATATCCTCCCTGATCTTCTGCCTTTACCACGGTGGTAAACCCACAAATACCGGCAAAAATCTTCATTTCCGTCATTTTATTTCCTCCCGGATCTTAATCTATAATATTATCATCATTTTTCATATTGGCATATACAATAACCTTTGCCAATTTTTTTAACCCATTTTAAAATCCACACATAGATATATTTAAACACCCTGTCAAGGTAACATATGGCTTTTATTTTACCTGATTTGCAACCTATTGAACAGCCAAGGCCACAATTCAGGATTAAACATGCGGTGGCGTATAACACCACAGCATATGGGAAATATCGGCTATCCTGAAATCAAGCGATGACAATGGACTCTTTTAAATTTGGCCAAGGTGTTGATATACGATTTATTATTTTTCCTGCAATTCCAGGGCAAAAGCTTTGAAACGCCGGGCCTCTTCACTGTTGCCAAGGTGTTCATAAACAGCGCTTACGTTTTCATAATACAATGCCCGGTTATCTGGATCTTCCATCACCAGATCAAGATAAATATCAATGATCTGAAGGGTCATGATCCCGGAAGCAACCCCTGCATGGGCAAATTTTTGTTTCAGCTCTGTGTCCGGTGCCCGGCCACATCCGCTACAGGAGGCCATGAGCCCGGAGTAAAGCTGAAAGGCCTTGTCCGGATAGCCCCGGGTTTCATAAACAGCCGCCAGTGCCCTGAGAATTGAATCATCCATCCCATTTTGATCCAGGGCTTCCCGGTACAAGGTTTCTGCTTTTTTTAACTCCCCTTCCAGACACCAGGTTTCTCCTTTGAGCAATACCATGGGCACCCAGTGAGTCATGGAGTCCGGGCAGGCATCCAAAACACGGTGGGCCCGGTCAAAGGCCTTTTGCATCCACAACACCTCACACAATACATAGTACCCCCTCACCGAACCGGGGCACCACGCCAGAAATCCCATCAATAACGCCTCGGCCCGGTGAAGATCCCCCAAATTAAGTAAAGCCGTGCCAAGCTCCAGGGCTATGTAATTTTCAGTGGATGCGTTCTCTTCAACGGCCTGCTCCAATGCAGTGAGCGCCCCTTGAAAATCCCCGGCATTCAAGGCAACAACCCCCTGAACAAAAGCATCCCCATATTCTCCATAGGCAGCCTGTTCATCCTGGGAAAGCGTACTGAGTATCACCTCAAAGGTTTCAAGGGCTTCCTGGCTGTCCAATTCTTCATCCGGCAACTGCGCCACACCCGGTTGAGTGTCAGGATCTGCTCTTTTTTCATCAACAGCCCCATGCTCCGGTTCCCGGGATGAGGAACGGCAGACATTTAAAGCTGTCTCAATGTCCTGAACCAATCCCGGGGATGCGGTGAGTTCAAGGGCCAGGGAGAGAATCTCACCGGCCTCCCGGTGACACCCGGATTCCATGAGTTCATGCCCCTTGTTAAGATGCTGTCGGGCCAGGGCGTCACAGCAGCGAGCAACCTTTGAATCCAGATTTTCCAGAAAATCCCGGGCCCGGGCCGGTTTTTTCCCATGACGGTCCCTGGCCTTTTCATAATCAATTTTTGCAAGACCAAATTGCCCCCGGTCAAACAAAAGATCCCCATTTTCCATCAATGCTTCGGGTGTTTTTCCCGATAAGAAACTGAAAAAACCCATTATGTTTCTCCGTGTTTTGCCAAATTAGAATAAAACGCCATCCATCACTAACAGTCCCCTGTAATTTTGTAAAGCCACAAAAAAAACCGTTGGTGCATCAGCATCAACTGTCCCAAAAACAAAAAAAGATTTTTCCCACCCCTCAGGGTGAAAAAAATCTTTTCTGTTCAAGGCCGGTCAGCCCGGCGGCATCACAGCACACCGGACCCATTAAAAATGCTTAAATTCCCGGCTCTTCTCTGATATTTCGCAAAAAGGCGATGATCATCACGACCATGAGAATCATAAAAGGAAATGAAACCACAAAGGAAACCGTTTGAATGGCCTTTAAGCCCCCGGCAACCAGCAGCATGGCTGCAATGGTGGAACACAAAAGCCCCCAGAAAATTTTGAGTCCGTTCTTGGGATCAAGGCTGCCACCGGAACTCATCATTCCCACCACATAGGTGGCGGAATCAGCAGAGGTGACAAAAAAGATGGAAACAATAATCATGGAAAGCAATGACATAAGACCACCCATGGGAACGTTATCAAACAACACAAAAATGGCTGTGGTAACATCCTTGAATGTGGCATCGGCAATGCCCACGGCACCATTGGCAAGTTCCAGACTGATGGCCGAGCCCCCCAGAATACTGAACCAGATGGCACACAACAGTGTGGGTGCCAGAAGTGCCCCCAATACAAATTCACGGATGGTCCGTCCCCTTGAAATACGGGCAATAAAAGCCCCCACAAAAGGTGCCCAGGTCAACCACCAGGCCCAATAAAAAACTGTCCAGGCACCCACCCAGTCATATCCGGCATGTTTTTCCACACCTCCGGTGGTATCCATGAAAAAACTTAGCCACACAATGTTTTGAAAATAATTTCCCAGGGACTCCAAAAGGGTTTGAAGAATATAAATGGTGGGACCGATGAACAGCATAAGGAGCATTAATCCAAAGGCCAGAACCATGTTGATGTTGGAAAGAATCTTAATGCCTTTGCTGACACCGGTTACAGCGGAAATAATATAAAGCACCGTCACAACCACAATAATAATGATGGAAACCGTTGTGCTGTTGGGAATCCCGTAAAGTTTATTAAGACCGGTGGACACCTGCATGGCACCCAGACCAAGGGAGGTGGCCACACCAAAAAGCGTCACCACCACGGCCAGGGTATCAATGGATTTACCAATAATTCCCTTAACCCCGTCAATGCCTATGAGGGGTTTTAAAATGTAACTCAGCAATGCCGGGTTTCCTTTACGAAAATGGGAATAAGCCAGCAGCATGGCAACCACCGCATAACAGGCCCAGGGATGAAGCCCCCAATGGAAAAACACCGTTCTCATGGCATCGGCAGCGGCCTGGGGGGTTTTAGGTTCCGCAAAGGGAGGGCCTGCAAAATGATAAATGGGTTCGGCAACGCCCCAGAACACAAGGCCGATGCCCATGCCGGCGGCAAACAGCATGGAAAACCAGGCCATAAGGGTAAACTCTGGTGTTTCATCGTCCTTTCCAAGTTTAATATTACCATACCGACTGAATGCCATGACAAAACAAAACAGCACAAAAGCTGCCACGCATAACAGGTAGGTCCATCCAAAGTTATTAATGAAAAATTTAAACAGGGTGTCAAACAGTCCTTTTACGCCTTCCGGCGAAATCATGGTGGCCACGATAAACGCAGCACAACAGAGCACCGATGTGATGGTGATGCCCTTGTCAATGGTGTTGGATTGTGTCGTCATTAAATACTCCTGTAATCTGAATTATATCATAAAACTGTCATGGGCAGCCCTTATTTTAATCCGGTTCTACCCACAACAACGCCTCCAACGATCAATTTGATCGAAACCTTGGAAAGCAAAAAGAGAACGGTTCTGCCCTTCCATGTGGTTAGAAGCGCAACAGTTCGGAACTCATTATGGCCATAACTGATTAATGCAATGATCTATGTTTGTCAACCTTCTTTTTAAAGGGATATCTAACACCTGCAGCAGCAATGACTCCCTGGATATATGGATAAGGTATTATTTAGAAATAGTTATGCATACCTCAATTTTTAAGAAAATATATTTTCATTCACGAAAAATAAAACAGAAAACCGGTTGTTTTAATCAAAAAAACAATGAACAGGAGAAATCAAGAATTCTTTTCATAAAACGTAATAGACCATGGGGCCGAACTTCTCATTTCACATACCGCATGTGAAGATTTCAATCCCCAAAAAAAGCATTATGTGGCGACAAATTGGAAAATTTATGACCGAAAAAATAATAACGCGCCAGGGAATATTCATCCCTGGCGATGTGAGGAAATATGGAGAGCAAGGCGAAAATCAGGAATTAGTGATACATATTTTCAATGTGATCCTGATAATTATCCATGATCACATTTTTTTTCACCTTAAATGTGGGGGTCATCATCTTGTTCTCAATGGTGAATTCCGGCACAATGGTGACTTTCTTTAATGTTTCAAAGGAGGGGAGTTCCTTGTTTTTGCGGGCGACTTCCCCATCAATGAGTTGAATCACTGCATCATGGGCAAGCAGGTCTTTGGTGGTGGCGCACTCATTGAAAAATCCCTTTTCCCGGGCATAGGCGGTGACATTCTCCTCATCCAGGGTAACAATGGCGCTGAGAAATTTGCGCTGATCCCCCACAACACAAACCTGATTAATGTATTTAGAGGTGCTCATGAGACCTTCGATGGCAGAAGGCGCCACATTCTTTCCACCGGAGGTGATGATAATCTCTTTTTTTCTGCCGGTGATTTTCAGAACATTGCCTTCCAGGATTTTTCCAATGTCTCCACTTCTGAGCCATCCGTCTTCGGTGAAGTTTGCCCGGGTCTCATCGGGCATTTTATAATAGCCCTTCATCACATTTCTCCCCTTGAAAAGGACTTCACCGTCATCGGCAATTTTATGAAACAACCCTTCACCCGGAGGGCCCACCACACCAAAATCATATTTATCAAACCGATTCAAATTACTAAAACTTGTGTTTTCTGTCATGCCAAGCCCCTCCAGGATCAAAAGCCCGGTGGCATGGAAAAAACGTGCAATGTCCGGACTCAGGGGAGCCCCCCCGCTGATGCACCATTGAATTTCCCCCCCCAGAGCGTTATGAATTTTGGAAAAAACAAGCTTTGTGGCAATGCGATATTTAAACTGAAGCATGGAGGGAATGGGCTGTTGCGCCAGTTTGTACTTACCCACCGCCTCTCCCACGGCCAGGGACCAGTTGAATATTTTTTCCGTGATGCCGCCCTTGGCTTCCACATCCGAAACCACCCGGGTGTGAATTTTCTCAAATATCCGGGGAACACTGACAAACCAATGGGGAGATGCCAGTTGAAAATCATCAAGCAAGGTATTGATACTCCGGGCAAATGTGGTGCGATTTCCAACCAATACAGCCCCATAACTACAGGTCCTGGCAAACACATGGGCCAGGGGAAGAAAAAGAAAGTTATCTCTCGCTCCACGGAAATTGCCACTGTGAAATACTGACTGGGCCGTTGAAGTAATGTTATCATGGGTGAGCATCACACCCTTGGGAAGGCCGGTGGTTCCCGAAGTATAAACAATCCCTGCAAGATCACCGGAATCCACCCGGGCTGTACGATCATTAAAATCCTCATCGGAAATATTCTTCCCAAGCCCGAGAAAGGTCTCATAGGAAATAATCCAGTCGTGTCCGGGCATATCGCCCTTGAGCATGATCACCTGCCGAATCTCTGGAATTTCTGCCTTGATTTCCAGAAGTTTTGCCACCTGTTTCTCATCTTCTGCAAACACCACAACCGCATCACTATGATCAATGATATACTGACAATCCTTGGGAAGGTTGGATTGATAAATACCCACGGTGACACCACCGATACTCATATTGGCCATATCGGTCAATACCCAGCGATAGCTTGTGTAACTGAGAATATTAACCTTGTCGTCCTTTTTTACCCCCAGGGCCATGAGACTTTTAGCCACCTGCTTGACCTGTCGGTAAAATTCGCTCCAGGTGACAGAGTCAGGAACCGCATTGTCATCAAACCAGCGATATGCCTCCTTGTTAGCGTGCTCATTCACTGTTTCTAAAAGCATCTGATGGACCCCCTGATAATCCCTGAACTGCATAACACCTCCTGCGACTGATATGACATTTAAAATAGAACGGGAACCCTGCGGACACCGAAATGCGGGTTACCCGGTTTCCCACCATATACCTTGACCATGCCGTGGCCTGCCAATCTTAAATTGCGCATCCCCCCTGACAGCATAAAAAACAAAAAAATTCACAATAAACATAGTTCATAAAAACAAATTATTTTTTTCTTTAATAATTCCAATTCACCAAGTCAAGGAAAAAATATTTTCTCTTGAAATATTCCACATCCATTCCATGACCTTACAGGCAGCGCATGGTCAAAATTGAAATCCACATTGATAAATTACAGTACGGCATCTTTGAAAATCGAAAATGGTGAAATTAAGCTTGGACCGCACACTGCTTTACCCCCATTTGAAAACACACTGCCCAATGGCAACATTGTTCTAAAAAGTGTAAAAGGATTCAAAACACTAACTAATTTTACCTTAATGTCTTGATTATTGCGGGGAAATAAAATAATCACATGAAGCACAATGAAAAAATAAAAATAGAATCGTCTTTTTAAAATCCACAGGAGTCTCTGATGTTAAATCATGTTCCATTGTTACTCATCGCTGCCCTGGGCGGCATCATGGTATCACTGCAGGCCCAGCTCATGGGAATCATGGACAGGCAAATGGGCACATTGGAAAGTGTTTTTATCACCTATGGACTGGGAGGCCTTATCATTGGTGCTGCCATGCTGTTTTACCGTGGCGGCAACCTTGCGGCCTGTGCATCGGTGCCATGGTACAGCATGTTATCAGGCCTCATGGGACTCATTATTGTGGGAAGCATCGGCTACACCGCCCCACGGCTGGGACTGGTTCCTGCCATGACCATTCTTGTATTGGCCCAGTTTGCAGCAGCGGCCCTTATTGACCATTTTGGCATGCTGGGGGCTGATATCCGCCCATTGACGCTTATCCGGGGCTCCGGCATTGTGGTGATGCTGGTGGGGTTATGGATGACATTGCGTTGATCATAAAAATCAATACTGACTTTTATGCCAAACAATGCCATAATGTCGGGTTATGGGCAGACAGGCCGTGATTCCACCATTGAAGTTGAATCAAGGATGCCGGTTGCCCTTTCCAGCTGAATTTGACTCCAACCAATTGGAATCAGAGTTTAAACTTAATTTTCACAGGTGATTTCATATGGAAAAAGACATACCGCAACCCTATGACAAATACATTAAAGCATTGATGGATATCAGCGGTGCCATTACCTCTGATCTTTATCTTGAAGATATCCTGAAACTCACTGTAATGGTCACAGCCAAAGTCACCGGTGTTGAAATCTGTTCCCTGTGGCTGGTGGATGACACCTGCCACCCTCCGCAAATTCGCCTCAAGGCCACCCAGGCCTTTGACCGGGATTACATTAAAGATCGTTCTTTGGACATGGATGAAGGGGTGGTGGGAGCTGTACTCACCGGAAAGGCACCCATTATCATTGAAAATGTGCTTCAAGACCCCCGGTTTAAAGAAAAAGAGATGGCCGACAAACTGGGACTGATTTCCATGGTGGGGGTTCCCCTGCAGGTTCTGGATGATCGCATCATAGGGGCTTTGAACTGCTTTACCTCCACCCCCCATCTGTTTTCTGACACAGAGGTCAATCTAATCCGCACCGTTGCCAACCAGGCGGCCATTGCCATTTTAAATACCGAACTGATGGTGAAGACCCAGGTGATCCAGGAAGAACTTGAAACCAGAAAAATGGTGGAACGCGCCAAGGAAGTGTTGATGATGCGACAGAAAAAAACCGGGGAAGAGGCTTACAAATGGATACGAAAACGCAGTATGGACACACGAAAATCCATGCGATTTGTGGCAGAAGCCATTATGTTGTCCGAAGAACTGACCCGGGAGTTTAAGTGATGCCCTTGAACCAGGAATGTTCCACCAGCCGTCACATCATGGGAGCGGTTAGAGTCTAACAAAGCCGTGGGCATGTGTAAAATAAGCGCCCAGGCCATGGAATTTAATGTTTGAATCTTTCTGAAAACAAAAAATCCCCGGGCAGAAATCTACCCGGGGATTTTATTTCAGCAAGCCACCAAGATGACTTAAAGACTGAGTAAAACGGCTGACTACAACACTGTTACGTTAGTTGCAGCAGGACCTTTCTGTCCCTCTTCAATGTCAAAGGAAACTCGATCTCCTTCATTCAGAGACTTGAAGCCCGTTGCATTAATTCCGGTGTGATGTACAAATACATCTTTTCCGTTTTCTTGTTCAATAAAACCAAAACCCTTAGAGTCGTTAAACCATTTTACAATACCATTAGCCATATTGGCAATCTCCTGAAAAAAAATATAAAGTAATACCGGTTTCCAACGTATCAGTCATGACACACTTTATGTCATATATTATAACTTTTTGTGAAAACCTATGCGCATCCATGTAATAGCGCAATTTTATTTATTATAAAGAAAGTAAAATAAAAGTCAAGTCCTGATCGCTCTTTTTTCAAATGTTTTGTGATATGAACATCAGCCCCATATGTATGCTGAAATCTTACCACTTCTTTTTACAATTACAACGGCTTTAAAGGCAACATTCAACACCCTCTGTCATTGCGATATACACCATGTTTCATGTAATAAAATTTCAAAAAACTCAATTATTCACATCCATTTGTCGGGTAAAATGAAAAACACACCCCCGGGCTTCACAATGGGCCTTCAGATTTTTAAAACAACTGTTTTTTATCAGCAGGCTTTCCGAATCAGGGATCATGGAAAAAAAGGCATGGCTGCCCATGACAATCAATTTGGTTCTGGCCCGGGTCATGGCCACGTTGAGTCGATGGGGGCTGTTTAAAAATTCACCGGCCAGATGGTCGGGATCAGATGCGGTCATACCAAAAAGAATAACATCCCGCTCTGCCCCCTGGACCCGCTCCACGGTATCCACCAAGGGAAGGCAAGGGACGGCATTTCCGGGCATGGCACCGCTGCCTTCCCGGTGGGCGGTCACCCTTGCACCCAGTTGTTTTAAAATGGCATTGTTCTGGGCCCGGTGGGGTGAAATCAAGGCCATGTCATGGGGAGACACCCCGTAAATATGCATTAATCTATGGGCCAGATCCACCATGAGATTTGCTTCCATATCAGACTGCTGGGAACATTCCACCCCGGTCTCGTGGGAGGTGATCTGCAGATCCTTTTGGGACATCTGCTCCCGGATGGTCCATTCCAGCACCAGATTTCCGGCAGATCCCAGAAAAGTGCGATAATGATATCGAGCTTTTTACCCGGTATCACATCCACACCGTTTTTCAGCAGTACCCGCTTTTCACCTTGTTTGATCTGATCCTGGAACAATTTTTTTGTCCGGGTGAAAAGCCCTGACTCCCCGTTGAGTTCATGGGTAAAGGCAAACACCGGATAAAATCCACCCAGGGCGTTTTCCGGGCAAAAGATGTTGTGGAGCAGTTCATAGCTTTTGCTGCGGCTGGTGATCCGGGTCTGGCAGATGGATTCCCCCTCATCAAACAGAATCACCCATCCCTTGAATCCCAGATTGCGAAACAGGGCTGCCAGGGCCTTTACCGTGTCAAGGTACTGAAAAGATTCTTTGCACACCAGGGAGTGTTCCTTATAAAAGGAAACCTGACGATACTGGAACATGGCAGACAATCGCCAGGCAGGGATATCTTTGCCCAAAAGCGCATTTTTCAATATCCAGGGAAATTCCCGGGGTTTAAGGCGGGCATGCTTTTTAAACTTTCTCTCCCGGGCAGAAAGGGCCACATTGGGAGATGACAGGGCCGCAAGGATGGCTTTAAAGCGATGGGGCATCTGCCGGGGTATGAGATCCAGGCAGGTGTTATGGCTGTTTTCCGGCAAAGAAAGCCATTGTTCCACACGTTTTTTCCACACCGTTGCAATGGATTTTTCCCCTCCAGGAAATGCCATGCCCGCCATCACAGCCCTGTAAACCGCCTGGAAGCTATGAAACGGCACCTGGCGCGGATCAAGGTTCATGTGGCTCACCACAAAATTATCTCGAGGCTTTTTTCGTTGGCAAAGGCCTTGGTCGATAACATCAATAACAAAAGCCTGACCCCGTCGGCACACTGAGCCCATCGGTACATTTAAAAATGCCAGCTTTGAAATGAAGCCCGAAAGTTGATATATTTACAGAACCAACCCGAATATTTACGGGCAATATTTTATTTTTCCCACAGATTAAAATATCTGTGTCACCGAAGGTATATCACAATCCTGCGCCACCCTCCACCGACGTGCATGTTTTTTATCAATCCCACACCGACGGCGCATCACTGTCAAGCTGTTTTAATCGGGGATCATCCCTGTCAAAAAGGGTACAGGTCTGGGAGTCCGGATCAAATACAATCACCACTTTTCCCGATTTCAGGTGGGCAAACACCTGGGCAACCCTTGTTTCCAGGGGCACTTCAACCTCTCCGTAATCGGTCCCGTCCCGGGTGAGAAACTCCTCAACAACCCCCCTTAAGGCCCGGGGGCTTAATTGATCATGGGGCACTTTAACGGCTGCCATCTGTTTTAATTCCTTTTTTCAGTGTGGATAGCTTTTTTCCGGCAGGGCATTTTTTAATGCGGATTTCAAATTTAAGGGCATCACTTTTTGTCATTTTTTCTGTGGTCCCCAGCAGTTCAACGGGCCGTCTTCCCCGGGTGTATTTTGCCCCTTTTCCGGCATTGTGCACATTAATTCGTGCATCAACATCATTGGTGATACCGCAATACAGGGAGTGATCGGAACATCTTACCAGGTAAACCTGCCAGTTTTTCAACGGTTCTCTCCATTTTTCCGGCAACCTATAAATACGTGATGTCCGGGGCCACATGATGGCTCTTCAACCCCTCATCAATCAACCCCAGCAGTTTTGCTTTTTCATCGGGGAATTGATATCCTTCGTATCCATGGGACAACAGAAGGCGCCCCGAAGCATTGAGCCAATTATTTCCGGCATGGTCAAAACAGACCCGGGATGTCACATCCAAAGCCGTGATCATCTCTTTGAGTTCCCGGAGCTGCTCATGGGGCGTTAAGATATGCATCTGCCCTTTTTTGATCCAGGTGTGCATGGCCGTTCCCGGAATGGCCCGGAAAGGACGGGATCGAATGTAATCGGGATTAATGGCAGAAAGCACCCGGGCCGTATTCAAGGCATGGCCTGTGGTCAATTCCCTGCCGCCAAGTCCGGGCATCCAATATTCCGAAACCTGGAACCCGGCTGCCATGGCTTTCTTACCCCCGTCTATATGCCCCTGGGCTGTTACCCCTTTTTTGATTTTTGCTAACAGCTCGTCATCTCCGGTTTCAAGGCCCAGGTGCAGCCGATCCAGACCGGCCCTGCGAATGGCAGTCAAATCTTCCAGGGATCTTTGGGCAAGGGTTCTGGACCGGGCATAGGTGGTTACCCGCTCAATGGAGGGGAATCGATTCCTCAAATACTTTAAGGCTGCCATGAGGTTTTCGGGTTTCATGATGATGCTGTTGCCATCCTGGATAAAGGCAGTCCTGCCCCCGGCACACAACCAGTGAAAAAACATGGCAAACCCATTGTGGCGGTTCAGTTCCGGTACCTTGTCCATGAGACCCATGGCCGCATCCCGGGTGATCTCCCCCCCTTGTCCCAAATCCATGGAAATTTTTCTTAAATCATCGGCCAGGGCGGCCATGGCATCCATATCCCCTTTGAGTTCGTCAAGGGATCTGAGTTGAAATTTTTCACCTTTATACATGCTGCAAAACGCACAGTGGTTCCACGGGCAGTTACGGGTGAATCGAAGGAGTAAAGAAGCACTTCCACCTTCACTGGGGGGACGATAAACACCGGTCTCAAATTGATATTTTTCAATGGCGTAATCTGACATGTAAATAATTCCTGTGTGTTAAGAAGAGAAGATAAAAATAACTTGAGCAAAATAACTTACATTTGCCCCATCCACTGCATTGCATCAAAGGAAAAATGGGGCCGGGCAGCACCTTTTTTATTTCATCTGCGATCCTGAAGATAATTTGCAAGGTACTATCTTATATTTCAAGGCGTGAATCAACATTTTTATTACGGTATGAACGTGCACCAATCCCGGTGCACAAAAAGCAAAAGATGATGGATCCTGCCCAGACAGGAGGGAACATCAAAAAAAAGCCTTAACAAACAAAAAAAGCCCCAATGACATAAGTCAAAGGGGCTTTTTTAAAACTATATCCAGCCTGAATATGAATCAATCATAAAGATCAAAACAGATCAAAGCGGTATATGCAGATATAACTAAATTACAGTTACATTTCCTGCTGCGGGACCTTTCTGGCCCTGCTCAATATCAAAGGACACGCGGTCCCCTTCATTAAGGGATTTAAAACCGGTTGCATTGATGCTTGAGTGATGAACGAAAAGATCCTCTCCGTTTTCCTGCTCGATGAAACCAAAACCCTTAGAATCGTTAAACCATTTTACTGTACCTGTAGCCATGTGACAATCTCCTGAAAAATAAAGTTTAAATGTTCCAAACCTGAGGTAGATGTCACACACATGTGCTTTTCCGACAAATTATTTTTCCTCTAAGTGCGAAACTGAACAAGCCTTGACATAAGACTGCTCTGATCTGAAACCTTCCCTGGATAAAATCCAAGAAAGTCTTGCTTATATATACCGCCTTAAATTCATATCCCTCCAAAGGGGGCACTTAACAAATTCAAAACAATATATGCTGTAACTAAATTACAGTTACATTTCCTGCTGCAGGACCTTTCTGGCCCTGCTCAATATCAAAGGACACGCGGTCCCCTTCATTAAGGGATTTAAAACCGGTTGCATTGATGCTTGAGTGATGAACGAAAAGATCCTCTCCGTTTTCCTGCTCGATGAAACCAAAACCCTTAGAATCGTTAAACCATTTCACTGTACCTGTAGCCATTGTGACAATCTCCTAAAAAAATAAAGTTTAAGTGTTTCAAACTTTGAGGTAGTTGCCACACGGATGTGCGTATTTGACAAATGCTTCTTTCCCCTAAGTACGAAACAGGCAGATTTTAACATTAAAGCCTGCCTAATTTTAAAAAAATAATAAATAGGGGAGATAAAAAAACCCGAATATATTATATTATGAGCCAACTGCCTGATCAAATAAATTATAAGAATAATTTTTAACCTTCAAGGCAGACGGTCAAAAGCAAAAAAAATGGGCATCTGGAAAAAAGCCAGACACCCTTTTCAATGATTCAATTTCACAAGTATATTCGAAAGAATGGTAGTTGTCAACCTTTTATTTGGGTTCTCCAGGAACAAACCCCATGATTTCCTCTGAATACTTTTTCACTGGGATGGAGTTATGAATATTTATCACGGCCTTTTTGTGGGAAAAAAATTTTGACATACAGCAGGAAAGCTGTTACTAACATCAACCGTTTTGAATATATGATCAAAAATTCAAGTTTGCCGCAGCAAACATTGGTAAGTGAGAAAAATGATTTCCTTAGATCTGTTTCATGATTTTGTTCGGGGCCCCCTGGCCCTATCAGCCTTTCTTATCTTTTTTACAGGAACGGCATACCAGGTATTACGTTTTTTTTATCTCAGTCAAAAAATAAAAAAAACGACACACAATCCCTTTCGCCTCTCCCCCACAACAGCTGTGTGCGCACCACCCGTGAAATCCACGGCCCGGCGCATATCTTTTTTCAAGGGCACCATTGCCGGCGTTCATCCGGTAATGACCGTGATAACCTCCCTATTTCATACCTGTCTTATTGCTGCCCCCCTCTTTCTTCTTGGGCATAACAATCTCATTGATGAATCATGGGGAATAAGTTTTTTCAGTTTACCCGAAGGCATCACGGATATCATGACAGTAATGGTTATTGGATGCTCCCTGTTTTTTCTCTTCCGGCGCATATTTAGTCCAAGGGTGAGATCCATCACAACCCTTTCCGATTACCTTATTCTCCTGTTGACGGCCATGCCTTTTATCACCGGTTTTCTTGCCTTTCACCAGACCACTGCCTATAAACCGATGATTATTCTGCACATGCTTTCCGGTGAAATAATGCTTATTCTGCTGCCTTTCACAAAACTGGTCCACATGCTATTCTTTTTTATTAACAGATTTCTCATCCCCCATGAAAACAGTTTCGGCCGCGGAACCAGAACATGGTATTTCGGGGGTCCCAAATTCAGTTTTAAAAGATGGTATTTTGGAAAAAAGAAATTTGACATTGATAATTGGTGATATTTTAAGAGGTCTGAATAGTGAAAGAAACAACAGACACGGTTGATACCGGAAAAATCCGAACAACCCTCAATAAAAACAAAGCGCAAATCAGTTTATCCCTTAAACTATGCGTTCATTGTACTCTGTGTGCAGAAAGCTGCTTCCTTTATATGCACCGGGAAAAAGATCCCGTTTATATGCCTTCCCATAAATTTATAAATTCCCTGGGCAGGCTGTATAAAAAAAAAGGGAACATCGACAGAAAAGGACTGGAAGAAATAAGGGAGGTCGTCTGGGACAGGTGCGTACTCTGCACACGTTGTTACTGCCCCATGGGCATTGATATTCCCGGGATGATAGCGCTTACCAGGGGCATATGCCGTGATCAGGGTGTGCTGCCTCAATTTGATGAAGAATAAGCTGCCTCTTTTCCATTGTGCGTAACCTTGGAACAGAGAGGGGAGAAAATGCAGATGAAAAAACATTTTCAAAACTTATATGAAATACTCCGCAAATCAGAGGCGTATTTCAAACTTTGTTGTGGGCAAGACCGGATCAAAACAAGGTCTGCCTGTGGCAGTTATAAAATAAATTTCTGGACGGCTTTGACCATAGTTTGTGCGTTTGTATATTCCCCACCGGCCTTTGCCCAAATGGAAAACATATTGCTCAATCATGATTTTTCCTGTTTTCAAGGTAAGACCGGCGGCACAAAAGAGCGCTCACCGGTGATATTTCCCCATGAGGCCCACATGGATGTACTGGAGTGTCTGGATTGCCATCATCTCTATGAAAATGGGGAAAATGTTTTAGATGAATCAGACCTGGAAGAGGGTGATCCCAACACAAACTGTTGCTCCTGCCACAATTCTACCACAAAAATCAACCTTGAAGATGCATTTCACAATTCATGCATCCCGTGTCACAATGAGAACAGTAAAAAATTCTGGATTCCCCGTAAGGGAATTCAATGGAAAGCCTTTTTAACGCCCAGTGATCAGCTGCTCCCCACCCTCTGTGGCGAGTGCCACATACTGCCGAAATCGACTTCCCCGGAATGATCCACACATCAAAACACGGCTTTCCGGTTCCATATCATGCAAAAACAAAAAATGGGCACTGTTCCATTTCATATAAAACGGGCATGTCCTGTGGGACAGGTATTATACCGCCGCCCCCCCGATGGGCAATGGGCCCGGACCGGAACTGTAGACAGCTCAATTGTCCGGTTCCTATTGCCCATCGGGGGGGCGGCTCTGCTGAGGTAGACCTGGGGGCTGCATTATATATAAAACTGCCACGGGCAGACCTTGTTCTGATCTCGTTCTGCCCACAACAAAAATAGAAATGCTCCATAACTATGCGGAGTATTTCATATAACCACCACGGGCGGACCGTATTTTGATCCCGTTCCGCCCACAACAAAGCTTGAAATACGCTCCTGATTTGAGGAGTATTTCATATAAAAAAAAATAAATGATTGTTCAGGAGGTATAGTTGGTTAAGATAGAAAGAAAACCCTTTGAAGAAATCAAATCCTTTATAAAAAATTATAACAAGGTTTTGAACATCGGATGCGGAGGGTGCGCCTCCGTCTGCCTGGGAGGCGGTCAAAAAGAGGTCAACGCCCTGAACATTGAGCTCAATGAAACCTTTAAGGCCGAGGGATTGCGGACCCGTATGGACGGCTATACCGTTGAAAGGGCATGCAACTTAAGATATCTTGTTGAACTTGAAGAGACTGCAGCCGACTATGACTGTATCATCTCCATGGCATGCGGAGCCGGAATACAGCTCCTTGCGGAAAAATTTTCTAACATCCCCATTTTCCCGGCGGTGAACACCATAGCCATCGGAATAGACAGGGATATCGGCGTGTATGAAGAGAAATGCCGGGCCTGTGGAAATTGCGTTCTCGGTTATACCGGTGGGATCTGTCCCGTGACCCGATGCGCCAAAAGTCTTTTTAACGGACCCTGCGGCGGCGTGAGCAACGGTAAGTGTGAACTTGACAGCTACGCTCCCTACGATATTACCTGTGCATGGTGTGATATCTATGAACGCCTTAAAAAGCAAAACCGGCTGGAAGATATCCTGAAAATTCACCAGCATGCAGAATGGGAAAACCAACTGCAACGCACAATTGTTCAAGAGCCTTATAGAAACAGGTATTGTGAAAAATATTAGGTTATTGGCGTGTAAGAATATACCGGGATGCGCAATTTTTTTTATATAAAAAGGCAGCCTCCAAGGCAAGCTAAGGCAGAGCCCCCCCCCGACGGGCAATAGGAACCGGACAATTGAGCTGTCTACAGTTCCGGTCCGGGACCATTGCCCGTCGGGGGGCGGCGGTATAATACTATTTGGCTCCGCGTCTACGACTCTATATTTGTTGTGTCCGCCAGGAGATGCCCATTTATATGAAATACTGGGCTTGGTCATAACGTCGGCCATTTTGTGATAAAATTTTGGCGGTAAAAATTAATATTTGTAATTACAATCCCTTGTAGCTAATAAAATATTATCTCATGTATAGTAGCCCAGCTTATGATCAACCCCGAAATACTCCGTGAATCAGGGGCGTATTTCAAGCTTCGTTGTGAGCAGAACAAGATCTGCCCGTAGCAGTTATAGTAAAAACAGGGTCATTAATTAATTACCCAAAGAGGATGATATGGTCAAAAACGGATCTGGCAAGCTAACAAAAAAACATCCATTAGGTCTTAAAATAAATCCACCGATTTTCTGGATATCTTCAATTATTATCATAGGATCTATGATCATTGAAATAGTCTGCGATCAAACAATCGCCCATGTATTTTCATACCTTCGATTATGGGTATGTGAATACACCGGCTGGTTTTTTGTCCTTGTGGTCAATGTGATTCTCTTTTATATAATTTATCTCTTTTTTTCCAGATACGGCAAATTAAAACTCGGCGGCAGAGAAAGTAAGCCGGAGTTCAACTTTTTTGAATGGTTTTCCATGATTTTCTGTGCCGGTATTGGTATTGGTCTTGTATTTTTCGGCACGGCAGAACCCCTTTTTCATTACATCAACCCACCACCCATGGGCGTCACCGCCAAGTCAGTTGAAGCGGCAAACCTTGCCATGGCACTTACCTTTTTTCACTGGGGTTTACATGGATGGGCCCTGTATTGCCTTGTGGGACTGGGACTGGGTTTTTTTGCATTCAGCAAAAAACTGCCCCTGACCGTCAGCAGTGTTTTTTATCCCATTATCGGTAAAAAAATTTACGGTCCCATGGGAAAAGCCATTGATATTTTTGCATGCGTGGCCACTTTATTCGGCCTGGCAACCTCCCTTGCCATGGCTGTATCCCAGATCAATGGGGGGGTAAATTATATTCTGGGAACCCCCATCACCCCCACCGTGCAGATCGCACTGGTCATCATCATCACCGCCTGTGTCATCATCTCTGTCATCGGAGGCGTATATTCCGGGATAAAACGACTGAGCATCATCACCATTGTCCTGGCATTTTTTCTAATGGCATTCGTCTTTATTACAGGACCCACTGCATTCATTCTCAACGCCATCCCCCAGAATCTGGGCAACTATTTCAACCGATTCTGGGAAATATCTCTATTTACCGAGACCTTTGCCGGGAGCCATTGGCAAAATTCCTGGACCATCTTCTACTGGGCCTGGTGGATCACCTGGGCGCCCTTTGCCGGAATGTTCATTGCAAGGATCTCCAAAGGAAGAACCATCAAAGAATTCATTTTTGGTGTGCTCCTCGCCCCCACGCTACTGGCATTTTTGTGGTTTACGGTTTTCGGCACATCTGCACTCTACATGGAAATGTTCCTGGATGCAGGACTGTCCCGGGTGATGGACAAGGAAATCTCCACCGTTATTTTTACATTTTTTCAAAATCTTCGCCTTTCCGGCATCACTTCCATTACCGGAATTATCCTGGCAGCTCTATTTTTCATAACTTCGTCCAACTCGGCAACCCTGGTCCTGAGTATCATGACGGCAGGGGGCAAAACCAATCCACCCAATGCTCAGCGTATTTTCTGGGCATCCATCCAGGGATTGGTGGCCATCGCTCTGATGCTGCACGGAGGCCTGGAATGCCTTCAGTCCGCCACACTGGTTGCCGGCCTGCCCCTCACCGTCATACTGCTTGCAATGCTTTTCAGTCTGAAAAAAGGATTAAGAGAAGAGTATGGTCAACAACCCCTGGGCTAAAGCCCAGGTGCCTTCTTGCCGGTTTTCCATAACGGGCATCTCCCGGCGGACACAACAAATATAGGGTCGTAGACGCCGAGCCAAATGGTATCATTTGCCCCCCCCGATGGGCAATGGTCCCGGTCGGAACTGTAGACAGCTCAATTGGCCGGTTCCTATTACCCATCGGGGGGGCGGCTGAGGTTGCCTTGGAGGCTGCATTGTATATAACCGCCACGGGCGGACCGTATTTTGATTCGGTTCCGCCCACAACAAAGTTAGAAATACTCCCCGGGGTTGCGGAGTATTTCATATAAAAAAAATACAAAGATCAAAAATTAGAATCTAAATCAACCAGGTTGAGCTCTGGGCCGGCCGCTATTTTTTTATCCACCTGGGAACCTGGAACTTATAATTCTTATAGGGCTTTGCCGGTGGATCGGTGAAGATGGCAATCATTTCACCGTTTTGAACCTGGTAATGGGCGATGGGGACATCTCCGCCGGCTCTCATGACATGGTCTTCATCCCATTTCCACCATCCGGTTTCTCCTTTATAGCCCTTGGTGGCAATGTAATTACAGACCTCTTCATGTTTTTTCTCATCACCCACCGCCTCAACCGCAGTGACCCAAGCTTTAACCCCGCTGTAAGCGGCCCAGGATCCAGCCTGGGGCAGATGGGTCCAGATGCCTTTAAATTTATCCAGCCACGCCTGGGCTTCCGGGGTGGGGGCCTCCGGGGTGGGCATGGCAGTGGGAACTTCACCAATGAGACCGTCAGCCTCTTTACCCATGGTGTCCACAACTTCCCTTGGAACCAGAGAATACCCATAACTGAGAATAGAATTGGTGGGTTTTTTCATGAACTGACGGAAAAAAGTGATCACTTCCTGGGCAGACACAATCTCCACATGGATGATGGCCGGTTTTATTTTACGAATTTTTGTGAGTAAAGGTCCCCATTGATTGGTGCCATAGGGAACCAGCTCATGCATGGCAACCTTCCACCCTTTTTCTTTAAAATTCTTTTTAAGGGTATCCCCCACTTCGGTTCCCCAGGCATCATCCGCTGTAATAATAACGGCTTTTTTGTTGGGGTACTCATAGGGCAGCGCCATCAACACATTAAACATGCTCTGCCCCTGATTAATACCGGTATCTGTGAGCTGAAAGATATTATTGTATTGTTTTTTATCTTGTTTGTAGACATCCACAGCTGTCTGGGAACCGTCATCCGCAAAAAAGGGAGCCGTATATTTACCATAGGCCCGGACATCCTGTCCCCATCCGGCCCACCCGGCATGGACAGAGTCCACCTTGAGTTTACCGCATAGGTAATCTGCGCCCTGCATCACCCTTTCCGGGGCAAATTCCTGGGCATCAAACCGCACCGGTTCTATTTTTTTACCCAGGAGCCCACCGCCTTCATTAATTTCATCAATGGCCATTTTAATACCCTTCCAATAGTTGTCCCCGGTGTCAGTGTAGGGGCCTGTCATGGAAAGGGGAACGCCAACCTTAATGGTGTCACTGCCAAAGGCATTTCCATTTATAAGAAATGCGCACATGATAATCAACATGGCTGCTAACGTTTTTTTCATCTTACCTCCTTAAGTAATTGTTAAAAGTTGACTGGAGCGTACTGATATTTTTTAAGGCAGCGAATCTAAGGGAGTCAGTAATTTTCAATTTACCGTTGATTCGAAGTCTCATTTGCGAAAAATAATAACCAGAGCTTATTAAATGGTAAATTAATAAGCTCTGAGTCCCTAATGACTTAATCCCTGCTTTTTTTCAGAAAACATTTTTTCAAACAATCCAGTGATACCGTCAGGCAAAGCAAGAACCAGAACCACCACCAGCCCGCCAAGTATAATGGGGCGATAGGATCCCAGGGGTGAGAGCATTTCGTTGACGGCAATGGTGATAAAGGCCCCGATCACTGCGCCGGGAAATTTTCCCACACCGCCGATGACCAGGATAATCATGAGGGTGACAAACAGATCAATGCCCAGCATCCTTGTGGATAGCATTCCCACATAATGGGCGTAAAATCCACCGATCATGCCTGTTAAGAATGAGGTCAACGCAAAGACCATGAGCTTATATTTAAAAGCGCTGACCCCCAGGCAGGATGCAAATTCCTCGGCATCTTTCAATGCCAGAAAAGCGGTTCCCCAATGGGATTTAATGACCATGAGTATAATAACAGAACAGACAACCGCCACCAGAAATAACAAATAGAAATAGGGAATGGGATCAGAGCTTGTAAATGTATATCCAAATATATTCATGGGGGCAATGGTCAAGATCCCCCGGGCCCCCCCGGTTCCAAGTGCCCGTCCGATATCCCCTTTCAAAACCGGCTCTAAAATCATATGCACGGCAAAGGTGACAAGGGCAATGTATGCCCCTTTTAGCTTGAGGCAGGGAAGTCCCACCAGAACCCCCAGACCTGCGGTGAAAATACCTGCGATGAACACAGAAAAAACAGGCGGCACACCCAGCCGGGCCGAAATAATGGCTGAAGAATAGGAACCGATGACAAAAAAAGCCACCTGGCCAAAGGAAAAAATACCGGCAAATCCCATGATAAGATCCCAGCACGAGGCCACCACAGACCATATGAGACACATGATCAGAATATGCATAATAAAATTGGTGGACCCGAAAAACAATGGAAGGATTGCCACCACTCCCCAGATAATTGCCAAAAATACGGTGATACGTTTATGTTCCATTATAATTTTATCCCCATTTCCCCATAAGTCCCTGGGGCCTTACGGCCAGGGTTGTCAACAGGACTGCAAACAGTGCAATGAGCGTCCATGTCATTCCAAAATACCACCCCACAAAGGCTTCGAGCATGCCCACGATAAAGGCGGCGTAAAGCCCCCCTTTTATGCTGCCCATGCCGCCAAAAGCTGTAATTACCCACGCTTTGACCAAAATATCCCATCCCCCTGCGGGGGTAATAAAATATTTCTGGGCCAGCAAAATACCCCCCATGCCCACCATCACCGTGGAGATGGCAAAGGTGGCGGCAAATACAAATTCCTTGGGGATTCCCACAATCTGGGCACCGGCAGGATTCTGGGCCACGGCCCTGACGGACATGCCGGTGCGGGTATTGTTAAGAAACCATCTGAAAATAAGGATACCGCCAAGGGAGAAGATAAAAATCACCACATCCTGGTAGGAGAGGATAAATTCCCCCATCTCAAAGCTTCCTTCCAGTATGGAAGGCAATGATTTCATCCGGGCACCAAAAACCACCTGGTAGGAGTTATCCAGAAACAAAGCCAAGCCCAATGTGATCATCATCACCTTTACTTCCCAATCATCCCTTTTTCTCAGCGGAGCCACCAAAAGTTTTTCAATGAAAAAACCAAATATCAGGAGCACCGGAGCTGCCAGGCAGAACACAATGAGATAATTGTTAAAAAAGGAGATGCCAAAAAGCAAAAAGGCAATATAGCCGCCCATGCTGTAAAAAGAGCCATAGGCAAAATTAAACGCCTTGGACACCCCGTAAATCAAGGTGAGGCCCACGGCCATGAGGGCATACACAGACCCGTTGATCAGGCCGCTGATGATGACGTCTATTATTTCAATGAACATCTTTGTCACTCCTGTTACATGCCAAGAAAAATTTCTTTTAAATGATCATCGCCAAGGGCCTCTTCCCTGCTGCCCTCAAAGGAAATTTTACCCTCTTCCAGCACGTAAAGCTTATCGGCAAGCTCTGTGATCTGGGGAATATTCTGCTCCACCACCAGGACGGTCATGCCCTGGGTGTTGATCTCCTTAATGATGCGTGCCACCTCATCCCTGAGGTTGGGTTGAAGTCCCAGGGAGGGCTCGTCAATGGCCAGAAAATCGGCATTGGACATCAGTCCCCTGGCAATGGCCAGCATCCTTGCTTCACCGCCGCTCATGGTGGAGGCCAGCTGTTTCCGGCGATCTGCCAGGCGTGGAAACAGTGAGAACACCTTTTCCAGATTCTCTTTTTCATGGGGTCTGGCAGACTGGGAATAGGCTCCCAGTTTAAGATTTTCCATCACCGTCATCTCGGGAAAAAGTTCACGATTTTCTGCAATATAGGTGATGCCTTTGTTTACGAGTTTTTCTGCACCCAGACCGATGATCTCTTCGCCGCTCCAGGTAATGTTTCCTGTCACTTTTTCCACCAGACCGCAGATGGATTTTAAAACAGTGCTTTTACCATGACCGTTGGGGCCAAGCATCACCGCCACCTCGCCCTTCCCCACTTCCAGCGAAACATTTTTCAGCACATGAAAATCGTCATAATATGCATTTAAATCATGAATTTTAATCATGTCCCATCCCCCAGATAACATTCAATGACCCGTGGATCACCGGTGACCTCCACCGGGTCTCCGCAGCATATTTCCGTACCTGTTTCAATGATCAAAAGCTTTTCTGTCAGCTCCGTCAAAACCTTCATGAAATGTTCAATAATGATAATGGTGACACCAAGATCCCGGTTGATGCGTTGAATCAGTTCCATCAGTTGAATGATCTCCTTGGCATTGGAGCCAGCCATGGGTTCATCCAGCATCAACACTTCCGGTTTGGTGGCCAGGGCCGCGCCGATCATAATCATTTTTTTATCCAGAAGATTCAGCTGCCCCACCATGGCATGTCGCTTGTCATGGAGGTTGACGAATTCCAGAACCTTGTCCACATAATCTTGTTCAAAGCCCTCTCGGCTGCCAAAATGATTTCCCACACCAATGCTTTTTTCCACGCTCAGGCTGGGAAATATCTGGGGAATCTGGAACGTTCGCGAAATGCCCAGTTTCGCGATTTGATGGGGAGACAATCCAGCAATTTCTTTTCCATTAAAGGAGATAGCCCCCTCAAAGGGATAGAGACCGGAAATGAGGTTATACAGGGTGGATTTTCCAGCCCCATTGGGACCGGCAATCCCGAACACTTGCCCCTTGGAAACGGTAAAGCTCAGCGAATTGACGGCGGTCAGTTCACCAAATTTTTTGGTGACGTTCGTCAGTTTAAGCATGATGACTGTTCCTTCCTTCGTGTTGAAGTTGAATACAGTTTTCTATCACGTAGTATGTAATATGCGATTTATAGCCCAAAGCCCTATCACAGTGGTTTTTGAAAAGCAAGATAAAATTGTGGAGAAAAGACTTGCATATTACATAGTATGTGATATACAAAATTCATTCGACGCTGAAAAAGAGCTTGATCCCAACATCAGAACATTGTGGCCCGGTACAGACGTTGCTTTGCAGTCAACTTCCCCAACAATTTTTACTATTTCAAGCTGTTACCATAAGAAGCCATAACATCTGCCGGTCCACAGATGACCATGGATGGACGATGTTGCGACCAGACCCCTTAAAAGACAGCACCGCTTTAACCCATTGCAGTCAAAGGAGGCGGCCCATTAATTCATTTATTAGAACCAATTTTGATCTCTGCACAGGTTGCAATATCTGTCAGCTGGCTTGTTCCATGCGGTGGCATGGGGGGTACAATACCCGACGATCCCGGTTGCGGATTGAAAATAAAAAGGAAAATCTTTACCACAAGCCTGTGATATGCAACCAGTGCGCCAATGCGTATTGCATGAATGTCTGTCCGGCCAACGCCTATTCAAGGAACGATGAAGGGGTGGTTCTCATTGATGAAAATCGCTGTGTGGGGTGTGGATTGTGTGTGCAGTTTTGCCCCGAAGGCATGGTAAAACTGGACCCGGAAACAAAAAAAGCGGTGAAATGCGACACCTGCATGGGGGACCCTCTGTGCGTATCTGCCTGTCCCACCGGTGCCCTTGAATGGATCAATAAAGACAAAAACAAGAATAAAGCTTTATGTGAAAATCCCGGTAAAACTGAAAAATTTTCAAGCTTTACGGCTGATAAATCCGGGTGCGATACAGGCCCTGCCCGTGGCAGTTATATGAATAAGTTTCTCCTTGTGGATCTGACAACATTAACATCCCGGCAAATTCCTTTATCCCCCAAAATGAAACAACAATATATCGGAGGAAAGGGATTTGGAGCCAGACTTCTTTATGATCTCCTTGCACCGGGGACCGATCCATTGGGTCCAGACAATGTACTCATGGTCATGACCGGCCCCCTCACCGGTACCATGGCCCCTGCCATGCGGGGGTGCATTGTAACAAAATCACCGTTGACCCACACCTTTCTGGACAGTTACTTTGGGGGACATTTTGCCCCGGAAATTAAATATGCCGGTTATGACGGTATTATCATTCAAGGAAAATCAGACAAACCGGTTTATCTCTGGATTGATGATGACACCGTTGAAATACGGGATGCCCTTCATCTCCGGGGCAAAGATACCCTGACGGTTAACCATTCCATCAAAAAAGAGCTGGGAGACACTTCCGTGCGGGTGGCATCCATTGGTCCGGCCGGTGAAAATCTTGTGAACTACGCCCTCATCGGTTGCGAATATAATCGCCAGGCCGGAAGGGGCGGTGCCGGGGCGGTGATGGGGTCTAAAAATCTTAAGGCCATTGCGGTGCGGGGGTCGCAAATTGTGGGCCTTAACAACCCTGCCGCCTTTATTAAAGCGTGTGCTAAGGCCCAAACAGAACTGGATGCCAGTGCTGACATTGATGCCATGAAAGCCGGAGGCACCGCCGGTGCCGTTGACTATGCCAATGAAACCGGTTTACTTCCCCATAAAAATTACATGGGGGGAACCTTTGAAAAAAGCAATAAGCTGTCTGACATCGGCCAGGCCCGGCATCTGTGGCTGGGCAGTTCCGCCTGCATGGGGTGCCCCATCCGGTGCAGTAAAATGGGGGCTGTGAGAACCGGAAAATACAAGGGCATTATCACGGATATGCTGGAATATGAATCTGCAGCCCTCATGGGGGCCAATCTGGATATCAGTGATGTAAGGGCCGTGGCCCATCTGGTGAAATTGTGTGATCTTCTGGGCATTGACAGCATGTCCACAGGGGCTGTCATTGGCTTTGCCATGGAACTTGGCGAAAAAGGCGTGTTAAATTCCCCAGAGGGAGTGGAACTTAAATTTGGCAATATCCAGGCTGCAGAATATCTCATTAAAACCATTGCAAATCAAGACAGCGATCTGGGAAAGACCCTGTCGCTGGGTGTTAAAAAAGCGGCTGCAATCATTGGCAAGGATTCCAAAGACATCGCCGTTCACGTCAAGGGCATGGAAGCGCCGGCATGGGGTCCCAGGGGGGCTTCCGGAATGGGGCTTGCCATCATGACCGCCGATCGGGGGGCATGCCACCAGCGGGCCTTTCCCATCGCCTATGAGGTGGGGGGAGTGGAATGGAAGAAAAAACAGATGGGTCCCCTGGACATTGTGGGAAAAGCAGAATTGGTTTATTCCCTGCAAAATTATTCAGCAGGGCTGGACACCCTTGTAAAATGCGATTTTGGCAGCTTTGGTATCTCAAAAGAGACCTATGGGTTACTCCTTGAAGCAGCAACAGGTCAACGGGTGAAAAAGACCTTGTTTGACGAAACCGGAGAAAAAATCTGGAACCTCACCCGGCTTTTTAATTTAAGGGAGGGGCTTGACCCCGGCCAGGACCGGTTACCCAGAAGATTTGTGGCAGAAGCGTTACCCGACGGTCCCCACAAAGGCCATCGGATTTCCCGGGAAGATATGGATTATATGAAGCAGGACTATTATTCACAACGTGGATGGAGTAAAAAGGGGATTCCAATGGAATCAACCTTAAAACGTTTGGGAGTAGAGCACAATGAACCATATATTGAATAAAAAAGAAGCCAGAAGAATTGCCACCCGGGGAAAAATAATAGATGCGGCAACCCATCTTTTTGCCACATTGGGTTTTCATAAGACCACCATACAAGATATTGCCCAGCACATCGGCATGACCACCGGAGCCGTATTTCATCACTTTGGATCTAAAAAAGATATTCTGGATGCGGTGGTGGAAAACCTGGATCACAATTTTGAAGAATATATTGAATTTCTGGCCCGGGATCACCGGGATCGCCGGACCATGATCACAGGAATGGCTGATATATTTGTCAAACGATTTCATACAGATCCTGATATCATCATCAGCATGACCTCCCTGGCAGCTGAGTTCAGCAGCATCAGAGGACCGGTAATTCTAAAGGTTCAGGCGGTTTATGATCGGTTTGTGGACGCCTTTGAAGCGGCATTAAACAAATTTTCCCAGGAAAAAATAAACCGGGCCATTGCCATTGGATTCATCGCCGGACTCCAGGGTGTGGCAGTGCAGGCGTTGCTGCGGGAAGGAGAGATGAGTATTGAAGAGCTGGTACAGGGATTTCTCAGCATGAATGCCCTGGCAAAACCCGGAGAATAATGCCCATTAAAAACATGTTTAAACATCTTAACCCCACAAGATCACTTGTCAAAATCAGCGCCACCTATTGTGGGCCGGTGCTTCATTCAAATACAATATATGGTGCACCGGAAAATAGGTATTATTGCAAGATTAAAAAGCTTTAGATTAACCGGAAGTTTAGGGAGTCAGATCTTATTGATTTACCATTTACAAAACTCAGACCGCCATATTTTATGGGTAGCATATTAGATAAACGGTAAATTGAAAACTGCTGACTCCCTTATCAGCATGCAAAACGTGCCTGTTGCAACTTTTGGTTGGAAGGAAATCGCAGCAACTCCTTCCAACATATTTATAAACCAGGAATTTTCTACTTTTGTTATGGCCGGATTCTACAAAACAGATCTGTCCGTGGCAGTGACTCAAGGAGTGGGTGTGATGAAAAAAAATTATGATTTTATTATCATCGGGGGTGGATCAGCCGGGTGTGTACTTGCAAACAGGCTCAGCGCCAATCCGTCAAACAGGGTTCTGGTTCTTGAGGCAGGTCGACCGGACTATATATGGGATGTTTTTATTCACATGCCCGCCGGCCTTACGTTTCCCCTGGGTAATAAATTTTATGACTGGTGCTACGAATCAGAACCCGAACCCAACATGGAAAACCGTCGTGTCTTCCACGGCCGGGGCAAGGTTCTGGGGGGGTCTTCCAGCATCAACGGCATGATCTACATCCGGGGCAATGCCATGGACTATGAAAAGTGGAGCAAAGATCCCGGCATGGAAAACTGGGATTATGCCAATTGTCTTCCCTATTTTAAACGGGCTGAAAATCGTCTCATGGGGGCTGATGAGTACCATGGGGTGAACGGTCCCCTTCTTTTGGAAACCGGTCCCTGTACCAATCCCCTTTTTGGGGGATTCATGGCCGCAGCCAAGGAAGCAGGATACCCCCTCACCGATGATGTCAACGGATATCAACAGGAAGGATTTGGCAGATTTGACCGCAACATTTTCCGGGCCAGGCGTTTGAGTGCTGCCAGGGCCTATCTCCATCCGGTGTTAAAAAAGCGTCCAAACCTTGACGTAATCTGCCGGGCCTTTACCACAAAAATTATTTTCCAGGGAAAAAGAGCGGGGGGGGTTGAATACACAAAAGGAAAATCCAACACCGTGAAAAAAGCCTTTGCAGGGGAGGTGATCTGTTGCGGCGGCGCCATTAATTCCCCCCAGACTCTTCAGTTATCCGGGGTTGGAAATGCCGCTGAATTACAAGCACTTGGACTTGATGTGGTACATGATCTACCCGGCGTGGGAGAAAATCTCCAGGATCACCTGGAGGTCTATGTTCAATATGCATGCAAAAAACCGGTGAGCATGAACCCTGCCCTGGCCCTGTGGAAAAAGCCGTTTATCGGATTCCAGTGGCTGTTCCAGAGAAAGGGAGCTGCGGCCACCAATCATTTTGAAGCCGGTGGATTTATAAGGAGCAATGATGAGGTTGAGTACCCCAACCTGCAGTTTCATTTTCTTCCCCTGGCCATTCGGTATGATGGCAGTCAGCCCAGCCAGGAACATGGATATCAGGTTCATGTGGGTCCCATGAACTCCGATGCAAGGGGCTCTGTAAAAATCCAGTCCACCGATCCCGGAGTTCATCCAAAACTTCAGTTTAATTATCTTTCCACGGAACAGGATCGTCGGGAATGGGTGGAAGCCATCAGATGCGCCCGTAATATATTGAACCAGCCTGCCATGGCTGAATTCAACGCCGGAGAAACATCTCCAGGTCCCGGAGTGGAGACAGATCAGGAAATTCTGGACTGGGTTAAAAAAGACAGTGAAACGGCCCTGCATCCCTCCTGCACCTGTAAAATGGGCACTGATAACATGGCGGTTGTGGCCCCGGACAGCTTAAAAGTACATGGCGTGGAAGGCCTTCGGGTGGTGGATGCATCGGTGATGCCCTATGTGACAAACGGCAATATCTATGCCCCGGTGGTGATGATCGCAGAAAAGGCAGCGGATCTTATTCTGGGTAATGCCCTGGCTGCCCCCGGGACATCTGATTTTTATAAACACGAAAAAAAATAATTATACCGCCGCCCCCCGACGGGCAATGGTCCCGGACCGGAACTGTAGACAGCTCAATTGTCCGGTTCCTATTGCCCGTCGGGGGGGCGGCTCTGCTGAGGTTGCCTTGGAAGCTGCCTTTTCATATAACAGACATGGCTGTAACCACCAGCCACAACGAACAATGAAAAAGTAGTTGCTGCGAACACCCAGCACCTAATACCCAGTACCTGCTTTTTCATATAACGGCCATGATGCGCTGCATCACAACAAATAATGAAAGTCTATTATAAAAATATCCGAATGGTTCTACCGTTCTGTATATATCTGAAATTATGATATTTAAAATTACTTTCTTATAAAAAAAGCAGGCCAAAACAGATAGAAATGGGGTATTGACCCAATATTTACCTAATTTCGATTCATCCGATTCCAGATGGTATTCACCCGCTGCCATGTATTTAACAAATACGCAGACTCTGGTTGTTTAGGCCATGGCCGAGTATCCCATTCCGCTTTTTTCACCAATTCAACAACTTTGTCAACCGCCCCTTTTTCCTGGGCAAGAAATTTTTCCGTCATGATCAGATAATCCATTGACGCCTGAAAAGAATTTTCGATGTGCGCCACGGCATCTTCACCGGTGCACACCACATGATGGCCCAGGCACAAAATTTCAGCACCCAGTTTTTTAAGCACCTTCAAAGAGTCAATATACGCATCAAAATCAACAAGAAATTCAGACTGAAGATCTCCATTGGCCTCATACATGGCAACGGCTTCCGAGGCAACCAGGATCTTTTTTTCAGGAATCCAGTAACTCATAAAATCCCATGTATGCCCAGGCGTATTCAGGGCCACCACACTTAGTCCCGGTCCAAGCTCAATGGTCTGGTCCGGTTGAAGCAGGATATCCAGATTAAACGATTCAAAGCCATTATCGTTAATGGGCTCCAAACCTGATTCTTTAATAAGCCTTGCGCCTTCAAAGTTCAAATTTCGCATCAATTGAACCGCTTTGGTCTTTTGCAAAATTTCAGAACAATGCACAGCCCCACTGATTTTAAGATCCTGCCAGACATCCTTAAAATGACTCGCCGCCCCCACATGATCAAAGTGGGAATGGGTTAAAAACAGATATTCAGGCACGCGTTCTCCCAAGATCTGTTTTATCCCAGCTTCATATAAGAACGCCCCGGCAGTCAATCCAGCATCAAACAGAACAGGCACAGGCCCGTCTAAAAGGTAAACCGGTACCCCTGCAGACCCCACCGCGTAAAATCCATTACCAATTTCTCCAATTTCTTTAATAATCATCTGGATGATTACATACCATTTCAAAACACGAGTCAACAGGATATGATCATTATATGCTGTTTTTTATATGAAATACTCCCAAAATCAAGGGTGTGTTTCAAGCTTTGTTGTGGGCAGGGCCGGATCAAAACAAGGTCTGCCCATGGCAGTTTATATGAAACTCCACCCAAAGCATTGCAATGATTAGAGTTTCAAATTTCGTTGTGGGCAGGTCAAATCCCAATATGATCTGCCCATGGCAGTTATATGAAAAGGCAGCTTCCAAGGCAACCTCAGCAAAGCCGCCCCCCCGACGGGCAATAGGAACCGGACAATTGAGCTGTCTACAGTTCCGGGCCGGGACCATTGCCCCTCAGGGGCGGCGTGCTCATTGGTAATACAACTTAAAAGGACTCAACCTTATGCCACACAAAAAATTCTGTGCGATTATTATTTATCTTGTAATGCCGCGGCATTTTTCATGGCATCTTCGCCTTTTTTCCAAAGGTTTCCCTGCCATAACTCTTCAAGGCCTGTTTCGTCACACATACCCTTTGTCATGAGATAATCGTAATAAGAAGTGGGTTTGTGACCGGTGATATTATAAAAATCAGGACTGCAGCGGCAATAAAATCCATTTGAAAGGTATTCGAAAAATTCAGCCCGCGTACTGCCAAAATCACGTTCAAAATCGGACATGGATTGGGCACGGTATTCAATGTCCTTTTCCATGGCACGACCCAGATCCGCTGCAATTTCCGCCATGGACTGGGGTTCCGGTCCAGTAATATCATAAAATTTATCTGCGTGTTTTTCAGGTCCTTCAATTAATACTACGGCAGCAGCTTCTGCAATATCCCTTGTGGATACAAATGAATTTCGGGCATCACCCAAGGGATTTGTAAACCAACCCTCTTTTTCGATATTTTCACAATCTGTCTTGAGCAAATGGTTCATGAAAAAATTATTTCGCAATACCGTAACGTTGAGCCCTTCATCTATCAGCGCCTTTTCCCCCCACCAATAATGCTGCAGCATGAGCGGAATGGAAGCGCCTTTGCGTGATGCATGTTTTTCAGGATCATAAGATGCCGTATTTGTGTCCGCCCCCATGCAACTGATTCTAACAACATGGGTGATATGATCCTTATGCTTACCAAGTTCTTTACAAAAGGCAAGGTGACCTTCCAGCATGGGATCAAGGGATGCGGAATAGACAGCTGTGACACCCTCAAGAGCTGCCTGCCATGTATCGGGGTTATTTAAATCAAATTGCACAAACTCATCAGCACCGAGTTTCCCAAGAGATTCAGCTTTTCCTTCGGTGAAATAGCAGACACGTATGGTAAATTTATTGCTCTTGGCCAGGCGGGCCACCAGTTCTCTGCCGATGCGCCCTGTTGCAGAGGTGATGAGTACTACGGGTTTAGACATGATATAAACTCTCCTGCTTTTATATTTTTAATTAACTGCCATGGGCAGATCGTATTCTAATCCGGTTCTGCCCACAACAAAGCTTGAAATACGCCCCTGATTTGCGGAATACTTCATATAACGAGCATGTCCTCACGGACACAACAAATATTGAAAATGGTGTCATGCCGCCATTGAAAATGGTGTCATGCCGCCCCCCCGAGGGGTAATGGTCCCGGCCCGGAACTGTAGACAGCTCGATTGGCCGGTTCCTATTACCCCTCGGGGGGGGGCTCTTCTGAGGTTACCCGGAAGTTTTATTTTCTAATAAAAAAACAAAGAGGCAGTCCCGGGTTTTGCCGGAAAGCCTCCCCAATTTGACATTTACAAAATATAAAAAAGCCTCCCCAACCGTGAATCGCTCAAAGATCACAGAAAAGGAGACTTTCAATGAACCACAGAAAACTAAAGCATAAGACCGATGATTTCAAGTGTCTTAATAACTTCAATTTTAAAATACCGGTAAAAAACTATATAACCGCCACGGGCGGACCGTATTCTGATCCGGCTCTGCCCACAACAAAACTTGAAATGCATCCCCGGTTTGCGGAGTATTTCATATAAACTGCCACGGGCAGATCTTATTTTGATCTCGTTCTGCCCACAACGAAGCTTGAAATACGCCTTAAATTTTCGGAGTATTTCATATAAAAAAAACAACAACAAAAGGCATTCATAAAAACACAATGGACCCACCGGCAAAAGCATAATGATTTTATGAATAATATTAAGCGTTTGATGGAGATTATATAATAGTAAAAATACGCTAAAAATCATTGACCCCCTCTCCTTCTTTTGCTACTGACTGACAGGTCATACTGTTAATACCCTATGCTCATTAGTTTATGCTGTTAGAAAACCAAAGAAAAATCAGAGCTGTATGTGCATTATCCATGGAGTTTATATATCGTAGCGACTATTTTCGGATATCTCCGAAAACATAAGCAGGCCCGTTCCTGTAAAATCGACCAAAACGAATAAACAACTAAAACACCAAGGAGAGAAAATGAAAACAACTGAACTCATTTCACAGACAACGCAAAGCACTGAAAAACACCTGGTGGACATAACAAAAATAGATTCCAGACTTTTGGATGATTTAAAATTGCTGGCAAAAAATATATGGATTAAAAAATTTGAGCCAGGGGAACTTGCTGCCAATGTCATTGACAAAAGCATTGAGAAACTGGGTTATACCATTGATGATGACACCAGAATTGATATGTTTGGCAATGCCTTGCATGACGGAGATTTAAAAGTACTGAAGGATTGGATTGAGAACACCTTTGGACAATATGAACTTTACTTATTGGACTTGATTTTATGGCAGGAAATGAACGTTATAGACAAATAAAAATTCCCGCCACAGGATAGTTAAAGAATCAGGCCGGCTCCTTTTTTCTGGAGTCGGCTTTTTTTATGCCCCTCTGTGCCAATGTAAGTGAGACACCGATGACCATGCGCCGGTAAATTGCAACCATAGGATATTTGAAAACCGGCAATCCTAAAATTAAGATTTGACGATGCAGTAGGACAGATGGAATCTGTCACCTATTGTGGCATTCAGCACCCATGAAAAACAAAAAAATTCACAAACGTCATAGAAGCATAAACACCGGGGATCTGGTTTTATACAATGGCGTGCAATTTAAGAGGCTTTAGGGTGAATGACAGAAGCGTTATAAAGACCGGGATAATGGTAATGGCGGACAATGCCATCCCCACGCCATGGGCATCAGCCAGGGAGCCGAGCAGAGGTGTTACAACGCCTCCCACAGAAAAGGCGACCCCAAGGGTCATCCCTGATGATAACCCGACATGGTTGGGGATATATTTTTGTCCCATGACGACGGTTGGCCCATAGGTGAGTAAAAGTAATGCTCCGGCCAACGCCAACAATACGGTGGCAAAATACACATTATCTGTCAGAACGAACGCCGGAAGCGTGGGGACCAATAGTGTACAGCCCACAATAACAATAGTTTTATACCCAAAACGGTCTGCCAATCTCCCTCCAAGAAGATTTCCAAAAATCCCGGCCACAGAAAACAAGGTCAGTGCCATCCCCCCGGCAAGTTTGGTTTGTTGTAGAACCGTTGTCCAGTAAAGAGGAACAAAGGTAAGTAAAGCATAAAAAATAATTGATTTGCCGACGATGGTTAATGTCAGCCTGCTGAAGGCCCCCCAATCGTCTTCATGCTCTGCCATGGTTTGTACCGTTTTTGGTGATGTTTCAGGAGTTATTGATTGCCTGAGTTGCGTAAGGGAAACAAACGCGACAATAACAACCGGAACGATCATTATCATTGTTCCTTTCAAACCCCAATAAAGAACAGCGGCGGTCATTAGCAAAGGCCCCAGAGAAAAACCCATATTTCCGCCCACACCAAAAACACTCATGGCTGTTGCCTTTTTATTACCGCAGTATAAGTCAACATGCCGAGCGGCTTCCGGATGAAACGCGGCACTGCCCATACCACTCATGATAACGGCAAAAACAATCATGATATATCCTGGAGCAAGCCCGGTAAATGCCAAGCCGCCACCGGCCATGAGCATCCCGGCGGGAATTAACCAGCTTTTATTAAAACGATCTGCCAGGTGCCCCATCAGGGGTTGAATAATAGTTGAAGAGATGGTGAAGGCAAACATGATTCCCGCAGCGGCACTATACGTCAAATTGTGTTTGGCAATCAAAAACGGTAAAAGTGCGGGAAGGGCTCCCTGGTTCATATCGTTGGCCAGGTGACCCAATGATAACAAACTCAGCATGCGATGGTTCATGTGTGATACCTCTCATCAATTATTAGTAAAACACATTTACTATAGCAGTTTTTTTGTATATCTTGTTATCGCAATGAAGACCAATGATATCGAGGAAAAGACAATTTTTGAGCCAGATGATTTTCTTGAACGATTTATGGAAAAGCCGCAAAAAATGCTCGCCAAAGCATTTTATTATCCCAATGGCTTAAATTATCCATTTCATCACCACATTCCCATACAGTTTTTATACGCTTCACAGGGTGTGGTGAAAGTTACCACAGAGGCTGGCATCTGGGTGGTTCCGAACAATCGAGCCGTTTGGATTCCGTCCAACATCTTCCATAAAATTGAAGCAACCGGCGTTCTGGCAATGCGCAATATATATTTTAAACCCAATCATTTTTCTAAATTTCCTGATCAATGTTGCGTTGTCACCGTCACCCCCCTGCTAAAGGAACTTATTAAGCATGCCACGGAAATAACTCCCGATTATGTTGAAAACAGCCCTGAAGCCCGGGTAATGGACGTCATTGTGGATAACCTTAAAACATTGGATACGACGCCATTATTACTTCCCGCTCCCTGGGATAACCGCTTGCTGAAAATTACAAATAGTTTTGCTGAAAATCCTTCTGATAACCGTACTCTCGCAAGCTGGGGAAAGGTGGTGGGAGCATCGGAAAGAACGCTGGCCCGGCTTTTCGTAAAAGAAACAGGAATGACTTTTCGGCAATGGCGCCAGCAGGCAAAACTCATTGAAGCTTTGAGTCTGCTGGCCCAGGGGATGGCGGTTAAGGAAGTGGCTTTTGATGTGGGGTATGAAAGTGTAAGCGCCTTTATTTATATGTTCCGAAAATCGTTAGGCTGTACCCCGGGACAATTTTTTAATTCATGACCCTGCTGTCTGGAAAGCCCCATGGCAGTATAACTGAAGTAATAGGGTATTTGTGAACACTTTCCTAAGAGAGGGCTACGAACGTTAATAACCCACATGGAGGTGTTAAATGAAAAACGCTTTAGACGAGCCCAAGATGGGATGCCTGCTCCCATAGCAGCCTTGCCAGCCTCACGGTTGCCTGGTCAACCATTTTACCCTCAATGGCAATGGCTCCCCTTCCAGAAATTTCTGCGATGTCCACCGCCTCAATGATTGCCCTTGCCCTGGCGATTTCCTGTTCTGAAGGGGTAAATACCTGGTTTACCGTATCAATCTGGGCCGGATGGATAACCCACTTGCCGTCACACCCCATGGCATGGGCCATGGCAGCGGACTGCCGGAGACCTTCCAGATTTTTAAAATCCCCATAGGTGGCGTCAATTGCCAGAAGGTTGTTGGCCTTTGCCGCAGCAACCATTTTGCTGATGGGATAATGCCACCGGTGCCCGGGATAGTGTTCATCGTCGCTTTCGCCGTGTCCTGAAACAGACGTCAGCCCTACGCCGATTGAAGCTGAATAATCGGCAATACCAAAAACAAGACTGTGAAGTCGTCGGCCTCCACCAGCTATGGATGATACGGCCTCAAGGCCCTGGGCCGTTTCAATGGAAGCTTGGATGCGGATATCTTGAGTCATGTTTTTTTCCATTTGGATACCGTCCAGCAGACAGGAAAAAAAGTGGATCTCTTTCAGACAGTTGACTTTTGGAATCACAAGGACATCTATGCGCTGTCCGGCTGCTTCAACCACATGAATCACATCCTTGTAGGCAAACCGGGTATCGCATGCGTTTACCCGGACCGCCACCGTCTTTCTGCCCCAGTCCATATCGGCAAGGGATTTGATCACCGTTGTACGGGCTTTGACTTTTTTGTCCGGTGGAACGCTGTCTTCGAGATCGAGCATCACAACATCTGCATCGCTATGGGCAGCCTTGCCATGCATTGCCTCAATATGTCCTGGAACGGAAAGCATTGATCTGAACGGTTTCATTGTTTTTCCCCATAAACTACCATAATCGTTTTAGATATGTGACAGACCGTCTATTTTAGATTCATCCGGTTTCTGGATAATATAACTTAATCGGAATCCTGAATTTAGAGTTCTAAATCCTTTTATTATAGCGAATAACGAGTCTCTATTCAACTTATCGCAAACGTATTTTTCGTTCGGTTGATTAGTGTGTATGAATTTTTTTCCTTGCTATGTTAGAGATAATCCTGCTTTGATAATAATGAATATTCCCAAAACAAATATTGAAATAAAAAAAATTTTTCTAAATTTTGTTTCTGAAAGGGATTTCCTTATCTTCTGTCCAAGTATCATTCCAATAATTGCAGGCACAACTGCAAATGATGAAATAGTCGCAAGCTCTGGATTTAATAGACTGCTTTTTTGAAGCGCAAACGCAAGCCCGATTGTTGACAGGGAAAACAACATACCCATTGCTTGAACAAGCATGTCACGCGGGAGACCAATTGCCTGTAAGAACAATACACCTGGCACGACGAAAGATCCGGTCATACCGGTGAGAATTCCGTTTATTGTTCCCAGAATTGGGCCACTCCATTTCTCATGTTGTGGCGATATTGTAAGACGAAACCCAAAAACATTGAGGGAAGAATAGGCAATCAGCAATACGCCGAGTAAAATTGAAAGGTATAGCGGATTGATTGTATTCAAGGCGGTTGCACCAATACCAATTGTTACTGTTGCTATGCACAGAAAAGGCCAAATTCGTTTAAGTATAAATTTGCCATTTCCACCAATAACTGCTTGCCAAACATTAGTAACAAAAGAGGGGATCAACAATAGCGCCATTGCGGTGGTCAAATCTAAGGTAGCGGTTAGCAAGCCCAAACTTACTGTTGGAAGTCCGAGCCCAATCACACCTTTCACACTACCAGCTATTAAAAACGTTGCACCAATCGTAATCAATGTAATTAATTCAAACATCAGAACCTCTTTTCAATTGTTTATTAACCTGGAAAATTTAAAAAACAAAATTATTGTGGGGGGACATACCCCAGTGGTCTCGTATCCTTTTAGCAAAGCGATGGTATTCCATTGGGTAGCTTCAAAAATGTTTTTAACCAGTCATATTTGGATTCGCCATATTGTGCAATTTCATTCCATTTATTTGCCCCGCAAATAACAACGCATAGTGTAATTTCAAATATGTCTATCAACAGGTGTCGTTTCTGTCTCTCCAGTCAAGGGCCATTTCTCTTTGCAAGCTCTTACAACAGCGAACTACCAGACTCAATCATTATTTAACTCCTTTAGAATAAATTTACAGCAAAGAAGTTCAAATAACAAAAATTCTCAATATTGAAAACTCCCATTTACCCAAGCGAATTGCATGAAGTTCTATTTGTTTCATTTTAACGGAAAAACATCGAACTGATTATGAACGATTTGGAGCCAAATATTGAAAATTATCCTTTTGACAAAAAAAATCATAAATATTTTGAAGTCAGTTTTTATAAAATGATATTTGAATTCGGGGAAAATATTTTCACAATCCTTGCCCATTGACTCATCGCGTACCGTTGCCATGCTGGAAAAAATGAGGAAACAGGTTGAGGTAAAAGCATCCCTGGCTTAAGCTTATGGGAATATCGCTGTCCAGCCAACCTGAACAATGAGATAGCACCTTGCGGACAAAAAAGCCAGGTGTCACAAACACACTACAACCTCAACCGGCCCCTATCTACCTGACAATTGAAGTAATGACCGGCTCAAATATTTTGCTGATTCTATTCATCCGGCCCAAAACAGTCACAAAAGCTATCCCGACAAATAGTCCAACAAAAGTACATCCTATAGTCGAGATATTTTCAGGTACTCCGAATGTTTCTGAGACATATATTCCTGTAAATGCACCCAATAATAAAGTAAAAACTGGCAGCAGATAAAACATCCCTGCCGCTGTATACAATTTCCCAGCAGATATGTGAACTTTAACAATATCACCGACTTGGGCTCCAATAGGATTGGCCACCCTGCCTACTACTTTTGGGCTTAACAGGCAGCCATAACACACAATTTTATTATGATAACACTCTCCGCAAACAGTTTTTCGATCTGTCACCACCTGGGCATATCCACCAGGTCCAGTTTCCTTGACGGTTCCAATTCGATAGCTCATAGGGAACACCTCCCTTTTTATTCCGAAAAGATATGAGGCAAAAACATGAAACCCGCAATGGAACAAACCCGAGCTTGACATTGTTTTTGAGCCCTTTTTAGAATTTAAGCATTATTATGAAAATGAAAATGGGCTCGGCTCGAAATCAAACTGGAGATAAAGCCTCATACTGATTTGAAAACTATCATTTCATTGACTTTTACCTGCCTAAGAATCAAGAATTAACTTCATTATCTTTGCGTCAATATTTCCACCGCTTAAAATAATCCCCGTTTTCTTTCCAGGAGTTATTTTTCTACTTAATACAGCAGCCACTCCAAGGGCACCGGAGGGATCAGGATCAAGTTGGAAATCCGGGAAGAGGAAATGTTAATCATCTCTTCCCTTGGATATCAGAAAAATTAAACGCAAGGATTGTCTCGTCCCTGGGAAAAATTTTTTCTGGGAGTGGGTAACAAGCGGTGACGTCCATTCCAGTATTGGGATAAGAGTTCATGAACAGCATGTGGTTCTGAATTACACCCACCGGAAGGAGCCAGTGGAGCAGAAGATCCCCTTTGACTGGACTCCATGCAACTATGGTGGAAAACGGGTGTGGTGGCGGTGTCCTCATTGTGGCTGTCGGTGTGCCATGGTCTACAGTGCCGGGAAATACTTTTTTTGCCGGGTTTGCCAAGGTCAGGTTTATGCTTCTACCTGTGAGACATCCAGGGACCGAAAGTTCAGGAAGGCGGGAGAAGTCCGCCGCAAAATAGGGGCCAAGCAGGGATCATTGAACCGATTGCCTATTTTTAAACCCAAAGGGATGCACCAAAAGACCTGGGACAGGATCAGGTGGGAGATTCAAGAACTGGAGCACCAAGGATGGGTGGAAATGGGCCGCATGATGGGTATGGATGTTTAAGCCGAGCCTGGAGGCTTATTCGGGCTGGGGGATAGATAGGCCATGGTCTTATTTGCGCAAGGTTGCGAACCCATAGAAAGCCCGCCAATAAAGGTTCGCAGGTTGCGCGGGTTATGCTGACGATCGGCGGAGACACCTTGTTTTTTGGAACTGGTTCGCAGTACAAACCTATCCAAACAATAATTTAGTCCGCACTGTGGACAAGATTCCCCGGGGTGGATGAGGTGGTGGTCCTGCATCAAATGACCACAAAGGGTGCTCCTTGAGGTTATGGACACGGAGCCCATGAGGTGTTAACAAATGTTAACGTTCGGGGATGCTTGAAAGCGCATCCACTCGGCACCATGTGGATGCGGATGAGCTGTTCAAGCAACAGAGACGGTGTAATCAAGATCCTCCTGTCTCAACATGTCTTGAAAAGAAAGCTTGATCCAATAGCTTTCAGGTTCACCAATTAACCTGGCAATCTTGGCTGCCCGTCTGGGAGACGGTATCCTACGACCTTTTTCAATATCACATAGGCTTTGCGGGGAGATCCCCAGTTGTCCGGCAAAGGCCTTCATGGTCAACTCTTCACACTTTCTGTGAGATTCCAGGGCGTTTCCAAAGGTAACCGGGCCAAAGTCTCTTTCCATCTCTTTTGTTCCGTAATTTTCAGTAGTCATGTTTGTTCACCTCAATAACTTCAATGATAATCATGTCATTGTGTTCAACATAAAAAGCCCTGTACGCCTTTGATAGCCGGATCGACCGTTGTCCGGTCCTGTCCCCTTTCAATGGCTCGTCGTGGTACCCGGGTTGTTTCCGGATTGCTTCAATTCCCAGGGTTTCTACCTGTTCAGACCATCTTTGCAATTTTCTTGCAACATGGATGGGGAGTCTTTTGATTTGCTTTTGGGCTTTTTTATTTGTTATCACCTGGTTCATGGTTTATTTGTATGTCAAATTGACATACAAATCAAGAAAAAAAACCTTGCACATACCCCCAGCTCGGTTCATCCAAACTCCACGAAATCACAGATCCTGTGAAAATCTGTAATTGGCGGTTTCATGTTTTTTTTGCTGGGCTCATGAGTTCAAGTCCCGGTTTCCCCCCATCCATTCTTCCACCAATCCTTCAGCCTACCAATCCAACTTTTTTTGGAATCAAGTTTGGCAAAATCGGCGGAGGGGCCGTCTGAATTAAATAAAATTGATAGACGGGTTACAAGGGCACCAAGGATGATTATGAATATTTCATGGTACTGGCAAAAAAACGCCAGCAAATATGGCCAGGAGAGGTGGCACTTGAGCCACAGGAAGTCATGCCCAAAGTATTGAGGGGGGATTTCACACAAGAAGAGCTGGAGCAAGAACTAAACCTATTGGGGCTTTGCACCCTTTCCCTGGGCAAGCTCAAGCTGGTGGCCGATATCCTTCATGTTGAGTCATGCGTAACCGATCATGAGCCTTTTGAATTTTAAGATACCCACAGCATCGCCGCCCTTTCCAGTGTAGCAAAAGACGCCATCAAGGTGATTGAGGAGCTGGCCGAACTTACCGGATATAGGCTTGAAGCATACCGGGCAGGACCGCCATAAGATCTTCCATTGCCGAATTCAAAAAAGCCGGGTACATCCACCGGAAGGTGGTCAGGAATAAAGCCGGGCAGATCACCGGGACGGAATATCATGTTTATGAATCCCCTGCACTGACAAAAGGAGTGGACAAATCGGACACCCCTTCCATGGAAGATAAGGCACCGGAACAGCCCCAGTAATAAATACTAATATACAACAAACACTAAGGGAAACGACTACTACCCCAGCCCCAGAACCAGAGCCAAAGGTGGAAGAACATTCGCCGCAGTCGTACCCCGCCACAGAGGATCTAAATTCTCTCTTGGATCTTGTACCGGAGCAGCACCGACAACCCATGGTACTTTCCCTTGTCAACAAAGCTGTGAAGGAATACACCGCCCTGGAGGTGCGGGAGGCCTTCACATATGCCACTGCCAATGTCAAAGGCGGGTGGATGCAGTACAAGGCATATCTGGACAAGACTTTGAAAAACCAGTGGGCCACCGGGTACCTGGAAACCATAAGCACCACTGCCCCTGCCGTTTTGTCTCCTGGGCGCTTTGCCGGGGGTATTCCTGCCGGGAGATATCCCAATGGCACTGTTACGGGCTCTGCCAGGATGGACAGTAATTATCAAGCTGCAGCTGAATTTCTGGCCAAAAGGAGGGGACGTCATGACCAGTGAAGATCTTGATAGATTTGCGGTACCATGGGAAAAGTAGATCACCATTTTTTGATGATCCCATCACCCGGCATCTGATGAATCATCGGTGGAGATATTACGCCTGGGCTGCCCATGTGAAGGAAGATGATTTGAAATGGTTGTACCGGGATTTTATCCGGGCTTACAAGGCACAGGTGGCCGGGGGCATGGCGGGGTGTTTCCCTGCTCGGTTGCCCCTGGAGGACCTTGCACAGAAAATTACCCGGGGCGAAGGACTGCAGCAGGGTTATAAACATTCCACCGGAAGACCTTGAAAAAATAATTCAGTCGGTTTGGTGCACCACCTGTGTGAAGCCCACCGGCATGGAGAACTATTCAGCAAGGCAAGTTGAGAATGGAATAATTTTCGATGGGCAGTGCAGCAGGTGCCAGGGGTTTGTCTCTCGATTTGTTGAGGTTGATGTAAATCAGGGCAGGTAAGATCAGGTGTTGGGGATTATTAAGGGAGTGCTGGTAGCCATACAAAGATGTTCTTGCTGTGGTGAGAAACATTCGGAACTTAAACTTTCGGATCGGACTTTTATTTGCCCGGCATGTTCATTCAAAATTGATAGAAATCTCAATGCCGCCAGAAATTTGGAAATGTATCCTGAATTAATGGCGGCATAACTAATATCATACCGTTGGTTCAACGGAATTTTAAGCCTGTGAAGAGGAAATGAGACCTAAGCAGTTAAATCGGGCACACTCGACGAAACAGGAATTTTTCATTGCTCGGACTCAAATGAGGGGCTTGGTCATAACGTCGGCCATTTTGTAATAAAATTTTAATGATAAAAATTAATGCCTGTAATTACAGAATTTTGCGGTTAATAAAATTTTATATCGCGTATAATGGCCCAGCTTATGATCAACGCCCAAATGAGTAAGGGTGAGTAAGAAAAAAGGAACAGGCAAAGAATGAATAATCTCATAATTGCAGTGGTTATCATTGCCGTGGTGGGCAGTATTGTTGCATCTGCCATATATGCCATAGTTCATACATGGAAAAATTAAACCGACCATTGGAGGCATATTTTTAGAAATCCCTTGACACTAAAAAATGGCATGTTCAAAACCCGAACTTCATTGCCTGGGCATAGGATAAGAGTCAGGGCACCCATTTTTTATCACATATTAACCGGCCAAAATAATTGTCGGCACCGGACAAGTTAGTTGTCGCACAATAAGTAGACAATGGACCAGCTTCTTTTTCCAGGGCTGGTTTGTTATGTTTTATTTCAGGATGATAAAGCTATTGACATGTTTGGGGTTGATCATAACGTGGGCCATCTTGTGATAAAATTTTAGCTGCAAAAGTTAATATCTATAATTACAGTGCTTTGCGGATAATAAAATTTTATTTCACCTATAGTGGCCCACCAGCTTATGACCAAGCCCACATGTTTTTTTGGTGGGGGTACGGATTTAAGGTCTGGAGGCTTTATCTCCAATAGGCTTTGATTTCCACCCCCACACGCATTCAACTTAACAATGCATTAAGTTTGATCTTGGATTAACGTCGTGCTCTGAGGAAAATCGAAGCGCAGCGTAGGTTTTTCCCTATTAGCACTTTGTTAGATTCATACATTTTCAAGCGACTCTTTGGTAGCGCCGATTACCCATTTTTTTGCGTTCCCTATTACCAAATTATTGATTACCCGCGCTTGATCCTCTTTGATGAATTCATGTTTAATATCCTTTTTTACTGAAGATAAAGCCAAGCATAATTGCCGGGATAACGGAATCAACGCGATATACTCATCACTATGGCTGATCAACTCTCTAACTTCAATAGGGCGATCTTTGACAATAAACGGATCATCGCAAAGCAAAAAATTTACTTCCAAAGAATGGAGAAATAGCCACCCCATCGAATAATGGATAAATTTGGCATTTTTTTGGGCATTTTCAATCATCTTTACAAGCGTTACATTACGAGATTCTGAAAATGAGATTTCCTCAAATTCACTTTCGTCATATAGGTCTATACCCATTTCTTGTGCTTTTTTTTTTGCATTTTCATCAGTTCTTGCATGCTTCAATATTTCTGTGATCAGTCTTTTTTCAAAGCCACTCTGAAATTCTTTAATAAAAATCGGATGTCTCGCAGATAAAAAACCCAAAAAAATTGATAAATTATACAAACAAACATTCGTTTTATCTGAGTTATCAGATATCAACTTCTCCATTTCCTTGGCGAAGGATCCATCGATGGTTGATAACATGGGATTTTCAATCAAAGTAGGAGAGTCTGCCATTTTTGCTGCCTCACCTGTCAGAGAGTAAAGAAAATTTTCTGAACAGAAGTTCCTCGGGCCAGCAGGTCCTAAAATCTTTGACTCTTTTTTATCAAGGTAATATAGGTTTTGCCCATCTAATGAGAAGAGCAGCTGATAAGACTTTGGAACATAATGATGATTCTTGGGATAGCTCATAACGGCAATGCTTTGTTAAGTGGTATCTCAATACTCTTTCTCAGTCTGTCGATATCTTTTTCAATTTGATCCAGAATAGCTACAAACTCATCATTAGTATTTTTCACAAGTTTCGCATATTCTGGATGTTGAGCGTCCCACACATTCATTAAATTTTCTTCTTCTGTATATGATTGCCCATGAGCCTCATATCCAGCTATATCTGCTGCCTTGAAATAGGCGACGGCCTTCTCATACCAAATCACGTATTTCTCAAATAGATCTTCACTAACATACAGTCGATTATTTTCAATGAGCTCCCTCGTCTTCCGTTGAAAATTCCAGAATTCGTCCGTAGGATCATCAATTTCTGAATATATACTTTCTATAGCGAACCTTCTAAACTGTACCGAGATTTTCAAGAGATCCGAGTAGAGTTCAATCTTCCTATTAAAGATAGACTCAAAAGTTGATTTGGAAATTTGGTGGAACTGATCTTTTTTCAGGATTTGTAGCCGAACATTAGCTTCAATCAGCTTAAGTGACTTTTCATGATTAGAACGCATTTCCTGCAGTTCTCCCTCAATCACCCCCTTTTCCCTCATAAGAATACGTTTTGACCATACCCTACCCAAAAAGGCAGACAGCCCAGTGACCAGTACACCAGCACCGCTCAAAGTAGTTAGTATGTTTTCTGTAAGGATTTCAGGAATGCTCAATAACTCCTCCTTTTAAATAACTTAACACGGTGGTGCAGCCGCCGTGAACAAGTTGTTGTGTTGGATATCATTCATAATTTATTATACAAACTGTATATTACACTTATTCACGGCGGCTCCGCCGCCGTGAATCGCGGTGCTGACTACGTCCAGCACCTTGTTCCGGCGCTCCGCGCCTGAACAAGGTACTGGACCGGACACCGCACACAGATCAACCAGACTCCGTCTGCTTGATCTGCGCACGGTGCCGGTCAGCACCGCGATTATCCAGATCCACATACCTGTTTTATATTAAAGCGATATACCAAGATTTGCAAATTATGTAAACCGACACCGAAAATCAACTTAATAATATATTAAGCCCTATCCCATAAACAGCAATGGCCAGGGGAGTTTCCACTCCACCTGGCCATTTTTTACTCAAATTTTAATTTGTGGATCAGCAATGAAGGTGCCCAAGGCAAAATATTTTTTTATTCACCAGAAAAATTCAAAAAACAAAATTATCAGATAACCTGTCCAGAATTCTCCGATAAGGTGTCCAACTACAACAAGTTTGTAGATGAAGCAGAAACCCAATTGAAATAAGGAAAAAAATCAAAATGACCGGAACCGGACCGGAAAACAAAAAAAGGGCCACAGAAAAATTTTCTGAGACCCTTTTAAAATATGGCACGCCTGGAGAGATTCGAACTCCCGACCTGCGGATTCGAAGTCCGATAACACACCCTTCACACACACTCACGCTCTATCACTAACCCTTTAATAAACCTTGACTTTATTCTCTTTGGGTCATAACATACTTTCACTATGATTCACTAAAAAACACCCTTTATCATTCTCAAAACTGGGAAAAAACTGGGATAGCCAGACAACCGGACACTTATCCGCACAAAAAAGGTTTTAACAAAATGGCATGGAAAAACCTCTCAACAGGAGTCAGATGTAAAGAGCACCCAACGAGAAAAAACGGGATTAAACCAGACCTGTATTTTTCAGTACGGTATCAGTTTGATGGAAAAATAATTGAATCCGGCCTGGGATGGTCCACAGACCCGGAGAGATGGACACAGCAAAAAGCCATTGCAGAACGTCAGACTCTCATTGATGATGCAAAGACTGGCAGAGGGGCCAAGACATACCGCCAGAGGATTCTTGAAAAAAAAGAGGCTGTGGAAGATGCGGAAAAACAAAAGCACGCTGTAGAAGATGCCCACCGGCTTGAGAACGTAACCATAGAAGAATATTTTAGAGAAACCTATTATCCGAGAATCCAACGTCAAAAAAAAGCCAAAACCCATCAGAGAGAAGAGGCTTTATTCCGGATCTGGATTAACCCCGCTTTTGGTGAAAAGCCATTCAAAGACGTCAGCAAGGCAGACGTTGAGGATTTATTCTATTTCATTGTGGATGCGGGAAAGACTATTAGAACAGCAGAATATGCGGTGACCACCTTAAAACAGATATGGCGTGATGCAAAGGAGGATGGATGTGCACCCCCCATGCCGACAGTTGCCAGGACCATGAAAAAAAGGATCAGCAAAAACGATAATGCCAGGGTCAGATATCTTTCACATGATGAGGCTGAACAACTTCTTGACGCCTTAAAACAAAAAAGTATCACCTTATATGAGCAAACTCTGATTTCTATTCATTGTGGGTTACGGTCTGGGGAGATATTAGGGTTGACCTGGGATCAGGTGGACCAGGCGCACGGGGTATTTAATCTCAAAAATACCAAAAGCGGCAAGGGCCGGGCGGTGATAATGACCAGCAAGGTTAAGGAAATTATAAACTCAAAAAAACAAGATAGACCGAATGATCTTATTTACCCGGGGAGAGGGGGAGTCGTGTCCACATCCACTTCATCCACATTTAAACGGGTTGCCAATGAACTCTTTAACGATGGTGTGACAGACCCACGGCAAAGGGTTGTGTTCCACACCTGCCGACATACGTGTGCAAGTTGGATGGTCATGCAGGGTGTTTCTCTGTATCTGGTTCAAAAGGTACTGGGACACTCCACTATCCAAGTCACAGAAAGATATTCACACCTTGCACCTGACCAGTTGCAACTTGCCGCCAATGCCATTGACCGGGCCGTTACTGAACACCGAGAAAAGAATGTAATTCCATTTAAGAAAAAAGCATAAAACGAACATTGCAGTAGTGATGGTGTAAATACTTTATAAATACAATTGGTTACAATCTTAACGGGGCTTGGCAAAATCTTTTGTCAAGCCTTTTTTTATGCTTTCTCAATCTCTTTTTTATATATACCGCTATTTACCCATCATTGAATTGCACGGATGAACCCAAGTGATATGTTTGGAAGCACTAAGAGGTTTCACGCAAAAACACACATATAGCAGGAGGTTCTTTCGATGAAAAAGCCCTTTGAAAAAGCAAAAACCACTGACGAAATTCCTGAAAACTTTAAAGCAAAAACCACTGACGAAATTCTTGAAAACTTTAGAGAAAAAATGGAAAAGGAATTCAAGCTCGGAATCCCTAGAAACAAGCTCCGTTATGCCACTGATGGATTTCTTAATGGTCGAACAATGGCAAATAGAGACTGTGAAGGGCGTGGGATTCCTGGGCGATTCAAAATTGGTCGCCAGATTGCCTACCCCGTTGACGGGACGGTGGAGTACCTGAGAACAATATTGACTGTGGCATAAAAAGAGGTGCCCGAAAGCCGAGGTATGGCAAACGGGCAAGGAGTGGGCTGAAACTGATGTACGATCAAAACAGCAACTTTTGTTTAAATATTCAAGACATTATACGCGATTTGCAAGCAGAAGGGCAACGCCATGGTATTAACATTCCTGGCGATCTTATCCCTGGCAAAATAACAAGGTTTGGCCCAAAGAAAAAACACTGGTGTGTATTTCATCAAAATCAAAATGGCACCGCCGGGGCATCATTCGGGGATTGGAGCACCGGATTTAAATCAACATGGTTTAGTGGTGGTGGCTCCAATGGCTCTGGGATGTCCCCAGAAGATCAGGCAAAAATTCAGCTACACCTTGAGCAGGTACGCCAGCAAGCCGACCTTGAACGGGCAGAGGCACAACGCCAAGCCGCCATGGATGCCAAAGAGTGGTATGACAAAACCCTACCTGCAACAACACATCCATATCTGGATAAAAAACAAATCCAATCCCATAACGCCAATATTAGCGATGACGGAACCGTCCTCTTAATCCCTGCATGGGATATCAACGGCAATTTCGCAACCCTTCAAAAAATATTCCTTGATGCAGATGGCGTAATGCAAAAGAGATATTACACCGACGGGAAGGCCAAAGAGGTTTTTAACGTCCTGGGCAATGTCCAGAACTCTGATATCACTTATCTGGTGGAAGGCTTTGCCACTGGTGCCACCGTGCATGAGTGTACTGACAAAGCAGTTGTGGTGTGTTTTACCGCCAGTAACCTTATGGATGTGGCTGCATACTTTCAAGAACAATTCCCTGATAAAAAGTTTGTCATCGCCGCAGATAATGACATTGAAACAGAACAAAAAACCGGGAAAAACCCGGGCAGATTAGCAGCACAAGCCGTCTCTGAAAAATTGGGTATCGGTGTTGCTCATTGTACCGTTAACTCTGATTTCAATGACTTGTCCTGCCTACATGGGCCAAAAGCCGTCAGGAATATTTTACAATGTGTTGTGGGTGAAAAAGAGAAGATCAAAGTGGAAAGCATGACACTCCATGAGTTGATGGCTCTTAACCCGCAAGTTATCTCCTTGATTTATGGATTAATCAATAAGAGTGAGGGGCTTCTACTCCATGCCAAAGGTGGCCTGGGTAAATCCATGCTTGCCTTATGGATTGCAATTTGCGCAGCCATGGCCAGCCCCGAACCGTTGTTCGGATCATTCCCACCGAAGAGGCGTATCACGTCTATGTTTATCCAGACGGAGAACAGCGGGGCCACCATTAACGCCAGGATTAGAAAGATGGTGGGCAATGATTCAGATATGATTGAAGCTCTGAAATATATTTCCATGCCCGTCCTTCACAAAGACATACTCTCTATTGGATGCCCATTTTCAGATGGAGATTTTCAACAATGGCTTATGGCAGTAATTAAACATGCTGGCAAGGCCATGGGGCAACCCATTGATATCGTCTGGATTGATCCCTTAATATCCTTTGCAGCAGGTGATGAGAACGACTCCGCAAAAATGCGGCATGAACTTGACTGTTTAAATGATATTTGCCGGAAGTGTGGTGTTACTCCTGTAGTTATCCATCATGACAATAGAAATGGAGATTACCGAGGGTCAAGTGCCATATTCGATTGGTGCCGGTCAATGATTGGCCTTAAAGCTGAGTTCATAGGCTCAGATCGCATTACCGATATCCAAGGGAGTGAAGTCACCCACCGCACCGCATCAGTCCCATGTATTAGAGTTACCCATGAAAAAGCCAATAACATGAAAAAGTTCAACCCTTTTCTCCTTCGTATGGATCAGGCTCTTAATTTTCAAACAGTAGAAGAGGCTATTTCACCGGAGCAGATGGAACAGGGCCGATTGATCCAGCAAGCCATTACCGACCTGGGTGATGATGTTGTATCCAGAATTGATTTGATCAATACCTATATAAATCTGTCAGGAGTGTCAAAGGCTACCGCCAGGAGACATATCAAGACCGCCACAGATAGCACATTTATATCCATGACATCCACCATTAAAAACGGGAAACAGGCTTATGAATACGCAATATGCAATTAACTATATTGTATTAAATAGGGTGAGTCACGGCCTTTTAGTGGGTCAAGTGGGTCATGGGTGGGTCACTGCTATGATGACCCACCAAAAAGAAACATTAAAACAATGGCTTATAAAAACCGCGAGGTGGGTCATCCACAGTATGCAATGACCCACCTTTAGAGCCAGTGTTTACGGGGTGGGTCAGTGGGTCATTACTATATATAGAGTGAGTGACCCACCCTTTAGGTGGTGCCTTCACTCATTGAGTATGGATAGAAAATCAATCAATCAAAGGAATATATAAAATGGCCGAAAAAAGAATAATGGATATCGAATCAATCAAAAATCCGGATCTTAATGTTAGCAGCCGGAAAGATGTCCACAAGGAGCAGGTGGAGCTCAAAAACTTTATCGCGCTCCTGGATCTTTTTGATTTAAGTCAATTCCTGGATTCAATCTTTTATGACTCTGGATGTGATTGCGCATTTTACACATTTCGGTCATTGCCACCCTGCATTGATGAATTGAAGGTGAAGGCCACCGTTGACCAATTGGCAGATATCGCACTGACTCAATATGAGGATTCCCGGGGATTTATTGGCCATGGCGCATTGATGGATATAGAGGATAAAGAGGATAAAGAAGATGGGAACAATTGTTTTTTTAGCAGCATTGGTGGGAACAAGCTTGATTTGGTGGATAGGAGACTGGCTTATCCGGCATTTGGGATAAAGAAAACCCGGTCAGGTGTGGGGCCTGCCCGGGTAGATCAAGAAAACAATTTTATTTAAAGTAACAAGGAATTTGAAAAATGGCAACCGCAACAAAAGAAATGGCAATCTATGAAGGTCTTCAACCTTCAACTATTACCGAACTTGAACAGATCGCTGATGAAATTAGATATCTGAGCCGCAAAACTGCCGAGATCACATATCGAGCCGGGCAAATAATGGCCAGGGCACGGGATATTTACCGGCATCAGGGTGGAGGGTTCAGGGAATGGCTGAGGATTGAGCTTAATGGTTCAAAATCCAAGGCCTATAAATTGATCAAGTTCTATGAGAAATCGAATGATCAGCTTTCAAGTGTCCCACCGGTAGGACACTTAGAAGCCCTGGGGGATGTCCCACAAAAAACCCTTTTTGCTCTTTCCAAAGATTTGACCCCTGATGACGTTGTGCAGGAAGCTATTGAAAAAATTCAGGCCGGGGAAGTTGTGACTTCCACCACCATTAAGGAAATGGTGAAGGCCCAGAATGAAAAAGACCTCAACTGCTTGAAAGAATCCATTGAGCTTAGGGTTTGCAAACTCATCGTTGAAGCAGGCAGAGACGTTATTGATATTTATGAAAGCTATGATGAATCTGTTTTTATTGAATGGGCGGCGATTGCTGCATGTTTGGATGGACCCACCGCAACTAGCAGCATGAATGCTTACTCCACATTCAAAGATGCGGGGGATGAGGATTTAAAGGGTATGAGTATTGATCAACTTCACAGTAAATATATCAAATCTTTTCCTGAGTTTGATTTTCCCCTTGGCGATATAGAAAGCCCTGAACCATGCAATTATTCAAAGATAGGATTGAGTGACAGGGAGGTTATGAGGTTAAATTTTACCGGCGGCGGCATTAGGTGTCTTGGAATGTTGGCACTACTTGACATTGGGAAGGACGTTTTGAAAGTAAAGCAGATCACCGGGAAAAAGGGTCTTGCCCCCTGGATGAAACTTGCCTTGGGATGGAATAAAAGGAAAATTGATTTTGTCACCGACCTTGTATCCAAAAATGCCAAAGTCATTTTGAATAGTAAGGATTATTATCCAGAGGATTAAACCCATATTCCCGGTCAGGAACTGCGAACTCTCGACCGGGGCCAAGACATGGAAGTTCAGAGGGGAAAATAATGGAATTCAAACTCAAAAGCAATTTATTTTTGAAGGGCGCAAAGGTTGAAACTGAACGAAAGCTGATATCTCTGCTTACCCTGCCGAACCCAACATATCACCAAGCCGAGAAGCTGGGCAAGTGGACGGGAAACCTTGACCGGATAATTAGATTTTTTACCAAAATGCCAGGTGGGGGCCTGATGATCCCCCGGGGATTTGCGGAACCAGCTTACCGGGTCTGCCAGGAACATGGGGAGGATATCCAAATCACTGATAACCGCCTTGAGCTGGAACCTGTGGAATTTGATTTCACCGGAAAATTGAGACCATTTCAGGAGACAGGTATTCAAACCATGTTGACCCGAAGTGATGGAATTATGGTCTTCCCCACCGGGGGCGGTAAGACCGTTGCCATGTTGTCACTCATTACCAGACGCAGGCAACCCACCCTTGTGATTGTGGATAAAAAAGAGCTGGTTTACCAATGGCGGGACCGGGCCGTTCAATTCCTGGGCATGGATCCGGAAGAAATAGGAATCATTGGTGGGGGGATCTTTCAAATAAAAAACCGGTTAACCATCGGAACCATCCAGACGATTACCAAACGGCTTGATGATATCAAAGAGCTCTTCGGATTCATTGTTGTGGATGAATGTCACAAGGCTGGGGCTCAGTCATTCCGGGAGACCATCGGCAAGCTTCCTGCCCGATACATTGCCGGGTGCACTGCAACACCTTTCCGGGATGACGGGTTGACCGCTGCAATATCCTTTTATCTGGGCCAGGTGCGGTACTCCATTGGAAAGGATGAATTGTTGGATCATGGATATTTGTGTGAAGCGAAGTATCAGCAGATTTCCACAGACTTTTTTACCATGATGGATGCCAGTGCGCAATACACCAAGGTCATGGGGCAGCTGGTAGCGGATACCCCCCGAAACCGCCTTATCTGCCAGACCATAGCAGACACCGCCATTGATGGCCTTTCCTTAATATTGAGCGGACGGGTAGATCACTGCCAGGCATTAAAGGATATGCTTGAAGACCACGGCATTGAAGCGGTTGTACTCACCGGCAAGACTCCGAAAAAGGAGCGTAAACAAATATTCGATCGGATTGCCAGGGGAAATATCACCCACATCATAAGCACCACCGCCCTTTTAAAGGAAGGGTTTGATCTGCCGGTATTACAGAACCTTTATCTTGCTTATCCAGTGAAATGGAAGGGTTCAGTCATCCAGATGATAGGCCGGATATTAAGGCCGGCACCTGGAAAGGATACCGCCCTGATTTATGATTTTATTGATCCTGCCGTTGGTGTCCTGGGGAACTCCGCCAGGATTAGGGCTGGGGTTTACCGGAACGAGGGAATCAAAGCCGCATAGTAGCGGCAAGGGAATGGAAAAATGAGTAAAAACAGTGAAAAATCAACGTCTTTGAGGGGTAAAAAACTGAAAGCCCTGGAGGCACTTATCTCTTGTGACACTTTGGGAAATGCTTGTGAACAAGCAGGTATCGGACGAACTACCATGAACCGTTACCTCAATGAGCCGGTATTTGAGGATGAATTACGCAAAGCAAAGCGACGGATGGTGGGCCGGGCCATGCTTAGGCTTCAACAAGTTACGGGTGATGCAGCAAGGGCATTGGCGGAGATTTGCCGAGACAAGGATGCCCCACCCTCTGCCCGGGTTGCGGCCGCAAAGGAAATCTTGTCATCCAGCTTAAAGGCTATTGAGATTGAAGATTTGGAACTTAGGATTGGGCAACTTGAAAAAATTATCGGGGAGGATGGGCGATGAAGGCGGAAACGAGAGTAAAGAAATTAGAAGCAAGGGCCGGAGCTGCCGAGGAACAGGAGCCGTTTGACGAGATTTTTAAAACCTTTGGCGTTCCCGAAGAGCAATGGGAAGGGTTGGAACGGCAATTAAGGAGGGAGGGCTTTCGCAGTCAGAAACAGTTTGTTGAGTGGTTGCTGAATGAGGTGGATGGAGCCACTAGGGGGCTACCAAAGGCAAGGACCGATTTGGATGGGTAACAGCAAACAGTCGCGGGGGATGTATCCCCGTAAAATTCATAATAAATAAGGAAAGCAAAATGAGTAATCGAAAACACACACCGGAAGAGAATGCAGCAAAAAGCCAGGCAAAAACAATATTTTTTCGCCTTGGTCAAAATTTTAAGAGTGTTATAATCAACGGCATTAAAATCACCAATTGCGCTGGAAGTCTCAAAACCGATTGGCAGATTGAAGAAGAAAAACGCCGGATTGAAGCAGAAGAAACAGCCCGTAAGAAAAGACTCGCGGAGAAGGCGTTAGGGGCGCTATCAGGATTTGACGTGGACCTCCTTGAACTTGTAGATGGTATCGTCCTGGAGAATCAAGGCGGGAAGCTGGCAGTTGTTGACACCGAATAGGGGTTATGAGCGCCTGGGTTATCCTGGGCGCTTCTTTTTGAGGGATTCATTTAATGTCTGATATGCCGAGCGCAAACAATCATGGCCGTATGGCTCATATTCTCCCCTTTTGCTTATTAGCGATCGGGATACTGGATCAGTGTTGTGTTGACTTGATCAAAAGAAATGACCCAGTGGGTTGCCATGCTTGGCTGAGTGGTTCCAGGCCGTCAAGGGTTTCCTTTAAAACGTGTCACCATTTTATTCATATAACTCTATCTGGGCAGGGGCACGGGGACCTTTGCGGGGATTTCTTAGGCCTTGCCATTAAGAAAAACCCAAAGGAGGCACGGGTTTTCTTGTCACGGGTTCGGACTCGGATTTTGTTTTGAACGAATTAATATATCAAGGAACAAATGAACTGCCCATATTGCAATAACTCAAAATCCAAAGTAGTACACACCGCGTCATGGTTGGAGAATGAAGTTTTTAGGGTGAGGGTTTGCTGTAACTGTGGTCGGGTCTTTAAAACCATAGAGCAGGTAGACCCCGAGACGGAAAGCATTATTGCAGAGAAGGAACGAAACGAAGAAAAGGGCATTGTTGGTGCTGCCGGACACAAACCCCTTGAGAGCCTTAGAAAAACCCATATTTGAAAAGGAGCCAGATAAATGAAGCAGACCCGTGAAGAGATCCAACAAAAAGATTACTGAGGGGCAAAGACCAGGGCCGGGACGTCCTGCAAGAGAAAAGATCTTTATCAAAATGGCCGGTGCCGTCTACATGGTGGGTGGAGTACCGGGCCGATAACGCCGGAAGGAAAGGCCAAGTCTGCATTGAATGGATTCAAAAAGATACGGACCCCATGAAGTGCTAAGAAATGTTAAGGTCTTTGGGTGGGGTCAAAGGAGAGGAATAAATCTTTTCAGGTCGTAGTAAAGAATTCTCTGGGGCTCGTTTTCGTCTTCATCCCACAAAGGTGCAAATTCATTTTTATAGTAAAATGGCAAGGCCTCTTGATATGCATCCACAGTAATGTATCTGCAACCGGTCCTATTACTGGTTAAAAACAAGGCTTTGATCATGTTTAAAAGAGATGTGCCTATTTCCTGCCCTTGGAACTTGGTGGAAACCCCTAACCGCCCTATTTTAACCGCAGGGAATGAAGAATAATTTCTTTTGGGGTATGGAATCCCTTTTTTCAAAGATTTGCCAAAATCCTTTTTACTGCCTTTGCGCTCTTCTCTTGTTATTTCAACTCGGTCATTTAGCAAAGACACCAAAGCCACAGGATAGAAAATATCACTATCTGTGGCTTCTTTGGGTTGAAAATAATATGTGGTCGCTAATAGCTGTTCATGATGCGGGTATGCATCTATTTGAAAAAATTCGTTAAGGTCATCATTCCCACAATCAAAACAAACGATTTCCCAACTTCTGAAATCGTCTTTAGTCATTGCTGGTATCAGCGAAAATTTGTCGTTATGAAGCTCGTTTCTTTTTTTTGATTGCATGTGCCATGATAGATTTTATTGTAGCGTCAATGTTCGGTGTGCTTATAGGCCGTGATTTTTTCCCAAGATTTTTGGTAACGCTTTCTAAAAACCTATCAGATGATCTTGCATCCAAACGAGGGGTTGGTGCAATTGGTCGTGCCATGGTCAACCTCCTTTGATAAGTTTGTATTGTTCATAATAATAATGCCAAAGCCAACTTTTGGCAATGGCACATTCAAGCTATTATATGACCGAGGCCCACCAAATTGTCAATAATTTCTTTTTTCACTTAACTTCACATAGCTTCATGTTGGCACTGTTCCCAGTAAATTCCATGGGGTGTTACATTTTGATAAATTCGTTGACATGTTTTTGGGGTGGGCGTATGAGATTATTAAAAATGTTATTAATTTTTTACAAAAAAAGGATTGATTGATTATGGAGACACCAGAAAAAAAATTAGCCCGCAAAGTTATGACAAGAGATGGATACTGGAGTATGAAGGGTTGCCTCATTGATGCTATAATATGTGTTGCTCCTAAAGAAGGTTACAATGATATAGACAATTTAGATGATAAACATACACCTATAAATGCTGTGCGGGTACTTGCTTCTTTATGTTGTCACGGATTGTCTAAAGTTGAAGGAATATCGAAAAGCATAAATATTGAGATCGACAAAGTGTCCGCTTGTTTAGGTTCTCTATGTGAATTCGAATTTGCAGAAGAATGTGGGCAAAATTATCAAACCGAGTATCAAGCGACTCCAAAAGGGGTTAGAATTATTCATGAAATTGGTATTGAGACTCTAAAGATGGATTTTTATCGAATGGGTGGTGATTTACATTCAGCTGAAAAGCTTTTTAATGAACTTGATATCCCCCGTCCTATATTTAAATTCTAAATAGTTGGTATCTGTACTTAGAAAGTACTTAAAAAACAACCTCAAATTTCAACATACATTTTTGTAAATTGGGGCAAGTTGATTCAAATTCCCCTTGACACAAACCCACCACCAAGCTATGAATAATTCACCCTCTGCAAAATCAGGGGGGACGGTTTGGAAGCCGGAAACCCAAAGACGCGGAAAGCGTCTACATTTTTATGTGAACGCTTTTTTTATTTCATGCGTCCTTATAGGGCAGCATGGGGGAGGCCTTAGGGCCTGCCGGTTTCTTTGGGCCGGTCTTCCAACCTTCATGTTGCCCTTTTTGTTTTTGGAAGGACCGAAAGGGCTTAATTCTACCAAAGGAGCCTTATCATGAAAAATCACGCCACAAATCCCACCACATTATCCGTACCGAACAAAACCCCACAGTGCTTTGACCTGGAAAAACACATATTACCCGATGGGACCACAGAATACCGTCACCCCTGGGCACACCACAAGGTCAATGTTAAAACTCAATCCCTGTCATTCATGATGAAGGCATCCATTGAGAGGTTCAAGGTTATGCTGGATATCTTGTCAGATGATGAATACGAAAAGTTTGGGGCTCCATTTATGGCCATGATTCGGGACAGCAGCTCCACCATAGATGAAGCCATTCATTGCATTGAGAAAAGCGTTGGTGAAATTCAGGTATCTGTCATTGAACGCCACCAGTTCCCATATAAAGCTGGTGCAGTGGTGAACGCCAAGCTTGTCGTGAATAAGGGGGAAGCATGTCAATAAAAACCCCTGAACGCTCACAACTACGATTACAGATCCTCATCAACTTCATGAAGAAACAGGAAACCGACTTGAATAAAGAATTGGCGATGTCACCAGAGGTTTACCAGGGTATGGTTGAAATGTTGACCAAGGCCAAGGATGATTATGAACATTTGATGTTTCTGGCAAAAAAACGCCAACAAGTATGGCCGGGCCTTGTGGCTCTTGATCCACAGGAAGTCATGCCCAAAATATTGAGGGGGCTTTAAAATGATTATCAGAAAAGAATTGAAAGGCAATTATACCCGGATTCCAAATGAATTTTTGCAAGATGAAACCATCTCAGATAAAGCCCGGGGGACACTTGCCCGGCTGTTATCGAGGCCGGACACCTGGAACGTCAATGTCAATCATCTGGTAAAGACCGGCAAGGATGGCCACACCGCTTTAAGATCCTCTTTAACCGAGCTGGTGGAGGCCGGGTATCTTCACAAAGAGGTGACCAGGGGGGAATGTGGCAGGATCACCGGGACCCGGTATGTTGTCTTTGATCATCGGGTGGACCCTGCCGCCACTGAGAGTGTTTTAGATATCGCAAAATGCGATGTCACAAAAGGCACGAAAAATTCTGGTGTCACAATCTGTGATCTCAAATCCAAAGACATCCTCTCCGGGGGCTGCTCAGATGTGAGCAGCGGGGAAGTATCAAAGGTTGCCTCAAATTCAAGGCAACTTATTATACAGGAAGGGGATGCCACCCCAAAACTGGGGGCACCGATGGAGAAAAGCAGCCAGGCTAAAACCCAGACCAGGGATACCCACGCCAATAATGATGACCGCATGCGGAAAACCCACATACGGGAATCCGAGGACGTAATAACTAATAAGGGTATTAACAATCCAAAGGGAGAAACGACTACTGCCCCGGATCCAGAGCCAAAGGTGGAAGTTGTGGAGCCGCCGTCGTCGTATCCAGCCACAGAAGATATAAATTCTCTTTGGGACCTCATCCCTGAACAGCACCAGCAACCCATGGTGAAGGCCCTTGTCAACAAATCCGCAAAGGAATACAGCCCCCTGGAGGTGCGGGAGGCCATTGCTTATGCCACCGCCAACGTGAAAGGCGGGTGGATGCAGTACAAGGCATACCTGGATAAGACTTTGAAAAACCAGTGGGCCGCCGGGTACCTGGAAACCATGAAAAGTCAACCCACCACCACTGCCATGTTATCACCTGGGGGCTTTGCAGGTGCTATTCCTGCCGGGAGATATCCCAATGGGACTGTCACGGGCTGTAAACGGATGGATTCAAATTACATGGCCGCAGCACAATTCTTGACCGAGATGGGGGTGGAGGCATGAAAAAACAAGATCTCAAACAATTCACGGAAATTATGATGGCCATTGCAGATAATTACCCCGGTACGTCCTTCACCAGCAACGGTTTGAAACTCCGGTTTACTGCATTGAAAGAATATTCCATTGACCAGGTGGAAGGAGCAGCGGTCAAGCTTATCCAGACTCACAGATTCAACACCATGCCCACCACTGCTGATATTATCAACGCCATGGGTGGTGGCCAGGGGGATAAGGCAGAGATCGAGGCCGGGAAAGTCCTGGAGCATCTTCACCGGTATGGAGCCCGGGTCAATCCATCTTTTAATGATCCTGTCACCAGACATTTGATGAGTACCAGGTGGAAGTGGTACGCCTGGGCATCACGGGTGCAGGAATCGGAATTGAAATGGTGGACCCGGGACTTTGTCCGGGCTTATAAGGCACAGGTTGCCGGGACCGTGGAGGGGTGTTTTCCTTCCCGGTTACCACTGGGGGATCTTGCCCGGGGCATTACCCGTGGGCTCACACACCAGCCGGGTTAAGAATATTTTAACCGCCCTGGATTCCTTCATTCCCTGGGGGGGATTTTTTGCATCCCCGTTGCAATAAGTCAAACCCCTGGGGGTTTTCCCTACGAAGATGTTTTGTACCTGCCAGGGGAAAGGGTGTCGCTTATGGCTACCTCTGGAATATTCAGATTTTAAATCCAAAAAAGAAAGGAAAGGGAGTCGTCTGTGGCTACTCCCTTGAATCAACGGGCTGAAAATTCAGCCGGTCAACTGGTGGCTCAGTTTTGAGCCGTCAAAAAGATAACACGAAAAATCGGGGCATCTTATCCCGGAATCACTCCCCAAATTTGGGGAGATGTGGTAGACACCTGCTCAAATTTGAGCAGATCTTATTTGAATGCCGGGGAGTCTTAAACCTTGGTTGACCTTTGGGCCCTAAAGGTCTGATGCACCAAAACGGGGTGTCAGGTTTCCCCGTGATGACCTCAGTAAATCTTAGGTCGTGGCCACCGCTCAAAGTTGAGCAGTCAAAAGCACTATCTACATTTGTGCAGTGGAGAGGACGGTTAAAAGCCGTTGGCCAAAAAAGGAATCCTGGGCAAAGGGTATGCTATGGCAGCACCCCCTTTTTAACTTGCCGATATTAAAGCCGACCTTCCATCCAGTAACGGCTATTACCAGCATTGTGCAAAAAAAGCACATACTCAAAGATAGCCGTATTTTCCCAGGCATCGAGCAATACCTGATACGGGTTTTCCCAGTGCCAGGCTAAGGGTTCGGAGCAAGACTCCATTCCCTTTGGATACAGTTACCTATGTAGGACTGCCCCAAAACGGGGCACGGGGCAGTCAGCCAAAATGGCTGAGTCCTACAAAGGTATCACTAAGGGGTACGCATTAAAAGCGCACCCCTTGAATTGGGTGGGGCACCGGGCAGGCTGAAAAGACTTGTTCGTCTTATCCCCCAGACAAAGGAGCACATCAAGGGGGATCTGAAATGGACACCCCTTTACCTGGAACATGGATCTCTCATCACCGGACACCGGACCCAGTAAGCCATGGGATAGATAGCAGCCAAGTTAAAGTCTTCTTTCTCCTGCCGGGTGCCTACCCTGGACAGCTGCCCGCCAACGGACCTTGGATCATTGCCACCCTGGAGCCGGTAAACCCTTCCTGTAAAAAACCTACGAAAACCCCACATTCTCAAACACGGGCATGATTCCTTTAACCGGTCTGTTGTCAGATAAATATTTATCCATAGCCTGGTTAAACTTTGGACACTGATGGTGGATCATCCAAGGTCCGGAATAGTTTTCCACCCCTTTTATCTTCCCTGGTAAACCATCACCGCCAGGTGCAAAGAATCCTTTGATAGAATGATGTCTATGGAAACGGGTATGGATTGTTGGCCAATGACTGAAAGGTTGTGATTCGGAATCGTGGGGGGTGGAGGAGAGGCAACCAAGGGCCATGCTAAAAAAATATAATCGGTCAGGTGGGGGATAATGGGTGTTTTTGTTCACAATAATTCACTCACCATCATTTTTAAAACTGGGAATAAAATGGGAATTTTTGCCCCAAATCAAAAAAGGGGTCACAGCTGATTTGCTGTAACCCCTTGATTTTTATGGCACGCCTGGAGAGATTCGAACTCCCGACCTGCGGATTCGAAGTCCGACGCTCTATCCAGCTGAGCTACAGGCGCATAATAGCAATTCAAAATTGCATATTTTTTTAATGGGGTGAGTGAAGGGGCTCGAACCCTCGACATCCAGGACCACAACCTAGCGCTCTGCCAACTGAGCTACACCCACCACAATCAAACCAGGACTTTATATCAGCCCATCACACAAATTGCAATCTTTTTTTTAACATCCACCCCATTTTTTTCCATTGCCAAACGCCGCCAAAAGGAATAGGTAAAAACAACAGCCTCCAGGGCCAACCGAAAAAAGAAACAGGCAAGTTCATTCACCCATAACCCCTCTAAGCAAAACGGCACCCAATGACATTAAAAGGTTTTGGATTCATCATCATCAGCGCCCTGTTCCATGTATTGTGGAACAGCGTATTAAAAACATGCAGAGATAAAACCAGTGCCGTTTTTTTAATGATGTGCGTCACAGTTACTGGAATGGGCATTTATATTTTCCAATTTCATGACACCGCATCTTTATTCATTTCATCCACCATGTACACCGCCTTTGCCGCAGGATTTTTCTTTTTTCTTTACCAATACTTTGTGGCGCTCTCCCTGGAAAAAGGGGATCTCACCCTGGTCTATCCCCTCACAGTGACCGGGCCGGTGTACATTATCTTCTGGAGTTACCTTCTCCTCAACGAATCCATCTCCCTGGCCGGAGCCACAGGCATTGCCCTGATAATTTACGGTGCCATAAGCATACAAAGGGGCACTCTTATCATCCGACCCCGATTTAAACGTCCCCCCCAAAAAAACAACGCCCCAGTTTTAACTGCGCTTGCAGCCTCATTTTTCTACTCCTTTGGGGCAGTGGCGGACAAATTGGGGGTCATGACCGGAGATATTTTCGTTTACACCTTTCATCTCTCTTTTTATATGTTGATATTCCATGTGGTGCGGGTGATATGGCAACACCAGACACCCCGGGTGATTGCCGAGATGAAATACAATCCCAAAAGCATTCTTCTGGGCGGCATCATCATGCTCCTGTCTTTCATCAGCTTTCGTATGGGTCTGCAGGAGGCCCAGGCAAGCTACGCATCTGCCCTTCGCCAGGTGAGCACCCTGTTTGGTATCTGCATTGGCTTTTTATTTTTTAAAGAACAGGTGGGGCTGAACCGAATCCTGAGCTCCATACTCATCGTGGCCGGGGCCATTCTCATCAAAATCGGCTGAAATTTTACCAGGACCAGAGAAAAGCTCAGAAAATGTCCCCGTCATCCCCAGGGGACAGCAATTGCTCAAAACCAAAATTACTCCCCAAAATTCATATTGACCCTTGTTTCAAGTTTGTTTATTATTTTTCGGATATTATCTACTCCGATGTTTTTTTAACATCGGCTCACCTTGATAAAGGATAAAAAAACAGACATGAGCGGTTTCCCAATCTTTATAGTACGATTGATCCTTGGCATGGCCTTTGGTATTTTACTCACACGAATTTTCCGCCCGGAATGGAGCATCTTCCAGGGAATTGCCCTGGGTGGGGGCCTTGTGGCAGGTGCATACCTTATGCAGCTGATGCGACAACGAAACTCAAAAAAATAGAGGGGATGATACAGTGGACCAGATCATATTGGGAACCGCAGGCCACATTGACCATGGCAAGACCAGCCTCATCAGAGCGTTAACCGGCATTGAAACCGACCGACTCAAGGAAGAAAAAAAACGGGGCATCACCATTGAGCTTGGATTTGCCTCCATTCCCCTGGAAAGTGGTGAAGTGGTGGGCATTGTGGATGTTCCCGGCCATGAAAAATTTGTAAAAAATATGGTGGCCGGGGCCAGTGGCATTGACATTGTATCCATGGCCATTGCCGCCGATGAAGGAGTGATGCCCCAGACCCGGGAGCACATGGAAATATGCACCCTCATGGGGATCAAGCACGGCTTCATTGCCATGACCAAAATTGACCTGGTGGATGAAGACTTGATGGAACTTGCCATGGAGGATATTTTGGAGTTCACCCAGGGCACCTTTCTGGAGGATGCCCCCATCATTCAGGTGTCTTCCACCACAGGGGAAGGACTTGAGGATTTTAAGAAGACCCTCAATGAGCTGTGCCACAAAATCCCCCCCCGGACCCCGTCCCCCATTTTTCGACTTCCCGTGGACCGGGTTTTTTCCATGAAGGGCTTTGGCACAGTGATCACCGGCACCCTGGCATCGGGAAAAACCAATGTGGGGGACAATATAATGATTTTTCCCTCCCGCATCACCTCCAAGGTTCGGGGCATCCAGGTCCATGGCAACAGCGTGGATACAGTGACGGCAGGCTCCCGCACCGCCATAAACTTCCAGGGACTGGACAGGGAAACCATTGACCGGGGAGACATTCTCTCCACCCCGGACACTCTGCACCCCAGCTACATGGTGGATGCTGAAATCCTTTTTCTTTCCAGCAATGCCAAACCGGCCAAACCCCGGACCCGGGTGCGGTTCCATTCCGGTACCAGCGAAGTGTTCGGGTACATGGTGCTCCTGGATCGAGCAGAGCTCACCCCCGGTGACACTGCCTGTGTGCAGATTCGCCTGGAAACCCCGGTGTGTCTCATGAAAGGAGACCGATTCGTCATCAGAAGTTACTCCCCCATTAAAACCATTGGCGGCGGCCAAATCCTCAACCCCGTTGCCAGAAAGCATAAACTTTCCGACACCCAGGCCATAGAAGGCCTTGCCTGCCTCATGGAAGAAGATCATGAGGCCATCCTCTCCTACTTTGCAGAACAGGGTAAATTTTCCGGTGTCTCCTTTGCAGATTTAAGGATCATGACCAGTATACCGGATAAAAAACTGGGAAATATTCTGCAAAAAATGCTGGCCAACCGCCGCCTTATCCAGACCGATAAAGAGCAGCGAATCTACGTCCATGGTGCCCTGTTTGACACCATTGCCCAGGAGGTCATCGACCGCCTTGGTGCATATCATAAAGACAACCCTTTAAAGGAGGGAATGCCCAGCCAGGAACTGAAATCCAAATTCCGGGCCTTCAATGACAAAGATTCCAAACTGTTTCCCCTGGTCATTGCACGGCTTACCAAGGAAAACAAAGTGATCCAGGACAAGGGGACCATCCGCCTTTCTCAACATGAGGTGGCTTTGCAGGTGGATGAAAAAGAGGTCAGGGAAAAAATTCTGAAAATTTATCAAAAATCAGGACTTACCCCGCCCTTTTTCCGCACCATCTGCCAGGATCTGGAGGTGGACCAAAAAGTTGCAAGGGATGTGCTTCAGATGCTCATTGATGAAAAAAGCATTGTTAAAACCAAGGATGATCTTTACTTTGATGCAAAGGCCATCAAAGATATTGAAACAAAACTTGTGACATTTCTGCAAAAATCCGGTGAAATCACCACCCCCCAGTTCAAGGATATGGCAGGTGTTTCCCGCAAGTACATCATCCCCCTGATTGAATACTTTGACACCATCAATCTCACCATCCGCGTGGGGGATACCCGACAACTTCGGAAAAAAAGTTAACTAAAAGAAGTTGCCGCAACAAGGCTGGGCGACTCTTTTGTAACACAAGGTAAAAACAGCTCAAATCTATTTAAGGAGAAAAAATGGACGAGAAAAAAAACAAAATCATTCTATGGGCCTACCTGGGCGTGATGTTTGTCTTCATCCTTGTGGTCACCTTTGTCGGTGATGATGCCCCACATTCCCCTGCTGCAACAGATACACACAATGAAGTTGCCATGGAAACCCATGCAGCTTCGAAAGGCACTGTGGAGGCTGCCGCAGAAGAGAAACACCATGCAAAAGCAGGTGTCCAGGCAAATGAAACAGAAGTGCTCCCGGCCCAGGAGCAGGAAGATGTTGCAAAGGATGCTTCCCATGCGGCCACCACCGGGGACACAGCAGCAATAGAAACACAAGAGGCACATGCCGTGGCAGATACGGCCCATGAAGGGAAAGATCCCTTTGAAGGCAAACCGTCACCGGATGAAGCCATCTCTCTCCTGAAAAAAGGCAATCAGCGATTTGTCCATGGTGAATCAGCCCACCCCCACATGAACCTTGCAAGGCTCCTCCAGGCAGGCTCGGAAAACCAGGGGGACCACGCCTATGCCACGGTGATTACCTGCTCTGACTCACGGGTGCCTGTGGAGGCAATCTTTGACGCTGGCATCATGGATATTTTTGTTATCCGCGTGGCAGGCAATGTGTGTGATGTGGATGAAAGGGGCTCCATTGAATATGGTCTTGCCCATGTGAACACCCCGGTGCTGGTGGTGCTGGGTCACACCCAATGTGGTGCGGTGACGGCTGTTACCCAGGCGGTTCTGGGTCATGGTCATGCCCTGGAACGCAATATCCCGGCCCTGGTGGACAATATTATCCCGGCGGTTAAAAAAGCCATGGCTGATCATCCTGAGATCCAAGGGGAAGATATTATTCCCATGGCCATTGAAGAAAATATCTGGACCGGCATTGAAGAGTTGTTCATGGAAAGCCCGGCCACCCGGAACCTGGTTGCCGCAGGCAAGGTCACGGTGGTGGGTGCTGTCTATGATGTGGGGGAAGGCACCATTAAATGGCTGCCCCAGGAAAAATCCATGGAAATCCTGAAAAAAGTGGAAGAAAACCCAGATAAAGCCGTCATTGAATAACTTAATCGTCCAACACCAAAGCAACATTTTCACAAACAATGCCCCCCTGGTGTATGATTAACTCATGGGGTCAGGTCTGTATCAAAAGACAATAAAGCAGGCCTGACCCCATTTAACCACACCGATGTTTCATACAATTTTTTCCACAAACCACTCCACCACCGTATCCAGATAGACCATCCCCCCAAGATTAAGGGAAAATCTTCCCTGGGAAATCCCGCCCCATCCCAGTTCTTCCACCCGGCCAGGCACAGCCTGGAACTGTTGCTCAAAGGGTTGTCCTGCAATTTGTTCAAATGCCGAAATATCAAGTCCTTCAAAGGTTCTCAGTCCCAGCATCACCCTTTCCATGAGAACCTGTTCCCGGGTGAGAAATTCCTGTTCCAGGACAGGCAGCTCGGCCTTTTCAAGGTGATGGATATATTTGATGACATCCCGGTGATTCCAGAAACGTGTTGTCCCATCAAAGGAGTGGGCTGCCGGCCCAAACCCTGTGTAGGGCACACCAGACCAATATTTCTTATTATGACGGGATTGGCAGCTCTTTTTTTTTGCAAAATTGGACACTTCATAATGATCATACCCAAGTTGCCCTGCATAACGGGAGGTAAACGTAAAAAGATCGGCCACTTTTTCATCTTCCAGGGGTATCACCCCACCGGCCCTGCGGGTATTATCAAGGGGGGTATCAGGCTCATATGTGAGCATATAGCAAGAGAGATGCTCCGGCAAAAAGGAAAAGGCCGTATCCATGTCTTTGCGCCATTGCTCCGGCATTTCATGGGGAACCCCAAACATAAGATCAAGGCCGATGTTTTCAAAGCCTGCCCGGCGGGCATCTTCCAGGGCCTTGACTGCGTCTTCAGAATTATGAATTCGACCGAGGAATTTAAGTTTTTCATCCCCAAAGGACTGCACCCCGATGTTAAGCCGATTGACACCCAGGGAATACACATCCGCAAGATATGTGCCCCCCACAGTGCCGGGGTTCACCTCCATTGTCACCTCCAGCAACGGAGAAACAGGGGCAAAATCATGGATACCGGATAAAATGCGCTCCATCTGCCGGGCGGTGAGCACCGAGGGAGTTCCCCCACCAAAATAGATGGTGTCAATGCAACGATCCTTAAAAGAGCGCAGCTTCATCTCCTTCAACAATGCAGCAACAAAGCTGTTTGTCAGGGTTAGATCACTTGTGGAATAGAAATCACAATAGGCGCATTTTTTAACACAAAAGGGCACATGGACATACAATCCGTGGGGTTCAGACAAGACACTTCCTTTTTCTGAATTTTTTTAACAACATTTCACAGCAATTCTAATTATGGGCTCATATGTGTTGGAATCAAAAAGATGACTGTTTCATCAATGTGATTTCATCATGATTTACACATCATTTGCCCATTGCTCAAGCAATATGAGCACCTTAATTGCCCATAAAAAGACAATTTTGCGTCAAATCCTTTGACATGAAACAATGGCTGATTTATTCTCTTTTCTCACATTTTTTGTAAATATTCCGCTGGCACCCCATCATCATTTATTTTGGCTTGCTCACATAATATGCCACGCAGTCCCAATTAAGCGAATATGGCGCACCGGCCAAACCGTTACATTGATGAGCCGAATATTTACTATTTTTTAAATGCCGAAATTTCCATTTTTCAAAAGCTTTCTTAGATTCTTATCTCTTATTTTCGTGTTGTTTTGGCAAAAGAATTATGTAGACTACTCATAACTATTTGCCAATTCAGGGATTATCACCATTGATTTTA